>NZ_ASWI01000004.1:0-107500 GCF_000407565.1 Enterococcus cecorum DSM 20682 = ATCC 43198
TTCAGCTTAGGCACAATCAAAAAACCGTAGGAACTACGGGGATAGCTTGGTAAATAAGAGAAACCGCTGTTAGTGAAGAAATAAGCTATCAAGTATGCTCTATTCCCAAGAAGCTCCCACTTCAAGCGTTAAGAACCGTTAGGTTTAGCTAAGTGGTGAGTAGTTCACGCTAAATGGTTGTAAAACAGCCTTAGATGGGCAAAAAAAGACCATAGCTCTATTCAGCTGGAATCTTAATTGAATAGAACTATGGGATGTTGCTTATACAGTAACCTCATTAATGAATACTATAATGTGAAAGGTCTATTTGTCGTGCTTCACACCAGTTTTTAGGGATACCGGTCAAGAAAATCGGTACTTTTTTTAATTCTTTTGTAGAAGTCTTGCCGGTCATGGTATAAAGCATGACTAATTCACGCTTCCATTGATAAATCAGTTCAATGGTTTCATCCAGTCCATCCGTTAACAGCGAATTTAATATCGTACCAGAGATGCCGACTGCTTTAGCGCCTAAACATAAGCACTTAAAGATATCATAAGCATTGCGAATCCCACCTGAGGCTACAATTTCAAAAATACGTTTCATTTCATATGCTTCAAGTAAGGAAATAACCGTAGACTGACCGTAGTGATCAAGATAAGAAAGTTCGCGTTTTTTTCGACGCGCGTTTTCGATTTTTGTAAAGCTTGTCCCACCATTACCACCGACATCAATAATTTTTACACCAAGGTCCAAAATTTGATGCATCGTTTCTCGTGTCATACCAAATCCTACTTCTTTAACAATGACAGGGACATCCACTTCTTTGACAATTTGTTCAATATTGGTTAACCAACTAGTAAAATCGCGGTCTCCTTCTGGCATCACGAGTTCTTGCGGCGCGTTGACGTGGATTTGTAGCCCATCCGCTTCGAGCATATCTACGGCTCTTTTGGCATCTTCTACATTATTTCCAGCCCCAATATTGGCTAAAATCAGGCCGTTGGGGTTTTCTTTACGTACGATACTAAAAGAATCTATTAATGAAGGATCTTTTAAGGCTGCTGTGACCGAACCAGTGGCAAGCATTAAATCTGTTTCACGTGCAATAATGGCTAATTTTTGATTGATCTCTTTGGTTTTTTCGCTACCACCAGTCATTGCATTGATAAAAAATGGGGTAGCAAGTTTTTTACCCATGAGTTCAGAACGAATGGAGACGTCTGCCACACGACATTCAGGAAAAGAATGGTGGATAATTCGTATGGCATCAAAATCATTTTTACGTTCATCGTGAAAGGCTTTAGCAAGTGAAATGTGTTCGTCTTTACGATTCATTTTTTTCCTCCTTGGTATATACATGTAGTGGCAATGGAGTGATTTCAGCTTTTTCCCATGCGCTCATCAAAGGTAAAATTCCTGTCTTTTGGTCCACAATGACAATCCCGCAATCACCACCACCGGCACCAGAGGATTTACTAGCGCCTCCATAGTTTTCAGCTAAATCACAAAGTAACTTTAGGGCAGGTGTTTCAATTAATACACCGGTCATTGCAGATAGTTCATTTAATAATTGGCGGTTTTTTGAAATCATTTCTTTAATCAAAGTAACATTTTGTGTTTCAAAGCCCAAAATCATTTGCTCAACACAGGCTTTACTTGCGACTAAGAATTGTTGATAGACTTGTTCTTTTGCTTTTTTTGACTGATGTACTTGGTCTACTAAATCTGAGGTAGACGCAGGGCTTCCTGTCCAACCGATTAATAGGCGTAATGCTTTTGGCGCTTTAAGTGGACGAATGCTCAGCCCAGGCCAATCTTGTTCGACTAATTGAGCTATCGATAAGCGACCAAAGTTTTCAATCACCCATGGATGGTCAAAGGTAGAAAAAGCAATCCAACCACCAAAGCAACTTGCGGCAATATCCCCACAGGAACCATTTCCTTGAACATCTAAATGAGCTAAGGCAGCTAATTTGAATTGGGTCATTAAATCTAAGCCAAGTTGGTAATATTCATTTAAAGCTTTCACAGTAGCAACAGTCACTGCGCCACTTGAACCTAAGCCGTATTTGCGACCATTTGAATTATCCAACTCACTGGTTACTTTCATATCATAAAAACTTAGGTGATGACCTTTTTCTTTCGCATATTTTTCTGTTAAGCGAATGGCAGCTAAAATATAGTGGAAGGGATTTTCGCGATGATCAAGGACTAGTTCACCTTTTCTTCTAAACCAGCGAATCGGCAAGTCACTATATTGTTCTGATTGGATACTTCCTTTGGTTCCGACTGCTTGATTGATGGTTACGGTAATAAATTGGTCTACAGCAACGATAATGGCAGGATGACCGACTTCCACAACGGCATACTCTCCAGCAATATATAGCTTCCCTGGCGCGGATACTTCTATCATTTCGACACTTCCATTTCTAAATATTCAATCCCTACTCCGGCGTGGGCAATAATTAATTGTTCGTTACGGAATTGTTTGCTTAATTCAGCAAAAATAGCCGCTTCATCTTTTTTTTGGCAAAGGACTTTCACATTAGGACCTGCATCCATTGTAAAATAGCACTCAAGTCCAGATTCTCTAAGATCCCGTACAGCATCCATGGCTAGCATACTTTCAGCATTCCAATAGGTAAATGGTGGCACTGCAGCTAGTGTACAGGCATGCATCTTTAAGGCATTGGCTTCAGTGATTTGGCCAAGCTTGGTAAAATCTTTTGCGTAAATAGCTTGTTTGATAGCTTGTAAATCTTTAGGAGCTTCTTGTAACCATACAGGATAAAAGCCTGAAGTTTCAACGGTTGATTTCATCCCATCACGACTAGAAACTTTCTTTTGTTTTTGATTCACTACGATAAAAATCATAGCTAATTCATCTTCAAATCCGGCTGAGTCAATAGGTGCGGCATAGGAACTATCATCGTCATAGCCTTTTTCCCATTCCACAAAGCCGCCGTAAACACTGCGACACGCCGAACCTGAGCCTTTGCGTGCTATTTTTGATAGCTCTTTTTGCGATAAGCCAAGACCTAATGCTTGATTGCAGGCGCCGGCTAAAGCGCATAAGCCACTTGCTGAAGAAGCCAGTCCCGCAGCAGTAGGCACATGATTGATGCTTTCGACTTTGGCAAAAGAGGTACAGTTGGCTTTTTGTCTAAATAAATCTAAAAATTTGCTGACTTTTTGAGTAGCTTTTTCATCTTGTAATACGCCATCAAGGGTAAAACGATCTGCTGTTAAAGATTTGTCAAAGCAAACGGACGTCTCTGTGTAAAAAGCATCTAAAGTAAGTGAGAGACTATTATTTTTAGGAAGAATGATTGTTTCATCTGCTTTTCCCCAATATTTGATGAGGGCAATATTCGTGTGAGCTCTTGCTTTTCCTTTATACATTTTGATAAACTCCTAATCCTTGTAACCAGGTACGCTTCATACCATAACTGATTAATTTCTCTTGAATAAATCTTGCATTTTGTAAATCTTTGGCTAAAACAATCAAACAACCCCCGCGACCGCCACCTGTTAATTTAGCCCCTAAAGCATGATGATTTAAAGCTAATTCAACTGCTTGGTCTAGGGTGTGATTGCTGACAGTGAGTTTTTGTAAGAGGCGATGGCTAGCGGTCATGATTTGTCCGAGTTTTTCCGCTTGATTTTCGACAATAGCAGTTTTGGCTTCTAGGGTTAAATCACCGAGTTGATCGATAATATGACGAATACTAGCACCTTTTTGCTGCACTAAATTTGCGACATCCTTCACAGCTTGTCTTGTTTGTCCTTTAATTCCAGTATCTGCAACTAAAAGATAGGCATCAACATTGAGTTGGAAGGTCTCAAATGGTTGGCTTTTCTCAAATAGGATAGGCTGTGTGCCACTTGTTGCCACTGCGTCAATGCCACTTGGATTATCGTGGGCAATTTGTTCTGAGTAATCGACATATTTTAGCAATTTTTTTTCATCTAGTGGTAAAGCTTGCCAATCGAAAATTGCACGAATGATACTGACGGCCACCGCTGCTGAAGATCCCATGCCACGTTCTGCTGGGATGGTGCTCTTGATGTTCAAACAAAAATTAGGCAGTTCTAAATCTTTTTTTAGCACTTCTATTAACGAGACGAGATTATGCATACTTGTGACTTGCTTCATCTCATCTAGCGTTCCATTAAAATATTTTGATTGGATATGTACAGTGGGATTTGCTTGAACCAAGGTATGAATACCAACGCCAGCAAACGGGAAGGCGATGGCTTTTTTTCCGTAAACAACTGAGTGTTCACCAATTAAGATAATTTTTCCTGTGGCATGACCATTTCCTATTTTTTTCATTGAATCCTCGCAATCTGACAAAACTTCTATTTACAAAAAAAGGTTCCTTGCATATTATAAGAAAAAAGTTGCAAAGTTTAAACTAATTTGTTAGATTTTTTGTGTAAAAGTCATTCTTTAGTATTTTCTTAATGATTGTCTAACTAGAGAATGTGGGGAGAGGAAATAAAAATTTTTAAAAAAGCGAGGGGAAATAGTGATTATTGTATCAGGGGTCTACTCATCAGGTAAGACAACATTAGCCAAAAATTTAGCCAAGTATTTTCATAGTAAAGCGCATATTGTAGAGTCGCGTCAAACGGATAACCCACTTTATGACAAAGCAAAGGGGACTATTTCTTGCAGCTACGATGAAGACTTCTTAATGGAACGGATGAAACAAATAGGTGAGGCGATAACCGAGCCATATACCGTATTTGATCGTTCTGTATATGAAGATGTTTTGCGGATGAAAATTAGCGCTGATTTAGGATTTTTAGACCAGGAAGAAGCAGAAGATTATTTTGCACGGATCAATAAACGATTAAGTGAAATTCCACTCGATCGTTCAAATGAGGCTTCACAAATTTTCCTTTTCCTTGATTTACCGTTTCATGATATGATCGATCGCATTTATCAAGTACCAAAAGTCAAAGAATATATTATGACTCATCCATTTTTATATGAATATTATCAAGAAGCTCATTTACGCTATCGAGAATGGTTTGAGAATTATCATTATTCTGAAAAGTTACGCATTAATGCACTGGATTATGATTTTAACAATATGGATGATGTAGCAAAGGTTGCCAAACAGATTGAAGAAATTTATCAAAATCCAAAATTTGAAATTACTTATGATGCGATTGTTGATAATATGAGACAGAGTTTGGTCAATAATAATAGTATTCAGTCTAACAGTAGGCATTTTTACGTCACACAACGAGAAATGCCTACTTGATTAATGAAATGGAAGAACAGTAAGCAAAGAAGCAAGGTTAGATAAAATTTTTTGAGTTTTTTGCTGAAAATCCTTGACTTCATTTTCAAAATGCGATATGATTCAATAGTTAAGAAAAGAAAGTAGAGGCACGCGCTTCTCGCCTTGGTGATATTCTTGCCGGGCTGATAGGTTGAAAAGTTTTTTAGAAGGACTTTTTACTTTTAGCGCGGGTTCAGTATGGACTCGTTTTTTTGTGTCTACTTTCATTCTGGCAAATAAACCTGGAGGTGAATGACCATAGCAAAGGATATGATGGTAAACGACGGCATTCGTGCACGTGAATTACGTTTAATTGATCAAGACGGAGAACAATTAGGGGTTAAGAGTAAAGCAGAAGCACTGAAGATTGCTGAACAAACCAATCTTGACGTAGTACTAGTGGCACCAAATGCAAAACCACCTGTTGCTCGCATTATGGATTACGGGAAATTCCGTTTTGAACAACAAAAGAAAGAACGCGAAGCCCGTAAGAAACAAAAAGTGATCAATGTGAAAGAGGTTCGTTTAAGTCCAACGATTGATTTAAATGACTTCAATACAAAATTGCGTAATGCACGTAAGTTCCTAGAAAAAGGGGACAAGGTTAAAGCGTCAATTCGTTTTAAAGGCCGTGCCATTACTCACAAAGAAATTGGTCAGAAGGTTTTGGATCGCTTGGCTGAAGAAACAAAAGATATTGCTAGTGTGGAACAACAAGCGAAAATGGATGGTCGTAGCATGTTCTTAGTGCTTGCACCTAAAAACGAAAAATAATTCATCTTTGGTCTACAAAATGTAGATAGTCAGATTGGAAAGATTTTTGAGGAGGAAATTAGTTATGCCTAAACAAAAAACACACCGCGGATTAGCAAAACGTGTAAAACGCACTGGTAAAGGCGGATTAAAGAGATTCCGTGCATTCACAAGCCACCGTTTCCACGGTAAAACTAAAAAACAACGCCGTCAATTACGTAAGGCTAGCATGGTGCATAAAAGCGATTACAAACGTATTCGTCAACAATTATCACAAATGCGTTAATCAACTCGTAAATAAATTTCAAGGATATATATTAGGAGGAATTAAACATGGCACGTGTTAAAGGTGGAACAGTCACTCGTAAACGCCGTAAAAGAATGCTAAAATTAGCTAAAGGATATTACGGTTCAAAACATACATTATTCAAAACAGCTAAAGAACAAGTAATGAATTCATACAACTACGCATATCGCGATCGTCGTCAGAAAAAACGCGATTTCCGTAAATTATGGATTGCACGTATCAACGCTGCAGCTCGTATGAATGGATTAAGCTATTCTAAATTAATGCATGGCTTAAAAGTGGCTGGTATCGAAATCAACCGCAAAATGTTAGCTGACCTTGCTGTAACTGACGCTGCTGCATTTACTGCACTAGCGGAAGAAGCAAAAAAAGCCTTAGCTAAATAATTTTATTTAATCATACGAAAGGCACTCTAAAGTTTTAGGGTGTCTTTTTTTCATAAGGTCGGAAAGTATCTTGTAAAGTCTCGGATGTCATAATGTCTAGCTATGCCTTTTTGATGATTGTATCAAAAATGTAGGCAGAAAAATTGCGAATGATTACGTGTTTCGCTATGATAATTTGGTAATAAAATGTGTGAAAGGATGTTAAAAATGCTTATCTTGTTTAAAGTATTAGTGGTCTTAGTGGCATTGGAATTTTTGTATATTATGTATTTGGAAACTTTTTCAACAACTTCAGACAAAACAGCACAAACGTTTAAGATGACGGTACAAGAATTGCAAAATAAAAATGTGCAAACCCTATTTAAAAACCAAGGAATCTATAATGGCTTGATTGCTTTAGGATTGCTTTGTGGCTTATTTTTTGTGCAAAACGGTCTATTATTGGTGCGCTTTTTATTAGTTTACATTATTTTAGTAGCAGCTTATGGGGCTTATTCAAGCGATAAATCGATTTTGTTAAAACAAGGTGGACTAGCAATTATTGCATTTATAGTGAGTTTATTTTTGAAGTAAGTGTACCAGTCATTTCTAAACCACATCAGATATTTTCATGAATTTTCATTTTTGGTGTGGAAATTTAGATAGAGGTTTGCTATAATCAAATCGATATGGATATCTTTAAAGAGAAAGTAAATCTAACTCTGCTTTTAGCGAGTCTGGGAAGGTGGAAGCCAGATAAGTAAGACAGATTGAAACGCGCTTTGATACAAAGATACGGCAGCTACCGTTACAGCAAAAGTGGGTCCTAATAAAGAGGACAAGTAGAGTGGTACCGCGGAATGAAATTCGTCTCTAGTGTTAATGGTTTAGTATAATCGTGACACTAGGGCTTTTTTATTACAGAGTTCTAAAAATATCAGATAAACATTAGGAGGAAAAGAGATGAACAACCAAGCAATTGTCGCAAAAACTTTGCATCAAGCATTGAGTGAACATTTAACTTATGAACAAATCGAAAATTTATTAGAAAAACCGAAATATGCCGAACATGGAGATGTAGCGTTTCCGGTATTCTCATTAGCTAAAATTTTCCGTAAAGCACCGCAACAAATCGCTACAGACTTAGTGGCTCAATTAGATACAACAGGCTATGAAAAAGTCGAAGTAGTGGGTGCTTATCTAAACTTCTTTATGGATAAAGCACAAGTATCTAGTCAGGTCTTACAAGAAGTTTTAACGCAAAAAGCGAATTTCGGTTCACAAAACATCGGTCAAAACAAACAAGTGCCTATTGATATGTCTTCGCCAAATATTGCTAAACCAATGTCAATGGGTCATTTACGCTCAACGGTGATTGGCAATTCAATTGGTTTCTTATTAGAAAAAATTGGTTATCAACCCGTTCGTATTAACCACTTAGGAGACTGGGGAACGCAATTCGGTAAATTAATCGTGGCTTACAAACTTTGGGGAAGTCAAGAAGCCGTGGAAAAAGATCCAATTGCTGAATTATTACGCTTATACGTAGACTTCCACGAAAAAGCAGAAACCCAACCAGAACTAGAAGATGAAGCACGTGCCTGGTTTAAAAAACTAGAAGATGGCGATGAAGAAGCTTTAGCATTATGGCAGTGGTTCCGCGATGAATCGTTAAAAGAATTTACCGACATCTATGACCTATTAGAAGTGAAGTTTGATTCTTTCAATGGAGAAGCTTTCTACAATGATAAGATGGCTGAAGTTGTAACCATGTTAGAAGAAAAACATCTATTAAAAGAAGATAAAGGGGCAGAAATTGTCGATTTATCTGCTTATGATTTAAATCCAGCATTAATCCGCAAATCTGATGGTGCGACTTTATATATTACGCGTGACTTAGCAGCGGCCTTATATCGCAAACGTACTTATGATTTCGGTCAATCACTTTACGTTGTGGGTAATGAACAAAGCAACCACTTTAAACAATTAAAAGCTGTATTGAAGGAAATGGGCTTTGACTGGGCAGAGGATATGCATCATGTGCCATTTGGTTTGATTACAAAAGATGGTAAAAAATTGTCTACCCGTAAAGGAAAAATAATCTTACTAGCTGAAGTCTTGAATGAAGCGATTGAATTAGCCAAAGCGCAAATTGTCGAAAAGAATCCGACATTAGAAAATAAAGAGGAAGTCGCTCGTCAAGTCGGTGTGGGAGCTGTTGTTTTCCATGATTTGAAAAATGATCGTTTGAATAATTTTGACTTTGCTTTGGAAGAAGTCGTACGTTTTGAAGGGGAAACGGGTCCTTATGTGCAATATACCCACGCACGTTGCCAAAGCTTGTTAGCTAAAGCTGCCTTTGATGTTGAAAATGTCGGTGATTTGAGCTTAAACGACGAAGAATCATGGGAAGTAATCAAATTAATCCAAAGCTATCCAGAAGTCGTATTACAAGCTGCGAATACTTATGAACCATCTGTCATTGCCAAACATGCGATTAAGTTATCGCAAGCTTTCAATAAATATTATGCACATAGTAAAGTATTAGCCGAAGATGAGCAAAAACAGGCTAGATTAGCACTTGTTTATGCGGTAAGTGTCTTGTTAAAAGAAGATTTACGCTTGTTAGGTTTACATGCACCAAATCAAATGTAATGAGGAGGTCAACATGAAAAAAGAACAGCGTCATCAATTAATTGTAGATATTTTGACTAACCATGTCATTCGTACGCAAGAAGAGTTGTTACAGTATTTGAAAGAACATGGCGTTACAGCTACTCAGGCGACGATTTCTCGAGACTTAAATGACTTAAAAGTAATCAAGGCAACTATGGAAAATGGCGAAAAGCAGTTGAAACTCTTTACCGTTGATGAGATGAAAACACAAGAAGACAATTTGCATCTTCATCAGTTGGTTGAAGAGATGGTTACTAAAGTGGATCGAGTTCAGTTTATGACAATTATCCATACGCAACCGGATAGTGCACAAATGGTTAGTGCTTTAGTGGACGATATGGATATCCCAGAAAAAGTCGCTTCTTTGGCAGGATTTGATACAGTAGTCATCATTTCACGTTCGGAAGCAGAAGCGCAAAAAATCGAAGCAATGTTTAAAGAATATATGGTATAAAAAAATACTAGCAAAGTTTTCAGATGAGAATCGCTTTGCTAGTATTTTTGGCTCTTTGTCAATTAGTGTTGTTGCAATGAAATCTGGGCTTTTTTTTTTTTGCTTATCGGTTTCAAAAAGTGTTCTAAATGTCCACGCCAACCAATACTCCCACTCCCATACTAATTTACGTTAAATTTTTCTGAAAGTTCATCATTTGTACTTTGCAATTCTAAAGGAAGATTACTATAATAGTAAAATAGAAATATATTTAGAAAAGAGCGTGTGAATGGAAAATACTCGAAAAAGGACATCTGAGCAAACTGGTCGTATTGATTATGCTGTTATTTTGCCGGTCTTTATCTTATGTATTATTGGCTTAACGTCACTATATGTTGCTTTGTCACAAGACCCTGCCAAACCAAATGTTGTCCGCGGAGTTGGCCTTCAAACTTTGTGGTATATCTTAGGTATCGGGGCAATTGCTATTATCATGCATATCAAAGTAAAGTTACTATGGAAGTTAACACCGTTAATATATGGTGGGGGACTTTTGGTTATGGCACTTTTGCTTCAGTTTTATGACCGTTCCATTGCTGAGGTGACAGGTTCGAAAAACTGGTTCTCTATTGGTAACTTTACTTTGCAACCGGCGGAATTAATGAAAATTGCCTATATCTTGATGTTGGCATTAGTCGTTACCAAACACAATGGTCAGCATCGAACGCGAACCCTGCGCACAGATGGACAATTAATTGCAAAAATGCTAGCCGTCACTTTACCTGTTTTGATTTTAATACTATTACAAAAAGATTTTGGGACCATGTTAGTATTCCTTGCGATTTTTAGTGGCGTATTTTTAATGTCAGGGATTTCATGGAAGATTATTGTCCCCGTTTTTGTTTTTATGTTTATTTTAGGTAGTATCTTGATTTTTTTAGTGCTATCTGAGACTGGACGCCAAGTTTTATATCACATTGGATTTAAACCGTATCAATTTGCCCGTATTGATTCGTGGCTCGATCCGTTTCATGACTTGCAAGGATCTTCGCGGCAAGTAGCTTCATCTATTGCAGCGATTTCTTCAGGGGGCATGTTTGGTAAAGGGTTTAATGTGAGCGATGTTTATGTGGCGGTTCGTGAATCGGACATGATTTTTTCAGTGATTGGTGAAAATTTTGGCTTTATCGGTAGTACACTAGTGATTGTGCTTTATTTTATGTTGATTTATCAAATGATTCGTGTTTGTTTTGATACGAATAATGAGTTTTATACTTATATTTCTACTGGAATTATCATGATGATTTTATTCCATGTATTTGAAAATATTGGTGCGAATATTGGACTTTTGCCTTTAACCGGGATTCCCTTACCTTTTATTAGTCAAGGGGGTTCAGCGCTGTTAAGCAATCTAATCGGGATTGGTTTGATTTTATCTATGAGATATCAATCGACAAATCTATATTCACATTTGGAGGAATAAATGATGTATACACTGTATTGGTATCCAAAGTGCTCGACTTGTAAAAAAGCAGTTAAGCATTTGGAAAACAAGGGAATTATGCCTGAATTAATTGATATTAAGGAAAATCCACCGAAAGCCAACCAATTACAAGATTGGATGGAACAAAGTGAATTGCCTATGCGCCGCTTCTTCAATACTAGCGGTATGAAGTATAAAGAGTTGCATTTAAAAGATAAAGTCGATACACTAAGTATGAAGGAAGCTTGTGAGTTATTAGCAACAGATGGCATGTTAATCAAGCGACCTATTTTACTAAAGGACGGAGTATTTGTAAGCATCGGTTATAAAGAGGCTGTCTATGAAAGGTTGGATGCATAATGGAAAAACAATGCTTGAAACATAAAGATGATTTATGGATTTTGTATAATGGTAAGGAATACTGTGTGGGACTTACGAAAAAAGCACAAGATGATTTAGGAGCTGTAACTTTTGCTTCACTCCCTAAAGTAGCAACTAAAGTACAAGCGGGTTCGCCTGTTGTTGAAGTAGAGGCAGAAAAAGCTGTTTGTGAGTTTGCAAGTCCTTTAACAGGTGTGATTTCTTCTATCAATGAAAATATAGATGATTTAAATGCAGATGATGAAATGAAAGCTTGGTTATTTAGCTTAAAAGACGTCGATGCAGTGGCATTTGATTCATTATAATCTGAATGATTGGTATAATAATAAAAAAACTACTAGTATTTTATGCTAGTAGTTTTTTTATTAACGAAGATATTAAACTACGATACTTCATATATGCAGAAGGAATGTATGAAGTAGCTGAAATTTTATCATTAAAACTTGATTTATAATAAATAGCATTTTTGAACAGCTGTTGCTACAGCTCCAACTGCGCCATCAAGTGGTGTATATGGTTCGAAAATAACAGTTGGTGATTTTGGGAGATTCAATAATAAATTTGGTTCAATAGCTAATTTTGAAAGTAATATTTGCTGCATTGCAGGATGATTGAATAGCTCGCTATGAATGTAAAGCGATTGGAAATCAATGATTAAGTTTAAGTTAAGTATAACTTGACTTAATGCTTGGATTGCTTGTTCAAGTAAAATTTGAATGCTCTTATCACCAAGTTCAAAAGCAGTTAATAGTGTTTGAACTTGGATGTCTTGATTGGTAGAAAGCAATCGTTTTAAATAGCTTTCCTGATCATTATTGTAAAGGATTTGTGCACGATTAATCAGCCAATTTTCACTGATAAAAGTTTGTAGGCAGCCCTTTTTTCCACATTCACAGAGGCTACCATCTTTATCAACG
The DNA here is from genome assembly GCF_000407565.1 of Enterococcus cecorum DSM 20682 = ATCC 43198. Classification (GTDB taxonomy): domain Bacteria; phylum Bacillota; class Bacilli; order Lactobacillales; family Enterococcaceae; genus Enterococcus_E; species Enterococcus_E cecorum. The sequence goes on from NZ_ASWI01000004.1 coordinate 12,596, forward strand.
ACCACATGTCCTACCTCACCGATAAGCATATTTTGTTTGCTAAATACTTGACTTTCATACATATACGAGCATTTAATTCCTCTACCAATATGGAAATAAAGATAATTATCATTTTTCTTTTCCACATCAAAAAGTCGTTTTTTTAAGGCCATCCCTTCTACATTATTGGCAAAATAGACTGGTAGACTCACTAATTTTTTGATTTCTGATAGATTAAAACATTGCCATAAAGAATTGTTTGTGACGATATCTTTATTTTGATCGTAATGTCCTGGTAGTGCGATGGCTATGGCTTTTATTTGATAATCCTTATAACGATTCAATAATTCGATTAGTTTTTCTTTAAATATTTCGAACCCTTGAGAGGCAATTTGTTCAGTAGAAAGTTTATAAATAGTATGTTCTTTGATATGTCCTAAGTTATCGGCTATTACAAATGAAAAATATTTTTCTGATAATTCACTTCCTAAAAAATAAGCAGCCCCTTCTTTAATTTGTAAATGGATTTTTTTTCGTCCAACTTTATTGGATTGTTCTTCTCCAACTTCTTGAATAAACTCTTCTTGAAGTAGCTCATTAGTGATAGCGCTAGTTGTGGCAGGGGTAATGGCTGTTAGTTTAGCGATATCAATGCGAGAAATACGATTATGAGAATAAATAGCATCTAGGATTTGTGCTCGATTTTGAGCTTGCTTTTTAGATAAAGTCATCTTACGCCCTCTTTTGATTATATTTTATAATTATTATAATCCTAATATTCGGAAGATTCAATATGATACAAGAGATAATTCTATTTATATTATTGCGGAACATAATATGCGGAACATAATAGATAATATCGGTGATTTATATCAAGAAATCGTTTGCAAAAGTGAACGACATATGCTATGATGTAATTGGTAATAAAAAATAATTAATTATCGCGATATCTTTTTTGTTACAGAAATAATTATTATCATTTTATAATTAATAGGAGGATATTTTGATGGAAAAGGTAAATGTTTTTTTGCAGGAAAAAATGATGCCAATTGCTGCTAAACTAGGTGCAAATCGCTTTTTAGTTGCTATTCGTGATGGGATTACTTTTGCGATGCCATTGATTATTATCGGCTCGGTATTTATGATTTTAGCTAGTTTCCCAATTCCTGGCTGGGAAAAATTCATGGGTGATATTGGGGTAGCTAATTACCTTTGGAAAGGTGTAGATAGCAGTTTTGGTTTAATTGGTTTAGTTGCTAGCTTTGGTATTGCATATAGTTTAGTCAAACAATATGGTGTAGACGGTGTACCAGGTGGAATTGTTTCTTTATCTGCATTTATTACAGTAACGCCATTTGTAACTGGTGAAGCCGGTGCGGGGATGCCTACAGCTTTTATGGCATCTAAAGGATTATTTGTTGCTCTTATTTTAGGATTAATTAATGGCTATGTTTATCAATGGTTTATTAATCATAATGTTCAAATTAAAATGCCTGATACTGTACCACCAGCTGTTTCTAAAAGTTTCAGCGCAATCATTCCAGGGTTTGTCATTATATCTTTTTGGTTAATTGTCTTTGGTTTATTAGATGCCCTTCATTTACCTAATATGCATGAAATTGCTGCGGTGGTACTAGGAAAACCTTTAGGGGTACTAGGTAATAACACTTTCGGAGTAATGCTTTTAGTTGGTTTAAATAGTTTGTTCTGGTTTGTGGGCATTCATGGAGGAAATTTAGTAAATAAGATTATGGAACCGTTGTGGTTGGCTAACTTAGATGCCAATCGTGTTGCTCATCAATCTGGTGAACAATTACAACACATCTTCACTACCGTATTTATGGATAATTTCGTCTATTTAGGTGGTGGTGGAGCAACTATTGGGTTGGTTATCGCTTTAGCTTATTTAGCTCGTAAGAAAAAAGCAAGTCAACAAGCAAAAGCCTTAACACCGATTACTTTGACGCCAGGTTTGTTTAATATTAATGAGCCAGCCATGTTTGGTATTCCAATTGTGTTAAATATTTTATTACTTGTGCCATTTATCTTGGCACCTATGATTAATTTATTGATTTCTTATTTTGCCATGGCCTCAGGTTTAGTTTCATTAACTTATACTTCTCCTGGATGGACTGTGCCACCTATTATTAGTGGGGTTTTAGCAACTGGAGATATTAAAGCTTCTATTTTGCAGCTGATTTGTGTGATTATAGATATTTTAATCTATTTACCATTCATTTCAATGATTGAAAAGAACTTCCAAAAAGAAGAACAATTGTAAGAAAGTGGGAAATACTATGGTTAAACGATTGATTAGTGCCAATACATCTGAGATATTCAATATGTCAGCAACTGAGTTAAAGCAAAGTATTAAAGCTAGCGAAGGACGTGTTGTATTATCAGAAAATGTTGCACCACGAGAGTCGTTTATTGGTGATATTACAAATGCCGAAATTGCAAAAGCTTTTGGTGCCGATTTAATTTTGTTAAATGGCCTTGATGTCTTTGAACCAGAAATTTTTGGTTTAGCGTCTAGTAAAGAAAATGTCGTTCATCGCTTGCACCAACTGGTAGGGTGCCCTATCGGTGTCAATTTAGAACCAGTTGATCTACAAATGGATATGTTGGAAGAACGACTGACGATAGTTAAAGGAAGACAAGCTAACGAGGAAACATTTAAGCAAATTGCACAATTAGGCTTTGATTTTGTTTGTTTAACAGGAAATCCGGGTACTGGTGTTTCAAATCAAGCAATTATCAAAGCTATCCAGATGGCCAAGGTGCATTTTTCTGGTTTGATTATTGCCGGTAAGATGCATGGAGCAGGAGCAGATGAAGCAGTAGTTGATTTAGAGAGTGTCGCTAAGTTTATCGAAGCAGGTGCAGATGTCATTTTAGTGCCAGCTGTTGGGACTGTTCCTGGTTTTGATTTGCCAGAATTAAAAGAAATTGTAAACTTATCGCATCGTAATGGTGCACTAGTCATGTCTACTATTGGGACTAGTCAGGAAAGTTCGGCAGTGACAACTATCCAATCAATTGCTTTACAAAATAAAATAGCTGGTGTCGATATACAACATATTGGTGATGCTGGTTATGGGGGTGTGGCGCCTGTCGAGAATATTTATGAATTAAGTAAGGTCTTGCGTGGGATGCGTCATACTGTATCAAGAATGGCACGTTCGGTTAATCGTTAGTAGTCAAAGCGAGGAATTATTATGGCAAAAGAAACAATTATGTTATGTTGTGCAGCAGGGATGTCTACAAGTTTATTAGTGACAAAAATGAAAGAAGCTGCCGAAAAACAAGGAAAAGACGCAGAAATTTTTGCCGTTTCAGCGAGTGAAGCGGATCATGAATTAGATTCAAAGAAAATTGACGTGGTATTATTAGGCCCGCAAGTTCGCTACATGCAAAACGACTTCAAGAAAAAATTAGCTGGCCGTAACAATGGCGCAGATATTCCTTTAGCAGTTATCGATATGCGTGCATATGGTATGATGGATGGTGCCGTAGTCGTTACTCAAGCCTATGAATTAATGGGTAAATAATTAGGTAAAGAGGGATAAAATGGCAGAGGAAAAAACAAAAGAACAACGCGACCAAGAACAATTAATGGCAACCATGGGGCTAATTATCAATGGTGGGAATGCCAAGAGTTTAGCATTTGAAGCGATTTATGCAGCCAAAGAAGGCAAATTTGACGAAGCACAAGAAAAGCTAAAAGAAGCTGATGAAGCTTTAGTAGAAGCACATAATTCACAAACAGAAATGCTAGCACAAGAAGCAGCTGGTCATCCAGTAGAAGTGCATTTATTAACAGTCCATTCACAAGATCACTTAATGAATGCAATTACTTTCAAAGATTTAGCTGGTGAAGTGGTGGCTATCCATCAAGAATTAGCTGAAATTAAAGCCAAATTAGTAAATTAAAGAGATGACAATTTTTAGCTATTGATGTCTTGGAAAATACTTTTTGATTTAAAATGAATAGATGATTCCTTGGATTAACTCCAGGGGTCATCTATTTTTTTGCCTACAATTTTTTAATGATGGAGGCTAATATATTCCTATCGATTAACCTATTGTAATTCTTTGATATGCGTGACTATCTATCGTTTTATACTGGCAAATATTTAGTAGTGTGGTCGTTGCTTTTTAGTTTACATTTGTTATACTGAAAAAATAAGAGTAAATGAATAGTTAGTTAAAATAAAGACAAATAATGGCGTATACAAGAGAATATGAAAGCTTGAAATTAAGAAATCAAAATTCGAAAGGAGAAGCTACTCGTCAAAATATCCAAAAACAAGTGTTAAAAATCCCAAAAATTCATTTAAGATACCAAACATAAGAACTGATTATATTAACCAAGTCAAAACTTCAATCTTCAAGCAAAAACCAAGCTATAGAGCGATTGAAAATTTAAATGTTAGTGGAATGATGTAAACTCAACATCTATCTAAAGCAATTGTCAGTCAAAGTTTTTTTGAGTTTAGAATAAAATGAATCAATAAATGCCAAGAAAAGCATATAGAAGTTCGAATTGTGGATGGATTTGACCTTGTTTTGAGTAGCAAGTAGTGATGAGATTAGGAACCTTGATTATGGAACAATTACAACTCTCACGAAAGATGATGAAACGCACTTTTTTAAGAGGGGTTGTCAAAGTGGATGGCCAAGTAGAATATGATGAAGCACGCAATGTGGATAGTCAAATACACCATATTGAAGTAGCAGGACAGACGTTGCATACTACAGAAGTCTATTATTTGCTTCATAAACCAAGTGGTGTCGTGACTGCTAATAAAGATGCGACCTATCAAACTGTTTTTGATTGTTTAAAACCAAAAGATCGCCGTGAAGATTTATGCTTTGTAGGGAGACTCGATCGTTATACACAGGGGCTGATATTGTTGACATCTAACGGTCAATTAGCTTATGATTTATTGCAACCTAGCAAAAAGGTTAGTAAAGTATATGAGGCTTATTTAAAAGAACCTGCTGAAATGAAGGATATCGAAAGCTTTAAACAAGGCATTCGCTTCTTAGATGATACGGTATGTTTACCAGCAAAATTAACTATTTTATCGGATAGTCCACACCATGTTTTAGTCGAGATTCACGAAGGTAAATTTCATCAAGTAAAGAAAATGTTTTTAGCGGTGGGCAAGAAAGTTGAAAAGTTAAAACGAATTTCCTTTGGTCCCTTACAATTGCCTTCAGATTTACCAATAGGGGATTATCGTAAATTAACGAGAGAAGAAATAATTAGTTTAAAGGAGTATTTTAGATAGATGAAATATACAACACTATTGTTTGATGTAGATGACACAATTTTAGATTTTAAGGCTGCAGAATTGCAAGGATTATCTAAATTGTTTGAGCATTATGGCTATCATTTAAACGATTCACTATTAAAACGTTATCAAATAGTCAACCAAGGCCTTTGGAAAGCTTTTGAAGAGAACGAATGTACTCGTGAAGAGGTATTGAATACACGCTTTGGCCTTTTTTTTGAACAGTTAGGTAAAAAAGTGGATAGTGTGGCAGTTGAAAAAGAGTATCGACAGTATTTAAATCAAGGCTCACAACGATTGGGAAATAGTTTAGACATTGTTGCAGACTTAGCGGATAAAGCAGATTTATATGTAGTTACGAATGGGGTGGCCAAAACGCAATATCAGCGCTTGGAAGCAGCAAAATTATTACCCTATTTTAAAGATATTTTTGTCTCTGAAACAATCGGCTATCAAAAGCCACGAATTGAGTTTTTTCAGCATGTTTTTAACAAAATTGCACCAGTGGATTTAGAAAAAACAGTGATTATTGGCGATTCGCTTTCTTCAGATATTAAAGGTGGACAAAATGCTGGAATTGATACGATTTGGTTAAATGCCAACCAACAAGAAACGCCTACAATCAAGCCGACTTATACTATTCAAAATTTAGATGACCTTTATCAGATTTTGTAAGGCAAATAAGAATAAATTTCATGTTAAGCATAGGATGGAGTTAGTTTTACTATTTCTTAGTTGACAGTGATATAGCAATTTTAGCTGCTCGATGTTTCAGTCTAGTTAGCAGATAAAATAAAAAAGCTTGAATAAATCAAGCTTTTTTAAAGTAGGTTGCAACCTTAGTATTAATTAAATCAATCGCTACATGATTTTCGCCACCTTCTGGCACAATCACATCAGCATAGCGTTTTGTTGGTTCGATAAATTGATGATACATTGGTTTAACAACGCTTAGGTATTGGTCGATAATGGAATCTAATGTTCGACCGCGTTCCACCATATCACGTTTAATCCGGCGAATAATGCGGATATCATCATCAGTGTCGACATAAATTTTAATGTCCATTAAATCACGCAGACGTTTATCTTCTAAAATCAAAATTCCTTCAAGAATGATGACTTCTTTAGGTTCTTGAATAACTGTCTCAGTACTTCTTGTATGGGCAACATAGTCGTATACTGGTTTTTCAATCGTTTCGTAATTTAAAAGTTTTTCCAAATGTTCGATTAAAAGGTCCGTATCAAATGCAAAAGGATGGTCATAGTTAGTTTTCAATCGCTCTTCAAAAGATAAATGACTTTGATCTTTATAATAAGAATCGTGTTCCAACATCATGATTGAGTGATTGGGAAAGTTATTGAAAATTGCGCGACTAACACTTGTTTTTCCGCTACCTGAACCACCACTTACTCCAATAATTATCGGCTTTTTCTTTGACATTTTATTTACCTCTTTCACGCTTTTTACACTGTTTTTAATTATAATGAAAATTTCTATAAAAAGCTAGTTAAAAACAAGAAAAAACAGATGAAACTTAAAGAAAACGACTCCAATTTGTCTTTTTTTCTAGCTATTGGGAGCAACATGTGGTAAAGTAGAGCCATGCGATGAGCCGAATGCGATAAATGATTTCGCAAACGCAGCCAGCAACACATATACTGCCGGATTGCAGGTGTTGGAGATTACATTGTGGAAAAGGGAATCTCTGCTATGAATTGAATAGTACTGGACGGTCTACCTGAGTTAATCGGGTAGGCCTTTTTATATAATGTTCGTAAAGCAGCTCGGAAAGCCTCGAAGAAATTCATGTGCTTACCTAACGCTTAGAAAATCGGAGGAAAGGTGTGAAAGCATGCGTATCGTCATTGATGGGGATGGCTGTCCAGTAAAAGAAGAAGTGATTGAACTAGGCGATGAATTTCATTTGCCGGTAATGATTGTGACAAGTGTTGATCACTTTTCGAATAAAGATTATCCCGATTTTGTACAATTCGTCTATGTGGATAAGGGAGCAGATAGTGCAGACTATGCAATTATGAATCAATTAGCCAACTCAGATGTAGTGATTACGCAAGATTATGGACTTGCCTCGTTAGCTTTAGGTCGTGCGCAGGCAGTCTTTCATCATTCAGGCAAGCGTTATTTGCCAGAAACTATCCAATTATTACTAGAACAACGCTATTTCTCAGCCAAAATGCGCAAGGCCAAGCAAAAAACGAAAGGGCCAAAACCATTTACGCGCGCTGATCGAGCTAAATTTCAAGTGATTTTTCGTGAATTTTTAATGACAAGTTTAATTTGAGATAAATTTTACGACTTTTCTATATTTTTACAAGGTTTTGTGATAAAATACCAAAGTAGCAAAAGGTTTCTAGCAATACACCAGATTCATAGGAGGAAATATTTGTGAAAATCACATTATTATATGGTGGACAAAGTGCTGAACATGAGGTTTCTATTTTATCAGCGTTTTCCGTCTTAAACGCAATATACTATGATTATTATCAAGTTCAATTAGTGTATATTACTAAAAATGGTCAGTGGGTAAAAGGTCCATTATTAACCCAAAAACCTGAAAGCCAAGAAGTACTGCACTTAATTTGGGAAGGTGAAGATAAAACTGGCCAAGTGATTAATCCAGGTGCAATTAAAGAGGAAGGGACAATTGTTTTTCCACTTTTACATGGACCAAATGGTGAAGATGGGACGATTCAAGGATTTTTAGAAACTTTGAAGATGCCTTATGTCGGTACAGGGGTTTTAGCAAGTGCGTGTGGCATGGATAAAATTATGACCAAATATGTCTTACAAGCAGGTGGCATCCCACAAGTGCCTTATGTTCCGGTATTAGCCATGCATTGGAAACAAAATCCACAATTAATCTTTGAACATTGCGAAGGTTCCTTATTATACCCAATGTTTGTCAAACCGGCGAATATGGGTTCAAGCGTGGGAATTTCTAAGGCTGAAAACCGTGATGAATTAGAAGCAGCTTTAAATGAAGCATTCTTATATGATACACGCGTGATTATCGAGCAAGGAATTGAAGCCCGTGAAATTGAAGTTGCTGTTTTAGGAAATGAAGATGTTCGTACGACTATGGCGGGTGAAATTGTTAAAGATGTCGCTTTTTACGATTATAATTCAAAATATATCGACAACAAAATTGTGATGCAAATCCCGGCACAAGTACCTGATGAAGTGCAACAAAAAGCACAAGAATATGCCAAAAAAGCTTATACCATGCTTGGTGGCTCAGGATTAAGTCGTTGTGATTTCTTCTTAACCAATAAGAACGAATTATTCTTAAATGAATTAAACACAATGCCTGGATTTACCCAATTTAGTATGTATCCTAGCCTTTGGGAAAAAATGGGCTTACCTTATGGTGATTTAATTGAAGAGTTGATTCAATTAGGCTTGAACCGCTTTAACCAACGTCAAACCTTAATTACAGAAGCTCCCGATGGCGATAAATTGTAAAATCAATATCCCAAACACCTTTGCAGCCATCTTGCAGAGGTGTTTTTCATTGAAAGTTAGCAGGTGACTATTTAGTAACCTTAACAGATTGGAGACAAAGAAAAATGAAATTAACAATTAAAGAAATAGCACAAGTCTTGGGGATTTCTGGCATAGTAGATGAGCGAGAAATTTCTAGCGTGGAGTTTGATAGCCGTAAAATTGCAAAGAATGGTCTGTTTGTGCCGCTTCCTGGAACACGTGACGGTCATGATTTTGTCAGTGCTGCAAAAGAAAATGGTGCGATTGCTACATTATGGCAAAAAGAGAAAGCCAATGTACCAAGTGATTTGGTGGTGTTACCTGTAGAAGATGTAACCCAAGCATTTCAAATAATTGCTCAGTACTATAAACAAAAAATTGCGCCTAAAACGGTGGCGATTACTGGTTCCAATGGTAAAACGACCACCAAAGATATGACGGCTAGTGTATTAGCGCAAAAATATCGTACCTATAAAACCCAAGGCAACTACAATAATGATTTAGGTGTACCCTATACGATGCTTCATATGCCAGATGATACAGAAGTGTTAATCTTGGAGATGGGAATGGATCATGCAGGTGAAATTCATTTTCTAAGTCAATTAGGGCAACCAGATGTGGCGGCTATCACTTTAATTGGAGAAGCACATTTAGAAAATTTAGGTTCACGGAAAAACATTGCTAAAGCGAAAATGGAAATTGTGGACGGTCTAGCGCAAGATGGCGCCCTTTTTGTGCCAGCAGATGAGCCTTTACTGACAGACTTGATTGCACCAATCAGTCAAGAAGTGCAAACATTTGGATTAGGACAAGGGGATTTGCAAGCTGAAATTGTAAATGAAACGAGTGAAAGCACAGAGTTTGAGATAAATGACGCAAGTTTCATTATTCCTGTATTAGGAGGATATAACGTCAAAAATGCTTTGATTGCGTATGGGATTGGTTGCTATTTCGGGCTTTCTATGGAACAAATCAAAAATGGTTTAGCTCAAGTAGAATTGACCAAAAATCGTACACAATGGTTACAGGCCAAAAATGGGGCTAAATTATTAAGTGATGTTTATAATGCGAATCCAACTGCCATGCGTCTTGTACTTGAAAGTTTTGGTCGACTCACTTTGCCGGGACGTCGAATAGCTGTTTTAGCAGATATGTTGGAATTAGGACCAGATAGTTCAGCGATGCATGCAAGTATGGCTGAAGCAATTGTTGGACTTTACGATTTTGTCTATCTTTATGGGGAACAAATGCAAGCACTAGCCAATCGTCTAACTGAGTTAAACGTACCGCATGCTTACTTTATTCCAGCGCAACGACAAGCCTTTTTAGAACAAGTGCAAAAAGAGATTCAATCAACAGATAGTGTCATTCTGAAAGGAAGTAATGGGATGCAGTTATCTGAATTAGTCGCTCTTTTAACTGAATAATCAAGAAACACTCTAGCTATAATGGTTACGGCGTATTTTCATGGTTTCAATGTGCAAAATAATCGAAAAGAGGTAGCTGGGTTACCATTTTGTGTTTATCATGAAGAATTTGATTGGACATTTCATGAATAAGCTTTCATTATTTTTTCGAATAGCTGTTATAAGCAAATATAATTATATAAATGAAACTTTGTGATAAAATAGACCTGTAAGAAAAATTGAGAGAAATAATATATAGAAAAGAAGGAATGAATCATGAAAAAAACAAGTCGTCGTGTCGTCGTAGTAGGTACAGGTTTTGTCGGTACAAGTATTGCTTATTCTATGATTAATCAAGGCATTACCAATGAATTAGTACTGATTGATGTAAATAAGGAAAAAGCTCAAGGAGAAGCACTTGACCTTTTAGATGGCGTTGCATGGGGGAGCCAAAATGTCAATGTTTGGTCTGGGGATTATAGTGATTGTAAGGAGGCAGATATTGTTGTAATTACGGCCGGTGCGAATCAAAAACCAGGGCAAACACGTTTAGAATTAGTCGATATTAACGCCAAAATCATGAAATCCATCGTTACGGAAATTATGGCGAGCGGTTTTGACGGTTCACTAGTCATTGCCTCTAATCCAGTAGATGTATTGACTTATATCGCTTGGCAAACTTCAGGACTTCCTAAAAATCGTGTCATCGGTACTGGTACGACACTAGATACTACTCGTTTTAGAAAAGAATTGGCTTTGCGTTTACATCTTGATCCAAGAAGTGTGCATGGCTATATCATTGGTGAACACGGTGATAGTGAAGTGGCTGTTTGGTCGCATACCACAGTGGGTGCCAAACCAATTTTAGAATATATTGTCAATAATGAATATTTGAATGTCGATGATTTAGAAGGCATTGCGGATAAAGTAAAAAATGCCGCTTATGAAATCATTGACCGTAAAAAAGCGACTTATTATGGTATCGGTATGAGTACTGCGCGGATTGTAAAGGCCATTTTGAATAATGAAAATGCGATTTTACCGGTTTCTGCTTATTTAAATGGTGAATTTGGCGAAGAAGACATCTTTACTGGGGTGCCAGCAGTGGTGAATCAAGAAGGTGTACGTGAAATTATCGAACTTCGCCTAGATCCAAAAGAAAAAATTCAATTTGCTAAATCAGTCGCACAATTACGCGAAGTTTTGGCTACGGTGAAGGATTAATCAGAATTGAAATGAGAATCTACTAAGAAATTAGATGAAAAATCTTGAAAACTTGCTGAAAGTTTCGAAGTGTGGTATGCTACTTGGTGGAAAAGTGCAATGAAACAATTGGCAAAGAATTTATTATAGGAAGTAAAGCTTTCTAATAGATAGATAATTGGGCTAAGATCTTTATCCTAGCCCTTTTCTTTACGTATAGACCCATGATTTGGCAGTATTTGTCAATCGTTTTATCGCCTAAAATTTAAATAGACTAGCGAGATGCTAAATGAACGTCTATTTAAGCGAGTGTTTACTCAATTTAGGAGGATTTATTTGAAATTTACAGAACTTAATTTATCAGAAGAATTATTATCTTCAATCGAACGTAGCGGATTTGAAGAGGCAACCCCAATTCAAGAAGCGACTATTCCTTTAGCTTTAGAAGGCCGCGATGTCATTGGTCAGGCCCAAACAGGTACCGGGAAAACAGCTGCCTTTGGTTTGCCGATGTTGGAAAAGATTGATCCAAACAATGCGCAACTACAAGGATTAGTGATTGCTCCCACTCGTGAATTGGCTATTCAAACCCAAGAGGAATTATATCGCTTAGGTCGTGATAAGAAGATTCGTGTGCAAGCTGTCTATGGTGGTGCGGATATTAACCGCCAAATCCGTCAGTTAAAGAATCGTCCCCATATCGTTGTTGGGACACCTGGTCGAATGCTTGATCATATCAACCGTCACACATTAAAACTTTCAACTGTGCAAACTCTGGTATTGGATGAAGCAGATGAAATGTTAAACATGGGATTTTTAGAAGATATCGAAGCAATTATCTCTAAAGTACCTGAACAACGTCAAACGCTATTATTCTCAGCAACGATGCCACCAGAAATCAAAAATATCGGTGTGCAATTCATGCAAAATCCAGAACATGTACGGATTAAAACCAAAGAAATGACTGCTGATTTAATCGAGCAATTCTTTGTACGTGCAAAAGAATATGAAAAATTTGATATCATGACCCGTTTATTAGATGTGCAAATCCCTGAATTAACGATTGTATTTGGTCGTACGAAACGCCGTGTGGATGAATTAGCGAAAGGTTTAGAAGCACGCGGCTATAAAGCAGAGGGCATTCACGGGGACTTATCCCAACAAAAACGAATGAGTGTCTTACGTAGCTTTAAAAATGGTGATTTAGATATCCTAGTCGCAACAGATGTGGCTGCTCGTGGATTGGATATTTCTGGTGTAACCCACGTTTATAACTATGATATTCCACAAGATCCTGAAAGCTATGTCCACCGTATTGGTCGTACAGGTCGTGCCGGTAAGATGGGTGTGTCCGTCACTTTTGTCACACCAAACGAAATGAGTTACTTACACGTCATCGAAAACTTAACCAAAAAACGCATGACACCATTACGTCCACCAACCGAAAAAGAAGCGTTCAAAGGTCAATTAGGCCAAGCAATGGAAGAAATTGAAGCGAAAATGGATGAAAATGGCTTGGAACGTTACATGCAAGCGGCTGAAGAATTGTTAGAAGAATATTCTGCTCAAGATCTAGCAGCTTTATTAGTCAAAACGATTGCGAAAGACCCAGCTGATATGGTTCCAGTTAAGATTACTCCAGAACGTCCATTACCACCTAGCAAAAAAGGCTTTAATAAAAATAATCGTCGTGGTGGCAATTCACGTAATCGTCGTGACTATAACCGCGATGGTAAATATGGTCGCAATAAAAAAGACTATGGTAAAGACAAACGCCGTGAAAATCGCAAAAACAATAAAAGTGAAAAGAAACGTGGCTTTGTTATCCGTAGTAATCATTAATCAATAAGACATTTAACCAATTCAGTTTACCTGGTATAAAAAGGTTAGCTGGGTTGGTTTTTCTCATTTTTAGGTAATATTTTGATGTTTTATTGAGAAGTAGTGGGAGTTATAGGGATTTAGTTCATAAATTACTCTTAAATTTTCAGAATGTTTTTTGTTTTTTTAAGAAAATTTTGGTAGAATGGGTGTAGTTTTGAAGAAAGTGAGAGAAATATGATTCAAGGGATTGGCATCGATGCGGTGGAGTTAGATCGTATCCAAGAAATAATTGAAAAGAAATCAAGCTTCATCCAACGGGTATTGACTCCCAATGAATTAGCGATTTTTGAAGGTTTATCATTGAAACGCCAGGTGGAATTTTTAGGTGGTCGTTTTGCATGTAAAGAAGCCTTCTCTAAAGCTTGGCACACTGGTATTGGGGCAGTTGGTTTCCAAGATATCGAAATTTTACGCGATGATAAAGGTGCGCCTATTGTGACAAAATCGCCTTTTGATGGAGAAGTATTAGTGAGTATTACCCATACCCGTGATACAGCCTTTGCGCAAATTCTCTTACAATCAAGAAAGAAGGAATAACAATGCAGGCTTCTTATTATCGCCCGACGAGAATTACCGTCGATTTGTCTGCGATTAAAGAAAATATTGAATTACATAAGCAAAAACTAGCTTTGGGTCAGTCGATTTTTGCCGTGGTGAAAGCTGATGCCTATGGACATGGCGTGCTGCCAGTTGCAAAGGCGGCAATCGAGGCTGGTGCTGTAGGCTTTTGTGTGGCTACCTTAGATGAAGCCCTAGAATTACGTACAAATGGATTTTTAGAACCGATTATTGTTTTAGGACCGATTGATTATGAAGGACTGAAATTAGCAAGTGAATATGAAATCAGTATTCCAGTAGTGGATTTGGATTATTTAGATGGATTAATTGCTAAGGTACAAACTTTATCATTATCGAAACCATTATTATTACACTTGGCAATTGATAGTGGGATGAGTCGGATCGGTATTCGTACCAAAGAAGAATTACATCAAGCAGAAGCAAAAATATCCGCTCATTCAGATTTACTTTTTGAAGGAATTTTCACTCATTTTTCAACAGCTGACCAAGAGGATGATAGTTATTTTAAACAGCAGATTTCAATGTTTAAAGCCTTACTCGGTTCATTATCTCAACAGCCTAAATATGTCCATGTGGAAAATAGCGCCACGACACTTTGGCACGAGACTTTAGGAAATATCGTACGCTTAGGGATTTCGATGTATGGGTTAAATCCATCAGGTAAAGCGCTTGAATCACCAATCACTTTATGTCCAGCTTTATCTTTGACTTCAGCGTTAACCCAAGTCAAGTTTGTTGAAAAAGGAACAGGAATTGGCTACGGGAAAACTTATGTGGCTCAGCAAGACGAATGGATTGGAACAGTGCCAATTGGTTATGCAGATGGCTTTATTCGAAAATACCAGGGTTATCAGGTACTAGTAAATGGCCAATTATGCGAAATTGTTGGAAGAGTATGTATGGATCAGATGATGATTCGTTTACCAGAACAAGTCGCGCTTGGCAGTAAAGTAACGATTGTCGGACGCGATGGCCAACAAGAACGAACCTTACAAGATATGGCAGATTACGTGGATACGATTCATTATGAAGTGGCGTGTCTTTTATCGCCGCGTATTCCAAGAGTCTATATAGAAGAAAAGAGGTAGACCATGATTTGCAGAGGAGACTTATTTTTTGCGGATTTATCCCCTGTTACGGGCTCTGAACAAGGTGGGGTGCGCCCAGTCGTGATTTTGCAAAATGATACGGGTAATTTTCATAGTCCAACGGTAATTGTGGCAGCTATTACCGCGAAAACTTCGAAATGCAAATTACCGACACATGTAGAAATCACTTCTCATGCGGATAACCTAGACCGTGATTCAGTTGTCTTAACAGAGCAAATTCGCACCATAGATAAATGTCGCCTGAAAGAAAAAATTGGTTCCTTAGATGTCGAACAAATGCAGCAAGTCGATCACGCCCTAAAAATCAGCTTAGGACTCATCCCTTGCCACACATGCAAAACCAAAGAAACACAATAACAGGCTAGTAGAATAAAGGATGTGAGGCGGGTCGAACAGCTCCAAGCAGCTAAGATTGTCCGGAATGTCAGGAAAATCCATTATGTTTTAAGATTTTCCAAGACAGGCCGGCTTAGATGCACAGGAGCTACCCGCCGAACACAGATTAAGGTCGTGAAGCAGCTTGCTCAGACATGAAGAAATTCGTGTGCTTACCTCCCGCTGGGAAAATCGGATGAAAGGAGATTTTCACAAGCGGGAGGGCGAATTTCACAATGTCTAGCTGCTGAACGCCGTGGATAAGAATAAAGGTCGTAAATCGGCTCGATCAGCCACTAGCAGATAAGTTTGTCCAGAACGTCGGGAAAGTCCGAAAAGAAAAGACTTTCCTAGACGAGCTGGCTTATACGCAAAGTGGCTAGTCGATTTACGCCGTATAGAAAAAAGGATGTGAGGCGGGTCAATCCACATCCATAATAAAGAATATGTAAAAAGCATCTGTATCACGTTGTGGATAGCGCGATACGGATGCTTTTTTGATTAATCAAATTTTGGATAAATAGCTACACGATTTTCCTGAATGGGAATAATTTGAATTGCTTGCTCATAAAAGTTTTGTAAGTTATCAGGTTGCATCAATAAATCAAGTGGACCTTGGGCAAAAATTCGACCTTGTTTGAGCATCAATAATTGATTTAAACTAGCAGGTAATTCATCAATATGATGGGTAACAAAAAGCAAAGTAGGTGCCTCTGGTGTTTCCATTAATTGATTGATAAAACCTAAAAATTGTTCTTTCGCAAATAAATCCAAGCCATTGCACGGTTCGTCTAAAATCAAAAGTTCAGGTTTACTGATTAAGGCACGGGCGATTAAAACAATTTGCTTTTCACCTTGAGAAAGTACTTGAAATGGTTTGCCGATTAAATGTTGGGCATGCAATTGAACTAAAATTTCTTTTGCCTGTTCCAATTCACTTTTCTTATATTCTTGATAAATGCCAAAGCTTGCAAACTTTCCAGACAAGACAATTATTTCAGCACTTTCATATTGAGGGATGCGTGTTTGCATGTGATTGGCAATCCACCCAATTCTCTTGTTTAATTCAGGAATAGAGGTATGACCGAATGTTTGACCAAGCACGGTTAATTTACCAGTTGTCGGCCAAAGATTTCCAGTAATTAATTGTAAGAGTAGTGATTTTCCGGCACCATTTAGCCCTAAAATCCCCCAATGTTCTCCTTTTTTGATTTGCCAATTGATATCTTGGAGTAAAGTCAGTTGATTTCGGATTAAAGAAACATCTTCAAAAGATAAAATCATGTGACCACACACCTTTCTATTTTTCTTCCTTTTGTATTCGTGAACTACTCACCACTTAGCTAAACCTAACGGTTCTTAACGCTTAAAGAGAGAGCTTCTTGGGAATAGAGCATACTTGATAGCTTATTTCTTCACTAACAGCGGTTTCTCTTATTTACCAAGCTATCCCCGTAGTTCCTACGGTTTTTGATTGTACCTAAGCTAATGTTTGTATTCTTAGACCTTCGGTCAGTATATTGATACTAGCGTTGGTATCTCGGTCATGATGAGTATGACAAATAGGGCAAGTCCATTCTCGAATATCGAGTGATTTCTTGCCATCTTTATGTCCGCACTCTGAACAAATCTGACTAGACGGAAACCACGTATCCACTTTGATGATTTCACATCCATACCAGTCCGCTTTGTATTGCAACTTAGCCACAAAGCTAGACCAAGATACATCAGAAATACTTCTTGCTAATTTATGATTACGCAACATACCTTTTACGTTTAAGTCTTCAATACAGATAATATCGTGATTTTTGATAATTTCTGTACTTAACTTATTCAGAAAATCAGTACGTTGATTCATTACTTTTTCATGCAATCTAGCTACTTTGCGTTTTTGTTTTTGGTAATTTTTAGCTTCAGATAAAGGGATACCTTTGTTCTTAGCTAATAAGGCACGCTTAGATAACTTACGTTGTTCACGTTTTAATTTCTTTTCCATTTTGGACGTTAATCTATTATTATCAATTTTTTGCCCATCTGAAAGAATTGCAAAGTCTGTAATACCTAAGTCAATGCCAATTGCAGAATTGGTTTTAGGTAACTCGTTAATTTCTTCTTTACATAGCAAAGAAATATAGTATTTACCGCTAGCATGACGTGATACTATTGCAGATTTAATCATCCCTTTTGGTTGTCTATGAAGCTTAATTCTTATTAATGATTTCAATTTAGGAACTTTTATGAATTTATTATCAATCAAAGCAACTGTACCATTTTGATTATTCGTTGTATAACTCTGAACAGAATTTTTCTTACTTTTGAAACGTGGAAATCCAACGGATTTATTCCGAAAAAAATTCTTGTATGCTTTATCTAAATGAAGTTGGGCATTGGCCAAAGCAAGGCTATCGACTTCTTTCAGAAATGGAAATTCTTCCTTATATTTAGCCGGTGTTGGAAAAGTCATTTTTTTAGAAGGATCATTTTTAATTTCTTCATACGCTTTTTTTCGGTCATTAAGCATTAGATTGTAGACCTTACGAACGCAGCCGAAAGTTTTGGCAAAGAAGATTTTTTGTTCCTCTGTTGGATAGATTCTGAATTTGTACGCTTTTAGTCGTTCCATAAAGTTCACCTGCTTTCTATTTATGATTGTTTCCTTGATTTTGGATGTATTTCTTTATCACATCAATTGGTGCTCCACCAGTCGTCAACAGACAAAAACTTTTAGACCAAAACATTTCTTTCCAAAGAAACTGTTTGACTCTTGGAAAATCACGTTTTATCAATCTTGAACTAGCGCTTTTATAGGTATTGATGAATTTTGTCAATTCTGTTTTAGGATGAGCTTTGAACATGACATGAATATGGTCTTTATCGTGATTCCACTCCACTAAAGTAATGTGATACGATTCTGAAATTCTTTCAAAAGTAGCTTTAGCATAATCAGATATGTCATCATCTATCACTTGTCTGCGATATTTAGTTACTAAAATAAGATGGTAATAAAGAAGGAACACTTCTAATATAGACTGATTATAACATAGAACGAAATAAGAAGACAATGTACTGTATTGTCGGTCTTCGAGTTACCAACAGTAACCCTCTTACCGAATGGCATTCATCACCCACCTATAGAGGATGGGCGACTTCTGACTGAATTACGTTAAATTATAGCGCAACAAAAAGAAATTGCAACGGTAGTAAAACTTATGGATATAGATTGAAAACGATTTAAATTACGCTATAATAAAGATAATGAAAGGGTGGTTGTATGATGGAATTGTGGCAAACCTTATTGAGTAAATGGCGTTTAGGCGAAAAAGTGCATCAAGGGATTACCTATCGCTTGGTGAGTAAGTCTTTTAATCAGTATGAGTTGAGTAAAATTATCATTGGTCCATGTGGGGAAAAGAATTATCATCCACGGATTATGATTGAAGAAATTGATGGTCGACCAGTGGCGCATAGCTTAATTGATTATGAAGTTACTCCGATTTTGAATCTAAAACGCGAAAATGATGAAGAACAGATTAATCAAGCCTTTGTGCAGTTGATGGAAGAATTTATAGCCATTGCTTAAAGTTTGGCACGTAGCGGTTTTTATAGGCGTTACGTGCTTTTTAGGTTACAAAATTGTAAGGTTTGGTTAGATTGGGCGAAAGATTTCAATCATGGAAGATGTTAGAATAGGATTATAGAAAGAGAGAAAGTAAGGTGGGAAAATGAATACGCTATCTATTGCTTTGAGAAATGTTGTGAAAAGTATGCGCAGTTTCATTATTTATTTTATTTCTTTGTCTATTGGTATTTCTATGTTCTATGCTTTTAATGCTTTGCAAGACCAACCATTATTCCTACATTTCACCAGACAGTTTGCGCATAGTTTTGATTCGTTATTTGATTCTTTAAATCGTCTGAATTATTTTATCGCTTTTGTTTTTGCAATCTTGATTATTTATGCCAATGCCTATCTTTTTAAACAACGAAGACAAGAATTTGGCTTATATATGTTACTAGGGATGGGTAAGAAAAAAGTATTGAACATATTATTGATTGAAACTTTTTTGATAGGTATTCTTTCGCTTGGCTTTGGCTTGATTCTCGGGTTAGGTTGTTCGCAATTGATCAATATTTTGATTGGTAAGTTCTATGTAGAATCTGCTAAATGGATGGTTGCTCAATTTTCAGTTTCAGCTATGGTAAAGACTTTACAGACTTTTGTATTTCTATATGTACTGGCATTTATTTTGGGAATGTTTAGTTTACGCAAAACAAAATTAATTGATTTGTTTCAAGCAAAGTCAAAAAATGAAAAAAATTGGTGGCAAAACCCCTGGATTGGCGGAATGCTTGATTTCGTAGGTATAGGATGTCTGTATTTTGGTTTTTGGCGACTGATACAGATTGGCCGAAGTCTAGATGATTTCAATCGTTTGGATGATTTTTCTATTGCTTGTTTGGCTATTATTGTTGGCACATACAGTCTCTATTTAGGCATTGCTTCGATTATCCCTATTCTTTTGCCTCAGTTTAAAAATTATTATTATCGTGGGATTCATAGTTTTGGAATGCGCCAGTTTACGCAACAAATTAGTAGCAGTATTTTTTCGATAGCGACGATTTGTTTATTACAATTTATGGGGCTAGTTATTTTGCTAGGAAGTTACAACATTAAAACTAGTATTGAGTATAATAGTACACGATATCTAGCCTATGATCAACAAATCCAAATTTTACCATATGAGACGATTGGTCAAAAAATTCCCCAGTTTGATAATGAAAAGGTACAACAAATTAGCGAGGAGTTAGACAATTATTTTGCACCTTTTACCAAGCAGGAAAAGCATTTCGAACTATATGCATTGGATGATATTAGTGATTATTCTCAAAAAGCTCAACATTTTGGACTACCTCTGCAGTATATTTCTCGCCCAGTTTTTATAAAAAATTCTCAATATAATCAAATTGCGGGAGATTTTGATCTGCCGAAAATAAAGCTATCTCCCCAAGAATATACGTTCCTCTCTATGGACAAAAATTATGCATTATATTCTGAAACTGAAGCTATTTTAGCAAAAAAAATACCTGATATTCATTTATTTGCTAGAACCTTTCATGCAAACCCACCAAGAGTGATAGATGGAATGTTATTACAAGCTGAAGGTCTCTTTAGTTTTTATTCATATATTGTGTTAAATGATAAAGTTTTTGATGAGATTGCTTTTCGTCCGTATATGCAAGTGTGTAATTTTACATACAATCAAAAAGGGGAAAATCAAGCAAAATTATTAGATAAAAATTATAAGATGCTGGTAAAGAAATATAAGAAGGCGTTCAATCTGATTAATGTTTCAAAAAATCAAGTTATTTCAAGGGCAGATGCTGAAGCGATTGGCATTATGGTAATTGGGTTAAATTTAAGTATCTTTTTATTCATTGCAGCGATTAGTGTTTTGGCATTAAAGAGTTTATTGGATTTTGAGTCCTATCAACAGAATTTTCGCTTGTTACGAAGATTAGGGGCTAATGAGGCGATGATTCGGCGTTCTTTGTTCCACCAGTTAGCACTATATTTCTATTTGCCATTAATTGGTGCAATATTAGAAACTGGAATTGCCTTACTCTTTTTGAATGATTTTTTGAAATCCATGTACTTCACTTTACAATTAAATAGCGTAATTTCAATTAGTGCCTTTGTTATAGGGCTACATTTCATTTATTTGTTGCTAGCTTATAGTGTTAATCAAGTAGCTTTGAGAGATTGAAGGAAAAGAAAGAAGACGAATGTTCATTTTAGAATTTCGTCTTTTTTTTGACGCAAAAGACCAAAATTACGTATAGTAAAAAGTGGATAAAAGCTTGAATTTTAAGATAACGAAAAATATAATAGATATTTAGTTTTTTATTTATAAAAATACGGACTAATAGTCTTTGCTATATGGTATAATGATAACAAAAATGGAGGTGTTGATATTGGAAAATAAAATATTACAAGCAAGCTATTTAACAGCAGAGAACGTCGAACGCTACCGAGCGATGATGCGAATTTTTTATGTGCGCCAAAAAGAGTTACGTGGGATTCTTTTTCGTCCAGACGTCTTAGAGCTGATGCAACAATACTATCAGCCAGATTATTCGATGAAGGAATTAGAACAAGATATTGAGCAATTAGTATCTTGGGGGAATTTAACGAAACAACAAATTATGGTTCAACCGAAAAGTATTGAAGAATATCTAAATAGCAATTTCCAATATCACATTTCTCCAGAGGGACAGTTATTTGAGGAATTAGCTGAAAAACTTATCAATATCCAAAATGAAGTTCGAGGTGAATTGAATCAAAATGATTTCATGGAATTATATCATAAGATTCAAGAATTCAATGCGCTGAGTGATGAAAGTCAACTACTTCCATCATGGCAAAAAGTCATTGAATCTTTTGAAAAAATAAGTAGCAATACAACAAATTACATTTCTTATATCAATAATAATGCGATAAATACTCATTTGCGGCTAGAAAGTTTTATCATCTACAAAGATCAATTTGTAAGATATTTACAAGATTTTATCATTATTGTTCAAAACCTATATTATAAATTGCTTCATGAAATTGAAAGGATATCTCAAGAAAAATTTGTATCAGTTGCCAAAGCGTCCTATGAAAAGAATCAGCTACGTTCCTTTGGTCAAAATGAAGAAACAGAAGAAGAAATGCTACAACGAATTAAAGGACAATATCAGGCATTGCTTTACTGGTTTAAAGATACGGAGGAAAAAGCGAGTACTTATCAAAATATGATGGAACAAACCCAGATTATGATTGGTAAGATTACTGATTTTGCACGATATTATGGTTCGGAGTTAAAGCAATATCGTTCACGTAAAAAAGATTATTTAAAAATCGCTCAATGGTTCATGCAAGAAAGTGATTTAAATCAAGCGCATAAAATGTTTGCTGGAATTTTTGGATTGCAACATACCCGCCATTTTTACGTTCCTGAAAGTTTACAGTCAACGAGTAACCGCGATGATTTGCGCGATTTAGCACCTGCAGTTTTATCTTTAGGGACAAGAGGACGCGGTGCTCGCTCAGAAAGAAAATCTAAACCAGTAAAATTTGATTTAGAGCTACAAAAACAACAGCAAAAAGAATACCTTGAAAAACAAGAAGCGCAAAAACAACAAGTTCTACAATATTTTGATGGAAATAAACTAGATTTAAAAGCGGTAAAAGTTATGGATAAAAAGACCCGAGGAATTATTTTAAAATGGATTAGTCGTGGTTATTACAGTTCAAATCATTTATTACAAACAGAGTATGGTTTTATGGTTCGTTTGCATATTCAAAAAGAGGATTCAATTGTATTAAAAGGCGAAGATGGTGATTTACAGATGCCTCATATTGTCATTGAAAGGATGGAAAGAAATGAATCAGGAAACTTTTAGTACTTGCTTAAATTTACTCTTTGAAAATTTTTGGATTATAAAGACTACTCAACCTGAGGAATATCGTCTCATTAAACGTTATCGTAAAGAGTTAGATATTGAATTAAGAAAAAGATTTGGGTTGAGCTTGCTAGTGAGGCCTCAGTTTATTCAATTGTTTAGACGTCCTTTTCATCTACAAGAATGGATGGGCATAGAAGATTTTAAAGATGTAATGGATTATGTTTTGCTGATGCATGCGATGGCTTATATTGAAGAGCAAGAAACGAATACCTATTTTTTACTTAATGAGTTGATTGAATCCATAGAAAGAGATTTGCCAGAAGATTATCATTTAGAATGGACTAATTATCTTCATCGAAAAAGTTTGGTTCGCGTGCTAAAAAAATTAATTGATTTGGCGATATTAGAAGTGATTCAAGGCGAAATAGAATTATTTGAACAAAACGAAGACCGTAACATTTTGTATACAATTACTACTCAGAGTCGCTATTTACTTGGAAAAACACCAAATGCATTTGTTAAGTATGAGGGCTTTGATGATTTTTGGCAAGAGATTCAAAATAATCAGTTAGAAGATTCAAATCAGGCACTATTTACTCAGCTAATGTGCGAACCTGTTTTGTATCGTAATGCAGAAAATGAGCAAGATTTTATCAGATTGCGCAATTATCAGTCGGTGTTTGCGCGTTTTGTAGAAGAAAAAACGGATTATCAATTCGAATTAACGAAAGATGTAGCGATGTTTACTTTGGATAAAAGAGATAGCAGTCGAGATATTTTTCCAAGCCGTAAAGTGCTAGATGAAATTTTAGTCCAGCTACAAACTGTATTATTTGATCAAGAACAGCAAGTGGATACTTATGGGGTAGGTTTATTTACAATGAGTCAATGGCAACTTGCTGTGGAAAAGTTAAAACAGGATTTCCAATCATTTTGGTCTAAGGAATATAAGGAATTAAAGATTTCGGAATTAGCTAATCGCTTGTTAGAAAGAGCGCAAGAGTTTCAAATGGTCAAAGTAATAGATGAGGTCATTTATTTACAGCCAGTTTTAACTAGAATGGTAGCAAAAATGGAGGATAAAAGAGATGAAAAATAAATGGCAGATTAATCGTGTAGGATTACAAAATTTTTGGTATTACCAAGATCAAGTTTTTGAGTTCGCTCAAGGAAAGCTTTTATTGAGAGGTTCAAATGGTTCTGGAAAATCAGTGACTACTCAAAGTTTGTTGCCACCATTATTAGACGGAATAACCAGAGCAAACCGCTTAGATTCATTTGGCAGTACCTCTAGAAAAATTGAAGACTATCTATTAGGGGAAGAAGAAGTTTCAGGAAAAGACGAAGCTACTGGATATTTGTTTATTGAATACAAAAAAACAAATAGCGAAGAATATTTTACTAGTGGCATGGGCCTCAATTTTAAACGTGGAGGGCAATTGCGAAAATGGTTCTTCGCCATAGATGATCATAGCCGCATAGGTATGGATTTCAATTTATATCAATCTTCAGTTGATGGACGGATCTACTTATCACGACTGCAACTAAAGAATTTAATCGTGGATGGTAAACACGGTAAATTGTTTGATGATGCAAAAAGTTATCAACGTTATATCAATGACCGTATCTTTGGCTTTCAATCGATGGAACAGTATAATGATTTGATACAATTACTTATTCGACTAAGAGCACCCAAACTTTCTCGAGATTTTAAACCGTCTGTTATTTATGAGATTTTACAGTCATCATTACCGGTTTTAGATAGTGATACCTTATTACCGTTGACCCAAACGATTCAAAACATCGATGATAATCACGATCAATTAGATACTTTGCTAGATGAAACAAAACAATTATCGCGTTTTTTACGTTATTATCAGCAGTATCAAGAAGAATTAACTGCTCAAATTGCTGAAAATTGGTTAGAAAAAGATGCTATTGTTCAAGACATATCTGCTAAATTAACACAATTAAAGCAAAGTATAGATAGTCTCAATCAAGAACTCAGCCAAAAAGAAAATCAGCTTAAAGAATTAAAAATAAGACAACCGGTTCTCGAAAATACAGTAAGTGAGCTAAAAAATCATGAAGGTTTCCAATTGATTCAACGCGCTAAAGATTTACAAGATAGCTTTAATAAGGTTCGTAAAAGATTAGAAGAAATAGAAAATCAATTACATCAAAAGCTTGAAAAGAAGCAAGAAACTAGCAAAAAAATTGATGAATTGCAGACAACTATGTATCAAACAGAAAAAGAGTTAAATGATTATCTAGAAAGCGCCAGTCAATATATTGAAGATCTATCATTAGAGTATATCCATCAAAATATTTGTGCTAAACTCTTTGAAAAATTAACTCGAGAAGATGAACAATACTTAATGAAAGAAGTTACTAAAAAAGAACAATTCATTCAAAAAATCATTCAACAAATGAGAAATTTAAGTAAGTTAGCGATTGAAGAAAAGGAAAAAAGTAACGAATTAGCTGAACTACAAAAAATATTGGATGAATTAAAACGTGATCAAAGTCAATGGCAGCAAGGATTTGTTGATGAAGTACAGAAGTGGAAAGAACAAATAAATGCGTGGCGTGCTAAAAGTCCAGTTATGATTGCAGATGAAGTTATCCAACAAGTGTATTATCAATTAGATCAAATTCAAGTAACGGATGAATTCGTTTCTGAAGTATTTCTCTTGCCTCTAAAAACTGTATTTGAACAAGCTAATGAACAAATATTGCATCATATTCAATCAACCAATGTAATAATCGAGCAAAAGGAGAGTAAGTTACGAGGACTACAAGTAGAAATCGAAACTTGGAAAAATGAACGTGATCCAATTCCTGCTCGTTCATTGATCCGCCAAGAGAATAGAAATCATCTAAATGAAAGTCAAAAGCAATATGCCTTCTTTGAATTAATCGACTTTAAATCAGACATTACTGATGAGCAAAAAAATATCTTAGAGGGCACGTTGTATAGTTCAGGGCTGTTAGATGCACTGGTTGCAAAAGAAAAATTAGATTTAGCAGATGATATTCAGATTGTGGCAAATCCGCAGTTACTGTGTTCGACATTAGCGGATTATTGTGAAGTTGCCGCAGATACACCTGGAGAATTAGTTGAACTTGTAGCAGAATTTTTACAAACCATTTTAGTTGACGAGGGTAAAGAGGGATGTCCGTCGATATATTTAGATGGTCATTTTGAGTTAGCAGGTATTTATGGGAAGATGGTTCCTAATTATCAAGCGAGTTTTATTGGAAAATTGAGTCGCGAAAGATATCGACAACAAAAAATTGCAGAATTAACAGAAGAGGTTAATCAATTAGCAAAAGAAATATCGCTTCTTCAACAGCAATTAGAGACATATCGTCTTGAGCAATCACGTCAAAGAGAATATTTATCCCTGATTCCCGATACAGAACAAATTAGAGAAGCAATGAAACAATATCGATCAGTTAGCGAAAAAATCAACGTACGTATAGAAGAAATTCAACGGAAAAATCAGATTTATCTTGCATTAAAACAGAAAATAGCTGATGTCAATCGAGAAATCATGCTACAGACGCAAAAAGAAAGAATCACGCCAAAGCTAGAAAGTTACGAAGAAGCCTTGGTATTTTTGAAAAACTATCAGGCAGATATGCAAGCAAGCTTTAGACAATATGATCAACTATATGTCCAAAAGAAGCATGAAAAGGAACTATCTCAGCAATTAGCGGATATTCATCAAGATATCGCTATTATCGAGCAAAGTAATCAACAGTATCTACAGGAAGAAAATACCTTACAGCAACAGATAACTGAAAATACAGCCCAACAAGAATTACAAAACATTTCAGAAATAAAACAACGAATTAATGAAAAAGAAGAGGAATTAACTGAAGTAAAAGATAAAATTGAAGAAACACGAAATCAAAAAGAACAATTAAATATGCAATTGGCTTTAGAAAAATCTCAGTATTTATTACAGCAAGAAAATTATGAAAAAAATGCACCAGTAAATATTCTATGGAAAAAGTTAATTCAAACACATTTACAAATTGAAGATACAGAAAGATTGCAACGTGAGGCGCAAAAAATAGCTCGTCCAAAAGATTTTGATTTACTTTTTAAAAATGAAAGAAAGTTAGAAGATGAATTTAGATACTTAGCTGATAATGTGCGCGAATATCAGCCAAAAATGAGTCGTGAAGTGGATGTTTCTACTGATTTAACACAAGAAGATGATTCGATACAAACTTTTAAAAACTATTCTCAGAGATTAATCGCCACTTTCAGATTGGACCAACAAAGTCTAGGACCAAACGAGCTTTTATCGTTTTTGGAAAATCAGATAGCTATTGTCAAAAATACTTTAAAGGCTGATGATGAAAAACTATTTAAACAAATTATATTTGACTCTGTTGGTAAAGTCCTCCGCGCATTAATTGAGCGGGCATTTATTTGGGTTGAAGAGATTGATCAATTGCTAAAGAGCCGTAAAAATTCTCAAGGACTAAAGCTTTCTTTACGTTTGAAAAATATAGGTGCTCAAAACGAACACGAATTGGGTACTAAAGATTTAATTGCTTTATTAAGAAAAGATCCAATTACATTAAATGAATCAGATAGTAGACTTTTAGTTGAACACTTTCAATCAAAAATTCAAGATGCTAAAGAATTGATTGCAGATGAGAGCACAGAGGGTAATTTATCGAGTGCTATCGCTGAAGTATTGGATTATCGAAAATGGTTTACTTTTGAATTGCAATTTAGACGTGCAAATGAAAATTATCCTTGGCGTCCATTATCCGATAACCAATTTAATATTTTTAGTGGTGGAGAGAAGGCTATTTCCATGTATTTACCACTGTTTGCGGCCGTATATGCTCGGTACGAAGAGGCTAGTGATTACGCTCCGTATATTATTACGTTGGATGAAGCATTTGCTGGTGTGGATGAGCTAAATATTGAAGATTTATTTGCTACTTGCGAGGAGTTAGGCTTCAATTATATCTTTAACTCTCAAGCTTTATATGGAGAATATGCAAGTGTTAGTGCTTTAGCGACTTATGAATTAATTCGTCCGCAAAATGCGCCTGTCGTATCAACCATTAAATATTTATGGAATGGGCATCAAAAGCAGGTGAGTCCAATTGAGTAAATTGCAAGCTAAAAAATATTTTCAAGAACCTATCTTTGTGTGGCTTGCTCAACGATTACGAAAAAATTATTATCATAAAAAGGCATTTGGTTCGCGAGTTAAACTACCGAATGATGTGGATTTATTACCGCTATATCGTTTTTTAGGACTAGGCAGTGTTCAAAGTCGTAGTTATCAGCAGCTTTCTATTAAGCAATTTGAAGCTGCATTACAACAAAGTAAATTTGAGCTTTCCTTATCTGAATATGTGTATCTTTTTGATGACACTGAATTAATAGATAAGGAAACTGAAAAACAAAATTATGAAGCAAGCTTTCAGGAATTCTTACAAAAACTAAAACCATTTTCGTTGGATTTTGAACATCTTTTAAGTAAAAAGCAGTTACAAGAATGGTTTGAAAAAGAAAATTTATCAGCATTTCAACAAGTGGATATTGCTTTTAGTCAATTACCACAAGATTTTACGAGACTGCCTTTTTTTGCTTATCAAATTACTGGCAATCCACATGCTTTTGATAAATCACAACCAGTGGGAGAGTTATTCTTACAAATTTTAAGCACTAAATATTTAGAAAATATCCGTCAAGATTCTGATTTTTTAGCCCAAGCAGAGATTGAACAATTACTTTACCAACAAGTGTATTTGTTGAAAGATGATATTTTAAACTTTGTTGCGCTACATCGGATTTCAGGATATGTTAATCATCAAGAAGTGCCTGTTTGGCGGTCAATTGCGAACTCAGATATGTCTTGGAATGCATCAGTTAGAGAATTGTTGAAAGTTGATGAATTAAGACCAGTAAATTATCCTTTTGTGATTCTAGTTGAGAATTCAGGCGTGTATTCTCTATTACTTGAGCGTTTCCCTGATTTACCGCTTTTATGTACCAGTGGACAGATGAAATTTGCCGTTTGGGTTGCATTGCGAAAATTGACGCAACAGCAAAAGGTTCAGCTGTATTATGCAGGAGATATGGATCCAGAAGGTTTGTTAATGGCAGATAAGTTATCGAAAGCATTTTTAAAACGAATCTCTTTTTTGGCGATGGATAAGGAAGCCTTTGAACAGGGAAAAGAGAGAAAGATATACGAGATGAATCGTCTAAAAAAGATGAATCAAATTGAAAATGAAGGATTAAAGCAACTGATTCCATTGATTCAGCAAAATCAGGTTTGCTATCAAGAAGGATGCATCGATTATTTGATTCAGCAAATTGAACAAATACTATCTTAATTGAAACAAAAGAACCATCCTCCCCTTTTTGGGAGAGTGATGGTTCTTTTTAGTCATTATGGGCACGTAAAGCACTGACAATAGCAACGACATCTACCACTTCTTGGAACACAGCACCGATAAAGGTTGGAATCAATCCAAATGAAGCGATAAACATCAAGACCACACAGACAGCAATCCCGATGAGTACTGATTGTTGGGCTATTTTTACGGTATCTTTAGCAATCGTAATACTTTGCGCGACTTTGCTAAAATCATCTTTTAAAATGACGACATCTGCAGTTTCACTGGCAGCCGTTGCCCCGTGAGCGCCCATCGCAATTCCGACACTCGCAGTGGCAAGCGCAGGAGCATCATTAATTCCATCGCCAACCATCGCCGTTAGTCCATGATTTGCAATGGTTTCTTGGATATGGCTAATTTTTTCTTCGGGTAGACATTCAGCAAAGACATCTTCAGTATCAATGCCGACTGCTTTAGCCACTTTTTGGGCAGCTAATTTTTTATCGCCTGTTACCATAATTAAGTGTTTTATGCCTAGATTGCGCAGTTGTTGAATCGTCTGTTTAGCTTCTGGACGTAAAGTATCAGTAAAGGTAAAGTGACCGAGATATTGGCCATTTTGTGCGACAAAGACACTGGTTTTATTGGTCAAATCTCGAGGAAGCCCCCTTTGAATCAGACTGCTCTTACCTATCATGTAAGTATGGTTCTTAACGCTACCTTTAATTCCTTGCCCTTTGATTTCACTAATGGCATCAATTGGTAAAAATTCGATTTGTTGATTTTTGGCTTCTTGGACGATACTTCTAGCCAGAATATGAGTAGAGTTTTGTTCTAGACTTGCTACAATTTGTAAGAAATCAATCGTTGAAATAGCATCGGTATGTGCAATATTTTCAACTTTCAATATTCCTGAAGTGATGGTCCCTGTTTTATCAAAGGCAATATTTTTTAAAGAGGCAAGTTTTTCAATGGCGGTACCATTTTTCACGACGATGCCATAGCGACTTTCACGACTCATCCCAGCAACGAAAGCAATTGGAGCTGCTAAAATTAATGGACATGGAGAAGCAACGACCATGACTTGGGCAAAACGAATGGGGTCTTTACTTAAATACCACGCAATGCCACCTAGTAGATAAGCAAGTAAGGTAAATGGAATGGCATATCTATCCGCCATCCGGACAAAGCTTGCTGGTGTTTCGCTGGATTGTTGTACCAGTTGCACCAAGCGTTGGTAATGACTATCTACGGCTAAATGCGTTACTTTTAAATGTAAACTGACATCACCATTGATTGCCCCTGACATCAAGTTTTCTCCCTGTTTCTTTTCAACAGGAATGGATTCACCGGTTAGGGAAGCTTCATTAATGGTCGCTACTTCATCTAATAATTCACCATCGATTGGAATCATTTCATTTGGTTTGACGACAATTGTTTGCCCTATTTTGATTTTTTCTAGTGGATAATCGACTAATTCTTCCTCTTCAATCACGTGAGCAATTTCGGGGGTTTGGTCGAGTAAGCTTTGTAATTCTTGGTTTGCTTTTTTTCCAGCATAATTTTCCAATGATTCGCCACCAGTAAGCATAATAAGAACGACTAAGCTTGCCCAGTATTCGCCAACGATTAGTGTTGAGACAATAGCGGTGATGGCCAAGATATCAACACCGAAATTTCCTTGACTTAAGGTTTGAATCATTTCAATTAACATCGAAAATGCAATAATACTACTGATTACCGTTACGATGACTTGTGCTGCTAACTCTTGATGAAAAACAAATTGCAAAATAAGTGCAGTCACGCCAATTAGAATAGTTATATATAATTTTTTTTGATCAGACATTTTTGCTCCCCTCTTTCATCTTGAGTATAGCACTCAAATGACTTAATTGATAATGAAAGAAACTAATTGAGAACGATAATCGTTGATATATGCAATTGATAATCTTTTTCAATTATAATTATTATAAATTAAGTTAAAACAAGCCAAACCATACAAAATTTGGTAAAATAAAACTAAGGATGTGAGGCGGATCGGTCAGCTCCAAGCAGCTAAGGTTGTCAGAATTAATAGAAAAATCTGATAGAAAAAAGTAAGATGTGCTTTTTTTAGATAGTAATTATAATGAATAGATAAAGAATAAGTGAGGATGTGATGACGATGAAAACAATCAGAGCGATTAAAGAACTTTACCTTATGGATTGGCGTCGAATTTTTGCCGTTCCTACAGCAGTATTCTTGGTGATAGCGATGTTGATTTTACCTTCACTGTATGCTTGGTTTAATATCAAAGCTTTGTGGGACCCTTATGGTAATACCGGAGATTTGCCAATTGCGGTGTATAATGCCGATGCTGGAGTGAATTTAGAAGGAAAGAAAATTGATATTGGACAAATGGTCAGCGAACAGCTCCATCAAAATCATCAATTAGGCTGGACTTTTGTGAAATCCAAAGACGTATTAGAAGATGGGGTTCGTTCAGGAAAATATTATGCTGGCATTTATTTACCAAAGAATTTTTCAAAAGATTTAGTCAGTTTTATAGGAGGAACGATTGAAAAGCCTGAAATAAAGTATTTTTACAATGCTAAAATCAATGCCATCGCCCCTAAAATAACTGATAAAGGCGCCTCAACATTACAAAGTGAGATTACGGATAATTTTATCGCAACTTCTAGTCAAATTTTAGCTGAAACGATGAACAAAGCCGGTGTTTCCTTAGAGACCAACTATGGCGAAATTGAACATTTAAGCCAATTATTGATGAAGACTAACGACAATTTAGCGCAAATGGATGCGTATGTGAATCAGTTAAAAGATTTACAACAAAAATTACCTGAAATTAAGGAAAAATATGCTTTAGCGCAAAAAGTTCCGGATTATTATCCAGAAATCAATCGTCTGGCAGATAAATTAATTGCGGTCAACCAACATACCAATCAGCTAGATCAGGTAGGAAAGACGCTTTTAAAGGTGCAAAAACAACTGCCGACGATTCAACAGGTACCTAACCGTTTAGATCAATTAAATCAAGACTTCTCGAAAGTGCAGCCAATTTTAACTAAGAGTATAGAAGAAGCAAAGGGTGCGATTAGTTTAGTAAGCCAAGTGCAAGGGTTAGTACCAACGATTCAAGATTTTAATGACAAATCGAATCAATTACTGACAGATTCCATCGATGGTGCACAAAAATTCCAGGAAGCTTTGCCAAGTATTGAAAATAGTTTGAATTTGCAATTACAAACACTTTTACTCTTTTCACAAACCATGAGCGTCTTTTTAGACCAACTTAGTCAAGATTTGCAAGTAGTTGATCAAGCGCAACTTACCCCTGAGCAACGCCAACAACTACAAATGCTAGTCACAAAAATAGATGAACGAGTGAATCAAACGAAACAAACGATTGAAAAACAAATTCAATATTTAGAAGTACTAGGGAAAATTACGGGTAAAGATTTTAGCAAGTCTATCAGTCAATTAAATCAATTGTTAGCTAAAATCACCCAAATGCAAGAAAAGGCTAGACAAATCAATGGCGTGCTTGCTAATTTACCAAATCAATTAACAACTGCACAGAAGTTAGTGAGTCAACTTCAAGGGATAAACAATGATTTTAACCGTTTCTTGCAAGGAATAGATTTAACTGGATTAAGTAGCAAAATCAATGATACTTTAAGCAATCAATTATTGCCAATCCTTAAAGACAGCCAAAAAGTATTAGGTGAGGTTAGCAAAATTGACTTAAAAGATCTATTAGATAAGACAAATCGCGTGTTAAATCAAGGTATTCAAATTTTAGAAACAGTTTCTACGGATTTACCTAGTTATCAACAAAAACTTCAAGCAGCTAACCAACTTGCGAAAAGTCATATGGGCGAATTTACGAATGGTGTGAATCAAGCAGTGCAATTCTATCAAAATGATTGGCCACAAACCAAACAAAAATTGGCCCAAGCAAGTCAATTTGCACAACAAGATTTGCCAGTGATTGAAAGAGATTATCGACAAGCACTCAAACAAATTGATGCGAAAATGCCTGAATTAGATCAAACCATTCAGCAGGTGAATACGTTTATCAATCAAGATTGGCCAGTGGTACGTACAGCCATCCAAAAATCAGCGCAAGCCTTGCAAGTAGGCGAAACCAAATTGCCATTGGATGAACTAATCGAATTGTTGAAAGTGAATGCTCAAAAAGAAGCCGATTTCTTTAAAGAACCTGTGAAATTAAAAACTACGGCCTTTTATCCAATTAAGAATAACGGTTCGGCTAGTGCACCGTTTTATACGGCACTTTGTCTATGGGTGGGCTCATTATTACTTTCAAGTTTAGCAAGTACGAGTGTGTATCTGAACGAACGTCAAAAAGGCAAATATACTTTACGTGAACAATTCTTTGCTCGTATGCTCTCGTTCTTAACGATAGGACTCGGCCAAAGCTTAATTGTTGTACTGGGTAATCTGTATTTATTGAATGTCAGTGTCACAAATCCAGGTTGGTATATTGCTTTTACTGTCTTTATTGGGCTTACCTTTATGTCGATTATTTATGTGCTTGTTAGTCTTTTTGGCAATGTCGGTAAAGGTCTGGGAATTATCTTGCTGGTGCTTTCGATTTCAGGTGGAGGCGGAAACTATCCAATTCAAGTTTCCGGTGCATTCTTTAGATGGATTAATCCATGGTTGCCATTTACGTATGCGGTCAACCTACTTAGAGAAGCAACAGGTGGCATTTATGCAAGAAATATGTGGGTAGATATCATCTTCTTGATTTGCGCTGGATTATTATTTGTCATTTTTGGCACCATCTTCTTCCCAACAAACGACGCCATGGTGAAAAAATTCAACCACCGCACCAAAAACAGCCACTTCTTTCACTAAGGATGTGAGGCGGGTCGGTCAGCTCCAAGCATCTATGTTTTTAAGTAACGACGAAATGCATTATAAAAGTGTATTTCGTCGTTTTTTGGTATTCGTGATATTTTGTGGTACAATAATGGGGCGATTAAATGAATGAGAAAGTAGGAAAAATATGTTAACAACAGAAGATTTTGATTTTGATCTACCTGAAGAACTGATTGCGCAAACCCCGTTAAAGGAGCGAACAAGTTCTAGATTATTAGTGATGAATCGTCAAACAGGAGAATTAACCGATAAACATTTTTACGATATTATTGATTATCTGAATCCAGGTGATGCTTTGGTAATGAATAACAGTCGAGTGTTACCAGCTCGCTTACATGGCGAAAAGGTCGAAACTGGCGCACATTTAGAAATTTTGCTTTTGAACAATACAGTCAATGATGAGTGGGAAGTCTTAATTAAACCAGCAAAACGTGCCAAAGTCGGAACAGAAATTTCTTTTGGTGATGGTCGATTGAAGGCTGTGGTTAAAGAAGAATTAGATCATGGCGGTAGAATTATTGATTTCAAATATGATGGGATTTTTCTTGAAATATTGGAGTCATTAGGAGAAATGCCTTTACCTCCATATATCAAAGAACGCTTAGAAGATCCTGATCGTTATCAAACAGTTTATGCCAAGGAAAATGGCTCAGCAGCGGCACCAACTGCGGGGCTACACTTTACTAAAGATTTATTAGCCAAAATCGAAGCTAAAGGTGTGAAATTGGTTTATTTGACACTTCATGTTGGTTTAGGGACCTTTAGACCAGTGAGTGTGGATAATATTGCAGAACATGAAATGCATAGTGAGTTTTATTCGCTAAGCCCTGAAGCTGCACAGACGCTAAATGATGTTAAAGCAAATGGTGGTCGAATTGTTGCGGTAGGGACGACTTCTATTCGTACTTTAGAAACGATTGGTAGCAAATTTGATGGAAAAATTCAAGCGGATAGTGGTTGGACTAATATCTTTATTACACCAGGTTATGAATTCAAAGTAGTGGATGCTTTTTCTACTAATTTCCATTTACCTAAGTCAACCTTAGTGATGTTAGTAAGTGCTTTTGCGGGTCGTGAACAAGTGCTTGCAGCTTATCAACACGCCATTGAAGAAAAGTATCGATTCTTTTCATTCGGCGATGCAATGTTTATATTTTAAGTCTATCTTAGTTATTCCATAAACACATAAACATCAAAAACATTAGAAAATAAAGCATTTAAAGAAACTTTTAAAAATGAATATTGATAAAAAATGATATAAAATTATGTTTAGTCGGAATAATGTCGGGATAAATTTCTGAAATACGAAAAATATCCCGACACATTTTTTTGGTTAAGATTGGCCAAATTTTAATCGCTTATCGACAATATTAATGACATTATCAGCTACCTCGTCTTGGATATGTTCATATTTTTCTGTCATGTAAACAGTCGAATGGCCTAAATAATTTGCAACATGCTCTTTTGGCGCGCCAGCAATAATGGCTTGCGTTGTAAAGTAGTGTCTTAACAAATGAGGAAAAGCATGTAACTCTGTGATTTCATTTATTCTGGAAAAAAGTCGATTAATTTGTCCAACATCGTATGGTTTTCCAGTAATAGGATTAATATATAAGTAATCATCTTGATGCAAAATTTCTCCAAAATCTTTTTTTATTTCTTTAGCTTCATTTAAGGCAATCTGTAGAAGTTCGGTTCCTTTTTGATTTAAAGCAATCCATCTAGAAACACCAGTCTTAGTAGTACCTTTTCCATTGGGTTCTGAACTTGTTCTACTATCACTGATGTCCAATTTTGCATTAAAGCCTTCTTTATACAAAATAGATGATGGTTTTAATCCTAATATTTCGCCTCTTCTTAAACCAAATGAACAAAGATAAACAAAAGTAAAATCGTAAGGAGAAAGATGTTTCTCGGCAGTCGCCATCCATATTTGATAATCCTCAAAAGAGAATCTCTTGCTTTTCGGCTCTAAATCTGAATCACCTATAATCACTCTTCTTAGTCTGTTTCTTTCGATAATTCCCATGTCAACTGCATCATTTAACATACTCATAAAAGTTTGATGATAGGAAATAACACTTGATTTGCGATGTGTTTTCAGTTTTTCCGCAATCCATAAAGTGTAGGTTTCTAACTTTAATTTTGATAGGGGGAGATTACCAAATGCAGGAGATATGTGATTTTTCCAATCTGCATCATGTTTTATTTTGGTAGCTTTGCTCCATTGTTTCACTTGTAATTTCCTCAACGAATATTTTTGATAATATTCATCACAAGTTAATTGTTTTTGAGTTAGGTAATCTGATTCATTCATAGCAAGTACACGTTCGATTTCAGCCAAACGCACTTTTGCTTCAGCTAGTGTTCGAAAGCCAGATTCATCTAATTCTGTCTTTTTGCCATCTTTGTAAAATGCTCGTCTAATACGAAATCTTTTGCCTTTTTTTGTCTCATAACAAAAGATATTTGGATATTTAGTCTTTTCATATTTACTCATGGTTTATTCTCCTTTCGCTCCCGGACAGAATGCATAGAGAATAATGTGGCATCAACTCCTTAAATATGATAAAATGTATAGCAAATAGCCCACAATTGTGGTGATATTTTGGACAGCACACCTTCAAACTTTGGTCGGGGAGAGGGTGTGTTTTTTGTATTATTCATGCTATACTAAAAGCAAAAAGGGGGCTATGCTATGACTGTAAAAGAATTCATTGAGATGTTAGAAAATCTAGAACAAGATAAAAAAATCGAATTTTCAAATCAATATTTCTTATCTAGGGAAAAAGAACCTGAAATAGAAAAAGACGAAACCGAAGACGTCTATGTGTTGTACACATAATATTCGAACAAATTATCAGTATCGTTATTATCTTTAAATTGACTGTATACATCGATTATCGGCAATCCAACAAAAGATGAAAGGGTAAATGATTTTTCTGTTACGTTGTTAATCGTTCTTTTTATCAACTGATTATAATAATCGTTAGAAAAAGAAGTGTTTATTAGCGTTTCGCAAACAAATTTAAATACAGTATTTCCAAGTTTTATTATTTCTGATTTGCTCGGTATTTCGCCATTGTGTATGATACTATTCCTTTTCGTAACTAATCTATTCGAAATAGATGCAGGCAACTCTCCGAATTCTTCAGAGTAAGCTAAAGAATATGCACCATCTATTTGATCTGAGCGTTTCAATTTAGCAATTAAGTTTTCTACTTTTTTCCAGTCATTGCATTTATTGTAGTAGTAATTCGCCACAAAATCTTGTTTAAACACCTCAAAACCAGTATACAATGTTTGAAACGCTTCGAAGTAATATTCATTTTTAAACGCTTCAATAGATAAGTTAAACAGAATTGCATATTTAGGCGTTTCTGTATAAAAATAGTATTCGTGATTGTTAGGGCAGGTAGTTGGTTTACCTTTAAAAAAATCTTCATCCACATTAATTTTATAAGGTTGTCCACATTTCGGACATCTAATTTCTAATTTCATTTAAACAACTCCTATGCACGTTGCTTTTAATAGGCAATGTGTATTTTTTAATTTAAATAAGAACGACGCCGCAAATTTTAAAGTTATCATTTTCGCTAATCGTAATATCATCATACTTTGGATTTAGTGACACTAACCTGTTTCCAGTTATCTTCTTGACAAAGGCTTCCCCATTTAACGTACACACAATAACTTGTCCATTTCTAACGTCAGTAGTTCCTTTGATAAATATATATTGCTTATCTTCAAATAGAGGTAACATAGAGTCGCCGTTGACCGTTAAACAAAAATCAGAACGATCAGGTACTTCATTTTCATCAAATTCTACATATTCAACCTTCTAAAATATGTTGCAATTTTTCTACTGTCTTTATCCATCATAAATGCTTATTATCCCCTTTGTTTAAGTTATTCTTTGTAAATTTCTGCATAGTAAGTTTCATCATTATAGTCAAATTTATAGGTAATTCCATTTACCGTTAACTTAGTACTTTTCTTTGATGAAAGCATATTGTTAAAGGCATCCGAGATTTTGTCATCAAATGCATCTAAAGTATAGGCAGTA
This sequence comes from Enterococcus cecorum DSM 20682 = ATCC 43198, assembly GCF_000407565.1. Lineage (GTDB taxonomy): Bacteria > Bacillota > Bacilli > Lactobacillales > Enterococcaceae > Enterococcus_E > Enterococcus_E cecorum. Next base: position 50,744 of record NZ_ASWI01000004.1, read on the forward strand.
GCAACAATACATGTGGCTAGTTCTTTGTTGGCATCTCCTTTACTTCTGAATTGAAGACCTATTAAATTTTCGCCAGCAATATTAACAGAAGACTCCACACCGTTTTCTTGCGATACAATGCTAATGCCGCCCTCTGGTTCTTGCGGAAACGTTGTTTTGGCATCTTCGTTGTATTCGCTGACTCGCATATTAAATCCATTTTTAAAAGAGTTATACTCTTTTAACGGTTGAAGACCTGGCAAATCAACACTTGTAGTTGTTTTGCTGCCATCTTTTGTTACCTCTAATTCAACAGACTGTGCATTTTCAACTGGTCTAACAGATACCATAAATTCTCCATTTACTAATTCTGCCTTACTTTGGTCTCCGTCTTCTGTTGTTGCTATTATGCTATCAGCGTTTTCATAAGTACCAAAAATATAAGAATAAACGCCGCCCATATCTACTTTTGTTGCTTTTGCAGAAGGATTTGGTTTTGAACAAGCTGTAAACAATGAAATAGAAATAATTAATATAATGGATAATTTAAACTTTTTCATTAAAACAACTCCTAATAAAAATTTTTTATTCAATAAAACTATTAAACTGCTCACTACCAAGATACTCACTAGCCATCATTTCCTTGACTACAAACTCATATTTTGGTTCGATTTCGTAATCTTCCATAAATTTTAACCAGTTAGCATTATCTTGATCAGTGTATTCAGCATAATGTTTAATTAAATTCTCGATCATAAATTCTTCAGCTTCGTTTTCCATTTTTGAATGCAAACTAAATGCTAAATTATACAATTCCATTTCGCCTTTGTGCTTTGCTGCATGGCCAAGCTCATGAAGAATGGCTTTGGTCTGATAAAACTCATTTTGATTACTATTGATTAAAATAATATTCTCTTCTTCAAAATACATTCCAGCAGAATTAAAGCCATCACCATAAATTATTGTTACTTCCAGTTTTTCTATTAAATATCTAATGTGACTATTCAACAAAAAGCACCTACTTACTTCTTATTATCAAAGTATGCTTTTAAAATTCCTTTGATAATTGGTCTATCTTCATCAGATATAGGCTTACCATCGTATGACATCGCATTATCCATCATTCTTTCAAGTTTAGTGTCCATATCTGTATTATTCATATTTTCAGATCTGCCTAGTAAATAGTCAACACTAACATTGAAATAATCAGCTACCTTTTCTAATCGGTCAGACTTAGGAGAAGATTTTTTCCATTGATAAAACAAGTTTTCGCTAAATCCTAAATCTAAAGCTACTTTAGATACGCTAATTCCTTGCTTGTCAGCTAAAGACTTTATTCTGTCGAATACGTTCATAACGACATTTTCCTTTCGTTTGAGAAAAATTATAGTTTTCTATAGAAAAGTGTTGACAATTTCTATAGTTTGCTATAATATAATTCTCGTAAGATAAATAGTCAGATAAATGCAATATTAAAAGAACCTAAAATATTAAACTGTTGGCGGAGAGTTTGAATGTTCAAGGCTTTAGATTGCTTATTTAACTACGCTTTCATTCTATAGTTTTCTATAGAGATTGTCAATAGTTAGTTATAAAAAATCTGACTTTTTATCTTATAGAAAAATATAGAAACGGAGTTGATTCTAATATGCCTAGTATTGATGCTGGAAGATTAAAAGTTTTAGAGTTTATCAAACAACATGATTTATCAATTAATGATTTGGCTGTTGCTTACGGTATCAAAAAACAAGACATGCATAATTATCTTAATGGTAATTTGAAAACACCCAAAGCAAACCAACTGATTATTCGAATTATTTCAGATTACAAAATCAGATAGGAGATGAGCAGATGAAACACTACATTACAAAATATCGTGAAAACGACCGATTAATTGTTGAATCGTGGTTGCAGATTAATTTTCTAAAGTGGAACTGGTGCTTTTCAAAAAGAAAGCTAGTCATCTGTGAAGACAACTAGCAAAGGTTATTATTGTTTTTCCCATTTGTTACCAGGTTTTTGGGTAGGCGGTAATCGGTCACCTTTATCAATGTGGACATGTCGAGGTTTGTTTACACTTCCACCTCGTGGACCGACTTCCTTATATGTTCCAGAAGGCCTATTATCTTGACCTGGTTTATATAACTTACTCATATAATCAAGTCCTTTCTTTATTATTTAGATAAGCTCAGTTGGTAGTTGGGTCTTATCTATGAAACAATTCTAATACTATATATAGTAAAAGTCAATGGATTAAACACTATATATTGGGGGTGTGGGCATGTGGAAGAAAATTGAACAGGAAATAAAAAAGCAAGGCTTAACACAATACAAGCTTTCAAAAATGATAGGAGTTAGTCCTAGCGTATTAACTGATTTAAAAAACGGAAGAAATAAAAAACCCAGTTTTGAACTCATGGAAAAAATAGCAGATGCATTGAATGTGTCTATGGATGTCTTTAGAAAGGATGATGAAGATGGAAATTCAGACATTTAGCAACAACTTATTTGATTTAACAGTTAAAACAGAAAATGGCGAAGCACTATTTGATGTTGAAACAGTAGCAAGAAGTTTAGGATTTGTTCAAACAAAAGATGGCAAAGAATTTGTTCGGTGGGAAAGAGTAAATGGTTATTTGAAAAAATATTCCCCACAAGTGGGGAAAGGCGATTATATCAGTGAACCAATGGTATATAAGTTGGCGTTTAAAGCAAACAACGCATTAGCTGAACAGTTTCAAGATTGGTTAGCGACAGAAGTCCTTCCAGCAATTAGAAAACACGGTGGATATTTAACAGAACAAAAACTTGAAGAAGCACTTTTGAACCCAGATACACTGATTAATCTAGCTACACAATTAAAACAGGAACGTGAAGGTCGCTTGATTGCTGAACAACGAGTGAACGAACTAACACCAAAAGCTAGTTATTACGATAAGGTTCTTTCTAACAAGGCGCTAGTGACAATTACTGTGATTGCTAAAGATTATGGAATGAGCGGTAAAGCTATGAACGCATTGCTGCATGAGCTAGGTGTTCAGTATAAGCAAGGTACAACGTGGTTACTATATGCACGATATCAAAAGAACGGTTGGACTCATTCGGAAACGGTTATGATTACCGATAAAGATGGTAATGAAAAAGCTGTTCTGAATACTAAATGGACTCAAAAAGGGCGCTTAGGATTGTATGAATTGTTAAAGAGAAGAGGCTATTTACCAGTAATTGAAAGAGAAACAGCTTAGGAGTTGATTCACATGAATATCTTTGGAAAAGATTTTATAGATGCATTGATGGAAACAATCAAGAAACTCCTGAAAAAAGCGGTAAAAGAAATTATTGAAGAAATTAATGATGAAGAGAAGTTTTTACTGAATCGAAAAGAAATATCTGAAGCGATTGGCTGTGATGTCAATGTATTTGACGAGAATTATCGTTACAGACCGGGCTTTCCATATCATATGAAAGGCAGCCAGGAAGCCTGGAATAAAAAAGAAGTATTTGAGTATCTACACAATAACAAACTAACGAAGTGAGACTCCCGGACAGAGTGAACTTTACTAAAGAAAAAGAGGAGAAATAAATGAACAATAAAATGAAAAAAATACAAAAAAATATTGGTATGTTTAGAATCATCCTATTCGGTTGGATGATGTTTGGACTGGGTTTACTAGCAAGTGGAAATTTTAATGGGAAAATTGCTATAGGATTTACTGTTGTTTCAGTGGTTGTTTTATTAGCGTATGACGCATATTTTGACCGCTATCTAAAGAGTAGACCTATTTATTTCAAACTAATTAGAAAAGAGGGTAAATGATATGGAACTAATCGCATATTGTAGTCAAGCTATGGTGATTAACGAAAAAATAAACGAGGTAATGATACGCTACGACGATTTGAATGTCGTATGTGTTTCAAAGGGATTAATGGATAAATATGCTGAGTGGTACATCAGAGAAAACTTTGAGATGTCTGAAAAAGATGGTTGGATCAGGAGGATTGAGAATGATGAGACAGTTTGATATAGAAGCAGCGAATGAATGGCTATTGGCAAACTGGGATGCAATCAAAGCTAGTCAGTACATTGAATGTATCAAACGCTGCATTGAAAAAGAAAAAGCCACTGACGGCAATCAGTGACAAAAATAAATATTAAACAAGTTAAGTATAGCACGAAAGGGGCAATTTTGGAATGTTTAGTTACGAAGAAGGACAAGTGTTTGATGCCTGGTATACAAAAGAACCTACATCAACAGCTACCGAGCCTAAAAATGAACCAGTAGACGTTTCAGTTATTTCTGAAGCGCCAATATACAACGGTAATAAAGTAATTGTCACAGATTACGGCTATATGGCGTTTCCTAGTGAGTTAGATGAATTGATTGACTTTCAATTAGACGAATACAAAAAGGATGAACTGATTGATGTGTTAGAGGCATTTTCAGGGGATGGCATAAAGATTTATTTAAAAGCTAAAATCATGGACTATATCAATATTTTCAAAAAGCAAGGTCGAGATAAAGAAATAATGGAAATACTTCAATTTGAAGAAGGGAGAGCATGGAAATGAACGATTTAACAACACAATTTCAAAACAATCAAATGCAGGCAGGTAATTTTAGCGGAGGTATGATGGCACAAGCTAGCCGAGAAATGGAGGAAGTGAAAGGTCAAATCTTTATGGCTAAGCAATTTCCGAGAAACACAATGCAAGCTGAAGCGCGCATTTTGGATGCATGTAAACGCAAATCACTGGCAGAGTCAGCTATCTATAGATATCCAAGAGGTAAACAGATGGTAAGCGGCCCATCCATTAGATTAGCTGAAGTTGTGGCACAGAACTGGGGAAATATTAGCTTCGGTATCAAAGAATTAAAACAAGAAAACGGTGAGTCCGAAGTAATGGCTTATGCGTGGGATTTAGAGACGAACGTAAGGCAAGAAAAAATCTTCACTGTTAAGCATGAGCGCCACACGAAGAAAGGTGTTAACTATCTGACTGATTCCAGAGACATTTATGAATTAGTCGCTAACAATGGTGCAAGACGGCTTAGATCATGTATCTTGGCCATCATACCAGGCGACATCATAGACAACGCTGTTTTGGAATGCGAAAAGACGCTTACTAATCAAAACGATAGACCTTTGGCGGATAGATTAAAAGAAGCATTTAAGCTGTTCAAGGAAAATTATGATGTGACTCAAGACATGATTGAAGCAAGATTTGGTTATAAGACAAGTGCATTTACCGAACGCAATCTAATTGATTTAGGTGGCATCTATCGCTCATTAAAAGATGGCATGAGCAAGGTAGAAGATTGGTTTGAACGACCAAATCACGAAAAAGCAGAAAAAGAAGATAAAAATGAGCTTGAAAAAGAGTTTGCTGCCAAGAAAGAGTCTAAATCTACAGAGCCAACTATAGATGATGTTGTGAATGAAGCGTTGAAGGAAGATGAAGCGCATGAAGTTGAACAAACAGAACTATTATAGCAACGAGGCTGACTGGCAGTATTTGTCAGTTAGCCAATTTAAAGATTTTGATAGATGTGAAGCGGCTGCCTTAGCCAAGTTAAAAGGTGAATATGTTCCTAGCGGAGATAACACAGCTTTATTAGTCGGAAATTACGTTCATAGTTATTTTGAAAGCCCAGAAGCGCACGGAAAATTTAAAGAAGAAAATAACGAATATTTATTTTCTAGCCGTAAACCATACGGACTTTTAAGTGCATTTAAAATAGCTGAAGAAATGATTGCCACGCTTGAAAATGACGACTTTTTCAACTTCGTCTATCAAGGCGAGAAAGAGCATGTGGTTACTGGTAATTTGTTCGGTGCAGAATTTAAAGGCCGAATTGATTGTTTGAACATTGAAAAGGGGTATTTTGTGGATCTAAAAACGACTAAGGCAATCAACAGTCGCTTTTGGTCAAATAAGTACCGTTGCTATGTATCTTTTGTCGAAGAATACGGCTATGTGTTGCAGATGGCTGTTTATAAAAGGTTGCTTGAAATGAAGTTTGGCAAGGAGTTCACGCCGTATATTTTCGCAGTTAGTAAGGAAACACCACCGGCCAAACAGGCGATTGAAATCATTCCACAGAGATTTGATTATGAGTGTAAAAACTTATCGAAAAATACCAGTAGAAGTGGAAGTTGTTCAATATACACCTTATACGCTAGGCGAATGTGTGCAATTTTTAGAAAATAACGGAGCTAGATATTCAGTAGAGTGCACGGGTAATAATGGAAAAACAGAATTTATGATTGATACGTTAGAAGGTTGTATGACTGTTAGCATGGATGATTATATCATTTGTGGCGTGGCAGGCGAATGCTATCCGTGTAAGCCTGATATTTTTGAAAAAACATACGAAATGGTAAAGGAGTTTTGACCATGAACACACTAACAATCATTTTAATCGTATTGACTGCTGTGTTACTGATTGCAAATATCGTGATGTTTACGATAGAACGCACGGAGAAGCATGAATTAAATTTTGATAAATCTAAAGTGAAAATAATGCTTTTTGCAAGCGAGGACGAAGATGAAATAATTAAAGAAGAAATTAAGATGTTAAAAAAATATTATACATTAGATTCAGCGATTGGCAGTTTAGAAACAGAACACGGTTATATCTATATCAGAGCATATCTAGTGGAGATAAAATAGTGCAGGATTACGAATTATAAAACAAAAGCCGGATTCCTCCGACTAGTTAAATAATTACCAATACAATTTTAGCATAGTGGAGGAATTTAGCCAATGTTATTTGACGTTAAAAAATATAGTACACCTGATCTTAATGATGTTGACTTAGTAAAAACAAAAGCAAATGTCGGAGTTTTTCTAACAGCATATCTGTCAGCTAGAGAGCGTGTTGGTCAACCAAGAGAGCCAAAATTGACAGCTTCTTATTCGCTTGTTCCTCCATCTACAGCTAATAATAGTTTTGAAGCAGAGAACATATTAATAGGCAAAGAAGAAGCAATGGAAGAATTTTTACATCTTCATAAATTGTTTATTAAAGGCTACTCAGCCATACAACACCCTTTTAAGCCTGACATTGCAATGCGTAGGAAAAAGATATTTATGGATCGTTTTGTTTATGGATATTCGATTTTTATGGTCGCTGAAAGAAATCATATCAGCGAATATCTTGTGAGTACTGAAAGTAATGAAGCTATCGCATATTTTGCATATGCTCTTGAATTAATTGTATTTAGTACCGGTTGAAATATTGGTGATTTGCTAATAAAATCAGGCATTTTGCTAATGTTTTAATATAAAATGCCAAAGTTAACACAAATCAAAACGTGTTAAATTGGTATTGTCAAAAATGAGAGGCAGGCTTGCTATTCACACAAATAAAACTTGAAGGGAGGAAATCTTCCTTCGTTAATCTTTCACGTGAGCAGCTTCTGATTTAGACAAACATTCGAAAACAGATTGAAGGAAGGTTCCTTATCTAGTCTAGTTTTTGAAATACGCTAAAGTCCAGCTCTGCGGAAACAGGGTTGGCAAGCGACCGTGTATCGTGTATATATTGCCTACTATGCACGGGTAGTAGTGTCATTTAAACTTTTCCTTATTGTGGCCACAGTATATACCGTGGCCCATTTAGTTGTATAGCTCAGTTGGATAGAGCATTCGCCTTCTAAGCGAACGGTGGTAGGTTCGAATCCTACTACAACTGTAATAATATACCGGGGTGGTAAGCACGAGAGCGGATAGAGTAGGAAAACATAGAACAGCATTCGAAAAGAATCGTAAACGAATATTAATGACAGAGAATACTTGTGGGATATGTGGACAACCCGTGGATAAAAAAATAAAGCCACCACATCCATTGAGTCCGGTTATTGATCACATCATTCCAATTAATAAAGGTGGGCATCCGTCAGACATTAACAACTTACAGCTTGCACATTGGCAGTGTAATCGAGCCAAGTCTGACAAACTGTTCAACGTTAAAGAAGTAAAAAAAGAAATCAAGAGCACTAACATAATAGGCAATCGAAATTTGCCTCAAAGCATAGATTGGATGTCATACAGGCAAAAATAAAAGACGGACTTATTTATCCGTCTTCATTTTAGCGATATATTCAAGTATTGCTCGTTCAACTATCCTAGCCTGCGGAATCATTGTTTCGTCAGATATTTTTTTTAATAGCGCTATTGTTTCTTCATCGAACGTAAATGTAATTCTTTTTTTAGCCATTTAATCACCGCCTTTTATGTACATTACTATACCATATTACTATTGCATTATCAAATACAATATAGTACAATATAAGTATGGTAAAGGTGATGATAATATGGATGTATATGAATGCAAAATATGTGGCAAGTTGTTTTCTGGAAGAAAGAAAAAGTATTGTTCGCAAGCTTGTTCTGATGAAGCTAGGAGAATAAGAAATAGAGATAGATGGAGAAAAGACCACCCTGATTGGAACAAGGATGCAAATAAGATTTGTGAGTGGTGTGGTAAAGATTTCAGCGTTCCCACAAGAAATGCACACATTGCAAAGTTTTGCAGTGATAAATGTAGAGATACTTGGTGGAGCAGGACTGTTTATGGTTATAAATCAATAGAGGAACGCAACGAAGAAAGAAGAAAACAAAAGGAAATAAGGCAAAAGAGATTAGAAAAAGAAAGAACAGTCAAAAGGTTTAAAAATTCGATACAAACTATTATTAAAATCAAAGAAGAAGAAAGAATAAAAAAGTTAACAAGGAATTGCGTAGAGTGTGGTAATCTGTTTTATAATCCATCCCCTAATGTTTTAACATGCTCCGCCGAGTGTAGTCGCAAGAGGAACAGAAGGGTATCAAGGATGATATACAAAGGTAGAATAAACAAGAAAAATTTGATTGATAAGGATATTAATCTTACTAAACTTTACAAGAAATATGATGGTATGTGCTATCTGTGCGGACAACAATGCGACTGGAATGATAAGGTGGTGACGCATGAAGGACATACAATAGTCGGAGAAAAGTATCCAACTATTGAACATGTAGTTCCTTTATCGAAAGGCGGAATGCATTCATGGGATAACGTTAAGTTAGCTTGCATGAAATGTAACACTTTAAAGGGAGATAAAATTTAATAATTTTCAAAAAAAGTGTTGAATCTTTATTGAATTCAATGCTTTTTCTATGACACGCCCCCCATACCTCCCCCCCTACTGGTTCCGAGTGCTTCACGCCGTCACTGCACATTTTTTCTCGCGCGAGATGAAAGGAGTAAGGAAAATGCCATATAAAGGTATAGATTATTTAAAAAGAAAGCTGATTTCAAAGCGTTCTAGGGTTCAGTTGCGTTATAAACAATATGCGATGAAGCATAGTGATTATGAAGTAGGTATCACTATTCCGCCTGAAATTAGACAGAGATACAAGGCAGTTATGGGATGGTGTGCGAAAGGAGTAGATGCTTTGGCTGACCGTTTGGTGTTCCGAGAATTTGCGAATGACGATTTTGAAGTGAATGAGATTTTCCATGCTAACAATCCAGATATCTTTTTTGACAGCGCGGTGTTATCGGCTTTGATTGCATCGTGCTGTTTTGTTTATATTTCTGCTGGCGATGACGGTATGCCTAGGTTACAAATCATTGAGGCAAGTAACGCTACTGGGGTTATTGATCCAATTACTGGATTACTAACAGAGGGATATGCTGTCCTTCAAAGAGACGATAACGATATGCCAATTTTAGAAGCGTATTTTCTAAAAGAACGTACCTGGTTTTATCCAAAAGACGGTAAGACTTATAGCATCGAAAATAAAGCAGGTATACCTTTACTAGTGCCAATCATACATCGTCCCGATGCAGTTCGTCCGTTTGGTCGGTCTCGAATCACAAGGTCTGCGATGTATTATCAAAGATACGCTAAACGAACAATGGAGCGTGCAGATATTACTGCGGAATTCTATTCATTTCCACAAAAATATGTAGTTGGATTGAGCCAGGACGCAGAACCGATGGATACATGGAAAGCTACTGTATCGTCAATGTTGCAATTCACGAAAGATGATGAAGGTGGTAATCCAACTTTAGGACAATTTAGTACATCGAATATGTCACCTTTTACTGAGCAGCTAAGAACTGCTGCGGCTGGTTTTGCTGGGGAAATGGGATTAACCTTGGATGATTTGGGGTTTGTGTCAGACAATCCGTCATCAGTAGAAGCAATTAAAGCTAGCCATGAGGGGTTGCGTTTAGCTGGTAAGAAAGCTCAAAGAAGTTTAGGCTCAGGGCTGCTCAACGTAGCTTATGTTGCAGTTTGTTTGCGTGATGAGTTCACATACACTCGGACAAGATTCATGGATGCCGTTCCTAAATGGGAGCCTTTGTTCGAAGCTGATGCATCTGCTTTAGGTTTGATTGGCGATGCAGCAATTAAACTAAACCAAGCAATTCCTGGTCTTATTGACGAAGCAGTGATTCGAGATTACACAGGATTAGGTGGTAAAGATAATGGATAAAGATATTGTACCCGAATTGCTAAGAAACATTCAAAATGATTTCGATAAGGAAAAAGAAAACAGTGAGTTAGTTCAGCAATTATTGCAAATTTTAGAAGAAGGTCAGGCAAATTATCGGAATGTGAATGCTTATGCAGTAGAGACAGGAGAGTTATTAGCGAAAGTGTTAAACAAGAATATTACTGCAGAAATACTACCTGATGGCAAGATGTATTTTAATATCGCTGATCGTGTCTTAAATACTACACTTCAGCATAATCACAAGCTAATTACTGATTATTCCATGGAAGTACTGTCTCAATTGAATAAAAATAAAAAAATTGGCATAACTGTAAAAAAGCCGCCAATTAATCAAGATAGAATTGATAGTTTGGTTAACAAATTGGTTAGCAAGGACGATTTTGAACTAGTTAAATTTGTTTTAAAGGAGCCTATCGTTAACTTTAGTCAGAGTATTGTAGATGATACAATTGAAATAAATGCTGATTTTCATATAGAATCTGGTATGTCTCCAAAATTAAAAAGAAAAGCTGAAAAGAATGCTTGCAAATGGTGTAAAGATTTAGATAAAATCTACGAGTATCGTAATTTGGAAGACAAAAGTGTATTTAGTAGACATGATAATTGTAGATGTACTGTTGAGTTTTTTCCTGATGGAGAAAAAAGTAAGAACAAGCAAAATATTCATTCAAAAAGAATAATAAAAGCACGTTCTGAAGATTTAAAGCGTATTTCTAACGAGGCGAAGAAAAAGAGTAACAATAGAAATAAACTTCTTGAAATGTTAGCTAGGGAAGAAGCTGAAAGACTAGGGTATAATCCAGTTGCCACAAATAAAGTTGTAAATAAAATGCGTGATATTTCAAAAAAATGGGAAATTGAAGTGAGCGAAGAACAAGAGAGCTCTATTAAGAAATACACATACAATGGGACTGATGATGATGGGAAAAAATTATATTTTAAGATAAATGAATATTTAGAAGGTAGGTATACACCAAAAAATTCAGTGGAAGAGGAAATACTTATTAGAAATATAGCGAATATTGAAAGTGGATTGATGAAATTCAAACTAGATAATGATATAATCGTATATAGAAATGATAAGTCCCCAGAATATTTAGAGGGAGAGTCAAAAAAATTTATAAGTACTTCAGTAGTTGCTAATGCCACATTGGGAAAAAAAGCAAATGTAGCAATTATTGTTCCTAAGGGGTCTAATGGTGGCTATGTTGAAATGGTGGCTCATAAAGATTTTAAAAAACAAAGAGAATATATGATAAATACAAAAGCTAAACTTGAATTACTTAAGAAAACAGATGATTTATATATTTATGTATTGAGGTGAATAATATGTTAACCATGGAAGAAACCGAAAAAATATATCAAGAACGAATAGATTCTGAATCGTGGCATGGACCTTACACTAAAGAAGAAATAAGAATTCAAAAAGAACGAAGGAAGAAGATAGAAAAGTATAAAAGACAATTGCTTACAGAAGAACAGCAAAAAAAGTAGCATTCAATCAAAGTTAAGTTGGTTGAGTGCTATTTTTATACTTAAAATAAGGAGGACTAGAATGTGTGGTTATGGATTTTTTTATTTATTTTAATCATGCTACCAATAACAGCATTTGTCATAGGGATATCAATCATTATTCTCTTGCAATGCGTTAAATATGGGTTAAATAAAGGTGGTGGTCGAGATGGATGAAAATGAATGGGATGAGTTGGAAGAATTGGAAGATTTAGGACTCATCTAAACTAGATTGAAAGGGGCGATGAAATGACCAATAAACGTATTGGCAATCAAACTCCTACTCAATCGGTAATAATACCATATCAGAAAACTTTAAAAGACGAAGCTGTTAAGTACTATGAGCGTACCGGTTTAAAATGCTATGATTGGCAGAAAAATATGCTGGATGCAATTATGGCTATTGATGAAGATGGCTTGTGGGTACATCAAAAATTTGGCTACGCTATACCGCGTCGAAACGGTAAGACAGAGGTAATCTATATCAAGGAAATATGGGCTTTAGAAAAAGGATTAAATGTCTTACATACCGCTCACAGAATTAGTACTTCTCATTCATCGTTTGAGAAAGTCAAGAAATACCTGGAAAAGTCAGGTTATGTAGACGGTACACATTTTAACTCCATCAAAGCTAAAGGGCAGGAACGTATTGAACTTTACGAATCTGGTGGAGTTATCCAGTTCAGAACACGTACTTCTAGTGGCGGTCTTGGTGAAGGCTTTGACCTGTTGATTATTGACGAAGCACAAGAATATACCACTGAACAAGAATCAGCTCTTAAATACACAGTTACCGACTCAGATAATCCACAAACTATTATGTGTGGAACGCCACCAACTCCTGTATCAAGTGGTACGGTATTTACAAGTTATCGTGATACAGTGCTATCCGGTGGAGCGAAATATTCTGGTTGGGCTGAGTGGTCGGTGGACAGTCAAAAGGATATTCATGATGTGGATGCCTGGTATAATTCCAATCCTTCACTTGGTTACCATTTGTCCGAGAGAAAGATTGAAGCCGAATTGGGCGATGATAAACTGGACCACAATATTCAACGTTTGGGATACTGGCCAAAGTATAATCAGAAGTCGGCTATCACTAAAGGCGAATGGGATACTTTAAAAGTTAATGAATTACCAACATTTAATGGGCCGTTATTTGTTGGTATCAAATACGGAAATGACAATACCAACGTAGCGATGAGTGTAGCCGTACGAACGGATGATAATCGCATTTTTATCGAGACATTAGATTGTCAATCGATTAGAAATGGTAATCAATGGATGATTAATTTTATCAAAAATGCCGATGTGGCTAAGGTGGTTGTAGATGGAGCAAACGGTCAAAAGATTTTAGCTGATGAATTCAAGGATTTTGGTCTTAAAAAACCGATTATGCCAACAGTTAAAGAAATCATCGTGGCCAACTCATTATGGAGTCAAGCGATTTACCAAAAAGAATTGTGTCATAATAATCAGCCGTCGTTGACTAAAGTGGCTACCAACTGTGAGAAACGAAATATTGGCTCGAATGGTGGATTCGGCTACAGGTCGCAGTTTGACGATATGGATATTAGTTTAATGGATAGTGCATTATTGGCATATTGGGCTTGTTATACAACCAAGCCGAAGAAAAAACAAAAAATCAGGTATTAGGCATCTCAATTGAGGTGCTTTTTTAATACAAAAAATTACCGAACTGCCGGGTAAGCAGGAGAAAGGATGTTTGGAATGTCATTTAAAGCAATCGAAACACAAGAAGAGTTGGATAATATCATCGAAGGACGTTTGGCGCGTCAAAAACAGCAATATGAAGAACAATTGCAAGGATATGACCAACTTAAGACTCAATATGAGGATTTACAAAAAGAAGCTGCTGGATTTAAGTCAGCATTAGAAGAAGCTACACAGAAAGCAAGTACAAGTGAGCAATCAATCGCAGATCTGCAATCAAAGGTAACGAGCTATGAACAAGCTCAATTAAGAACGAAAATTGCCTTACAACAAGGATTGCCATTTGAATTAGCGAACCGTTTGACTGGAACTAATGAAGATGAATTGAAGGCAGATGCAGAACGTTTAGCAGGATTTTTAACACCAAAAGAACCGACTGCACCATTAAAAAGTGTAGAAGAACCAGGTATTGTCGGTGAAAATGCTGCTTATCGTTCGATGTTACAAAATTTAAGCAAAGATTAAAGGAGAGAAAATATTATGGCAGACAACTCATTAAAAGCAGGAACATTATTTAAACCAGAATTAGTAAAAGAATTAATTTCTAAAGTGCAAGGGAAATCAGTGTTAGCGAAATTATCAGCGCAAACACCAATTCCTTTTAACGGAACAGAACAGTTTATTTTTAATTTAGAAGGCAATGCTCAAATTGTCGGTGAAGGCGCACAAAAAGGTGCAGGCAAAGCTACTTTGACTTCTAAAGTGATTAAACCTATTAAATTTGTCTATCAAGCACGTATCACTGATGAATTTAAGTATGCTTCTGAAGAAAAGCAAATCCAATATTTAAAATCATTTAGTGATGGTTTTGCTAAGAAAATTGCTGAAGCGTTTGATATTGCTGCTTTGCATGGTTTAGAGCCTAAATCCATGTCGGATGCAAGCTTTAGAGCAACAAACTCATTTGACGGACAAATTACAGCTAACGTAGTAACTTATGCTGAAGCTACTTTTGACGATAATATTGAAGCAGCAGTGCAACAAGTAACTGCTAAAGGTGGAGAGGTTACAGGTATCGCGCTATCTCCTGTTGGTGGTCAAGCTTTGGCTAAAATTAAAGATACAAATAAAAATCCGTTGTATCCAGAGTTTCGTTTTGGACAAAATCCAAATTCTTTCTACGGAATGGCTTCTGACATTAATAAGAACTTAACTGTAACTGGTGGAACTGCCGAGACTGATCATGCAATTGTTGGTGATTTTCAAAATATGTTTAAGTGGGGTTATGCCGAAAATATTCCGTTGGAAATTATCGAATACGGTGATCCAGACGATGCTGGTCGTGACTTGAAAGCATATAACGAAATCTGTTTACGTGCTGAAGCATTTATCGGATGGGGCATTTTAGATACCGAAGCATTTGCTCGTGTCAAAGCAACTGACTAGAGGTGATTTACTATGAGATATAAAGATATCAAAACGGGCGCTATCATCGTAACTGATAGCGTCTTGAGTGGCGATTGGGTAGTAGATGATGGAGTAGTTGATAATACTAAAACAGAACCATCAGAAATTGAAAAAGAACCTGATGTAGCAGAAGAAGTAGTTGATGCAGATGAAAACCTTGATGAATTGACTGTAGCAGAATTAAAAGCGCGACTAGATGAAATGGGTGTAACTTATCCTACAAAATCTAAAAAACAAGATTTGATTGATATCTTATCTCAATTTTAGGTGGTGGTAAGATGGAAGATTTTGCAACCGTTGATGACTTAGCAAAGTTATGGAGACCATTGAAACCAGGGGAAATAGGACGGGCAGAATCATTGCTAACAGTCGTGTCTGATTCGCTAAGAATTGAAGCGCGAAAAGTTGGCAAAGATTTAGATTCGTTAACTGCTGACAGTGTTTCTTATGCTAATGTAGTTAAGTCGGTAACCGTCGATGTAGTAGCACGTACATTAATGACTTCTACGGACCAGGAACCAATGACTCAAGTTACGGAAAGTGCTTTGGGATACTCAGTTCAAGGTTCTTTTCTTGTTCCTGGTGGAGGCTTATTTATCAAAAATAGTGAGTTGGCTAGACTGGGATTACGTCGTCAAAGGTATGGGGTGATGGAACTATATGACTATGATTAAAGGTATTACGGTCATTTTGGTTGATAAGATTAGTGACGGTTTAGATCCATTTGGTACACCTATCTATCGTGATTTCGAAATACCAATAGATAATGTGTTAGTTAGTCCATCAACATCTGATGATATGGTCAATCAACTCAATTTGACAGGTAAGAAAGCTGTTTATACCTTAGCTATTCCAAAGGGCGATGATCATGACTGGGAAGACAAGGAAGTCAGATTTTTTGGTCAAACATGGCGAACTTTTGGCTTTGTGACACAAGGGATTGAGCATCTAATTCCGCTTGATTGGAACAAGAAAGTGATGGTGGAACGCTATGAGTAGCTTTAAATTCAAACTAAATCGAAGCGGTGTGCGCGAACTGATGAAGTCGACTGAGATGCAATCTGTTTTAACTAACTACGCATCTAATATCAGAAATCGATGTGGTAATGGTTACGAACAAGATATATATGTTGGTAGCAATCGAGCTAACGCGATGGTCAGTGCTGCAACAGCTAAAGCTAAAAGAGATAATAAAAAGAATAATACGCTATTAAAGGCGGTGCGTTAAGTGATTGAACTGATTATTAAGCAGTATTTAGACAGTCATTTAGATGTACCGTCTTTTTTAGAGCGAAAAAGTACAATGCCGGCAAAATTTGTGTTGTTTGAGAAAACAAGTAGTGGCAAAAGCAATCATTTAAAATCAGCGACTATTGCATTTCAAAGTTATGCAAAGTCAATGTACGATGCAGCAATGCTAAACGAAAAAGTAAAAGAAGTTGTTGAACGGATGATTGAACTACCTGAAATTAGTGGTATTGAATTGAATAGTGATTATAACTTTACAGATACAGAAACAAAAGAATACCGATATCAAGCGGTATTCGACATTAATTATTATTAGGAGGACATATAAATGGCAGATGTTAAAAATGTAACTGCAGCTAAACCTAAAGTCGGTGGGGCGGTATATTCAGCTCCACTTGGAACTACACTACCTACAGACGCAACAACAGCATTAAACGTAGCATTTAAAGCTTTAGGATATATTTCAGAAGATGGTTTGACGAACAAAAATAGTCCATCTTCTGAAAATGTGAAAGCTTGGGGTGGGGATACGGTATTAACTACCCAAACAGAAAAAGAAGATACGTTCGGATACACTTTAATTGAGTCGTTAAATGTTGAAGTTTTAAAAGAAGTATACGGAGCTGATAACGTTAGCGGTACTCTTGAAACTGGAATTACTATCAAGGCTAACTCTAAGGAATTACCAGAACATTGTTTAGTGGTTGAGGTAATCCTTAAAGGTGGTGTGTTGAAACGTACAGTATTACCAGTAGCTAAAGTATCCGAAATTGGCGAAATCAGCTATACAGACGGTGACCCAGTAGGATATGAGATTACTATCCAAGCATTACCTGATACTGATGGCAATACGCACTATGAATACATTAAGAAACCTGAGTAGGTGCTAGGGTTGGAGGTTAAATTAGATGATTAAAGGAAAAACAAAGTCAGGATTCAAATTTGAAATTGATGAGGCAGTATTAAATGACTATGAAACAATCGAACTATTAGGC
Organism: Enterococcus cecorum DSM 20682 = ATCC 43198; assembly: GCF_000407565.1. Classification (GTDB taxonomy): domain Bacteria; phylum Bacillota; class Bacilli; order Lactobacillales; family Enterococcaceae; genus Enterococcus_E; species Enterococcus_E cecorum. The sequence goes on from NZ_ASWI01000004.1 coordinate 68,132, forward strand.
GACGTAGAAGAAAATCCTTTACTCTTCCCTAAAGTCGTCAAACGAATTTTAGGCGATGAACAGACTACAGCGTTAAAAAATCATGTTCGTGATGAAAATGGTCGTGTCAATGCAGAAAAAATGACTGCAGAAGTTACGGAAATTTTTCAAAGTCAGGCTCAGTTAAAAAAATAATACTCCTTGCCAAAATGCTCAAAGTAGACGAAGATGCGATTATTTGTGATTTAGCTGAAACATACAATATCTACGATTATAGACAGCTACCTGTATCAAAGGTGGCTGTTTTTGTTTGTGGTTTAAGGTCGGATTCAAGAATCATGATGAAAATTAGTGATTCTAAATTACCTTTAGACACGTTGTTATTGGCCGGAGTAGCTGACAGATTGAGTATCATGCTTTGGCAAAATACGAAAGATGGACAACGCGGAAAAAATCAACCTGTATCTATTGTTGATCAACTAACTAAGTCGCAAATCGAACACGAAGAAGTATCATTTGAGTCTGGCAAGGATTTTGAAACAGAAAAAGCAAGAATTTTAAGAGGGGGTGTGGTGAATGGCGACTGAATTAGGTCAAGCGTATGTCCAAATTATGCCATCAGCTAAAGGTATTAGTGGCATGATTCAGAAGCAAATAGAGCCTGAATCAAAATCGGCTGGTGCTAGTGCAGGAATTAGTTTAGGTAAATCAATGATTACCGCAGTTACAGCTGCTATTGCGGCTGCTGGTATTGGTTCAATGTTTGCTAAATCAATTTCTGAAGGTGCTGCTCTGGAACAATCCTTAGGTGGTATTGAGACGCTATTTAAGAGTAGCGCTGATACAGTTAAAAACTACGCCAATCAAGCTTATCGCACTGCTGGAGTATCGGCTAATAAGTACATGGAAAATGTCACTTCTTTTTCGGCTTCATTAATTTCTTCGCTTGGTGGCGATACAGCTAAAGCGGCTGAGTTAGCTAATACTGCTATGGTCGATATGTCCGACAATGCGAATAAGATGGGTACCGATATGGAATCCATTACGCAGACATACCAATCATTAGCGCGTGGAAATTACGCTATGCTTGATAATTTGAAGCTAGGTTATGGTGGAACGAAATCTGAAATGGAACGTTTGATGGCTGATGCTGAAAAACTGACTGGTGAACATTACACGGTTGGGGATTTTGCAGATACGGTCAAAGCCATCCATGCAGTGCAAGAAAGCTTGGGTATTACCGGGACGACAGCCAAAGAAGCAGCAACTACTTTAAGTGGTTCGCTAGCATCAATGAAGGCAGCGTTTAGCGATGTTTTGGGTAAATTATCGTTAGGTCAAGATATTGTTCCGTCTTTAAACGCCTTGGCTGATACGACTGCTACTTTCCTATTTGGCAACTTCATTCCGATGATTGGTAACATTTTGAAAGGATTACCAACTGCAATCACCACGTTCATTTCTGCAGCAATCCCTCAAATGACCGCAGGATTACAATCGGTATTTTCTGATATAGGTGTAGATATTGATTTTTCGGGGTTAACTTCTAAATTTTCAGGAATTATAACTGCTATTCAGCCAATAATTAATGGGCTTAAAACAGCTTTTGGGCAGCTGCCAAGCCTATTTAATTCAGTAGTAAGTTCTGTTACACCGGTCATTAATACACTAGTCAACGGCTTTAGTCGATTAGATTTCAGTGGTATTCAGATATTGATTTCTTCAATTATTCCGGCTATTCAAACTGGATTTAGTACAATGATGTCTATTGTCGGTCCAGCAATTGATAGTGTGGTCAATTCATTTGTATCAATGTGGAATGCAGCACAACCACTTATTTCTGTAATTAGTGGAGCATTGATGCCTGCCTTTCAAATTTTAGGTTCGTTTTTAGGCGGAGTGATTAAAGGCGCATTAACGGGTATATCGATGGCTTTTGATGCGGTAAAAATTGCAATCGAATTTTTAACACCAATTATTACAATTGTCGTAAATGCATTTAGTGCATTATCGCCAATTTTGAACACGATTGCTCAATGGGTAGGTACGGTAATTGGATTATTTGGTAATTTAGGCGTTGCTAGTCAAGGATTAAGCGCTTTTATCAAATCAGCTTGGACCAATATTCAAACAGCAATCTCGACTGCAGCAAGTGTAATCAGTACTATTATCGAATATATTAAGTTAGCATTCTCAGGTGCTGGAAATGCTGCTCAGGTAGTCAAAAATATCATATCGATTGTTTGGATGGCGATTGGCGATGTTATCAGAACAGTATCGTCAGTCATTAGTAGCGCGATGTCTGCTGCTGGTAATGCTTTTAGAAGTTTTGGAAGTGTTGTATCAGCTATATCAGGTACGATTAGAGGCGTTATAAACGGTGTAAAAAATACTTTTAATAGTTTAAAAAATATTAGCTTAGTTGGTGCAGGTAGCGCAATCATGAATGGATTTTTAGGCGGATTGCAAGCAGGTTTTAATAAAGTAAAAGGATTTGTCGGTGGAATAGCAAGTTGGATTAAGGAACATAAGGGCCCTATTAGTTATGACCGTAAAATCTTAATTCCTGCAGGTAACGCAATTATGAAAGGTCTGAATGAAGGGTTAAGCACACAATTTAAAAATGTGCAATCAAATGTTTTAGGCATGGCTGATACACTGGCTAATATATTTAATCCTGATTTGAATGCAGAATTGAGTGCAGTTGGCGATGTACAGTTAGCTGTATCGTCAAAAGGCTTATACGATAATAGTCAACAAGTCAATAAAGAATCGTATTTAATGGATTTATTGGTTAAAATGGCTAATCGTCCAGTAATTATCGAAAATAAAATGGATGGTAAAAAGATTGGTCAGATGGTTGCTGAACCAGTGACCGATGAACAAAATAAACGACAAGCAATATTAAATGCTGTATATGGATTGGGGTGGTAGCGTGCTGAGAGTGACTTTTAACGGTGTTGATTTAACTAAATATATAGTGGTACTCAAAGGATTTACCGCTTTTGATGGTGCAGATTTCAAGGTATCAACATTGGAATATCAAACGCTTAATGGTGAAGAATTTAATTATACACGAAAAGGTAGTAAAAAAATTGAGATGCCTTTTTATGTGAAATATGAGAGTGCTGCTGAGTATGATCATTTACAGACTCTATTAAACGTTAGCGAGCCAAAACCATTGGAGTTTAGCCATATACCAAATCGTGTATTTTATGCTATACCGTCTGGAACACTAGATTTTGAAGAATATAAGATGAACGGCAAAGGTACAATTACATGGTTGATACCTGATGGCTTGGCTCATGCAAAAGATATCAAAGCTTTTCAGTTTAATTTTAATTCTGCTAAGGGCTGTTATGAAACTACTATTGTCAATGATGGAAGTGAGTCAGTACCTATCAATTACCGTGTAAAACTTAAGAAAGAATCAGGTTATCTTGGAATTGTTAGCGAACATGGCATTATTCAGTTTGGCAATCCTAATGAGCAGGATATGACTGAGGCGAAAAAGAGTGTCAAATTATTAAACAATAAAGGCGGCGATTTTGCTAACTGGACCAAAGGCACGGTATTTTACGAAAACCAATCGAAGAAAACAGTAACCGACATGAGCGTTTGGAGTTCGTTTGGTGGTTGGCTAGGCAAATTACCTAGTGGATATTCAAATACAGCAAATGCTAGTTATTTTGGCGATATTAAAGAAATAACCTTACCGGAACAAGCAACTGATTGGTACATTTGGGCGCGTGCGTGGTTTGAAACTGGTTTAATGGGCCAAACAGGTGCTTGGGCTTTAACGGTGATTGACGAAAATAATCATCTAATAGCTGGCATGGTGTTGGAAAAATACGATAGAGTTGGGAATACGGCTTTGTGTAGCTTTTTAATTGGCGATAATGGTGGTTCATTAGTCAAAAAGACGATTAATTTCACACCAAGCGTTTGGGTTAGCCAAAATCCTTATGGTGGGGAAGGACGTGAGCAAAATAGGAACATGTTTGACTTGAAAAAAGCAGGAGATAAGGTTACTTATTATTGGTATGGTAGTCATTTTACTTTTGCTGATAGCAGATTAACCAATAAAAAAGCAACAAAATTACAATTTTTCGTTGGCCAGATGGCTGGAAGAAATACCACGAATCAGTTAGTGACACATCATTATTTGAGTGACCTGTCCTTTACTAAATTAAATGTTCCTTATTGGGTTGATGTACCAAACAGATTTCCGAGTGGTGCTGATATGTATGTTGACGGTGAGAAGGGCAACCTATATGTTAACAATCTAATCAGCCATGATGATGAAGTAATCGGCACGAATTATTTTTACGCACCACCAGGAGAAACAACTATCCAATTGTATGTTTCGTCATTTAGTGAGATTGAAATGGCCACAGCAGAAATTAAGGAGGCTTATATTTAATGGATCATATTCGTATAGCAATACGCGACTCAACCGATAGCATGAATATTTGCTTTTTAGACAATAAAGCAGGCATCAAATTTCACGAGACAACCTTACAGAGATTTCTAAAAGGAACTTGTAATTTCTTAACCCTAAAATTTTATGGGAAAGATATTGACACCATCTATCCAGGTTGCCGATTAGCGTTTAAGTATGGCGGTAATGACTACTGGCTTACAATCAATAGTTTTAAGAAAAATGGATACGAATGCAGTCTGACCGCTTATTCTTTATCGCTTGAAACGAACAAAGAAAAACGAAAAGCCTTTAAAGCGCCGAAGTGGACATTTAAGCAGTATCTTGATTATGTGGACCCAGAGCACAGTTTAACGTTAGGTCTTAACGAAGTATCATCACAGTCTATGCAATTAGAATGGTCGGGCACAGATACGATTCTGGCTCGACTTTTTAGCATAGCCAATAGCTTTGGCGCGGAGTTGGAATTTGTGACTGAATTGAATGATGACTACTCGCTTAAACGACATGTCCTAAATGTTTATAAAATCGGTAATATCGGCAAGGATAAAACAGGAATGCCGATAAGAGTAGGAAAGTCGCTTAAAGTTATCAACTATACTGCCAATATTGATGAATTGTATACAGCTATTAGGGTGCATGGGAAAGATGGTCTCACAATCGCTGGTCTTGATAAAAAAGTGTACGATAGCGATAAAAAGTTACTCTATTACACTCAAGGAGATACGCTTTACGCACCGCAAGCAAGGGATAGATTTCCAGCTATTGCACACAAGGCGAGCGACTCGTTTATCTGTTTGGAAAGCGAAGACACGGAACATAGTAGCAAGGAAGCGCTGTATGCATACATGTTGGGTGAACTCAAAAAACATTCAGAGCCTAAAATCGACTATGAGACAGAAGGTTACGTTGATGGTCAAATTGGCGATAGAATGCTACTGATTGATAGTGTGCATTATGATCCACCTCTTTATGTGGAAGCGCGAATCAGCGAGCAGACTATATCGTTGTTGGATAAATCCAAAAATAAGACAGTGTTTACCAATTACGAACGCAAAGAGTCTGAAATTGCTAATGAACTATTAGCTAAAATGAATGCCTTAATCGAAGAAAACAAGGTCTATGATGTTCAAATCATGACCTCTAATGGTTATTCATTTAAGAACGGCAAAGGCAGCACAACCTTAACTGCACGCGTCATGGATGGCGCCAAAGACGTCACGAATGAATTTAGCTTAACCTGGTTTAAAAATAGTACCGAGTATTCCCACGACGCAAGTATTATCGTTCGTGCCGGTAGCATTGACGATTTAGCAACCTATTTGATAATCGCTGGAAAAGACGGACGTGAACGTGGACGAAACGAGTTAACAGTTTTTAATGTCAAAGACGGAACACCAGGTAAAACGCCAGTCGTGCATCTAGCATGGGCAGACTCAGCTGACGGAACGGTTAAATTTACAACCGAGTTACCTACCGACTGGATACCTAAATACCGTGGCTATTACGTCGATTATTCGACGGTCGCTAGCACAAACCCTAAAGTATACAAATGGGAACGCAACCCAGACGACGCTGCTAAAGTGGCAGATGAAGCAAAGGATAAAGCAGACGCGGCCGATAGTAAAGCAGATAGCGCTATAGATACAGCGAATAGTGCTAAAGATACAGCTGACGAAGCAAGCAAACAGACCGCCTTAGTTAACGGACTAGCAAATGCAGCTAAGGAGTTAGCCGATAAAGCTAATGCAGATGCGGCCGAAGCAAATAGATTAATCGGATTGACAAACACAGAAATCAGTAAGTTAAATACGAATGTGGATAACGTAAGGTCTGATTTAGCAAGCGCTGAAACTGATTTAGCTAGTAAAATTGAGACCGTCAAGACTACGCTCACTCAAAATTATGCCACCAAGACGAATTTGTCTGAGACACAGTTAACGTTAAATAAGACAATATCCGACTCAGTGGCAAGCGTGAAACAGGAAATGTCGGAAAAATACGCAGTTAAATCTGACTTGACGACATTACAAGGCGAATACAACTCATTTAAGGAAGAAACCGCAAAGAAAATAAGTCAGCAAGTGTCCAGTATTGAAACGATACAAACAAATACGACCGAAGCGCAGAAGTTAGCCAACGACGCTTACAGCAAAGCTAACAGTGCAGTGACTAGCGCTACGAACGCAAGTAGCACAGCAAACAGTGCACTAGATAAAGCCTCAAATGCAACAAACGTAGCAAACAGTGCTAGCCAAAATGCGACTAATGCTGTAGCGAGTGCAAATAGTGCAGTCAGCACAGCTAACACAGCGAAATCTAACGCTGATAAGGCAATCGCTGATGTAGCTAGCTTGACTAAGACGGTAACCACTCAGTCGACTAGGATAGACCAAACAAGCAACCGTATTGAACAGGTGGCTAGTGGGATTACTGAAGTTGGGAATAAGTTGGATAATTTGCAAGTCGGTGGACGAAACTTACTACTACACTCAGAAGTCAGCGAAAGTAATATGAAATATTTTGAATATGGCGAATCGACCGCCGAAGTGATAACGGAAGGCTCATTAAAATATTACAAAATTAAAATAAATGATGGAGTAAGCGGTAATTCTCATGGGATTAGAATTACAAATAATTACGGATACTATAATCTATCAAAAGGTAAACATTATATATTTAGCTATTGGATAAAAACGAACGTAGATCACAGATTTGCTTTTGATAGTATTGGTCATCATCAAGTTGCCAATGGTACAAACATCCATACAGAAACTAATCTTAAATATAGTGTGAGTAGACTAATAGCAAACAAATGGACAAAAGTCACAATCGAATTTGATACAACGCTAGATGCATTTTTTATACCATATATTTGGTTTGTAACGGCAGGAGTAGAAATTTGCGTATACGGTTTTATGTTAGAAGAAGGAAACACAGCTACACCCTGGTCCCCAGCGCCAGAAGACCAACAGTCACAAATCGACGGTATTAACAACAACCTATCTAACAACTACTACCAAAAAACGACGGTTGACAGCAAATTATCCACAGCAGTCAGTGGGATAACAGCACAGTATACGCAAGATATTAATACTAAGTTGGGCAATTACTATGACAAGTCAACAATTGATAGCAAATTGACGATAGATGGTCAAGGAATTGCTAGTTATGTGAAGAGTACAAAGAGTAAGTTGGATAATTTACAAGTCGGCGGTAGGAATTATCTAACAGGAACGCACAAAGACTATAAAAAATTCGATTTGGGTCAGTGGGTGGCTATTTTATTTTCTAGGAATTTATCTGATTTGAATTTAAAAGTTGGAGATTATATTACTGCATCTTGCGATTTAAAAGTACCGTCAAACGCTATCAAAGGTGGAAGAATTAGAGTCCAGTTTTTTAACAGCGATGCAGACAGGCTAAATTATTATGGAGAAATTTGTAATATCGGTGAAGAAAAAAAAATAAAGTTGACCGTGCGTATTGATTCGACATTAGTAGGTTATCAAAGAATTGATTTTTTAATAAATTCTACGAACACAAACATCACAGAACTGGAAACAAATATTCAATCTAGACACGAAAAGTTAGAGATTGGAAATATGATGACAGACTGGTACCCGGCGCCAGAAGACATGGCAACCCTAACGCAATACACAGAAGTCAAGCAGCTTGCTGACCGCATTTCATCAACCGTGTACGATAGCAGTACAGGGCTCACAACTAAGGTCAATCAACTGGCTAACAAATATGCCATAACAGCTTTAAATAGCGCTGGCGATATATTAGCGTCGCTTAACCTAAACGCAAACACATCTACAGCCGAGATTAACGCAAAATTAATCAGATTAAATGGCTCCACTAAAATGGACGACGCGTTTATTAATAATTTGGTGGCTAACAGCATTATTACCAACAAGATTAAGTCGACTGAGATCAGCGGAAATTATATCAAAGGTGGAACGATTGACGGAACAATTGTCAAGTCTACTGGATCTAATGGCACAACTCAATTAATGGATGGTTGGTTCATTTCGACGCAAAACAATTCTATCGGGTATTATGGAGCACAATCTGTTAACATGACAATATTTGATACTAATGGATATGCCGGTTCCACCAAACTAACATATAGTGGATTTTTGAACGAGATGAAAAATAGTGATGGTGTATTTGCCAAACGAAAAATCGAATTTCATGCAGAAGGTTTTAAGATAGAGCCAGAATCTACAAACGTAGGTACGAATTTAAATTCTGGAATACATCTTGTCGGAAAGAAAGCGTATCTTGATTTGGTTGCTAACACCGTTAGCCGTACTGATAAAACTCCTTACTACCTAAGAATAATAGCCAACGAAGACGGAAAGTCGGTTGTTGAAAGTACACAAGGTAGGTTGGAAATTTATACGAAGAATCAAGAGCAGCTAGTAGTCAATGCTAATTATATTCCACAAACCACAATGAATAATGATTCGGCTATAAAACAGATGACTATAGCTAATCCAAATGCTTCTGGTTCATACATCGAAGTCAGAAGTAGAGCAGGAAAAGCATGGGGCATATCAATGTGGTTGTCCGATCAACGCCTAAAATCAAACATCCAATCACCTACCCAAGACGCATTAGCCACAATTAATCAATTGAAAGTACGTCAGTTTGACTGGAAATCAGATAATGTACACGAGGATTTTGGTTTAGTTGCTCAAGAAGTCGAAGAAATATTGCCCAACGCGGTATTCAAGGTAGGAGGTTACTATCAGATTAAAGATAGTGGCTTAATCCCAGTCCTAATTGGTGCAGTGCAAAAATTATCAAATAAAGTAAATCTTTTGGAAAATATAATATATAACACGAAAGGAAGTAATTTATTATGATTACAACAAATGTAACGAATGTCAATTTACAAGTGGAAGAAGGACAAATCACGAATGCTACAGTATTTATGAATGCGAATATCGGCTTTATCAGTTTAGCGGCGAACGTGCCTTTGAATAACGAAAGTGGCTATAATTTAAACGAGCTAACGCCTAACCAATGGTTTGATAAAGCAAAAGAAGAGTTTGTCAAAGAATTAACTGGAGGGATTAACTAATGTTGAATCAGCTAGTACAAGAACGATTAGGACAGCTCGAATTAGAACGATTACAGCTAGTAGCTACGATTGATGATAAGGATAGAGAGATTGAGAATCTGAAAGCGGAAATTGAAAAGCTAAAAGCGGATAACGTGGAATCGGAAAACGAAGAATAATAGCTATGGGTGTGGATATTTCCACATCCTTTTAATTTAGAAAGAATGGTGGTTAAAAATGATGATAATAGACAATTTGAAATTATTGGCAGAATTTAGACATTTAGCAGACAACGTGTTTATCCAGGTATTTATTTGGCTAGTATTGTTTGATGTATTTACAGGTATTTCTAAGGGGTTACTTGGAAAACAAGGCAACTCGACTAAAGGCTTACTCGGTATCGTCAAACACTTACTAGTCGTGTTATTGGTAGTGGTTGCTTATCCATATTTACGTATTATGGATTTGACCATGATGGCGAATGCGTTTGTAATCTTCTACATCGCAGTATACGGAATCTCAGTAACAGAAAATTTAGGACAATTAGGATTACCGTTGCCTAAATTTGTAGTTGACCATTTGGAAAAATTAAAAAATGCAGCAGACAAGGGAGATGACGGAAAATGAGAACAGATACACCACGAGTTGGGTATCCACCTTATCGACAAGTGCACGCACATAGTACGGCGAATCCTAATAGTACCGCGCAGAACGAGGCTGACTACATGCAACGTAAGGATTTAAACAGTGGGTACTACACCCACGTTGTCGGTAATGGACGCATTATCCAAACAGCACCAACTAACCGGGGCGCTTGGGACGTCGGTGGCGGATGGAATGCAGAAACGTATGCCGCCGTTGAACTTATAGAGTCGCACAAGACGAAAGAAGAATTTATGATTGACTATCCTATCTATGTTGATTTACTGCGTCGATTAGCGACGGAAGGTGGTATTCCTACCACGTTAGACAGCGGCGCGCTTGAAGGCATTAAAACACACGCATACTGCACTGCTAATCAGCCAAATAATGGGTCTGATCATACGGACCCATATCCATACTTAGCTAAGTGGGGTATTAGCAAGGAGCAATTTAAAAAGGATGTCGAGCAAGGGGTTGCTCAAAATATTAATAATCAAAATACAAATCAAGGAGGTACAGTAACTATGTACGCAATTTATTGGATTCCAAATAAAAAAGGCAATGGAAAGGATGCATATTATTTCAATGGAGTAACTTATGAATACATTAGTCATCCTGATGTAATTAATATTTTGAAGGAAGTTTATCGTAAAAATAATGGAAAAGAAATTCCAGAATATACCTGGGATAACAAAGCACCATGGTGGATTAGATTACAACAACCTGTTGTTAATTTACAAGAGTTGGCTGACAAGGTTGACAAAATCGCCAAAAAAGTAGGCATTTAACGAATTAAGCCCTAGTTTTTAGCTAGGGCTTTTTTAGCATTCTGTCCGATAAAACTTGTCGTGATAAAGTCGGGATGTTTTAATTTTAAATCTGATTTTTATTGATATATCAATACATTTTTAAGATGCAATGTTTATATTTTAAGACAATATAAAACGGGGAAGCCATATTATTTGCCTCTCCGCTTTTTTAATGGAAATCAGCTGGCTCAATAAGAAGTTCTTTCTTTGCCAACTCATTATAAAAGACTGCTTTAGTCATATACATGTAAGGATTAAGCCATAAATAACCAAGCCCTAAAGTTAGAAAACACAAAATTTGCCAGCCGATGAAACTTAAATCTAAGACGAAAAATTCAAACTTATGGCCTTTCATCATTTGTTCGCTACATTTCAAGCATTCAAGTAAGTTAGGACGTTCTCCGGTTTTTTCATAAAGATCCTAATAGACAAATTCAGCCTGAGAGTAGGCATAACCTTTGATAATGCCCGGTATGATTAGTAACAAACTCCATCCCAAAAGAAAAATTCCTCTTAAAATATACAGGCAAAATAAAGGAATGAGATGCTCTCTAGAAATTGTCTGAAAACCATCGTTGATAAGACTGATTTGCGTTTTCTTTCCACGACTCAGATTGATAAAAGTCCAAAAAATAGCAGTTAAAAGATAAAAACTGATTAAATCAACAAAGCAACTTGAAGATAAATCAGAAAAATCCAAAGAATAAGATAATACAGAATCAAAAGAACGATTTTGCAATAAGCTAGAATGAATCATAGCGTAAACAGTACTAGCTAAAAAACCAGTATAGGTAATACCAATGGATAATAATGTTGGAATGAGACAGATTAAAATCGCTTGCGTATAGCGCCCTTTGAGTAAATATTTCGCTTGTAGTTTTAGTTCAGCACGAGACATGAAATCACTCCTTTAAGGACATTATAGCAAAAAAAGTTTTCAAAAAATACTGAAAGTTATTAATACTTTTTAGTTGCAAACGGTTACAAATAGTGCTATACTATCATTGTAAGGGAGGAAAGAAGCTGAGAGATAAAAGTAAATAATCAATAAAACACCCAAGACTTACTACTAATAATGGAAAAGGCGTCGACTATATAGCACGCATGAAACAAAAAAAGTAAAAGAGAAAGTAGTAGCAAGAGCAACAAAATTTGTTAAATCTACAAGATTCACCTAAAGTGTATGCAAAGTCAACTTGCAATGTAGTGTAAGAGGTACGTAGTGAGAAAGTTTATTAGTGCCCGAATAATTTTAGTGTAGAGATTGTAAATGAAACAACGATTTGTAAAAAGCAAGGACTTTGCTACCAATCATCTCAGCTTGGCCTTCTAATTAGGACTCGGTTTATCCGGGTCCTTTTTTACGCTTGATTCGTTTAATAGTTTGTTTTATGATAAAGAAAAAAAGATTTCTTAAATAGAAAAGGTGAGAGAATGGAACAAGCGAAACCTTATGGCACTGTTTTGATTAAGGCAGCAAAAATTATTGATTGTATTGCTGAAAATCCCCATATCGGCTTACAAGAAATAGCTCATCAATGCCAAATGACCATGCCTACAACTTTAAAAATTTTAGATACATTAAATTTAATAGGCTATGTCAAAAAAAGCGAAGAAAAAACCTATCAATTAGGGGCAAAACTAGTACGTTATGCCAATCAGAATATTGAACAAATTGATTTGATTGAGCAAAGTTTGCCTCACTTGGAAAAACTACAAGAAAAAATTGATGAGACAATTCATTTGGGGGTATTAAGTAATTCTGAAATTTATTACGTCAATAAATTAGAGCCAAAGTTTCAGTCGATCCGTATGTCTTCAAAAGTGGGGGTTAGTCGCCCACTATATAGCTCAGCAATGGGTAAAGCAGTTCTGGCGATGATGAGCAAATCTGAAGTGGATAGTTATTTAGAAACAAACGAATTAAAACCATTTACGGTAAATACAATTACAAATCCACTAAAATTAAAGCAAGAATTATCAGAAATTAGAGCGAGTGGGATTGCTTTTGATAACGAGGAAATGGAAAAGGATATTTTTTGTGTAGGTACTGCATTGATGAATAAGGGACAGATCGTTGGTGCGATGAGTATTAGTTTACCTAAATTCCGTGTAACAAATAGCTATCAAGAGAAGGTTATCCAAGCAATTTTAGAAGCAAAGGCCGATATTGAAAAAGAATTAAAATAATATACATAATTAGATATTGAAGATTTAGTTTTGGTGCTAAGTCTTCTTTTTTTATGCAGAAAATTATTTAATAAAACCCCTTTCAAATATTTTGATTTTGCGTTATACTCTACTTGTATTTCTAAAAGATAAATTATAATTTCTAAATAAGAAAGAGTGATAAAGATGAAACGTGTGGATATTCTAAAAAAACTGGCTAATTGTGGTGTCATTGCAGTGGTTCGCGGTGATTCAGCACAGCAAGCAATCAAAGCAAGTGAAGCAATTGTTGCTGGGGGAATGAAGGGAATTGAATTAACCTTTACAGTACCAAATGCGCAAGAAGCCATCCGTACTTTAGCTGAAAAGTATGCTGATGACGAAGAAGTAGTGATCGGCGCTGGAACGGTTCTGGATGCTACGACTGCTCGTTTAGCGATAATGGCAGGTGCAGCATTTATTGTGAGTCCTTGTTTTGACATAGAGACGGCGAAGATTTGCAACCTGTATCAAATTCCTTACTTACCGGGCTGTATGACTATTAATGAAATGAAGGAAGCCTTAAAAGCTGGTTCAGATATCGTTAAATTATTCCCAGGTTCTGCTTTTGGCCCGAAAATTGTTGGCGCATTCAAAGCACCGTTGCCACAGTTAAACATTATGCCAACTGGTGGTGTGAGCTTGGAAAATATGGCTGATTGGTTCAAAGCAGGCGTTATTGCTGTTGGAGTTGGTGGGAATCTATTGGCACCTTTAAAAAATGAAGACTATCCTGCAATTACCAAAGTAGCAGAGCAATATATGGCTAAATTACAAGAAATACGCGAGGGATGATTATGGCAGAAGTACTTACTTTAGGAGAAATTATGTTAAGGCTTTCGACAAAAGAAAACCGGTTAGCCTGTACAGATGAGCTACTCGCACATTACGGTGGTGGAGAAGCCAATGTAGCGATCAGTTTAGCAAATTTTGGGCACCAAGCTTACTTTGCCAGTAAAGTTCCCGATAATGCATTAGGGTTAGCGGTTAAGCGTCATTTGAATCGTTTTGGTGTGCATACTGATTTTCTGCTTTTTGGTGGTCAGCGCTTAGGAATTTACTTTTTAGAGCAAGGAGTGGGCATCAAAGCAGCCAATGTCATCTATGATCGTGCATTTTCAAGTTTTTCTCAGATGGCAGCAAATGAATGGGAAAGAATGGATTTGTTTGCAGGAATTGATTTATTTCATTTATCAGGCATTACGCCAGCTTTAAGTCCTGCTTGGCTAGAATTGTTAATTAAATTGATGCAAGAAGCAAAATCAAGAGGTGTAAAAATTAGTTTTGATATTAATTTTCGTGGTAAGCTTTGGAGTCAAGCCCAAGCAGCAGAAGCATTAAAACAAATCTTGCCTTATGTTGATTATTTATCTGCTGGTCGTCTAGATGCTAAATATTTACTTGGTATTAAGCATGCAGAACTTCTACCACTAGATCAATGTTACCAAGAAATGCAAAGACTTTATCCAAATATTCAAGTGATTTATTCGACTAATCGCACCATACTTTCTGCCAAACACAATCAGTTACAGGGAACACTTTATTATCAAAATGCTTATTACGAATCTAAAGTGATAGATATTCCTGAGATTGTTGATCGTGTAGGTGGTGGGGATGCTTACTCAGCAGGCATTCTCCATGGTTTGCTTAGTGAGTGTGAACCTCAAGCGATAGTAGATTTTGCAACTGCGGCTTCGGCATTAAAACATATGGTCTATGGCGACTGTAATCAATTTACTTTAGAAGAAGTGCAAGCCTACCTTAAAAATGATTCTAGTAAAATGAACCGATAATATTTATAAAAAAGCCTTTTCAAAACCGGTTTACTTATGTATAATGAATTTGTAAATTTCTTAAATGTAAAATATATTTTCTTTATAGGAAATAAAAACAAGGAGGAAAAGAGAAATGCAAAAGATGGAAACGCGTTACGCACACGCACCAGAAGATATCCGTCATTATTCAACAGAACAGTTACGTAAGGAGTTTTTAGTAGAAGAAGTCTTTGTACCTGGGGATATTCGTTTAACTTATACGCATAATGACCGTATGATTTTTGGAGGAGTGACCCCTACTACAGAGCCACTTGAAATTGTATTATCAACTGAGTTGGGCGTAGATTTCTTCCTTGAACGTCGTGAATTGGGTGTTATTAATATTGGTGGCCCTGGTTTCATCACGATTAATGGTCAAAAAGAAGAAATGAAGAAACAAGATGGTTACTATATCGGTATGGGAACTAAAGAAGTCAAATTTGAGTCTCAAGATGCAAGTAATCCTGCAAAATTTTATGTAAGTTCAGTGCCTGCGCATCACACCTACCCAAATGTGAAGATTAGCATTGATCAAATTAAACCACTAGAAACCGGTGAAAAATTAACCTTAAATGAACGAAAAATTTATCAATATGTTCATCCAAATGTTTGTCAAAGCTGTCAATTACAAATGGGGTATACCATTTTAGAACCAGGTAGCTCTTGGAATACGATGCCATGTCATACACATGAACGTCGAATGGAAGCTTATGTATACTTTGATATGGAAGCGGATACTAAAGTGTTCCATATGATGGGTAAACCGGATGAAACCAAACATTTAGTAATGGGGAATGAACAAGCGACCATCTCACCAAGTTGGTCTATTCATTCAGGTGTAGGAACAAGTAATTATTCATTCATTTGGGCAATGTGTGGCGAAAACATTACCTATACAGATATGGATATGGTCGCAATGGACGATTTGAGATAATTGAATGAATCAGAAAGGAAGAGATGAAATGAGTTTTGAAATGGATAAATTCCGTTTAGATGGAAAAGTAGCGTTAGTCACAGGTGCGGTATATGGTATTGGTTTTGAAATCGCCAAATCATTAGCAAAAGCTGGAGCAACTATTGTTTTCAATAATTTGAATCAAGAATCAGTGAATCAAGGATTAGCAAACTATGAAAAAGAAGGGATTAAAGCCCATGGTTATGTATGTGATGTCACTGATGAAGAAGCTGTGAAAAAAATGGTGGCACAAATCAAAGAAGAAGTTGGTGTCATTGATATCTTAGTCAACAACGCTGGCATCATCAAACGTATTCCAATGATTGAAATGGAAGCTAAAGATTTCCGTCAAGTCATCGATGTAGACTTGAACGCGCCATTTATAATGTCTAAAGCAGTCCTTCCAGATATGATTGAAAAAGGTGCAGGTAAAATCATCAACATTTGCTCTATGATGAGTGAATTAGGTCGTGAAACAGTCAGTGCTTATGCTGCGGCTAAAGGTGGCTTGAAGATGTTAACGAAAAACATTGCTTCTGAATACGGCCAATACAATATCCAATGTAATGGAATTGGCCCTGGCTATATTGCTACACCTCAAACAGCCCCATTACGTGAATTACAAGAAAATGGAGAACGTCATCCATTTGATCAATTTATTGTAGGTCGTACACCTGCTGCACGTTGGGGTACGCCGGATGATTTAGCTGGTCCTGCAGTATTCTTAGCGTCTGAAGCATCTGATTTTGTCAACGGTCATATTCTTTATGTTGATGGTGGCATTTTAGCTTATATTGGTAAACAACCATAGTCTTATCTACCCAAAAAGTAAACCGCTTTTCATATAGGTATCAGTGCTTGTATTTTTAAGCATGAAAATCCTTTGTATACAGGCACTTCACCTATTTTAAAATAACTGTTAATTTATATTATGTTTTCAAAAATTTGTTGGTATAACTTAAAATTAAGCAATTATTTATTTTCATAAAAAATCAAAATTATTTTAAAAAAGCCTTTACAATTGGTATGGTAAATGGTATAGTTTAGTCAATAGATAAACCGGTAAACATAAATAGAGAGGATGCGATAAAGTGATTAAATTAGTAGTTGTTGCTCATGGACATTTTGCTACTGGAGCGGCCAGTGCTTTGGAATTGATTGTAGGAAAACAAGAGAATGTGGCAGTGATTGATTTTTCTGAAGGAATGTCAGCGCAAACAGTCAAAGAAAAGATTGCGGTTGAACTAGTAGATCAATCAGAGGTATTAGTATTGAGCGATTTATTAGGTGGCACGCCTTTTAAAGTTAGTACAGAATTGATGACTGCATTTAATGGAAAAATGAATGTGCTTTCAGGTCTGAACTTAGCAATGTTGATTGAAGCAGTTTTTGCACGAGAAATGTTGTCTTTTGATGATTTAGTGGATAAATTAGTAAATACTGCCAAAGAGGGTGTTGTGAATGCACAGGCTTTATTTGCTGTAGAAGATCAAGAAGATGATGCGTTCGAGGGAGGAATTTAAGTGAAGAATAAAATTAAAACGGTTGCAATCGAAGGAATCAAAAATCCTGAGCGCTTTTTAGACCAACCTCTACTTACTAAAGCAGAAGTAAAAGCTGCGATTGATTTAGCGATGGAACAACTTCGTGTGAATATGGAATACTTTAAGGAAGAATTTCCAACACCAGCTACGTTTGATAATATTTATCCAAAAATGGACAACACTGAATGGACAAATGGCTTTTGGACTGGTGAATTATGGTTAGGCTATGAGTATACAAATGAAGAAGCGATGAAGAAACTCGCGCAAGCAAATGACCGTTCATTTTTAGATCGTGTGAAAAAACGTATTGAATTGGATCATCATGATTTAGGATTTTTGTATACGCCTTCATGCATGGCAGAGTATAAATTATTACACACACCAGAAGCGAAAGAAGCCTCTATTTTAGCAGCTGATAAACTCATCGAACGTTATCAAGAAGTCGGTGGATTTATTCAAGCTTGGGGCGAGTTAGGCAAACCAGAGCATTATCGTTTGATTATTGATTGCTTGTTAAATATTCAATTATTATTCTGGGCAAGTGAGCAAACGGGAGATCCTAAATATGCTCAGATGGCAACTCAGCACTTTTATACTTCGGCAAACAATGTCATTCGTGATGATGCCTCAGCTTTCCATACTTTTTACTTTGATCCAAAAACAGGTGAACCGCTAAAAGGTGTGACACGTCAAGGTTATAGCGATGATTCAGCTTGGGCCCGTGGTCAAGCTTGGGGGATTTATGGTATTCCATTGACTTATCGCTTTGTTAAAGATGAAGATTGTTTTGGATTATTCAAAGGGATGACCAATTATTTCTTAAATCGTTTACCAAAAGATCATGTTTCCTATTGGGATTTAATTTTTGGTGATGGTTCGGGTCACTCTCGAGATTCGTCAGCAACTGCAACAGCGGTATGTGGGATGCATGAAATGTTGAAACACTTACCGGAAGTTGATAGTGATAAATTAACTTATAAATACGCGATGCATGCAATGTTACGTTCATTAATTGACAACTATGCAAATCGCGAAATCAAACCAGGTAGACCGCTTCTTTTACATGGTGTTTACTCATGGCACTCAGGAAAAGGTGTGGATGAAGGAAATATCTGGGGCGACTATTATTATCTAGAAGCATTAATTAGATTTTACAAAGATTGGGAATTATACTGGTAAAAATTAGGAGGAATAGAAAATGGCAACACCAAATATTGTGATGACACGTGTGGATGAACGTTTAATCCATGGACAAGGACAATTATGGGTTAAATCATTAGGTTGTAATACAGTCATTGTAGCAAATGATGCAGTAAGTAACGATAAAATGCAACAAACTTTGATGAAAACTGTGATTCCAGGTTCTGTTGCAATGCGCTTTTTCCCATTGCAAAAAGTGATTGACATTATTCATAAAGCAAGTCCGGCGCAAACGATTTTTATTGTAATTAAAGATTTAGCCGATGCCTTAACATTAGTGAAAGGAGGCGTACCAATTAAAGAATTGAACATCGGCAATATTCATAATGCTCCTGGTAAAGAACAAGTGACTCGTTCCATTTATTTAGACGATAAAGACAAAGAAATTATTCGAGAACTTAGTGAAAGTTATCATGTAACATTTAATACCAAAACGACTCCTTCTGGAAACGACGGAGCACATGAAGTAAATCTTTTAGACTATATCTAAAGAATAGGAGAAAAAGAATATGGAAATTAATATCATTCAAGCATTATTAATTGGTTTGTGGACCGCATTCTGTTTTAGTGGTTTACTATTGGGAATTTACACAAACCGTTGTATTATCCTTTCATTTGGTGTAGGGATTATCTTAGGAGATCTTCCTACTGCCTTAGCGATGGGGGCAATCAGTGAATTAGCTTACATGGGATTTGGTGTTGGTGCTGGGGGAACTGTACCACCTAACCCAATTGGACCTGGTATTTTCGGTACTTTAATGGCTATTACAAGTGCCGGTAAAGTGACACCAGAAGCAGCTTTGGCGTTATCTACTCCAATCGCTGTAGGTGTACAATTCTTACAAACTTTTGCTTATACTGTTCGTGCAGGAGCTCCTGAATCTGCAATTAAAGGATTACAAAGTGGTAATATAGGCAAATTCAAAATGAATGCAAATGGTACTATTTGGGTATTTGCTGTGATGGGATTTGCGATTGGTTTCTTGGGTGCATACTCAATGGAAACTTTATTAAAATTAGTTGATTTAATTCCACCGGTATTATTAAGTGGTTTAAGTTTAGCTGGTAAAATGCTTCCTGCAATTGGTTTTGCGATGATTTTATCAGTAATGGCGAAGAAAGAATTGATTCCATTCGTATTACTTGGCTATATTTGTGCTGCATACTTACAAATTCCAATTATCGGAATCGCAATTATCGGTACAATCTTTGCGTTAATGGAATACTATCGTCAACCTAAAACAGTAGCTGCAACAGATAACCAAGGAGGCGAACAAGATGACTGGATCTAATAAATTAACGAAAAAAGACTATTTAGTAACTTCTTTACGTGCATTCTTCTTGCAAAATGGCTTTAACTATAGCAACTATCAAGGGATTGGGTATGCGAATGTCATTTATCCAGCCTTGAAAAAACATTATGGTAATGACCAAAAAGCCTTATGTAAAGCGTTAGAAGATAACTGTGAATTCTATAATACGAACCCACACTTCTTACCATTTATTACAAGTTTACATTTAGTAATGCTTGAAAATGATCGTCCAGAAGAAGAAATTCGTAGTATTAAAATGGCGTTAATGGGACCTTTGGCAGGTATTGGTGATTCATTATCTCAATTCGTCTTAGCACCATTACTTTCTACAATCGCTGCTTCTTTAGCACAACAAGGTTTAGCTTTAGGACCAATCTTATTCTTTGTTGCAATGAACTTGATTTTAACTTCTATCAAGTTAGGTACGGGGATGTATGGTTATAAATTCGGTACCAAAGTTATTGATAAATTAAGTGACCAAATGGCTACTATTTCTCATGTAGCAAACATCATTGGGGTTACCGTTATCTCTGGTTTAGCCGTAACCTTCGTCAAAATTACTGTACCGATTACGTATGCTGCTGGTAAAGTACAAGAAGGTGCTGATCAAAAAATCGTATCTATTCAAGGAATGTTAGATAAAATTGCTCCAGCGTTATTACCAGCATTATTCACAATCTTTGTATACTGGTTAATTAAGAAGAAAAAATGGACAACTTACAAAATTGTGCTCTTAACAATTGTTATCGGTATTATCGGTAGCTGGTTAGGAATCCTAGCATAATGAATACACAAACACTAACAATTATTGTATTAATTGTCATTGCAGTCACTTCTGTCATCCCTAGTCTTTTACAAGCGATGGGGGCAAGACGCAACCAAAAAGAAATGCAAGAACAAATGGAAAAAAGAGAAGAATATTTAGCTAATTTGAAAAAAGGCGATGAAGTCATTCTCTTAGACGGCATTCATGGTAAAATTGTCTCCATTAAGGGAACATTAGTGGAATTAAAAATCTCACAAAACACAATTGTTTACGTTGAAAAAGAGAGCATAATGGGCAAATCCAGAGAACTACTATTTAAGTAGTTCTCTGTTTGTATAGAAGCTATCTAAAGCGTATTTAGATGCCGTTTGTATACAAGCATGAAGCGAGTCGTTTAGCTCCAGTCAAATAATACAAGAAAGCAATCAAGAAAAGAGGTAAATGGATGATGCAAGACTTTCAAACGCGTCAAGATTATATCCTAGCATTAAAAGAGATCTTAATCCCTTTAAAAGCAAAATATCAGAGTCAGCAAAATGGTCGTATTCATTTAGGCAATACAGGGACAACTTATACACAAAAAACAAGTGAGGTAGAGGCTTTTTTGCGACCGTTATGGGGATTAGCGCCACTTTTATCTCAACAAGAAGATGAAGAGCTAGAAGAAATCTATCACGGTTATTTACGTGGTTTAATCAAAGGGGTCAATCCACTTGCGCCAGAGTATTGGGGGCATCCACAAGAAGATCGGCAATTAATTGTAGAAATGGCGGCGATTGCGACCTCTATCTTACTTGCTAAAGAAAAATTTTGGGACGTCTTATCACCACAGGAACAAAAGCAACTTCACGATTGGTTACTTTTAGCGGATACGTGTGATATACCACATAATAATTGGCATTTTTTCAGGATATTGATTCATATTGCGATGCGTAAATGTCATCAAGCCTTTTCACAAACCCAAATTGATGCCGACTTTTTAGCTATTGAATCATTTTATGACGCACAAGGTTGGTATTTTGATGGTCGTAAAGAAAAACGTGATTACTATATTGCCTTTGCTTTTCATTATTATAGTTTGCTCTATTATAAAGAAATGCAGGCGGTAGATACACAGCGTTGTGCAAAAATCAAGCAGCGTGCGTGTCAATTTGCTCAGACTTTTCAGTATTATTTTGATGAAAAAGGGCGAGGATTACCCTTTGGCCGCAGCTTGACTTATCGTTTTGCGCAAGTAGCCTTTTTTTCAGCGTTGGTCTATGCCGATGTCCAAGCTTTACCCTGGCAAAAAATTAAACAAATCATTAGCACTCATTTTACGTTTTGGTGGCAAGAAAAAATATTTACAGACCATCATTATTTAAGTATTGGCTATGGGTATGATAATTTGGTCATGGCTGAAAGTTATAACGGTCCTGGTTCGCCATATTGGTCATTGAAGAGTTTCTTAATCTTAGCTATTCCTAAAAATCATCCTTTTTGGCAAGCGTCTATGCCAGAAAATTTCCATACAAATAACCCCACTCAACCAATTGTCATTAAACCAGCTAGAATGATGTTGCAACAAACGGATAATGGTCAGCAGCTTTTAGGTTATCCTGTTGCTCAATGGAGTC
Organism: Enterococcus cecorum DSM 20682 = ATCC 43198; assembly: GCF_000407565.1. Lineage (GTDB taxonomy): Bacteria > Bacillota > Bacilli > Lactobacillales > Enterococcaceae > Enterococcus_E > Enterococcus_E cecorum. The sequence goes on from NZ_ASWI01000004.1 coordinate 90,493, forward strand.
TATCCCAGAGTCAGGGAATCAGTAAGTATGCCAAATTTGTATATTCGACGCAGTTTGGCTTCTCTGTGACAAAATCAGCAATCGGTTATGCAGAGGGTGGCTTTGATAGTACGTTAGCGGTGAGTCTGGATAATCGTCATTTTGTCACGAAAGAAGAAGTGACCGAGTTTCATCTACTAGAAGATCGTACCATTCAAGTTTGGCAGCCGTTTATCGGTGTTTGGATTCAGTCAACGATTATTCCTCTGGGTAGCTATCATCTGCGTATTCATCAGATTCAAAGCGATTATCCTTTATATTTATATGACGGGGGCTTTTCTGTACAGCAAGAACCTCATTTTACGGAAAAGAATGAGGAAAATAAAGTCTCTTATCACAGTCAAATGGGTCATATTTGCTGTGAGAATATCCAAGGGTATCAGGAGGCGTTTTTGATTGCCAACGCACCGAATACGAATGTGTTGTATCCAAGAACGGTAATGTGCGGATTAAAAAACAAGATTGCAGCAGGAAAACACTGCCTAATCGGTTTGTTTGGTGGTAGTATAAAGCACTTAGAACATATAGAAATCAAGCTTTCTGAACAATTAGCTATATCCGAACATTAGGCAAAGAAAACATCATAAAAATCTAGTAAACCGGTTGAAATGATAACGGTTTCTTTGTAAAATATATTTAGAAAGATTGTTAGGGAGGGGATGATTTGATGAAAAAAGTAACGATAAATGATATTGCCAAACTTGCCAATACTTCAAAAACCATTGTCTCCTTTTACCTGAATCAAAAATATGATCGGATGAGTTTGGATACGCGTCGCAGAATTGAGAAAGTAATTCGTGAAACCAACTATGTCCCTAGCATTTTGGCGCGCAGTTTAAATGATAAACAGACAAAATTAATCGGTGTATTAATTGGAGATATTACCAATACATTCTCTAATTTATTGGTGAAAGGTGCCGAGAGTGTGGCTAAAAAACGTGGCTATCAAATGATTATGGGCAATAGCAATTATTCACAAGATGATGAGTCCAAGTATATTGATAGTATGATGCGGCTAGATGTAGATGGCTTTATCATTCAGCCGACTAGTCATTTTAGAAAATATACGAATATCATGGAAGAAAATGGTAAGAAATTAGTCTTTTTTGATAGTCAGTTGTATGAATATCGCAATAGTTGGGTCAAGACTAATAATTATGATGCCGTGTATGATACGATGCAAGCCTGCTATCATGAAAAGGGATATCAAAAATTTTTGATGATTACGGCTGATCCTAACCGCTTGAGTACGCGTATTGAACGTTCACAAGGTTTTGTTAATTCGGTAGAGGATTTAAAAGTGCCTTATGAGCAGTTAATTATTGAGGATAATGATCCAGATATTGAGAAAATAAAAGCATTTTTATTAAAGCATACCAATGATTTAACGAAAGTCTTAGTATTTATACCGAATTGTTGGGCCTTACCGATTGTTTTTTCCGCGATGAAAGAATTACAACTTAAGATGCCGCAAGTTGGTTTAATCGGTTTTGACAATATTGAATGGAGTGGTTTTTCTTCACCTACTGTGACAACCATTGTGCAGCCAGCTTATCGTGAAGGTCAAGAAGCGATGAACATGTTGATTGATCAAATAGAAGGGACGGATAATACCACCAATCAACGGATACTAGATTGCGAAATTCATTGGAAAGAATCCACATATTAACTATTTAGAGCAATTTTTGTGTGAATCAAGCAAAAATTGCTCTATTTTTTTGATTTTTTTAGAATAATTTTTTTCATACTTTTGTTTAATCATCACAATGTATCATGCGCTCCAAATTAACGATAAACAAAAATTGAGAATGTATTAAATAATATTGGGATGGGTTCCACAATGAAAAATAATACCAGTATTTAAAAAAAACACCGATAAACCCTTGAAAAAACACTAGAAAACGCTTATATTTGTATTGTGGTTACTACCAGTTAGGGGGATTTAAAGTGAGAGAATTTAAGATAGCCGATCAATTTTATTTAGATGGTCAACCGTTTAAGATTCTATCTGGCGCCATTCATTATTTCCGGGTACATCCCGATGATTGGTACCACTCCTTATATAATTTGAAAGCTTTAGGATTTAATACGGTGGAAACTTATATTCCATGGAATTTGCATGAAGCACAGCCAGGCAAATTTTGTTGGGAAGGCCAGTTAGATATTGAACGCTTCTTAGATTTAGCACAAGAATTGGGCCTATATGCCATTGTTCGTCCTTCACCGTTCATTTGCGCAGAGTGGGAGTTTGGGGGCTTGCCTGCGTGGTTACTACAAGCAAACGTGCGTGTGAGAAGTTCAGATGTTGGTTATTTAAGACTGGTTCGTAATTACTATAAAGAATTAATTCCTAAATTAGCCCGACATCAACTGAATCATGGCGGAAATATCTTAATGTTTCAAATCGAAAATGAATATGGTTCTTATGGGGAAGATAAGGCCTATTTGAAAGTATTGAAGATGATGATGGATGAATTTGGGATTACGAGTCCTTATTTTACCTCCGATGGTCCCTGGCAAGCAACCTTAAGAGCAGGTAGTTTGATAGAAGAGGATATATTGGTTACTGGAAATTTCGGCTCAAAAGGAACAGAAAATTTTCAGATGATGCAAGCATTCTTTGACTTACATCATAAGAAGTGGCCGTTGATGTGTATGGAATTTTGGGATGGTTGGTTCAATCGTTGGGGAGATTCCATTATCAAGCGTGATCCACAAGAATTGGTTGATTCGGTGATGGAAGTTATCAAACAAGGTAGTATCAACTTATATATGTTTCATGGCGGCACCAATTATGGTTTTATGAATGGTTGTTCAGCGCGTGGTCAAAGAGATTTGCCGCAAGTGACGTCTTATGATTATGATGCAATTTTAGATGAGGCAGGTAATCCAACAGCAAAATATCACTTGCTTCAAAAGGCGATGCAAGCTGAATTTCCAGATAACTTTTATGCGCAGCCGCTAGTCAAACAAATGGGTACTTATCCAGCAGCTCAGTTAAATGAATGTGTGAATTTGACGGCGACATTAGACACGCTGAGTCAAGTGCACCAAAGTTTTTATCCATGTAATATGGAAAGCTTGGGACAAAATACAGGATATATCTATTATCAAACCGAACTTTTACGCGATAAACAGGATGAAGAAAAAATTCGCGTGATAGATGCGCGTGACCGTATGCAATTATTTATGAACCAAGAATTAGTGGCAACGCAATATCAAGAAGAAATTGGCGAAGAGATTATGGTCACCTATCCAAGTGAAAAAGTCACGCTTGGTTTATTGGTTGAAAATATGGGACGCGTGAATTACGGATATAAACTCACTGCACCGACCCAAAGCAAAGGGATTGGTCGAGGCGTAATGGTGGATTTACATTTTGTCGGTCGTTGGCAAATGTATCCGCTACCTTTAGAAGATGTTTCTAAAGTAGATTTCCAAGGTGCTTTTAAAGAAGGGCTACCTAGCTTTTACCGCTATACTTTCCACGTTGATCGTCTGCAAGATACATTCTTGGATTTGCGTGGCTTTGGTAAGGGAGTTGCTTTTGTCAACGGGCATAACCTTGGTAGATTTTGGGAAAAAGGACCACTTCGATCTTTGTATGTGACGCAAAAATGGCTAAAGGAGGGAGCAAACGAAATTGTCTTATTTGAGACAGAAGGGAAATACAAAGAGCAATTGGTTTTTTCTAATACAGCAATTATTGATTATTAATTAAGAGAGGCGATAGTAATGGCAATTATTGGTACACGAATTGATGGACGATTGATTCATGGTCAAGTAGCAAATTTATGGACAACAAAATTAAATATTAGTCGAATTATGGTAATTGATGATGAAGTTGCTCAAAATGACATTGAAAAAAGTGGTTTGAAACTTGCATGTCCAGCTGGAGTTAAATTAAGTATCTTGCCAGTGGAAAAGGCAGCAAATAATATTCTTGCGGGCAAATATGATTCTCAACGATTATTGATTGTTGCACGATATCCAGACCGCTTCTTAAGACTTGTGGAATATGGCGTGCCATTGAAAGAATTAAATGTCGGCAATATGTCACAAACGCCAGAAACCAGACAAGTTACTCGTAGTATTAATGTCGTGGACAAAGATATTGAGGCATTTGAAGCGCTTGATGCTAAAGGAGTTCATTTATATGCACAAATGGTTCCTGGAGATACAGCAAAAGACTTCATGCCATTGTTAGCCAAAGTGAAATAGTGAAAATGATAAAGGAGGAGTTTTCTTATGATTCATTGGTGGCAAATTCTATTATTAACGTTGTACTCAGCTTATCAAATCTGTGATGAGTTGACGATTGTGTCATCAGCAGGTTCTCCAGTATTCGCAGGACTTATTTCTGGTTTAATTATGGGCGATATGAAAACTGGTTTAATCATCGGTGGGGGCTTGCAACTCGTAGTTTTAGGTGTTGGTACATTTGGGGGTGCGTCAAGAATCGATGCGACTTCTGGGGCAGTTTTAGCTACAGCCTTTTCAGTAGCACAAGGAATTGATCCTGAAATCGCAATCTCAACCATTGCCGTACCAGTTGCTGCTTTACTTGTTTATACAGATATCTTAGGACGTTTCTCAACTACATTCTTTGCACATAGAATCGATGCTGCGGTTGAAAGATTTGACTATAAAGGAATTGAACGGAATTACTTGCTAGGTGCGGTTCCTTGGGCATTATCTCGTGCCTTACCAGTCTTCCTTGCATTAGCTTTCGGTAGTGGTTTAGTAGAAACATTGGTTAACTTTGTCAATGATGTGAAATGGTTAGCAGATGGTTTAACTTTAGCTGCTAGAATGTTACCTGGTCTAGGGTTTGCTATCTTACTTCACTACTTACCAATTAAACGTAACTTACACTACTTAGCTTTAGGTTTTGGTTTAACAGCCATGCTAACAGTCATCTTTAGTAATATCCAAACTTTAGGTGGCGCTGTAGCAGGTGTGGTGAAAGACTTCAACGGTGGTGCATTCAAGACATTACCTATGATTGGTATAGCTGTCATTGGTTTATTCTTAGCTGTATTACGTTACAATGAAACACAACGTAAGAATAATGCGCCAGCTGCACCAACTGCTTCAAATACATCAGAAAGTGGGGAAATTGAAGATGACGAAATCTAACTATAAATTAACCAAAGAAGATTTTACGCAAATTAACAAGCGTAGTTTATTCACTTTCCAATTAGGTTGGAACTATGAACGTATGCAAGGTTCAAGTTATCTATATATCATTTTGCCACAATTAAGAAAAATGTATGGCGATGGTACACCAGAATTAAAAGAAATGATGAAATTGCATACTCAATTCTTTAATACTTCTAACTTCTTCCATACAATCATTACTGGTATTGATTTAGCGTTAGAAGAAACAGATGGCGTGGAATCAAAAGACGCTGTCAACGGTATTAAGACAGGTTTGATGGGACCATTCGCACCAATCGGGGACTCTATTTTTGGATCATTAGTCCCAGCTATTATGGGTTCAATCGCTGCGACTTTAGCCATCCAAGGTCAACCATGGGGTGTCTTATTATGGGTAGCTGTGACTGTTGCAATTGACGTCTTCCGTTGGAAACAATTAGAATTCGCGTATAAAGAAGGGGTTAAATTAGTAACCACCATGCGTGATAAATTATCTGCTTTAGTGGATGCCGCTTCAGTGATGGGGGTATTCATGGTTGGAGCATTAATCGCAACAATGATTAACTTTGATATTTCATGGAAACCTGCTATCGGTGATAAAGTCATTGATATTCAAGATTTAATTAATATGATTTTCCCTCGCTTAGTGCCAGCAGTCTTCACAGGATTTATCTTCTGGATTTTAGGACGTAAAGGCATGACTTCAACTAAAGCAATTTTAATTATTATCTTGCTTGCATTAGGGTGCTCTGCTGCCGGTTACTTCTTATTTGGTATGAAATAATGAAGCAATTAGTATTAATTAGTCATGGCAAATTTGCTGAGGAATTGAAAAAATCAACAGAAATGATTATGGGGTCACAAGATTGTATCCATACGGTTTGTTTCTTACCAGAAGAAGGACAAGCTGAGTTTCGCGAAAAATTCGAAAATGCAGTGAAAGATCTTGATGACTATGTTGTTTTAGCTGATTTACTCGGGGGAACACCAGCAAATGTCATATCAAAAATGATTTTAGAAGGACAAGATATCCAATGTTATGCCGGAATGAATATGCCGATGGTGATTGGCTTTTTAAACGGTGTGCTACTTGATCAAGAAGTAGATTTAGTTGGATATGGTAAAGATAATATTCATCATATTAATGAAATCATCTTACAAGATTCAGACGATGAGGATGAATAAAGGATTTTAAAAGGTCGCAGTTTAGAAAGTTGTGCATTCAAGTCATCCTTTTTCTAAACTGCGACTCTTATTTTTAAAGAGTGGGAGGATTATTATGTTCCAATTATCAAAAGAAGAATTAGAAAAATTAGGAGCTGAAATTACGACTCGCGAAATTCATCAAGAGCCTGAATTATGGGAAGAATTATTAGCAAGTTTTACAGCTCAAGAAAAAGCAATCAAAGAATTTATTAGTCAAATCAATGGTCGTGTGCGCGTGATTTTCACTGGTGCGGGCACTTCACAATATGTAGGAGATACTTTGGTGCCTTATTTAAATCAAAAAGCGGATACGAATCGATTTATTTTCCATAGTTATGCGACAACTGATATTGTGGCTAGCCCGTTGGATTATCTATTTCCTGATGAACCTACCCTTTTAGTTTCTTTTGCTAGAAGTGGTAATAGTCCTGAAAGTATTGCAGCGGTTAAACTTGCGAATCAATTGGTCAAAGATTGCTATCATTTGGCGATTACTTGTGCGAAAGAAGGACAATTAGCGCAATTATGCCAAAAGGATGAACACAGCTATGTTTTCTTGATGCCAGAACGTTCTAATGATGCTGGTTTTGCGATGACGGGAAGCTTCAGTTGTATGTATTTAGCGACTTTACTATTATTTGACCAAGCCGCTTTAGAAGAAAAGCAAGACTATGTTCGTCAAGCAGAAGTGATGGCTAATCAAGTTTATGATAATGAAGCGACTTTACAAGCTATTGTCGATCAACCATTTGAAAGAATTATCTACTTGGGCTCTGGTTGTTTAGCTGGCTTAACAAGAGAAGCGCAATTAAAAGTGCTTGAATTAACTGCTGGAAAAATTGCGACCGTCTTTGATTCTTCCATGGGATTTCGTCATGGGCCAAAATCGTTTATCAATGAAAAAGCGTTGGTATTCGGGTTTGTAAACAATCAACCTTATACGCGCCAATACGATGTGGATATCTTAAATGAAATTTATCGCGATGGTATTGCTAAACAAGTGACTGCGTTGACCCAAGAAAATGATTTGAATTATGAAGGTCAATCGTTTGTCTTTGATTCAAAAGTAGTCTTACCAAGTGGTTATTTAGTGTTACCATATATTGTTTTTGCACAAACTATTGCCTTACTTACTTCTGTCAAGATTGGCAACTTACCAGACACACCTTCGCCAACAGGTACCGTTAATCGGGTGGTAAAAGGTGTAACCATTCATGAATATCAAGCATAAGACATTAGTTTTGAAAAGAGGAATGAAAAGAAAATGACTTTAACAGCAGGAAAAACAAAAGCAATGAAAAATTTAATGAGCGAAGATGGAATTATCGCTGCTTTAGCTATTGACCAAAGAGGGGCTTTGAAGAAAATGATGAAAGCCCTAGATTTTGAACCTAAAGCAGGAGATATTGAACGCTTTAAAGAGTTAGTCAGTGAAGAATTGACGCCTTATGCCTCCTCTATTTTGCTCGATCCAGAATATGGTTTACCAGCAAGTAAAGTACGTGCTGAAAATAGCGGATTACTTATTGCTTATGAAAAAACCGGGTATGATGCAACAGTTCCTGGACGTTTACCAGATTTATTATCTGTTTGGTCAGCGAAACGTATCAAAGAACAAGGAGCCGATGCCGTTAAATTCTTGCTTTACTATGATGTAGATGAAGATAAAGAAATTAATGAACAAAAACATGCCTTCGTGGAAAGAATTGGTAGTGAATGTGCCGCAGAAGAAATGCCATTTTATTTAGAATTGCTTTCTTATGATGCGAACAATGCGGATAATGGCTCTAAAGAATTTGCTAAAGTGAAACCACATAAGGTAATTGAAATGATGAAAGAATTTTCAAAACCACGTTATCAAGTGGATGTATTGAAAGTGGAAGTTCCAGTCAATATGAAATATGTCGAGGGCTTTGCAAAAGGTGAAGTCGTTTATACCAAAGAAGAAGCTGCGAAGTACTTTAAAGAACAAAGTGAAGCAACCAATTTACCATTTATCTTCTTAAGTGCCGGTGTGTCAGCTAGCTTATTCCAAGATACTTTACGTTTTGCTCATGATGCAGGTTCAACCTTTAATGGTGTGTTATGCGGACGTGCGACTTGGGCAGATGGTGTGAAACCTTTTGTTACAGGAGACGAGGCACAAGTAAGAGACTGGTTACAAACACAAGGACGCAAAAATATTGAAGAATTAAATGAAGTATTAAAGGTAACTGCGACACCGGTGAAATTGTAATTTATTAGGATTGAAAGCTAGTTCTCGTTTACATTCTTATTTTCGAGTTTGTAAAGGAAAATTAGCTTTTTTGCTATATATAGTCTTATACTTTTTTCGTGCAATCTGTTATACTACTGTTGAATAAAGGAGAAAGGAGCAAATGAGATGGTGGCGATGTTTAATAGTAAGCAGCCGTTGTATGATCAATTGGTTGATTTATTAAAAGAAAAGATTGAAACGGAATTAGAACCAAATACAAAATTAGAATCTGAACGTGAATTATCCAATCGATATGGATTAAGTCGCACCACAGTACGTTTAGCATTGCAGGAATTAGAGAAAATGGGCTATATCTACAGACGGCATGGTAAAGGAACCTATGTATCTGATTTATCTAAGTCTGCTAAAAATATTACGAGTGCTTATAGTTTCACAGAACAGACCAAAGCATTAGGTAAGACGCCTAAAACGGTCATTTTAGAATTTGAAACGATAGAAGCCAATAAATATTTTGCCAATAAATTGCAAGTTTCATTAGGCGAGCCTTTATATAAGATGAAACGATTGCGCCTAGCTGATGATGAGCCGATGATGTTGGAACGGACTTATCTACCTGTCAAAAAATTTTGGAATCTAACGCAAGCTTTACTGGAAACTAAGCCTTTATATGACTTGTTTTCGCAGGATTATCAGCAGGTGGTTCATATCGCCGATGAAGAATTTTATGCAAGTATCGTGCGCAATAAAGATATGGCTTATCTTGAAATCAAAGAAGGATCTGCTGTTTTGAATTTGGTACGAACAACTTATAATATTGATAATGAAGTTATCGAATATACGCTAAGTGTTGCTAGAGCCGATCAGTTTCATTATCAAGTTCGGCATATTAAAAATTAAGCTAAAGTGTATCTTAGTGCAAAGCTGGGATACATTTTTTCTGTCATGAAAAATATGGTAGGATGAAATGTAGAAAATGGAGGAATTGTTTTGATTAAAATACATTTAAAAAATAAACAAAATGAAATTGTGGAGTATTATTATAAGCAAGAGCGTTTGATTACGTTAACTGCTGTAGGAGAAGGAATGGCTTCCTTAGGTTGGAAAGAATATGCCTATAACGAAGGTGATTATTTTGAAGTCGAATTAGTTGATGAAGGAAAGTACTTTATCGTTAAGATGGATGAATGTTTACCACCAACGCTGATGTATATTCCTAATGATACTTGGAGTTTTCCAATTTTGTTTGCCGAAGAAAAGCGTTTGGCCTCGCCGGAAAATCTATTTTTAGCTAACAATCATAGCGTTTATGTGCGTAAGGCTTATGATTTTGAAATAGAACAATATAAGAATTTGACCTATAATCCACATGACCAGGAACAAGCGTCTGGTGCTTATCCACATGCTAGTGCAAATGTTGAAACGCGTGGTGAATCTGTCTTTTTTGCAAAAAATACAATTGATGGTGGTTATGCGAGTCTGGGCCATGGCAAATATCCATTCCAATCATGGGGGATTAACCAACAATCGGATGCGCAATTAACGATTGACTTTGGACGTAAGGTGAAAATTAACCGTTGCCATTTGGTGTTACGTGCTGATTTTCCACATGATTCTTATTGGACACAAGCGACTTTGGTTTTTGATGATGGCTCCGAAAGTTTGTCGTTGGTGAAATCATCTGAGGTTCAAGCGTTTGATTTAACGGAACATGTGACACAAAAAGTGGTGTTAAAAGATTTGATCAAGCACGAAGATGACTCACCGTTTCCAGCGTTAATTCAGTTAGAGTGTTTTGGCTGGGAAGGTTAAAGTTACTTAATATTACTTGCAAAACATTGTGAGAACCGATATCATTAACTTTGCAATCGGTCCTAAAGGTGTTGTGCAAGTTTTTTTACCTATTAAGACGATTTGGAATAGGGTAATACAGAATGATTAGTAGAAAGAAAGGAAAATGTTTGATGTCAGAACCAGCGATTAAATATCGTTTGATTAAAAAAGAAAAACATACAGGGGCTCGTTTAGGTGAATTGATTACGCCTCATGGTATTTTCCCGACCCCAATGTTTATGCCAGTGGGAACTTTAGCTACAGTGAAAACCATGTCACCAGAAGAATTGAAAGAAATGGGTGCCGGTGTCATTTTGAGTAATACGTATCATCTTTGGTTACGTCCCGGAGAAGATTTAGTCGAAAAAGCCGGTGGATTGCATAAGTTCATGAATTGGGACCAACCAATTTTAACGGATTCAGGCGGTTTCCAAGTATTCTCATTAGCTGATATGCGTAATATTGAAGAAGAGGGCGTCCATTTTAAAAATCATTTAAATGGTTCACCGCTTTTCTTATCCCCGGAAAAAGCGATCAATATTCAAAATAAATTAGGCTCAGATATCATGATGAGTTTTGATGAGTGTCCGCCTTTTAATGAAAGCTATGATTATGTGAAAAAATCCATCGAACGTACTTCAAGATGGGCAGAACGTGGCTTAAAAGCGCATAAGAATCCAGATCGTCAAGGTTTATTTGGAATTATTCAAGGTGCCGGATTTGAAGATTTACGCCGTCAAAGCGCCCGTGATTTGGTTAGTCTTGATTTCCCAGGTTATTCTATTGGTGGATTGTCTGTTGGTGAAAGTAAAGAAGAAATGAATCGCGTCTTAGAATTTACCACACCATTAGTACCTGAAAATAAACCACGCTATCTCATGGGAGTTGGTGCACCAGATTCATTAATTGATGGCGTGATTCGTGGGGTAGATATGTTTGATTGTGTTTTACCAACTAGAATTGCCCGTAATGGAACTTGCATGACTTCTAAGGGACGATTGGTGGTAAAAAATGCGCAATATGCTGAAGATTTCCGCCCAATCGATGAAAAATGCGATTGCTATACTTGTCGCAACTATACCCGTGCTTATGTCCGTCACTTGATTAAATGTGATGAAACGTTTGGGTTACGCTTAACTTCTTATCATAATCTATACTTTTTATTGAACTTAATGAAACAAGTTCGAGAAGCGATTATGAATGATAACTTATTGGAATTCAGAGAGTATTTCTTTGAAGAATATGGATTTAATAAAGCTAATGCAAAAAATTTCTAGATATGATAGAATAAGTTTGTATCAGTGAAAAGAAAGGAAATGTTAGAATTTGAATTTAATATCAATTTTACCTATGTTGATTCTTTTTGGTGGGATGATGTTTTTCATGTCTCGTTCACAAAAGAAACAACAACAACAAAGAGAAGAATTACTAAATAATATGAAACCAGGTAGCAAAGTAGTAACTATCGGAGGTCTTCATGGAGTGATTGCTGCGATTAATGAATCAGCAAATACTGTGGACATCGATTGCGAAGGGGTCATCTTAGAATTTGATCGTAATGCGATTCGTACAGTGACGGCACCAACTACTGTTCAAAATGAAGAAACAACTACTGAAACGGTAGAAGAAACAGAAGAAAAAGAATAATTTGCTTAATAGAGCTGTAGAAAAGGCTGAAAGATTCAAGAACGAATTTGTCAGCCTTTTTTTGGTGTACCAAGTATGGTGCAATTTCTTTCTGGTGTAAGTCCAGACACGGGTATTTACCGCCAAGTGTAGCGAAGTGCCAGCCGACAGCAGTAATGCCTAGGGGGAAAAAGCGGTGTAGCAAAGTCGACAAGCCTACGAACAGAAACTGGATACGAGGCTAAATGGTGGATGAGATTGCCAAACAAATTGAAAATTACCTGAAAATGTGAAAAGATTTTCAATTGTTCGGAAGTTGTTTAAATACAGATGTAAAAAGTAAAATAAAAGTGATAACAATTATCAATTAAATATTATGATATTTTATTTTGTCTAAAAGGGTTTATATATAGGTGTTTTTGTTGATAGATATATCTGTAGTTTGATATATTTATAAAAACCGTGAATAAAATCACAGAAATCTATTTACAAATCTTATCTGCTGTTGTATATTAAACGTGTGAAATGGTTAACAAAAAAATTATGCGAAGGCGCAGGAGGAACCATATGGCTAAGAAAAATGAAACAGTAGTAGAAGAAGTAAAAACAAATGATGTACAAGCAGTCATTGATGAACTAGCAGCTAAGGCAAATGTAGCGCTAGAAAAAATGAGTGATTTTGATCAAGAAAAAGTAGATTACATTGTACACCAAGGTGCCATTGCTGCATTAGATAAACACATGCTATTAGCAAAAATGGCAATTGAAGAAACAGGACGCGGGGTATATGAAGATAAAGCAATCAAAAATATGTATGCTTCTGAATATATCTGGAACAATATTAAACATGATAAAACAGTTGGTGTCATTAACGAAGATAAACAAAAAGGTTTAATTGAAGTTGCTGAACCAGTCGGCGTTATTTGTGGGGTAACACCAACAACTAACCCAACTTCAACAACAATCTTCAAATCATTAATTGCTTTGAAGACTAGAAACCCAATTATCTTTGCATTCCACCCAAGTGCTCAAAAATGTTCAGCTGAAGCAGCACGTATTGTTCGTGATGCAGCCATTAAAGCTGGGGCACCTGAAGATTGCATTCAATGGATTGAACACCCATCAATTGAAGCAACACAAACATTAATGAATCATCCAGGAGTTGCCACTGTATTAGCAACAGGTGGTGCCGGCATGGTTAAATCAGCCTACTCAACTGGTAAACCTGCTTTAGGTGTAGGTCCTGGTAATGTACCTTCATACATTGAAAAAACAGCTAAAATCAAACGTGCTGTTAATGACTTAATTTTATCTAAAACATTTGATAATGGTATGATTTGTGCTTCTGAACAAGCAGTTATTGTTGATAAAGAAGTTTACGATGAAGTGAAAGCTGAATTTGCCGCTCACAATGTTTACTTTGTGAAACCAAATGAAGTGGCAAAATTAGAAGCTGTGGTGATGAACGAAGCAAAAACTGCGGTTAATCCAAAAATTGTTGGTCATCATGCTCGTGAAATTGCTGCATGGGCCGGTATTGAAGTGCCAAGCGATACAAAAATGTTAATTGTTGAATTAGACGGTGTAGGTCCTGATTATCCACTATCACGTGAAAAATTATCACCAGTTTTAGCAATGGTTAAAGCCAACAGCACTGAACATGGTTTTGAACTATGTGAAGGAATGTTGAACCTAGGTGGTTTAGGACATACAGCTGTGATCCATACAGAAGACGAAGATTTACAAGTGAAATTTGGTTTACGCATGAAAGCTTGCCGTATCTTAGTCAATAACCCATCTGCAGTCGGTGGTATTGGGGATATCTATAATGAAATGATTCCTTCACTTACTCTAGGTTGTGGTTCATACGGTAAGAACTCTGTATCTAGAAACGTATCAGCCGTTAACTTGATTAACGTAAAAACTATAGCGAAACGGAGAAATAACATGCAATGGTTCAAATTACCACCAAAAATCTACTTTGAAAAGAATGCTCTATTATATCTAGAAAAAATGCCTAATGTTGAACGCGTAATGTTAATCTGTGACCCTGGTATGGTTCAATTCGGCTATGCGGATATCGTTCGTGGTGTGTTAAACCGTCGTCGCAATGATGTAAAAGTAGAAGTGTTCTCAGATGTTGAACCAAACCCTTCAACAAACACTGTTTACAAAGGATTAGAAATGATTGTAGACTTCCAACCTGATACAATTATCGCGCTTGGTGGTGGTTCTGCAATGGATGCGGCTAAAGCAATGTGGTTATTCTTTGAACATCCAGATACTTCATTCTTTGGCGCTAAACAAAAATTCTTAGATATCCGTAAACGTACTTACAAGATTCCGGTGGCTGAAAAAGTGAAATTTGTATGTATCCCAACAACATCAGGTACTGGTTCTGAAGTGACACCATTTGCCGTTATTACTGACAGTGATACACACGTTAAATATCCATTGGCTGACTATGCATTAACACCACATATTGCAATTGTTGACCCACAATTTGTCATGACTGTTCCTGCATCAGTTACAGCAGATACTGGTATGGACGTATTAACTCACGCGATCGAATCGTATGTTTCAGTAATGGCATCTGATTATACTCGTGGATTAAGCTTACAAGCAATTAAGATTGTCTTTGATTACTTAGAAAAATCAGTGAAAAACCCTGATTTAGAGTCACGTGAAAAAATGCATAATGCTTCTACAATGGCTGGTATGGCCTTTGCAAATGCATTCCTAGGTATTTCTCACTCAATCGCTCATAAAATTGGTGGAGAATATGGTATTCCACATGGACGTACAAATGCGATTCTATTGCCAGAAATTATCCGTTACAATGCCAAAGATCCACAAAAACATGCGATGTTCCCTAAATATGATTACTTCCGCGCTGATACAGACTATGCAGACATTGCAAAATTCTTAGGTTTACCTGGTGAAACAACGGAAGAATTAGTAGAAGCTTTAGCGACTGCTGTATATGATTTAGGCTGTCGTGTAGGTATCAAGATGAACTTGAAAGCACAAGGAGTTACGCAAGAAGTTTTAGATTCAACAATTGACCGTATGGCTGAATTAGCTTACGAAGACCAATGTACAACTGCTAACCCTAAAGAACCATTAGTTTCTGAATTGAAACAAATCATCTTAAATGTTTATGAAGAAAAATAAGTAAATGAATAGATGATAAATCTGAGCCTTCCTACTATACTAGTGGGAAGGTTTTTTAATAGATATGAAAATATACAATCTTTTTGTTGAAAATTTTTTGAAAGTTTTTTCGCAAAAATTGCTTGACGCTTCATTTAATTCGTGATATTCTAACAAAGTCGCTGAAATCAAATGGCTAAATAAAATAAACTTTCAATACGTTTTAAAATACGTTTTAAAGTTTTTGAAAATTAAGCTTGACAATGAATTGAACGTTTGTTATGATATGAAAGCCGCTGATTTAACGAGTGACAACTTAAAAATATTTCAAAAAAGTTCTTGACAAACTGTTGAGACTTGAGTATAATATAAGAGTTGTTGCTAAACGACAAAGTAGACCTTTGAAAACTGAACAAATAAATGCAAACAACCAATGTGTAGGGTCTTTAGTTTATTGTGAACTAAAGAAAAATACATGCAAGCAATAGCTAGCAAAATCAATTTTGAGCTTAAAGTCATTTATGACTTATCAATACTTTTTATGAGAGTTTGATCCTGGCTCAGGACGAACGCTGGCGGCGTGCCTAATACATGCAAGTCGAACGCATTTTCTTTCACCGTAGCTTGCTACACCGAAAGAAAATGAGTGGCGAACGGGTGAGTAACACGTGGGTAACCTGCCCATCAGCGGGGGATAACACTTGGAAACAGGTGCTAATACCGCATAATTCCATTTACCGCATGGTAGATGGATGAAAGGCGCTTTTACGTCACTGATGGATGGACCCGCGGTGCATTAGCTAGTTGGTGGGGTAACGGCCTACCAAGGCTGCGATGCATAGCCGACCTGAGAGGGTGATCGGCCACACTGGGACTGAGACACGGCCCAGACTCCTACGGGAGGCAGCAGTAGGGAATCTTCGGCAATGGACGCAAGTCTGACCGAGCAACGCCGCGTGAGTGAAGAAGGTTTTCGGATCGTAAAACTCTGTTGTTAGAGAAGAACAAGGATGAGAGTGGAAAGTTCATCCCTTGACGGTATCTAACCAGAAAGCCACGGCTAACTACGTGCCAGCAGCCGCGGTAATACGTAGGTGGCAAGCGTTGTCCGGATTTATTGGGCGTAAAGCGAGCGCAGGCGGTCTTTTAAGTCTGATGTGAAAGCCCCCGGCTTAACTGGGGAGGGTCATTGGAAACTGGGAGACTTGAGTGCAGAAGAGGAAAGCGGAATTCCATGTGTAGCGGTGAAATGCGTAGATATATGGAGGAACACCAGTGGCGAAGGCGGCTTTCTGGTCTGTAACTGACGCTGAGGCTCGAAAGCGTGGGGAGCAAACAGGATTAGATACCCTGGTAGTCCACGCCGTAAACGATGAGTGCTAAGTGTTGGAGGGTTTCCGCCCTTCAGTGCTACAGCAAACGCATTAAGCACTCCGCCTGGGGAGTACGACCGCAAGGTTGAAACTCAAAGGAATTGACGGGGACCCGCACAAGCGGTGGAGCATGTGGTTTAATTCGAAGCAACGCGAAGAACCTTACCAGGTCTTGACATCCTTTGACCATCCTAGAGATAGGATTTTCCCTTCGGGGACAAAGTGACAGGTGGTGCATGGTTGTCGTCAGCTCGTGTCGTGAGATGTTGGGTTAAGTCCCGCAACGAGCGCAACCCTTATTGTTAGTTGCCATCATTCAGTTGGGCACTCTAGCGAGACTGCCGCAGACAATGCGGAGGAAGGTGGGGATGACGTCAAATCATCATGCCCCTTATGACCTGGG
>NZ_ASWI01000004.1:112500-382500 GCF_000407565.1 Enterococcus cecorum DSM 20682 = ATCC 43198
CGCAACGAATACATTGTAGCATCTCTTGGAATTGTGTACCTAAGGCATTGGAGCGGTTATCATCGACAATAATCACGTAGAAATCTTCAGGGCCATCTGATTCTTCATCGACTTTTTTACCAGCAAATGTGACGTAACTCGTTAATTTTTGACCCACGGCACTACGACAAAGTAAGCTATCTAATACTTCAGCTTCCTTCATACTTGGTACGATTCTTTCCATCCCCATCAATACGATTTGGGTTTTAGGAATTGCAATCACTAAGTCGGCATTTCCTTCATTGGTTACTAAGTTAATCATTCCATTATTGGCAATGGCAAAGTTACAACCAGTAATGCCAATATCAGCTGATAAGAAGTGTTCACGTAACACTTTACGCGCAAATTTCGCCATTTCTTCAGGTTCGCTGCTACCTTCATAGCCTAGGTTTTCAAAGATTTTTTGAATTTGATAGCGGTCTTTGTGGATGTTAGGGAAGACGATGTGTGAAGGTTCGTCCCAATTATCCATTTGTAAAATAAATTCTGCTAAGTCAGATTCGATGACTTCTAGCCCCATTTCGACAAACATTGGATCGAGCCCGACTTCGGTTGTGACCATTGATTTGGATTTGACGATTTTTTTAGCATTTTTAGCAAGGGTAATTTCTTTCACATATTCTCTTGCTTCTTCTTCGGTTTGAGCAAATAACACATGTCCACCTTGTTTTTGGACATTTTCCGCAAACATTTCAAGGTAATCTGGTAAATGGTTTAAGGTATGTTGACGAATTTCTTGACCTAATTTGCGCCATTCTTCCCAGTCACCCATATCTGCACGAGAAGCTTCACGTTTAATCCATTGACTATCTTGTGCTTTTTTTAGTGCTGCTTGCATTTGTGTATCATTTAAACTTTTTTCACAACGTTCTTCAAAAGTTAACGTACTTGTTTTTAATCCCATATTTTCACCACCAAACTTGCTTAGACTCTTGCTAATTGAGGAACGCGACTTTCATCGACATCATGATTTAAGACCTCAGCAATGTGCATAATTTTAATTTTTTTACCTTCTCGATTAAATTTACCGCCGATATTCATCAAACAAGCCATATCCGCACTGATTAAGACTTCCGCACCAGTTGAAATGACATCGTTCATCTTTTCAGTCACCATGGCATTTGAAATCAATGGTTCTTTAACAGAGAAAGTACCACCGAAACCACAACAGTTTTCGATATGTGGCAATTCAACATATTCTAAACCTTTGACATATTTCATCATGATAAAAGGTGTTTGTTTTTCTTTTAAAATCCGAGACATATGGCAAGAACGATGATAGGTCGCCCGTGCATTTAAAGTCGCACCTACATCTGTTAAGCCTAATTCATAATGTAAGAATTGAGTGAATTCAAAGGTACGTTTGCTCAAATCCTCAGCTAATGTCCGATATTGAGGGTCATCTTTGAATAATTCTGCATATTCTTTAAAAGTCGCTGTACAACTACCAGCTGCCCCCACGATATATTCCGCATCTTTAAAGGCTTCGATTTGATTGATTAAAACTTTGCGAGAGTCTTTGCGGTATCCACTATTTAAGGTTGGTTGTCCGCAGCATACTTGACTTTCAGGGAGTAATACTTCTACTCCAAAACGTTCTAAAACTTCCGTCATTGCGATTGGGACGTTTGGAAATAGCGCGTCCACAACACAACTTGTAAATAAACTTGCTTTCATGTTTCACACTCTTCTCAAAATAGAATCATTCTAATAATAACAATAATTACATATTCATTTTACGCCTGTTTTTAGAATTATTCAAAAGCAAACCATAAAATTTACCATAGAAAAATGCTATGAAAAGTTCAATAACAATTCTAAGGATAAATATAAGTAATTTTAATGACTTTAAAGCATAGAAAATATCGTCAATAAGAAAGGGAAAGCTGTTTTCATTAATTTTCTATATATTAATTTAAGTTTCTTTTATATTGAGTAGATTTATTTGGCAGAAAACTTGCTGAATCATTATAATAAAGAGAAAAATAAAACAAGGGATTGGTATATATGAAAAAACTATTCGCACTGTTCTTTTTAGGCGTATTTTCATTTTTAGCTGGATTTCTTTTGATTAACTGGATTGCATATCCAGTCTTAAATAGCTATCCGCATTTATCCTCAGCAATGGCACGTTTTGCGTATACAAAGGAATTTTTAATTGGTTTTGTGACGTTGAGTATGTGGCTATTTTTTGTACAGTTGATTTTCCAAAAATTTACGGTTATTTATACGTATCTCTTCTATAGTGTGTACTTATTTTTATTGTTTATCGTCTTGTTTGCTAAAGCGCGCAATTATCACTCTTATAGTTTTGATTTATTTGATTTTGCCGTGCACAATAAACGTGTTTTATTAGAGGCTGCCTTAAACGTGATTTATTTTATTCCACTTGGGATTTTATTTAGTTTCAAATCTCGTTTTTGGGAATTTTGTCTTATTAGTGTCCTTTTTATCTGTGGCGTTGAAACGATTCAATATGTTTTTTATGTAGGGACTTTTGCTGTGAGTGATATTATGTTAAACTTGATTGGTTGCTTGATCGGGCGCTTGTTACAAAGATTCTTTCCGTTGTTATGGCACGATACAGCGAAAACATTAGAGCGAATTTAGTTTCACCATTTCAAGCAAAATTTATATAGAAAATGTGAGCGGAAATGAAAAAAGAAGTCAGTTTTATTGCTGTATTATTAGGAGCCTTTTTTACAAGCTTTGGGATGAGTTTTATTTGGCCTCTAACCAGCGTTTATTTGCATGATAATTTGCATATTTCCTTAACTTTGGTAGGATTAGTCTTATTTTTCAATTCACTAGCTAGTGTGATTGGGAATGTCGTTGGGGGACTCGGGTTTGATCGCCGAAATCCTTATTATTTGATGTTGGCTGGTGGCTTAGTGATGACAGTCACCCTAATTGTATTAACCTTGTTTCATCAAGCCGTTCCTTTTGCCATCTGTTTATTTTTCTTAGGATTGGCAGCTGGTTGGAATGGGACTTTGGTAAGTGCATTAGGCGCAACCTTGAAACGTTTTGATGGTCGCTATGTTTTTAATATGATTTATTTTGTCCAAAACTTTGGCATTGTCATTGGTTCATCTGTTGTTGGTTTTTTATATGATTGGGATTTACGGTTACCATTTTTCGTTTCGACATTGATTAGTCTAGGCTTTTTAGCAGTTGTTTTGATTGGCTATCATCCATTGCGTAATCTTAAACGAGCGACAAATGAGCGTAAAACGGACAAGACAAAGATAAAATTACCAAAGATGAATCAATATTTGATGATTACCTTACTGTCCATGCTTTTGATTACTTGGACGATGTATCAACAATGGGGAAGTAATGTTTCTGTATATATGACCAGTCTAGGGATTCCTTTTCGGTACTATAGTGTTTTATGGACGGTCAATGCGGGGTTAATTTTATTAATTCAATTTTTCATTGTACGTTATGGGCAATATATTAAAAATCATTTTATGCCAATTTATATCGGCATTTTGATGTTTGCTTTCTCTTTTGTGGTGTTAAGTGTTGCGAAACAATATTATTTATTCGTGACTGCGATGGTTTTACTAACAATTGGAGAAGCCTTGGCCTTTCCACAAGTACCAGTGATTGTCAACCGCATCACACCAGAAGGAGTAAAGGGAAAGTATTTAGGTCTTGTGAATTCTTTTGGTAGTGCGGGGCGGGCTATTTCGCCGTTATTTGGTGGTTTAATGATTGAAACTTTTAGCTACCGAACTTTATTTATTGTATCGGTGTTTTTCAACTTAGCGATTTTACTAGTTGTTTGGCTTGCTAGACAAAAGACACAAGATGGACTTTATTATTATTAAAAGATGCGTTGAAAGTCATCCAAGAAAATATCTGAAAATTTCTGTATAAGTTCTTGACTTTTTAAGAGATATCACGTATTGTAAAAGCTGATATAGAAAAAGTCAGCGAAAGAAAAGAGTAAATATCATGTTCGACTTTCAAGAGAGAGCTACCCTAGGCTGAAAGTAGCTTAAGCAAGTGATATTGAAGAACAGTCTGGAGATGAGTAGTAAAAAGCTATTCCGTGTACGAGCGTTAATCGTTTGAAGGGTGTAAAGTTTTGATTTTACACTGAAAATAGGTGGCACCACGATGATTCGTCCTTGTAGCAATATGGCTTCAAGGGCTTTTTTATTTGTTAAAAATAGACAACGAGGAGGAAATTATGGCTTACCAACGTCCAAAAGGTACCAATGATATCTTGCCAGGTGAATCAGAAAAATGGCAAACAATTGAACAAACTGCTAGAAAATTATTTAACCAATATCAATTCCACGAAATCCGCACACCAATTTTTGAACATATCGAAGTCATTTCAAGAAGTGTAGGCGATACGACGGATATTGTGACAAAAGAAATGTATGATTTCCACGATAAAGGGGACCGTCATATTACTTTACGACCAGAAGGCACTGCGCCGATTGTTCGTTCTTTTGTGGAAAATAAATTATTCGGTCCAGAACATCAAAAACCATACAAAGTTTACTATATGGGGCCAATGTTTCGATATGAACGTCCACAAAAAGGTCGTTTACGTCAATTCCATCAGATTGGTGTAGAGGTCTTTGGTTCGGATAATCCAGCCACAGATGTTGAAACGATGGCTATGGCTTTACAATTTTTCCGTGAATTAGGGATTAAAGATTTACGCTTAGTGATAAATTCGTTAGGTGATCAAGAAACACGCACGGCCTATCGTCAAGCATTAATTGATTATCTAACGCCATTTAAAGAACAATTGAGTGCCGATTCTAATCGTCGTTTATTAGAAAATCCATTGCGTGTGCTAGATAGTAAGGATGAAAGAGATAAAGCGGTGGTTGCTGGGGCACCATCTATTTTAGACTATTTATCTGAAACGGCCCAAAAACACTTTGAAGCTGTGACGAAGATGCTAGACGCCTTAAACATTGCTTATGAAATTGATAGCAATATGGTCCGTGGTTTGGATTACTACACCCATACGATTTTTGAAATTATGAGCGATGATTCAAAAATGGGCGCCCAATCTACTATTTGTGCCGGTGGTCGTTACAATCAATTGGTCGCTGAATTAGGCGGTCCTGAAACAGCTGGTTTTGGCTTTGCGATGGGTTTTGAACGTTTATTAATGATTTTAGAAGCACAAGGCATTACTTTAGCTGCCCAAAAACCATTAAACGCCTATGTGGTTTCTTTAGGTGAAGCAACAAATATTGAAGCCTTACAAATCGTGCAAAGTATTCGTCAAGCCGGCTTTAGTGCTGAACGTGATGTGATGAACCGTAAAGCGAAGGCCCAATTTAAGACGGCTGATAAGTTAAATGCACAATTAGTATTAACCATTGGCGAAACAGAATTAGCAAACGGCGTGGTTAACGTGAAAAACTTAGCCACTCGTGTAGAAAAAGCTTATCCACTGACTCAAATTCAAACACAATTTGAAACAGTTTATCAAGAAATGATGCATACAGAAAAGGAGTAAACAATAATGGCAACAAGAACATTATATTGTGGTCAGGTCTCAAATGAAACAATTGGCCAAACAGTAACATTAAAAGGTTGGGTTCAAAAACGTCGTGACTTAGGAGGCGTTATCTTTATCGATTTACGTGATAGAGAAGGGTTTGTCCAAGTCGTTTTTAATCCAGCAGTGTCTAAAGAAGCATGGGCGATTGCGGATAAATGCCGTAGTGAATATGTGATTGAAGTAACTGGTGAAGTCATTGAACGTGCGTCAGAAGCAGTGAATCCAAAAATCGTCACAGGTGGTGTCGAAGTGATGATTTCAGACATTACGATTTTAAACAAAGCAAAAACACCACCATTTCCAATTGAAGATGACCAACAAACAAGCGATGAAGTACCCATGCGTTATCGCTACTTAGATTTACGTCGTCCAAAAATGACACAAAATATTATTTTACGTAATCAAGTAACCCGTGCGATTCGTACTTATTTAGATAGCAATGATTTCTTAGATATTGAAACACCTTATCTTGGTAAATCAACGCCAGAAGGAGCTCGCGACTATTTAGTACCATCTCGCGTACATCCAGGTCATTTTTATGCTTTACCACAATCACCACAAATCTTTAAGCAATTATTGATGAATGCTGGGTTTGACCGTTATTACCAAATCGTTCGTTGTTTCCGTGATGAAGACTTACGTGGAGACCGTCAACCAGAATTTACCCAAGTGGATATGGAAACTTCTTTCTTAAGTGCAGAAGAAATCCAAACACTAACAGAAGGCATGATTGCTAAAGTGATGAAAGACGTCAAGGGCATGGAAGTGACATTACCTTTCCCACGCATGACTTATGATGAAGCGATGAATCGTTACGGTAGCGATAAGCCAGATACACGTTTTGACATGGAATTAGTAGATATTTCTGAAGTGGTCAAAGATATTGATTTCAAAGTATTCCAAATGGCTTTAGAAAATGGTGGGGTAGTCAAAGCGTTAAATGCCAAAGGAGCTGCCGATAAATATTCACGCAAAGATATGGATAACCTAGGTCAATTTGCCGGCCAATATGGTGCAAAAGGTTTGGCATGGTTAAAAGTTGAAGCAGATGGTTTGAAAGGGCCAATTGCGAAGTTCTTAGGCGATGCAACAGAAAAAATCGTCGCTGCAACCAATGCTGAAGTAGGCGACTTATTGATGTTTGGCGCAGATAGCTTTGATGTCGTATGTGCTTCATTAGGGGCTGTACGTTTGAAATTAGGTAAAGAATTAGGCTTAATCGATGAATCTAAATTTAACTTCCTATGGGTGGTTGACTGGCCACAATTTGAATATGATAAAGAAGAAGGTCGCTATGTTTCTGCGCACCATCCATTCACTTTACCAAGAGAAAGCGATATTCCATTATTAGCAACAGATCCATCTAAAGTGCATGCTCAAGCTTATGATATCGTCTTAAATGGTTATGAATTAGGTGGCGGTTCATTACGTATCTATCAAAAAGAAGTTCAAGAGAAAATGTTTGAAGCATTAGGATTCTCTCGTCGTGAAATGCAAGAACAATTTGGTTTCCTTTTAGATGCGCTTGACTATGGTTTCCCTCCACATGGCGGAATTGCTTTAGGGTTAGACCGCTTTGTCATGCTATTAGCTGGTGAAGACAATATCCGTGAAGTTATCGCCTTTCCGAAAAATGGTCGTGCAGTGGATCCTATGTCTCAAGCACCAAGTACAGTATCGCCACTACAATTATTCGAACTAAACATCGATGTAACTGGTGTGGAAGAAGACTAAGCTTGCCTAATATTATTTAAATATTCCTAAAAGTCATCTATGAAAATGAGAAATTTTTCATAAATGGCTTTTTTTCTTAGGCAAGGGGTATAATGGGCTTGAATAAATAAAAAGTGAGAAGGTTATCATGGCACAGAAATTTTTTAATATATTTCCGCATGCAGATTATGCGCAGAAATTCTCATTCGCAATCGTTTATGCTCTTTTAGCCGCGATTTCGATTAATTTTTTTTATCAACCAGGACATATATACTCCAGTGGAATTACCGGGGTAGCACAGATTATTACGACTTTATCGGGACATTATCTACCTTTTACCATTCCTGTATCGCTTGGATTACTTTTGTTAAATGTTCCTTTATTTTTGTTGGGCTGGTTTAAAATTGGTCATAAATTCACAATTTTTACTGGCATTACCGTTATTTTGACCTCGTTATTTACACAATTATTACCAGAGGAAGTTTTGTCTAAAGATCCCATTATTTGTGCGATTTTCGGCGGTGCAGTCATGGGTGCAGGGATTGGTTATGCACTTAGAAATGGCTTGTCTTCAGGCGGATTGGACTTTGTTAGTATTGCCATTCGTAAAAAAACAGGCAAATCAGTAGGCTCCATTTCAATTTTCTTTAATGTATGTATCATGTTTATTGCGGGGATTTTATTTGGTTGGGCTTATGCATTGTATTCAGCTTTGGCGATTTTTGTTTGTGGGAAAGTAACAGATGCCGTGTATACCAAGCAAAAGAAAATGCAAGTGACGATTGTGACGCGTTTTCCAAATGAAGTGATTGAACATATTCAAGAAAAGATGCGCCGTGGTATCACAATTATCCATGAAGCAGAGGGCGCTTATCGTCATGAGAAACAAACCGTCTTAATTACGGTTGTGACTCGCTATGAGCTACCTATGTTGAGAGCGGCGATGAAAGAATCAGATCCTCACGCCTTCGTCAGTATTGCGGAAAATGTTCAGATTCTTGGACGATTTTATGAAGAAAAATTATAAAGACAAAAAGAGGCCAGCCATTAGTCTCTTGCCAAAAATGAGTGTATAATTAATTAATCCGAATATTCATAGTTGATTTTATGAGTAATCAAGTTGAACATTCGGATTTTCATTATATTTTTATTAATTATTTATTTCATCATAAGGATTTCATTTTTTATTTATCTTGCTAATACACTTTTAGGTCAGCCTCTTTTTAATAAGGTTGTTAGGCAGCTCGGAAAGCCTCGAAGAAATTTTGTGCTTACCTACCACTGCAAAAATCGGATGAAAGGAGATTTTTGCAAATGGTAGGGCGAATTTCACAATGTCTAGCTGCCGAACACCGTCAATAAGGTTGTAAATCGACTTGGTCAGCTACGAGCGGATAAGTGATTTATATTTTCAGAATGAAAAATTTTTTTGAATAAAAGATAAAAAAATCGTGTATTATCCTTTATAATGGGACAGTAGGAATTAAGTTTTTCTATATTCATTGAATTTCTCCATGCTTTTTTCTGAAATTTATGGCATGATAGTATAGTGGGAAAGAAAATATTAATTAAGAAGGTTAATCATGAATACAAAACATAGATATATTACCGGTTTTGATGGGATTCGCACCATCGCCGTTTTAGGAGTTATATTTTACCATTTATTTCCGAATACAATCAAAGGGGGATATTTGGGCGTGCCAGTTTTCTTCGTGATTTCTGGCTATTTAATTGTTGATTTATTACGTCAAGAATGGGAAAGTAACCAAAAAATCCATTTAAAAGCCTTTTATTTTAGAAGAATTAAACGACTGTATCCGGCTTTAATTGGTCTTCTAGTATTATGTGCTAGTTATATTACACTTTTTCAACGGAATTTATTGAATAATTTACGCGGTGTTGTTTTCAGTAGTTTATTGTATTTTAATAATTATTGGCAAATTGATAATAAATTATCTTACTTCGACCGCTTCCATAATCCAGATCCATTTACCCATCTGTGGTCATTATCCGTTGAAGCGCAAAACTATCTGGTCTTACCAATTTTGCTTGTTCTTTTTTATAAGCTTGGGAGGAAAAAAGACCGGGTAGCCGGCATTTTCTTACTTGGATCGTTAGCTTCGGCAATTTGGATGGCGATACAATTTAAACCTGGCGTCGATCCAACAGCGGTCTATGATGGTACTTTTTCCCGTTCCTTTTCCATGTGGTTGGGGGCTAGCTTAGCAATTTTTTGGCCAAGTAATCATTTACGCGCAAGTATTTCTAAAAAAGCCGAAAAAACGTTAAATCGTGCTGGTTGGCTTGCGTTATTGGCAATTATTTTGAGCTTTTTCACTTTAAGTGCACAGTCTAACTTTTTATACTACGGTGGGATGTATATCGTCAGCCTTTTTGCGGCGATACTTGTAGCAGTGACGGCCCATCCCGGTGCTGACTTCAATCGGTACTTGTCTAATCCGATATTTAATTATATTGGCAAACGAAGCTATGGGATTTATTTGTATCAGTTTCCAATTATGATTTTTTATGAAAGTGCCGTTAAAAATATCAATCACCGTTTATGGTTGCATACGTTAATTGAAATAGCACTGATATTAGTGATGAGTGAATTATCCTACCGCTTAATTGAAGTACCTTGTCGTCGCTATGACTACTCACAATTACCAGTTCGCTTCAAACAATGGGTGAAATTACCGGCCTATGCTTGGAAAAAAATGGTGTGTGTGCCGCTTGCAATTGTTTTTGCGGTTGCGTTATTTGGTATTTTTACTGCTCCTGCTAATCAAAAAAACGACGCACAAAAAGCTTTTGAGGTGGATATCGCTAAGAATAAAAAAGCTGCTGATGCGACCAAAAATACAGATGGGGCAACAGAAGTCATGCATGCGACCAATGAGATTGCGGATAAGTATCATTTAACGGATACGCAGTTGCTAAAAGCGCAGCAAATGAACATCACGATGATTGGTGATTCAGTCATGTTAGGTACTGTGGAAGAGATGAAAGAGGTCTTCCCAAATGTGGTTTTAGATGCGGATATCGGTCGTCAACTATACTCTGCAAAGAAAACAATCAATGAGTTGAAGAAGAAAAAATTATTGGCAGATACGATTGTAATCGGTCTTGGCACAAATGGCGTTTACACGGAAGAAGATTTTCAAAATATGATGAAAGCGATTGGGTCTAAGCGTAAAGTTTATCTGATTAATGTTTATGTTCCGACTCAGCGTTGGCAAGGAGATGTGAATCGTTTTCTAGAATCAATGGCGAAAAAGTATAAAAATATCACACTAATCGATTGGTATGATGAAGCTAAAGCGCATGAAGATTGGTTTGAAGAAGATGAAACGCATTTGAAAGATAATGGTCAAGTTGGCTATGTCGCTTTTATTGCACAGAATGTATTGAAATAAAAATTACGAGTAGTTCACTTTTGCAGCGGAACTACTCGTTTTTTTACTCAATATTCACATGTGCTTGTAAAATTTCATCATTGGTGGCTTACTGCTGTCTAGATAGCAGTAAGCACAAGACATCTAGCGTAATATGTAGTGTTTGATCAAATAGACTAGAAAGCAATTGGATAGAAGCTATTCCTGACCTTGTTTTTGTTGCACCTAGAATAATAACCATCTCATCAGCAAATTGTGCGAGGGCTGCTTGACTATCACTCGTAAATACGAGCAAAGTCAAGACTTTTTCTTGCGCACTTTTTGCATCCATCAGCACGCATTTTGTTGTTCCTGAACCAGAAATGGCAATAAATAAATCCCCTTCTTGCACACTGAGCGTAATTGTTTCGCCTAATACATAGACTTCATAACCTAAGTGCATCAATCGTATTGCAAAACTTTTTGCCTGAAAGCCACTTCGTCCAGCGCCTCTGACAAAAATCCACCGTTACTTTGTAAATAGTGGTAAGATCTTTTGTAATTGTTGTTCATCGACTTTAGCCATCACTTGACTAATTTCATTCATTACTTCTTGTATCATTTTTTACCTCTCAGTGATAAACCTTGACAAAATAATCCATCCAATATGGAATTTTTTGAATTAATTGACTCGGCAAAACCACATAACTTTCTTGCGCAATTTTATCAGCAATAAAACTATGTAGGTAAACCGCGGCTAAAATGGCTTTTTCTTTATCCGTAAATTGGGCTAAAAAGCTACCAATCATACCAGCTAAAGAATCTCCCATTCCTCCTGTAGCCATACCAGGATTTCCCAATGGATTAATAAATTGGGTTTGATTCGCCAAATAAATTTGGGTTTGATGACTCTTTAAGACGACATTTGTTTGTAATTTTTGTTGGACAGCTAAATTTTTTTCAAATGTTTGATCTTTAATTGCGATTTGCGAAACACGTTGCCACTCCATTTGATGCGGCGTTAAAACTACTTTTGCGGGATATTGAAAGTCCATGGGAAACTCCGCCATTATCGAAAGAGCCGAACCATCAATCACCAGCCACTGATTTTCTTTTTGGTTTTGAATGACTTGTTGCAAGATTGTCCGACATTGTGGGTCATCTCCAAGACCAGGACCAATAACAATCACATCAGCCGTTTGACAAACCCGATCAACTTCTACTAAATTTTGCCAATCCACAATCATCGCCTCTGGTGTACGCGCATGGATAGCAGGACGGTTTTCTTTATCACAAATTGTAGTAGTAAGCCCAGTGCCTGAATATACACAAGCCTCGGTAGCTAAAATAATCGCACCTCCATACTTTAGATTCCCTCCAATACAACAAACTCGACCAAAATTTCCCTTATGGCTGATTAAAGGGCGGCGAGCAATTGTACTTAGAATCGTTTCGTCTAATGCTGTTAACATCTAGGTCACCTCGATGAAATTTAGTTATTACGAGTAAATTATAACATAAATAATAAATAACAACATGTATAATACAGCGATTCAATAATTTACTTTTGTATCTTTTCTCTAATAGTGTTATCATGGTAAGGTGAATAAAACTTTAGGAGGTCGTAAATCTATGACTATCGATTGGAAAAAAGAAGTCGAATCACGTAAAGATGACTTATTAAATGACTTAGTTGAGTTATTAAAAGTCAAAAGTGAACGTGAAGACGACAAAAAAAGTGAAGATGCACCTTTTGGACCAGGACCTAAAGCTGCTTTACTACATATGTTAGGCTATGGTGAACGCGATGGCTTTACAGTAAAAAATGTAGATAATTATGCCGGTCATATTGAATACGGTGAAGGTGACGAAACACTTGGTATCTTCTGCCATATGGACGTGGTACCAGCTGGTGATGGTTGGGATACAGATCCATATGTACCCGTCATTAAAGATAATCGCATTTACGCTCGTGGTTCTTCAGATGATAAAGGACCTAGTATCGCTGCTTACTATGCTTTAAAAATTATCCGTGATTTAAACTTACCAATTTCTAAAAAAATCCGCTTTGTTGTGGGTTCAGATGAAGAAAGTGGTTGGGGCGATATGGATTATTACTTCCAACATGAAGAAAAACCTGATTTTGGTTTCTCTCCTGATGCGGAATTCCCAATTATCAATGGTGAAAAAGGAAATGTTTCTTTACGTTTACACTTTGCTTCAACAAATACAGGTGCTGTACGTTTAGATAGTTTTAAAGCTGGCTTACGTGAAAATATGGTTCCTGGTAAAGCAAGTGCAAAAGTGACATTTAACGATGAATTACAAGCAAAAACTGTGGCAGATAGCTTCAATTATTTCTTAACTAGCCGTCCAGTTTCTGGTGAAGCAAAAGTCGATGGTAATGTCGTTACTTTTGAAGTAGTTGGTAAATCTGCACATGGAGCTAGTCCACATCTAGGTGTAAATGCTGGTACTTATTTAGCAGCCTTCTTAAGCAGCTATGAATTTGCTGGCGGTGCAAAAGACTTCTTATCAACTATCGAACAATATATCCATGAAGATGTTTATGGTGAAAAATTTGATATTGCCCACGAAGATGAAAAAATGGGTAAACTAACAATGAATGCTGGTTTATTTAGCTTTGAAGCAGATGGCGAAGATGCTTATGTGAACTTGAACTTCCGCTATCCTAAAGGCACTTCTGCTACTTTATTAACAGCCGGTATGATGGCAAAAATTGGCGCAAATAAAGTAAAAATTGAAGAACGCCCACATCACATGAAACCACACTATGTTCCAGCCGATGATCCATTGGTAGCAACTTTATTAGCTGTTTATGAAGAACATACTGGTCAAAAAGGTGAAGAACAAATCATTGGTGGGGGTACATTCGGCCGTCTATTAGAACGCGGTGTTGCCTATGGTGCGATGTTCCCAGATTATATCGATACCATGCACCAAGCTAATGAATTTATGGACTTAGATGACTTATTCAATGCTACAGCGATCTATGCTGATGCCATTTATCGTTTAGCGAAATAAAGTTTGTCTATAATAAGCACAATATTATTATAAAATTAATACATTTAGTGATAGCAAATAGGAATTAAAAACCTATTTGCTATCACTATTTTTATGAAAAAATGATATTTTTGTGATTTGCAGATGAGAAATATTTCATGTAGTATAGAAATTGTATATAAAAATTCAAAGGTGGCGGTATTGTGGAACTCAAAGAATTGCTGTATCAAGAAGTTCAAACGTTGACTAATGTAGAGGATATCTATCAAAATTCTATTACAGCAGATTATTTAGCAAAAAGATTTTCAGCTAAAAGAAATACAATTAGTCACTATTTAAATCAATTGGTTAAAGAAAATCTCGTAATTAAAATCAATACGAGACCAGTGCTCTTTTTTGAAGCCTCGAAATTACGCAATTATGCAAATACGGAATTATTGTTAGAGTATGCTTCTTTGGATGAACTTCAGGCAGCGCTTCATTCAAAGAAAAATGTTTTTGATGAAATTATTGGTTCAAAGCAGTCATTATATGGTCAAATTCGGCAATTAAAGGCAGCCGCTCGTTATCCGGGATTAGGCTTACCAGTACTTTTGACAGGTCCCACAGGGGTAGGGAAAAGTTTTTTAGCTCAAAAATATTATGAGTATTGTGTTTCCAAGGGTTATGTTTCCTGTGATAAGCGCTTTATTCAATTTAACTGTGCGGAATATGCGGACAATCCAGAATTATTATCCAGTATTTTATTTGGTTATAAAAAAGGTGCATTTACAGGGGCTGATGCAGATAAACCTGGATTGTTTGATGAGGCAGATGGTGGGGTATTATTCCTTGATGAAATTCACCGATTAAATGCCAAAGGACAAGAAAAATTGTTCAGTTTTCTCGATAACCAGTTAATTATGCCCCTTGGAGAAACAAAAGAGGCCCATCCGGTAAAAGTGAGATTTATTTGTGCGACAACAGAAGATTTGACGAGTAATTTTTTGGCCACATTTATGCGCAGAATTCCGGTTCAAATTGAGATTCCGGCTTTAAATGAACGAACAGCTCTGGAGCGAGAAAGTCTAATCATGAAATTTTATCGCGATGAATCTATTAAGATTGAACAAGAGCTTTATGTTAGTCAGCAGGTGCTTCATTTCTTAACCATGCGCCATTATTCAAGTAATGTTGGTCAATTAAAGAATGCAATCACACTTTCTGTTGCTAATGCGCTTGGACATATAAAGGATGAAAAAATTTATATTCGACTTTCTGATTTACCTAGTCATATTTTACAGACGAATGATTTAATCGATGTGAAAGCCTTTAGTCAGATAAACAGCGATTTTGTGGCGATTTCACCGCAAAAACCAATCAGTACTCTTGAAAATACTAACGACCTGTTAAACTCTCCTATTTATTCTATGTTTCAAAAATTTATTGAGTTGTCTGAGAAAATGGATAGCGAGGAGAAATTTAAACGAGCTTGTATGACAGAGCTTGAATTATTATGTGATGCACTGATCTATCGTAAAAGAATTAAACGTGGAGGAATTCCTTTAAGTTTTTTGAAAAATATGATTCATTCGGAAGTGACGAGCTTAGAAGCGAATTACGGTGTGAAATTTGATGGCAATATGGTGAATGTCTTAAGTTACTATTTCTACTATAAACAATTTGAAACCAGTGATTTTTCTACTTATCAAAGGAATATCTTCAAAAACATGATTCATATGTTTCATATTGATGAGCCAAATGTTTCCGAGGTTATTAGTATTTTTTTACGGTCGATTGCCAGAAATTTGAACTATGTCAATGATGAAGTGGATCAACTATTTTTACATATCTATCTAAAAATTACTCGTTATGACTATCGGGTCCGTCCGATTCGTGCGCTTATTTTATCACATGGCTATTCGACTGCAAGTAGTATGGCAGATGTAGTGAATAAAATGATGAACGAAAAGATTGTAGATGCTTTTGATATGCCTTTAGATATTGGAGTTGATGATATTGGTAAAGAACTAACTGATTACATCAATCAATATTATATTAGTGACGGCTTACTATTGATGGTGGATATGGGATCTTTAGAAGGGGTTTCGAAGTATATTTCAGGTTATGTTGATTTTCCAATTGGCATTATTAATCATGTCTCCACACAAATGGCTTTACATGTTGCAAACGAAATTAAACAGAATAAATCCATCGATGAAATACTTGCAAATGTGAAAGAAGAGATTCATTATCAATCACAAATTATTTATCCAAAAGAAATTAAAAAGAATTTGATTATTACTTGCTGCCATACAGGGATAGGTACGGCAAATCAAATCCGCACGTTGTTGACTGAAAGCATGCCTGCAGAAGTTGAGGTATTGGTGAAAGCCTATGATTACCGCCAGTTACTCAATCGGGAACAAGTCGATGTTTTGCGCAAGACATTTAACATTTTGGCGATTATAGGGACTTCCGATCCACATATTTCAGGAGTGACGTATTTGGCTCTAGAAGATTTGATTTCAGGACGTAATATCCAAGTACTGGAACAAATTTTATCAACGATTGAAAAAGGCATGTACATGGATGAGTTAAATGAATCCTTGCTTCATAATTTCTCCATTGAACGAGTGCTGAATTCTTTGACTATTTTAGATGCCCATACGGTAATGAATCACATTGATATGATGATGCGTAAATTTGAAGAATTGAGTCATACGAAATTGACCAATCAGCATAAAATGGCTTTATATATCCATGTGAGTTGCTTAATTGAGCGTTTGATTCGTCGCGAGCCTATTGATTCCTACGACTTTGATGGACAAGTAGATGATATTCGTCATACTAAGAAATATATTTGGTTAAAAAATACGCTTAGTGTCATGGAAGAGAGTTATAGTGTCAAAATCCCTGATTCTGAAGTGGGATATATTTATGATATTATCTCCAGTGATTATTGATATACCTGGATTTGTATTAGAAAAATAGAATCAATTTTTAGGCGTGCTGATTTTTGGCACGCTTTTTGCTTTTAGTAAAGTGTAAGAAAGGAGGAATGAAAGATGAAGATGATATTAGCCAGTCATGGAAAGCTTGCAGAAGGGATGAAAGATACATTGGAAATGATTGTTGGTAAAAATGAAAATATTTATTCTTTTGCAGCTTATTCAGATGGTAGCGAAACGAAATTTTTGGAGGATATTCAAGCACTTATTAATGAAAATCAAGATGAACAAATAGTCATTGCCACCGATGTTTTAGGCGGATCGGTCAATAATGAAATGATTCAATTACTTAATCAATATCCTCAAATTTATTTAATTAGTGGAATGAATTTACCCGTAATCATTACACTTGCTACAGCCGTTTGTCCACTGACGACAGAAATGATAGAAGAGGCTATATCAATGGGTAAAGAAGGAGTAGTTTTTGTCAACCATTTAATGAAAGAAAATACTGAAGAGGAGGATTTACTATGATTAAAGTGGTTAGAATTGATCATCGGTTATTACATGGGCAAGTGGTTTTTGCCTGGACAAAATCGCAAAATATCGATCGGATTATTGTGATTGATAATAAAGCTTCTACGGATGATTTTAAGAAAATGTCATTGAAATTATCTAAGCCAGCTGATGTCAAATTGAATGTTTTTAGTGTAGCCAAAGCATTAGAAAAACTAGATCAGATTAAAGCTTTACCGGATAATATCATGGTTATTTTCGGAAATGTGTCAGAAATGTATGAATTTGTGACCGCGCACGGGGATATCAAAGAAGTGAATTATGGTGGTATTCCTGATCGTCCTGGTGCGAAACGTTATACTAATGCTATCTTTTTAACGGATGAAGAAGTAGCCTTAAGTAAACAATTAGCAGAAAAAGGAATCCAGTTGGTCATGCAACAAGTACCAACATCACGAAAAGAATTACTCAATGAAAAAATTTAGTTAAGGAGGATTTCCCTATGTTAGTAAAAGCAATATTAGTTGGGATTATTGGTGTTTTTGCAATGCTAGACTCACGATTATTAGGGCGATTAAATTTTGAACGTCCATTAATCGTTAGCTGTTTGGTAGGGATTGCACTAGGTGATTTACAAAAAGGTTTAATGGTTGGTGCAACTTTAGAATTAATGTCTTTAGGGATTGTAAGTATTGGTGCTGCGGTTCCTGCGGATATGACATTAGGCTCGATTATTGCTGCAGCGTTTGCGATTCTTTCAAATACAAATGCACAAACAGCTTTAACGATTGCCATTCCAATTGGTATTTTAGGTCAATTATTAGGTATTGTTTCTCGTATGTTTTTAGCTACCTTGACTCACTCTGCTGATAAAGCGGTTGAAGAAGGAAAATTTGTAAAGGCTCAAAACTATCACATTGTTTGGGGACCAATTATTTATTCTCTACTTTACTTTGTCCCAGTGTTCCTAGCTATTTATTTTGGAACTGGTGTTGTGAACTCTTTTGTTAAGATGATTCCTGAATGGTTAACAAATGGTCTATCTCTTGCAAGTAAGATTTTACCTGCTTATGGGTTTGCTTTGTTAATGTCTACAATGTTAAGTAAGAAAACAACAGTATTTTTGATGTTAGGTTTCTTTGTTACTGCTTATGCTAAATTATCAGTAACTGGTGTAGCGATTTTTGCTGTAATTTTAGCTGTCATTTTATACAGCTTAGATAAAGGAAATTCAAATACTCCATCTGCAGCAAATCAAGCGCCAATGGATGATTTAGATGATTTAGAGGAATTATAAAGAGAGGAGTAATGCAACATGGCTGAAGTAAAAGCAATGAATGATAAAGAATTGAAACAAAAAACATGGTCTTTCTTCTGGCGCTCTTGGTTTATTCAAGCCTCTTGGAACTATGAACGTCAAATGAATATGGGATTTTTATACGGGATTGCACCTATTATTGATAAGATTTACGGAAAAAATCCTTCATCTCCAGAAATGTTAGAAAAGAAAAAAGAAGCATATCGTCGTCATTTAGCTTTCTATAACTGTACTCCACAAACAAGTGCTTTTGTTTTAGGTTTATCTGCAGCGATGGAAGAAGAATATGCGCAACATCCTGATTCTTTTGATCCCGATTCAATTAACGGGGTAAAAACCTCATTAATGGGACCTTTATCAGGGATTGGAGATTCATTCTTCCAAGGTACTGTTCGTATTTTAGCATTTGGTCTAGGAATTAACTTAGCTCAAAAAGGAAGTATTTTAGGACCAATCTTAGCAATGATCATCTCATTTATCCCATCATTTATTGTCACATATTGGGGTGGTAAATTAGGCTATACCATGGGGAATAAATACTTACAACAATTGATTGGCAGTGGTGTAATTGACAAGCTAATGTATTATGTCAATATTGTGGGTCTGATGGTTATTGGTTCGATGGTCGCAAGTATGATTGGGATTACAACGCCATTCCATGTAGGTAAAACTTTTGTCTTACAAGATACGTTAGACTCTATCTTCCCACAAATGCTTTCGTTGGGTGCTACGTTCTTTATGTATTGGCTATTAAAGAAAAAAGTAAGTAACGGAATTATTTTAAGCATCTGTGTATTTGGAGGAATTTTATTAAGTGTATTAGGAATTCTAAATTAGGAATTTTTGAAACAAATATTATTTTAGGAGGAACTTAGAATGTCAAATAAGGTAGTAGAAATTGTAAAGGAAATTAAAGGAAAAAACGCAAATATTAACCGCGTGTTATTTGTTGGTTGCGGTGCTTCAATGGCGGATTTATATCCAGCTTATTACTTCATCACACATGAAAGTAATCGATTCTTAACAACAATTACTACAGCAAATGAATTTAACTACGATACACCAAAAGTGAATTTTGAAGATACCATTGTTGTGACTGCTTCATTAGGTGGAACGACACCAGAAACAGTGGCTGCAACGAAAAAAGCTCGTCAATTAGGTGCGCATGTCGTTTCATTATCTTATTCTGCAGGTTCACCTATCTTACAAGAAGCTGAATATGAAATTATTCATGATTTCGGTACAAACTATGCTGCGAAAACTGAAAAAATGACTTATGCTTTGGCTTTAGCTATTGAAATCGTTGCTCAGTTTGAAGGATATGATCATTATGAAGAAGCACAAAAAGCTTTAGCAGGTATTGGTGGTTTAATTGAAAAATCTGTCTTATCAGTGGGTCCAGCTGCTGAAAAATTTGCCGAAAGTTATAAGAATGATCCAACCATTTATGTTGTTGGTAGTGGGGCAACGGCTAAGGTCGCTTACTCAACGGCTGCTTTCTTATTCATGGAAATGCAATGGATTTCAGCACCAAATATGAATTCTGGTGAATACTTCCACGGACCATTTGAACTTACGGAAAAAGATGCGCCTTACTTATTATTCATGAGTGATGGTAAAACAAGAGCGATGGATGCACGTGCATTAACATTTATGCAACGCTTTGATGCTAAAGTTACAGTGATTGATGCTAAAGATTACGGCTTAGCTTCTGTGGCAGGACCAAATGTGATTGATTACTTTAACCCTATGTTAATTACTGGTGTGATGCGTGTATATGCTGAAAAATTAGCAGATGCAAGAAAACATCCATTAACAAAACGTCGCTACATGTGGAAATTAGAATATTAAGAGATGATTTTATGAAAATTCAAGAAGAAGTTCAACAAGCAATTCAGGAAATCTTGAATCAGAAAAAGCAGATTGATAAAGTTGTTTTTATTGCTGCAGGTGGTTCGAATGGTGGTTTTTATCCGGCTCAATATTTTTTGAGTCGGGAGGACACACAAATTCGTTCTGAATGTTTTACGAGTAATGAATTTTATTACGCGCCCCCTAAGTATGTTGATGCGCATACTTTGGCAATTATTTGTTCGATGAGAGGAACTCCTGAGACATGTAAAGCAGCTCAAGTAGCTAAAGATTTAGGTGCGAGTACGATTGCCTTATATGTGGATGAATCCGAGCTAACAAAAATCTGTGATATCTGTATCCAATATGAGTCGATTGCTATCGATGAGAGTCGAATGGAAAGAGTGAATTCAAGCGTTGGATTGATGTTAAGTATGACATTGATGAATGCGCAGGAAGGCTTTGAACATTATGAGGATGCGATGCAAGCTTTCGATCAAGTAGATGCGCTCTATCGTCAAGCAGTTGAAGAGACGACTCCCCTTGCTAAAGCCTGGGCATTGCAAAATGTGGATAAAAAACCGATTTATGTAATGGGTAGTGGTCCTGCATATGGCTCAGCTTATATCTTCTCTATTTGCAATTTAGAAGAAATGTTGCAAATTGATTCGCCAACCATTAATAGTTGTGAATTCTTCCATGGCCCTTTTGAAATATTGACTCCTCAAACTTCAGTCTTTCAATTAATCTCTGTGGGACGAACACGAGCATCTGATTTACGAGCAGTTCAATTCTTAAAACAATATGGTGGCAGTCGCGTTTATCTTTTAGATGGTAAACAACTTGGTTTAGATAAAATAGCTGAACCAATTCAAGAATATTTCAATCATATTTTATTCTCCCCTATTTTGAATAACGTATATATGAGAGAATTATCTTATTGTATTGGAAAAGATTATATGACGCGTAAATATATGTGGCAAGTTCCATATTAAATTTTTGAAATCCTAGTTTAGATTCTAAGAGCTACCTAGCATTTGGTCTAAACTAGGATTTTTTACGAGGAGGGATAAGATGTATCGAGCGGTAATTTTTGATATGGATGGGGTCATTGTTGATAGTGAAGCAGCCTATCTCAAAAGACGCTTAGATTTCTTTAATCGTTTAGGAGAGATTCCAGAACATACTCAGTTACAAGACTTTGTCGGCCTAAGTAACGAAGCAGTTTGGCAACAATTAGTCAGCGATGCCAAAAAACGTGAGCGCTTAAAAAGAAAATATGATCAATATCAAAATGAAAATCCCATTCAATACCAAAAATATTTGATGCCTCATGTGATTGATTTTTTAGAAGAGATTCATGCGCAAAAGAAGAAAGTGGCACTCGCATCAGCATCAAATCCAGAACATATTACTTTGATGTTAAGTCAATGTCAATTAAGTAAGTACTTTGATGTAGTGATTAGTGGTGAAAATGTGAAACGAAATAAACCGTTTCCTGATATCTATTTAAAAGCGAGTGAGCAATTAGCAGTTTTACCTGCGGAATGTCTAGTGATTGAAGATAGCTTTAATGGCATTTTGGCTGCTAAAAGGGCGAAAATGGATGTCTGGGCATTAAAACCCAAAAATTATACGATTGATCAAAAGAGTGCAAATTGCATTTTTCAAAATTTTTTTGAAATGAAGGCACATTTGATTGATTGGCAGAAAGTGAGTGATTAGTAATGGCATTAATGGATAAATATATTGATAAGACGCCAGAGGCTTTAGGAGAAGTTTTAAATAGCAAGAAGCGAATAGAACAATTATTAGCTGATGTAACAGTGGACAAAATTATGTTGACTGGTTCGGGAACGAGTTATCATTCTGGTGTGCAAATGAAACATTGGATGAGTCAAATAACGGGGATTCCTGTTGAGAGTTACTATCCATTTCAAGTATGTGATGATCTTTTTTTAACATCAGAAAAAGTATTATTTATAGGCATTTCCCAAGATGGGGGCAGTTATTCCACCTATCATGCCATGCAAGTAGCTAAGCAAAATCATTGTATTTTGGGTTCACTTTCCGCTTATGAGGGAATTTTGTTAGATGAAATAGCTGATTTTTCTTTCACATTACCGATTGAAGCCGAAAAAGCTGGACCTAAGACAATGGGGTATTCGGCCACTAAATTACAACTTTTAATTATTGCTAGTTCTCTCAGTGGGAAAGCTGGTGTTACTGAAGAAATTAAGCAAAATTTATTGAAACTCTTAGTGCAGTTACCTAGTGATATATCAAAAATTTATGAATGGGTGGAGGCACAGAAGCAAACATTTGCTCAAGCTAAGGAAATAAAAGTAGTAGTACCTGCTAACTATTATGGGGATGGTTTAGAGGGTGCTTTAAAGATGCTAGAAACACTGCGAATACCAGTTGTTGCTTATGAATATGATGAATTTATTCATGGAATCTACAACGCTGTGGATGCAGACTCTTTTTTGATTTTTGTTGATGATGGCTCAGAAAAGAATTTGGCTACTTTATTAGCGGTCTTATCTGAATGGAATTCGCACATTTATGTTATTTCGAATAATGCCCAACTTGCTGATAATACGCTTAATCTTCCAATAGAAAAATATGGATCCTATCAAACGTTTGTTATCTCTATTGTCTTTCAAGTGTTGGCTAGTATGATTGCTCAGACTAAAGGGATTAACCCGGATTTACCTAAAGATCCGAATTTCCATCGTCGCGTAGGAAGTAAAAAATTTCATTCATAATCTACTAAAGATAGCCAATCCAAGTGATTCAGACTTAGATTGGCTATTTTTAAATGCGATTTAATTCCAAGATAGCTCCTGTTTTGGCATCCGCAAGAAATTCATAGGTCACGAGTTGGTCATCTTCATAACGTGTGATGCCTCCAGGGTAGCCTTGAGTTTTAACCGCAAATTTTTGATAAGGTTGCATGGTATGTTCAATCCAACTACCTTCAATTGGTCCTTCTAGTAAAAAGGCATCTTTAATTTTCTCTAAAATATGGTCGGCCTGAAGAAGTTTATCTTTTTTCGTGAAACTAGCTGAGACAAAACCGCTTAATAAACCAACGCCAATACCGATAGCTAGACCATTTCTAAATTGTGACTGGATACTCAATAGCATTCACCTGTTTTTCTAATTTTTTCTATTATTATAGCAAAATTTCATGAAAATTCCTAGTTAAGAAAGAAAGCCTAAAATATTCAAGAAGCGATTGTCGTAAGTATTTGGCGAATGGAAATGAAAAAGGTATAATAAGTGTGATATTACTTTAGAAGGGTGAGAGTTGTAGTGAACGAAAAAACATTTCAACGGATTAAAGAATTAACAGAATTAACCGGTACAAGTGGTTTTGAAGGGGATATTCGGGCTTATATGCGTGAAAAAATGACGCCTTTAGTAGATGAGATTGACCAAGATCGTCTAGGTGGTATTTTTGGGATTCGTCATGCGCAAAGTGAAGAGGCCCCAAGAGTTATGATTGCGGCTCATATGGATGAAGTAGGTTTTATGGTGACACAAATTACGGATCGTGGATTATTTAAGGTTTCACCACTAGGAGGCTGGAATCCTTATGTCGTTTCTGCACAGCGTTTTGTCTTAAAAACAGCAAAAGGCAACTATCCATGTATTTCTTCCTCTATTCCACCACATTTATTACGTGGCAAGGGCGCTCAAGCAAATGTACAAGTGACGGATATCTTATTTGATGCCGGTTTTGAATCTAAAGAAGAAGCTTTGAGTTTTGGTGTATTACCAGGTGATACCATTGTGCCTGATGTACAAACGATTATGACGGCCAATCAAAAAAATATTATTTCAAAAGCTTGGGATAATCGTTTTGGCTGTACTTTAGTTTTAGAAGCCTTAGAAGCTTTACAAAATGAATCACTAGGGCATACATTGATTGCCGGTGCGAATGTCCAAGAAGAAGTTGGCTTGCGTGGGGCTAGTGCATCTGTGACAAAATTCAAACCAGATTTATTCTTTGCTTTGGATTGTTCAGCAGCAGATGATTTAGTCACTAAAAACGGTACTTTCGGTCATTTAGGAGAAGGCACCCTTTTACGTATTTTAGATCCAGGTCATATTTTATTGCCTAGATTTAGAGAATATTTATTAGACACAGCAAGTACGCACCATATTCCTTATCAATATTTTGTTTCAGGTGGTGGTACCGATGCAGGAGCTGCGCATAAAGCCAATGAAGGTATTCCATCAACTACAATTGGGGTCGTTGCACGTTATATCCATACGCATCAAACCATGTTTAGCATTAAAGACTTTGAAGCGGCTCGTGAATTCTTAATCCAAGTTTTACGAGGCTTAGATCGTTCAACAGTCGATACAATTTTATTTGATAAATAAGGTGGGAAAATAGATGATTATTCCAAAAAGTTTAGAAGAATTAGCAACTTATGTGGAAAAGGGCAAAAACGTCTTTTTCTTTACAGCAGATTGGTGCGGAGATTGTCGTTTTATTAAACCAGCCATGCCTGAAATTGAAGCCGACTTTCCAGCATATCAATTTATTCAAGTTGATCGTGATGAATTTATTGATGTGGCAAGTAAATGGAATATTTTTGGCATTCCTAGTTTTGTCGTGATTGAAGATGGCAAAGAATTAGGTCGTCTGGTTAATAAAAATCGCAAAACCAAAGCAGAAATTGAGGACTTTTTAGCTAATCTATAATGGTTGAAAGTAGGGATGGCAGGTGCAAGAATATCGCTGTATCTTAGTTGGGATTGATGGATCGCCGCAAGCATTTCGGGCCTTTGAAAAAGCAGTATCCATAGCCAAAAGAAATGAAGCCTTGTTGTTAGCTGTGCATGTGATTGATCAACAGCTACCTAAAATGTTAGAATTTGCGCCATTAAATGAAGATATTCTAGCTAAAGAAGAGGCTCAAGCGATGAATTTATTGCGTAAATGTGAAGATTATGCGCATTTTCATCATTTTGCACCTGTTAAATCTCTTGTTTATCGTGGCTCGCCACGCTTGATATTGGCCCATCAACTAGTTGAAACTTATCAGGTAGATTTAATCGTTGTTGGTCAATCTGGCTTGCACGCACTTGAAAAGTTAATGTTAGGTAGTGTTGCTAGCTATCTTGTGCGTGAGGCGAGTTGTGACTGTTTAGTTGTCCCATTTGAATAAAATAACGGGACATGTCATTACTTAATGAAATGTAGGTGGAAATTTTGTCTTTTGTGTTTACCTCTAGTGTCTTGTATTGGTCGACTGCGTTAGATTTGTTAGTCATCTTGATGCTGATTAATAATCGCTATTCAAGTAAAACGCAGGCTCAAAAAATTGCTGCAGGCCAATTCATT
Organism: Enterococcus cecorum DSM 20682 = ATCC 43198; assembly: GCF_000407565.1. Classification (GTDB taxonomy): domain Bacteria; phylum Bacillota; class Bacilli; order Lactobacillales; family Enterococcaceae; genus Enterococcus_E; species Enterococcus_E cecorum. The sequence continues at coordinate 138,173 of NZ_ASWI01000004.1, forward strand.
GGTTCAAATGGTCTAATTGCTGTCAGTTTATTTTTAGCTTTTGTGCTGCATTTTGTCCCTCAACAATGGATCTTAGGCTTTTTAGGCTTGATTCCACTGGGCTTTGGGTTGAAATATTTATTCTTTGGCGATGATGACGAAGAAAAAGTCGAAGCAACCTTAACAACGCGCAAAGATAAAAATTTATTATGGACGGTTGCTTTGATTGCCTTTGCTTCTTGTGGGGCGGATAATATTGGTTTATTTACGCCTTACTTTTTAACCCTATCGACAGCTAAATTAATTTGGACTTTAGTTATTTTTGAATTAAATATTATCCTTTTGATTATTTTAGGAAAAGCATTCGCCCAATTATCTTTTGTGAGTGAATTTTTAGAACATTTTGGTCGCTGGGTAATGGCGGCAGTTTATATTGGCCTTGGTATCATGATTATCATTGAATCAGGTACGTGGTCACATTTTTTTGGCTAGGTGGAAGTTGTGTCTTTACGCCTAGCTTTTTCTTTGATAAGATAGCCTATGTGTATGAAAAGTAAAGGAGAAAAGAGAATGATTTTTGCTTATAATAAAGCGCATGTCGGTGACTGTTTGATGGTTATCTGCGCAAATGATAAAAATATGGAACAAACGGTAGAAAGAAAAGGCAATGTCGCCCAAATTAAAACAGTGGATGGCACCATTGTGGGTTATAATTTCTTTGAAGTTTCTACTTATTTACCCTTAACAGCTCAAGGTCAAGTGAAATTAACACAAGAGCAAGTGGACGTATTAAATGAAGAATTACAAAAATCTGGCTTTGAAGAAAGATTGACTTATGATGCTAGTCCAAAATTTATGGTTGGATTTGTGAAAGAATGCGTACCACATCCTGATAGTGATCATTTATCTATTACGCAAATTGATTTTGATGGCAAACACGAAAGCCTACAAATTGTTTGTGGTGCACCTAATATTCGCAAAAACTTAAAAGTCGTAGTGGCTCTACCAGGTGCGATGATGCCAGATGGAATGATGATTTGGCCAGGCGAATTACGTGGTGAAAAGAGCTTTGGTATGATTTGTTCAGCCCGCGAACTTCAATTACCAAATGCCCCAATGAAACGTGGGATTTTAGAATTAGGACCAGATGCAGTTGTTGGTTCAGAATTTGTATTAGCATAATCACAAAAAAGAAGTGGCCCGATACTTTGGACCACTTCTTTTTTTCTGAGCGAGCTGCCTCACAACCTTATCCTTATCCGATGATATTGTCGTTTTGGATGGCTCTTCTAATGGCGCTTAGGTAGTTTTCTTCTTCGGATTGGCGTTGTTCTTCACGGTCAGCTAAGTTTTCTAAGCGTTCGTTGGTTTCATCTAGTTTTCTAAGTAATTGGACGATTAATGTTTGTAAATCATTGTTATTCATAATTAAGCACCTTTACTTTCTGTTGTGATTTCGATGATTTTATTGTCAGCATATTTTGGTCTGTAGAATAATTTATAAAGGACGGCACAAACGATTGGTAAAAGACCTGAAACAAAGTATAGTTGTGGGAAATTCAAGAATTGATGAAGTTCACCTAAAATATAAGGTCCTACGCCAAGTCCTAAATCTAAGCCGATAAAGTAAGTTGATAAAGCAATTCCAATATGATGGCCATCACAAGTTTTAAGACATACAGCTTGGCCATTTGACATGAATGTGCCATAGCCTAGGCCGACTAATGCACCAGAGAATAGTAATAACCAGCTAGAGTTTGTAATACTTAGTGAAAATAAGCCAAGTGTTAAGAATAAGTAGCTAGGATACATGACATAATTTTCACCTTTTGCATCAAAAATACGACCGGTCATTGGACGAGTTGCAGTAATCACTAAAGCATAGACAACAAAGAAAAATGAACTTGCGGCAACTAAATGGATTTCCTTAGCATAAGAAGAAAGGAAAGATAAGACACAAGAATAAGCAACCCCCATAATAAAGGCGATTCCTGAAATAAATCCAACTTTCTTTTCAAGGAAGGTATTTAGTTTCCAAGATTCAAGCATTTCGCGATGTTCTTTGGTAATCTGAATGTTTTTAACAGGAAAGACAAAACAAGCAATCGAAGTAAGTAAAATAAGGACAATTGAGAAAATAATAATAAAGTAAAAGCTTGTATTGTTTAGTAAAATCATTCCGATAAATGGACCAATGGCAGCGGCTAAACTCGTACTTAAACCATAGTAGTTAATCCCTTCACCATGTTTTGATTCTGGGATATAAGCTGTAACAATCGCATTCGTAGCTGTTGAAACGGTGCCATAACCAAAACCATTTAATAAACGTACTAGGTATAAAATTTGAATGCTTGGAATATAAAGGTAAGCAATCGTCGTTAATAAATAAAATAGTGCGCCATAACGTAAGACAGCTTTACGACCAATTAGTTCTAGTTTTTTACCCATAAATAGTCGCGCCAATAAAGTTCCGATGATATAAATACCAGAAGCAAGTCCGGCTTGACCTAGAGTTGCTTGTAATTGGTCTTGGGCAATTACGGCGATAATCACCATTAATAGGTAATACACCAGATACACGACGAAGTTAATCAGGGTAATACTGATGAAACCTTTGTTAAATAGTTTGTCTACTGAATTTTCCACGAGATTTCTGAGGTGACCCCCAAAAGTTAGACTTTTTTACGAGACGACTCCGGTCGTCTCGTTTTCATTATGCAGCTAAAAGATGGAGCCTATATTGAACAGGACTCATCCATCCTAACTTTTCTTTTATTCGTTGTTCATTATAATACTTTATAAATCGTTCTATTTCCATTTTTAATTCCTCATAGCTATAGTAAATAACGCCATAGTATATCTCTTGCTTAAGCAGACCGAAGAAATTCTCCATTACGGAATTATCTAGACAGTTGCCCTTTCGAGACATGCTTTGAAATATTCGTTCTTCTTTTAGCCTGTGAGAGTATGCCTTCATCTGGTATGCCCAACCCTGGTCAGAATGGAATGTTCGTCTATAAGGGCAGTCTGAAGTGATTTCAATGGCTTTATCCAAGGCATTCATTACATTCTTTGCTGAAGGTTTCTTATCGATGCTGTAACTTAGTATTTCTCCATTACACATATCCATAAATGGATCTAAATACAGCTTATGCATTGTCATATGTCCTTTGACATCAACTTCATAATACTTAAATTCAGTCGTATCCGTTGTGATTTTTTGATGGGGTATGTGCGTATTAAAGCGTCTGCGAATTCTGTTGGGTGCAATGGTACCAATCCTGCCCTTATAGGAACTATATTTCCTACTTTTGCGTGTGTAGGATGTCACCTGCAAGCCAAGTTTTTGAACTATTCGCTGAACCTTCTTTTTGTTGATGAGATATCCCTGATTATGAAGCTCTCCATGTATTCTACGATATCCGTAATCCTTATTATTCTTACGGATTTCTTGGATTTTTTCTTCAAGTTCTTTGTCAGGATTTTCTCTATCAAATCGTTTTTGCCAATACATATATGTTGCTTTAGGCATGCCTGTATAAGAGAGAAGGTCTTTTAGTTTGAATTCTCGTCGGAGACTGTTGATGACGAGTGCCGTTCTCTCATTTTTTCCTCGTCCTCTAAACGCAGCCTCCTCAGTTCTTTTAAAAAGGCATTCTCAATTCTCAATTTAAGAAGTTCATCTTCTAGCTCTTTTACATGTTCTGCACTTGTATCAACAGAAGATTCTTCAACTGGTTTGTTTTGTGTATTGCCATTAGTTGTATTCAATGTTTTCTTTCGTCCCTTCTTGCGTGGTCTTAGGGCATCAGGACCAGCTGCACGAAAGCGACTCACCCAATTTGTGATCATACTTGGATTAGTAATTCCTTCTTGCAGAGCTAAATCTTGATATGAGATTTCACTTGATAAATATAACTCTACTATAGAAAGCTTCTTTTCAAAAGAATAAAAATCTTTTTTTCTAGAACGTTTTAATCCTTCATCACCAAATGCTTTGTAATTATCCACCCATAGTTTAACTTTATTAGCAGATGGAATGCCGAACTTATTTGCAAGATAAGTATAACCACTTTCGCCATTAAGATAAGCATTTACAACTTGCTTTTTAAACTCAAAAGAATATTTGGACATAAAAATACCGACCTCCAATTGTTAGATTTTATGGTCTAACTTTTGGGGGTCGGTACATTCTCATGCTCCTTTTTTCATTTTTTTGAAAATAGATTGTGAATAAATAATCATTCTATTTTCATTTTTTTAAAGTGAAAAAGTCCCGAGATGCGTTTGAATATTAGATGTTTCATGTAAAAAGAAATTGATAGAAGGTCATAAAAATCAAGGGAAAAACGCACCTCAGTGGGATTATCAATCACTTGTGAGCCTACTATACACGCATTTGATAAACAAAAAATGCGACTTTGCTATAAAAAATTGTAAAAAACATTTAAATTTCACAAAGAATATATACAAATGTTGTTGAGTTTTGCGGTATAATTAGTTTAATAAAGAATGAACGTTTTTCTGAAAGTGAATGAAAAAGTGAATTGAGTGGGGGAGTTTTTGATGGATGACCAAATATTGCAAAAGTATTTAAACAAGGGAAATTTTCCTGTTGTAGTAAAGGAAAAGAAAAAGTATTTAATGTATGAAGGCATTCAGGATCGCTATGTTTATATTTTAAAAGATGGAATCATTAAAACCTCCGTCATTTCTAGAGATGGTCGCGAGTTTAATTTACGCTATATTACAGGGCTAGAAATCGTATCACTGTTGAAAGATGAGTATTCACAGTTTATTGATTCACCGTTTAATATTCGGATTGAATCGGAAAAGGCAGAATTATATCAAATTGACCGGGTACAGTTTTGGAAAGATGTTAATGAGAGTGAAGAATTACAGCTTTATGTGAAGGATTATTATCGAGTACGTCTGCTTTATGCGATGAAAAAATTGCAACAAATGCTGATGAATGGTAAATTTGGCGCAGTTTGCACGCAATTATATGATTTATATGAAAGCTTTGGTGTGGACACTTCTGAAGGGATTTTAATTGATTTTGTGGTCACCAATGAAGAAATTGCGCATTTTTGTGGCATTGCTTCAGCTAGCAGTGTCAACCGTATGATGCAGCAGTTGAAAGATTCGGGTGCCATTGAGATGCGCAAACGAAAAATATTAATTAAAGACCTTGAAGCAATAAAAGAGAATATTATTTTCTAAAAAAATCGGAAATAGCCACTTGATTGGGCCATTTCCGATTTTGTATTTTGTTTAAGATTCCCTTTCAACTCTAGCCGCTTGTAGCTGATCGACCCTTCTCACAACCTTATTAGACGGTGTAAATCGACTAGCTACTTCGGCGTATAAGCCACCCCATCTGGGAAAGTCTTTACTTTTAGGACTTTCCCGATGTGTTGGACAATCTTATCCGCTCGTAGCTGACCAAGTCGATTTACAACCTTATTCATTAATTGATTGGTCGACGGTAAGGTGTACGGTGGTTGTCTTTTTGTCATTGCCACGATAGTAAGTCACTTTAATGCTGTCACCGACTTGTTTTTTATAAAGCGCGGCTCTTAATGCAGTGCCATCATTGACCTTTTCACCATCAATTTCAGTAATGACATCATATTGTTTCAAGCCAGCTTTTTCTGCAGGCGTTGCGCTATTGACTTGAGCAAGCACGACACCTTCATTTAATGAGGCAGGTACTTTTAAGATGTTTGTTTTTTGTTGATCAGATAAAGCATTCAAATCAACCGTTCTAACCCCTAAAGCAGGACGAGTTACTTTCCCACTTTGTTCTAGTTGATTAATAATATTGACGACATCATTACTTGGAATTGCAAAGCCCATACCTTCAACACTTACACCAGAGCTTGAGGTTGAAGTGGTAGCAATTTTACTTGAGTTAATTCCGATAACTTGACCGGCGATATTAATTAATGGACCACCAGAGTTACCAGGGTTAATCGCTGCATCAGTTTGGATAGCATTGATATTGACTTCTTGACCGGAATCATTTTCACTCACGACTTGACGATTTAAAGAGGAAATAATTCCTTCAGTCACTGAGTTGGCATAATCAGTTCCTAATGGTGATCCGATGGCGATGGCAGGTTCACCAACTTTTAGACTATCTGAATCTCCAAAAGTAGCAACCGTTGAAACTTTATCGCTAGCAATCTTGATTACCGCTAAGTCAGTATAGCTGTCCGTACCAACTAATTCAGCATCGACTTTGGTACCGTCTGCTAGTAAGACTTGTAATGCATTTTGACCTTCAACCACGTGATTATTTGTCACGATATAAGCATGTTTACCTTCTTTTTTATAAATGACACCACTACCTTCACTGGCTGTTTCCAAAGTACCGCTATTTTGACTGCTACTATTTCCTTGTTGGGCACCAAAGAAATCTTCTAAACTGCCCGTGCCTTGTGCGTTTTGATTTTGTAAATTAATGATTGAAACGACTGCACCTTGTACTTTAGAGACCGCTTTTGTTACGTCGCTTTCTACATTATATTTCACATTTTTAACTTTAGTTGCTGTTTGTGCACTTTGAATACCTGTTGAGCTAGTCGTATGATTCATTCCAGTGACTGCATACAAGCCGCCAAAAGCAAGGGCACCACCAATTACACCGCTACAAATGCCGATACCAAATCTTTTCATAATTGTATTTGAATTTTTTCTTCTACTCATAAATTTTTTCCTCCTCTGACTTAAGTTGTTCTGTCTCCCAACATTAAGTATGTTTCATTTATTTACGTTTTTATGTATTCCTTATTTACAATCCTATCTTAGCGCGAAGTTATGAAAAAAATATGAAGAGGATTGGGTAAAAAGTTTGTAAATTTTTGAAGAATTTTCTTAATGTTCATTTTACTGTATTCACAATTTGTGGACAAGGTTTGAGGATAAAAAATTTGAAGTTATCCACAACGCTGTGGAAAATGTGAAAAAGATAGATAAAACAGATGTTCGTTCTAAAAAGGGGGTGATTTAAGTATTTATTGTCACAATGGTGTGGATAATTCTGTGCATAATGTGGATAAAACTGTGGGAAAATAGTGGATAACTTTTTGGATATTCTGATTAGTCAAAAAGAATAAAAATAGTTATAATAGTTTTGAATAGATTAAATGAAAGGATTATGTAATGAATATCAAAATTATTGGTGTCGGTAAATTAAAGGAGAAGTATTTAGTGCAGGCGATGCAAGAATATCTCAAACGTCTACAAGCCTATGCAAAAGTGGAAGTCATTGAGCTAGCGGATGAAAAAGCGCCGGAAAATTTAAGCGAAACGCAAATGATGCAAATTAAAGATAAAGAAGGCGAACGAATCTTAGCTAAAATTAAAGATCAAGAATATGTGATTGCTTTAGCGATAGAAGGAAAAAATCCAAGTAGTGAAGCTTTTGCCCAAAAAATCGAAAATCTAGGTATTCAAGGGAAAAGTCAACTTGTCTTTGTCATAGGAGGTTCACTTGGATTGTCGCCAGCCGTGATGCAACGAAGCAATGCGCAGATTTCTTTTGGTAAGATGACTTTTCCTCATCAATTAATGCGGGTCATGCTGACAGAACAAATCTATCGCGCCTTTCGTATTATTCATAACCAACCCTATCATAAATGAGGTGAAAATGTTGACAAATAGAGAAGACAAACAAGCCAAACAAATGCCTGAATTATTTTCTGAATTGCGTCAAAGTGTGGTGCATTTACCTAAAGTTATTCGCAATGCTTCAGGAATTAGTATCTACGGCAAACGCATCAAGAGTATTATTTACACGATGGACGTAGCTTTGATTGCGAATAATAATGCGGATGCGATTTTAGCTGTCTATCCATGGACGCCCAATACTAGAATTTTATCCGCTATCTCTCAAGTAGCCCAGGTACCTATTTTCGCAGGAATTGGTGGAGGCCTAACTTCGGGTAAACGCTCAGCTAGATTAGGAACTTTTGCGGAAGAACATGGCGCTTATGGTGTGGTACTAAATGGGCCGACCTCAGTTGAAACCATTGAAGCCGTTAATGATACAGTGGATATCCCAATTATTTATACTGTGGTTAACGATAAAAGAGATTTGGGTAAATTAATCGAAGCAGGTGTGGATATCTTTAATGTAGCTGGTGGTAAAGATACCGCAAAACTAGTACGCTGGATTCGTGAAAGCTACCCTACTTTTCCAATTATGGCATCTGGCGGTAAGACAGACGAGCAAATTATGGAAACAATCAATGCGGGGGCCAATGCGATTACCTTTACTGCTTACGGTCAAACGGAAAAATACTTCCAAAGCAAAATGGAAGAATATCGCCAAAAAACGGAAGACTAGTGTTGAAAACCATTCTTTGAGCTTAACTGTAGCTTGAAGAATGGTTTTTTGGTGATAAATATTTTCTATCTAGCCATATCATTGAAAGCCATGAAAAGCTTGAGTATACTAGTATTAATCGATAAATCAAAAGAACGGAGTGAAAAGATGGACCAACAGACATTTATTCATGAATATGCCAGAGAAAGAAAAAATACCAATTCCTTAAAATGGGATGCCCTTGAGGAACGCTTTGGCGATGCGGATTTATTGCCTTTATGGGTAGCGGATATGGAATTTGCGACACCTAAAGCAGTAACGGACGCTTTGACGAAACGAATTGCCCATGGTATTTTTGGTTATTCCGGTGTTGATAAGGAGTATTTTAATACTTATTTAGGCTGGCAAGCACGCCATGAAAATACCCCTTTTAAAGAAGAATGGCTACAATTTTCAACAGGAGTCGTACAAGCAATTTATGATTTAGTCGATTGTTTTACCGAAAAAGGAGAAGCTGTGATGATCCAACGTCCAGTATACTATCCTTTTAGTAATGCCATCAAAGACAAACAACGTAAATTAATCAATAGTCCACTGAAAAATATAGAAGGCCATTATGAAATGGATTTAGCTGATTTTGAGGCCAAAGTAGTTGCGGAAAAAGTGAAATTATTTATTCTATGTTCGCCACATAATCCTGTAGGTCGTGTATGGCGTGAAGAAGAATTAGCGGCTGTATTAACCATTTGTCAAAAACATGGGGTCTTAGTGATTGCCGATGAAATTCATAGTGATTTTATGATGCCTGGACAAACCTTTACTTCAGCTATTTCTGTGAATGAAGGAGCCTTTTTAGATCATCTCATTGTATTAAATGCACCTTCTAAGACCTTTAACTTAGCGAGCCTATTAAATTCACATATCTGGATTCCAAATGAAGCATTACGTAAACAATATCGTGCTTATGCCAAAGTCAATCGCCAAACAGAATCTAGCTTAATTGGCCAAGTGGCAGCCCAAGCAGCGTATGCAAATGGTGATGAATGGTTAGCAACACTGATTGATGTCATTTATCATAATTATCAATATATCAAAACAAATCTTGAAGCAGCCGTGCCAAGTGTAAAAGTAGGCGAGTTACAAGGCACTTATCTATTGTGGATTGATTTATCACAAGCATTAAATGGTCGTACTACTAAAGAAGTGGTTCAAGATCAAGCGAAGTTAGCTGTTGATTTTGGGGATTGGTTTGCCCACGATACCAAAGACTTTATTCGCTTTAATTTAGCAACCACACCCGCAAATATCAAACAAGCGGTAGATCAATTAATCGCAGCATTGAAATAATAAAAAGGACAGGGGTAATCACAACTATGGGAGAAAATATTGAAACATTTTTAGCACAATTAGGTAATCGTGTAGACGAGCAAACTGGAGCTGTCAGTGCACCAATTCATTTATCAACGACTTATTCTCATCCAAAATTCGGGCATAGTACGGGCTTTGATTATACTAGAACCAAAAATCCTACCCGAGCTATTTTAGAAGAAGGACTAGCCAAGTTAGAAGAAGGAGCCCAAGCGATTGTCACTTCATCCGGTATGAGTGCCATTCAATTGGTTTTCCAACTTTTTCCAGCAGGCAGCGCATTTTTAGTTTCGCGTGACCTCTATGGTGGTTCATATCGCTATTTTAAAGAAATTGAACGTCAAGGCATTGCAAAGTTTCTTTATTTTGATACTGAGGAAGAATTAGCAGCGCAAATCACCGAGAATATTAGCGCCGTCTTTATCGAAACACCAACCAATCCGTTAATGCGTGAAGTAAGTATCAAGCGTGTAGCAGAAATTGCTAAGTCAAAAGGAGCATTAACCATTGTTGATAATACCTTTTTAACACCTTTACGTCAAAAGCCATTAACCCAAGGAGCAGATTTAGTCGTACATTCAGCAACTAAATTCTTAGCTGGGCATAATGATATTTTAGCGGGTGTAGTGGTGGCCAAAACGCAAGAACTCGGCGAACGTTTATTATATTTGGCGAATACAACCGGTCCGACTTTAGCTGCCTTTGATTGTTGGTTATTTATCCGCAGTTTGAAAACCTTACCTTTACGCTTTAATCAGCAAGAAAAGAATGCTAAAATAGTTGTTGAAGTTTTGCAAAATCATCCTGCAGTCAAAGAAGTCTTCTATCCAGGTGTGGGTGCAATGGTGAGTTTTAAAATTGCCGATGAAAGCAAAGTCGGTCCATTTTTAGAGCAGCTAAAATTATTTACCTATGCGGAAAGTTTAGGTGGGGTAGAGAGTCTGATTACTTATCCAACGACGCAAACCCATGCCGACATTCCTGAAGCAGAACGTCTTGCTTATGGTTTAACGCCAGACTTATTGCGTTTATCAATTGGTATTGAAGACGCCCACGATTTAGCAGCTGATTTAACACAAGGTTTAAGTATAGTGACGAGGAAGTGATTATGGTGAACCAAACCATTGAACATCAATTGAATCATCGAAGTATCCGTAAATTTAAAGCAGAAAATCTCTCAGATGAACAAATCAAGACTTTATTGGAAGTTGCGCGTCAAACATCGACAAGTAATTTCTTCCAACAATTTAGTGTACTGCATATCACGGATGAGACCAAGCGTGAACAAATTCGTCATATCAGCAAGCAACCGTATGTCGGCTTAAATGGCGAATTATTTATCTTTATTGCGGATTTATATCGTAATCAACAAATTCGCTTGCAAAAAGGGGAAGATGATGGTCGATTGCATTCCACGGATGTCTTTTTCCAAGCGATGCAAGATGCGACTTTAGCGATTCAAAATATGATGAATGCAGTCGAAAGTATGGGGCTTGGTGCAGTACTTTTAGGTAGTATCAATAATCAACCCAAAGAGCTAATTAAAGTGTTGGATTTACCTAAAATGACCTATCCAGTATTAGGGATTCAAGTGGGGATTCCTGATCAAGAACCACAATTAAAGCCAAGATTACCATTAGATAAAATCGTTTTTGAAAATGAATATCCTAAAGACTTTCAATTAAGTGACTTAAAAGAATATGATGAGGTCGTGCAAACTTACTATGATTTACGTAATGCGAACCAAAGAATTGATGCCTTTACCAATCAAATCGCCGGTAGCAAATTGCAAGAAAGCATTATCGGCCGCGATGACATCATGGAAGTCTTACACAGCCAAGGACTATGTTGGAGATAAAAGGATGTGAGAAGGGTCGATCAGCTACAAGCAGCTAAGATTGTCCGGAATGTCAGGAAAATCCATCGTATTTTAAGATTTTCCTAGACAGGCCGGCTTAGATGCGATGTAGCTACCCTTCGAACACAGATTAATAAAAGGTTGTAAATCGACTTGGTCAGCTACGAGCGGATAAGTTCTGTCCACCACGTCGGGAAAGTCCGAAAAGTAAAGACTTTCCCAGACGAGGTGGCTTATACGCCGAAGTAGCTAGTCGATTTACACCGTCAAAAAAGGTTGTAAATCGACTCAATCAGCCACGAGCACAAAAAAGCCAGGCCTTTCACCATACAGAGAGGCCTGGCTTTTTTTACTTAATTTTCACGCATTAAAATAGCCTTAGTTAGACGCGCTAAATTTTCTTTGGTTTGTACTTGATTATCAGGTAGCTTTGCAATACCTTTTAGTGCTTTATTGGTATATTTAGCGGCCAAATCTTGAGCTTTTTGAATGGCGCTTGTTTGATGGACAATATCAAAAACCGCTTGGGCATCTTCATGCGACATAGCTTCTTTTTTGCTTAAATAAGGCAATAATGCTTGTTTATTTTCCTTTAGCGCATAGATTAAAGGCAAGGAATAAACCCCTTGACGCACATCTTCTAAAACAGGTTTGCCAATTCCTTCAGGCGTTTTCGTATAGTCTAAAATATCATCAATAATTTGGAAAGCTAAGCCAATATTTAGCCCAATTTCGCTACATTTTTTACTGAAAGCTTCACTACAACCACTTTCTAAAGCACCAATTCCACAGCTTAGGGCAAAAAGTTCAGCTGTTTTTCCAGAAATATTTTCTAAATAATCATCAATCGTGACATCAATTTGATAGCGATCATTCATTTGACCTAGCTCACCATCAAGAATTTTTTCCATACTGCGCGAATTTAACTGTAAACTACGCATGGATTGGGTATAGTCAGCTAATAATTTAAAACAACTAATCAGAAGGTAATCTCCAGCATAGACAGCAGTCGAATTATCAAATTGTTTGCGAATAGTTGGCAGTTTGCGACGGATATCAGCTTCATCAATAATATCGTCATGGATGAGAGTCGCAGTATGTAGCATTTCGATGGCTGCAGCAAGACAAATGGCTTTTTTACGATCTTGGTCTTCCCCAAATTGTGAAAAAAGTAGTTGATAAGCCGGTCTTAATAGTTTACCGCCAGAATGAATCATATCTAATACTGCTTTTTCGACAGCTTTATTTTTTAATTTCACGGATTGTTCCATCAGTTCAATGGTCTGATTTAATTCAGGAACTAATTGTGGATAATTTTGCCACATGGGATGTAATTTCATCTAAATCAAATCCTTTCCAAGTAATTGACTTGCCCAATTTTGTTGTGTTTGTCGATCGCGCTCCATCTGAAATCTTTGCAAGGTACGCACATGCATAAATAAATAGTTGGCACAGACCCCGATAGCAATCCCTGAAAGAATCCCTAAAAAGGAAAGCACTGGTAGATAGAGCATGACGGTCCAGGATTGTGCAATAAGGGAGGCTGTTACAAGTTGGCCTACATTATGCATAAAACCTCCTGTGGCGCTAATACCAATAATACTGACTCGTTTTGGCCCAAGAGATTTGACCAGCATCATACCGATATAACTGAGCACCGCCCCAGAAAAGCTATATAGAAATGTTGAAACTGTACCACCAAGTAAGGTTGATAAGCAAAGTCTTAAGCTAATCAATGTGATCGTTTCGCGTTTGGATAAGGTAAAAATAGCGATAATCGTAATGAGATTGGCCAGGCCCATTTTCGCTCCTGGTGCAAAACCAAAAGGATAGGGAATCATATTTTCAATGAGTCCAATCACTAAAGCTTGAGCCACAAGTAAAGAGATATAGACCATCGTTTTTAGTTTTGATTGTACCATAAGTAAAAGCAGCTAATAAATGACGCTACCAGATTCACTCCCATCTGAGGACTGGATTTCGATGACTAATTTATGAGGTAAACAGACGATGGTTTCCCCCGGTTTTTTAATCCAGCCACGCTTAACACAGATTTGATCGCCGCAATTGGCTTCTTTCATCCGTATTTGATTACGATTCACTTCAATAATATTATAATCTCCATCCTTATCTTCATAACGATAGGTGTAGTGTTGTCCATTTTCACTTAAATCAAAAGTCTTGACTTGTTTTCCATCTACTTTGACGATGGCTTGATAGGTGACTTTATTGATTTTAGATTGATAGATACTAAAAATGAGAATCGGAATAAAAGAGAGAATCACCAAACTAATAAGGATGATAAAATCCCAACGCTTCATGCGACTCTTTTTGAAAAATGTTTTGAAATCCACAAAATATCTCCTTTAATCATCTGTTTAATAGGCGAACTAAGCATTTAATTCGTCTATTAAACAGAAGGAAAACTGAAACAGCTTGTCTCAGTTTTCCTAAAAAGATTTATCTTTTAGTGCTTAGTATCTTGATTTGACATCGCCATACCACCAGTGCCCTAGTTTACGTTGTAACCAAGGAACTACCCAGTGATCAAGACCAAAGGCACGACCAGAACCGTTCATCAAGGCAATAGCAACTGGAATAAACCAAATATTTACCCAGAAGAACATACCTGATAGACAGAAGGCCACGACTAAGGCTATGGTTGTCGCACTCGCTAACCAAGTGAATAGACCGACGATTAAGGCTAAAGCAATACCAATTTCCACAATTGTCATGAATTTTTGGAAGAATAAAGCAACTTCTTTATTAGGCATCATAAATTTCATGATACTTTCGAACCATTTTGGCATGTGATCTAACACTTGCATTGGTTGTTCGCCGTAAGCATAACTAAATCCAAAGTGAGCAGCTTGAGTCGCAGCTTCACCACCACCGCTTGCAGCAGCGCCACTCGCAGCACTTGTCGCTTCAGCAGCACCAGATCCTCCTGCAGCAGCTGAGGCACCAGTTGTTGCAGCTTGTTCTTGCAGCCATGGGAATGGGAAGACAATGTGATCAGTAAACCATGAACCTTCACCAAACCATGTACTTGGTTGGAATAAATGACCATTATCACCTAAGACTTTCTTCATAGATTCGATTAACCACATGAATCCGTAGAAAATACGTAATGGTACGCTCCATAAAACATTACCATAACGTGATGAATGACCACGCATAATATTTCTTTCATCCTTGATATGGAAGAATTCATGCATGATATATTGGAACATATAATATCCAGAACGAATATCAAAGAAGTATTTCAAGTTCACAACGTGTTTCATAAACATTGCAAAGAAGCCAGATAATTTGATTTTACCAAATAGGTTAGCTACCCCGTAACGAGAACCGATTGAAACCATGAAGCCTTGGTAGTTACTCTTAAATGGGTGTTTTTCGCCACCTTTAATGGATGCGATAACATTTTCTGCCGCACAGTGCGCAGTTTGTTCAGCTGCTTGTACGATTTGAGGTGTTGGTTTACCAGGAGTTTCTTCATAGTAAACTAAGTCCCCGATAATATAGATGTTTTTATCTTCGTAGCCTTTTGCTTGCATGTATTGGTTTGCTACTAAACGGTTGGCACGCGCTTTTTCAATACCGAAGTCAGCTGCATCAGAAGTCGCTTTAACTCCAGCAGTCCAGATTAAAGTATGTGTTGGGATAGTGCTACCATCTTTTAAGACGATATGATCTTTAGCTACTTCAACGATTGGTGACTCAGTTAAGATTTCAACACCATGTTTTTTCATGTAGCGTTCAGCTTTAGCCGCACCACCACGGTCTAACATGTTTAAGATAGTTGGCATTGCTTCAACAACTTTAAGTGTGAAATCATCTTTGCTTAACTTGAAGTCTTTAGCTAAGCGATCACGCCAGTCCATTAATTCACCGACCATTTCAATACCGGTAAAACCAGAACCACAGACTACGAAAGTTAACATTGCTTTACGTTTCTCAGCATCTGGTTCAATAGCAGCTTTTTCAACAATTTCTTCAATGTGTTTTCTGATCTTCAAAGCATCTTCAAATGACCAAAGTGTAAAACCGTTTTCTTTAACACCAGGTGTACCAAAATCGTTTGGTTCGCCACCCATACCGATGATTAAGTAGTCAAATGGATATTCTCCCATTTTTGTTTGAACAACTTTGTTTTCTTTGTCGATACCAGTAACAGTATCTGTCACAATTTCAACATTTTTGTTGTGGCAGAATAAACGTTGTAGGTCGTATTGGATAGCTGTAGGTTCTACACGACCACCAGCCACTTCATGCAATTCAGTCATCATTGTATGGTAAGAATGACGATCGATTAAAGTGATTTGTGTGTCTGTACCTTTTAGCTTTTTAGATAAAAGCTTTGTAGCAGCTACACCAGAATAACCGGCACCTATAACAATTATTTTTTCTTTTGCCATAAGTAAATTCGCTCCTTGAATAATAATAGTATAAATTGATCATTGCATAATCTACTACATTATATAAGAATTTATAAAATTTGTCTAACCTCTGAACTGTTTTTTCACAGATTTTGAATAAGACGATTAGAATTCTGTGAAAAGTAAAAGAATTTAGAAAAATAGCAATGCTAGCGGTTGACAAATTCGATTAATGTTATAGAATAAGAATGTAAACAAACGATTTCACAATTTCGTTTGTGAAAAAAGTAGCGGGAGTTTTACAGTTGAATTGAAATATTTTCGCTCTATGCCTTGGTATAAAGCTATTTTTTTGTCAAATTTTTTCAATTTTACACTCGTACTTTTTCGTACTTTATGGTATAATAGAGTTGGGTGATTACTATGGGAATGCGTTTAAAATCAACAAAATCTAAATATTCAGAGTCGTTTTCAATTATTGATGATTATACTCATCCTGAAACCAATAAACGCTCTACATTTGTTGTGGAGGCTCTAGGTTCTTTAAATTCATTGATGGAAAAATATCAAACTACAGACAGAGAAGTAGTTGTCAATCATTTGAAAGATTATATCGAAGAGCGAAAACAACAACTGAAGGCAGAAAATGGTAAAATGCTTATTGAAGTTGCTCAAAAGGATTTAATAGAAAAAGATGAAACCAGAATTTACAATGTTGGATATTTGTATATCAAGGATATTCTTTGTTCTCTAGGGCTAAAGCGTATATGTCAAGAAATTCAAACTCGATACAAAATACAATTTAATCTTTTTGATATCTTATGTGATTTAGTTTGTACACGTATTATTGAACCTTGTTCAAAACGCGCAACCTTTGAATACAAAAAACGTTTTTTACATCAATCTACTTATCAATTGGAAGATGTGTATCGGGCACTTCATATTTTGTATCAAGAACGATATACGATTGAAAATGCATTATATCAAGGATCTACAAAATTATATCCGCGCAATACTAATGTTTTATACTACGATTGTACAAATTTTTACTTTGAAACAGAAGAACCAGATGAATTTAGATTATATGGTTTTAGCAAAGAACATCGTCCCAATCCAATTGTTCAATATGGGTTGTTTATGGATGGTAATGGGATACCTTTAGCGGACTATGCTTTCGCAGGGAATATGAATGAGCAGCCTACGTTACGCAAATTAGAACAAAAAATTGAAGAAGATTTTCAGTTGAAAAAGTTCATTGTCGTTGCGGATGCTGGATTAAATGGTTGGGAAAATAAAGTGTATAATAACATGAAAAACAATCATGCCTATATTGTGACACAACCTATCAAGAAATTAAAAAAATCACTACAGGAATGGGCTATTGATCCTTCAGGTTGGAGAATTAGCGGCTCTAGAGAGAAATTCAATTTACAGGATATCATGAACGCCGCAGAAAATGCCGAAACTGATTTGAAACATTATAAAATAAATATTGACGGTACGGAACGAAATGTTTATGATTTGATTTTTTACAAAGAAAGATGGGAAAAGACAACAAAAAAATCTGACGTAGCCAAAGATAAATATTCTCTTGAAGAACGTTATATTGTATCGTTCAGCTTTCGTCAGAAAGCTTATCACGAACATATTCGTCAGAAAAAAATTGATCGTGCTCTTAAATTTATTGAAAATCCAAGCAAGTTAGATCGTAAAAATCAAAGACAGCCTAGCTATTATATAAAAACGACCACAACTACTGAGGATGGAGAAATCGCCTCTAACAAGGTCATTCAATTAGATACAGAAAAAATTAAAAATGAAGCAAAGTTAGATGGATTCTACGTAGTGACGACTGATTTAGAAGATAAAAATATCGGTATCATCATTCAAGCTAACCGTCAAAGATGGGAAATCGAAGAAAGTTTTCGAATTATGAAAAGTGAATTTCGAACCAGACCTATGTATGTTAGAAAAGAAGAATCAATCAACGGGCATCTATTAACCTGCTTTATCGCTCTTCTTGTTTATAGAATTCTTGAAAAACATTATTTGTCAGAAAAATATAGTCCAGAGCAAATCATTACAACCTTACGTCAAATGAATATCGTTTATCTTGAAGGTTCAAACTATACTCCTGCTTTTGACCGAACTGATTTAGTTGATGAATTGATGGATATTTTTGGATTCCAAGTGGCTAGAAAGATATTATCGCAAAAATATATAAAAAAATTTTCTAGAGTGGTTAACTCAGAAAAAAGTACGAAAATAGAATAAAGTAAGAAACGCCCCTAAAAGCTTATGTATCAAGCATTAGGGGCGTTTTATAATTAAATAACTGTAAAACTCAGGATTATATAAGAATTTATAAAATTTGTCTAACCTCTGAACTGTTTTTTCACAGATTTTGAATAAGACGATTAGAATTCTGTGAAAAGTAAAAGAATTTAGAAAAATAGCAATGCTAGCGGTTGACAAATTCGATTAATGTTATAGAATAAGAATGTAAACAAACGATTTCACAATTTCGTTTGTGAAAAAAGTAGTAAAGGGGAACTTTGCAATGAAAATGAAGAAAATTTTAACAGGTTTCACAACGCTAGCTTTATCTACCTTATTGTTAGCAGCTTGTGGTGGTAACGACAAGAAAGACACAGCTTCATCTTCAACTGCGTCTTCATCAAGTGTGGCAAAATCATCTAGCTCAAAAGAAGAAGCTAAAGAAACCAAAAAAGTGGCTGGAGCAGATCTTAAAGACGGTACATACAAACTTGAAGAAAAGAACTATGAACATGGTTACCGTACAGTATTTTCTATCACAGTTAAAGATGGCAAAATTACTGAATCTAGCTATGACAGTGTAAATGAAAAAGGCGAATCTAAAACAAAAGACGCTGATTACAATAAAAATATGAAAGCTAAAACTGGCACTGACCCAGAAACTTATATTCCTCAATTAAATAAAGAATTAGTTGAAGGACAAAATGCTAATGTAGCTGTTGTAACTGGAGCCACTAATTCATCAGAAAGCTTTATGAACTATGCACAACAATTAATCCAAGCTGCTCAAGCTGGTAAAACTGATACAATCGAAATCGACAACGGTGCTGCTTTGAAAGACGGTACTTATACTTTAGAAGAAAAGAACTATTCTCATAACTACCGAGTTGTATTCTCAATCACTGTTAAAGATGGTAAATTAACCGAATCTAATTATGATTACATTAATAAAGACGGTAAATCTAAACAAGATGATGAAGAATATAACAAATCAATGCAAGAAAAAACAGGTACAGCTCCTAAGACTTACATTCCTCAATTGAATGAAGAATTAGTAAAAGCGATGAACGGAGAAGACCCTTCAGTGGATAAAGTGGAAGTAGTTACTGGTGCTACTCACAGTTCTGACAGCTTCAAGATTTATGCAGCTCAATTAATCAACGCTGCTCAAAAAGGCGATACTGCTAAAATTGAAGTGGACAACATCGTCACTGAATAATTTTGTTTCATAAGATTACACGAGATGGAACGGTGTTTAATCATCGCTCCATCTTTTTTTATTTAATATAACTAGCTAGAAATATATAACTTTTGTCTTTAATAGAGTTAAATAATAAGTCTCTAAGGAAAAAATTTATTGGCTAAACAAACTTTCTGCGCTATGATAAAAAGGCATAGAAAATGAGTAAGGAGAACTTTATGAAAAATAGAATCATAATGCTAGTGATGGTCTTAGGGACTATCTTGCTTGCGGGCTGTCAAAAACAAGCAGCTGCACCTAAAATCAATGAAACACCTTATTCGGATAATCAATTTTTAATCGGTACATATGTCAATATCCGAATTTATGATGATGGTAAAGAAGATGTATTACCCCTGGCCTTTAAAAAAGTAAAGAGCTTGGGAGATAAAGTGACTGTTAATCAAAAAGGCTCAGAAATTGATGAAGTCAACGCTCAAGCAGGCATTAAACCAGTGAAAGTCACAAGTGATGTCTATCGTTTGGCGAAAAAAGCGTATCAAATCAGTGAAGAATCTCATGGTGGTTTTGATATGGCGATTGGGCCGATTACGCAGTTATGGCATATCGGCTTTCCTGATGCTAGAAAACCAAGTCAGGCAGAAATTGATGCAGCACTCAAATTAGTAGACTACAAAAAAGTCAAGTTAAATGACCAAAAACAAACAATCTACTTGGAAGAAAAAGGCATGGCACTTGATCTTGGTGCGATTGCTAAAGGTTTTATTGCTGATGAAGTCGTGAAATTATTGAAAAAACATGGTGTGACTACAGCGATTGTTGACTTAGGGGGAAATGTCTACGTCTTAGGGAAGAGTCCGCGTGGGAAAGATACCCCTTGGACGGTGGGTATTCAAGATCCTAACCAAGCACGTAATGTGACAGTTGGATCAGTCTTAGCAAGTAATCAAACTTTGGTTACATCCGGTATTTATGAACGTTATCTTGAAGTCGATGGGGTGAAATATCATCATTTATTCAACCCTAAAACTGGCTATCCGTTTGATAATGATATTGCGGGTGTAACGATTATTACGAAATATTCGATTGATGGCGATGGCTTATCTACAGCAGTCTTTTCAATGGGTGTTCAAAAAGGCTTGAAATTTGTGAATAAGCAAAAAGGAGTCGAAGCGATTTTCGTCACTAAAGATGATAAAATCTATTTAAGTAAAGGTGTGCCATCCTTTGAGCTAAATAAGGAATCCGGCTATACAATGGCTAAATAAATAGAATCGAGGAAAAAAATGTCTGTAAAAACTTTTTTGGATTTGGTCGAAATTAAAACAAAATTGGCTAGTTTAACGCCTTTTGTTATCGGTGTACTATTTACGTTAAGTTACTTTAATGAATTTCATGTAGGCAACACCGTTATCTTTTTTATTGGTATGCTATGTTTTGATATGGCGACCACAGCGATTAATAATTATATGGATTTCAGAAAAGCAAAATCTGAGGAATATAAATATACGGAAAATGTTGTTGGTCGTGAACATATTCCAGAAAAATTGGTTCAACAAATCATTTTTGGTTTCATTTTTATCGCTTTTTTAGTAGGAATGTATCTTTCTTATAAAACAGGTTGGCTACTTTTGGTGATGGGTTGCCTGTGTTGCTTCATTGGAGTGTTTTATACTTTTGGTCCGGTGCCACTTTCTCGTATGCCTTTAGGTGAGTTGTTTAGTGGGGTGACCATGGGCTTAGGTATTTTTGCGATGGTGATTTACATCAATATTTATCAAAGCAAAGTCCTCTGGTTACAATTAAGCCTAAAATCAGGGCACTTTGCCTTAACTGGTAATCTTTGGACTGTGCTAGCCGTGATTTGGGCGTCCATTCCGATGATTTGTACGATTGCTAATATTATGTTAGCCAATAATTTATGTGATTTAGACCAAGATATTGAAAATCATCGCTATACTTTGCCTTATTATATTGGTCGTCAAAATGGGGTTTTCCTATTTAATATTTTAATGTATTTATGTTTTATTACGTTGACGATTGGTTTATTTTTGGGGCTATATCATTGGACGATTCTTTTGATTTGGGCTGTTTTTCCCATCATTCGTGAAAATCTAATCCAATTTTCGAAAAAGCAAATTAAGCGTGAAACCTTTAGTATTTCCATAAAAAACTTAATAGTCTTTAATGGTGCATATGCGCTTTGTTTATTGCTAGGCCTATTCTTTTAACTATGATGAAGTCTCTACAAAAAGAGGCTTCTTTTTTTATCCAATAAAATGAAGAGGAAAAATATTTCAAACAGGCTATTGACAGGACCGAAAATTTTTGTTAATTTATAAAACGTAACAGTTACGATTTATAAAAAGAAATGAGGAATATGATGAAAAAGAAAGTTTTATTATTATGTGTTGCTTGTGCGAGCATCTTATTAACAGCTTGTCAAAAACAACCTGAATCAAATAGTAAAAAACCAACCATTATGACAACTATTTATCCTGTGTATGAGTTTACCAAGGAAATTGTAGGCGATAAAGCAAATGTAGAATTACTGATTCCAGCAGGAACGGAACCACATGATTTTGAACCATCTGCCAAAGATATTGCCAAAATACAACAAAGCCAAACAATGGTCTATGATGATCCAAATATGGAAACTTGGGTGGGAAAAGTAAAGTCTAGTTTAACGGATGATAAAGTGAATTTTATCCAGTCTACTAAGGATATGGTTTTATTACCTGGTGGTGATGAAGAAGAGCATGATCATGGTGCAGACGGACACCATCATGAATTTGATCCGCATGTTTGGTTAGCTCCTAGCCTAGCCAAAAAGCAAGTACAAACCATTACCAAAGAATTAAGCAAACAATATCCAAAACTGCAGAAAAAGTTTGCAACCAATAGTCAAAAATATTTAGCTAAATTAACGCAATTAGATCAAGAATATCAAAAACAACTGGGTCAATTACCGCAAAAACATTTTGTGACCCAGCATAGTGCTTTTCAATATTTAGCTGTTGAATATGGATTAAAACAAATTCCCATTGCAGGCATCAACCCAGAAGAAGAGCCTAGTGCAAGCAAATTAGCTGAACTGAAAAAACTGGTAAAACAATATGAAGTCCAAACGATCTTTTTTGAAGAAAATGCCCAGGATAAAATTGCCCGTACCTTAGCCAAAGAAGCTAATGTGAAGTTAGCGGTCTTAAATCCATTAGAAGGACTGACTAATTCACAAATTAAAAAAGGCGAAAACTATCTAACCGTGATGCGCCAAAACTTGCAAGCTTTGGTGAAAGCTGGTAGTAAGCAACCATCCACGAAACAAGAAAATACGCAGTCAAAACCAAAAACTGTTTATAATGGTTACTTTAATGATGAACAAATCAAAAATCGTAGCTTAAAAGACTGGCAAGGTACCTGGCAGTCTGTCTATCCATTAGTCGCTAAAGGTGAATTAGATCAAGTATTTCATTACAAAGCCAAATTAAATCCGAAAAAAACGGCAGAAGATTACCGTGCTTATTATGAAAAAGGATATCGTACGAATGTCAAACAAATAGAGATTCAAGGAGATACTTTCACTTTTACGTTTGATGATGGCAGTAAACAAAGCAGTGACTATCGCTATGTGGGGTATAAAGTCTTAAACTACGAGGCAGGCAATCGGGGCGTCAGATATCTTTTTGAAGCCACAGATCCACAAACCAAAGCCTTTAAATATTTACAGTTTAGTGATCATGCTATTTCACCACAAAAAGCTGGCCATTTCCACTTATATTTTGGTAACGAGTCTCAAGAAGCCTTACTAAATGAATTAGAAAACTGGCCGACTTATTACCCAAGCCAACTATCAGCGCATGAAATTGCCCAAGAGATGGTTGCTCATTAACCATAGCCGTAGACAAAGCAAAGAGAATAGAGTAGAATGAAGGCAAAATTTTACAGGATGTGATTGTAATGCGCCCTTTCATTGGACTAATTCCTTTATATGATGAAAAGTTAGAAAGTATTTGGATGTTACCCGAGTATCAAAAATTAATTGAGCAAGCAGGCGGGATTCCAGTCGTTTTACCTTTGACTGCGGATGAAGCAACCCTCAATCAATTATATGAGCAGCTAGATGGTTTACTTTTAACTGGTGGCCATGATGTCAATCCCACACTTTATGGGGAAGAAAAACGTCCCGAATGCCAAGTGTTATGTGAAATACGCGACAAGATGGAAATTTCGCTAATAAAGTTATTTTTAAAAACAGACAAACCTATTTTCGGGATTTGCCGCGGCTTACAAATTTTAAATGTGTATTTTGGCGGCTCATTGTATCAAGATATTCCAACGCAATTTGCAACTGATTTGGTGCATAGTATGCCAAAACCATATGATCAAGGCATCCATCAAGTGACCCTTTATGCCGATACGCCTTTATATGAGTTGTTGCAAACAGGAGAATTAAGTGTCAATAGCCGCCATCATCAAGCGATAAAAGACTTAGCACCTGATTTAGTCGCGATGGCTCAGGCAACAGATGGCTTAATAGAAGCCGTTTATCATCCGGATTATCTTTTCGTTTGGGCCGTTCAGTGGCATCCGGAGCATATGTATCAATCAACCGTAAGTAAACAATTGGCACAGAAATTTATCCAAGCTTGTCGTGATAGAAAGAAACTATAGATACTAGATATTGCGTTGACATTTTGAATCGTTGTGCTATGATTTAATCAAATTCTAATAGTTTTTAGTAAATTTACATTTTTGGAGGAATTTTCATGACACAACGCTTCGAAACCATTCAATTACACGGAGGACATACCGTCGATAAAGAAACCGGAAGTCGGGCCGTGCCGATTTATCAAACAACTTCTTATGTATTTGAAAATGCACAACAAGCCGCTGCCCGCTTTGCTTTAGAAGAAGGCGGAAATATTTATACGCGAATTACGAACCCAACGACTAGTATTTTAGAAGAACGACTTGCTTTATTAGAAGGTGGTGTGGGCGCATTAGCCACAGCATCAGGCTCAAGTGCAATTAGCTATGCGATTCAAAATATTGCTAGTAGTGGCGATCATGTCGTATCAGCAAGTACCCTTTATGGTGGGACCTATAACTTATTTGCCAATACCTTACCTGAATTTGGCATTACTACTACTTTTGTCAATGCTGAAAATCTTGATGAAGTGAAAGCTGCCATTCAAGAAAATACAAAAGCTTTATTTATCGAATCACTTGGTAATCCAGATATCAATGTGTTAGATGTGGAAGCGTTAAGTCAAATTGCGCATGAAGCAGGGATTCCATTAATTGTGGATAATACTTTTGCAACACCTTATCTATTTAGACCATTTGAACATGGCGCAGATATTACCGTTTACTCCACTACTAAATATATTGGTGGTCATGGCGTTTCCTTAGGTGGGGCGATCGTTGATTCTGGAAACTTTGACTGGACGAATGGCAAATTTGAGAAATTAGTCGATCCAGATCCTAGTTACCATGGTGTTTCTTGGACGCAAGCAGCCGGAAATGCCGCTTATATCACCCGTGCTAGAACGATTTTATTACGTGACTTTGGCGCAGCGATTTCACCATTTAATGCTTGGACTTTACTACTAGGTATCGAAACGTTATCACTAAGAATGGAACGTCATGTCGAAAATGCGCAACGAATCGCTGAGTTTTTAGAAAATCATCCAAAAGTTGCTTGGGTTCATTATCCAACCTTAAAGAGTAGCCCATATTATGATTTGGCACAAAAATATTTCCCCAAAGGTACGAGCTCAGTCTTTTCATTTGGACTAAAAGCCGGTAAAGAAGCCAGTCAAAAACTATGTGGTTCAACGAAAATCTTCTCATTATTAGCAAATGTGGGCGATGCAAAATCATTAATTATCCATCCAGCTTCTACCACCCACTCCCAATTAAATGAAGAAGACTTGAAAGCAGCAGGTATCCAACCAGAAACCATTCGTATCTCCGTGGGTATCGAAAATGTAGAAGACTTAATTGAAGATTTAACGCAAGCCTTAGAACAAATTTAAGCAAATGATTATTATCCTTAAGCATTTGGCCGAAATTGGTCGAATGTTTAAGGATTTTTTTTATTTGTAAAACGCATTTTGAAATTTTTTGCGAATTTAATAAGTAGAGGCCTCTATTCATTCTTTCAAGTTAAGGGAAAGGAAGTGAGAATTATGCTAGTTGAAGATTTTTCTGATGAGATGATCGAATTTGGGGTTAAAGAGCAGATGCAAGATATGTATTTGTACTTACGCGAGGATAAAGGAGTGATTCAATTCAGAAAAAATCAAGAAATTGCTTCATTTAAAGAAGTCAGTCCTCAAATCGCCCAACAATTAATTACGCGTTTTAAATACTTGGGCGAAATGGATGTAGGAGAACATCGCCGCGCCCAATTAGGAGCTATCAGTTATCCATTACATGATGAGGTACAAAGATTGCGGCTTTCCACAGTGGGGGATTATCGTGGCAATGAAAGTATGGTCATTCGCTTTTTGTACAATTTATCCGTCGATCATTTGCATTATTTTAGCTATGAACAGTTTGAAACGATTGTCAAACGAACCAAAGCAGCAGGGTTATATCTTTTCAGTGGTCCGACGGGTTCGGGCAAAACGACTTTAATGTATCAGCTTGCCAAACAAATCAAAGGGCAAGTGATTACGATTGAAGACCCGGTAGAAATTGAGGAACCGAGCTTTTTGCAGTTACAGACCAACGATAAAATTAATCAAACCTATGATCAATTAATTAAATTATCTTTGCGTCATCGTCCGGATATTTTAATCATTGGCGAGATTCGTGATGAACGTACCGCCAAAGCAGCGATTCGAGCCGCCTTAACTGGACACAAAGTATTTGCGACTGTTCATGCTAAAGGCGTCCGTGAAACGAAAAGTCGGCTCATTGATTTAATCGGTGAAACAAGTGAGTTAGATAATTGTTTGATGGGGGTTATTTATCAGCGGATGTTAAATGATCCTAATGACCAAGCAGAAGTGGTTTTTGGTTATGAATTTTACAGTGAACCAGCTATTTATTTACCTTTTAGTGACAGTCTTAAGCAGTATCAGAGGTATTATGATGAAGGTCAAAAAAGATAAAAAAGCCCAAAAGCAACTCGTTTACTTGCTTTCCATTTATTTAAATAGCGGATTTTCGATGCAAAGTAGTTTTCAATTAATTCAACGAGGAAAACAATTATCGCCGCAGTATTTAGCCCAAATCGAAAAAATGCTCTGTATAGGGACTGAATTAGAAGAAATTTTTCGCACGCTTCACTTCAGTCCACAGATTATCGCCCAGATTCAATTGGCGCAAATTCATGGTAATTTACCGCTCACTTTAGCTAGTATTTATCAGCAATTAAAACTACGCCAAGAACGTCTTCAAAAAATGCAGCAAATCTTATTTTATCCTGTATTATTATTGGTATTTTTGTTAGGAATGTTATTGCTGATGCGCTTTATCTTATTACCGCAGTTTATTGAGACGGGCATGGTCAGCAAAAAACAGGGGATGATTTTCCTGTTATGGTATGCGCCGAATATTTTAGTAGGTGTGTGTGGGATAAGTGTTTTGGGTTATATCTTGCAAAAAAGTTTATGGCGTCGCTTGCCTGTATTACAAAAAGTCCAATATTATTGCCGGATTCCGGGTATCAAGGCGTTGATTCAGCTATATTATACGAGTTTTTTTGCATCTGAGTGGGGCTTACTATTACAACAGGGCTTAGAACTCAGACAAATCATCTTATGTATGCAACAGTTGGAACAGCACTCCTTTATGCATGAATTATCACGCGATGTCGCTAAAAAGCTTTCAGTTGGACTCACTTTACAACAAGCCTTAGCCGATGAAGTGTTTTTTACACCAGAGTTTACCCAAATTTTGTTTCAAGGGGAGATGACCGGTGATTTAGGCAAAGAATTAACGATTTATAGTCGCTTGAGTTTAGAAACCTTCCAACAAAAATTACAGCAAGGGATGCAGTGGATTCAACCAGTTGTCTTCTTTTTTGTTGCGGTTTTAGTGCTAGGAATGTATTTATCAATTTTAATGCCGGTTTACAGTCAAATCGGCCAATTTAGTTAATGGAGGAAAAGAGAATGAAAAGAAAAAAATTCAAAGCTTTTACTTTAATTGAGATGATTATCGTACTATTTATTATTGGCATGTTAATGATGATTTTTGTGCCGAATTTAACTAAAAAAGGCAATGATGCGCAGAAAAAATCAGATATTGCCATTGCTAAGGTTGTTAAACAGGAAATTGAATTATATAAGGCAGAAAAGGGCGAAGAACCAAAAGAGGATAAAATTATCGAATTAGTCGGTGAAGATCGTGCAAAAATCTATCAAAAGCATAAAGATGAAGTGAAAGATGAATATACGCCAATCCCAGAAAACTAAGTGTCGAATCATGTCTTTTACTTTGATAGAGTGTCTATTGGTATTGTGGTTTTTGACTTCATTAGCAAGTTTAAGTGTGCATGGTTACCAAAAGATGCAACAACAACTTGAGCGCGCGCGTTTTTTTCGTCAATTTGAATCTAGCTTTTACCTAACCATTGCTCGGGCCATTACCACCGATGCGCCTTCAGAAATGATTATCAATGCGAGTGGGATTCGCATGGAGCATCCAAAGTTTTCCGCTATTGTGTTTCGCTATCCAGAGGGCATTCACTGTATTTCCTCTGCCCGCTATCTACGTTTTAGTAGTAAGACCGGTAATTATGCCCCAGCTAGCAAAGTCGTATTTGCCGATGAGCATGCGCGGTGCAAGGTGATTTATTCATTTTATTTTGGAAGTGGTCGCTATGAAAAGAGAATTATCCCGCTTTAATCAGCCAGCTTATATCTTTATGGAAAGTTTATTTAGTCTCTTTTTATTTGTAAGTTGTGCTTTATTGCTTTGGAGCAGTGCGGTCTCTTATATTCAAGAATTAAAAAGAGAAGAACAATATCTAGAAAATATGCGCGCCGCTTATGAGCAGTTGTATGTGCAAGTCTATCATCAACAGTATCAAAAAGCGGATTTTCAGTATGAGGATCAAGGGAAAACCCAGGTGATAACTATTGAATAAACAACGAGCCTTTACCCTTTTTGAATGTTTGTGGGCGCTATTTTTGATTGGCCTGACGCTTTTAGGGATGAATCAGTTACTTTTTGGGATGCGAAAAATTGATAACTACTTACACTTTCAGCAAACCCAAGACTTTCAACTTTCCATGATTCAGCTAGAACATCAATTAAAAGATTTTCAATGGGTCAAAATCGAGCCGGAAAAAGTCGTCCTTGAAAGTAAAGTAGCGGAAAATGGCTATTATCCCAAGGCAATCTTAAAGCTAAGTGCGACCAATAACTTTATGCTTTCGATTAATAGTGGCAATCAACCCATCTTAAAACAAGTAAAATCCATTCACTTTCAAGAAAACAATCAGTTTATTCAAATCGATGTTTACTTTAAGGAAGGAAACGAGAAGCATGCGACACTTTTACTACCGCCTAAAACCACCTAGGGCCGGCATCTTGATGATTGTCCTGAGTTTCATTTTTATGTTGAGTGTGATTTTAATGATGCTGACAAGTAGCTTTCATCATCAGCAGTTGGCCAATCGCGAGGTCAAACACTATTTCCAACGCCAAATGATGAAACAATTGTTGTTAGCTGATTATCAAAAAAATCCAACAAAATATGACAAAGAAGGCGTGGTGAACTACAATATTGGACAAATTCACTATCAAAAAACAACTGATGAAATGATACTTTGGATTTATTTAAAGTCCGATTCTATGAAAATAAGAGATTCACTGAATGTTTCGGTATCTTCTTCAGATGAAACAACGACTATAACCAGTGACAAAACAAATCCTTGATAGAGTAGCTTAGTTATATAATTTACAAATTAATACAGATGACAAAACAAAGATGCTTGGAAATGAAAAGAATGTTTCCAAGCATTTTTGTTGATTTTTCAACGTTTTCAGAAATTATTTCAACAAATGATATCAAAGAAAGCGATTGAAAAATATCACAAATTGAGATAAAATTAAACAGACGGTAAAGTTGTTATAAATTATATAATGGAGTTGAAATCATGTTTCCAGAAAAAATCGAAGAACGTTTTTACACGCATTTGCAAGCTATTCAAATCTTGCAGCAAGCGTTAGGATGTTCATTTTTAGATGCTTATATTGAGCATGTTGAAAATATCAATGATCAATATACTATTCGTGTTATTGAAGGAGTCCCTAATCAAGAAAGCATTGATCAACTCACTCCTTTATACGAACAATTAAAAGCGGATGAATTTACCGCCGAAGAAAAACGTAAAATCAGTCAATTGTTGCTGTTAAAAGGGGCACAGACGGAAAAACTACAAGCAAATCATCAATTGACCCCCGATGGCATTGGCTTTTTATTTGTTTATTTGATTGAGCAACTCTATATGGATCAAAAAGCAAATTTACGCATGTTGGATTTAACGACAGGGATGGGCAATCTTTTGTTCACCATTGTCAATAATCTAGCCTTAGCCAAATATCATACAACTGCGATTGGTGTGGATAATGATGAGACACTTTTAGCAGTAGCAGCCGCCAATAGTCAATGGTTCGAAAGTGAGGTTACTTTATTCCATCAAGATGGCTTACAGGACTTACTAATTGAACCAGTGGATGTGGCCGTTGGTGATTTACCAGTCGGCTATTATCCAATTGATGAAAAGGCCAAAGATTTTATCGTTCACGCGGAAAATGAACATACCTATGCCCACCACTTGCTCATTGAACAAGCGATGAAGTATGTCAAAGAAGCTGGCTTTGGTATTTTCCTAATGCCAAGTCAATTTCTAGAAAGTCCACAAAGCGACCAATTCAAAAAGTTGCTTCAAGAAAAAGTTTATTTACAAGGAATCATTCAATTACCGGATGATTTATTCCGCAACGAACATTCGAAAAAGAGCATCATCTTGCTTCAAAACCGTGGACAAGGAGCAAAGCAAGTAAGTGAAGTCTTATTAGCTCGCTTACAAACCTTAAAACAACCGGAAAAAATTGCTGAATTCTTCAAAGAGTTCGCGCAATGGAAAGAAACTTATTTAAATTAGGTAATTTACAAAAGATTAGAGGTCGATATTATGTCAAAAACTATTTCAATTAACGCGGGAAGTTCAAGTTTAAAATGGCAACTATATTTAATGCCGGAAGAAAAAGTTGTTGCTAAAGGTTTGGTGGAACGTATTGGTTTACCTAATTCAATCTTTACTATTAAATATGGTGAAGGTGAAAAATTTGAATTAGTGCAAGACATTGAAAATCATGAAATTGCAGTCCAAATGTTAATGGATCAATTAATTGAACTAGGCATTTTAGCAAGCTATGACGAAATCACAGGAGTTGGTCACCGTATCGTGCATGGTGGTGAATACTACAGCGAATCAGTAGTCATTGATGATGAAGTTGTGGAAAAAATTGAAGAATGTGCTGCCTTCGCGCCATTACATAATCCAGCTCACGTCATGGGAATTCGTGCCTTCCGTAAATTATTACCAGGCGTCATTAATGTAGCGGTATTTGACACTGCTTTCCATGCCAATATGCCTGAATTCGCTTATCTATACAGCTTACCAATGGAATACTATGATAAATATAAAGTCCGTAAATATGGTGCACATGGTACAAGTCATCGCTATGTTGCGCACCGTGCGGCTGAAGTACTAGGCAAACCAATTGAAGAATTAAAATTAATTACTTGTCATTTAGGAAATGGTGCTTCAATTACAGCGGTTGATGGTGGCCGTTCAGTGGATACTTCTATGGGATTCACACCACTAGCTGGGGTAACAATGGGTACACGCTCTGGTGATATTGACCCTGCTGTATTACCTTATTTAATGAAAAAAATAGACATTGACATTGACGAAATGTTGACAATCTTAAATAAAAAATCTGGTTTACTTGGTTTGAGCGGTATTTCTAGTGATATGCGTGATATCGAAGCAAATCTAGGCAAACCTCAAATCGACTTAACTTACGATGTATTTACAGATCGTGTACGTAAATATATTGCTTCATACGTTGCAGTAATGAACGGCGTAGATGCGATTATCTTCACTGCAGGTATCGGTGAAAATGATGCCCATGTTCGTAGCGAAATCATTAAAGGCATGAGCTGGTTTGGTTGCGAAATCGACCCAGAACAAAACAAAAAACGTGGTGAAGAACTAGTCATTTCAACCCCTGATTCTAAAGTCAAAGTATTAGTGATTCCAACAGATGAAGAATTAATGATTGCTCGTGACGTTGAACGCTTAAAAGCTGAAACAAAATAATGAGAGAATAAACGCCTAGCTTACGATGAGTTGTGAGTTAGGCGTTTTGTCATTTAATACAAATCCGTCTCAAGATTTTGAACAATATAACCAAAAATTCGCAAATCTGTTGACGCTTACATGAATTGGTTTAAAATAAAGGATGTATCTAATAATTAGAGTAGGTGAAATCATGTTAACAGTGAAACAAATCCATGATAAAAATTATGAAACAGTCTATGAACTAACAAATTCTAAAGGGTTAAAAGTCTTAACCAGTCCATTTGGTGCACGCCTTTTAGCTATTCAAGTGCCATTAAAAGAAGAGCTACGTGATATTGTGGCCGCTCCTAAAGATTTGGCCTTACAAAAAGAATTGCGTTACTTTGGGGCAACGATTGGACCTGTCGCTGGACGAATTACCAATAGTCAGTTCACCATTGATGGGCAAACTTATACCACTGAAACAAATAATAATGCGCATACCTTACACTCAGGTTCCAATGGTTTTGATACCAAAGATTGGTTAGCTGAAACTTTTGAGCAAGAAGGCAAAGTAGGGGTTATTTATAGCTTTACACATCCTGATGGCGCAGATGGCTTTCCTGGAGAAGTCCAAGCGACAGTGATTTATACTTTAGATGAAGAGGACAATTTAAAGATGACTTATGAAGCGAAAACCGATAAAGCCACTTTATATAATCCAACTTGCCATGGCTATTATAATTTAACTGGTAGTGAAGGAAATCCCGTCAACAGTCATTTATTACAAGTTGGCGCTGAGAAGAAAGCAACGACTAATCCAGATGTCACAACGACGGGTGAATTTACCAAAGTGGCAGGAACAAAATTTGATTTTAGAACTTTAAAAGAAATCGGCGAAACCACGCTTGATGATCCATTTGTCCTTCATCATGAAAACGACTATGACTTGATAATTACCAGTCCTGATCAAGCAGTAAGTATGCAAATCAAAACTGATTCCGATGCGATTATTCTTTATGTCACAGGTACCCATGAAGAAGGGACACCAATGAAGAATGGAACGATGGTTGCACGTGGTTCAATTGCAATTGAACCTCAAGGCATCCCGGGTGCAGAAAAGTTCAGTCAATATGGTTCGATTCTATTACGCCCAGAAGAGACTTTCCATTCTGAAACCACTTATCATATTGCCTATTAAAACAATGAAAGTACAGACAAGCCTTAAGCAGTCTGTGCTTTTTTGTGCTAAAAAACAGCACTTTAGTTATTTTAAAGTTTATCTGAAAACCATTTTGTAAAGTATTTTGTTTGCGATTTATGTGCAATCCATACACTTTTTTGATTTTGTCGTAAAGACGCTTGCAAAGGGTTCAAAGATGAGTAAAATAACTTTCGTGGGATTCTTTTACCCAATTTTATGAAAACTTTCGGAAAAAGATTTCTAAAGGGTGAAGTTTCTCGATGATTGAAGTAATTCTCAATTTTTTGATTCTTTGACAATTAAATATGAAAGTGGTGGAAAGCAGTGATTAAAAAAGAATTCCAGAAAATCTGGGCAAACAAATTACTATTCGTTACTGTTATCGTAGCGATGTGTTTACCTATTCTTTATGCAAGTATTTTCCTAAAATCAATTTGGGATCCATACGGCAGAGTTAATCATTTACCAGTTGCGGTGGTGAATTTAGACCAACCAACAACTTTAGAAGGAAATAAAGTTGATGTCGGTGACAAATTGGTAAAAGAGTTGAAATCAAATGACGATTTAGATTGGCATTTCGTTTCAGCTAAAAAGGCACAAGAAGGACTGAAAGATCGTAAATATTATATGATCGTGAAAATTCCGAAAAACTTCTCTGAAAATGCGGCCTCTGTATTAGATACTGACCCTGAGAAAATGGACTTAACCTATGAAACAAATGGTGGGTTGAACTTTTTAGGGGAAGTTATCAGTGAAAATGCCATGACCCAATTAAAAGCAAAAGTCAGCGAGTCAGTAACCAAATCATATGCTGATGTGATTATCAAAATGGTGAAAACAGTTGGCGATGGCATGGATCAAGCTGCGGATGGTGCAACTAAATTAGCAGATGGTTCAAAACAAGTCGCCGATGGTATTGCAACGGTTCAAGGTAAAGTTCCTGAATTATCTAGTGGTGTGAAACAATTAGATGATGGTGGCAAACAATTAGCAGACGGTGTCAAACAATACACAGACGGTGCTGGTCAAGCCGCCAAAGGAAGCGACCAATTAGCAGCGGGCTTACAACAGTTAAATGGTAAAGTGCCTACTTTAGTGGGTGGCGTGAACCAATTAGCTGATGGTGGTAAAGCATTAAATACTGGCGTTAACCAATATACAGCTGGGG
The DNA here is from genome assembly GCF_000407565.1 of Enterococcus cecorum DSM 20682 = ATCC 43198. Classification (GTDB taxonomy): domain Bacteria; phylum Bacillota; class Bacilli; order Lactobacillales; family Enterococcaceae; genus Enterococcus_E; species Enterococcus_E cecorum. The sequence continues at coordinate 172,259 of NZ_ASWI01000004.1, forward strand.
TTAAACAAGCCTATCTTGGTAGCAACCAATTAGTCGATGGTTTGAAAGTATTAAGCTATAAAGTTCCTGGCTTAGTCGATGGCGTCAACAAGTTAGTTGGTGGCGGTAATCAATTTGTCGATGGCTTGAATGCTTATACAGCAGGCGTTGCTCAAGCTGGTGATGGAAGTAGTCAATTAGCAGCTGGATTACAAACGATGCAAGGTCAATTACCTGATTTAGCTAATGGCATTAATCAATTAGCAGAAGGTTCTAAGCAATTAGCTGATCAATTACAAGCTGGTACAAGCCAATTTGGTGAAGAACAAGCAACACAATTAAGAAGCTATGTAAACGGTGTTCAAGAATACATCAATACCATTAATGCTGTATTACCAACTTTAAATAATTTACCTTTAGATCAATTAGGCCAACTAAAAGGACAATTTGCAACCGTTCAAGCTGACTTACAAAGTGCTGGAGCAAGTCTTGCAGCGGCTGGTCAAACCTTACAAACGAGTCCAGCGCAAGTTGCTTCTAATGTAGTCAGTCAATTGCCAACAGATGAAAATGGCAATGTGACTGTTCCTGCTCAACAATTAGCACAACTTATCGGACAACAAGTCGGTGCCAATAATCAACAAATTGGTGCACAAGTTACGGTAGCTGGTAATAGTTTACAAAATGTTGGTGCAACATTAACACAAGTTGGTCAGTTAGTGAATAATTTACCAAGTGTTGATACATCAAAAATTGGCGAATTAAGTACAGCAACTTCTCAATTAGCTGCAAATACAGATCAAGCAACTGCAGGATTGAATGAATTAATTAACGGCACTTTAACAGTGAAAAAAGAAGCTGTTCCTGGAGCAGCAAAAATTGCTGGTGGTTTAGCACAAGTTCAATCTCAATTACCTACATTAAATGGTGGGGTTAGTCAATTAGTTGATGGTAGTAAAGCTCTAGATTCAGGTCTTGCTACATTAAACAGCAAGTCTGGTGAATTAACTGGTGGTGCAAACAAAATCGTTGACGGCATGAAAGCAATGCAAAGTCAATTACCAACTTTAACTGATGGTGTGAAACAATTAGTTGCTGGTGGTAGTCAATTAAATGGCGGTTTAAATCTATTGAATGCTAAATCAGTTGATCTTAACTCAGGTGCGGGTCAACTTGCTGCTGGATTAGGTTTAATGCAAAGTCAACTACCTGCTTTAGCTAGTGGTGCAAATCAATTAGCTGATGGTAGCAAGCAATTAAACGCTGGTATGAAGGAATTAACAGCTAACTCTGCGAAATTAAACAGTGGAGCAAGCCAATTAAGTGATGGATTAAATACCTTAAATGGCCAAATCCCAGCATTAGCAGATGGTGTGAATAAACTTGCTGATGGTTCTACACAAGTCAAAGATGGCAATAAAGAATTAGCAGATAAATTAGGTGAAGCTTCTGATAAATTAACAGATGTGAAATTAACAAACAATACTGCGAAAATGATTGCTGATCCTACTAAGACAAAACAAGAAAAATACAGTGATGTGCCAAACTATGGACATGCATTAGCGCCATACTTCATGAGCGTATCATTATTTGTCGGCTGTCTAGTCTTTAACTTTGTCTATCCAATCCGTAAAATTGCAGACCGTAAAAATAGCAATGCCACTCAATGGTTTATGAGTAAACTAACTATCGGCCTTATCACCTCTTCAATGATGGCTTTAATCATTGGTACAGTGATGAGAATGATTGGTTTAGAAGTTGCGCAACCAATGAACTTCTACATGACACTTTTAGTAACTGCTTGGTTATTCATGTTTATGATTATGTTCTTAGCGATGAGCTTTGATAATCCTGGACGTTTCATTGCCGTGTTGCTCCTAGTTATGCAATTAGGTTCATCAGGTGGGGTATTCCCAATGCCATTGATTAGCAAATTCTACAATGTATTAAATCCATTCATGCCAATGACTTACTCAATTTACAGCTTACGTCAAGCTATTTCAACCGGTCTTGGTGATGAATTATACCGTAACTCAATGTTGATTTTAGTCATTTTAGCTATTGTCTTTATCATCCTTCTAGGTATTTCAATGCAAATCCTATATCGTAAAGGATTGGCTGGTTATTCACAATTACATGAAAACCAAAAACTTTTAGATGATGATTACACAGGCAAATTTGCAAAAGAAGAAGATCCATACACATTATGGTAAAATAGTAAAAACGTTGGTGTTTAAGAACAAAAACTTAAACACCAACGTTTTTTATTTTAGGTCGTGAAGCAGCTCGCTTAGACATGAAGAAATTCGTGTGCTTACCTACCGCTGAGAAAATCGGATGAAAGGAGATTTTCTCAAGCGGGAGGGCGAATTTCACAATGTCTAGCTGCTGAACGCCGTAGATAAAGGATGTGAGGCGAGTCGATCAGCTACGAGCGGATAAGGTTTGTCCAGAACGTCGGGAAAGTCCGATAAGTAAAGACTTTTCCGGACGGGCTGACTTATACGCCAAAGTAGCTACCCGCCGAACACCGTGGATTAAGGTTGCAAATCAGCGCAGTTACTTTCTACACTTTTTTAACAAAGACTAGGCGTTTGTCAGTTGATTCATCTTTTTGTAAGCTGAAACCGTCAAAAGTTAACTTGCGAATGTCATCAATGCTTTGAATTTTATGAGAGATGAGTTCTTTGACCATTTTCCCACGGGCTTTTTTAGAAATGGTAGAGTGGATTTTGCGTTTGCCTTCTTTTTCCTCCATAAAGACACATTGATAAAAATTTTGCTGCAAGTCTTTGCTAAATACTTCTTCAAATTCACTAGAGAGCAGCGAAAGAATGATTTCCTCATTTTTAACAGCTTGATCAAAAGAAGATTGCCAGAATTTTCGCAGGGATTGTCCTTGAATTTTGCCTTTGGTTTGAAAGTCTAGGCGATAAGGAGCAATCGGTGTATCAGCCGGAATGACACCATATAAAGCAGAGGTTATAGCCAGAAAATCATGGATATACTGACTTTCTTCTTGAGTATAACTTTCTTTATTAAACTGGCGGTACATCAAGCCATCTAGCAATAAGTAAGCTGGATAAGTTTGCGCGTTTTGCTTTTGGAGTGCTTGCCATTGCACTTGGACTTTAGCAGCCATGTCTTCATTGATTTTGTATGCTTTTTGTATTTCCGCTAATGATAGTTCAGAAAAAGTAGCGACAATCTCCTTCGTTTTTGGACTAAGCGCTTGAAAGGATTGGTCTTTAATGGCTAGATTCAATTCTTTTGCAGATGGAATTAGGATTTTCACGATTTCACCTCAGTTTTTAACTTGTTTTCGATGAAGGCTACGATGTCTTGATAGACTTGTAGGCGATTTTTTTCTTGTATAACTTCATGCTTCATTTCTGGATAGACGAGATTGGTGATATTGTGATAGCCGATTTTTTTCAAGGTATCTAAGCTTTCAGCAAGTCCTTTTTCGCCACCGGTAATTAAAGTATCATCCACACCAGTCGCACTCAAAATCTTCAAATCAGGATTTTTACATTGGAATTTAGCGATTTCTTTGAGCCGTGTATTAATCGTAAACATGGTTAGCATCCCACTGTTGGTCAATCGTACTTGGCATAGTGGGTCTTTGGCGATGCGGTCGAGATTATCCAAATTATAGCTGATCCAATCCAGCGTATCGTTTTTCCCAGGATTTAAGGCGTTTAAGAGTGCGCTATGGCCTGATTTTCCAAAATAAAAGACCACAATGCGCGCTAAAAAGACCCCCACAGGAGCAAGTGGATAAGGCGTGACCGTACCTGTTAAAATTAAGTGCTCGATTTCGTCATCATAATTTTGTAGATAGATTCTCGCAATCATGGAGCCTAAAGAATGACCGAATAAGTTTAATGGGAGGTTAGGATAGCGTTCTTTAATAAAACGAGTAACCAACACTTGGTCAAAAATCAGTTCATCAACTGTTTGCATCATGACGTGTGGATATTTTTGATTGGTAGAATGGCCATGACCACGTGTATCACTAATCACAACGACATAACCTTGGGCATTTAAATAGCGACAAAAATCATCATAGCGGCCTTTGTGCTCTAGTACACCGTGGATAAGCTGAACGATACCTTTAGGATTTTCGCGTGGATAGACTTTTGCGTGCAATAATAGCCCGTCTAAAGCCAAAAGTTGCACATCTATAGAGCCATCTTCATTTTCGACTTCTTGGCGTACATTGACTGATTTTGTTTTGGCTAAACGTTCTTGATTGAGTCGATAAAAGATTTGCTCTTGATAGGTTGCCACAATTTGCGGTAAAAGAAGTAGAAATACGATTAAACCAATGATCCAATACATAACAATCACCTCGAATAATTTGTTAACTTCATTGTAACACAAAAAGAAAAGCTAGCCGAGATAGACTAGCCTTTCTTTTTATTTTATTTTCAGTTCGTCCATAATCGCAATGCCTGAACTAGTCCTGATTCGCTTGGCCCCTGCTTGAATCATGGCTAAGAAACTTTTAGCATCTCGAATACCACCGGCTGCTTTGACTTGGACTTTATCGCCAACGTGTGCCACCATTAATGCGACATCTTCTAATGTTGCACCGCCAGTCCCAAAGCCAGTAGAAGTCTTAATGAAATCAGGCTGTACTTCTTTGGCAATATGACATAGCGCGATTTTTCTTCATCAGTGAGGTAGCAATTTTCAAAAATAACCTTACAGATAACCTCAGCCTCTTTACAACACGTGACGATTTGTTGCATTTCATCTTTAAGATAAGCATAGTCGTGTTCCTTGGCTTTGGTGAGATTGATGACATAATTGATTTCATCCGCCCCGTTTTTTATCGCATCCTTCGTTTCAAAAACTTTACTGGCAATACTGGTTTGACCGAGTGGAAAAGCAATACTATTTAGTCAATCCTTCCATGCGATTTGGTTTACTTATCCGCATCAATGATTAATAAACAAGGCTCTTACTGAAAAAATTGTCATCAGTAAGGGCCTTATTGTTTGTTTATTATTCAGATACTTCGATTTCTTTGATTAACTCATGAACATCAAATTCTGTTTCTAGAAAGTTTTGAGTAGAGGGAAAGCCTTGCGTAAACTCTGTTAAAGCTTGCATGGTGATAATCCCTTCTGCTAGTTCATAGTCCATGATATGACCGCCAAATTGACCATCATCTGATAAGAAGTGTAGGTGATAGCCACTTACGGAAACACCGTGGAATAATTCTGGTGTATAGAATCCAACAATTGTTCCGCTAATATTATCCGCTTCGAATTCAGGCTGTACCACGGCAGAGAATGGGCGATAAGGTTTTTGTTGTTTAGGAACGACACGGACATGCATGTGTTTGAAGGTTCCTTTAATTTGGATGGCATGGAATAAATTCACGCTTTTTAGATGATCGTAAATTAATTTACCGATTGTTTTGCTATTTTCATTTTGAATCAATGGAAATTCATATTTAGGTTCAAAATAAGCCACTGCTGCATAAGGGACAGTTTCATTACCTGATAATTTCACGACATCACCAGTTTGACGGGCATGAAAAGCTTGACCATTAATCACCATTAATTCACCATCAGAACCATCTAAAGTCCCGATACCGAAATCACCATGTTTTAATAAGTCGTTGATTGTTTTGCCACCATCCATCGCACCGGCAAGTAAAGAACTTAAAGTACCAAATTGATATAATGTGTTTTCTGACATGATTTTCACCTTCTTAATAGAATTGGTCAGGTAACATCTTTTCACCTAACATCTTGTTGTCAGAGTAGTCGACAGGAACATCGATAATGACTGGGCCATCTGTTTTTAGCCCTTCTTGTAAAGCTTGTGCAAAACTTTGAGCATCGTGTACGCGAATTCCTTTAGCACCGAATGCTTCAGCGTATTTCACGAAATCAACTGGGCCAAAGTCAACACCTGAAGAACGATTGTATTTCATTTCTTCTTGGAATTCAACCATGTTATAGCGGCCGTCATTCCAAATAATATGAATAATATTTAAGTTTTTGCGGACAGCAGTTTCTAAGTCTTGTGCAGAGAATAGGAAACCACCATCACCTGATACAGAGACGATTTGTGTATTAGGACGTACTAATGCTGCTGAGATTGCCCAAGGAAGAGCCACCCCTAAAGTTTGCATCCCGTTACTGAATAATAATTTACGTGGTTCATAACTTCTGAAGTGACGAGCCATCCAAATATAGTGACTACCTACATCAACCGTTACAGTCATTGAATCATCGACAAAATCTTGTAAAGTATCGATTACTTCAAGTGGATGTAGTAATTCTGGATGTGTTTCAGAAGGGACCATATCACGTTCTTTTAATTTTTGTTGTAAACCATCTAGATATTCTAGTGAGTCAGCTGGTAATTCATAATCGGCAATTGCTTCACTTAATAAGTATAAAGTGTCCGCGATGCTACCAATTAATTCGCGTTCAGGTTGCATATATGGATCGATTTCAGCAGGAATTTTATCAATAACGATAATTTTCGCATCTTTTTCAGCATTCCAGTTACGTGCTTCATATTCGATTGGATCATAACCTACCGCAATTACTAAGTCACTGCGTTTTAGAAGCATGTCCCCAGGTTGGTTACGGAATAGCCCCACACGACCGAAGAATGAATCTTCTAATTTACGAGAAATCACACCAGCAGCTTGGAAAGTTTCGACAACTGGTAATTTCGCATGGGCAACTAATTTACGAATTGCCATCGTTTCAGCTTCACTTGAACCACGCATCCCGACTAAAAGTACTGGTAATTTCGCTTCTTTAATGCGTTTCACTAGGTAAGCAATATCTTCTTTAGAGGCAGAACCTAGACGTGGCTTACTTAATGGACGAATGCTATCTCCAGACACTTTGCTATCGACAACGTCTTGAGGAATACTAATGAAACTTGCGCCTTTTTGTCCTGAGCGAGCCATACGATAAGCATTGGCGATGATTTCTGAAATAGTTTCAGGATCTTGAATTTCAGCGCTATATTTGGTAATTGGTTTAAATAAGGCAGCGTTATCCATACTTTGGTGTGTTAATTTTAATAAATCGCTACGTTTTACTTGTCCAGCGATGGCAAGGACTGGGTCGCCTTCTGCAGTGGCGGTAACTAAACCAGTGGCTAAGTTACTTGCACCTGGACCACTGGTTGCAATAACGACCCCAGGTTTACCAGTTAAACGTCCGATTGCTTGTGCCATAAAAGCCGCATTTTGTTCGTGACGTGTAACGATTAATTCTGGTCCTTTATCTTCTAAAGTATCAAACACGCGGTCAATTTTTGCTCCAGGAATCCCAAAAACATAGTCTACTTCATGATTAATCAAGCTATCCACGATAATATCGGCACCGTGTTTTTCTTTTTTGCTCAACTGTAACACTTCTTTCTGTATCATTTTCTTAAAAAACTTAATAAATCAACATTTTATATGATGTAACAGATTGTATATCTGTTTAATTATCGTTTTGCATTATAACACTAGTAATTATCTGTTGTAAATAGATATGCTTGAAAATTTGCAGAAAATATAAAGCGGTAATATTTATGTCTTGATAATGGATAGGAAAATATTATTTTTATAAAAATTAGATTAGTTATAATTAGTAAACGGTTTTAATACCTTAAATATAGCTAAAATAAATAATATCATGAAATGTAGTTGAGAATACTATAGTTTGTTGTGAAAAGGCTTTGTTTTTTACAGCTTGACAAGTGATTTTGAGAATGTTATCTTAGAAGTATAGGAAAGCGTGAAAGTATTTTTTAGTTTCTTTAATAATTTAGGAAACACCGTAAATCTTTCCTTGTATAATCCGCTTTCTTGAAAGAAAAGGTAATAATTTTTTTGCACCTGCCCAAATTAGTAGCATTTTTTGAATGATAGGTGTAAAATGCACACGTATTGGGTGAATGTCTCAATACTTAAATATGCTGTTTCAATTTTATATATACTATCCTTTCCCATAACACAAAAGCGAGGCTGTCAAAAACAGCCTCGTTTTTGTATAAAGGATGTGAAGCAGCTTGGAAAGCCTCGAAGAAATTCGTGTGTTTACCTACCGCTGAGAAAAATTGGATGAAAGGAGATTTTCTCAAGCGGTAGGGCGAATTTCACAATGTCTAGCTGCTGAACACAGATTATAAAGGATGTGAAGCAGCTTAGAAAGCCTCGAAAAAATTCGTGTTTACCTCATCATTTTTGCTTCAATGGCAAAGTAACGCGAAAATTCACGCCCCGTGGGAGAACATCCAACACTTCAATTTTTCCTTGATGTTCATGAATGATTTGCCAAGCGATAGTTAAGCCCAAACCATAGCCGCCAGTTGCTTGATTACGAGAAGCATCTTCGCGGTAGAAACGTTCAAAAAGATGCGCTTTATGTTCCTCATTAATTGAAGGCCCTGTATTTTTTACTTCTAATTGCCAAAATGCACCATTACTTTTTGAAAGCACCGTGATAGCATCGCCAGTATCTGTATACTTCAAAGCATTATCTAACAAGATGACAACTAATTGATGCAGTCGCTTGTGATCAGCCACAATCATATCAGAAGTGAGATTTTCAAAAATAAAAGTTTTCTCTTCAATTTCTGCCATTTCGATAAAAGGTTCGACAATTGGGGCAAGAAAGGTATCAATATGCAAAGTGGATTTTTCTAATATCAGTTGATTAGAGTCACTTCTTGCAATGGTCAATAAGTCAGCAGTCAAACGATTTAGTCTTCTAGTCTCATTTAGAGCTTGGGCAACGGTCTCTGATTCTTCCATAATAGTATGGTTTGGTTGTGTGAAGAGCTTTTGTAAACTATTTTGAATAATTGTCAGTGGGGTGCGCAATTCATGAGAGGCATTTTCGACAAATTCCTGTTGCTTGTGCCAAGACTTCAAAATAGGTTGCATATTGGCTTTGGCGAGATAAAAACTGACGATAATCGATAGCAACCAAAAAATAAGCATGCAAATGACTAAAATCATCTGAAAAGTACCCATGGAATCACTGACTTGGTTGGTATTGGCTAAAATTTGTACATAAGCCACTGCAGAGTTTTCGCTTTCATACTTATAGGTAATGGAGTGAAAGGATAGTTGACCATTATTCAGACTGAGTTCTTTCACTTTACCGAGCTTTTTTTTGTCGAGTGTTAATGCATTCAATTCATTCAAACGACCACCGAGTAAATCTTTATTCAAGATTTCGCCTGATTTAGACCACAGAATCATTTGGGTGTTAAATCGGTTGAAGCCTTTGAAATCCTTATCTAGTGGTTGCTTTTTTGGATTTTCTGTCTGGCTATTGAATAAATCCTCTTGTTCAAAACGGGCAATTTCAAGCTGTACCAAAGTTGGTTGATTCATGATTTGTCTAAGCATTTTGTCGGTTTGTTGATAAGCAAGGCTATGCATTAATTGTAAAATAATCAAACCTAAGAGTAGAAAAATCCCTCCAAAAGCAAGAATATTAAAGAAGAAAAGTCTCCGTTGTTGCTTGCTTGTAATCTCTTCTTTCATTCTCTCAATCCTTTCTTGAGGCTAGTAAATAACCAACATTGCGCAAGGTCTGGATATTTTCTGCCATATCAGTCTGTTTTAGATGTTTGCGCAAATGACTCATATACACTTCGACTACGGTAATTGTTGTTTCCGAATCAAAGCCCCAAATGCGGTCAAAAATTTGCTCTTTGGTTAAAATCATTCCTTGGTTTTGAATCAAATAGACGAGCAGTTCAAATTCTTTGCCTTGAATAGGTAGGACAGTCTCGTGTGCACGAACTTCTTTTTTGCTTAAATCACAAATGACATTTCCATATTGTAGCGTATTTTCCTCGTGCATGCCTAACGAACGTCTTAATAGGGCTTTGACTCTTAATCGTAGTTCTTCACGATAAAAGGGTTTGGTTAAATAATCATCAGCTCCTTTTTGAAAACCAGTAATTTTATCTTCTAGGCTATCTTTGGCAGTTAAGATTAAGACAGGTGTTTGAATATTTTCTTGGCGTAATTGAGCGAGCACTTGATAACCACTCATCTTCGGTAGCATCAAATCAAGCAAAATCAAATCATATATCTTACTTTGCACTTCATACAAGCCTTCTTCACCATCAAAACACAGCGTCACTTCCCCTAAATCAGCAATAATTTCTTTAATATTTTCAGCTAGAATTTTTTCATCTTCTATTACTAATAGTTTAATCATCACATCCACCTACTTTCCTCATTATTGTAACGAAAGAATATCCGACTTTCCATAATCGAACCTTAAAATTTTTAAGCTAGCTTTAAGTTATTGATGTTATCTTGAAAAAAAGAAATGAAGCAAGATAAACTTTATCAAACGAGCCTATCAATATCTCTGGGCAAAAAAAGGCAAAAGTGTTTTAATGATTGCGATTCTATCCGTCATAATGATTCTTGTTTTAGCAGGTTTGAGTATCTATCAAGCAGCGAATCAAGCAATCACTAATGCCCAAAAAAGTACCGGAGCCACTGTGACACTAACTCAAAATCGTGAGGCGATGTTTCAAGCAAAGGAAAAGGAAGAAGATAACGACCAAACCTCAAGTAGTTCTGAGCAAAGTAGGCGAAAAACTTTTAGTCGGACGCCAATCAATTTAAGTGATGCGAAAAAAATCGCGGCATTATCAGGGGTGAAATCATATCTATACACAGCGACCACCTCAGTAGATGCAGCAAGCGATATTGAAGCAATTGAAAGTAGTGCTGAAACAAGCAGTACCAGTGAAACAACAAGTGGTTCTAACGAGGCTACGAGTGAAAGCAAAGACAACGAGGTAACTTCTGGTGCGAGTCAAAGTAAACAAGGAAATGGCCAAATGCCGCCAGGAGAAGCCATGTCGCAAGGAGATTTTCGCGTCCAAGGTGTTTCAGATAGCAGCTTATTAACGACTTTTACCCAAGGAGAAGCCAAAATAATCAAAGGAAGTGCGATTACTAGTGCCGATGAAGGAAGTAACGCTGTATTAATTGAAAAAACTTTGGCTGAGGAAAATGATTTATCTGTCGGGGATACCTTCAAAGTGACAACCAGTGAGGACAAGGAAGTCGAATTAAAGGTGAAAGGTATTTATGAAACCACTGATGCCGGTGATGAGTTAGGGATGCAGTTTAACTTTTTAAATCCGGCGAATACCTTAATTACTTCTTATACGATGGTAGCAACCTTAAAAGGCGAAGATAGTGAAACGATTGATGAGGCGACATTTACCTTAGAAGATCCTGCTAAAATGGATAGTTTCATTAAACAAGCCGAAAAATTAATTGATACCGATACTTTTAGCCTTCAAAGCAATGATCAAATGTATCAACAAATGCTTCAACCACTGAATAATGTCAAAGGATTTGCCAAAAATATTATTATCCTTGTCGGTGTTGCAGGTGTAGTGATACTAACTTTGATTGTGATGTTAAGTTTGAAAGATCGTCGCTATGAGATGGGTGTATTGCTATCATTGGGTGAATCACGCATCAAGTTAATCGGCCAATTCTTCATCGAAATCATCATTTGTTTAGTATTTGCTTTAGGTATTGCAGGTGTAACAGGCAATCTTGTAGGAAATGCACTAGGTAACCAACTGATTAGCCAACAAACCACAAGCACCCAAAACCAACAGACTAATAATCAACCAGGTGGGGCACCAGGTAAAGTGCAAAATGGCCAAACACCGCCTAGTCGACCAGGTGGCAATCGTCAAAATCCATTTGCTGCATCACAAGAAGTGAAAAATCTGAAAATTAACGTGCAACCAAAACAATTCATGCTTTTAACGGCTATAGCAATAGGGATTGTTTTAATCGCAATTTGTTTTGCATCCATTGGTATTTTTAGACTAAATCCCAAATCAATTCTAATATCGTAAAATGAGGTGAAAATATGGTTTTACAAGTTGAAAATTTAGGTTACTGGTATACAAATGAACATCCATTGTTTCAACAAGTCAATTTGACCTTTGAGCCACGCAAGATGTATGCCATTTTAGGAACAAGTGGTAGCGGCAAAACCACCTTTTTATCCCTTTTAGCTGGTTTGGATCACCCCAAAGAAGGGCAAATCACTTATCAAGGGGAGTCGTTAAAACAAATTGGTCTTCAAAACTATCGCAAAAATCGTGTTTCTATCGTCTTTCAAGCCTATAATCTGTTACCTTATCTGAGTGCGGTGGAAATGTATTAACAGCGATGGCAATCAATCAGACCCAAAAAGACAATCCTAAAGAATATGCTTATCAACAGTTAGAAAAAGTTGGCCTTACTCGTGAGTTGGCTGATAAACGAGTGAGTCATCTATCGGGTGGACAACAGCAAAGAGTCGCCATTGTTCGAGCGGTTTGTTGCGGACATGATTTGATTGTGGCCGATGAACCAACAGGAAATTTAGATAAACAAACCTCTCAAGAAATCATCGCTCTTTTTCAGCAGCTTGCCCATGAACAGGAAAAATGCATCATCCTTGTCACGCACGAAAAAGAAGTGGCGAATGCAAGTGATGAAGTCTATGTGTTGAAAAATCAGCAGTTAACAAAGCAAGCAGATTCCCTATAGTTAAAGATTACAGTTAGGTGACATTTTGACATCTAACTGTAATTCAATTTTTGAGCAAAGGTTAAGAATTTTTAAAGATAGTTGCGTTATAATCGAACTAGAAAAAATAGAAGGTAGGTAGCATGACAAATTATAAAAAATATTTATGGTTATATCCAATGTTGGTTTTATTGGTTGGACTGATTGGTGGGACTAAAACTGTAGAAGTCAATCCTGATTCCACCACCTATCATGTATTGGCAGCGCAGGTCAATCGTCAAATCGCCACCCCTTTGATCATGGTTCCAGGCACATATGGCACGCAAAATCGCTTTGATGAAATGTTGGCAACCTTGAAGAAGACGACGCCGGATTTAAGTGTCGAAAAAATTACCGTACATACAGATAGCACCTTGAAAGTGACTGGTAAAATCAAAAAGAGCAGTCAGCATCCGGTTTTTGTGATTGCCTTTGAAGAAGCGAAAGATGGCATTGCAGCAATTAGCCAACAAGCGCAATGGTTTCAGCAAGCCTTACATAGTATTCTTGATTTTTATGACTTTGAGACCTATAACTTTGTCGGCCATTCCAATGGTGGACTAGTTTTTACTGAATATCTAGAAAATTTGCAAACGACTGACGAACCCCAAGTTGCTAGTATGATTACTTTGGGAACACCTTATAATGATGTAGAAGAAGAGGAAAATCAAAACTGTCAAAGCGCCAAGGTGACAGAATGGTTAGATCATTATCTAGTATCAAGTATTCGCCAAACCAATTTTGAAATGATCAATATTGCTGGCAGTTTAAATAATCAAGCAACGGATGGCACAGTTCCGTTAGCCAGTGTGCAAATGGGGGCGCAAATCTTCCAAAACAAGACCGAATATCAAGAGAAGATTGTGTCAGCCTCGCATAGCAATCTGACCGAAAATGAAGAAGTGCTTGCGTTATTGTCAAAAGTAATAAGTGTTAATAGCCAAAATCTATCAGTTTAAAATTAGGTGGACTGTTTACACACCTAGGATTAATCGGTACAATAAAAACAATAAAAGGAGGAATTTTTTATGCAAGTACCATATACGGTTGATCACGTGGGTAGTTTTTTACGTCCTGCACGTATTAAACAAGCACGTCACGATTTACAACAAGGTCTGATTGCCAAAGATGAATTACGTCAAATAGAAGACGAAGAAATCTTGAAGTTGGTTGAAGAACAAAAAAAAGTCGGCATTTTCGGTATTACAGATGGTGAATTTCGTCGTGGTTGGTGGCATATCGACTTTTTAGAAAATTTATTAGGGATTGAAGGTTATGTCCCTGAAGCTGGTTATAATCAGAATTTTAAAGGCGCTGCAGTACCATCTTATAATATCCGTGTGGTTGATAAGATTGCCTTTAATCCAAATCATCCATTTTTAGCTGATTTTACTTTTTTGAAAGAAGCGGTCGGTAATGGTGGTGTGCACCAAGTTAAAGCGACGATTCCAAGTCCAACAATGGTGTTACGTCAAGAAGTGCTAGCAAATGATGGTAGTTCGAAATTAGCTCAAATTTATCCAAATATTGAGGATTTTTATGCAGATTTAGCTAAGACTTATGGCGATGCGATTCAAGCCTTTTATGCTTTAGGTTGTCGCTATTTGCAGTTTGATGATACCAACTGGGCCTTTTTAGCCGATGCCAGTAAACGTGAATCTTTAGTAGAAAAAGGCATTGACCCTGAAAAAGTCGCACAAATTTGTACAAATATTATCAATCAAGCATTAGCCAATAAGCCGTCTGATATGGTGGTGACTACACATATTTGTCGTGGCAATCATGCGTCTTCTTGGATTTTTTCAGGTGGCTATGAAGTGATTGCAAAAGAATTATTTGCGACGAACTATGATGGCTTCTTCCTAGAGTATGACAGTGATCGTGCGGGAGATTTCAAACCGTTACGTTACTGGCATAATCCAAAGAGCAAAGTTGTTTTAGGATTAGTAACATCTAAATTCCCAGAGTTAGAAGATAAAGAATTGGTTAAAGAAAGAATTAAAGAAGCGACAGAATATGTACCGCTTGAAAATCTAGCTATCTCTCCGCAATGTGGTTTTGCCTCTACAGAAGAAGGCAATAAATTAACACCTGAGCAACAATGGGCGAAAATGCGTCTATTACAAGAGATTGCAAAAGAAGTTTGGTAAATAAAAAATGAAAGACGAATAGGACCGCGCGTTTGCAAGCCTATTCGTCTTTTTAGTGTCTTTGTTTCTTTTTAGCAATATACATAAAATACTGATAGCCAATCATAATTGTTTCCTTTAGAGCGGTTTTACCAGGTAGATGGCCGCAATTAGGCACGAGGGCAAATTGCAAATTAGGATTATAAGTTTGCTCATAGGTTTCTCTAGCCATTTGTGTCGGTGTTAATAAATCATCTTGCCCTTGAATCATAATGTAAGGAACCTCGATGTTTTGTAAATCACTCGTTAAATCGACTTGCATCATTTCTTTATCCAATGATTGATTTTTGCGCGTGCCATTTAATAATACAGCGATTAAATCTTTCAATCGATAATCAGGACTTGATAGCATAATGGCAATAATTGAAAAAAGTGGGTATTTTTCGGCTTTCTTTGGTTGATAGCCATTGGTGTATCGTTTAATCCAATATTCAATTCTGTGCAAATCATAGACGGAATGTTTCTTTTTTCGCTTGATTTTGGCTAATATTTTTTGCCGGAATTTTGGCATTTTGGCATGTTCTAAGGCGTAGTAGACGAACTCATTAAAGCCTAAATCGCGCACAATTTGTCCTAAAGCCATCACTCCATTGATTAGATGTGGCACACGTTTGGTCACTAAAGTAGATAAAATCGTCCCCCAAGAATAACCAAAAAGATACAAATCATTTTTAGGAAACATCTGCTTTAATTGTTTGATTAAATCTTCTGTCATCTGAACAAAATGATTAATTGTAAAGTCTTCTGAAATTTGCCGGTCATTCACCCCACAGCCTAACTGATCCCAATACACCATCAAAAATTTTTCGGTCAATTCAGGAAACATCCCACGACAACCTGCCGAAAATGGTGCTGGACTACCCGGACCACCATGTAAAAAGATGAGGATAGGATTATTGCGAAAACGTCCTTCGATTAAGATTTTTTGCTTGAAACCATCCAATCGCATCGTCACTAATTCAGAAATTTCATTTTGTTGAATGTTTTTAAAACGCTCCCAAATCATTGTAGTGCCACCTTTTCTTTTGTTCATCTCGATTATATCACGTCACAAGGAAAAAACATTAAAACTTTCTCATTATTTTGGTTGAACAGCTTGTCTATATTTGTTAGAATAAATGCAATTATAAAAGCATATTACTTTGTGAAATTTTCTTTATTTAGTACAATAAGAAAGCAAAGTTCAAAGAATAAAAGGGAGCGATAAAATGAGTTTTGAAGCGGTCAGCAAACAAGTGAATCTTGAACTGATTAAATCCATTGCTTGTTTATCTGAAGAAGAGCAAGCATTTAAAGACAAGCGAGACCAAGAATTAAGAGATGTGATTACGGGCAAAGATCAACGCTTTTTACTAGTCATTGGTCCATGTTCAGCAGATAATGAAGAAGCTGTATTAGAATATGCCAAAAAATTAGCAGCTATCCAAGAAAAAGTCAAAGATAAAATTTTCATCGTTCAACGTGTGTATACTGGTAAACCGCGTACCAATGGCGATGGTTATAAAGGAATGTTACACCAACAAGATCCAAATGGCGAAACGAATCTGATTCGTGGGATGGTAGCTGTGCGTAAATTACATAAGCGTGTCATTGTGGAAGCTGGTTTAACGACTGCCGATGAGATGCTTTATCCAGAAAACTTAGTATTTGTCGATGATTTAGTTAGCTATCATGCGGTTGGCGCGCGCAGTGTAGAAGACCAACAACACCGTTTTGTCGCAAGTGGGATTGATGCCCCAACTGGACTAAAAAATCCAACCAGTGGGAATATGAAAGTATTATTTAACTCTTTGCATGCTGCTCAAAGAAGTCAAGAATTTATCTTTAGCGGTAGCGAAGTGAAAACATCTGGTAATGAACTAGCACACGTGATTTTACGTGGGGCTTTAAGTGAACAAGGCCAATTCGTTCCAAACTATCATTACGAAGACTTATTAAAAGCCGTGAAAGCCTACAAAGCGGATGATTATCAAAATCCATTTATTATTGTGGATACCAACCATGATAATTCTGGTAAGCAATATTTAGAACAAATTCGTATTGTCAAAGAAGTGTTAATCAATCGCGCTTGGAATGAGGATATCAAGCAAATGGTTCGAGGTTTTATGATTGAAAGTTACCTAGAAGATGGTCGTCAAGATATTTCTGAAGGTACTTATGGTAAATCAATTACCGACCCATGTTTAGGTTGGGATAAGACTGAAGAATTGATTCAATACATTTACGAAAATATTTAAACTAAAAAAACACCTACAGTCGAGATTTTCAAGGACTGTAGGTGTTTTTTTAAAGGTTGTAAATCGACTTGGTCAGCTACGAGCGGATAAGATTGTCCGACACGTCGGGAAAGTCCGAGAAGCAAAGACTTTCCCAGACGTGGTGGCTTATACGCCGAAGTAGCTAGTCGATTTACACCGTCTAATAAGGTCGTGAGAAGGGTCGAACAGCTACAAGCAGCGGTTAGGTTATTTTTCGTCAATAATCTCAAAACCGTAATCACGAATATGTTGTTTTAATAACTCTAGGTAATGATTGGCTGTACGTGATAATTGAACTTGGCGATGACGTAGATAACCTAAAGTCATGGAGTCATCCACATCTAGTGGAATCGCAATAATTTTATCATCATTCAGCTCACTACTGATAATTCCCGAACTAATCGTATAGCCATTTAAACCAACCATTAAGTTAAAAATCGTTGCCCGATCACTCACTTTAATACTCTTATGATGCGAAGTCGTACTCAATATTTCTTCAGCAAAATAAAAGGAATTATTTTCTCCTTGTTCATATGACAAATATGGATAATCTTCTAAATCTTCTAAAGTAATGATTTTCTTTTCAGACAATGGATTGTAGCGACTCACAAAGACGTGCGGGGTTGCGACAAAAAGTGGGGTGAAAATTAAGTCATTTTCCTTAAATAATTTAAGCAAGACTTTGCGGTTAAAATCATTTAAATATAAAATGCCTAGCTCACTTTTAAATTTTGCTAAATCATCTAAAATATTCTGCGTTTCCGTTTCACGTAGGGTAAATTGATATTCTTTGCTATCCACTGATTTTAACAATTCAACAAATGCATGAACCACAAATGCATAATGCTGTGCGGAAACAGAAAAAGTTTGCTTACGGCTAGTATTTTTATGATAACGTGTTTCTAAAAGTTGCACTTGATCTAAAATTTGTCGTGCATAAATCATAAATTCACGCCCATCTTCGGTTAAACTAACTCCTAGTTTGCTGCGAATTAATAATTGAATACCAACTTCCTCTTCTAATTCTTTGATGGCATTGGAAAGACTCGGTTGCGTTAAATAAAGTTGTTTAGCTGCTTCATTAATCGAGCCAGTTTCCACGATTTTATCCAAATATGCTAGTTGCTGGATGCGCATGACGATTCACCTTCTAGTAATTTTACTTTATCGATTAATTTTTGATAAATATGTTTCATAAACCAAACTTCGCTAACGGATTGATTGATTTTGTCTACCTCTAGCCAAGCGATTTGACTATTTTCACTCGGCTGAATACGAATGGGTAAATCAGGATTCGCGATACAAAGAAAGGTCAGATTTAAATGTAGATGACTAGAAACATATTCTCCATTTTTGACATGACCATCTACCGTTAATACTTCTAACGAAAATAGTTGATCTTCTATAAGCTGAAATTCACTTAAGCCACTTTCTTCTTGTATTTCTTTTCTGATGACGGCCACAATATCTGCATTGCCATCAAGATGTCCCCCTAACCAAGCAAAAGATTGATAGATACGATGAAAAGCCATCAACACTTTTTTAAAATCAGGGCTAACAATCCAAGCCGATACGGTCAGATGAGCCACAAGATTTTTTCTTGTTAGGATATTGTCTGTTGATAGCTGCTGTAAAATCAAGTTTTTATCTTTTTCCTCTTGCTCGTTATAAGGGGTGTAATTTTGAACAAATTGACAAATATCTTTCATGGTTGTACTTCCTTTACAATGTCTTTATTGTACCAATCTTTGCTGAAAATTCAACTAAAAAGGTTTATTTTATTAAATATTTATTTTGATGGCTTAAATTATTACATATTTGAATGATAGAGACATTTTATGGTTTGAAATGCTGATATATAAATGTTTTGTAAATTGACAATAAGTTGATTCGTTTAAGTATTAAGCAAAAAAATAATTCATAAAATAATTCTATGAGTTATTTTTATCTGTTTTAATAGAATAATTGCTGTGCTACATTTTTTCTGTTAATGACGGTTGTAGTGAATCGCACGTTTTCTTCTTGGTTATTCGTTATTTCCATTATAGTATATTTTAAGGATATAGTTTATAACTATGAATGATAATAATTTATAAAAGTTATCCAATATATTGAGTATATTCTATGATTGCTTACAAGAAATAAATGAGGAGTGTTGGTTATGAGTACAACTTTAAAGTGAGTGGTGCTTGCTACCCAGAAATGCATCCTGATTCCAAAAATCGCGTGGAAGATATTTGGAATTTAAAAAGAAAAGTCGAAAGTGGGTGCCAACAGTTAATTACGCAGTTATTTTTTGACAATGATACGTTTTATCGTTTTCAAGAATCTTGTACGTTATCAGGGATTGATGTGCCAATTTTAGCGGGTATTATGCCGATTATTAATCGTAAACAGGCTATTCGCTTAATTCAGACTTGTCAAACCAAAGTCCCACGTAAATTCATGGCGATTCTCGAAAAATACGAATATCAGCCGGAGTCTCTCAAAGAAGCCGGACTCGCCTATGCATTGGATCAAATTGTTGATTTAGTGACCCAAGATGCGGATGGGATTCACCTTTATACGATGAATCAAGCAGAGACTGCGCGCTATATTTATCAAGCAACAACGGCAATCTTTCAAAATTTATCCCATGCAAGCTAAAAAAATCCTCCCAAGCGATTACTCGTTTGTGGAGGATTTTTGGGTTTTATCTGCTAATAAATTGACATCATCTTTAGCTAGGTGATAGTAAATGATTTCAGGAACTAAACGGAACCGACTCGATAAATAAGAACGTCTCGCACGGTTACAAATAGAGAGAATCGTTTTTTCCGTAACGGCATAGAGTCCGTGTGTAAAATATTCAGCCCCTTTAATCTTCTTTTTAAAGCGACGGAAATATTTGCGAGGCTCATGGGCATGCCCAGCTAAAATCAAGTCATAATTGCGAATATCTGGGACATGTTGAATCATATCAGGCTCATGTAAGAGTAATAGATGCCAACGAGAATAAGTTTTTTCGTAATGGTATTTTGGCTTACCTTTCAAAGGATCATCAATACCCGTAACTGTAATCGAAAAATTCTCCATGGAACCAAAAATTTCTTCATTCTTCAATACTGTAAAGCCTGATTCTTCCAGGGCGTTTTTAACAAAGTATTGTCCATTATTGAGATAGTCATGATTACCTAAAATCGCAATTTTTCCCATAGGTGCTGTGAAGCGTTTCATTTTGCGAATCAATTTAGGACTCATTTTTGGTGACCATTTGCCATAATTTTCAATCAAATCTCCAGTAAAAATAATAATTTCCGGACGATTACGCTGCGTTGAACGGATGAGTCGATTGATTTTCTTTGGACTAAAAAATCGTGAAAAATGTGTATCACTAAAATGAGCAATCGTGACAATGCTTTTTAATTCATACAAATCATAGGCATGGGAAATATCGATAATCTCATTGGAATTTTTGTGGATGAAATAATGCTTTTCACGAATCATATAAGGTAAGATAAAAATGACATAAATATAGATTGCTAATATTAAACAACTTATTGCAATGAACAAGTACATCATTTTCACCCCTTCAAAAAAGTATCTACCTAATAGAATAGTAGAAATAGCATAAAAAAGCAATTGACTATGTAAAAATTTTGTCAGAGTTTTGTTCAATTCAAAGATGTGTTATAATGAAGCCGTTGAAAATCATTGAAAGGAACAGGATAAATGAAGATATTTGATACGCATACTCATCTAAATGCGGAACAATTTAAAGACGATATTCCAGAAACAATTGCGCGTGCCCATGAACTAGGTCTAAGTGAAATGGCCGTGGTGGGATTTGATACGCCAACGATTGCTAAGTCTTTAGAACTAAGCCAAGTCTATCCTGAAATTTATAGTATCATCGGTTGGCATCCGACTGAAGCAGGCAGTTATACGCCAGCAATTGAAGAAAACTTACAAGAATTATTAACCCGTAATAAAGTCGTTGCCCTAGGAGAAATTGGCCTTGATTATTATTGGATGGAAGACCCTAAAGATGTCCAAGAAAAAGTTTTTCGTCGTCAAATTGCGATTGCTAGAGAACAGCATTTACCGATTAGTGTACATACTAGAGGAGCCTTGGAAGACACTTATCGCATTTTAAAAGATGAAAAGATTCATCAAGTGGGCGGCATTATGCATAGCTTCAGTGGCGATGAGTATTGGGCTGAAAAGTTCTTAGATTTGGGCATGGAGTTATCCTTTAGTGGTGTTGTTACATTTAAAAAGGCTACCGATGTTCAAGCTGCAGCCAAAATGGTACCGTTAGATCGCTTCTTAGTTGAAACGGATGCCCCTTATCTTGCCCCAGTGCCTTATCGAGGAAAACGCAATGAGCCTGGCTATACCCGTTATGTAGTAGAAAAAATCGCGGAATTAAAAGAATTACCAGCTGAACAAATTGCTAAAGCGAGTCGTCAAAATGCTTATCGCTTATTTAACCTAGGTGAAGTGAATGACTGATAAAATCAAGATTCAAGAAGTCGTCGTAGTAGAAGGTAAGGATGATACGAGAAGACTGCGCGAATTTTTTGATGTCGATACCATTGAAACCATTGGCTCAGCTATTGATGAAAAGATACTTGAGCAAATCAAAAAAGCCCAAGCATTACGTGGGGTGATTGTCTTAACCGATCCTGATTTTTCAGGGGAACAAATTAGGAAGAAAATCATGCAAGCTGTGCCGGAGTGTAAACATGCTTTTATTACCAAAGATCAAGGAAAAAGCCGTCATGCGCACGAAAGTCTAGGAGTAGAACACGCGGATAAAGCGAGTCTATTAGCCGCGCTGAAACAAGTCATGACCCCTCAAAGTAGTGTGCAAACTTACATTACGAAAGAAACATTACTCGAGTTAGGATTGTTAGGTGGTCAGAAAGCCAAATTTTTACGACAACAAATTGGTGAACGCCTAAGTATCGGATACACAAATGGTAAGCAGTTAGCCAAACGCTTAGCCATGTTTGCGATAGATGAACAAACTTTAAGAGAAACGATAAAGAAAGTCGAGGAAGAGTGTGAAAAATAGAGAAATTGCTAATCCCAGCCATACACGTGAAATCTTAGAACGCCATGGTTTCACTTTTAAGAAAAGTTTAGGCCAAAATTTTTTAACCGAACCGAATATCTTGCGTAAAATCGTCCAGACTGCCCAAATTGATGACCAAGTAAATGTCATCGAGGTAGGTCCGGGTATCGGTGCTTTAACAGAGCATCTCGCCCAAAACGCGCATCAAGTTTTAGCCTTTGAAATTGATGATCGTTTAATTCCAGTTTTAGCAGATACTTTAGCTGAATATGAGAATGTGCAAGTGGTTCACCAAGATGTCTTAAAGGCCGATTTGGTGCAAGTGACGCAAGAAGTCTTTACCGAAAACTTGCCAATTAAAGTAGTTGCCAATCTGCCATACTATATCACCACACCGATTATGATGCATTTTCTAGAATCAGCTTTAAAAGTCGATGAAATGGTTGTGATGATGCAAAAAGAAGTAGCTGATCGTATAAGTGCACAACCAGGAAGTAAAGCCTATGGTTCATTAAGTATTGCTGTTCAGTATTATATGCAGGCCCAACTTGCTTTTATCGTGCCCAAAACGGTATTTGTCCCACAGCCAAATGTCGATTCAGCTATTTTGAAACTAACGCGCCGCAGTCAACCCGCTGTAGAAGTGATAGACGAAAAAGCCTTCTTTAGATTAACGAAAGCTGCATTTCAACTTCGCCGCAAAACACTGTGGAACAACCTTTTACATTCTTATGGCAAAGATGAAGCAACAAAAAATTGGTTAACACAATCCTTAGAGCAAGCGAATATTGATCCTAAACGAAGAGGCGAGACCTTGACATTACAGGAATTTGCTGATTTAAGCAACGCCATGGAAAAATTGAAATAGATCAAAGACACTTTTTTGCGGGTGAGTATCATTTATTCCCATAAAAAAGTGTTTTTTCTCAGAAATAATTCTGTCATCCTATGACGCTAATAGTCCTTTAAAAAAAGATATAAAATAGCATCTAGACAATATTTTATAACTTTATGTCTATTTTGTGATTTTTATAATATCTATATTTTGCTAATATTTCAGTTTTTTAAATATAAAATATTTATTAAAAAATAAAAATGTAGTATAATATAGTTGTAGATAACCTACAAGTGTGGAGGAAATTTTTAGATATAAACGAATATTTTGTGA
Organism: Enterococcus cecorum DSM 20682 = ATCC 43198; assembly: GCF_000407565.1. Lineage (GTDB taxonomy): Bacteria > Bacillota > Bacilli > Lactobacillales > Enterococcaceae > Enterococcus_E > Enterococcus_E cecorum. The sequence goes on from NZ_ASWI01000004.1 coordinate 195,510, forward strand.
GCCCCTTCCCATTCCCCAATGACTCCGGATGTTCGTTTTTCATTTCCTCCATCTACTTTTGGACACTGGTAAGAGGTGTCTTATTTTTTTACTTCCATTTACTGTCTTGACATTAGAATAAAAGTAGATTATAGTTAGAACAACCTGTTATTGTCATGACAGAATAGCTGGTTAGTAGATGTATGGAAGAATGAAAAAAGGGAGTTACTTAAAAATGAAAATTCAATCGATAAAAAATTTAACCGTTGCTGCTTTACTGATTGCTTTAGGGATTTTGATTCCGATGGTTATGCCAAAAATTGTTATCGGACCTGCTTCTTATACTTTAGGAAGTCACGTACCAGCGATGATTGCTATGTTTTTCTCACCCTTAATGGCGATTTGTGTCACTTTAGGAACAGCTTTAGGATTCTTTTTAACTTTACCACCGATTATCGGATTACGCGCTCTTTCGCATATCCTTTTTGTAACAGTTGGCGCACTTTACCTAAAAAAAAATCCACAATTGATTCAAAGTCCGTGGAAATTACAAGGATTTAATTTTGTAATAGCAGTTATTCATGCTAGTTTTGAAGTCGTTGTTGTCTTTGCTTTTGCTTACTTTGGCAATCTTACAAATACGACATTTGATCGCAATTATTTTATTTTCTTATTCGGCATGATTGGCTTAGGTGGTCTTATTCATAGTATGATTGATTTTAATATCGCTTATCTTGTCGCTAAAGCTATCCAAAAGCAAGCCAAAATTCCAGTTTTCGCTTTAGCAACGAAAAAGACGAATATTCACTAATCAAAGGCAAACATTTAGCCATTTTTTTAAAGAAAAGAATGAAATTTTAGCAATATTTTCAGAAAGTGTGATATGATGGGCGTAGGGTTGTAAGAAGAAGTCTGACCAAGTAGCTTCACAACCTTTTGGACGGTGTTCGAAGGGTAGCTACATCGCATCTAAGCCGGTCTGACTAGGAAAATCTTAAAACATAGTGGATTTTCCTGTCATTCCGGACAAACTTAGCTGCTTGTAGCTGAGCGACCCTTCTCACAACCTTTTATTATAGAGTAGGGGTTAGTGCGTTAAGTGCTTTGAGGATGGGATGTTGCCTCATTGACGAAGAATTTTATTCGCGGTGCTAATCTCGCATTCGCTGCAATTTTTGTAGCAACTCATTAAGGAGATGCACACATGAAAAACAACAAAATTTCAGTTCAATCGATGGCGTTATTAGCGCTACTAGTGGCGATTCAAATTGTTTTAAGTCGTCAATTTGCCATCGAAACGCAATTGGTGAAGTTTTCCTTTGCGTTTGTCGCTACATTTTTAATGGGTCTATTTTTAGGTCCTTGGTGGGCTGGTATCGGCGGTGTTTTATCGGATGTGGTTGGGATGAGCTTACTAGCAAAAAGTCCATTCTTTATCGGCTTTACATTTAGTGCTTTTCTAGGCGGTGTCGTTTATGGTTTATACTTCTACAATAAAGAAGTGACACTGAAACGTTGTATTGCCTGTGTTTTAACCAATACTGTCTTATTTACTTTGATTTTAACGCCAATTTGGTTATCCATTATGTACAATATTCCATTAAACAGCTGGGCTATCTGGTCCGCTCGCTTAATGAAATTAGTGATTACTGTGCCATTGCAAATCGCTACTTTATATATTGTCGGTAAAGCTTTACCAATGGAACAATTAAAACGAAAATTATCATAAAAAAAGCAACCTAGCAAGAGATTCATCCCATCTTTTGCTAGGTTATTTGTATAGATTCATTTTTTTAGCAATTTGTTCGGCATAATAGCAAACGGTTTGTGGATCACGCTTTTTTAAGGCTTCCTGTTCACTAAGAGGGAGTAAATAAAAGTCAACAATCACGCGATCAAAATGCCCCGTGCGCATGGATTGGTAGATTTCTAGCTCTAAACTCGTATGCAAAATATCATTCATTAATTCAGCCGTAACACTAGCATTTGCCGAATGATTGGGAAAAGGGATAATCTCAGCCATGATCACCGCTCCCATCTGATTCAACCAAAGATTTGAAGATATGTTGGTTTTCTTGCCAGTAGTTTTCTAATAAATTTGATTGGCGCAGATGCTCGATAAATAGATGGGCTGAATAAGTCACAGCTTGGCGACGGCAGGAAAGCAGTTCTTTTTGTTTCTCTTTAGGAAGGGTATCTACTAAAAATAAGAAAGGATGATAGGTTTCATTACGGATGGCTTGATATAAAAGTAGTTCGGTACCTACTTGCAATAAATCTGCCATTTCTTTAGTAGGTACAGACGTGGATTGTTTAAAGGGAACGATATTGTTTGGCCGCATAATGTAGACACATTCTTTCATTTTTGGTGCAGCTTTATTATAGGACATTTTACTTAAATTGTCTTTTTGTTTGTAAACCTCTTGCTTATCAAAAGAAAAATTCCTCTGCCAATGATTATCAGTCATTCGCAAAGGAATAGCGTTTAAATTTGTGTTTGTGTAAATTGCGCGTGATAGAGTTTGGCATAGTAGCCGTTTTGTTGCAATAATTGGTGGTGTGTGCCCATTTCGACAATTTGTCCATGATCCATCACTAAAATTTGGTCTGCAGATTGAATAGTAGAGAGTCGATGGGCGATAACAAAGCTAGTTTTTCCTTTCATCATTGCTAAAAAGGCATCTTGTATCTTTCTTTCAGTCAAAGCATCGACAGAACTAGTGGCCTCGTCTAAGATAAGCATCGGAGGGTTTGAAATCATGGTTCGCGCGATGGTCAGCAATTGGCGTTGACCATCTGAAATTTTGACATTCTTCTCCCCAAGAGGCGTATCTAATTGTTGAGGTAATCGCATGACAAAATCATACATAAATGATTTTTTGAGTGCATCAGTGATTTCTTCATCCGTAGCATCTGGACGACCAAAAACGAGATTTTCACGTAAAGTACTATCAAAAATCCACGTATCTTGAAGCACCATGCCAAAATTCTTTCTTAATTCATCACGTTTTACTTTTGCAATATCCACACCGTCAATTAAAATGTTGCCACGATTGACTTCATAAAAACGCATCAATAAGTTCACCAGTGTGGATTTACCTGCGCCAGTTTTACCAACAATGGCAATCGTTTGTCCAGGTTGAGCAGTAAAATTGAAATCCTCAATTAAAGGTTGGGAAGGGACATAACGAAAATCCACATGTTGAAATTCAACTTTTCCTTGAATAGGTGGTAAGGTAAGTGAGGCTTCTTCCTTCAATGGCTTTTGGGCCAATAACTCAATGGTGCGTTCCATCCCCGCCATTGCACTTTGAATTTGGGTAGTGAGTCCCGTCAATTCAATAAAAGGTTTTGAAAATTGACTCGAATAAATCGTAAAGCTTGAAACAGTTCCGATGCTGACAAGTTCGGGATGCTTAATTGCCAATAGCCCACCAACACAACCTACTGCTACATAAGCCAGGTGATCGACAAAGCGTGAAAGTGGATTGGCAATAGCAGATGAAAATTGGGCATTTTTACCTTTTACGTAAAGAATTTGATTCATTTCTTCAAATTTTTGTTGATTTATCGTTTCGTGTTGGAAAGCTTTAACAATTTTCTGATTGCCGACCATTTCGGTAATAAAACTCGACATATCTCCTAGAATAGATTGTTGGGCAACAAAGTTTTTTTGTGATAGTTTGGCAACCACCCAACTACTCATCACAATAATAGGCGTCGCAATTAATACGACCAATGTTAACCCTACATTTAGGTAAAACATCATCCCAAGTGAAATCACTACAATCGTCCCACCAGAGAAAACTTGGGTATAAATGGCTTGAATCGCAGCTGAAATATTATCCATATCATTAGTAAAGCGACTCATAATATTTCCATGAGGTGTGCGGTCATAATAACTCACTGGTAATGAATTAAGATGTAAGAAGGTATCTTTACGTAGGTTAGCAACACTTAAATAGGCCACACGATTACCGATACGTTGAATAAAATATTGCTCGAGCACATTGATGACTACCAATAATAAGAAGAAACCAATGGCACGATAGATTAGGGAAAATTCTACTTTACCGAGTCCAATCATCAAGTCGATAATCTGACCAATGGCATAGGTAAGTAGCACACTAGCGATACCACTCAAAATGCCTAAAGCTAAAGCCGTCCAATTTTGTAGACGAAAACGACGTAAATAAGGCATAAAAGCACTCATTGATTGGGCATTCATTTTTCCTTGTCTCATGCTTCATCCTCCTGTTGTGCTTGATAAATTTCTTGATAAGTCGGACAAGTAGCTAACAACTGCTCATGGGTATCGCAACCAACCAAGGTGCCATTATCTAAGACTAAGATTTGATCAGCTCCTTGGATAGAGCGGATTCTTTGGGAAATAATGAGGGTCGTACAATCTAATTTTTGTAAGGCTCGTCTCAAGTTCAAATCCGTTTGATAATCAAGTGCACTCAATGAATCATCTAAAATTAATATTGGCCGTTGACTAATCAAGGCACGGGCGATAGTTAGTCGTTGCTTTTGCCCACCGGAGAAGTTCTTTCCACCTTCAAAAATCGGCGTGTCTAATCCTTCAGGCAAAGTCTCAACAAATTCTTTCGCTTGAGCAATTTCTAAGGCTTGCCAACATTGTTCATCGGTGGCATCGACTTTTCCCCATTGTAAATTTTCACGAATCGTCCCGTTGAAGAGGACACTTGTTTGTGGGACAAGCGCGATTTGTTTACGTAATTGATGTTTGTCGATTGCCTGGATATCTGTACCATAATACTGAATCACACCACCGGCAATTTCATAAAAGCGTGGTAAAAGTGAAATCAAGCTCGTTTTCCCACTTCCGGTAGCTCCGATAATTCCGATGGTTTCTCCTTTTTGAATGGCAAAGTTTAACTGTTTTAAGGCTAAACCAAATTTAGGACCATAGCGAAAATCAACATCATGAAAAGCAAAAATGGGTGCTTGATTAGGGGTCGGAAAGTCCTCAGTAATCTGTTCTTGAACGCTAGGCACATCTAGCACTTCATTAATCCGTTTAGCAGAAGCATGCGCACGGGTATATAAAATGACCAAATTAGCGACAATGATTAAAGCTAGTAGCATCTGATTCATATAATTGACCAATGCAAGTACTTGCCCAGCCTGTAGATGTCCGAGATTGACCTTTTGTCCACCAATAAGAAAAATACCAACAATCCCCAAATTCATCACCAAGGTTGTTGCTGGCGATAATAAAGCAGAGAGTTGGGTAACCCGTAAGTAAGCATCTGATAATTCGTCGACCCCTTGATTAAATTGAGCGACTTCATCTTTTGTCCGAACAAAGGCACGAATAACGCGAATCCCACTTAAGTTTTGGGCCACAGCTTGGTTGAGTTGATCCAATTTTTCCTGCACTTTTTGATACATTGGAAAAGAACGGGTCATAATGAAATATAATAGTAGACAAAAAATCGGTAAGACAGCTAAAAAGATGAATCCCGCTTGAAGATCAATACTAAAAGCCATAATCACTGCACCGATACTTAAAAAGGGTGCTCTGGAGACGAGGCGAATTAACATAGCTAATGCCCACTGAATTTGAGTGACATCGTTGGTTAGACGTGTAATCAAGCTTTCAGTTCCAAAATGATTTAGCTCTTGATGATTTAGCGTATTGATTTTTTTCATCAAGACATTTCTCAGCTCAGTTCCTAATCCTTGAGAAGCTACAGAAGCATAATATTGACAAACGATGGCAAAAATAAAGCCAATGATCGAAATCAAAATCATTTCTAGTGTTGTTTGCCAAATAATGGGAATATTTAGCTTACTGATTCCTTGGTCAACTAGTTTGGCCATAAATAAAGGAAGTAACAGTTCAAAAACTGCTTCTAAAAATTTAAAAATCGGTCCTAAAATGACTTCTTTTTTATAATTGCTTGCATAGCGAAATAAGCGAAACATAGAACTCCTCCAATTTATATATATATATGTGAAATAACTTTGTTTACTACATATATTTTAACGTAAAATAAAAGGAAAACAACCAAACTAATGAAAATTTCAGGAAATTTCAAAAAAAGCGATAAAACATTAGAAAGATTTATCAAAGTTTTTTAAAAGTTTTGTTACGAAATTATTACAACGAAAACAGGCGAAAAATTCGTTCCGTCACACTTTTCTTTAAAATTTTTTAAAAAATAAGACGCAAAACCCCACTTTTACATCTTGCTTGTAACAAAATGTAAAATATTTGCAACACATTTTGACACAAGGTTTTGTATAATGAAAAAGTCAAAATGTAAGAAAGGTGTTGAAATGTGTGTCAATGAAACGGATTCGTCAATCGGCTATTCTCATTGGTTGTTTAGGTCTAAGTTTAATGCAATCACCTGTTTATGCAGATAATATGGACCAATTGAATCAGCAAGAAGCACAGTTACAACAGCGAAGTGAACAAATCAGTACACAAATTCAAAATACATTATCAGATGTCAATGATAAATATGCACAAGTGGAAGATTTAAAAAAGCAAATTGCTGATAATCAACAGTTATTAGAAAAGACGCAAAAAGATATCACAGATACGCAAGAAATCATCGCAAAACGCAAGGAAGTCGTTGCTAAACGTTTGCAATCAATTCAAGTCAATAATGCAGCGGATGTTGATTTAAAAGCTTTGTTTGCTGCTAAAAATATTGGCGAATTGCTACAACGAATTTATGCGATGACATTGATTCAAAACTTTGAAAATGAAAAATTTACTAGTTTGAATCAAGCGGTCGATACATTAGAAGATTTAAATAATAAAGCAACGCAAACACAAAACAAATTGCAAACAGATAAAGCAGAATTAGACGTTCAAGTGCAACAATTAGATACAAAGATGGCTAATTTACGCCAACAACTTGCAGATAATAAAGATGCTTTAGCTAAGATTGCTGCTGATAAAGAAGTGGAAAATCAACGTATCGCTGCTGAAAAAGCCCGTCAAGAACGCGAAGCAAAAGAAGCGGCTAAACAAGCACAACAATCTCAAGCACAAACAAGCGCTTCAAGTCAAAATCAAGTTGTTACTCCAAGTCAGCCAACAACAACGACACCAGATGCTTCAGGAAGTGCAGGTGGTCGCGTGTTGACGATGGAATCTACCGCTTACTCATATTCAGAAGCAGGTGCCAGCTACTTTACTGCAAGTGGAACAGATTTACGTGCCAACCCAATGGCCATTGCAGTTGATCCAAGTGTGATTCCATTAGGAACTTTGTTAGAAGTACAGGGATATGGCGTAGCTTTAGCGCTAGATACAGGTGGAGCTATTAAAGGAAATATTATCGATGTGCACTTTCCAACAGTTGCTCAATGTGAAGTTTGGGGACGTCGCATGGTACAAGTCCGTATCTTAAGTTAATGCAAGTAAAAAAGAGTGAATCCATCTGGATTCACTCTTTTTTGCTAAGTATAAGAATAAAAGATAATATATTATTTATTGTCTGAGGGAACGCGTGAAATGACAAACAATCTAGCAATTATAGTTTATTTATGATGAATCATGGATGAAATATAAGGTGAAATCTGTTAAAATAGGCTTGTTCGTCATATCTATATGATTTAGGAGGAAATTTTATGGCTTTATGGAAGAAAATTCTAGCTACGGTAATAGGGGTTATAATCGCCGTAGTAATTATTATAGGTGGGGTGTTTGCTTTTGCATATCATGATTTTTCAAGTACAGTCGAAAAAACATATAAGCCAGTTCAACGCCAAAATTCAACCAAAGCAGATTCTGAAAATCAAATTGAAAATAGTCAACCATTTAGTATGTTATTATTAGGGGTAGATACAGGGGCTTTAGGCCGTGTGGAACATGGGCGTTCTGACTCTATTATGGTAGCTACAGTAAATCCGATAAAGAAACAAACAACTATCGTCAGTGTGGCACGTGATACATATATGGAAATCGTTGGGCATAATACTCAAGATAAAGTGAATCACGCTTATGCCTTTGGTGGCGCTGCCATGTCAATGGATACGTTAGAAAAATACTTAGACATTCCAATTAATCACTATGTAGCGATTAATATGGGTGGTATTGAACAACTTGTAGATGCTGTCGGTGGGGTAGAAGTACATAATAATTTAGAATTCACTAATAGTAATTTCCATTTTCCAAAAGGGAATGTGGAATTAAATGGAGAAAAAGCCTTAGCCTATACCCGTATGCGTTATGAAGATCCGCGTGGTGACTATGGCCGTCAAGAGCGTCAAAGAGCAGTTGTTGCAGCTATCGGGAAGAAAGTAATGAGTATTGAAGGTGTGACTAAATATCGCGATTTATTAGATGCCGTATCAGAAAACATGCAGACAGATTTAAATCAAGATCAAATTCAAAAATTAGCTTTGGATTATCGTGATGCTTTTAGTAATGTGAAGACTGACCAATTACAAGGAACAGGTTTCATGCAAGATGGTGTTTCTTATCAACGGGTGAGCCCAGAAGAGTTACAACGTGTGCAAGTAGAACTTAAAACTCAATTAGAAGCGAATTAACCATTTGCCAAAAATGAATCTGTGGGGTAATGTAATTTTTTCTCTACAGATTTTTTCAAGTTTTAATTGTTATCCTTTTATTAGTCGCTTTTTCATTGTACATATAGTAAGAATTGTAAAAAAAATAATGATAATTATTGTTATTATGCTTTTTTTTGGCGTGATTTTTTTGTATAATGGAGAAAGAATGTGTAAAAATGAGAGAGGGATAGTCGGATGATTGATTTACATTGTCATATCTTACCTAGTGTGGATGATGGTGCCCAAACGATTGAAGACAGCCTTGATATGGCACGTTATGCGGTGAAGCAAGGGATTACCCATATCTTATGTACGCCACACCATAATAATGGAAAATATATTAATCCTAAATCAGAAATTATTGAAAAGGTAGCCGAGTTACAAGATGTCTTGGATGAGCATCAAATTCCATTAACAGTTTTAGAAGGCCAAGAAGTTCGCCTAACTACTTTATTGATGGATGATTTGGCAAAGGACCGTCTATTATTTACTGATTTAGACGATACTTATATTTTAATCGAGTTTCCAAGTAATAGTATCCCAGAAAGTGCAGAAAATATTTTCTATCAACTTTTGGATAAAGGAAAAATTCCGGTCATTGTGCATCCAGAGCGCAATGCTGGATTTATCAAAGAACCAAATCGACTCATTGAATTTTTGGATATGGGATGTTTAGCCCAACTCACTGCGCCGAGTTATGTGGGTAAGTTTGGTAAAGAAATTCAAAAAACAGCGAAATTAATGGTCGAAAATCGAATGGTCCAAATGGTTGCTTCTGATGCACATGGTATCAATAAACGTAATTTTTATCTAAAAGAAGCCTATGATGCGATTGCCAAAGATCAGGGCGTAGAATTAGTTGATAAAATGAAACAAGTAGCCAAGGCTTTAATTAATGGCGACCCAATCGAATTTGAACCTTACCGAGAATTAAGAAGATCAAAATTCTCTTGGTTTAGATAAATATTTAATGGAGGGATTAATTTGAAAAAAATTGGAAAAGTGTTTGGCTTATTACTTATTGCGGCCATCTCTTTGTCAATTGTTGTGTTTGGTTATAAAGTTTATCAGCACAAAAACTATGAGCAACGACTAGCCAGTGCTCAAGTAACGATTAAACAGCAGTCCTCTAAAATGGATGAATTAACCAAACAAGTGAATCAGTTATTTACAGATGAGAATGATGATTTATTGAATCCTGAGACAAATACGGAGCAAATTTCAGACTTGAAAACGCAAATCAATGGGATGAGGGTTTCTGCGGATAGTTATCAATTGAAAAAACAAGATTTGCCACAAGAAGATGCAAGTTTTGCGGACAAACAAGCTGAATTATTACGCCGTGTGTCACAAGCATATGATAAATCAAATCTTCAAGATCAAATCGCTGCCCTATTTCAAGCAGATGCAGTGAACTGGCAAGCATTAAATGATCAAGCGGTAATCAATCTTGATACCAAGGCTGAAAAAGTCACTGAGCTATTACAAAAAGTCAGTGAAATGCCTGAAGGAAATTGGAAAAACCTTGCAAATGGATATCTAAATTTGGCACAAGACGAATGCAATCAAGCAGCGACAACCTTAGATATGATTAATCAAATGGTGGTCAATGGACAAGTTGCTGAAAACGCCAATGCAGATACTTATGCGAAATTAGTAAATACTTTATATTCTGTGAAACATCAAGGATTATCAGACACTTTAGAAAATAAAGTGAGAGAAGTAAAGACTCAAATGCAAGCTGCAGGAAAAATGTAAGAAAGGAAATAGGTTGATGGAAGTCGAAGAAACAATTGATTTAAAAGATATTTTTACGATTATTAAAAAGCATGTTTTTACCATTATCGTGTGTATGTTTGTGGGGTTAGGTTTAGCAGGAGGATTAACTTTCTTTGTATTAACACCAAAATATAGCTCACAAGCTCAGTTAGTCGTAACTTTACCACAAAACCAAAACACAAATACAAATGATGTCAATGTAAACCTACAAATGATCAATACTTATAAAAATCTGATTAAAGGGGATTTGATTTTAAATAAGGTAAAAGATCAATTAAAAGAAAACTATGGCATCAATATGACTGTGCAAGAAATTGATAATGCGATTGATGTCGTACAGTCAGAAAATTCATTGATGTTCTCATTGGTGGCTACTTCTACTAAAGCTTTAGATGCAGAACGTTTAGCCAATACAACTGCAACAATCTTCAAAGACACTGTCAAAGAAGTCTTAGGAGAAAGTGTTGATAAAATTTCAATTATTTCAAATGCAACAGTCAACAATACGCCAATTTCACCAAACAATACGCGTAACTTGCTTATTGGGGTGTTAGCAGGGATGATTGTTGGTTTTGGGATGAGTTTTGCCGTTGAATTCTTAGACCGCACAGTAAAATCAGAAAAATTTGTTCGCGACGAATTAGGCTTAACTATCTTAGGAACGATTCCACAATTATCTGCCAAAGAATTACAAGACAATACACGTCGAGCATCTGGACATATGGTATCCTCAAATAGCGCTCACCATCATTCTGGAAATAGTAAACATCGTCGTTCAAGAAGTCGTGTGTAGGAAGGTGAATATAAATGGCAAAGAAATATGATAAGAAAAACTCAGCAGCTACGAATCCGGTGAACTTAATTACGCTATTAAATCCAAATTCATCGATTTCTGAACAATATCGTACAGTTCGAACCAACTTGCAATTCGCAGTTGCCGGGGACCAACCCTTACGCAGTATGGCGGTGGTCTCATCTGGTCCTGGTGAAGGAAAATCAACTTCATCCGCAAACTTAGCAGTCGTATTTGCGCAAGCTGGCCGCCGCGTGTTATTAGTCGATGCGGATATGCGTAAAGCAACGGTCCATAAAACATTTGGACTAAGTAATGAAGTGGGGTTAAGTAACTTGGTAAGTGGCCAACAATCTGCTTCATCAGTGATTCAACCATCTGGTGTAGATAATTTATCCGTGATGACAGCTGGACCAACACCACCAAACCCAGCAGAATTGCTAAACTCTCATCGTATGAATGTGGTAATAGAAGAGCTATATCAAATGTTTGATTTAATTGTGTTTGACTTACCACCTGTAATGACAGTGGCTGATGGTTTAATTATGGCTTCTAAAACAGATGGTACCGTAGTGGTTATCCGTGAAGGTGTCACTCGTAAAGACTCTATTATAGAAGCGAAAAATCGTCTAATTCAAGCTAAAGCACGCATTTTAGGGGTTATCTACAATGGTGTGGAACAAATGAATGAAAGTAGCTACTATTACTACTCAGATAAATAATCAATCTTTAATAAGGTGAGCGTTGTCTTGCCTTATTTTTTTGAACAAAATGATTGGCTGTGTTATAATATGATAAAATTTATCGTGAATATTTACACGATAGCAAAAGAATGGAGTGGAAAATGATGAAAAAGTGTCCAAATTGTCAAACAGAAGTGGAAGAAGAGGCGTTGGTTTGTCCTCAGTGTGGTTATCAGTGGGAGACAAATGCTGAGAAAGTAGAGCAAGTCGTGTCTGAAGAAGTTGTATCCGAAGAAAAGACCCAAAGCGTTCAACAAGCAGCCAATGAAGAAGTGTCAAATCCAGAAAATGAGGATAAAGCACAAACAACAGTTGCACCACAAACACCTGAAGAATCTGAAGAAGAGACAAACAACCAATCTTCAGAAAACAGCAAAAAAGTATTGGATTTTGAAAAACTAGATGATTTTGAAGCGTTAAAGCCGCATATCGATCAAGCAAAGAATTATTTTGAAGAGTTTAAAGCGACCATCCTGCATCCAACCATCGGAGAAATCAAGTATAAAACGTTAGGTATTATTAATTTCATTGTAATTGGTTTATTATTTTCATTGACTTTCTCGAGATTGCTTGGTGTGATGCTAAAAGATATCTATGGAGCGATGAATCAATTTACGAACATGTTTGGTTTTGGTCATTCATCCTATGGTAGTTCATCAATTTCGGCCTTTCCAATGTTTTGGTTGTTCTTATTAGCTATCTTTTTAACACAAATTATCTTAGTGTTGGTCTACTGGATATTTGAAATCATTATGCAAAAAGAAGGAGCCAGCTTTAAAAATGCCTTAGACCAAATTTTTGAACCATTAAGTGTCTTAGTAGTAGTGGGCATCGTGGCTTTTGTTTTTGCCTTACTTGGTTCAGTTTTCTTAAAATTAGCACTGATTCTTTGTGTATTATATTTATTGATTTTACGCTATAGTTTTGATGGAAATATTTGGTTAATAGCCAATCCTAAGGGCTTCAATCGTTTTTATATTACGATGATTCCGGTTGTACTATATAGTGTAGTCAGCTACTTTGTTTTCAAAATCGTCCTTGGTGTGTTAATCGAAAATTCAAATATCTTAGGAATAATCGAAAATATGCTTCGTTTCTAAAAGTAAAAAAATCTCAGTTGGTTTCAGATGAGGGACCGACTGAGATTTTTTTGTTTCCTTTGTGTCATATAGGATGATGTAAAAGCGTTTAATAAGGAGTTAATGTACACGCCGGAAACCTCTGTAAAACACAAAGTAGTATAATTATAACACGGATATGATTATCAGTAAATAAAATATAGTTATAAAAATGGAAAATAAACATTGAATCATAAATATTTTTATGGATTATTTTCATAATAGATGATATTAAATAGTTGGATTAAATAATATGGTTTAAATTGATAAGATTTTGCTATCGCTGAAAAGTTTCAAATTAGTTGCGAAAATATAGTGTACTCAGATATAATAGCCTCAAATTATTTGAAAGGATGATGCGCATGACCAGACCGATTATTGGTATTGCAGCAAATGAAACGTTTGATCCAGGTAGTACGCTTTATCATTTGCCTGTCAGCTACACCCCAAGAGGATATATTGAAGGGGTTCAAAATGCTGGTGGGATTCCGCTATTATTACCAATTACTGATCCTGACTATGCAGAAACTTATGTCGGTCAGATTGATAAGTTGGTATTAGCAGGTGGGCAAGATGTATCACCAGAAATTTATGGACAAGCACAAAAGACAGATGGTAATTATTCAAAAGCACGCGATGACTTTGAACAAGCCTTAATTACCGAAGCATTAAAACAAAGAAAACCGATTTTTGCGGTCTGTCGTGGGATGCAGCTACTAAATGTTTATTTTGGTGGCACCTTGTATCAAGAAATTGGTCCCTTAAGCGGTGTCGAACATATGCAAGATCCTATTCCTCGGGAGGAGCCTTCACATGACCTGCTGTTAGAAAAAACAAGCAGTTTATATACCATTTATGGCAACCAAGGGAGAATCAATTCTTTTCATAATCAAGCCGTAGAGAGACTTGGCGAAGAATTACAAATTACTGGCAGATGTAGTGATGGGATGATTGAATCTATCGAAAACAAAAAGCGTCGTATTCTAGGGGTTCAATGGCATCCGGATTTTGCTTATACGCATTTAAAGCAAGAACAAGAAGTATTTGATTATGTCGTTAAGCAATTATAAAAAGAAAGGAAGAATGAAATGAAAAAAGTGGTTAGTTTATTATTTGTAGCGGGTCTTTTCTTAGCTGCGTGTGGCAATTCAGCAACATCCACTAAGGAAAGCAAATCAACCCAACAAGAGATTGCTGTATCAGCACCAGGTGAACTATCTACACTCGATAGTGCCCAATATACGGATGTCAACAGTTCAGATATGATTGGTCAAGTATCAGAAGGACTCTATCGTTCAGGCAAAGATGGTAATCCTGAGCTTGCAATGGCCAAAGAAGATCCCAAAGTAAGTGAAGATGGCTTAACCTATACGTTCAAATTACGTGAGGCTAAATATAGTGATGGGACTCCCGTTCGTGCACAAGATTTTGTGTATGCTTTTCAAAATGTGGTCGATCCTAAAACAACTTCTAGCTCCAGCCATCGTATGGATATCTTCAAAAATGGTGAAAAAATTCGTAATGGTGAACTACCTGTTGACCAATTAGGGGTTAAAGCGCTTGATGACCAAACGTTAGAATTAGATTTAGTCGCACCGGCACCATTCTTATCAGAAATCTTGACAGGTACACCATTTATGCCTAAACAAGAAAAATTTGCCTCTGAAAAGGGAAAAGCGTATGGCACGAGTGCTGATAATTTTGTCGGCAACGGACCTTTTGTGATTAAAGGCTGAGATGGCAATAATGAAAGCTGGACTTTAGAAAAAAATCCAACATACTGGGATGCAAAAAATGTTAAGTTGAAAAAAGTAAAAGTACAAGTCGTCAAAGAAATTGCGACAGGCGTCAACTTATTTAACGTAATTCAGGCAGAAGTCGCCCATCCTCTATAGGTGGGTGATGAATGCTATTCGGTATGAGGGTTACTGTTGGTAACTCGAAGACCGACAATAAAGTACATTGTCTTTTTATTTCGTTCTATGTTATAATCAGTCTATATTAGAAATGAGTGATATAAAATGGAATTAGATACAAATAACCATTCAGTCTTCCTTCTTTATTACCATCTTATTTTAGTAACGAAATATCGCAGACAAGTGATTGATGATGACATATCTGATTATGCTAAAGCTACTTTTGAAAGAATTTCAGAATCGTATCACATTACTTTAGTGGAGTGGAATCATGACAAAGACCACGTTCATATTATGTTCAAAGCTCATCCTAAAACAGAATTGACAAAATTTATCAACGCCTATAAAAGCGCTAGTTCAAGATTGATAAAACGTGATTTTCCAAGAGTCAAACAGTTTCTTTGGAAAGAACAGTTTTGGTCTAAAAGTTTTTGTCTGTTGACGACTGGTGGAGCACCAATTGATGTGATAAAGAAATACATCCAAAATCAAGGAAACAATCATAAATAGAAAGCAGGTGAACTTTGTGGAACGACTAAAAGCGTATAAATTCAGAATCTATCCAACAGAGGAACAAGAAATCTTCTTTGCCAAAACTTTCGGCTGCGTTCGTAAGGTCTACAATCTGATGCTTAATGATCGAAAAAAAGCATATGAAGAAGTTAAAAATGATCCTTCTAAAAAAATGACTTTTCCAACACCGGCTAAATATAAGAAAGAATTTCCATTTCTGAAAGAAGTCGATAGCCTCGCTTTGGCCAATGCCCAACTTCATTTAGATAAAGCATACAAGAATTTTTTTCGGGATAAATCTGTTGGCTTTCCACGTTTCAAAAGTAAGAAAAATCCTGTTCAGAGTTATACAACGAATAATCAAAATGGTACAGTTGCTTTGATTGATAGTAAATTCATAAAAGTTCCTAAATTGAAATTATTAGTAAGAATTAAGCTTCATAGACAACCAAAAGGGATGATTAAATCTGCTACAATCTCACGGCATTCTAGCGGTAAATACTATATTTCTTTGTTATGTAAAGAAGAAATTAGCGAGTTACCTAAAACCAATTCTGCCATTGGTATTGACTTAGGTATTACAGACTTTGCGATTCTTTCAGATGGACAAAAAATTGATAATAATAAATTCACGTCCAAAATGGAAAAGAAATTAAAACGTGAACAACGTAAGTTGTCAAGACGAGCATTATTAGCCAAACAAAAAGGTATCAATCTATTTGAAGCTAAAAATTACCAAAAACAAAAACGCAAAGTAGCTAGATTACATGAAAAAGTAATGAATCAACGTACTGATTTTCTGAATAAGTTAAGTACAGAAATTATCAAAAATCACGATATTATCTGTATTGAAGACTTAAACACAAAAGGTATGTTGCGAAATCATAAATTAGCTAAAAGTATTTCTGATGTTTCTTGGTCAAAGTTTGTGACTAAATTACAATACAAGGCTGACTGGTATGGACGAAAAATCATCAAAGTAGATAAATGGTTTCCGTCTAGTCAGATTTGTTCAGAGTGCGGACATAAAGATGGCAAGAAATCTCTTGAAATTCGAGAATGGACTTGTCCTGTTTGTCATACTCATCATGATCGTGATATCAATGCTAGTATCAATATTCTGACCGAAGGTCTAAGACTACATTCTATGGGATTGGCTTAGATCCAATCATCAAGAACCGTAGGAACTACGGGGATAGCTTGGTAAATAAGAGAAACCGCTGTTAGTAAAGAAATACGCTATCAAGTATGCTCTATTCCCAAGAAGCTCCCACTTCAAGCGTTAAGAACCGTCAGGTTTAGCTAAGTGGTGAGTAGTTCACCCGATGAAAGTTTCTTTGGAGCCACAGTCGGTCCCGTAGCAGGCAGAATCCGAAATGCTACATGGGGAAATCATCAACTTGAAAAAAACGCCGGCAACCACCATATCCACGGAGGAACAAATGGATGGTCTTTCCAATATTGGGATGTCGAAGTGTTCAAAAATCCACAGTCGATCGGCGTTGTCTTTTATTTACAAGACACTTTTTCCGATTATCCTGGTCCTATCACAGCAACGATCACGTATCAGCTAACTGCGAATAGCCTGGAAATGATCACAAAAACGAACAGTCCCGTCGAGACGATCTGCAATCCAACCAATCATGCCTATTTCAACCTTTCTGGGAATGGTAAATGTAACATTGATACACATGAACTGGCTGTCCAAGCAGAAAGTCTATTGGTATTAGATGAAGATAAACTACCAACAGGCGAACAAATCACTCAAGCGGATTTACCGATCAATTTCAAGAAACCACATACAATCGAAGAAATTCTCAACGCTTATCCAGAAGGACTTGATGACGTTTTTGTTCTTACTACACCGAAACGTTCAAAAAAGGTGCTGTGTCTTTCAGAAAAACAATCTGGACGCCAGTTGTCTATAGCAACAACAAATAGAAGTGTGGTATTATTTTCTACGACTGGTTTTGAAGCTGATTTTATGATCAACGGGAAACATATGCATTCAAACTATAGTTTAGCCATCGAGCCACAAGAATTTCCGGATCTAGTCCATTTACCTGAACTCGGTTCGATCGCTTTGTACCCTGGTCAAGAAAAGGTCAACCATACGACCTATCAGTTTACTATTTTACCGAATGAACAGATAGCAAATACTCAATAGTTGCTTGTTTTGATTACGAATAGCTCAGAAAAGAAGAGATTTTTATTTACGCCGATTGTAAAATTAAGCTAGACAACTAAAAAAGTCATTTGTGCTACACTCAAAATAGTTCCTACCAAAGAATTATAAGGAGTGAGCACAAATGACTTTCGACGTACTCAAAGCATTTTCAAAGTTTTTGTCTTTAATTTTTACATTAGCGTCTTTCAATATTTTATCGACTACTTTATTTTGAAATTCATTGTTGCTCAATTTCGTTTCAGTAGTAATTTCTTTCAATTGTTTTTTGTATTTATCCATTCCGTTGCCTTTATTCTAATTTTTTACCATTTTTGATTACATAGTATTTATGGATCATAAGTTGAATCATTGGTGAAAGTGATCACATCAGAAATTTGGCCGTCTTTCAACTTAAAGGATGCTTCTTTGACTGTCACCAGAATAGTTGTATTAGTTGAATCAAGCTTCACTTTTCCGTTTTTCGCTATCTTCTTTTACTTTATTGTCTTTGGCTAATTTAGAGAAATCGTCTCCCTTATCAACAGCTTTCTTCATATCTTCTGCATGAAAAGATTTTCAATCTGTTTTTAGATTTTCATCGATCAATTTGATATGTTTTTTAGAAATTTATTTTTCACTTTTCGGAATAAATTAAAAATGTCTCTTAATTCCTTCTTATTATATAATCTATTTTTATTTAACCGTGGTCTCTTATTAAATAACGTGTAAATGAGTATATAAAAGTTATTAAACTAATTAATAAAGATAGAATTATTATAGATAGGTAGATGAAATTTCAACTATAGTTCTTTTCCCACGCCTTTAATTGATATTTCTTTGCGTATTTATCAAAGCAAAAAACCAAAAATTTTGTTCCATTCGGACGGCTGATTTTACTCTTCTCAGCATTGGCAACCAGCCCCGACTTTTTTTGATAAAAAGATGCTTTGTAACAAATAATATGATTAAAATTTTATTGCCAATTTTATAAACTCGTGGTGCTAGTTAATTATTGAATCTAGGAACAAGAGCATAATATCACTATTTTTACTTTTGAAATTTTACTCAGAAATTCTGTTTTTAGTCGTTTTTATAAAATGAAAATGTTGGTTTATAATAAGCTGAAATTAACTAGCACCACGAGTCTATATCCATATAAGATAAGTATCACACATAGTTTACAAGTATTCAGCAAATTATTCTTTTCTAAATAGTATGAATTTACTAAAAAATAACAGTTATTATCTTTTAGTAAATCCATATACCATTCTCCAATTGATATTACAAACATTTCACGTTAAAAATTTATGATACAGTTCATCTGATAATATCATTATAACTCAATGTTATTCTGCTTGAACTTGACCAGAATTACTTACAAAATATTTATACATCTGATCAGTTCCATCGGCCATATAATAAAAATAATATCCGTCTGCTGTAGTTTCTCTTCCGGCATCAGTTGCATTAGGTCTACCTAACTCATTGTGTTTAGCTATTGCAAGTTGAGCAGCTTCTAACTCTGAAATAGCTGCTTGACTAAGTGTAGAGACATTATTGTTTGTTGCTTCATTGGGTACAGTTTTGAAATAATCATCTTGGATAATCTCACCATTATTATTCACTGTAATGATATTCCAAGTGATACCTTCTGGACCTCCATGTAGTTGATAATGAAAAGTAAACGAGCCATCAGAATTTTGTTGCCCATTTTCAAATGCATCTGAACCGCCCGATTGTGGAAGTTTTTGTCCCAGATATTGAGCTGCTTCTTCAATAGAATTTAATAAATTCGTGTGGACCACTTGTGGTTCTTCGGAAACATTTTCTTGTAAAGTAGCTACCTCACTACTTTCTGTTGTAGTCTCTGTTGATGTAGCCTCCTGATTATCAATTTTTATTTTCTCTAGTTGGTTTTTATATGTGGTAATTGTATCGTCAATTTTTTTGATTAATGAATCTACTTCCGCTTGGCTATATACATCAGTACTCTCTTTTTGTACCCATTTTTTGAGTTCATCTAATGTATTTACTTTTTGAGAAAGATCATTTTCAGTTGCTTCTTCAAGATTATCTAGTGTATTCTCTTTTAAGTCTTTATCGTCTTGTTCTTTAAAATTTGTTTTGATCTTCTTAATAGATTCTGTATAGGTATTAGTAATTTTTTTCTCCGTTTTATCTGACTTAGAGTAAGCACTGGATTCAGTAACAAATTTTTTGTACTCCGACAGTTTTGTATCTTTATCTTTTTCGGCTAAAATTTTCTCTACATTTTTTTCTATTTGTTTCATTTTACTTTTTACTACTTCAGCAGTTTTTGTTTCTGAAGTAGCCGTTTTACTTTTGTCTGTCGAAGCTGAACAACCTGCAAAAACAAAAATAGACCCTACCATAACACCCATCACTAACTTTTTTTTCCAATTCTTTGAGTACATGTGTTTTCTCCCTATTATTTTTTAGTTAATTATAACATCTTTTCATAAAATTGAGAGTGTAAAATATTTTGTGTAAATAGAAAAAAGGAAGTCCCTTCTGTAGAATAGAGTTACCACAACACATTCACAGAAGAGAGGACTTCCCTATGAACGATTTTACTACAGAAATTCTAAAGACTCTAGCGAACAAAGGCGATTTGAATGAATTATTCCGTGTCCATTTGGAGAAAGCAGTCAATACGCTTCTCAAAACGGAGTTAACGGCTTTCCTAGATTACGAAAAGTATGATCGCATTGGTTTTAACACGGGTAATTCTCGTAACGGCTCCTATGACCGTACGGTCAAGACCGAGTATGGGGAACTTCATCTCCAGATTCCGCGCGACCGCAATGGTGAGTTCAAGCAACAGACTGTTCCTGCTTATAGACGGACGAATGACACGTTAGAGGAGACCGTCATTCACCTCTTCCGAAAAGGTATTACCATGTCGGAAATCGCAGACTTGATTGAGAAAATGTATGGGCATCACTACACGCCCCAAACCATGTCCAATATAACAAAATCATTTACAGAAGAGGTAACGGCGTTTAAAGGGCGGGAGCTTCATGACCGTTATGCTGCTATTTATATGGACGCAACGTATATTCCGTTAAAGCGGAAAACCGTCGCCAAGGAAGCTATTCATATCGCAGTTGGCATTCGCCCGGACGGATCAAAGGAAGTATTGAGCTATGCGATTGCACCGACTGAATCCATCACGATTTGGGAGGAAATTTTATTGGACCTTCAAGAGCGCGGTTTGAAAAATGTCCTCCTGTTCATCACGGATGGCTTAAAGGGGATGGTAGGAGCGATTAGTCGGTTCTATCCCAAAGCTCGTTTTCAACATTGTTGTGTACACGTTTCCCGTAATATCAGTCACAAAGTGCGTGTCGATGATCGTAAGGAAGTCTGTGATGATTTTAAAATGGTGTATCAAGCCTCATCTAAAGAGGTGGCGTTGGAAGCACGTGGTGCTTTTGCGGAAAAATGGAAAACCAGCTATCCAAAAGTGGTTGAATCGATTCTTTCGAACGATCACTTGCTCACTTTCTATGATTTCCCCTTGGCCATACGCAAGAGTATTTATTCTACGAACTTGATTGAATCCTTTAATAAGCAAATCAAGAAATACAGCCACCGCAAGGAACAGTTCCAAAACGAAGAGTCGATGGAACGTTTCTTAGTCTCGTCTTTTGATACTTACAACCAAAAATTCCTAGGTCGCAGTCATAAAGGCTTTCAACAGGCCGAAGGCGAACTTGAACAAATGCTAAGCCAACTGATTGAGAATTAGAAACAATCTGCAGTAGGGAAGAATCATTTACACAAAATTATTGACGCTCCCTCGTTTGGGTGTGTCAAGAAGTTTGTGTAAATTTATTAATTAAGCCTTATTCAGTTTGATTAGTCGCTTAAAACATTGAATCCAATGTGTCTTGGCATTGTTTGAAACCTTTGTGTGCTCTACCAGCTTTTTTATTATTGTATGCGACCATTTGTGTAACAAGAAAACGGTCAAGGGCTTCTTCGTTAGGAAATTGTTCCTTAACTTTGGTTTTTCTTTTCAACTGTTTATTGAACGATTCAATAATATTAGTGGAATAGATAGTACCTCGAATTGCTTTAGGAAATTGAGTGAAGGTCAAGAGATTTTCGGTCTCTTGACCTTCACTCAATTTCCTAAAGGGTTCTGTTGCGAAGTTTGAAAATCAAACGCGCCCTCTCTGAACTCCAAATATCTTAGGCTGTTATTCCCATTAATACCTTGATTTCAGTAGACACCGAAAAGCCGAAGAGCGTTCCATTTCTTCGGTTCTTTTTATATATTCCTCGAATGGTCTCCATGCCCTTAATCGTGGAAGAGGCTGTACGGAGACTTTGATAAAATTTATTTCGTCGTTTAATAGGTCGATGGTCTTGTTCTATTAAATTGTTAAGATACTTCACAGTTCGGTGCTCTGTCTTAGTATATAAACCCACACTCTGTAACTTTCTAAAGGCGGAGCCAAGAGAAGGTGCTTTATCGGTCACAATTGCTTTCGGCTCACCAAAATGATTCATTACTCTGTCCTCTCTGTCTTTTTTCTCAATTTTAAACTAAAATAGATTTTTTGGAAAACTTTGCAACAGAACCTAATTTTTTAACATAATGATTGTCCCTCTTTTTAAATAAAAAACATTATCCAAAATCTATTTGGTCTAACATCGTTTCTCGACTGGCTTGATCTAACCCAAGATAGGTTAAAGTCATGGCTTCGCTTGAATGGTTTAATAAATGCATGACTAAACCAATATTATAATTCGACTGCGTATAAACACGATAAGCGCCTGTTTTACGCATGGTATGCGTCCCTAGATAGTTGATTCCTAAAAGATCACCAACACGTGCCATGACCTTATAAAATTGCTTCTCGGTGATGTGACGGTCTGGGTGAGTCGTTGAGGGAAACAACCACTCAGAATTAAGATTTTGTTGGACCAGCCAATCATGATAAATTAATAAATCTTGTTGTACTGGTTTCAAATATAACGTATTCGCTTTTCCTGTTTTTTGATCATGAATAAAAGCGGTTTGTTTAACCGTTCCATCAGGATTAAAGACATCTGATTTTTTAAGTTTCATGACATCACTTACCCTTAAGAGAGTGGCTTTCCCCACTTGGAATATCGTATAGTTACGACGTCCAGCATGAAAGCTATCAAGGAGTGTATCTTGAACCATTTTTAAGATATTTGAATCTTTGATAGGTAAAACAATCTGTTGAACCATATGAATTACCACCTTTCAAATATAACTTTTTTCCCAGTCAGTTCAGCTAATTTTTTGATTTGATTGTATAAGCCTATTTTTGAAAAATTAACATACATATGGTATTTAGTTAGTTCTATTGGTTTAGTCAACTTCGCCCCTTTAGCTGATATATGTTCTCTATTGCCAAGTATTTGTACTGTAGTGGGTTCATTAGGACTCATTAAAGGAATCAATTTATCCAACTCTGCGGATAATACTAAATTAGAAACTAATTGCGTAAATACATCTCTATATGATTTCCCAGTATATAATGATTCTCCAAATATGATTGATATATGACTATTTAGAGTTGAGTTGTCACTATTATCTTCAGTTTGAATGTGTTCTGAATCAAATAAATCGATATTGGCAACATCATTCAATAGTTTATCAATCTTATTCCATAATGACAGAGCTGAAAATTTGCTTAATTTATCAATATAGCTTTTATTTCCTTGAGTGCTATTATCTAAATCAATATTAGCAGTATTCATTTTTTCAATGATTAAACGTTCTAAAAGATCTAGTTGTGCTTTAGATAGATGCCCATCTTCACGTCCAAAAAATATTAATTTGTTCCACCATGGTTTATTTGTATTGTGTTGTTGTAACCTAGAAAAAATAGAATTAGAGGCTTGACCTACATAACGTTTATTATCTCCTAGTAATATATATATACCTGGTTTTTGAGATTCCTCAATTAATTGAATTGCTGGTAAATCGTCTTTATTGGCAATAACTACAAAAGTAGGTTCATCATAAAAAACAGAAATATTATCATTTCCAGATTCTCGATTAATAAATATATGGTATGGCATAACGTCCTCCTTTTAGGGTTATTATATCATTAAAATAAATAAACAGCCCCTTTAATCTGACAGTTAGATTAAAAGGACTGTTTTAATAGTTTTTTATAGGAGTTATTATCTGATTATAGACCCTGTAAAAATATAGAATCTTTTGTTTTATATATTTATGAGCGCCAATAAATATATAGGCTATTTGCTATCGATGAAATCGTCCGTCAGATCAATTGGGTTTAAAATCTTATAAGCAAGAGTTACCATACTTTTATATTCATCTTCGGAATCCAAATAAATTTGAATTATTTTACCTATCGCTAGATAGTTTTTATCATTGATCCATACGATCCCGTCTCCTTCTCTCAATGATGCACCCCAATTAATATCAACTACTTTATCAAAGTCAATATCAGCGGGTTTATTTATTCTGTCAAAATTTTCAAAGTTATGAATTCTCATCATCTTATTGACTTTTTTATAGGAGTAAATTGTATCACTTCCTGCACTTGTCCAATGAGTTATAAATTCCATTGGTGAAATACCTAATTTAAAGTCTCCGCCGTTAAGTAGGTACTGAAAAGAGATTTCGCCTTCTGATTGTGGTTTGAAATTCATTAAATTGGCTGAATCATTCAAAAATTTTATTTTTTCAACACTATTATAGTACCTTTCAATTCTGTCTTGAGCATCAGGTTTTGTTTCCACCTTGATATTTAGAAATAGTTCGTCACGTATAGTTGATATTAATTCAAATAGTCCTTTTTTATTCTCCTGCGAAAACGGTGTATCGAATTTTAATTGACTGATATACTTTCCTTCAAAAAAATCGGGCAGATCAGTAAATGATTCGATATCAATTATGGCAATTATAAATGGACTTTTAGCTTGTTTTTTTATTAATTCTATTTCGTTATATACGCCGGTTGCTGAATCGCTTATTTTTTTTAAATAAGTTTGCGTACAAATACAAATAACAAAGTGAGAACTATCAATACCGTTCTTCATGAATTCATCAAGTTTAGTTCCAGGGTGGTTTTCCAATACATCAAGATGGACTCGAAACCCCCAAGATTGCAAATAAATTGCTAACCATTGTGAAAAATTTTTAACTTTCTTGTCTAGTGGCTCGTCTTTTTCCCAAGCATATGAAATAAAAATAGACTTATTCAACACTTCTACACCCTCCTTATGTAATTAATAATCACTTTGCAAACATTTTTTGTAAAAAGCCTTTTTTCTGTTCTTTCAATAAATCTAATTTCCGTTGATGAAGAGCGATAGTGTCATCTAGCTGTTTAAAGAATGAACCGATTTTTTGTTGTTCCTGAACTAATATGGGAATCATAAAATTAAACGAATCAATTTCTTTTGACAATACATTTGGCTGAGCGCCTGAAACTAGAACAGAATCAAGTTGCATCATGAATAATTCTGAACGGACGATTGTGGAAATAAACCCGTAGTCAATATTTTCTACAGACTGAAAATAACCAACTCGCTGGTTTTGATAAGGATATTAAAGCACTCACAAAGTGTAAGGGTGGGGTGGTAAAAAAATGTTTCCGCAAAAAAGACCCCCACCTTTATAGTGAGAGTCTATACTTTTAGCGTTTGATATGTGATTCTAATCGCTTATCTAGACAAATTGAGCTAATGAATGGAACAAAAACTTTCTCAACAAAAATATCTAATTTCTTTGGCATTTCACTCATCCTCCTCGATTATTACATCAGTAGAAGGGTCTGCTACCATCAATAAATCTATCTGTTCATTAGGTTTCTGATAGGTCACGCCAGACATTGCCATCAATTCAGGGATTGTGTTTTGTCCGTCTTTTGCGGTAAAGAATTTCAGACCGCTAATCTTGACGTTATCGACACCATCTTCAAATTCCATCTCTGCTTGATGGTCGGTCATATAGAGCAACAAGTCCTGCTTCCATCACGATAAGCTCCTTTTCTTCCATATCATTCAACAGTACATCAACTTGTTTGCGGCGATTGTTGTCGCCATCTTCATTGCATGGAAAAAAGAACTGGTCTACAGAGATGTCAAGCAAGGTAGTAATGAGATAAAATTTGTTAAGCCTTGGGTGCTGCCCCCTGTTCTCTATATACATAATAGAGCGTGGCGTAAGGTCTACCAGTTGGGCAAGATATTCCTGTGTCCACCCTTTTGCTTCCCGAGCTTTTTTTATCGCTATACCTAACGGCTTAAAATCAAGTTTTCTTTCATCTTGGTACATTTTAATATCACCCTATATCATTGTACATTTCGGGTGATGATATTTGAACGAAGTATGATTTTATGTTTAGTAGTGTATAATTTCGTATTAGTGGAGAGAAACTTGCTATTATTCGTCATTCCGTATATAATAATTATATACTCTTTGCGAAAGGAAGTTGATATTATGGATTACATTTCTGTGAAAGCCGCTTCTGAAAAATGGGGCATATCGGAAAGACGGATACAAAAATTATGTGAGGAAAATCGCATTGACGGAACTGAAAAATTTGGTCGTGCATGGATGATACCAAAAGATGCAGAAAAACCCGTTGATGGACGTATGAAAACAAGGAACAAACAGGAGGAGAATCATGGAATTTAATGAAAAGCTACAACAGCTTAGGACTGGAAAGAACTTAACGCAGGAACAACTTGCGGAGCAATTATATGTATCAAGAACAGCCATTTCAAAATGGGAAAGCGGCAAGGGTTACCCTAACATTGAGTCGCTCAAGTGTATTTCTAAATTCTTTTCTGTGACCATAGATGAACTACTATCGGGCGAAGAACTGATTACACTTGCCGAAACTGAAAATCGTTCCAACTTGAAAAAGATTTACAACTATATTTATGGAATATTGGATATGATGGCAGTTGCGTTTATATTTCTTCCGTTATATGGAAACTCTGTTGGCGGTTATGTTTATGCGGTCAATCTACTATCATTTACAGCCACCACACCATTCAATCTTGCAGTCTACTGGAGTGCTTTTGCCGCCTTGATTGTAATAGGGATTGCTAAAATAATACTTACCCATTTAGATAAAGAAACATGGGGCGGCATTGCTACAAAATGCTCCCTTGGACTCACTGCTTTGGCTATCTGTTTCTTAGCAGCAGCAAGAGAACCATATATAACAGCACTTATGTTTCTGCTGTTTGTCGCAAAAATAGTTGTTTGGATTAAGCAGAACGGAACAAAGTAAAAACGATATAAATCCCTTGAAATAGGCTCTGACACGATAAGTGTCGGGTCTTTTTTTCATGTTGACATGATAGATGTAGGCGATGTGACGGTAGGTTTCTTGGCTTTTGATATAGCTCCTGTGATAATAAGATTGTGGTCAGTGAAAACAAGAACAGCAACCAACGGAAAGGAAAATCAAATATGGATTATATCATTGAAACAGAAAATCTTACGAAGCGATACGGAACAGCCACCGTTGTCGATAAGGTCAATCTTCATGTGCCAACGGGCAAAATTTATGGTTTGCTCGGCAGAAACGGAGCAGGCAAAACCACAGCAATGAAAATGATGTTGCAGCTTACTCTCCCAACGGATGGAACGGTACGCTTGTTTGGCACAAACTATAAGGAAAATATCCATACCCTTTATAGCAAAGTAGGCTCTATTATCGAAACACCGGGATTTTACAGTAATTTAACAGGGTATGAGAATTTGCAAATTCTCGCTAAACTGCGAGGGGGAGTATCTAAAAGTGGAGTAGAAAAAGCGCTTGAAGTTGTGGGGCTGCATAAGGAGAAAAGAAAAGTCTTTTCCGATTATTCCCTCGGAATGAAGCAACGGCTTGGTATTGCCGCCGCCATTATGCACGAGCCGGAGCTTTTAATACTTGACGAACCGATTAACGGACTTGACCCCATTGGAATAGTTGAAATACGCTCATTTTTATCTGAACTTAGTCACAATCATGGCATTACCATTTTTATCTCAAGCCATGTTTTAAGCGAGATTGAACAGATAGCAGATATTATCGGCGTTATGCACGAGGGGCATTTAGTAGAGGAAGTGAATATATCCGAGCTTCACAAAAGGAATCGAAAATACATTCAATTTGATTTATCTGACAGTGAGATAGCTGGAAAGATTTTAGAAAGCCACTACCACATGACGGATTTTACAGTGCAGGACGGTACGGTGAGAATTTATGACTTTAGCCAAAGTGTTGGAGAAATCAATCGAGAATTTGCACGAAATGGACTGCTCGTGACAAGGATAGATGATAGTGAGGAAAACTTAGAGGACTACTTTTCTAAACTGATTGGAGGTGGCGGTATTGCTTAATCTTATTTCTTGTGAATTATTAAAACTAAAGCGTTCAAAAATGGTGCTAATTAGTGTGGCAGGGGTATTATCTACCCCACTTTTGATGTTAATAGAAGCCTTGCAAACACATTTTGATAAGCCGGAGATTATCTTTACCTTGTCTGACATATACAGCGACAGTGTACTGTATATCATGCTGCTGGTAAACATGATGATATATGTGGCAATTGCAGCTTACTTGTTTAGCAGAGAGTACACAGAAAGCACACTCAAAACCATATTGCCCATACCCATTTCAAGGACAAAACTATTAATTGGAAAATTTTGCACCCTGCTTCTTTGGATTGTTATGCTCACCCTTGTAACATGGGCAGGTATATTTATCGCTTGTGGGCTATATCACGCTGTCTTTACATTGGAGGGATATAGCTTACTAGTGGCAATAGTATGGCTCCCCAAGTTTTTGTTTGGCAGTATCCTGATGTTTTTAACAGTTTCTCCTTTTGTGTTTGTTGCTATGAAAACAAAAGGATTTGTCGCCCCGATGATTGGCTCTGCCGTGATTGTCATGGGAAGTGCCGCACTTTCAAATCAAGAATGGGGAGCGTTGTATCCGTGGACAGCCACCTATTTCTTGGTGCAGGGTAAACTTCAGAGTACCGGCTATCCTACACTGCTGTCTGTATCTATTATTATTCTTGTATCAGCAGTTGGTTTTCTTATGACCTTTCATCATTTTAAAAAGGAGGATTTGAAATAATGGTACTTGATTTTATAGAAATTTTAAAAGTTATTTTTCTTGGAATTGTTGAGGGTATTACTGAGTGGCTACCTATCAGCAGCACAGGACATATGATTCTTGCGGACAAATTTATCACACTTAATATGAGCGAAGCATTTAAAGAAATGTTTTTTGTTGTTATTCAACTTGGAGCTATACTCGCAGTGGTTGTAATGTTTTGGAACAAGATGTTTCCATTTCAGCTAAAGGATAAATCGCAGCCACTTGTTAAAAAGGATACTTTCTCGTTGTGGTTCAAGGTTGCAGTGGCTTGTATACCGTCAGGTATTATGGGGATTTTATTTGATGATTATTTGGATGCTTACCTCCAAACCCCCATTGTGATTTCAATCATGTTAATCTTTTATGGTTTGTTATTCATTCTCATAGAAAATTGGAATAAAAAGCGTACTCCTACTACTATGGCACTTTCTGACATCAGCTATAAAACAGCAATCTTGATAGGGGCATTTCAAGTGTTATCACTTATACCCGGCACATCACGGTCGGGAGCAACGATTATAGGTGCTTTACTCATAGGAGTTTCACGAGTGGCAGCAGCAGAGTTTACTTTTTTCCTCGCAGTACCTACTATGCTTGGAGCAAGTGCTTTTAAGCTGTTAAAATTCGGGTTTGATTTTACAAGTGCAGAACTGCTCGCTCTTGTTCTCGGTATGGCTGTGGCATTTGCGGTATCTGTCTTAGTAATTAAATTCCTAATGAACTTTATCAAAAAACATGATTTTAAGGTGTTTGGTTGGTATCGAATTGTGCTTGGTATACTTGTTGTACTTATAACAGTAATGTGATAGAAAAACAATTCCATAAGCAATAATCTGCCGCACGACGGCAAAAGAAAAAAGCCGTCGTACAGCAGACATATTTTCACGCCTATGAAACGGTGGCTTTGATTTTCAGAGCCGCCGTTTCTTTGCGTTTACACAAACCAATGACGACTGATAGGAACACGGCGGTATCCAAGGAGGTATCGCCGTGTTTTCTTTTGCCCTAACACTTGGTAATTTATCAAAAAAATCCTTACCACATTGTGGGACGATTACGGGCAAGAACACGAAAATAAAAACTACATAATACGAAACAAATACACCTATGCCCGATTGAGATTTTATGAATTTCAGTCTGGCATTTTTGCGTATATAGACCCCCGGTGTCGTTCACCCCCACCGTCCTTTCAAATTCGCACTAAACCAAAATTTGAAAGGATGGTACAACCATGAAAAAAATAAACTTGAAAGATTACTATTCCCACATAACTGTGGACACATATATTGACATTCCCGATGAGGTATTTAACATCTTTGAAGAATATCGCAAGGCAGAGCAAGCCTACCAAAGCCGCATACGCTACCATAAAGCCTACTACTCTCTTGACCGTGGTGACGGTATTGAACATACTGCCTTGTTTGTTTCCCTCTCACCCGATGAGATTTACGAGCGTAAGCTCACAACCGAACAGCTCCATGCTGCCATTGCCACCCTGCCGGATAAGCAGGCAAAACGTATTTATGCTCACTACTTTTTAGGAATGAGCAAAGCAGCTATTGCCAAGGCAGAGGGTACATCAGCAAGTAGCGTAAAAGATGCAATCCGCAGAGGACTATGTAGTTTAGAAAAGTATTTGAAAAATAATTTCTAATCTACCCACGTCGTTTACCCCTCTTTTTCTAAAGGTATATAAGAGGAAGTTTTTTTCTCTTATATACCAAACAGCATAATTGTTCCTTGACAACTGAATATACGATATTTTGAGTACATTACTTATGTGAGCCGAAAGGCAAAGCGACTTAACAGACATCGCCATAACAGCGGTATGGGGAGGTGATTATACTACCGCCCGAGCGATAAATGGACTGTTAGACCGAGTGTGGCACACTCGTCCGCAATGACCCACATAAGGGATAATGATACTTCGATACGTTTAGCCCTCAATACGATTAAAACGGAGGGAGTTCCTACGGTATGCGTGGCTTTTGAAAGGACGAGCTACGGTATCATGGGGCTATGATAGCTGTGCCAACAGCAACTCAAAATATCCCCTTTGTCGGGGTGCGTGGCAAATACGACAATATGATGTAATCAAAAACCAATCGCACTATAAATTTACAGTGCGGTTGGTTTTGCATTTTTAACTATGGTGACAAACTTTTCATAAATGAAATAACTGCTTATAATCTATATAAGCGATACACTTGGAGGTGATTGCGAATGGAAAATATCAACAGCATATCTGAAAATACTGCTACAACCACTACACCTGATGAAGTTCGTACAAAAACAAAAGCATATCAAGATTTCATCAATGTGCTTTCGCAAATTATTGAAAAACATGGTGCAGAGGTTTTAAATGAGATAAATAGTGCTAAGTAAAGATGTTTTCCAATAATTTATTGGAGGTATGACTATGAATAGGAGTGGGAAAAAATGTGTACTTTATCCTCGTGTAAGTACAGAAATGCAAGTTGACGGTTTTAGTTTAGATGGTCAGAAAAATAGCTTAAAACGATTTGCAGATAGAGAAGAAATGGAGATTGTAAATATTTATGAGGATGCTGGAAAATCCGGAAAATCTATAGATGGCAGACCTGCATTTAAGCAAATGTTATTCGATATTGAAAACGGGCTGGAAATTGAGTATATCTTAGTTTATAAGCTATCTCGCTTTGGCAGAAATGCAGCCGACATTTTAAACTCTTTAGAACACGTTCAATCCTTTGGTGTAAATTTGATTTGCATTGAAGAAGGGATTGACTCATCACAGACAAGCGGGAAACTTTTAACAGAATTAGGCAGAAGTCGCCCATCCTCTATAGGTGGGTGATGAATGCCGTTCGGTATGAGGGTTACCGTTGGTAACTCGAAGACCGACAACTAAGGCGTATTGCCTTTTTATTTTGTCCCATGTTACAATCAGTCTATACAAGAAATGAGTTGATATAACATGGAATTAGATACAAATAATCATTCAGTATTTCTTCTTTATTACCACCTTGTTTTAGTAACGAAATATCGTAGACAAGTGATTGATGATGAAATATCTGATTATGCCAAAACTACTTTTGAAAGAATTTCAGAATCGTATCACATTACTTTAGTGGAGTGGAATCATGATAAAGACCACGTTCATATTATGTTCAAAGCTCAACCTAAAACAGAATTGACAAAATTCATCAATGCCTATAAAAGTGCCAGCTCAAGATTGATAAAACGTGACTTTCCAAGAGTCAAACAATTTCTTTGGAAAGAAATGTTCTGGTCTAAAAGCTTTTGTCTTCTGACAACTGGTGGCGCACCAATTGATGTGATTAAGAAGTATATCCAAAATCAAGGAAACAATCATAAATAGAAAGTAGGTGAACTTTATGGAACAACTAAAAGCATACAAATTCAGAATCTATCCAACAGAGGAACAAGAAATCTTCTTTGCCAAATCTTTTGGTTGTGTCCGTAAGGTCTACAATCTAATGCTTGATGACCGAAAAAAGGCGTATGAAGAAGTTAAAAATGATTCTTCTAAAAAAATGACTTTTCCGACACCAGCTAAATACAAGAAAGAATTTCCGTTTTTGAAAGAAATTGATAGCCTTGCTTTAGCCAATGCCCAACTTAATTTAGATAAAGCATACAAGAATTTTTTTCGGGATAAATCCGTTGGATTTCCACGTTTCAAAAGTAAGAAAAATCCTGTTCAGAGTTATACAACGAATAATCAAAATGGTACAATTGCTTTGATTGATAGTAAATTCATAAAAGTTCCTAAATTGAAATCATTAATAAGAATTAAGCTTCATAGACAACCAAAAGGGATGATTAAATCTGCTACAATCTCACGGCATTCTAGCGGTAAATACTATATTTCTTTGTTATGTAAAGAAGAAATTAGCGAGTTACCTAAAACCAATTCTGCCATTGGTATTGACTTAGGTATTACAGACTTTGCGATTCTTTCAGATGGACAAAAAATTGATAATAATAAATTCACGTCCAAAATGGAAAAGAAATTAAAACGTGAACAACGTAAGTTGTCAAGACGAGCATTATTAGCCAAACAAAAAGGTATCAATCTATTTGAAGCTAAAAATTACCAAAAACAAAAACGCAAAGTAGCTAGATTACATGAAAAAGTAATGAATCAACGTACTGATTTTCTGAATAAGTTAAGTACAGAAATTATCAAAAATCACGATATTATCTGTATTGAAGACTTAAACGTAAAAGGTATGTTGCGAAATCATAAATTAGCTAAAAGTATTTCTGATGTTTCTTGGTCAAAGTTTGTGACTAAATTACAATACAAGGCTGACTGGTATGGACGAAAAATCATCAAAGTAGATAAATGATTTCCGTCTAGTCAGATTTGTTCAGAGTGCGGACATAAAGATGGCAAGAAATCGCTCGATATTCGAGAATGGACTTGTCCTGTTTGTCATACTCATCATGACCGTGATATCAACGCTAGTATCAATATACTGATCGAAGGTCTAAGAATACAAACTTCAGCTTAGGCACAATCAAAAAACCGTAGGAACTACGGGGATAGCTTGGTAAATAAGAGAAACCGCTGTTAGTGAAGAAATAAGCTATCAAGTATGCTCTATTCCCAAGAAGCTCCCACTTCAAGCGTTAAGAACCGTTAGGTTTAGCTAAGTGGTGAGTAGTTCACCGATGGGCAATTAGACTATACGACTTTGAGCGATGTTTATGCACAAAACAATCAGGATAACAAATTGGCCCACTTTGTTCCTAAAGCGATGGTTGGTTATATCAGTGTAAACCATAAACGTCCTGTAACCGGGAATTTACATGTACGCCAAGCCATTTTACAAGCCATTAATAAGAAGAGCTATACAAAGAATGTCTTATCTGATGGGTCTCAACCGTTAAACGGCTTTGTTCCAACTAACTTTGCGAAAAATCCAGAAACTGGTGAAGACTATCGTAAAGAAGCTGGTGACTTAATGCCTTATGATTTAAAAGCCGCTCAAAAGAACTGGGAATTAGCGAAAAAAGAATTAGGTAAAGATGAAATCGAGTTGGAATTACTCGCTTCTGATACAGCTACTTCTAAAAAGACAGTGGAATTCTTACAAGGTCAGTTACAACAAAACTTACCTGGTTTGAAAATTGACATTAAAAACGTACCATTGCAAAACCGTTTAGACTTACAAGACAAGAGTGAATTTGATTTAGTGTATGGTACTTGGACCCCAGACTATGCCGATCCAATCAATTTCTTAGAGTTCTATGATTCTACGGGTGGGCTAAATTCATCAGGTTATGCGAATAAAGCATATGATACAGGATTAGAAGAAGCCCGCACGACTTTAGCTAAAGATCCAGCCAAACGTTGGAATAAATTGATTGAAATGGAAAAACAATTAGTCGAAAAAGACACAGCCGTTTTACCATTCTACCAAGGAAGCGTGGCCTATCTTAAATCAGAACGCCTACATGGATTACAAGTCTTCCCATTCGGCCGCACCGTATCCTACCGACTCGCATATGTAAAATAAGGTCGTGAAGCAGCTCGGAAAGCCTCGAAGAAATTGCAGTGTTTACCTACCGCTGAGAAAATCGGATGAAAGGAGATTTTCTTAAGCGGGAGGGCGAATTTCACAATGTCTAGCTGCCGAACACCGTCAATATAAGGTTGTAAAGCAGCTAAATATTGATATAACAATGCTCTTTTCCTTTTAATAAAGAAGGAAAGGAGCATTTTTTAAGCAAGTTTTTCGCTATTTTTACCTATTCGTGATAAGGTAACAGTTGTCAGAAAGAAGGGATTTAAGTGCGTTATCATATTATGGAAAGCAATGATATCCGCATGAATTTAGCAACAGAAGAATATTTAATGAATCATGCCGATGTCAGTGAACCACTATTTTTAGTCTATATTCAATCACCTTGTGTCATTATTGGCCGCAATCAAAATGCCTATGAGGAACTCGATTTAAATTATTTACGTGAAAATCACATTACGCTTACTCGCCGTATTTCTGGTGGTGGCGCAGTATTTGATGATTTAGGCAATATGAGTTTTAGCTTTGTGAAAAAACGCGATGAGGTTCAATTTGGGGATTATCAGAATGTGACCGAACCGATTTTAGCAGCGCTTCACAAAATGGGCGCAACGCAAGCACAAAGCGGTGGACGGAATGATTTGTACATTAATGGTTTGAAATTTTCGGGAAATGCGATGTATAGCAAAAATAATCGTACTTATTCGCATGGAACGTTAATGTACGATGTGGATTTAAGCGTATTAGACCGCATTTTGACCGTCTCTAAGGAAAAAATTGCCTCAAAAGCAACCCCATCCGTGAAGAAGAATGTCACAAATGTGAGAGGATATCTCAAACCAGAATATCAATTCGAACGTACCGAAGATTTCCGTGATCAATTATTGTGCGAATTGTATGGCGTAAAAAGTCTAACAGAGATTAAAGACAAAGAACTAGCCTTAACGCAAGCTGATCGGGAAGCCATTCAAAAATTATTTGATGAAAAATATGCCAATGATGCATGGATTTTTGGAGAAGCGCCGGCCTTTGAGTATAATAAACGTACGCGCATTGCTAGTGTTGGGATTGTCGATGTGAAATTAAATGTCGTTCATGGCAAAATTTCTGCAGCTAAGATTTTTGGTGATTTCTTTGGGCAACAACCAGTCGAACAGCTAAGTGGCTTTTTGGTTGGTAAGGAATATCGTTTTGAGGCGATTGAAAAAGCATTAAAACAAATAAAGGTAAGTGAATATATCCATAACTTAACGAATGAGGATTTCTTAGCCTTACTTTTTAGTTAATATTCGTTTTTTAGGGCCAAAATATGGCAAAATCATGGAAATTACCTAAATTTATTTCATCGTACTAGCTAAATCATAAAGTTTTTGCTACAATGGGAATGAACTATTTTAAAGATTAAAGGAGACATTTAAATGATTTCAGCAAGTGATTTAAGAGCTGGTATGACTTTTGTACAAGATGGCAAATTAATCAAAGTTTTAGAAGCAAGCCATCACAAACCAGGTAAAGGAAATACAGTGATGCGTATGAAATTACGTGACGTTCGTAGTGGTGCAACTTATGATACTACTTTCCGTCCTGAAGAAAAATTCGAACGTGCACACATTGATACAAAAACTGTTCAATATCTTTACACAATGGATGACACAGCGTATTTCATGGATTTAGAAACTTATGAACAATACGAAATTCCAACTGAAACTGTAGAAACTGAAATGAAATATATCCTTGAAAACATGGAAGTTAAAATTCAATTCTTTGGTTCTGAAGTCGTAGGTATTCAATTACCAACAACTGTAGTCCTAAAAGTTGAAGAAACACAACCATCAATCAAGGGCGCAACTGTAACTGGTTCAGGTAAACCAGCTACTATGGAAACTGGATTAGTTGTAAACGTACCAGACTTTATCGAAGCAGGCGAATACTTAGAAATCAACACTGCTGAAGGTACTTACGTAAAACGCGCAACTAAGTAATACTGAGAAAATGGGATGTGAGAAAATCGCATCCCTTTTATGTTAGGTTGTAAATCGACTCGATCTGCTACGAGCAAAAGGATATCAATCAACTTGGGCAAATACGAGAAAATTCATGTGTTACCTACTGCTAAGAAAATCGGATGAAAGGAGATTTTCTTAAGCAGGAGGGTGAATTTTCCGAGTATTTAGTTGATTGATACCGAGAAGGATAAGTTTGTCTGGAATGGTGATGAGCATGTGTGGTTAGTTTGTAAAACTGTAATAGTTGAAAGCGCGTTTTCTAATCATTTGTGAAAAAATAGATTAAAAAGAATTGAATAAAATGAGGTGTTTTGAGTGCGTGGGTATTCTTTAGAAAAGATGAAACACGTCGGCTTAGTATTAATTTTAAGCGTATTGATTGGGTTATCTGTTGGGGCATTGGATGCAGGATTTGGACGTGTATTAGACTACATCAGCATCTTTTTCCATCAACATAAACATCTATTATTACCTTTTTTGGGATTTGCAGGTATGCTATTTGTTCATATCCAATTGAAATACGGAAAAGACAGTCACTTAGGTATTGGGTTAATTTTCAAAGCTGGGTATGGAGAAGTCAGCAAGGTGCCTAAACGCTTAGTGCCCTTTGCCATCTGCGGGACGTGGTTGACCCATTTATTTGGTGGTTCAGCCGGTCGTGAAGGGGTAGCGGTACAGATTGGGGCAACGGTGGCTCATGCATTTGGTCGTCAATTTCAAGGCATGAATTATAAACGTTTTATCGTCATCGGGATGGCTTCAGGGTTTGCCGGCTTATTCCAGACACCTATTGCTGCGATATTTTTTGCGATGGAAGTCTTAGTAGTAGGGCATTTAACCTATGATGTATTACTTCCTACGATGGTTGCTTCTTTTACCGCTAGTTTTACTTCAGAATTTTTAGGACTAAGCAAATTTAGCTATCACTTAGTATTAGATGATCGCCTGCCTTGGTTCTTAATTGTACGCTTAGTTATTTTAGGTATTATTTTTGGCTTAGTCGGTTATTTATTTTCAAGAACGATGCGCTTAACTCGGCTAACTTTAACCAATCATTTTCCTAATCCAGTATGGCGAATCGGTATCGTTGGTATTATTGTTAGTGTTTTATTATTTGTTTTTCACGATGGACGCTATGCAAGTTTAGGGACGAATTTGATTGTGGACAGTTTTCACGGCGGGACCATTTATCCTTATGACTGGTTCTTAAAAATGATTTTAACCGCACTGACACTAGCTTGTGGTTTCCAAGGTGGGGAAGTACTACCGATGTTTGCGATTGGCTCTACATTAGGGGCTGCTTTAGCCGGGATTTTTGCCTTGCCAGTGGATTTTGTAGCGGCACTTGGTTTTGCGAGCGTCTTTGGTAGTGCGACCAATACCTTCTTAGCGCCAATCTTTATTGGTGCCGAAGTATTTGGCTTTGATGCGATACCATACTTCTTTATCGTTTGTGCAATCGGTTATCTTTGTAACGGAAACCGCAGTATCTACAGCCTACAAAAAATCGAAAAAGAATTTTAATAAATTAATTCCCACAATAAGTACGACAAAATGGTGCTTATTGTGGGAGTTTTTTACTTTCCATTAGGTAATGTTACACTAGGATGTATACGAAGATAGGTTTCTTTTTGTCTACGCGTCAATTGCTTAAAGGCATACTCCGCTTTCTGGGCCTCGCTTCTTGTAGCAAAACATTCTGCATGAATCATCTGAAGTGGGCGACGTTTAGATAATTTGGTATATTTTGCGCCGATGCCTTGATTATGCTCATTTAAACGGCGAGCCAAATCCGTCGTATAGCCACCATAAAACGTGCCATCTTTGCATAATAAAACGTAAAAATAATGTACTTTACATTCCATAGAGCATCTTCTTTATCGTAGGAGTATATTCGCCGTTTGTATCATAGGTATAGATTGGTGGCAGCACTTTAAGCCCATCTTTTTTCCCTTGATAAATGCCTTCAACCAATAAAATATTCGCCTCTTTGCCTTCTTTTGGATAAATGAATTGAATCCTTTTTGGCATTATCTTAGCTTGTTGCATGGTTTCAATCACTTCTAAAAATCGATCAGGGCGATGAACAAGACATAATCGGCCGTTCATTTTAAGCAGATGTGCACTGGTTTGAATGACGGTCTCTAAATTGGTGTAAATTTCGTGGCGCGCGATGGCAAGATGTTCATTAGGATTTTTATGATTAGTGGGTAAATCTTTAAAATAAGGCGGATTGCATAAAATTAAATCTATCGCATCATGACCAAGATATTTTGGGGCATTTTTCAAATCATCTTGAATAACAGTCATCTGATCAGACAAGCCATTCAGGTGAATACTGCGTTGAGCCATATCCGCCAGACGCTCTTGTAATTCAATTTGGATAATTTCAGCTTGGGTATGACGGCTGACAAAAAGGCCAACTGCACCATTTCCTGCACACAAATCTACAATCTTACCCCGTTTAGGAATATTCGGAAAATTAGCTAATAAGACGGCATCTAATGAAAACGAAAAAACTTCGCGACTTTGGATAATTTGGATATCTTCAGCAAATAATTGATCAATCCGTTCGTTAGGTAATAAATTTATTTTTTCTGACATTTTTACTCCTCGGTTATTTTAAAAATGTTTACATACTAAAAATAGGCAATAATATCTGTTACTTTATCCTATCTAGTTATTTGAGATGTTCTATCTTTTTCACAAGCTATTATACTATGAATTAATGGAATGAAAAAGGAAAAAATACTTGTCAAGAACTTAATAAACAAGCTATACTAAAAGACAAAAGAAGAGAAAAGGAGAGCAAAAAATGTTCTTTAGTTTTATGCGAGGCTTTTGTCGTGTATTGTTCTTTGTCATTAACGGCAATTTAGAAATTCAAAATAAAGAAAAATTACCACAAGATGAAAATTATATCTTGGTTGCGCCTCATCGTACTTGGTGGGATCCGTTATACCTTGCTGTAGCGGCTAGACCGAAGAAATTTGCATTTATGGCCAAAGAAGAGCTATTTAAAAATCCAATTATTCGTTTCATTTTGGTCCATTCCAATGCTTTTCCAGTCAACCGTCAAAAGCCCGGACCAAGTGCCATTAAGACGCCGGTGAAATTGTTGAAAAATACGGATTTGAGTTTAATCATGTTTCCTTCTGGTAGTCGCTATTCTTCAGAACTAAAAGGTGGTATGACAGTCATAGCGAGAATGGCCAAAGTACGTATCGTGCCTTGTGTGTATCAAGGTCCATTAACATTGGGTGGATTATTTTTGCGTAAAAAGGTCATTATTCGTTTTGGTGATCCAATTGATATTTCTGATGTTAAAAAATCGGATAAAGCAGGAATTGCGATGGTTGATGAACGTTTAATGAGGGCTTTTAACCAATTAGATTATGAAGCGAATCCAGAATTTAAATACGTCATTCCAGAAAAGAAGAAAAAATAAGTGGAAAGTCAAGGGTGAATCTCACCCTTGGCTTTTTTAGGCTAAAAAAAGACTGATTAAATAACCAACCTTTGTGTATTTTGTGTGAACACAGTTACGAATCATACATGTTTTTTGGTACTATCCTTCCATCAAACAGGTAATTGCTACTAACCAAGGAAAAAGTCAATATGAATAGGGAATGTACTACTCACTGAGAATGGGGGAGATGAGTTTGACATAAAAGAAATGAAGAGAATAAATTTTTTAAAGACTTTTTCGTAAATCCCACAAACAAAATACAAGTATTATTATATTTAAAAAATCACAAAATGAAAGCGAATTTCCTAAACGACAAATAAAATTGCTTAATTAACAAAAATTATTGACAGACTTTTTCTAAATCATCAATGACTTTAGAAAAATAAGTTCGTGAAAGAGGTAGTAAAGTATTATCTTTTAATTGAACGATACGCTTGCCACGACTAACATCTTTTACGGCATGTTTATTGACGATAAAAGAGCGATGAATCCGTAACAAGCCCTCATGTAGCACCTCAACCTGATTTAAAGGCAAGTAGAATTCATATTGCAAGTTGGGGCCGACAAAACGTATTTTATGCATACTTTTAGATTCAATATAGCGTAAATTTTTTAACGGAATTTTCATGAGTCGACACCGGTCTTTGATAATGAGGCTATTTTGTCCTGTTTGGTGCTTTCGTTGAAAATAGTAATTCACCTGCATTTCAACATTAGAAGCAAACCGCATGAAATATTCATTTTTATTCAGAACGATAATAGAGGGCCATTTTGCTTTCAAAGTCTCTTTATTGGCGTCGCTGTTGGTAATGAGAACAAGTTGGCCTTTATTATCTAAGTGATGAATATGCTCAATGAATTGTAAATGTTTTTTGGCTTTTTCATCCATATTTATTGAAATAAAATAAAGATTTACGTCTTCTGATTGAGGAAGATTTGCTAATAAAAAATCAGTTTGACTATATTGTATTAACGTTTCTTTTTGATGACGTAATAATTGAATTAATAGATTTTTCAAGATAGAATCACTGTTTTGCTGTGTTTCGATGAGATAGATAGCCATGGGTAATTCCTTTCTTTATAAAAATTGCAAGCAAAATTATTTGACGATTTTCATTTATTTTTAATTAACTATCAAACAATATAACATAAAATGAAGAAAATAAGTGGAAATCTTTTCGCAACTTGCCATGGATTTTTAGTCGTCATTTTGAGAAAATTTTTCAAACAAAGCCAAACAAGAACATATAGACGCATAAAATACAGAGTGCTATAATTAAAAACGAAGAAAAAAGAGTAGGTGATGGATGTGAAATTACTACATACAGCGGATTGGCATTTAGGAAAAAAGTTGCATGGATTTGATATGTTACCTGATCAATCGTATATCTTAGAGCAGATTCTACAATTGGCCAAAGAAGAGAAGGTTGATGCGATTATGATTACTGGAGATATTTATGACCGCGCAATTGCCAGTAACGAAGCGATTCAATTAGGAAATCAAACTTTTCGAAAATGGAATATCGATGAACAATTTCCGTTATTGATGATAAGTGGTAACCATGATTCCGCAACACGACTAGCTACAGGAAAAGAATGGTTCGCAGCTAATCATTTTCATTTAAATACCACAATTAAAGAGAGTTTGACGCCAATTACATTAGGAGACTGTCAGTTTTATTTGCTTCCTTATGTGGAATTAATCGAGGCACGTTTTTTTGTTGAAAATGAGGGATTGGTTGAAGAAGCGCCAAATTCATTGTCACAAGTATTGCAAATTATTATTCAAGAAATGCAGAAGACTTTTGATCCAAGTAAAAAGCATATTTTTATCGGACATTTATTTGTGGCAGGGAGTTTACGCCAAGAGTCAGAAACACCATTAGAAATCGGTGGTTTACAAAGCGTGGCCAGTGATTTATTCGATGTATTTGACTATGCAGCATTTGGTCATTTACATTCTGCTACAGCTAATTTAAAGGGAAAAGTGCGCTATAGTGGTTCACCATTGAAATATTCTGTTGGTGAATATCGTGATCCAAAAGGCGTACGAATTATCAATACGGATTTATTAGCTGATGATTTTGAGCAAGCGGCACGTTTTGTTCCGCTACAGCCTTTACGAGAAGTCTATCATTTAGAAGCAAGCTTTGAAGATTTGTTATATCAGCGAGGAAAATTAAAAGAATATGCCAATGATTATTTGTCCGTTTCACTATCCAATGAAGAAGTCATCATGCAGCTGATGAATCAATTACGCCCTTTATATCCATACTTACTCAATGTGACACGTAAAGAAAGACAGCGTCTAGCATCAGCAACTAAACGGATTCCTCTATCCAAAATTAATCAACCTGAAGCATTGATTCAAGATTTTTTTGTGCGATTATATGAGGAGCCGTTGACCGAACAACAACAAAATTGGATAAAAGATGCGATGAATCAAGTAAGCGGAAAGGATGAATCATAAATGTTACCTCAAAAAATCCAAATGAAAAATTTTGGTCCGTATGTAGATGAATGTGTAGATTTTTCTGATTTGCAAGCAGATGGCCTTTTTTTGATTACTGGCGATACTGGCGCAGGCAAGACCACCATTTTAGATGCGATGACCTTTGCCCTTTATGGAAAAGTTACGTCTGATAAGCGTACACCACTTGAGATGCGTAGTCATTTTGCTGATGAAACAGCAAAAACGGAGGTCCAATTTACCTTTTCTCATCAAAATTACACCTATAAAATTACGCGTCAACCAAGGATGTTTATTCCAAAAAAGAATGGAGAAAAGAAAAAAATAGAACACAATGTCCATTTAGAAGTATTTGATGAAGAACAACAATTAGTACGCAATATTACTTCTATTAAGGATGTTAACCAATTTGTCGATTCTTTATTACATTTAACGAGTGAACAATTTTCACAGATTATGTTACTTCCTCAAGGCAAATTTCAAGAGTTTTTATTGTCAAATAGCAGTAGTAAGAGTGATATTTTGCGTACGATTTTTAATACCCAATTTTATCGTCAATTAGCTGACTGGATGAAAGAAAATTATAAGCAAAAGGAAAAGGCTGTCAATCGTCAAATAGACCAACTACATCAGCTAACAGAGCAATTCCAGTTTATACAAGCTGATTCCCAAATAGAAAATCAAGCAACAACAAGTTTGGAAAATTGGCCAGAACTTTTTGCTGCTGATTTAAAAATACAAAATCAGCAGTTAGGGAATCAAAAAAATACCCTTCAAGAGCAATATCAATTTCAAGCAAAGTTACAAGAACAATTGCAACAAGTTCAGGAATTAGCCAAACAACAAGCAGAAGGTAAAAAATTAGTAGCTAGAAAAGCACAGTTACTAGAAAATGAACCTGAGATGAGGAACTTATCACAAACAATCGAGCATCTCAAATGGTTTGTTCAACAAAAGCATGAGTTAGAGCAATATGAAAAAGAGCAACAAAAATTTCAAGACTATTCATCAAATTTAGCGACTACGAAAGCTCAACAAAAAGAAAATGAAGCGGCGATGCAACGCTTTGATCAAGAACAAGATTTAAGAGCAAGTTGGCAACATAAGCTACAACTGGCGCAACAACAAAAATACCAATTAGATGAATTACTGCCAATTGCCAAAGATTACGAAGAAAAGTTGCAAGCTTTTGGCATACTCAAAGCAAAAACGACAAAAGCTTTTAACAAATTGCAAGCATCAGAACAAGCTTTGGCTAAAAAAGATCAAATACTTGTTCAATCTGAAATTGATTTAAATCAGATTCATCAGCAAATTCAACAGTTTTCTCAAGTATCTCATAAAGTGGAAAATTTACGAGACTGGTTAAATGCGGAGTCACAAAAACAAAAAATCTTAAAGCAACAACAAGCGCTACAACAGAAACAGCCTAAAATTCAAAAGCAAATCGAGATAGAAATTCAAAAACTTCAACAGCTTTTAGTACAAATTGAAGCGCAAAGAAAAATAAATGTGGACTTATTAAGTGAAAGATTACGTCGTTTGCTTAAACCAGGTGAGCCTTGTCCAGTTTGTGGTTCATTAGATCATCCAGGTGTTTCTCATGAGACAACAGCCGACCAACAAGCATTAATAGAAAATGAACAAGCCTTGCAACAATTAGAAACACAACTACAAACCTGTCAAAAACAACAAGGATCCTTAACTACACAAAGCTTAGAAATCGCAGGTCAATTAGCAGAATGTATGCAACAAATCGATGAACAGAACCAATTGCAAGCACAGTTAATAGCAGAATTCTTCACTTACCTGCAAGCAAACCTTTCTTGGTCTGCTGTTGATGAGTTAAAAGCTTCTTCCTTAACGGTAGCTTCAATCGAGCAGTTTCGTGAGCAATTCCGTCAAACGCTTAATGAGTTTATTGCAAGTTCTGAACAAATCCAGACACAAATCACTCAAGAAAAAATAGCACAAAAACAACTTCAAGACAGCTTGACTCATGCACAGGAAGAAAACCAAGCTTTACAAAAACAATTACTTCAAGCTGAAAGTCAATTGAATACCGTGAAAGAAAGATTAGGTGAACAAACATATCCAGCGTTACAAGATAAAAGTTTACGAGTGGAGCAAGAAATCAAACAATTATCTGAACAAATTGAGAAAGCGCAAAAACAAGAAAAAAATCTGCAAGATACCAAGATTCGATTGGAAACACAAGAACAGTCCCTACTAAGTGCTTTATCTGAACAAAAAGCAATTGTCAACCAAGCACAGCAAGTTGTTGCCGCTATTTATCAACAAATCGATCAGCGTTTTGGTAGTCGATTTTATCCTGATTTTGAACATGGCAAAGCAATCGACTTGACAGAATATTGGCATCAAACAGCGCAGCTAGCTACCATGGAACAAACCTGGCAACAATATCAAGAGGAAAAGCATTATTTAACCACGCGTTTACAAGAACTAGCAGAAATTATGAAAAAACCAAGCGTGGATGCCAAGCCGCTAGAAGAACAATTATCGATCATAAAGCAAAATATTGAGGAATTATCGACTAAGTATGCCCAAGATCAGCTTATTTATGAACAAAATCAGCAACTTTGCAAACGCTATGACACCTTATTGGCCCAAAATCAACAGTTATTGACAGAAGTGCAGGCCTATGC
The DNA here is from genome assembly GCF_000407565.1 of Enterococcus cecorum DSM 20682 = ATCC 43198. GTDB lineage: Bacteria > Bacillota > Bacilli > Lactobacillales > Enterococcaceae > Enterococcus_E > Enterococcus_E cecorum. The sequence goes on from NZ_ASWI01000004.1 coordinate 240,375, forward strand.
ACGACTAGCTAAAGGGATGAACGGAACCAATGAGTTGAATTTAACCTTAGAAAATTATTGCTTGCAAGTATATTTCCAAGAGGTGCTATTGCTTGCTAATCAAAGGTTACAAGAGTTGACGCAAGGAAGATATACATTAGAAATCAGTGATGAAAAAGGACGAACTGCAAGTAATACTGGCTTAGAGCTCGTGATTTTTGATGATTATACGGGTGAAATTCGTCGTGTACAAACCTTATCTGGTGGCGAAAGCTTTATTGTATCACTGGCTCTATCGCTATCCTTAGCCGATGTTATCCAGCAGCAAAGTGGCGGTGTTCAAATAGAAGCACTCTTTATTGATGAAGGCTTCGGGACTTTGGATGAACAGACCCTACAATTAGCCATTCAAACTTTGGCGCAGTTAGAAGGTCAGGGGCAAATGATTGGCATTATCAGTCATGTGCGTGAACTAAAAGAGCAAATTCCGCGCCAAATTCAAGTAAAAAAACTAGGGGACGGTCGCAGTGAAATTCATATTCAAAGTGAGTCTCAAATTTCATAAAGAAAGATAAATCATCCGAAGCGTCATTGGCATCATTTGTTTTAGAAATAATGAAATAAATGGTGCCAATTTTTAAATGTATTTTGTGATATGCTTACAATTTGTAATTAAAACAAGAAGAATAAAATAATATTATGAAACGCTTACAATATTTTTTTAATGATTTACAGCTCGTGATAAAATTTTTAATGCACCTTTAAGAATATCACTGAAATCCTATGAGAATAGGCAAAGAAAGCAAGTTTGCTAACATTTTTACTGACATATCGTAAAATAGGCTCTAGTAATTGACTTCATTATTGAGTATAATGAACATGTAATAGTTTCAGTAGATGTTTTTATTTGCAATGAAGAAGGGGGAGGTAATGATGTTAACACTTTATACATCACCGAGTTGTACCTCATGTCGTAAAGCTCGTGCATGGCTTCAAGAATATAATATTCCCTTTGTTGAACGAAATATTTTCTCTGAACCGTTGACCATCGATGAGTTGAAAGCTATTTTGCAGATGACTGAAGAAGGCACTGAAGAAATTATCTCAACTCGTTCAAAGGTTTTTCAAAAGCTGAATGTAAATTTGGATGAATTGTCCTTAAAAGATTTACTAAAATTAGTTCAGGAAAACCCTGGTCTATTAAGAAGACCAATCATGATTGACGAAAAGAGATTGCAAGTTGGATTTAATGAAGATGAAATCAGACGCTTCTTGCCACGCGATATCCGTCAATTAGAGTTAAGACAAGCTCAATTGATGGCAGGTTTATAAACCATTTTAGACGATACAGTCAACAACAATGATACAAAGAAACGGATATTCAGATTTGACAGTTTTAGCAATCAGTCTGGATATTCGATTTTTTTACTGTTAACTCAAGGTTTGTTTCCCTTGGGTTGACGGGCGATGTGAAGATATTTTTCTTTACTTTTTGTGTACATACGTTAAAATATAGTTAGATGAAGAGAGGTGTAAACGACATGGAAGTAGAACATATTAATGATGATACGGTTCGCGTTTACATTCGTAGCGAAGATTTAGCCGAACGTGGCTTTACTTTTGTCGATCTTCTGGGTGGACATAAAGAGATTGAGAATTTCTTTTATTCCATACTTGAAGAAGTTGACGTCGATAATCAATTCAGAGGTAGTGAGGCTGTCACATTCCAAGTGGTTCCTAAAGGGGACGGTTTGGATTTGTACATCTCCAAAAATATGACAATGGAAAAATTTTCCGAACTACCATTTTTGCAAGAATTCGATTTACAACAAGCGAATGATTTTGACGTTGAAGACGTGGATGACGATGAAATTTTTGAAGTGGATGAAAAGACTGCGCATTCAAATGAGCAATTAGAAGGAATGCCACGCTTTTTAGATTGGATGAATCAAGTCACAGGCGGCAAGATGAATCAGCCATCTACAGAAGATAACCAAGCAACACCAAAACACTTACCAACATCTGCGCCAAATAAAAAAGCGAAGAAGTTGCAATATGTCTTTATGTTTGAAGACTTTGAAGATATTATCGAAGTGTCAAGCAAGGTGAATGCAGTGGGATATAATTCAAGTATTTATCAATTTGGTGGTTTGTATGCTTTAGCCATTCATTATACTGATGAATACTCAGACCGCGAATTTATCGATACTAAAAATGCGGTTTTCAGAGAATTTGGAGTATTAACGCCATTGACACAGGACGTTTTAGAAGAACATGGTCATGTGATAATGGATGACCACGCCATTACGCAAATCAAACGAATTTTTAACACTTAAGTAGATGCTTTAGGTGCTTTAAAGTCATGAAACGTGAATAAAAAAAGATGCACAGCTTTTTGTTTTGTGCATCTTTTTTATTTATTTATAGGCGCGCCAATCTAAATAAGTAATTTTGCCACTTGTTTCAGGTTGGATAAATTCTGGTAGACGTTTGATATTATCCAAGCCTTCAATCAGATAGCCATATTTTTGATCGTATTGATAATTAAAGCAAGTCAGTGTATCAACCGTTTTTACTTTCATCTCACAGGCTAGTTGTTGATCTTGTAAGAAAAGCTGCTTACATAAGTCCGACTGACGATCTTCAGCAAACATCTCAAAATCCGCTGACAATTCCCGAAAAACTTGATCAGCCAACGCAAAAGAATAGCCATCTTCCATACATCTTTGCATTTGACATAAAAATTGACGTGCATATTTGTTTCCTTGAAGTTGTGCCGCTTTAAAATCTAAAGCTAACTGATAAGCCTCTTGGAAAGTGGTATTTTGCTGTTCAAGATGTAAAGGTAATTGATGAACGCGTAAATAATCACGCACTATCTGTAAATTAACCAATGGAACCACTTGTAAACGAGCATTTTCGTGATATATTTGGCGAAAATAAGTAAAATAGGGCATTAATTGCGCCAAAGAAGATTCCAGAGGGTTAATAAAGAGATAAACCTCGTTCAAAATATATTCCTCCAATACTACTAGCTACCTTCACTCTAACAAAACTTTTCTGAAAATAAAAATAAAAAGCTTGCATGTCTTTACACAATAGCCTCAAAAGCCCGCACGATTTTATTCTTAGCTGGCTGATAGCGAATGCCAAATTCTGCCAATAAGTCAAGAAAATCTTGTTTTCCCTTACTTGCCTCACTGACTTCTAGTTCGAGCTCATAATCATGATTTTTGCCGTACCAACTCTCATCTAAAGCTAATTCGCCAATTGGTAAGTCGATTTGAATACGGGCAGTCTTTAAGTCGGCTAATAAGCGAACTTGGTCTGGTTGGATACCTAGTTGCACTAATTTTTGCGCCACACTGCCATGAGGTAAGATGGTTTTGGCTTGAAGTAAAGTTTGCGCTTGTTCCAAAGATAAGAGGTCAGTTGTCTCGAGTAAGCCATCTTTCAGGGGCGTTTTCAATGTACATTCCCCACCTTCTTCAAATGTCCGGATACGTAACCCACACTGTAGTTGCTTTAAGCGAAAATCAGGGGTGTCAAAATAATAATTTTCCTGCACAAAGGCATTTTTTTCAGGCGCGTATTTTGCTTTGATTACCGCAAATTGTGCATGCGTTAATAATGTTTTATATTCAATCTCGATTTGTTCTGTCATCATATCCACCTTTCTTCAAATGAATTATACAAAGAAGCAAGTCATTCGTCTAGTACACACAAATAGTGAAATTTTTCTTTTGGTTGCGTTTTTTTACACTATGGTTGATTCTTTTTGTATGTTATAATCAAAAGAGTGGACTTTTTAAAGGTAGGTGTGCAGATGGACCGTAATTGGAATGATTTTTTAGCATCGTATGAACAAGCGGTGAGTGAATTAAAAGTAAAATTACGTGGCATTCGTAAACAATTTAGAGATCAAAAGCAACATGTACCGATAGAATTTGTGACTGGGCGAGTAAAACCAGTCGAAAGTATTTTAGCTAAGTCGCAATTACGTGGTATTCCTTTAGATCGTTTAGAAGAAGAGATGTCAGATATTGCTGGACTGCGCATTATGTGTCAGTTTGTAGAAGATATCCATACTGTTGTCGAATTATTACGGGCACGCAGAGATATGAAAGTGATTATCGAGCGTGACTATATAACAAATAAAAAAGCAAGTGGTTATCGTTCCTATCATTTGGTCATTGAATATCCGCTACAAATGGTGGATGGCGAAAAAACAATTTTAGCGGAAATTCAAATCCGTACCTTAGCGATGAACTTTTGGGCGACCATTGAACATTCACTGAACTATAAATATCAAGGCGTGTTCCCTGAAGAAATCGGCCAGCGTCTACAAAGAGCAGCCGAGGCAGCCTATTTGTTGGATGAGGAAATGTCAAGTATCCGAGAAGAAATCCAAGAAGCACAACGACTCTTTTCTCAAGGCATGCGAGGACCAGTAGAAACAACGACAAAGCTAGACCATGCTGACTTTGGTAGTCTCGATCAAGAGTTAGAGCAAGATTTTATAACCACAGCAGAAGAATCAGTAGAAAAAGAAGAATAGGAGGGTGACTATGCGGGTAGCGATTATTCATAATAAAAAAGCATTATCTTTAGAAGTAGCAGCAAAATTACGTGAATTATTACAAAAGGCGCATTACCAGCTCGACCAAGATGATCCTGAATTAGTCATTTCAGTAGGTGGCGATGGGACGTTATTATCGGCTTTCCACTTATATAATCATAAACTCGATCAAGTGCGCTTTTTAGGGGTGCATACCGGTCATTTGGGCTTTTATACAGATTGGCGTGATTATGAGTTAGATGAGCTTGTGGATTCACTTTGTACGCAAGAGGAGAAGGCCATTAGCTATCCTTTGTTAGATGTGACGATTCATTATCGCAATGGCAAGCCGAGTCAACACTTTCTCGCACTCAATGAATCAACTATCCGCCGTAGTACTCAAACCTTAGAGGCGGATGTCTATATTAAAGATGAATTATTTGAAAAGTTTCGTGGGGATGGCTTATCAGTCGCCACGCCAACTGGTTCAACCGCTTATAATAAAAGTATTGGTGGTGCCGTGTTACATCCGCGAATCAATGCGATGCAACTAACCGAGATTGCATCTTTGAATAATCGTGTCTTTCGTACATTAGGCTCGCCGATTGTTTTATCGCCGACTGAATGGGTGGAATTAGACTTGGCAGCAATCAATGATGAAACCCATTATACGATTACCATTGATCAGCTGGCTTTAGAGCGGACCCAAGTCAAATGTATTGTTTACAAAATAGCCAAAGAACGGATTCACTTCGCCTCGTATCGCCATACGCATTTTTGGCGACGTGTGCGTGATTCCTTTATCGGAGAGGTTTAATGCAATTTCAATATATTTATGAAAAAACAGCAGGCCAACAACTTAAATATTTTCTCAAAGAACAAGGAATTTCCAAAGGTTTATTAGCAAAAATTAAGTTTCAAGGGGGACAAATTGCGGTTAATGGCCGAATCGAAAACGTCTTATATCAGCTCAAAGCACAAGATGTCGTGCAAATTACAATTCCTGATGAAGGCGAGCATGAAACCGTGCTGCTCGATGAGACGCCGATTGATATTGTTTATGAAGATGCGCATCTTTTGGTCGTCAATAAACCTGCCAATGTCGCAAGTATTCCGGCACAATATCATCCCAATGGTACGATGGCTAACCGCGTGAAAGCTTATTACAAACGCCAAAATTATGCCAATCAAGTCATCCATGTTGTCACGAGATTAGATCGCGATACGTCTGGGTTGATGGTCTTTGCCAAACACGGATTTGCCCATGCGAAACTTGATGTTCAGTTACGCAATAAGCAATTTGTAAAGAGATACCAAGCTTTAGTTACCGGTGAAATCGCGCAATTACAAAACCACGCATTAATTGATTTACCAATTGCTAGAGACTATGATTCGCTATTAAAACGGAAAATTGATGACTCGGGTAAGCAAGCCAAGACCGAATACTGGTTAGAAAAACAAAACCAAGAGCTGGCATTGGTTGATATTCAGCTTCATACCGGCCGTACCCACCAGATTCGGGTGCATTTTGCAGCAATTGGGTGTCCATTACGTGGCGATGAATTATATGGTGGTCTAGTCGATGAAACGATGAACCGTCAAGCCTTGCATTGTTACGAATTACAATTTACCCATCCTTTTACGCAAGAAGCTTTACACTTTACCCAAGCGCTACCCCAAGATATGGCAGATTTAGCGCAAACAATTAAATAATGCAAATTTTTCGTGAGCAGTTAAATATTTAGCTGTCCACGAAAGATGTTGCCTAGATATAAGAAAAATGAGGTGAGAACAGTGGAAGAAACATTAGAACAAGAATTACAAAATCGTTTCGAACGTTTGAAAGAAGAATTACTTGCCAATGAGATTCAGGAATTTAGAAATGATTTTCTTGAGATGCACTACTATGAACAAGGACAATTCTACCAATCGCTGACAACCGAGGAACGAATGATGCTGTACTCTTTACTGTCTCCTAAAGAAATGGCGGATATGTTTGACGTCTTGGAAGAAGATAATGACAATATGAGTGATTATCTTGCGGAGATGCGTCCAAGTTATGCGGCCAACATGCTATCTGAGATGTATAGCGATAATGCCGTGGATATCTTAAATACATTAGATAAAAAGCAAATGGCGATGTATTTATCTTTAATGGAAAAAGAAGTAGCGAGTGAAATCCGTGAATTATTACATTATGAAGATGAAACCGCCGGATCTATTATGACAACCGAATATGTTTCGATTGTCGCAAATCAAACCGTGCGTTCAGCGATGTATGTCTTAAAATCAGAAGCCAACGTAGCCGAAACGATTTACTATATTTATGTTGTGGATGCTGAAGACCATTTAGTGGGGGTTATTTCCTTACGCGATTTGATTGTTAATGATGATGACGCGTTGATTGCAGATGTGATGAGTGAACGGGTGCGAAGTGTGCATGTTGGTGATGACCAAGAAGATGTTGCGCAAACTTTCCGTGATTATGACTTCTTAGCTTTGCCGGTTGTTGATTATGAAGATCATTTAGTCGGAATTGTTACCGTCGACGATATCATTGACGTTATCGATGATGAAGCGACTGCCGATTACTCTGGTTTGGCGGCCGTTAACGTTGAAGAAGTGGACGAAAATCCCCTTAAAGCAGCCAGTCGTCGTTTGCCTTGGTTGATTGCTTTGTTATTTTTAGGGATGATTACGGCCACTATGATTAATCGCTACGAAGAATTAGTCAGTGAAGCCAGTATCTTAGCCGTATTTATTTCATTGATTACTGGTACTGCTGGGAATGCAGGGACCCAAGCACTAGCCGTTGCAGTTCGTCGTATTGCCATGCCCGAAGATAAAGACCGTCGTTTTTTATGGACAGTTATTAGCGAATTAATTACCGGACTAATTATCGGTTTGATTACTGGGATTGTGATTTTTGCCTTAGTCGCCGTTTGGAAACATAATCCGATTTTAGGTTTTGTCATTGGCATAGCGATGATGTGTGCCATTACCGTTGCTAACCTAGCTGGTACTTTTATTCCAATGTTAATGGATAAACTCGGTTTCGATCCCGCGGTAGCAAGTGGTCCATTTATCTCAACATTATCTGACTTGACCAGTGTGTTAATTTATTTCAATATCGCCAGCCTTTTCATGCAATATTTCATGAAATAAGCAACAAAATAATCGAACAGCCCAAGAAAGTACCTCACGCAAAGGTGCTTTCTTTTTTATTCCGAGTCGATAATATCGTTCGAAGGTATATGGAGGTATTGTTATAAGATGTGCTTAAAACCAGAACAAGTAAATAAAAAACTCCACCCTATACAGCATTTAGCGTACGGGGAGGAGTTTTTTAGTCATTTAACTGATCATTTTCGGCTGGGTTTTCGCCGGCAAGCAAACCTTTTTTCAATAAGTGATATTTATTCTTCAAATTAACTACATTTTTTTGATAATTCTGGCTATACATAATTGAGAAGAGTGTATCTAAAATATATTGGAAGGCTACTTGCGAAGAGAACGTCCCAATTTTCCAAAAATCACATTCTGTTTGTGTAACGACTTGCACGTAATCAGCTAATACATTTAACTCACCATGGGCATTACCGGTAAATAACACACTAGGAATCTTTTTATCATGAAAAAGCTGTAAAAAACGCTCGTATTGCTTCACGCGTCCGCTATAAGATAAAATCATCACACAATCTTCTTCAGTGACATTCGCAGCTACCCAATCTTCATCAGCATATTCTTCACCAATGATTGGAAATTTATTTATCTTCATCAATTTATTTTGAAAACCGCGGCAACGAATCTGCGTATCCCCTTGAGCAAATATAAAAATACGTTTGGCTTTTAGCAGCAGTTTTGCGACTTGTTCGAGTAAAGGATAGTCAAGCTGTACGACTGAACGTTGGATTGTCTCGGTATACAAAGTAGCCATTTTCTTTGCGATGGTTTCAGAATTATCACTTGGATCAAAAGGAAAATTTGGATTGACATTGTCGATTTTATGCAGATTACGATAAACAATCTCGACCAGTTCTGCCTTGAATTCCTTAAAGCCTTCATAATCTAGTTTTTTGGCTAGACGTACGATGGCAGAATGGGAAGTATACGTTTTTTTTGCCAAGTCTTCAATGGTCATTTGCGGAATTTCATCGATATGACTCAAGATAAAAGTCGCAATTCGCTCTTCATTGGCGGTTAAGTTGGTAGTTGCTTGTAATTTATCGAGCAAGAACATCATTATTTCTCCCTATTCAAATTATTGTCAATTCATTATAGCATATGGCAAACTGAAGAAAAAAATAAAAACTTCATTTATCTAAATATTTGTGAAACTTTTTGTCAATTTAGTAAAATGTTTTATTTGTGTAGATTTCAAAGTTTATCAAAATGCTAGAAATGAGTTAAACGAAATAATGAACAAAGTAAACAAAAAAATTATCAGTAAACAAAATGTTCAATGATTTAATCTTTGCCTAGTGATTTATGAAAGATATTGCCAAAACCTAGTACGAGAATTGTCTATACCACTTTTTTCTTGCTATAATGCGATTCGGAATGGGAGGTTTTTTTCATGTTAACAGTAGCGTACATTGGTAATGGCAAGAGCACGAATCGGTATCACATGCCCTTTGCGTTAAAACAAAAAGATATAATTCGTGTTAAGACGATTTATTCCAGACACTTATCTCAAGCTTGGACGCCAATTGAAGGGGTACATTATACCACGAATATTGAGGATGTTTACCAAGATGATGAGATTCAGTTAGTGATTATTACGACACCGAATGCTTCACACTATCCATTAGCCAAAGATTGTTTGTTACATGGAAAGAATGTTTTAGTTGAAAAGCCGTTTTCATTAAGTTATGACGAGGCACAAGAATTATTTGACCTTGCGAATGAGAAAGGACTTTTTGTGCAATGTTATCAAAATCGTCGCTTTGACTCGGACTTTTTAACGGTACAAAAAGTGATTGAAAGTGGCAAACTAGGAGATTTATTGGAAGTAGAAATGCATTTTGATTATTTCCGTCCAGAAGTGCCACAAAGCGTGGACCATTTTTCAGTGGCCGAAAGTTTCCTATATGGGCATGCCTGTCATACGCTTGACCAGGTGATTTCCTACTTTGGTGAACCGGATCATGTGCATACTGAAGTGCGTCAATTACTTGGTGAAGGCCGCATGAATGATTACTTCGACCTTGATTTGTATTATGGGAAATTAAAAGTTTCCGTGAAATCAAGTTATTTCCGTATCAAACCACGCCCAAGTTTCATCGTCTATGGAACAAAAGGCATGTTTGTGAAAGAAACCAAAGACCGCCAAGAAGAGCACTTGAAGATGTTTTATATGCCGACTCATCCTGATTTTGGGATTGATTTACCAGAGCATTATGGCACTTTAACTTATGTAGATGACTGTGGCAACTACCATGAAGAAAAAGTCATCTCAGAAGTGGGCGATTATAGCCGTTTTTACGAGGCTCTTTACGATACGCTAGTGTTAGGTAAGGAAAAACTCGTAAAAGATGAAGAAACACTGCTTCAGATGAAATTATTAGAGGCTGCTATCCACCAGCTTTCGTAATTTCAGATTTAAATTATATACTACTAGCCATTGACAGAGCCTTTTTATGTTTTTTCCTGACATAAAAGGGCTTTGTCTGTTTTTTAGGCATTTCTCAGCTTCCCAGGATTGTTTATGACTGTTGTAAAGAAACACAGCGTTCGTTATAATGGAGGAAGTTGATAATCAAAGGAAAGGAATTAATAATTTGAGAAATGAAATGATGCACCGTCCTGTGGTGATGAAAGAATTAGTCCAATACCTAAGAACGGCACAAAAACCTTTAGCCGGTGAGCTGGGCAAGGTCGAACGTGAGGCCAATGAACAAGAAGTGCCCATTATTCCGCATGAAACCGTGGTCTTTATGCAATTTTTACTAGGCCAAATCAAGCCACAAAATATTTTAGAGATTGGTTGTGCGATTGGTTTTTCTTCTAGTTTAATGGCACAATTTGTCGGTGAAAATGGGCATGTGACTACCATTGATCGCTTCGATGTAATGATTGAAAAAGCTAAGAAAACTTACGAACGTCTTGGCTTAACCGATAAAGTCACACTTTTGGAAGGTCAAGCGGCGGATATTTTACCCACATTGACTGGTCCATATGATTTTATTTTTATGGATAGTGCCAAGTCAAAATACATCGAGTTCTTGCCAGAGTGTCTACGGTTATTGAAAAAAGGAGGCGTCTTGATGGTGGATGATATCTTCCAAGGAGGCACCATTTTAGATCCTTATGAAAGCATTCCTCGTGGGAAACGTGCCATTCATCGTAAACTAAATGAATTTTTACAAGTGATTAATACCCACCCCGATTTAACGACTTCACTTGTACCTTTAGGGGATGGTATTGCTTTGATTACCAAAGAAGTGGATGAAATAGATGCCACAACATTACGGATATCGGAGGAAGGATAATATGACATTTGAAGAAGTATTGCCAGAATTAAAAAAAGGAGCGAAAATCATTCGACAAGGGTGGAGTGGCTATGAATTATATGTCACTTTAGTATCAGGACAAACCTATGATGAATCACCAGTGACACCCTATTTATTAATCAAAACCTCAGATGAAGGATTTTCAAGTTTTGCCCCAACAGTTTGTGATATTTTAGCTGACGACTGGCAAATTGTGGAATATGCCAAATGAGTGAATTTAAAGAAAAAGTCGTGCTTGTCACAGGGGTAGCATCGGGCATTGGTTTGGCGCAGGCGAAGATTTTTCTAGCTAATGGTGCCAAAGTTTTTGGGGTGGATTGCCAAGAAATGCCGGAAAATCTTGCGGATAGTCCTCGCTTTGTTTATTTTCAAGGGGATGTGAGCGATAGTCAAGTCTGTAAACAAGCCGTAGAAAAGTGCTGTCAACATTTTGGTAAAGTAGATATTTTGCTAAATACAGCAGGTGTCCTAGATAATTATGCAACCATAGCTGAGACTTCAATCGATCAGTGGCATCAAGTATTGCGGACGAATTTGGATAGTATGTTTTATTTTTGTAAGCTTGTTATTCCGCAAATGATACAAGCTGGTGGCGGGGTGGTCATCAATATGGCTTCGGTTGCTAGTCTTGTCGCAGGTGGTGGCGGTGTGAGCTATACAGCTTCTAAGCATGCCATTGCCGGACTGACCAAACAACTTGCTTATGATCATGGGAAAGACCATATTTCTGTTAAGGCCATTGCTCCAGGTGCGATTCAAACTCCAATGAATGCAGCTGATTTTGAAGGCGATGGTGCGATGGCAAAATGGGTCGCAGAGGAAACGCCTGTGAAACGTTGGGCACAAGCTGCTGAAGTCGCCGAGCTTACTTTGTTTTTAGCCAGTGAAAAAAGTAGTTATCTTCACGGTGCCATCGTTCCTTTTGATGGCGGCTGGACGATTAAATAAGATATTTTCAAGCCACAAAGGTAGATTAGATGCCATTGTGGTTTGTTTTTGTACTAGAAAGAAAAATACTAAGATAAGTAAAGAAAATAAGTGAAATTCTAGCAAAACATAATGGTATTTGGAATAAAGAAGCAGAAAATGATGTGCTAGAAACATTTGAAAATATTTAATAATTGACAACCAATGAAAAAGAACCACCCTCGCAAGTATTTAATGGAGAGTGGTTCCTTTTTTTATGCAGTAGCTTGATTCATTTCACGGCCTTTTTCATAAATTTTGAAGAATGGATAGTAAATAACCATACTTACTACAACTAAGAATAGGTAGAAGATTACATTTCGCCAATCCATAGATGATAAATAAGCTTGAGCAAAAAATGGAGTGAATGATGGATCAACGATATAACCATTTGAAATGATACTAAATTTTTCAGCAAGATAAGTTAATACCAATGAAACAATAGGTGTAATGACGAATGGAATACCTAATATAGGATTAAATACAATTGGCAATCCAAAAATAATTGGTTCATTAATTGAACATATACCTGGAATCAATGAAAGTCTACCTATCGTTTTAAATTCGATGTTCTTACTCATCATCATTAGAATAACCAAGCCAAGTGTATTACCAGCACCACCCATCACAGAGATACGGAACATTTGGAGATTCATTAAATGCGTTAATGGTTCACCTTGGGCAAATTGTTCAGCATTCAAACCGGTTTGTGCAATGCCAAGAGTAAATACAATTGGAAAGATTATAGAAGATCCGTTCACACCGAATAACCATAGTATTTGTCCCAGTGTTACAATAACGATGAATCCACCTAAACTCCCAGCAATATTGACGCCAGGTGTTAAAAATTTCATCACAGTTTCTGGAAAGTTATGGTGAAATTTAGCAATGATAAGTAAGTTCAATCCATAAAAAATAATAATATTAGTTAGTAATGGAAGTAATGAATTGATAAATGTTGCGACCATAGGCGGAACAGAATCAGGTAAAGTAATTTTAATATTGTATTTTTCAAATAATCTAGATATTTCTACAACTAAAAGTCCCAAAATAATAGCTACAAACAAGCCATTTGCGCCTAAATAATCCAAATTTATATTGTTATCTTTTACTCGAGTACACACTAATAAGTAGATGATGGCAGAAATCAATCCATTTGTTGGGGCGTTCAATTTGTATTCTTCTGCTAATGTATAAGCAATACCAAAAGCAGATAGAAGACCAATAATCCCAAAAGTTAGAGTATAAGGCGTTGTAATTGCATCATAATTAGCAACAGCCCAATGTTTCCAACTGACTAAAAATTGAATAAACACATTGTGACTAGCAGTATTAACATTGTTTATATCAACAGGAGGATTTGCGATAATTAAGAAGAATGCGCCAATTACCATAAAAGGTAAACAGAAAAACATCCCCGATGATATGGATTTTAAATGACGTTGATTACCTAATTTTGCAGCAATTTGATTTGAAAAGGTAGTAAATCTATCAATAACAGTTTGATTATTTGTATTCATTTTTTTCAATCCTCACTAAAGGTTCTTAAACTTGCCATGAATTAAATTGAAAGGCAGAATCTACAGTATGATTTGGATCGTATTTCTTTAATAGTTCCGCATATTCTTCTTTGTAATGATTGTCTACTTTCTTTTGTGGAATGACGATACTAGCTTCATTTAAGAAATGTTCAGATCCTCTGCCCATTTTCTTTCCACGAGTTGTATGTTTATCGAAGGCGATATCAGGTATTTCAGGGACATAACCCATTGCAAAGTTTTTAATGACAATATTTTTTAATAAATCTGAGGAACGATCTTTTTCAGACTGGCATAGATAGCGAATGGCATGAACAAAGAACATTGCACGATCTGCTTCATTATATTGAAATTCTTTTCGCATCTGATTTAATGAATGAATGAAGATTGGTGCATTTGTATTTCCCATGCCAATATCTTCAACAGAGATAGCTAGCAGTCTGCGCCATAATTTTTCTTCAAATTGTGGTGAAGTAATATACATTTCATATGCAAATTCACATGCATCTCTTTCTTTACCACGGCGAATACTTTTTTGAAGTGCAGAAATAACTTCATCACCATTTAAACCGTTTCTTGTTTTTGTACGTGCCCAGGGGTCTGTAATAAATTCTTCTGTCATGATATAATCTCCTTGTAAGTTAAGTTTATAAATGAATAGAGGATAAAAATGGATATAGAACGTCTATGTGAGAAATTCCAATTAACTGAAAACGAGAGAAGTATTTTGTACTATATTGATCAGTCTCGAGATAAAGAAAAACTCGGTATTCGAGAAGTTGCTCAGAAAAATTATGCTTCACCGTCTTCTATCGTTGCAATGTGTAAGAAAATGGGCCTATCAGGATATAGTGAGTTACTTTATTATATGATTGGCGCTAAAAATTTAACTTTTTCGCTTCAACAAAATAAAGTAATTGAACAATATGGTAATCAATTTCGTGAACTATTACGAAAGCATAAAGAAAGTCATATTATGATTTTGAGTTCAGGAATGTCAACCCATATTGCGAATTATATGTCTGATTCGCTTAATTTAAACGGATTTCGGGCTACATCTACTAGCCATTTACAATTGTTGAGACCTACTAATTGCGAAAATAGCTTCATTTGGTTTGTTTCTAATTCAGGTGAGACAAAAAGATTAGTTGAATTGGCTGAAATCTCACAACAAAATGGTTTAGACTCTATCTCGTTTGTTGGAAATGCGGATTCTCATCTGTTTCATGCAACTACACTTTCTATTACAACCAGTACAAATTCAGCCTATTCTTATCAAGATTATTATCCTCAATTATTTTTTGGTTATTGTTTAAACGCTTTTGAGATGCTCATGAGTTATACGCTTTCAACTACTAGTAAATTTACTATCTAAAATATAAGCCTTAATAATGAAAATTGTAATACTTTTGAAGAAACTTCGAACATGTTCAGCACGATTCGAACAAGTTCATAAATAAGAATTAATTTGAAAGGGAGATTGAAAATTATGGAAATGTTAGATTTATTAGGTGAAGAGAATAATCATGTAAAGAGTGCAATTAAAAAAAATCTTAGAGACTGATCATCCAAATATAGGCGTCTATGATACAACACAAGGGTTTGTCTGTTTTAAGAAGAAGAGGGAAAAATAAATTCCAAAAATTGCATACAGTTCACAAAAAGACCATGCAATTAATTGGTTATATAGTAAAGCGCTATGGAAGAAATCAAACTTAGCTCTAGATTTGCAGGAAGTTATTAAAAATTTGCAATGCCCAACCTTAAGTTTTTATCTTGCGGCTTTAACTGGTTTAGTGAAAGTTAATACAATAGAAGAGTTAATAGGAGACATAGAAATAAAAGAACAAGAAGTAACAAGAAAAAATATTAGATTTATCGAGAAAAAGCTCTTAATTGATAAGCTTGGCGAAGATTGGTTTGAAAAAATAGCAGCTGGATTAATATCGTAATAAGGCAATACCTGAGATTTACGCTTAAATACGCGATCGTACATGCTTTTTATCAACGCCAAAGGTACGAAAGGTGAAGTATCAAGTGATTTGGCAGGAATTATTGATGTGATGAATCAAAAAACAAATCAAACCAATCCCCTAGCAAGCAAATTAATGAAGGAAATTGATTATTATAACCAAGAACCAGAAAAAAGGCGAGAACTAATGGACTATGAAACAAAACTTAAAGATGAGCGCTTAATTGGAATTAAAGAAGGAAGAATAGAAAAAAGAAATCGAAATGCGAGAAATATTATTATTGCATTTAAAGCGAATAATGCTGCCCCTAGTTTTATTTTTCAATTTGTTAAAAGTGCATTTAAAGACGACCGTACCGATGAAGAAATCCAACAAATGATAGACGAGGTTGAAGAAAGGAACTAGACAAACGATTGTCCATGCGCAACACCTGCTTAAAAATGAATAGATGTTTTCGGAATGTAGCGTCTTTCCAGCGATAATGTTGGAAAGATTTTTTGTATTTGTGAAACTGGATATTCAAAGCTGTGTGTAGATAGACGCTACATCTGCCCCTTGCAATTTTTAGAGATTGTGATAAGATAGCATTCGTGGATGACCACACTGCGAAACTTCCATCCTTTAGTCGCAGCTTATTACCAAGATGATGAATCTTGCAAAGGAGAGTTTATTTATGCATCAAGAAAAACCCCAAACAATCGCCAACAGCAAAACGCTCGAATTGGCAAAATCTGCAATTGTCGCGGCTTTATATGTCGCCCTCACCGTAGTACTGGCACCATTTAGTTATGGCGCTATTCAAGTACGCATCGCTGAAATGTTTAACTTTTTACCACTATACAATAAACGCTATATCTGGGCGGTCACAGTCGGCGTATTTATTTCAAATTTATTTTCACAAGTTGGACCCATTGATTTAGTGGTCGGCACGCTTTCTACGCTTTTCGTGTTGTTAATTAACGTGAAAGTCACTGAAAATATGAAATCTATGAAACAAAAAATGGCAGTAAGTACCATTATTTGTGCCGTTTCTATGTTTACAATCGCCGCTGAATTAACCTTTGTTGCGGGCTTACCATTTTTCTATAGCTGGTTAACAATTGGTGTCGGTGAATTTATTGCGATGGCCATTGGATCAGTGATTATCTATACAATAGGTAAAAAAATCGATTTAACAAAATAAATGTTTTAAACAGTCACAATGGATGGTGTGGCTGTTTATTTAAATTTGAAAAAACAAAAAAGCCCCCTGGAAATCAACCAGAGGGATGTGTTAGCGTCACAGGAGGGATTCGAACCCCCGACCGTTCGCTTAGAAGGCGAATGCTCTATCCAGCTGAGCTACTATGACAGAAGCTTAACAACAGAATTGATTGTATCAGATTTTGAGATAACGTGCAAGGCTTTTTCACGAAAAAACTTGAATTTAGATAACAGTCTATCAGCCACATAACAGCAAGGATGACACGAACACTTAAAACACGAGGGATAACATGGAACTAAAAGAATATGCCAAAAAAATCTTATTACAGGAGCCTTTAGCAAATGATAGTCGCTTCAGTTATCAATATTATCGTTTAACAGATGACTCTATCGCTTTAGTTGTCTATGATCATGAGCGAAAAGAAAAAATGCAATTTCACTTTCCACACAAGCAAAAATAAAAAATGAAAAGCCATGGGAAAATAGTTATCCTGAATACCGATGGAAATAATCAGTATCTTATTTATGCAATCAACGCCTAAAAAATAATGGTTCTGATATTGAAATATAGCAAATCACCATAGTTTTTAGCGCTTACTTATGTTATACTTATTAAGCATATCTAAGTTAGGAGTTGAAGTGATGGATACTACACTAGTGATTATGGCTGCAGGGATTGGCAGTCGTTTTGGCGGGGGTATCAAACAACTAGAAACCGTCGATGAAAATAAACATATTATAATGGATTACAGTATTCATGATGCGATTAAAGCAGGTTTTACTAAAATTGTCTTTATCATCAGAAAAGAAATTGCCAAAGAATTTAAAGAAGTTATCGGGGATCGCATTGAAAAAATCTGTGCTAAGCATCAAGTGAAAGTGGCTTATGCTTATCAAGAATTAGTGGATATCCCAGGAAAATTACCTGAAGGACGTAAGAAACCATGGGGAACTGGCCAAGCTGTATTAGCTGCAAAAGAACACTTGACTGAGCCATTTGTGGTCATCAACGCCGATGATTACTATGGTCAAGAAATTTATCAACAATTGCACGATTACTTAGTCCAAGAAAACCCAACTTATTGCATGGCAGGCTTTATCTTGAAAAATACCTTATCAGACAATGGTGGCGTAACTCGTGGTATTTGTCATATGAAAGACGGCTACTTAAGCGATGTCGTAGAAACGAAAAATATCGTCAAAACAGCAGACGGTGCCGAATCAAACGGTCGCGCGCTAGATGTAGAATCTTTGGTATCAATGAATATGTGGGGCTTAACACCTGACTTCATCCCAGTATTAGAAAAGGGATTTGAAGCATTCTTTGAAAAGGAAGTGCCCCAAGATCCAATGGGTAGCGAATACCTATTACCAATCTTGGTGGGAGAATTATTAGCCAAAGATGAAATTCAAGTCAAAGTCATCAAGAGTGAAGACACCTGGTATGGCATGACTTACCGCGAAGATGTTGAACCAGTGAAAGCTAGTTTTGCCCAGTTAATCGCAGAAGGTGTCTATCATCCAGACCTTTATGATAATTTAAATCAATAATCATGCGGAACCTCTCAAAAAATTTGGGAGGTTTTTTCGCACTTTTGAGGACTTTTTGCGTATGTAATAATTAGCGTAGGATTGCCAACTACGAGAATGGGAGAAATTGACATACGTGTTAATACGTGATGATTTTTATATGCAAGGAGTCTTCTTAATATGCCGCTTACGGGAAATGAAATGTTGAAATTGCTGAAAAAGAATGGCTGGATTGAACGAAGAACAGAAGACTCACATCATCATTTATACAAAGATGGTGTGCGGATTACGGTGCCGGTTCATGGCAATCAAGATTTAGGAAAAGGACTAGAACAAAGAATTTTAAAAGATGCTTTAGCTAGTGCTGATGTGTTTATCGGTGTGTCCGGTCCTAATGTATTAAGACAGCATTGGATATTCAATATGGCCAAAAGAACGATAATTTTTGCGATGGCCAATCCTACTCCAGAGATTTTCCCAGATGAGGCTATAGAAGTAGGTGCATATATCGTAGGTACTGGTCGAAGTGATTTCCCAAATCAAATTAATAATGTCTTAGCTTTTCCAGGAATTTTTAGAGGCGCACTTGATGCACAGGCTTGTCGAATCACGATTGAGATGCAATTAGCCGCTGCCAAAGCACTAGCCAATTTGATTCCAGAAAAAGAACTCACACCGACGAATATCATCCCTGATGTCTTTGATTCTCGAGTAACGACTGTCGTAGCAGAAAGTGTCAAACAAGTGGTAGTTGAAAGATATTATATCTAACTAGTAGATATTTTTGTTACGAATGATTCAATCATGCTGCTGAGTGAATTTTTTTCGATATTCTCCCCCTTGCCCTACCTAGTTTGCCAGAGACTAGGTAGGGTTTTTCTTGTGTTTGAGTGATTGTTGTAGTATCATAATCATATAAAATGAAATAAATTGTGAAAACTATGATATAAAATTAAATCAAAGTAAAGCAAAAAGGAAGAGACATATGAAAAAATTATCTCGTGAACTATTGGCAGAAAAAATCTTAAAACGTCGCAAAGATTTTGGCTTGACCCAAGCCCAAGTATCAGAACAAACAGGGATTAACCGTTTGATGATTGGACGTATCGAAAATCAAGAATATACCCCATCCATTGAGCAACTAGAGAGCCTCTCTGAAGTGTTGCATTTTGATCCAACAGAGCTATTCATCACGCAAGGAGAAAACAAACTAGCCAAACTTGCGACTAAAAAGCAATATAAAATCGCAGTAGCCGGTACAGGATATGTAGGATTATCCATTGCGACTCTTTTGGCACAACATCATAAAGTCGTGGCTGTCGATATTGTCCCAGCGAAAGTAGATTTAATTAATCAACGAAAATCTCCTATTCAAGATGACTATATCGAAAAATATCTCGCCGAAAAAGAATTAAACTTGATGGCAACCCTTGATGGCAAATCCGCCTATCAAGAGGCTGATTTTGTGGTAATTGCGGCACCAACCAACTATGACCCACAAAAGAATTATTTCGACACCTCGGCAGTAGAGTCGGTCATTGAAGAGGTCTTAGCGGTAAATCCAGATACTACAATGATTATCAAATCGACGATCCCAGTAGGTTATACACAAAGCGTCCGCGCCAAATATCAGACAGCAAATCTATTATTCAGTCCAGAATTTTTACGCGAATCAAAAGCATTATATGATAATTTATATCCATCTAGAATTATTGTCGGATGCGATGAAAATAGTCGCAATCAAGCTGAAATCTTTGCGGCCCTCTTACAACAAGGAGCCATCAAACAAGCTATTCCGACGCTATTTATGGGCTTTACCGAAGCAGAAGCAGTAAAATTATTTGCGAATACTTACCTTGCTTTACGCGTCTCTTATTTCAACGAATTAGATACTTATGCCGAATCAAAAGGACTCAATACCCAACAAATTATTGAAGGCGTCTGTCTAGATCCACGTATCGGTACGCATTACAATAATCCAAGCTTTGGATATGGGGGATATTGCTTACCTAAAGATACTAAGCAGCTATTGGCTAACTTCCAAGATATCCCACAAAATATGATGACAGCTATTGTCGAAAGTAACCGCACTAGAAAAGACTTTATTGCGGAACGGGTGCTTGAAATTGCTGGTGCGTATCAATCTAATAGTTCTTGGGATCCAAATAAAGAAAAAGAAGTCGTTATTGGTGTTTATCGCTTAACGATGAAGAGTAATTCCGATAATTTTAGACAAAGTTCGATACAAGGTGTTATGAAACGAATTAAGGCAAAAGGAGCAAAAGTTATCATTTTTGAGCCAACTTTAAACGATGGAGAAACTTTCTTTGGTAGTAAAGTAGTGAATAATCTTGATAAATTTAAGAAACAGTCACATGCTATCATTGCTAATCGATTTGACAACAGTTTAGAAGATGTAATGGATAAAATATATACAAGAGATATCTTCAGAAGGGATTAAGAGATAGATTATGGAAAGAATAGATTTAACAAATAAGAAAATACTGATTACTGGTGGTGCAGGATTTATTGGTTCGAATTTAATCTTAGCGCTGTTAAAAAAAGTTGAGGGTGTTCAAATAATTTCAATTGATAATATGAATGAATATTATGATCTTTCACTAAAAAAATGGCGTGTTGAGCAAATTCAATCAGAACTATCAAATCATGTCGATAAATCAGTAGAGATGATAGAAGGAGATATTTCTGATAGAAAGTTAATAGATGATATCTTTAACGAATTTCAGCCTCAAATTGTTGTAAATTTAGCTGCACAAGCGGGAGTAAGATATTCTATTAGCAATCCTGATGCTTATATTCAGAGTAATTTGATTGGCTTTTATAATATTTTGGAAGCGTGTCGCCATTCTTATGATGGAGAGAAGGACGGAGTAGAACATTTAGTATATGCTTCTTCTTCTTCAGTATATGGAAGTAATAAAAAGGTCCCTTATTCTACAGATGATAAAGTGGATAATCCAGTATCGTTATATGCTGCAACAAAAAAATCAAATGAATTGATGGCACATTCTTATAGTAAACTATACAATATTCCATCTACTGGATTAAGATTTTTTACAGTTTATGGTCCCGCAGGTAGACCAGATATGGCATACTTTGGATTTACAAATAAATTAATTAATGGAGAAACGATACAAATCTTTAACTATGGTAATTGCAAACGTGATTTTACTTATGTAGATGATATTGTGGAAGGTGTTATTCGAGTAATGCAAGGAGCTCCTGAAAAGAAAATGGGAGAAGATGGCTTACCAGTTCCGCCATATGCTGTTTATAATATTGGTAATAGTCAGCCTGAAAATTTGTTGGATTTTGTTAATATACTGCAAGAAGAATTGGTTAGAGCCAAAGTATTACCCAAAGACTATGATTTTGAGACGCATAAAAAGTTAGTTCCAATGCAACCAGGTGATGTGCCTGTGACATACGCTGATACTTCAGCTTTAGAGAAAGATTTTGATTTCAAACCAAATACTAGCTTGAGAGCCGGACTTAGAAAATTTGCGGAATGGTATAAAGAGTTTTATAAATAGAAAAGTTTTTTTGTTTGGGGCTGTTAAGGTAGAATAGATAAAGTGAATGTATATCTATCAGTATACTATATCAAATCATTGTATGATGACTCATCAAGAAAACCAAGATTAATAAAAAACGAAATGATTATTGTTATTACTTTGCATATGACTAAAATGTAAAATTGTTATACATCGTTATACAACAATTATATAAACAATTTATTTTGATTACAGCTAGTTGGGAAAATGAAGGGAATCGAAAGTATGGAGTAATCACTAAAACTATAGTTGAAACATGTGCGAATTCATTCAAACTAATACCTAAAAATTGCTAAAAGTAGTTACAATATTTAGAGGATGATTCTATCTATTTGAAATGGGGATAGAATCATTCTTTTGTATTATTCAATATTAATTGAAGATATTGATGTGTGCTAATTCGATTAGAATACACTCTGTATTGATTTTAATAAAATGTATTGTAGTAGGAGTTGCCACATCAGTCCCTAATATAAAATGATTCTTAAAATAATCCGCATATTCAGCATTGATTTGATTAATAATCAAGTTGATTATTCGGATTTTCTTAATTTTTTATTAATTGTTCAATTTGTCATAAGATTTTCGTCCTTGATCTACCTTTCAAAATGTGTTTGGGAAGTTCGCTCTTTTTTTGTATAAAAATTCTCCCCCAATATATTTTGGGGAGATTCTTATATAATGATTTAGGATTGCTCTTCATAGAGATGTGTCAAGAAGTTAACATATTGTAATAAAAATGTAACATTATATTTTGTACGTTTAAGCTTTAATAAAGCTTAGTTTATCTTAAAACAAAATAGATGAATAGTTATTTTATGAAAATTATTGTAAACAAAATCTTGATATGTCAACATGTAAATGGTAATCTATTGATATGGTCAAATTTATGAAGAGGGAACTTAGAATTTGTAAAAAACATAGAAGAATGTTTACAATTTAGGGGTGTATAAAGTGTTTTATTTGTCTAGAAAAAGAAAAATTGCAATATTAGTGATATTAGATTCGATTTTAGTTGGGATATCTGCTGTAGGAAGTTTGCTTTTTCTGCAGCCTTTTTCTGTATTTTTTGAAAAAGAATACCTTATGCTAACGATCACTTCAGTTATACTTTATCTTATATTTGGAAGTATATTTAAAGTATTCACTAGAATTAATCGATATACGAATCTCAGAGAGATAAACGCAATTACGGCAGCAACCTTTTGTACAACGTTGATTGAATATATATCAAGTCTCTTTATACCATTATTTGAACATAGAAGACTGTTGGCTTTTCAATTTATTTTGATGACTTTTTTAATTGTAGCAACTCGTCTGGTGTGGCGCCTGATTGTTGAATTAAGACAAAGAAACAAGACAAGATATACTCATAACATCCTTATTATGGGTGCGGGTGAAGGCGGTAGAGTCTTAATAAATAGTCTGCTATCAACGAAAAATACTGAAAAAGTAAAAATTTCAGGAATAATTGATGATGATGTGAATAAAGTCGGTACATATTTAAATGGTATTAAGGTTTTGGGGACAACTTCTGACCTTAATAAATTAATAAAAGAAAACGAGGTTGATATGCTTACTGTTGCAATCCCCTCAATTTCAAAACATAGATTGAATGAATTGTTTGATTTGTCTCAATCTCTAGGGATTAAACTGAATATCATGCCTTCAATGGAAGAGATAGCTGAAGGTAAAGTAAATTTCTCTAAGTTAAAGGATATAGATGTAGTAGATTTGCTTGGTCGAGAAGAAGTAAAATTGGATATTGAACAAATCAAAGAGAAAATTACGAACAAAGTAATATTGGTAACAGGTGCGGGTGGATCAATAGGTTCCGAAATTTGTCGACAAGTAATGCGTTTTAATCCAAAAAAATTGCTCTTATTAGGGCATGGGGAAAACTCCATCTATTTAATTAATAGAGAATTGCAGAATAAATATAGAAATAAAGAAACGGAGATTATTCCAATTATTGCTGATGTGCAAGATCGTCCTAGAATTGATATGATTATGGAAATGTATCACCCTGATATTGTCTATCATGCAGCTGCACATAAGCATGTTCCACTAATGGAGTATAATCCTGTTGAAGCGGTAAAAAATAATGTAATTGGTACAAGAAATGTAGCTGAGTCAGCTAAACTGCATGAAGTTGGAAGTTTTGTAATGGTTTCGACAGATAAAGCAAATAATCCACCAAATGTTATGGGCTCAACCAAGCGAATTGCTGAAATGATTGTAACTGGTCTAAATGAAGAAGGTCATACAAAATTTTCTGCGGTTCGTTTTGGGAATGTGCTTGGTTCAAGAGGAAGTGTTATTCCGGTCTTTAAAGAGCAAATTGCTAAAGGCGGGCCAGTAACAGTTACGGATTTTCGAATGACAAGATATTTTATGACTATACCAGAAGCAAGTAGATTGGTAATTCAGTCAGGTGCATTGGCTAAAGGTGGAGAAATATTTATCCTCGATATGGGTGAACCAGTAAAAATTCTTGATTTAGCAAAACAAATGATTAAGATGAGTGGTTCTTCTGAGGATGAAATTCAAATTATTGAGTCTGGAATTCGACCTGGTGAAAAGTTATATGAAGAATTACTTTTGGATAAAGAGCGCAATGATCAGCAAGTATTTGATAAAATATTTGTTGGAAATATAAATGGATTTAGTTTAGAACAAGTTGATGAATTTGTAAAAACTTTAGATTTTAGTCAACCAAATGTGGTAGGAAAAAAAGTTGTTGAGTTTGCAAATGCCTCAAATAAATAATAGTGAAAGAAGTTAAATAGAATGAATTTTAAACCCTTTGAACAGAAAGTATGGCTATCATCACCAACCATGCATGGTGATGAATTAAAATATATTACAGAAGCATATGAAACTAATTGGATGTCAACAGTTGGGAAGAATATAGATGAAGTTGAACGTATGATAAGTGAGAAAATAGGGGTAAAACATGCTGTAGCGTTATCCTCCGGAACATCAGCCTTACATTTGTCTATTAAACTTGCAGGTGTTAAACCGGGAGACAAGGTATTTTGTTCTGATGTGACTTTTAGTGCAACTGTTAATCCTGTAGTATATGAAGGTGGTATTCCGATATTTATTGATAGTGAGTACGATACTTGGAATATGGATCCAATAGCATTGGAAAAAGCTTTTGAGCTATATCCAGATGTAAAGGTAGTTGTATTGGTGCATCTTTATGGTACACCAGCCAAAGTGGATGAAATAAAAGCAATATGTAAGAAACATGATGCAATTCTAGTAGAAGATGCCGCAGAATCATTGGGAGCTACATATAAAGGAAAGCAAACAGGACAATTTGGCGCCTTTAATGCTATTTCTTTTAATGGAAATAAGATTATCACTGGATCCTCAGGCGGAATGTTCTTGACTGATGATTTACATGCTGCAAATAAAGTAAGAAAATGGTCAACACAAGCCAGAGAAGCAGCACCATGGTATCAACATGAAGAAGTTGGCTATAATTATCGAATGAGTAATGTAATTGCTGGAGTAGTCCGAGGTCAAATCCCTTATTTAGAAGAACATATTGCACAAAAAAGAGCAATTTATGAAAGATATAAGGAAGGCTTTAAGGATTTGCCTGTCAAGATGAATCCATTTGATGAAAAAAATAGTGTTCCAAATTATTGGCTGTCTTGTTTAATCATTAATGAAGATGCTATGTGTAAACAAGTTCGTTCAGATAATGATGCACTTTATATTTCTGAAAAAGGAAAATCATGTCCAACCGAAATATTGGAAAAATTAGCAAACAATAATGCAGAAGGCCGCCCAATCTGGAAACCGATGCATATGCAACCGATTTTTAGAAATAATCCATTTGTAACAGTAAACGGTTATGATAGAGCGGTAACCAATGCTTATATTGACAGTAAAGATGTCAATGTTGGAAAAGATATATTTAATCGAGGCTTATGTTTGCCAAGTGATAATAAGATGTCAATTGAAGAACAGAGTATAATTATAGAGTTAATCAAGAGTTGCTTTAGTTGAGTAGGGTAAATTATGAAAAAATTAAAATTATATCAAAACTATGGAAAAAGGATACAAGATATAATATTATCTTTATTTGCGTTAATTATTCTTTTTCCAATATTAGTTGTTTTATATGTATTAATTCGTTTTAAACTTGGAACTCCTGTATTTTTCACACAAGAAAGACCTGGAAAGAATGGTAAAATATTTAAGTTATACAAATTTAGAACTATGACAGATGAAAAAAATGAGAACGGTGATTTATTACCAGATGAACAAAGATTAACATCTTTTGGAAAAGGATTACGTTCCACAAGTTTGGACGAACTTCCTGAATTAATAAACATATTAAAAGGTGATATGTCAATTGTTGGTCCAAGACCATTGTTGGTAAAATATTTGCCTTTATATAATGAAAAACAAGCGAGAAGACATGAAGTAAGACCGGGGTTTACCGGTTACGCACAAGTTAATGGTAGAAATTCTATTTCTTGGGAAGAAAAATTCGATTTAGATGTATATTATGTGGACCATATTACATTTATTGGTGATTGGAAAATAATATTAAAAACTGTAAAAACAGTTATCTTTCGAGAAGGGATTTCTTCAAAAACTTCAAGTACGATGGAAGAATTTAGAGGAGAAAAGTAATAATTGTTGTTATGAATAGATTAATTATTATTGGTGCAGGAGGACATGGAAAAGTTATTGCCGATGTAGCAATAAAATGTGGTTACAGAAATATAAAATTTTTAGATGACAATATTGTTGGAAATTGTTTTGGATTTCCTATTATAGGTAAAATTAAAGATTTAGAGAATTATAACGATGGTTCAACCAATTTTATTATTGCAATAGGTAATAATAAAATTAGAAAAACAATTGCTCAAAAATATAAGATTGATTGGTGTAATTTAGTTCATCCTACAGCAGTTATATCAACAAATGTTCAACTTGGTGTAGGTACAGTCATTATGGCTAATGCTGTAGTAAATGCAGATGCTAAAATTGGTAATCACTGTATAATTAATTCTAGTGCGGTTGTTGAACATGATAATACAATAGGGGATTTCGTGCATATATCCCCCAATGTATCTATTGCAGGAAACGTTAAAATTGGAGAGTTAACCCATATTGGAATAGGTGCAACTTTGAAAAATAATATAATAATTGAAAAAAATATTATTATTGGTGCAGGAGCAGTAGTTACAAAAAATATATTGTCTGAAGGGAGATATGTAGGGATACCTGCAAAGAAATTATAAAAAGGGTGTAGTTTATGAGGGAATATTTCAAAGAGATAGACAGAACTATTTTTAGAAAGATTTTTGGAATGTTATAGATTAATATAAATATAATGAGTTAAATTTATAGATTGAAATTTTAAAAGGTGAGGTTTGAGTTATTTAAATGAAAAAACGAATATTGATTGTAGCAACAATTGATCGACATATTGAAAAATTTCATCTGCCATATATTAAAGAATTTAAAAAAATGGGTTATGAGGTTCATGTTGCAACGAATGGATACAAAGAATTAGAAAATGTTGATAAAAAAATTACTATTCCAATTCAAAGAACCCCTTTTTCTATAAAAAATATATTTTCAATATTTGAATTAAGAAGAATTATAAAAAAAAATAATTATGAAATTATTCATTGCCATACGCCCATGGGATCAGTGATTACGAGATTGGCTGCAAAATATATAAAAAAAGGAAGTAGTCCTTTTGTTGTTTATACTGCTCATGGGTTTCATTTTTTTAAAGGTGCGTCAAAAGTAAATTGGTTAATATATTATAATATCGAAAAAGTACTTTCGAAATATACAGATTTAATTCTTACAATTAATAATGAAGATTACAGATTAGCTAAGGAAAAATTTTATTGCAATATCGAATACGTTCCTGGTGTTGGAATAGATTTGAGTAAATTCATTCCAAAAACAGAGTCATTATACGTTTCAAATAGGAAAAAGATAGGCATTTCAAATAGCAGTTTTGTAATTACTTATGTTGCGGAACTATCTAATAGAAAAAATCAAGAGGTATTGATTAGTGCCATGTCTAGGTTATGTGAAAAATATGATAATCTTAAATTATATTTGATTGGTGATGGGCCGAATGTCGAAGAATATAAAAAATTAGTTAAACAATTAAATTTAGAAGATAATGTTATATTTTCTGGATATCAATCTGATGTTACTAAATATTTATATGCATCAGATATGCTTGTTTCATCATCAAAACAGGAAGGATTACCAGTAAATATTTTAGAAGGAATGTCTATTGGATTACCCATCGTAGTTTCTAATTGTCGTGGAAATATTGATTTGATAAAAAACGGCTATAATGGTTTAATTGTAGAAAATGATTCTATGAGCTTCGAGCAAGCAATTGAAAAAATATTTTTAGATAAAAATTTAAGAGATAAACTAGGTGAAAAAAATTTATTAGAGATAAAAAAATTTAGTTTACAAGATGTTGTCAATCAAACAATGGAGAAAATATTTACAACTAAAGAAGGTAGAGACAATTAATGGTTAAACGAGTTTTACATATTATCAACGGGATGGGAACCGGTGGAGCAGAAAAAAATATAATGAATTGGTATAGAAATATTGATACATCTAAAATACAATTTGATTTTTTGGTTAGATCAAATCAGGATTTCTATAAAGAAGAAATACAATCTTTAGGTGGAAAATATTTTAAAGTTTCTCCTTTTCCAAAGAAAATACTAAAAAATATTTCTCAAACTTATTTAATTTTGAAAAAAGAGGGTTATGAATGTATTCATGTTCATGGTAATGCATTAATTTACATTTTCCCACTTTTAATTGCTAGATTATTAAATTATAAGAAAATAATATTTCATTGTCATAGCACTAGAGCAAATGGATTTATTGCAAGTATGATTCACAAAATAAATAAAAAATTTGTAAATCGTCTTGTTACACATCAACTAGCATGTTCAAAAGAGGCTTTACATTTTTGCTTTGGAAATATTGATAATGGAATTATTATCAACAATGCGATGGATTTAAAAAGATTTCAGAAAGGAGATGTCGATTATTTATATAATGAATTAAATCTTGACAAAGAGTACGCTATTTTTGGACATATAGGTAGATTTTTGCCTGTTAAAAATCAAAAATTTATAGTTGATGTATTTGAAAAAATTCTAATTAAGAGAAAAAAGTCTTATTTATTATTAATTGGTTCAGGCCCACAAAAAAGTGAAATTATTGAATATGTGAATGAGAAAAATCTAAGCGATTATATTTTATTTTTAGGGGAAAGAAATGATATAGAAGCTTTACTTCAAATTATAGACGTTATTATTTTTCCTTCTATATATGAGGGGATTCCATTGGTTGTAGTTGAATCTCAAGCTAGTTTAACAAAAGTTGTTTACTCTGATACGATAAATCCAGAGGTCGGCTTAACACCATATGCTATTTCTGAATCTCTTAAATCTGGACCGAGTGATTGGGCAGAACTAGTGTTAAACTTTATGGAAAAAGATATTAAATGTAATATCGAAAAAATATTTAATGATAATGGATATACAATTGACAGTATTGTAGAAAAACTTTATTTAATATATGAGGTATGATGATGAATAAAATAGCTGTATTTATTCCTTCTTTAGAATATGGTGGTGCTGAAAGGGTAACTTCATACATTGTTAATCATTTATGCAATAAATATGAAGTTGTATTATTTACTTCAAAATCAGCGACTGAAAAAGAGTATCCAATTAATGAAAAGATTCAACGTTATGTTTTAAATAGTAGAATTGAATTAAAGAATAAGCTAATTGAATTTGAACCAGACATATGTATTATAATGTTTGCTCCTATGGGAATAAAACTTGTGCCGACATTACGAAAATTGAGAATTCCATTTATTATTTCGGAGAGAAATGATCCTCAACATTTCGCTGGTAAAAAAATTACGAAATATTTGTATCAATATTATATGAAATATGCTGATGGAGTAGTTTTTCAAACACATGATGTAGTAAATTACTATAAGCCAAAATTAAAGAATGTTTTTTGTAAAGTTATATACAATCCAATAGATTTTACAAATTTTCCTCATAAAAATAAAAGCAGAGAAAAAAAGATTGTTAATGTTGGGAGACTACATCCCCAAAAAAATCAAAAGCTTTTAATCGAAGCGTTTTCGAGAATATCTAAGAAATACCCTGATTATACATTAGAAATATATGGTGAGGGTGAATTAAGAAATTTCTTACAAACTCAAATTAATGATTTAGGGATGAATGATAAGATTTTTCTAAAAGGTAGTACAAAAAATGTCTTAAAATATGTAAATAATTGTGAAATTTTTGTTCTAAGTTCTGATTTTGAGGGACTTCCTAATTCCTTACTCGAAGCAATGGCGCTAGGTATGCCTGTAATATCAACTGATTGTCCTTGTGGTGGACCAAAGGAAATGATAAAGACAGGAGTTAACGGAATTTTAGTTCCTGTTAAAAATATAGATGAATTATCTTCGAATATGGAATTGTTGATTTCTAATAAAAAAATTAGAGAAGACCTTTCTGTAAACGCTGAAAAAATAAGATATATTTTGGATTCTGACAAAATCATGCAACAATGGGAGAACTTTTGTATAGAAGTTTTAAGAAGGAGAAATGAATGATCTATATATTATGGTTAACATTGGTATTACTAGCATTTTTGATTTATTATTCGAATAAAAATCTCTTATCAATATCTTTTGTTTCAACTGTCTCGTTACTAATTTCTTCAACTATATATGGTTTGCTATACAATGAAATTGGTTATGATATTTCCTTCAAAACATATTTAGTAATTGTTTTCTCTGTCATCGTATTGTTTATGGGAGAGAAGTTTATAGATTTGGTTTTATTGAATTATAGTAATCATAAATCAAGTAGTATAAGCAGTTTGAATACTAACCGCTACTATTATTATGCAACTAAAAGGAAAATGGTAATAGTATTTATAGGTATGATTAGCATCTTTATTTTGAGATTTTATGATTTATATCAATTTTCGCTTACTTTAGGTAATAGTAATGGCTTAATGGGAACTTTGAGCTCTGTTCGACTGTCATATGCAACAGGTGAGTACGCACCGTCATCAATTATCATGAAGTTTGCAATTATAGTAACATTGTGTTGTGAATTTTATGCATATACATACATGTATTATTTCTTATATAACCTTATTAAGTGGAATATAAAGTTATACAGACTTTTGTTGCCATTGGTTGGTTATTTGATAATATTAATCAGTACAACGGGAAGAAGCCAATATATCTTTGTTGTGTGTATATTTATTACTATGATTATTAGTATATATTATAATAAGGATTCTACTAGCTTTAAATATAACAAAATTCTTTTTAGTAGGGTATCAAAAATCTCACTATTTTCAATAATTTTTTTAATGTTGTATGCAATGATATCAAGAAAATCTTCTGGTGATTCATCAAATACATTATATCAGATTCTGACAAGTTATTTTTCTGCTCCGATTTATGGACTGGATATTTCAATGGATAAATTTTTTTATGGTATAAAAGGTTCTGATTTAACTTTTGGCTATTATACGTTACAAAAAATACATTCGTTTCTGAATCAATTTGGCTTTAATTATCCAACTCCTGTATTTCATAACTTACCATTTTTCAATTATAGAAATGGGGGGAGTAATATATATACTGCTTTATTGTTTCCTATTCTTGATTATGGAATAATGGGGATGTTAATTTCAAGATTTTTCATTGGATCTGTATATTCGATTTTTAAACATCTATTTTTCCATTCTATTCGTAATGATGAAAACAATATTTCTTTGATAATATTTTTTGGAATATTCATCTATTGTTCAGTATATACTTATATTGCTGATAGATATTATGAGTATTTTTTAGACATAAATACATTAATCAAATATACTATTTTTTCATATTTGATGATACAATTTTATAATTTTAAATCTACAAAAATACTTTTAAAATAGTATAGAGAGGACAAATTAATTGAAAAAAAATTATTGTTTTTTAGTTGCAGATAAGGATATATATTTTTATCAATATGAAAAAAATATATTTTGTCCGATAAAAAAAGGATTATTTAATAGAATAGTTTTTTTAATACTTAAGAAGCTAAATTTGCCATTTCCTAAGTTTATATTATATGAAAATATTTTTAACTATGATAGAATAATCGTAACAGATAGTGTAGCGAATATTAGCTTGATAAAAACACTAAAAAAATACTATAAGAATACTGATATTTTTTTATATTACATGAATGTTATTACTGAAAATAATAAATATTTGATGGAATTATTTCAGAACAATAATATATATACTTTTGATGAAAATGATTCATGGGCACATGAGATTAAATTTAGACATACACCTTACTCGAGTAATTTGCCATTTAAAGAGGGTAACCGTAAATATGATACAGTATTTTTAGGTAGAGCAAAGAACCGTATCGATGAAATAAATAGGATAATTCGAGCTTTTGATGAAAGAAAAATAAAATTGAAGATGTTAGTATTGGGAGCAAAAAATTTAGAATATAGTATTGATACGTATATATCCTATGAAGA
The DNA here is from genome assembly GCF_000407565.1 of Enterococcus cecorum DSM 20682 = ATCC 43198. Lineage (GTDB taxonomy): Bacteria > Bacillota > Bacilli > Lactobacillales > Enterococcaceae > Enterococcus_E > Enterococcus_E cecorum. The sequence continues at coordinate 272,835 of NZ_ASWI01000004.1, forward strand.
GTACTTAGAGTATATTTCTAATAGTATAACTATACTTGAAATTATTGAAGTAGGACAAAGTGGATGTACTCTAAGATTTATGGAGTCATTATTTTTAAAAAAAAAATTAATAACCAATAATAAAGATATTGTCAATGACTTGTATTATAATAATCAAAATGTTTTTATTTTAGGGGTTGATTCACTCGATAATTTAGTAAATTTTATTAATTCTCCGTATGAAGATGAATTTTCTATTCAAGATTTAGATTTTCAAAATTGGATAAGTAATTTTGAAGGGGATACAAGTGTATGAATTTTTTTAGAATTATACTAAATAAGTACTGTGGACTATCGCTACCTACAAAATCAGCAATTTGGTTTACTATTTGTAATCTATTATTAAAAGGCATAAGCTTTATATCTGTTCCACTATTCACTAGACTACTTTCAGCTTCAGAATATGGTCAAGTATCATTATTTTTATCTTACGGCCAAATTATATTGATATTTGCAACATGGGAAATTCATTTGGGTGCCTACCAAAAAGGGATATTTAATTACAAAGAGGATTTAAAATTCTTTACTTCATCCACTCAATTACTCATTAATATTTTAACAATTATTTTTATGAGCATATTATTTCTGTTTCATAATATTGTTTTCAAAATCACTGACATGAATTATGGAATTTTGATTTTTCTATTTCTCAATTTGCTGACTATTCCATCTTATAATAGTTGGTTAATATTAAAACGTACTAGATATGAATATCAAAAGTCAGTTGTTGCGACAATATTATATAGTTTGATTTCTGTTTTTGCTCCTCTATTGGGGATAGTTTTCATAGAAAGAAGTGCAAATATATACTATATTTCACTGTTATTTTCTACATTTATTTTCTGCCTGTTTTTTTATGTTCAAAATATAAATTATTATCCATTATTTAAAAAAATAAAAAAAACACTATCTCAATGGAATTTTCTAATTAAATTTGAGGCTCCATTGGTTGTGCATTCTCTGTCTTATTTAGTTCTAAGTCAGGCTGATAGAATAATGATTGGAAATATGGTCGGAAAACCTCAAGCTGGATATTATAGTATAGCATATAGCATAGGAAATGTGATAACCATATTTCAAACTTCATTAAATCAAACATTGATACCTTGGAGATATCAGATGTTAGAATCTAAAAATTATGAATCAATAAGAAAAGTGACAAACTATTTACTTTTTATTTTTGCTGTTCTTATTGTCTTATTTGTTTTAATATCACCAGAATTAATGCTCTTCTTATTTTCAAAAGAGTATTCAGACTCGATTTGGAGTGTTCCACCAATTTCATTAAGTGTTTATTTTATGTTTTTATATACTATATTTGTAAATATAGAGACATATTTTGAAAAAACACAGTATGTTATGTATGTTTCAGTTTTTTGTGCTATGGTAAATATTTTATTAAATTATTTTGCTATTCCTGTTTTTGGTTATATTGCATGTGGGTACACTACTGTAATTTCATACATACTATTTTCAATTGGTCATTATGTATTTATGAATTTAATTATCAAGAAAAAATTGGGAAATGTGAAGGTATTCGATGTAAATATAATTATTTTTATTAGTTTATTTTTGGTTATTTCTGTACTTATAGTTACGTTTCTGTATAAGTATATAACTATTAGGTATATATTATTATTTACATTATTAATTTTGGGTGTTTTGAACAGAGATAAAGTATTTAACGTTATCAAAATTGTTAGAAATTAGTTGGGAGAATTATATGAATATTCCATTAAAAAAATTATATATGAAATTTTATGATTCCTTTTATAAGAAGATTAATTATATTCAATATTTAAAAAAAAAAGGAACTAAAATTGGTGAGAATTGTGAAATATATGGGTCAGCGAACTTTGGATCAGAACCTTACTTAATTGAACTTGGTAATCATGTTAGAATTAATGCTGGAGTTCAACTAATTACCCATGATGGTGGTGTGTGGGTTTTAAGAGAGAATGAGAAAATCAAGCAATCAGAATTAATCGATTTATTTGGAAAAATTACTATAGGAAATAATGTTCACATTGGTACAAATGCCATAATTATGCCTAATGTAACGATTGGAGACAATTGTATTATTGGATGTGGTTCTATTGTTACGAAAAGCATTCCAGCTAATTCTGTCGTTGTAGGAGTTCCAGGAAAGGTAATTGAGAGTATTAATGAATACTATAATAAAAATTACTATAAATTTGATTATACTAAAAAATTATCTCCTGAAGAAAAGAAAAAATATCTATTAACAAAATTTTATGATTAAATATAGCGTTTTGATTTATATAAGTTTTTTGATAAATATTTTGTATAATAGTATAATCATATGGACTGAAGTCTAAATATATTAAATGGTATTATACTATTCAATAGATTTCATTTTTACTGATTTATTTAAAATAATTTTGGCTTTTCGAGAATTTTATAAAAACATATATGAATTGAGGTTTAGGAATGAAAATCTTAGTTAGTGGTGGTACGGGATACATCGGGTCTCATACAGTAATCGAATTAATTTCGTCAGGACAAGAAGTCGTTTGTGTCGATAATTTTGCAAATAGTAAAAAAAAATCAATAACCACTATAGAAAAAATTTCAAAAAAAAATATTCCTTTTTATTGTGTAGATATTCGTAATAAAGAAAAGTTACGTGAAATATTTAGAGAGAATAATTTTGATGCATGTATTCATTTTGCAGCCTTGAAAGCTGTAGGTGAGTCTGTTTATAAGCCACTAGAGTACTACGATAATAATTTATCTGGAACATTAACTTTATTAGAAGTAATGAAGGAATTTAATTGTAAAAATTTAATTTTTAGTTCGTCTGCAACGGTTTATGGTAATCCATCTGTAATTCCAATCACTGAGAATTGTCCTAAAGGCGAAATTACAAATCCTTATGGTCAAACTAAATCTATGATTGAACAGATTCTTATGGATTTACATAAAGCTGATATAGTAAATGAATCAGATAATCCTTGGAATATTGTATTATTAAGATATTTCAATCCAATTGGTGCTCATCAATCTGGTTTAATAGGTGAAGATCCAAGTGGTGTTCCAAATAATTTAATGCCATATATTACTCAAGTTGCACTTGGTAAATTAGATTACTTAAATGTATTTGGAAATGATTATGACACACCAGATGGTACAGGTGTTAGAGATTATATACATGTAGTCGATTTGGCAAGAGGTCATGTACATGCGCTGAAAGCTATCGAAGAAAATTGTGGCTTGGAGATTTTTAACCTAGGTACAGGTAAAGGGACTTCTGTGTTAGAACTAGTTCATGCATTCGAAAAGGTAACAGGGGTTAAAGTTCCTTATAAATTTGTAGAGCGTAGACCAGGTGATATTGCCACATGCTATGCTGATGCTTCAAAAGCAAAAGAGAAACTTGGATGGGTTGCAAAATATGATATTGAAGATATGTGTCGTGATGCATGGAGATGGCAAAAAATGAATCCAAATGGTTACGAAGATAAATAAAATACTAGCTTCTTATTGAGAAATTGTTGTATTATTTTAGGAGTTGTAATTATGGGTAAATATTTTGGTACAGATGGGGTGCGCGGTGAAGCAAATGTGGAACTAACCCCTGAATTAGCATTTAAATTAGGTCGATGTGGTGGCTATGTTTTAAGTCAGCATGAAACAGGACGTCCAAAAGTTTTAGTAGGACGCGATACACGTATTTCAGGCGAATTATTGGAGCATGCCTTAATTGCTGGTCTGCTTTCTGTGGGCATTGAAGTGTATCGTCTGGGGGTTATTTCTACGCCAGGTGTGGCTTATTTAACACGTACACAAAAGGCAAGTGCAGGGGTGATGATTTCTGCTTCACACAATCCAGCACAAGATAATGGAATTAAATTCTTCGGCAGTGATGGTTTTAAACTGGTTGATGATCAAGAACTTGAGATTGAAGCTTTATTAGATGCTGAAGTGGACGAATTACCACGTCCTTCAGCACAAGGTTTGGGAACAGTTAGTGAAATGCCAGATGGTTTAATTAAGTACGCTGAATTTTTAGCCGAAACGATTCCTGGCGATTTATCTGATATGAAAATCTGTTTAGATGCAGCACATGGCGCCACTACTCCAGTTGTGAATCGCTTATTTAAACAATTAAATGCAGATTTTTATACAATTGGTGCGAATCCAGACGGTTTAAATATTAATGACGGTGTTGGATCGACTCATCCAGAAGCTTTAAGTGAATTCGTTCGTGTCAAAGGTGCGGATGTTGGTTTGGCCTTTGATGGTGATGGTGACCGTATCATTGCTGTAGATGAGCTAGGTAATATTGTTGATGGCGATAAGATTATGTATATCTGTGCAAAATATCTTGCGGCTAATCATCGTTTGAAGAAAGATACGATTGTTACAACTGTGATGAGTAATCTAGGTTTCCATCGTGCCGTTGAAGAAATTGGGTTGAAGGATGTTGTAACTAAAGTTGGTGACCGTTATGTAGTGGAAGAAATGCGCAAAAACGGTTATAACTTTGGTGGTGAACAATCCGGTCATATGATTTTCTTGGATTATAATACAACAGGTGATGGTATTCTTTCTGGTCTACAGTTACTAAATATCATTAAGGAAACTGGTAAAACCTTATCTGAGTTAGCCAGCGAAGTCACGATTTATCCGCAAAAATTGGTTAATGTTCGCGTGACGGATAAAAACCATGTCATGGATCATCCAGTGATTCGCGAAACAATTGAAAAATCGGAAGCTGCATTAGGTGAAACAGGACGTATCTTGGTCCGCCCATCCGGTACCGAGCCGCTATTACGTATCATGGCCGAAGCACCAACCGATGAATTGGTGAATTACCATGTAGATACTATTGTCAAAGTCGTTAAAGAACAAATCGGCTTAGAAGACTAACGAAGCTCATTGCCAATAATCACCCTTTTGGCAATTTAGCTTATATAGATGATTCTCCCCACAAGTTTAGGTCAGTTGTGATTCTAGCTTGTGGGGAGTTTGAAGAAAGCGAGTTGGAAGCGCTTTTTACAGAAAAAGTTACGGACGTTATCAATATTCCACTCAAATCATTCTTTTGACAAATATGAGCGATTGGTATGATTTAATAAATTATAGCCCCATTTGAAAGTTGCTATCAATATTTGGAAACAATTCGAGCAAAGAATTCCAATTCTAAATTTGAAAAAGCAGTGAATTACGCCCTTAATCACCGAGAAGCAGTCTACAGAATCTTCGAAGATGGTGCGCTTGAGTTGACCAATAATCGAGCAGAGCGTGTGGTCAAGTAGATTGTCATGGGAAGAAAGAATTGGTTATTCTACAAGAATGGAAAAGTGGCAAGGGGGAATACAATCTACCAATCATTCATCATGAACGCAGAAGTGAACAATCTAAGACCGCGGGAATATTCTGAATGGTTGCTTACAGAAATAAGAGAGTTGGAAGCACCCACTGAAGAGGATTTTGCTCGCTATCTACCTTGGTTAGAGGGAGCACAAGAGAGATGTAAGGTTGGCTCTATCTGTACCGAAAAATATCAACACTACTTCAAAAAAGAAGCCTGAATGCTATTCAATTTGAGAAAGATTATAGCATATCAGGCTTTTTGGCGTACACCCACCATCCTATCCAACGCTTACTAAAGATGATATCAAGTTAGCAAGCTTAACACCTTGACATAGCGCTAATGTTGACACTATAATTAGTTATATTTAATTAGAAGGTGAGTTGCTTTTGAAAGGACTGTCATTGTTTTTTGGAGTAGGTATTGGAGAAACCTACTTATCACAATTTGGAATAAAAATTGTTGTTGCTAATGAAATTGTCGAGAAACGAGCTAATCTATATAGGAAATTATATCCTAATTGTAATATGATTTGTGAAGATATTACAGACTACAGACGATGTTGTTTTTAATAATGTCATTGTATCTAGTGAAGGTGCAGAGTTCTTGATTGCTTCTCCACTGTGTCAGGTAATGAGTATTGCTAGAAAAAATTAGCATCAGAATATGATGATTATAGATGAGAGAAATTATTAAAAAACTAGAGTTTTTGTTGCAACAGAGCAACTTAGATTTAAATATATAGGAATATTCCTGCACTTTTAAAGTTTAAATTACCGTTTCAAAATAAATTGAGTACTATTATGGATATATTAAAATATAAATTTGATGCAGAGTATAATGATTGAAGGAAAGATAGGGGGATGGTATTCCTTCAGAGATGTTTCCTGAATTTGATGGTATTATAGAAGGTCCACCATGTCAGTCTTGGAGTGAGACAATGTCATTAAAGGCGTTGATGATTCAAGAGGGAAATTATTTTATCAGTACACACATTTTGAAAGATAAAAAACCAAAGTTCTTCCTAACAGAAAATGTTAAGGGAATGATGACGAAAAGGCATAATATTGCTGTTGAAAATATTGTTTCTCAATTTGAGAAAGCTGGTTACGATGCTTTCATTCATTTGTTAATTGCCAGTGATTATATAGTGTGTGTGCCTCAGAATAGAAAAAAAGTTTTCTATGTTGGGTTTAGGAAGAATTTAAACATCGAATTTGAACCATTTAAACCATACGAGTCAAAGGTGACTTTTAAAAATGCGATATTTGATTTAAAAGATTCAGTAATTCCATCATTAGAAAAATAAGACAAATGGTGGAAACTGTAAATTTTTGAATCATGAATACTTTATTGGTGCCTATTCGCCAATATTTATGAGTAGAAATAGAGTTAGACAATGGAGTGAACAGGAATTTACGGTCTAGGTATCTGGTAGACTGTGTCAACTACATCTACAAGTACCAGTTATGCCTAAAGTAGAAAAATAAAAATATATTTGAATCTGGTAAGGAAGCACTATATAGAAGATTAATGGTGAGAGAGTGTGCAAGAATATAGGTGTTTTCGGACAATTTTAAATTTTATTATACGAATTTGAACGATGCATATAAAATAATCGGTAATGTTGTTTCTGTGAACTTAGTGTATGTTATGGCTGGGCCCATTTTAGAAACTTTGAATAACTCTAGTTCAAATTTGAATCTCCTAAAAACAGGCACAGATAATTAGGCGAAGGGAATCTATGAATGAAGAAAGTAATAATCAAAGAAATACATATGAGTTTTCATATTTAACTACATTGTTTGAAGAAATATCAAGAGTTCGTTCGGTAAAGATAGAAAAAAACAGTAGTTTTTATGCTGCAGAACGTGCAAGGAATAATTTAACCTATTATGAAAAAGCTATATACAAGATTAGTGCATTAGCTGGAGTAAATACTATATTTTAACTTGAATCTTTGATTTTAGATGATGGATTAGATAAGCAGGAATTGAAAATCCAATCAGATGACAAGGGCAAAGAAGGCGATGTATATGTTCCTTTATTAGATGCATTTAAATGGGAACTTGAGAGACAAAATTGCTTGTTTGGTAAAGATATTCCTAGATTGATGGTTGAGTATTTGCTTGAGGAATTTGATTTTTATAAAGTAATTGGGATTGATAATAAAAAGATAACTCAAATTCAAAGCTACAATTTGAGAGAAACATTGAATAGACAGGAGAAAAAGCGTAAAAGAAGCGTTGAAGTGTCAATATCAACACTTCAAACAATGATTGTTATCATGGAATATAAACCATATAGTAAGAATACATTTGAACTATACCTTGACGGTGGCTAGCAATCAAGTTTGAAGTTTGATATACAAATTATTGGTATGTCTACAACAATTATATCGATAGATTGTAGATGGAAATAGGAATGTTAGGAGGGTCTGATAGTATTATCAGATGAAATATTATGGAAAATAATGGATTTAAAATTAAATTTGACAAGAATACAATTGATCATTTAGGGATAAAATTATATAGCTCATTCCCTCCTGTTATCGCTGAATTAATCTCAAATTCTTACGATGCAGATGCTGAAAAGGTTGAGATAAAAATTAACTATGATGAAAAGGTAGTAACAGTTAAAGATGATGGAATAGGAATGAACCATGATGAATTAAATCAGAATTTTTTGGTGATTGGTAGGAACAGAAGAAGAGCTGAAGGTACAGGCGTTTCCAAAGTAAAAAAAAGAAAAGTGACAGGAAAGAAAGGTCTAGGTAAATTAGCTGTATTTGGTATTGCAAAGACTATAGAGGTATATTCTATAAAAGATGGCATGAAAAATGCTTTTAGTATTAATTATGATGAAATGAAAGCAGAAAGTGAATCAGAATATAAGCCAAAAGTGATTTGTGAAAATGAAAATACCAATGAAAAATCTGGGACTGTTGTTAAAATCAAAGAGATTAAGCAAAGTACAATAATGGGTATTGAGGATTTAGCATATAGCTTGTCCAGAAGATTTTCATTTTATGATTCTGAGTTTGAGGTTAAACTCATTGATGAAAATTCACAACAAGAGCAACCTATTACAAAATCAATTTATTTTGAGAAGTTAGAAAAAGAATTTGAATGGAAATTTCCAGAAGACTTTATAAATGATATGAATAGCGTAGAAGAATTTAAAAGACTAAAAGATCATGATATTACTGGAAGGGTATATACTAAATCTACTCCTTTAAGGAAAAAGGATAGTGGTTTTTTACTATATGTTAGAAACAAATTGGCTTCAGAAAATGTATTTTTTGATGATAGGGCAAATGATAGATTTAATAGCTATGTAACTGGATTTTTTAATATTGATTTTATAGATGACTCAGATGAAGAGGATTATATATCTACAGCTAGACAGTCAATCCTTTGGGAAGAAAATGAAAGTACAATTCAATTAAAACATGATTTAAATAAGTTGATTTCAAAAATATCATCCTTATGGAGAGAAAATAGGAGAAAGAAAAAAGAAGAACTTATTACTTTAGATGAATCATTTTTTAAGGGATTAACACCAACAGAGATAAGTAGTATCAAGAAAGTTAAAGATACATTATTAACAAATTCTACAGAAACAGATGATATAGAATCAATTAAACGTGTTTTAGACAACTTAAAAAATTTATATAAATTTGAGAGCTTTCAGTCATATATAGAAAACTTGAAAGAAGAGAACTTAACAGTTGATGAAGTTGAAAAAATAACTTCGGATTGGGAATATATAGAGTCTAAAGAGCTCGCAAAAGTTGCAGTTGGTAGAATAAAAGCTATAGAACAATTTGAAAAGTATGTTAATGGAAATGCGAGTGAAACTAAAGTAATTCAACCATTTCTAGAAAAGTTTCCTTGGATTTTAGATCCTAGAATTACAACGTTCGAAAGAGAAAAAACATATAGTAAAATTTTAAAAGATAACTTTTCAGATGAAAAACTAGAGGGAAGTAATCGTAGGATTGATTTTCTTTGTAATTTAGTAAATGGTGAATTAATTATTATTGAATTGAAGAGACCGAATATTAAAATTAAAAATGAAGAAATATATCAAGCATTAGATTATAAAGTTTTTGTTCAAAAACATTATAAGTTGGATAAAGTAACAACATTTTTGATGTCTGACAGATATGATATGGATCCTATAGTTAGAACTACTGCAAATTCATTAGAACAAAGTGGTGAGTTATTTATTAGATCATATTCAGACTTGTTAAGAGATGCAAAAAAGTTTAATCAAGAATTTATAAATAAATACGAAGAAATTAAAGAAGTGTATGATAATTGATTTAATCAAATACGAAAGGAGGTGTGGTCATGCTAAATATAGTAGATGTGTTTTCAGGAGCGGGTGGATTAACCGAAGGATTTAGGTATAAAGACTACTATAATTTTATTTGTCATATAGAAATGGACAAAGATGCTTGCTCTTCTTTAGAATTAAGAAATATATATTACTATTTAAAAGAAGAAAATAATCTATCTCCATATTTTGAATATATTCAAGGTAAAATCTCGAGAGATGATTTGTACTCGATTATACCAAGAAATTTAACTAAAGATATATTGAATAAGGAAATCAGTAAAGAGACCATACCTTCGATTTTTGAATTTATTGACCAAAGATTAGGCAATAATAAGTTAGATGGTATTATTGGCGGACCACCATGTCAGGCATATTCTACAATCGGTAGAGCCAATAACAAGTCGAAAAAATCTACTGATAAAAGAATTTATTTGTATAAACATTACTTAGATTTTCTGGATAAATATAAACCAAAGTTTTTTGTTTTTGAAAATGTTAAAGGGTTGCTTTCTTTTAAGGATCTATCAGGAGAGTTACTCTTGCCAAAAATAATTTGCGAATTTGATAAGTGTGGATATGAGATAGAGTATCAAATAGTAGATGCAAGTAATTATGGTGTAGTACAAAAAAGAGAACGTTTAATACTTGTTGGATATCGAAAAGATTTAGTGTTTGATAACTCATTTTTTGACTGTTTGGCTGAATATGTTGAGACTGCCCCAACTATAAAAGAATTATTTGATGATTTGCCAAGTATAAAGTCTGGAGAAAGTTCTCATAAGTATCGTTGTGATGTTTCGAGTCAGTTTGTTGAAAAATATATTCGTAAGAAAGATGACATTTTAACACAACATACTGCGAGACCTCATAATGAAAATGATTTGAAGATATATAAATTGGTACTAAAAGCTAAGAAAAAAGGTAAGAATTTAAGATATACCGATATACCTGAAGAACTACAAACGCATTCTAATACAACATCTTTCTTAGATAGATATAAAGCCTTGGATTATAATTCTGTTAGCCATACAGTTGTTGCTCATATTGCGAAGGATGGACATTACTATATTCATCCAGATTTAAGACAGAATCGTTCAATTACAGTAAGAGAAGCAGCTAGAATACAAGGATTTCCAGATGATTTTTATTTTGAACATTCACGAACAGCTGCATTTAAACAGATAGGAAATGCTGTTCCACCAATTCTATCTAAAAAAATTGCAATGTCCATTATAGATTTTCTGAGAGGACAAAAAGGAGAATGAATGTAAGCGTCAATAACGAGGTATATTAAAAATCTCCAAAGTAACTCGACTCTGGATATTCTTTTCTTTATTTACAATTTGCTTGTACAGTTTCGGCTCTTTGTCAGTAAGCGTTGGATAACATAGCGGTATTTCCCCCTCCTTTGATTTTAGGTAGTATAAAGCTATCAAATTTGGGCTCTTTGTCAAGTAGTGTTGTTGGCAATTAAGTCGATTAGAGAGAAAGTTATTTTATGAATGCTTTCTCTGTAAGCGCCCAATAACAAGGTGTATATTATCCTTCTAGTTCTCCAGTTATACTGTATTCAAACAGAAGATTGGAGGATTTTTTATGATGAAACAACCAATTGTCCCTTTAGAGATGCCCAAAAATAACAGAAAATACTTCAAGCAACGAACCAAAAACGAGCTATTGCTTCGTTGTAAAGTGGGATCTATTGAGCTCAGCTTTTTCTCATCACTTGATGCCACTCAACGAAATGAAATTTTAGAAAGGGTGTTTGCTTATGGCGCTAAAGTTGAGTGAGCTGGGTCCCATCTACATTGTTTGTGGGAAAACGGATCTACGAAAAGGAATCGATTCACTGGCTTACCTTATTCAATCACAATTTGATTTAGACCCTTTTTCAAAATCCGTCTTTCTTTTTTGTGGTGGAAAAAGTGATCGATTTAAAGCCCTGTACTGGGATGGTGAAGGTTTCTGGTTGCTTTATAAACGTTTTGAAAATGGACAGTTAACTTGGCCAAGAAGTACTACAGAGGTTCAGGCTTTAACGCTAGAACAAGTCGAATGGTTAATGAAAGGATTTTCTATTACACCGAAAATTTTGGAGAGTCAAAGTCGTCATTTCTATTGAAATGTCGGCTTTTTTTCGCGTATAATAAAGAAAAATCTTGAGGAGTTAACGAAGATGTCATCATCAGAAAAAACGATTAAAACACTAACAAAAACAATTGAAACACAGGTAAAAACAATCGAAGCAATGTCCAATGAACTTGCGCTTCTACGCGAACAAGTTGCTTACCTTACCAAAAAACTTTATGGTAAATCCTCTGAAAAGCGTGACTATAACCAGAATCAATTGAGCTTGTTTGATGACATGGAACTTCCTGAAGAAGAAAGCGACTGTCCCAGGTAAAGCAGAAGAAGAAACCATTACTTATCGTCGGAAAAAAGCGAAAGGCAAACGGCAAGCCATTTTTCAGCAATTTAAACCAGAAGTCATCCACCATGAATTGATGGGAGATGCTTGTACCTGTCCAGATTGTCATGAAAAGTTAAAAGAGATTGGTTCGTGTGTGCAACGACAAGAATTAGTCTACGTTCCTGCACAGTTAAAACGAGTGGATCATATTCAGCATGCCTATAAGTGTGTTTCCTGTAGCAAGAAAAATGCGACAGATAAAATTATCAAGGCCCCTATACCCAAGGCGCCCTTGGCGCATAGTCTGGGTTCATCCTCTATTATCGCGCACACCATTCATCAGAAATTCACACTGAAAGTGCCAAACTATCGACAAGAAGAGGATTGGCAGAAAATGGGGCTACCGATTAGCCGTAAAGAGATGGCTAATTGGCATATCAAGTCTAGTCAGTATTATTTCGAACCACTCTATGAATTACTGCGTGAAAAGTTATTAACACAAAGACTTCTTCATGCGGACGAGACAGCATATAGAGTTTTAGAAAATGATACCTCTTTGACCTATTACTGGACATTCCTTTCAGGAAAACAAGCAACACAGCCAATTACACTTTATCATCATGATCAACGCCGAAGCGGATTAGCAGTTCAAGAATTTCTTGGCGAATATGATGGCTATGTTCACTGTGATATGTGGTCAGCGTATCGCCAATTGCCTAGGGCAAAGTTAGTAGGTTGTTGGGCACATGTGCGCCGAAAATTTTTTGAAGCAACGCCTAAACAGGCAGATAAGAAGTCATTGGGGCGCAAGGGATTAGATTATTGTGATCAGATGTTTTCACTAGAAGCATCTTGGGCTGAGCTGCCTTCAGGTGAAAGATTGTGCAAGCGCAAAGATAGCTTAGCGCCATTGATGACAACGTTCTTTGATTGGTGTCGCAATCAATCAGTGCTCCCAGGATCGAAATTAGGCCGTGCGATCACCTATGCCTTGAAATATGAGGAAACATTTAAAACAGTTTTAACAGATGGTTCCTTAGTATTATCCAATAATCTAGCTGAGCGTGCGATCAAAGGATTAGTCATGGGACGTAAGAATTGGCTTTTCTCTCAAAGTTTTGAAGGAGCCAAATCTAGCGCAATCATCCTTTCGCTTTTGGAAACTGCCAAACGAAATGGCTTAGACTCAGAGAAATATCTCACCTATCTTTTGGAGAAGTTACCCAATGAGGAGTCTTTCGCAAAAAAAGCAGTTCTAGAAGCTTATTTGCCATGGTCAGAAACTGTACAAGCAAATTGTAAATAAAGAAAAGAATCTCCAAAGTCGAGTGACTTTGGAGATTTTCAATATACCTCGTTATTGGGCGCTTACGTACGAACAGGTGGCTGGAGGTGTGCAAGGGTGGACTTGTACACTTGCGTAGCCCTTGCACAGCTGATAAAGCCATCTGTTACACTTTGAGTACGATTGAGAGAAGGTTTTAAGCAGTTTTTCGTCTACATTTTCGTTTCTTTGTTTTTTCGTTTGCCAATTTTCTTCGTATAAAGAGATTCTTCTTCGCATATTTCCAAAGTTTCTAAATCCAAAAGAACTCGTTGAAGAACTTTGATTAAATTATTTTTCCCTTCTAGTTTGCCGTTTGGATAAGGTAGTCTTAGGGCATTCTTTATACTGCGTGTGTGTTTGGTTAAATATTATATCGATTTTTTAAACGACTTATCTAAGTTTCTTGGCAAAGCATTTAGTACATCAATCGATACACCCATAATAACGAACGTGTGCCTATTCTCCCGCTTCATGCACTTTACCTTCCAATTCTTACCAGTTATACCAACAAATTTTATCTGGCCCCTTTTCCCAGGCTTGGTTTCGTCTTATAATAATAAATGTAATCTATGTGAAGCGTGGCTAGTTTGCACTAATGGAAAATGTAAACGGTTTAAAAATAAGTGCAGATAGCTTTTGTTACGTATCATAAAGGGGACGGAGTGTATGAGTCAAGCAGGTTTTCCAAAAGATTTTTTATGGGGCGGTGCAATTGCGGCCAACCAGATTGAAGGGGCTTGGAATGAAGGCGGCAAGGGACTGTCGGTAGCGGATGTGGCGATGTATCGGCCGGATTTGGATGTGAAAGATTATCAGGAGCAAGTCAAGATGACTATGGCACGGATTGAAGCGGCGATGGCAGATCCAACTGATACCTATTATCCTAAGCGTCGGGGCTCAGACTTTTATCATCGTTATAAAGAGGATATCGCGTTATTGAAGGAAATGGGGTTTAAGGCCTTGCGTTTATCGATTGCATGGTCGCGACTTTATCCAACAGGTGAAGAGCTCACACCAAATGAGGCGGGAGTAACCTTTTATCAAGAGGTTTTTGATGAGTTAAAGAAAGCTGGGATTGAGTCGATTGTCACACTCTCTCATTATGAAATGCCGCTTGCGTTAAGTGTGAAGTATAATGGCTGGGTGGAACGTAAAGTCATTGATTGCTTCCAACGTTTTTGTCGGAGTTGTTTTGAAGCTTTTCCTGATGTGAAGTATTGGTTGACCTTTAATGAAGTCGATTCGATTATTCGGCATCCATTTACGACTGCGGGTATCGTGGTCGAACGCTGCACACCTGGCAAGGAAAAAGAAGAAATTTATCAAGCTTTGCATCATCAGTTAGTGGCTTCTTCTTTGGTGACGCGTGATTTACATGAAATGCTGCCGAAAGCGAAAATCGGCTGTATGTTAACCAAACTGATGACCTATCCTAGAACTTGTGCGCCAATCGATGTAGAATTGACTTTAAAGAAAAATTTGGATAATTATTTTTATGCCGATGTGCAAGTCTTTGGAAAATATCCGCCATTGATTTTAAAACGCATGGAAAATGAAGGGATTCGGTTGAACTTTGCGCTGGGGGATTTAGAGATTTTGAAAAACTACACCGTTGATTTTGTGACTTTTTCTTACTATATGTCCATGACAGAATCAGGAGACCCAACAGCTGAACGTACGCCGGGAAACACGATTGCTGGGGTGAAAAATCCTTATCTGCCTGCGACGGACTGGGGTTGGCAAATTGATCCAAAGGGTTTGAAGATATCCTTGCTTGAGTTATATGATCGTTATCAATTGCCGCTCATGGTGGTGGAAAATGGCATGGGTGCGAAAGATGTGTTAGAAGAAGATGGTACTATTCATGATAGTTATCGCATTGATTATTTTAAAGCCCACTTTGAGCAAATGAAAGAAGCCATTGATGAAGGTGTGGATTTGATTGGCTATACGAGTTGGGGCTGTATTGATTTGGTTTCAGCAAGTACGTCACAAATGTCTAAACGTTATGGTTTTATCTATGTAGATGCCGATGATGAGGGGCATGGTACTTATGATCGTTATCGTAAAGACTCTTTTTATTGGTACAAAAAGGTGATTGCTACAAATGGTGAACAACTTTAATAAAAAAGACCCACGCCAAAAAGCTATGGGTCTTTTTTGTGAAGGTTAGTCTAATACTTTGCTGATAGTTGGTGGTGAGAAGAAAAAGCTCATCACTGGATTGGTAAAGCGAAATGAAATCCGCGAAACGGTATGGGAAGCCATCTGCAAGGTTTGCTTTTCTTCAACAGTCATTAAACGCTGCAATGTTTCAGGATGATTAAATAATTCAGGGACCAATTGAATATTGATTTGGATAAAGTGAAAACGAATAGCTAGATAAATGCCAATGAGTAAGATGAGATTGATTATCGGGTGTCCATTTGTCATTAGGATAGCTTGTTTATATGGATCAGCTATGGTATTAAAAGGCGAGAGTAAAATCAGTGCCACGAAATTCGTCATATAAACTAATGATACGACACTGTCTTGAGTGGTCATTAAAAACAATTCGTACAAGAGGACAGATGCCAAATATATGATGCTAACTGTCTGGTACCATGAAGTCACAGTGAAGAGATATTCTTGTGGTAGATATTGCTTAGTAATAGCTTCTAGTCCTAATACCAAAATTCCTGCTAACCAAATTTTGGATAAAAAGATGAAGAAAAAATAGCGTTTCAATAGTTTCATTGACATCATCCTTTCAATTTTATGACTTATCTATTTTATCACTAATGACTAAAAAAATCATTGGTAAAATGAATATTTTGTTGAAGTTAATAATATTCTTATATATTTTATTTTATTCTATCGCATTGATAAGGAATAGTTTGTTTTAGAAAACGATAATCATATATATTTTAATTATGAGAAAACATTTCTATTTATACAAGTCGAAATTTTCTGAGTTATTGAGAATTTCATTATTCATTAGATTCAATAAAATACTAATTATTAAAAGATAAAATAGTTTTGTTGATAAATTATTTAATCTATTTATATTATTGATAATAACAATGATTTTTTAGATATAGAATATCGTTATGTATTTTTAAAACCAGCGATGGATTTTTTTTTATTTGTAGGTAGTAAATAGGGATTAAGTAAACAGATATTATTTAAAAAGAAGGGGTTTTCATAACTTGTAAAGTATGTATATAATAATGCTGTCATTTTTATGTGAAAAATATATAAAATAGTTACTTTGCGGATTATTGTTGGCTTTCGTTCTTTTAAAAAGAGCTTATTCATCATTAATAGAAAAATTGAAAAAAAGTTTATGGAATTTTTTGACATTTTTGTAAT
The DNA here is from genome assembly GCF_000407565.1 of Enterococcus cecorum DSM 20682 = ATCC 43198. Classification (GTDB taxonomy): domain Bacteria; phylum Bacillota; class Bacilli; order Lactobacillales; family Enterococcaceae; genus Enterococcus_E; species Enterococcus_E cecorum. Next base: position 289,644 of record NZ_ASWI01000004.1, read on the forward strand.
TGAAATCGTTATTATAGATGAAAGCAAAAATGTTTTGAAATTTCACCAACAGATATGCCGGCTAATCTAGATGGGGGGATGGATGCACAATAAGGAGTGAGGAAATGAATGATAAAAGTTTAGGTAAACCATTTGTAAGTTATGTCATCAGAAAATATGAGGCGCTGGAGCGAAAAGTGCTTTGGAATTTGCATATTTATCCGTCTCATAATAATTATGATGATTACTTTCAGGAGGTTTGCATTACCTTGTGGAAGCTGGCATGTGAATATGATTCTCTAGAGGAGTTTGAGTTGCATTGTCCGTTACCTTATATCTATCAGCGTTTGAAATGGCGGATTTTAGATTGTATCCGACATGAGAATACTTTACACGAAGAAGTATGTGAAGATGAGCAACTGTATGCTTTTATTGAGTCTTTGAGTTTTGAGGATGATTCGGATTTTCATCTTTATTTAGATAAATTTTGTGAAGAACTATCAGATAAACATCAAAAATATTTAAATTGTCTCTTGGCGAAAAATCAAGGTTCGCGCCAAAATCGGTCGTACTATCGCAAAAAATTACGGCCGGTTTTTCAGGAATTTTTCAAAAAGCAAGGATAAACCAACAACAGCCTACTCGATACTGCTCGGGTAGGCTGTTTTTTTACGATACTTTCTCAACTTTTTCGAGGTATTGGCTGCGCTCTTCAAAGAGTTGGTAAAGTTTTTGCTTACCAAGTGTGCCTTGTAGATTTTCGGCTTCTTCGTATAGGGATAGAATCTGATCACAGGTTTGGATACTCAGAATTTGTTCGATTTGGTGTGCTTCTTTGGCATTGACCGGTGCTTGATTCGCCCTTTGTCGTTTTTGATTCCGTAATGTAATCAAGGCTCGTGTGTTTTGCTGAATCTTGGGTGATAAATACGCATGACAACGTTGGATAATTGCTTTTTTGCCACCGCCTTGTCGATGGGCGAGAATGAAGCACTTGATGGTTGTTGAGTGCGGGATGGTAAATTTTTGATACATGTTTCTTTTCCTTTCATATTCCTACCTGAGAAGTATAATACAAGAATATTCGTTCGGTCAAGCTGTAAGATTAAAATGATTTTAGTTGTTACTTTCATAAGAGGAGGCAATTGAAGCATCATGTTTTTTGACAGTTGAGAAAAAATACCGCTGAATTTTCTACCCATAAAAGAATAGATAATGAGTTAAATTTTAATAATTAATATCCTGTTTATGAGAATAAAAGGCGTGCTGATATCTGTACACGTGCTAGTTATCTAACAAATTTACCTTAAAAATTAAAACGATTATGATAACTTAATGAGAATGTAGAAAACGCATAGAATATTATTATATTGAATTTTCTAAATATTTTTAATAACTAGATATTATTCATTTTTGTTGACTTTTAGAAAACATAAAATTATAATTTTCTTAAGTAATCTTAATGATGAAAATGCTTTATCGCGTAATTGAGAATATGAAAGGGGAACGAAGCGATGAACAATAAAATGAAAAAAGTAGTTGTTCCTGCACTTTTGCTTAGCTCAACTGTTTTGTTAGCTGCATGTGGTTCAGGTGACAAAAAATCAAGTAGTGGTGAGAATGGTTCGACTTATAACTATGTGTATACCACAGATATTAATAGTTTAGACTATACTTTCTCTGCTCGTAATACCAACTCAGATCACTTCACCAACTTTGTGGATGGTTTGTTTGAAAATGACCAATACGGGAACTTAAAACCAGCTTTAGCCAAATCTTGGGAAGTGAGTGAAGATGGTTTAACTTACACTTACCATTTACGTAAAGGTGTGAAATGGGTAGACAACGAAGGTAACGACTATGATGAAGTGAGAGCACAAGACTTCGTAACTGCTTTAAAACATGCGGTTGAAGTGAAATCTGAAATGCTTTATGTTGTTCAAGGTAGTATCAAAGGATTGGATGACTACATTAAAGGGAATACCAAAGACTTTGCTTCAGTAGGTGTGAAAGCAGTCGATGATTACACGTTACAATATACCTTAGTGAAACCTGAAACATTTTGGAATTCTAAATTAACTTACGGCATTATGTATCCAATTAATGAAGAATTCTTAAAATCAAAAGGCAAAGATTTCGGTCAACCTAGCGCCGATAGCATCCTTTATAATGGTGCTTATATCCTAGCAAACAACACTGCTAAATCTGTTATTGAATATCGCAAAAATGATAGCTATTGGGATAAAAAACATGTATATATCGATAATGTGAAATTTACTTACTATGATGGTAGTAACCCAGATTCATTATTTAAAGAATTTGACCAAGGCAACTACTCAATGGCTCGTGTTTTCCCTAACTCAGGTGGCTATAAAGATGTGGAAGCAAAATATGGCGATAATGTCTTCTACTCTCAACCAATGGGAACCACTTATAATGTAACCTTTAACTTAGACCGTCAATCATACAATGCGACATCTAAGAAAACGGATCAAGAAAAAGCTGATACGAAAAAAGCTATCTTGAATAAGAATTTCCGTTTAGCGATGGAATTTGCCTTAAATAAAGCTGACTACTTAGCGCAAAATGTTGGTAAATCTGGCTCTGAAAAAGGTATCCGCAATATCTTAACGCCTTCTGAATTCGTGATGGTGGGCGATAAGACATACGGTGAAGTGGTTCAAGAAAAATTACGTGCCTTAGATCCTGAAACTTTTGGCGATGTGAAATTAGCCGATGGTCAAGAAGGTTGGTATAACGTAGATAAAGCTAAAGCATTGTTTGCTAAAGCGAAATCTGAATTAGAAGCGCAAGGGGTGAAATTCCCAATTCATTTAGACTTACCACAAGCAGAAACTTCAGAAATGTTAGTGAACCAAGCAAAATCATTGAAACACTCTGTTGAAAGTGCCTTAGGTAGCGACAATGTGGTAATTGATATTAAATTATTAAATGATGATGCTTATAATGCGGCTACTTATCAAGCAACTACAGCAGCTGCACAAGACTTTGATATTTCGACTGCTTCTGGTTGGGGACCTGACTATCAAGATCCATCAAGTTATCTAGATATTTATGATTCACGTACAGGTGCACAATTGCAAAACTTAGGTCTAGAACCATCTGAAATTGCTAAAGATAATCCATCGGCAGCAGTTGTGAAAGAAATTGGCTTAACAGAATATGATGCCTTATTGGATAAAGCTGATGCCATCACAGCCAATGACCAAATCGAAAAACGTTACGAAGCTTATGCCGACGCTGAAGCATGGTTAGCTGCCAATGCTTTACAAATTCCAGTGCAAGCATTTGGTGCGACGCCTCGTGTATCTAAAGAAGTGCCATTTACTCGTCAATTCAGCTGGGTTGGTCTAGCAAATCAAAAATATAAAAACTTGAAATTACAAGGCGATGCAGTCACAACCAAACAATATGATAAAGCTTTGAAAGATTGGGAAGCGAAAAAAGTTGAAACTGCCAAAGACAATACGAGCAATCAAAAATAATTGATCATGTGCAGTCCACTCATCCTAAATTTAGGGTGGGTGGTTTTTTGCGTATAAAAAAACTTCCAAATTTGTATTGTTTACAAAGGTGGAAGTTCGTTGATTTCTTGATTTTCTAAGAGGCCGGTATAGTATTCGTACCACATTTGCGCCACGTGGTCTTCTGAATAAAATTGGGCCGCTTGTTTGGATTTTTCAATGTAAGGTAGTAACTTTTCGCGATGTTGATAATAGTCGTTGAGCTTGGCATGCATTTCATTCACATCGCGTGTCTCAATATATTTATCTGCAATGACAGCATCATATAGGTCTAATTTGCGCAACATGACCGGCAAATGGCAGTTGAAGCTTTCCAAAATACTCATTGGGAAAAGCTCATTAAAAGAAGGAAGTAAGAACAAATCTGCCAAATTATAATAATCATTAATCTGATCACGATCGACAATGCCAGTGAATTTCAGATTGGCAGGTGGTTCATTGACGATTTTTTTGTACTTGTCATAGCCATCGGTAATCATCCCAAATGAGAAGCCACCGACCCAGATAAATTGAATATGTGGGTTATCGATAGCAAGCTGGATAAAATCATCGACACCTTTACGCTCTTGAATCTGACCAATCCCTAGCACGATAAAATCATTTGCTTGGTAGCCTAACTCTTGGCGGAAACTTTGCTTAGTCTTTTCCTCTTGTGGATAGAAGGTTTGACTAGATACAAAGTTAGGAATATAGGTAATTTTTTCGCGGTCTAAGCCAAAACGCACCAAATCCTCGATGAAGCTAGGATTGACGACAACTAATTGATCCATTCGCTTGTAAAAAGAAGTTACATACCAGTTAACGATTGCTTGGATGGGGCGCAGTAATTTGATACTACCTTTTAATGTTTCTGGTAAAAAATGCACATAGCCCACACGCACGCCACGAGTTTTCCTAAAAAAAGTAGAAAGATAAAAGAGTGGATCGATGGTATGGTAATGTGAAATATCAGAGGCTTGATAATTGTTGATACGAATGATAAATGTATCGCTAAATCTTTTTTCTAGCATATTAATCAACTCGCGGTAAGCACTAGCCACTCCTTGACCTTTGACTTTCTCCGCTGAAGAGAACATATTTATGCGAATCAAACTATTTTCTACCTCTTTTCTGTAATCTTAAATTTACTATACTGATTTTTTATGTGATTTGTCAACTAGACTTTAGACCTAGATGTGATTTGTAAAAAAATTGTTATAAAAAAGATTGGCTGTGCGTGACAACCAATCTTTTTTTATTATTCTACTTCAAAAATCCATCCTTCAGGGGCCTTTTTATCACCAAATTGGATACCGGTCAATTCATCATATAAGGCTTTAGTTACTGGTCCGACTTCGGTTTCGCTATAAAAGACATGGAAGTTATCTTTATATTGGATTCCACCGATTGGAGAGATAACCGCAGCTGTTCCACAGGCACCTGCTTCAGCAAATTGATCTAATTCATCAATTTTAACTGTCCCTTCAATGGCTTCTAATCCTAAGCGTTCTTTTGCCAAGTATAATAGGGAGTACTTGGTGATACTTGGTAAGATAGAAGGAGATTTTGGTGTGATAAATTTGTTATCTTTTGTAATCCCAAAGAAGTTTGCTGAGCCGACTTCTTCAATCTTGGTATGGGTTTCTGGATCTAGGTAAATACAGTCAGAATACTTATGATCATGGGCGTCTTTACCTGGTAATAAACTTGCGGCATAGTTCCCGCCGACTTTGGCAGCACCCGTTCCTTGAGGGGCAGCCCGGTCATATTCAGAAACGATGAAGTTCGTAGGGGTCAAGCCACCTTTGAAGTAAGGTCCAACAGGCATACAAAATACGGTGAAAATGTATTCTGGTGCAGGACTGACTCCGATACTATCACCGACACCGATTAATAGTGGACGGATGTATAAAGTAGCCCCTGTGCCATAAGGGGGAACAAAATCTTCATTAGCTTTGACTACTTGTTTGACGGCATCGATAAATGTTTCTTCAGGGATAGTTGGCATTAATAGACGAGTCGCGCTTCGATTGAGACGTTTGGCATTTTCATCGACCCGGAAGAGATTAATCTTGCCATCTTTGCGTCGATAAGCCTTCAAACCTTCGAAACATTGTTGGCCGTAGTGTAAAGCCGCCGATGCTTCACTGATTTGTAATGTACTGTCTTCGGTCAATTCTCCTTTACTCCATTGACCGTCTTTCCAATACATACGATAGCGCCAAGGAGTCTTGATATAGTTAAATCCTAGGTTATTCCAATCAATTGTTGTCATTTCAATCACTCCATTTTTTTATATTTCACCAGTTCATAAAAGGCAACCTAAACCTAACCAACCTTTTATTCACCAGCAGAGAGCTTGCAAAAACTCTAGATGACTAACAGTATAGCACTTTGAATAAAGGTTGTAAATCGACTCGGGCAGCTACGAGCGGATAAGGTTTGTCCGACACATCGGGAAAGTCCAAGAAGTAAAGACTTTCCCAGATGTGGTGGCTTATACGCCGAAGTAGCTAGTCGATTTACACCGTCTATCAAGGTTGTGAAGTGGGTCGAACAGCTCCGAGCAGCTAAGATTGTCCGGAATGGTAGGAAAATCCACTATTTTTTAAGATTTTCCTAAACAGGCCGGCTTAGATGCACAGGAGCTACCCACTGAACACCGTCTTTCAAGGTTGTGAAGTGGGTAGGGGGAGGAAACAAAAAAACAGCAGCCGTCATCATGCTGCTGTTTTGATGGATTTGTACTAAAATTTTAAATCAAAAAGTTTAAAACGAACGACTGCCTCCGCCGCCAAAACTTCCGCCGCCAAAACCTGTGCTAAAGGTACTGCCGCCAGAATCATGATCATCATCGTCATGACTCTCAATCACGCGAGTAGTGATAAAGCTATTAATTAAATCTGTATCATTAATCTCTAAATCAATCTTGCCATTATTTTGACGGTCATAATGATAGCGTCCACCAATGCGTAGTTGGTAGCGTCCTTTCACCGTGAAGAAAATTCCCAAACAAGTCGCAATTCCACCGATTATCGCAATGCCAATTTCTAACGGGGTTAACGTCTTGATATAAGTGATTTCCCCGGTATCTTTATTGATGCGATAATGATGATGCGGAATCCCTGCTTTGACATCTTCTAGTACCATTTCAAAATAATCAGTTGCGGCTTGGTCAAAGTTATTTTCTTTTAGCGATTCGGTCACTTTGTCATTAATATCTTCCAAGCGTGCATCGGTCAGAAAATCAATCATATTCCCCGATGTCACCGTAGTAAAGTGACGAGTGGCCAAATCAATGTAAAAAATCGCACCATTGCCATCTTTGCCCACGGTGTTGTAAAGATACTCTTGGGCCGAATATTCGACATCATCCGTTGGTGTATCGGTAATCACTAGCAAAGTCGTGGCTTGATTTTCAGACTTAATTTTTTCAGCAATTTTGGCTAATTTATCAAGCTGGCTTGCGGATAAATGATTGTTTTCATCTTTGACATAGGTATTTTCTTGTGCATAAAGAGGGGTAGCCGCGATAACAAATAGCAATAACCCGCAAATCATGCTAAGCCAAAGCGTCCATTTTTTTATAGATAGGTTCGTACTCATAAGAAGAAATACCCTCCTAACAATAATAGCGCAGTCACAAGCACCCCACTGATTCCGGAAACTAGTCCTAACTTCAGTGAATCTAAAGGCAAGATACCCGCTGTTTTCCCTGTGATGCCATTCATTGCGTAATAGTACACTTTATTGGATGAAGTGCGGTTTTTATAGGTAACTAGCCACATCGGCAAAAGCACATATTGTTTATCAATAGCGAGGACCTTGCTTTCTTGGATTTCAGGCTGAAAACTAGTTTGAGCCGCAATCGTATCTTCAAACGCTTCTAAGGCATAATTTCCCATTTCGTGACGGACATTGGCTTGCAGCTGATCAAATTCGATATCGCGCTTTTCAGCTAAAAAGCCTGATAAATATTGCGAATGAAAGTCCTGCATCGTCTCAAGTGGAAAAGGTTGGACCGCTTCGACCATTTTCTTTTGCACATTTTTCGTTAGGGCATTTTTCACAAGGTTTTTAAAATGAAACTTGCCTTTGCGATGGATATGGTATTGCTTGGTTTCGGTATATTCGACATTGCCTACTTGCCAAACACGAATGGTCGTTGCTTGGCCGCTAATTTCCGCTTCTCCTTTGGCCTCAGTAATCCAATAAGGAAAGTACACGCCGGTTATTTTTTCGACTTGCTGCTCATTGAAAAAGGCACGTGGGACGAAATGTTTATGGCTTGCCCAGTCGATAAATTGCTTTTGCGCTTCCTTTTTAGTTATTTTAAAAGGCAGGATTTTATCCGGCAGCAAATCCCCGGATAAACGACCACTTAAAATAACAGGACTATGGCAAAAATAGCATTCAGTTGCGGCTGTGGTGGCTTCACAGGCTATCTGGGCCCCACAGCTCGGACAGCTATATAAATCATAGGTATTTTCTGTTATTTCATTTGGTTGCGTGGTGGTCTGCGTCTGCGCCTGGGTATTGGTCTCATCTTGTGCGAAGGCCTTGGCTTGTTTTTGTTTTTGCTCGAAGGTAGTGACTTCTTCTTCGGTAAAGACACTCAAACAGTAGGGACAATGAAATTGCTGGTCGCTAGGTTCAAAAGTTAAGGCCCCGCCACAATTTGGGCAGCGATGGGTTAAAGCTTCCATAATTTCACTTCCTTAATCGAGACTTTCTGCTAAAAAGGGTTGGCCACACTCTGGGCAGAACTTAGGCATGGCATTGGTAATTTCAATCACGCTCTTACATTTGCTACAACGCACCTTCATGCCAGCATTTGCCGTTGGCGTTGGTTTAGGCGTGCCACAGTTGCTGCAGAATTTGCCGGTATTTTCTTGGTTACAGTTTGGACATTGCCAGCTAGATTCTTGCGCTGCTGAGGTGTTTGCCGCTTGTTGATTTTGTTGGGCTTGGGCTTGATTTTGGCGAGAAGCTTGTGATAAGTAATCGCCGGTTAAGTTCGCGCTCATATTCATGCCAAAGAAAGCATTGGCCGCCCCGTTTGGATTGTTCCCCGCATCTGCAATGCCTTGAGCGATACTAGTTTGCATAAAGCTTTCACGTAAATTCGGGTCGTTGAACATCGCGCCTTTGTTTCGCATATTGATGAGTTGTTGTGAATCATCCGTGTAAGAAATGCTGGCTAGGGCGATGGAGACAATTTCGATGCCACGTAGAGCTTTCCATTGTTCGTCAAGGTTTTGGTTCATGACTTTGGATAGTTCCGCCGTTTTAGAAGCTAGATAGCTAATGCGTTCACCTTGGGCCGAAAGTTGATTGATTGAGCTTTGCAGACCGCTGACAAATTCCATCAAGAACTGTTCGTTAATTTCATCGATGGTTAAACGAGTCACCCCTTTAGGAACGACATTTTTGAAGAATAAAATTGGATCAGTAATCGCGATGGAGTAGCTACCATGAGCGCGCACGAATAATTCCGCATTGTAAAAATTATCGAAATAGTTGATTGGTTGCTGCGTACCAAAACGAATGCCGCGAATTTCTTGTAAATTAATAAAGAACACTTCTTGCTTACTTGGCGTCACCCCACCAAAACGGAAACGCTCGAAACTTTCATTCAGCGCGCCTTCAAAATCGCCGTTAAATAGCGATGGTGCCGCAGAATTGTCGACTTTGTAGTAGCCTTCTTCAGCTGTGTAGTCGATAATTTGTCCGCCGTCTACCAAAAGCATCATCATATTTGGATAGACACGAATCATCGAACCATCAGAAATATAATCAACGGAGCCTTTCGTGTTGCTGCCACGTTTTTTGTTTTTGGACATTAATACACCTTTACACATCAGCGTGGTGTTGTCCATTGTATCTGGCTCAATAATATCTAGCCACTGATCTGCCAATGTCGATGTGGCACTTTGAATTGCTGCTTTAATAATACCCATAAGAAAACCTCCAATATTTTTCATAAATTGTTACTACAAAATAATTATACCATAAGATAAAGTCGCTGCCGATGGGACTAGAGATGGAAATGTATATAAAGGGAGGATAGAAGATGCTGTCAGGCGTGCTTGGGTGCATAAAAAAACTCGAAAGAAAACAAATCATTTCGAGTGTGATATGCTTATTTAATTATTTTTGGTAATAAAAAAGAGGGATGCGTCACCTAATGGAACAATCAAGGCTTATTCTGCCTGTGCATTTCTCAAAAGTATAGTAGCACACTTTTTTACGAAAATCCACGAAAACGATTGAAATTTAGGTATAATAAAGCTATGAAAAACGAAATGAGATAGCAATCATGCCAAGTGTTGCTAAAGCTAAATTTTGCCGCGATGCTTATTTAAGAAACGATACGAGTCCGGAAACACTAGATAAAATTAAAAGTTTAATCAACGATACTGAAGTCATGCCTTGGTTGCGCTCTCAGTTTCTGATTGGGCAAAAGGTGCAGGGATATCTAATACATTGTCAGAAAACGTATTACTTGTTTTTGTTTAATGTAATAATTGTTGTATTACCTTTCACTTTTCTATTGATTTAGCATAATATTAGAAGTATTATTAATTTATATAAAATATGAACATAGAAGGGAATGTGAATGGTTTATGAAATATATAGAAAGCGTTTCGATTGGGTTTGATATTGGCGTGGGATCTGTTGGTTATGCTGTTATTAATTCTAAAACGAAACAAATTTTAGAAAGCGGTGTAAGTATTTTTCCCGCAGCAGTTGCACAAAAGAATGTTGAACGTCGTGAGTCTCGTCAATCAAGACGTTTGAGAAGAAGACGAGTCAATCGCTTAAATGATTTGAAAAAATTACTGAAAAAAAACGGCTTTATCCCATCTCCTAATAAAAATCCTTATGAAATTCGTGTTAGAGGACTAGAGCATCAATTGAGTAGAGATGAGATTGCGATTGCGGTGCTACATATTGCAAAACGTAGAGGTATAAGTTATTCATTAGATGATGTTGTAGACGAGAATGTTACTGATTTTAAGGGGAAAATTGCGAAAAATCAAGAAGCACTAAAGAATAAGACACCTGGTGAGATACAATATGAACGTTTGTTAAAATACGGTAAAGTTAGAGGTACAGTCACCAATTATGTTGAATATGATGAACAGCCAGAGTATTTTTTAAATGTATTTCCTAATAGTGCTTATGTTGATGAAGCAAAAAGAATCTTAACTTGCCAAAAACAGTATTATCCTGAAATTACTGATGATTTAATCGAAAATATTGTCAAAATTATTAGTCGTAAACGAGCTTATTATATTGGTCCGGGTAATGAAAAATCTAGAACTGATTATGGAATCTATCGTACAAATGGTGAAACGTTAGAAAATATTTTCGAAATCCTTATTGGTAAAGATAGTGTTAATCCAGATGAGCTACGTGCACCAGCAAACTCCTTGACTGCACAGGTTTATAATTTATTAAACGATTTAACGAATATTCGGTATAATGGATCGGAAAGATTAACTCCCGAACAAAAACAAGATATTTTATCTGAATTACTTACTACAGAAAAAACAGTACAGATGCTAAATGTTATTGCTAAAAAAGTAAATGTGAAGAAGGAAGAAATTTCAGGATTCCGTACCAAAAAAGATGATAAACCTGATTTTCATACATTAGAAGTATATCGAAAAGTTCGAAAACATATGCTAAATAAAGGAATCGATATAAATGAATGGCCAACAGAATGCTTTGATGAGTTAGCTTTCATTTTCAATTTAAATACTGAAATTGGTGAAATTAGAAATCGTATTTCTGAAAAAGTGGTACCTAAATATGATTTTATCACTAATCAAATTGTTGATGATTTACTTGAAGATCCTAAAATTTTTGCTATTTCAACATCACAAAAATGGCATCGTTTTTCAATTAAAACAATGAATGTCTTAATACCTGAATTATTAAATGGTTATAATGAACAAATGACTATTCTAACAAGGATGGGATTACTGGAAGATAGTAAGAATGATTACTCAAACATTGATAAAATTGATATTAAAAATGTAACTGAAAATATTTATAATCCAGTAGTGCGAAAATCAATTAAAAAATGTTTGAAAATCTTTAATGAACTTTATAAAAAATACCCAAATATTTCAGATGTTGTTATTGAATTACCGCGAGAAGATAATCCCGAAGATGCAAGAAAATTAATTAAGAAGATGCAAAAAGAAAATCTTGTTGAAAAAGATACATCATTAGAAGCATTCAGAAAAGAAGCAAATTTATCAGAAAATGGATTAATTGATTTTTTAAGAAAAGGGAAAAATCGCGCATTAAAGATTCGTTTATGGTATCAACAAGAAGGAAAATGCTTATATACAGGTGAACCAATATTAGCAGAGGATTTATGTAAAAATGAAGCAAATTACGATATTGATCACATTATTCCAATTTCGGTATCATTTGATGACAGTATAAATAATAAAGTCTTATGTTCTAGTCATTTTAACCGATTTGAAAAAGAGAAGAAAACGCCGTTTGAATATTTTAGTAATAAATCAAGTCATTTAGGGCGTTATAGTAATTTTGATGAGTTTAGAGCTAGTGTTAATGCGAATAAACGAATTAGTGATGTTAAACGTAAGAATTTACTGTCAAAAGAATTGTTGTCTGATCTAGATACTCGTAAAAAATTTATTGCACGTAACTTGGTAGATACTAGATATGCTTCAAGAGTTGTATTTAATGAATTGACACAATTTTTTGCATCCAAGAAAGCTGATACTAAGGTGGCCGTAATTCGTGGGAAATTCACTTCGCAACTAAGACGTGCATGGCAATTAAATAAATCAAGGGATACCTATCATCATCATGCAGTTGATGCTGCTTTAATTGGTGTAACTCCTTTCTTGAAAATTTGGCGCTCAGGGAAAACGATATATCCGCGTAAAATGACTGAAGCACAAACTGATTTTGAATTAAATGAAATAACTACAAATGATGAATTTAAAGAAAGTTATTATCAACTACCTTGTCCACAATTTTTAGATTATCTAACTCAAATGCAAGAAAATCTAAAAATTAATTTTGAAGTTGATAAAAAAATGAACCGTAAAATCAGCGATGCAATGATTTACTCATCTCGAAAAAAGAAATTGAGTAAGGATAAGAAAGAAAAAGAATATTCCTTAGGGACAATTAATGATATTTATTCTGATGCTGGATATAGTAAATTTAAGAATATCTATAAGAAAGATAAGGAAAAATTTTTAATGTATCATTTGGATCATAAGAGTTTTGAAATTTTAGAAGATATAATTTCTCAATATCCTGACAAAGAGGAATATATCGATTCTGAGGGAAAGGTGAAACAAAGAGCAGTAAGCCCTTTTGAAATTTATCGTCGTAAATATGGATATATTCGAAAGTATAGCAAGAAAAATAACGGTCCAATTATAAAAAATATGAAATATTATAATGAGAACTTACCTAAAATATATATAGATATTACTCCAAAACAATCAATTGATAAAAAAGTATATCTTACTAATATATCGCCTTGGCGAACAGATGTTTACTATAATCGTTCTCAAAATTCATATCATATTATGGGAATAAAGTATTCTGATTTGAGGTATATTGATGGCAAGTATGGAATACCGAAGAATGTGTACGAAAAAATAAAATTAAGAGAAAAAATTCCTAGTGAATCAGAATTTTGTTTTTCACTTTATAAAAATGATAGGGTTAAAATCATTGATCCAAATAAAAACGAGGAAATCGAGTTAAGATTTAATTCTAGAACACTACCTTCAGTGCTAAACTATGTTGAATTTAAACCATTATTTCAAGAATCTTATAATAGTTTGACGCTTCTTCCAGTGTTTTCAAAGACTACCAGTGAAGGAAGAATAATAAAAAAATTTACTAGAGAAGATAATATCGTTTACAAAGTAAATACTGACGAACTAGGCAATCCATATTATATTTTAAAAGAATCACAAAATCCCAAAAATATTATTGACAACTCTAATAAGACGGAGTAGAATAATCAATGTAAGGGACGCCTTACACTGATACCAAATCATTAAGAATCTACAAAAATAAGACTTTATGTCGAGTTTCCCGTCATCATTGTATGGCGGGTTTTTTTATTAATATAAAGTGGGTGATAGATATGAGTAATGCGTGGCAGACAGTGTATATTAAACAATGCGATTCAATGCGTTTGAAATGGAATCAGCTCGAAATAATTAAAGTGACGGAAAAAATATATGTGCCATTAGAAGATATTCAAATGATTATTTTAGAGGGGAAAACCTCTGTTACAACAAGTTTATTATCGGAATTCAGTAAGTATAATATTGTAGTTGTCATTTGTGATGACTCATATTTGCCTACAGGTATGTATTTATCATATGCTAATTATCATCGATCCGCCAAGAGAGCTTGCGAACAGGTATTATGGACTCACGAAATGAAAGCGCTAGCATGGAGGAGCGTAGTTGTTCAAAAAATGAAAAATCAAATGAAGTATGCAAAATACAAAAATATCGATTCTTCAAGAGTGATTGCAATGCAAAATTTTATTCTTGATACTCAGCCTAATGATAAAACGAATAGAGAAGGACATGTAGCAAAACTTTATTTCAATTCGTTGTATGGAAAAGAATTCACAAGGGATCTTCCAATATTAGAGAATGCTGCAATGAATTATGGATATTCTATTATTCGAGCATTAATGGCAAGAATTATAGTCGGACAGGGTTTTATGCCCGTTTTGGGTATTTTTCATTCGAATGAGTATAATGCGTTTAATCTAGTAGATGATTTAATGGAACCTTATCGGCCCTTAATGGATTACTGGTTGGATTTAACAATATTCGGTAAATATAATTTTATGAGTTATGAAGTAAGAACGATGATAATAGATTTTATTAATCAACCTATTTATGTTAATAATCAAAAGAGTACAATTGATGAATCAATGAAGAAATATGTCAATAGTTTTGTAAAATCAATGCAGAATAAAGATATGAAGTATTTGGTTGAAATAGATATAGACAATTTTATAGGAGCTTAAAAATGAGGTATCAACAGATGAGAATACTTTGCTTATTTGATTTACCAGTTGAAACGAAAAAAGAACAGAAGGAATATAGAGAATTCAGAAAATCATTAATTTCAAATGGCTTTCACATGCTGCAGTACTCAGTCTATTATAGAGTTGTTCCTAATCGCTCAATTGGAAAGAAATATGAAACTATTTTAAAAAAATCAATTCCAGAGGGCGGTGAAATTCGTCTTCTTTATGTTAGTGAAAAGCAGTTTGAAGATATGCAAATCTTGGTAGGACATCGAAGTGCTCAAGAAATTATTGTTGGGAAAAATAAATTGGTGGTGATTTAATGTCTGACTTATTTTTAGATTTTGGATGGCTGAAAGAAAATTTTGAATGTAATGGTTATTTATATTTTACTGGGCAAGATCACAATAATCATTATAAATTGTATAATAGTCTACAAGTAGCAGTACAGAGAAAAACAATGAAGGAAGAAGCAGAAAATTATTTTGGAACCACTCAAATGGTTTTAAATTTTGGTGGCAAAGATTTATGCTCAAAAAATTGTAAGCATATATTTATTGATTCAGTAGAGGATTTTAATAAATACATTTTTCAATCTAAAGACTCTTTGATTAATGAAATTTTATCTAGCTTATCCTCAAATAAAAACGTACAAGATATTTTGGTAGAATTTGAAGATAATTTGATGTCCTTGGAAGAAATTATTAATAAGGAACTCAGAAAGAATATAAGTAATATAGACTTCTTGTTAAAAAATATTTTATTTGAGGAAGTCATAAAAAACATGTTTATCTGTCAGACTCATGAAAATGGCAAGCCCATACTTCCAATGTATCAAAATTTATCAGTTCAAATTATTAATTTATGCAATTTGATAGATATATATTTAAAAGGTAATAGTAATCAATGCTGGCTTTATGTATATTATCCTTCTACTTTTTGCATGAAAAATGAGCAAGAATTGTTAATGAAACGCTTAAAAGAATTAATGCTTAAGTATAATAATTTTCATGTAATAATTATAGATAGTCAATTATTTGTTACAGATTGTTCACATGAGGATATTGAATCAATTGTTGTTATGAATGAAGACAACATAGATCAACTTCCTCCATATCCTGTAATAAGAAATCTAATAGAAGGGAATTATCCATCAGAGAAAAATTTTTCTGATGAGGAACTTATATCTATGCTTCTTTCAATTGTTCCGATATTAGGCAGTGATAATTATAAAGATTTATCCCCACGTCAACATATTTTTATTAATTTACTTAATTATATAGTGTACGGAATAAAACGAAAAGAATACATTTATGATATTTTAGATCCACTAGAGAAAATATATTTAGAAAGTATAGCAAAATAGTGTTTATTTACTGAAAATTATATGATAATATTCAAATGTATATAACCGAATAATAGCTATATTTTTTGAAAAAATATTATTTGAGGTTTTTGTACTCTTAATGATGTGGTATCAGTAAAACAATTCCGCCAATTTTGAAACGTGTGTGTGGGTTTTTGTACTCTTAATGATGTGGTATCAGTAAAACAAAGCGGTCAATCTTCTGAATAGCAAATGTGTTTTTGTACTCTTAATGATGTGGTATCAGTAAAACTGATCTGGTACTTCCTCAATTCGTCGATTTGTTTTTGTACTCTTAATGATGTGGTATCAGTAAAACCATGGTTTTGGTTGCAATTACTGATTTTATGTTTTTGTACTCTTAATGATGTGGTATCAGTAAAACAAATATGGCCAGAAGAAATCCAAAGAGATTGTTTTTGTACTCTTAATGATGTGGTATCAGTAAAACAAATGATAGAACATGAAGAGATAGGCGTATGTTTTTGTACTCTTAATGATGTGGTATCAGTAAAACAAACATGAATAAATCAGATTTAGAATACTAGTTTTTGTACTCTTAATGATGTGGTATCAGTAAAACATTTCTTCAGTATTCCATTTTTTGTAATTGGTTTTTGTACTCTTAATGATGTGGTATCAGTAAAACCGCTCAATGCACCTAATGCTGTACCGATAGGTTTTTGTACTCTTAATGATGTGGTATCAGTAAAACTGACAACTCAACATATCAAGACAGAATTGCGTTTTTGTACTCTTAATGATGTGGTATCAGTAAAACTCTTTTTCGAGGAATAGTATGCCAACGCCAGTTTTTGTACTCTTAATGATGTGGTATCAGTAAAACCTTGCCTTGACCCTTACAAGTATGATGTAAGTTTTTGTACTCTTAATGATGTGGTATCAGTAAAACAGAGCAAGCCATTCATCTTTTTGCTCGCCAGTTTTTGTACTCTTAATGATGTGGTATCAGTAAAACGATGACGACAGCGAAGAAAACTACTACACGGTTTTTGTACTCTTAATGATGTGGTATCAGTAAAACCCCCCGTTATGTTAGTAGGTCGAGCAGGTTCGTTTTTGTACTCTTAATGATGTGGTATCAGTAAAACACAAGAAGTACGGGTTATACTTTGATAGCCGTTTTTGTACTCTTAATGATGTGGTATCAGTAAAACAAAGTCGATGAAGCAGATATGGTCGAAGCGGTTTTTGTACTCTTAATGATGTGGTATCAGTAAAACTTGCTGCGTTAGATGAGTGGTTAGCTGTTTGTTTTTGTACTCTTAATGATGTGGTATCAGTAAAACTTGTCGTTGTCAGCTTTTTCTATTTCATCAGTTTTTGTACTCTTAATGATGTGGTATCAGTAAAACATCTCATAGAAATAGCAATGGTTAAGCTAGGTTTTTGTACTCTTAATGATGTGGTATCAGTAAAACATACCTTGCTAGTTACCTTGCCTACACTATGTTTTTGTACTCTTAATGATGTGGTATCAGTAAAACTACCATTATTAACGGACACAGATATAAGCAGTTTTTGTACTCTTAATGATGTGGTATCAGTAAAACCGTGCAAATTGTCTAAAGTAGATTTTTTATGTTTTTGTACTCTTAATGATGTGGTATCAGTAAAACTTTCTTGCCGCTCGATGCAAGCTACTATCAGTTTTTGTACTCTTAATGATGTGGTATCAGTAAAACCCCTACAAGGAAACAGTAGATAAACATATCGGTTTTTGTACTCTTAATGATGTGGTATCAGTAAAACTTGGAGATAATCTTGATGAGGTAGGGCAGCGTTTTTGTACTCTTAATGATGTGGTATCAGTAAAACTCCGAAAGGGGATATCATTGCCAATGTTGTGTTTTTGTACTCTTAATGATGTGGTATCAGTAAAACCAATCGCATTTGCTAAACGCTTGACTAGTGGTTTTTGTACTCTTAATGATGTGGTATCAGTAAAACTGTTTTTGATCCACCACATTTAATTAATGGGTTTTTGTACTCTTAATGATGTGGTATCAGTAAAACCTATGCAGAGAGCGAGCATTTGAGTGATACGTTTTTGTACTCTTAATGATGTGGTATCAGTAAAACAGAAACTTATAAAGAATTTTTTGATATGCAGTTTTTGTACTCTTAATGATGTGGTATCAGTAAAACATATTACATGGCACATCTTAAGAAATGTTGGTTTTTGTACTCTTAATGATGTGGTATCAGTAAAACACGCTGATGACGCAAACGGAAATGGTATGAGTTTTTGTACTCTTAATGATGTGGTATCAGTAAAACAACAATGGCGAACAATCGGTAAAGTGTACTGTTTTTGTACTCTTAATGATGTGGTATCAGTAAAACAATCTAGATTCATAAGAATATCTCGTTCGTGTTTTTGTACTCTTAATGATGTGGTATCAGTAAAACACTTTGAGTATAGCAACCTTTTTGAGTTTTGTTTTTGTACTCTTAATGATGTGGTATCAGTAAAACCATCTATCAAACATAACAATAGAAAGTTTGAGTTTTTGTACTCTTAATGATGTGGTATCAGTAAAACTGAGTACGTGTGGAAGCAACATTCATTTGCGTTTTTGTACTCTTAATGATGTGGTATCAGTAAAACAAAAAGGAAAAGTAATTGTAAACTATTTAGGTTTTTGTACTCTTAATGATGTGGTATCAGTAAAACTGAATGTGTAACGAAGAACTCAACATTTTCGTTTTTGTACTCTTAATGATGTGGTATCAGTAAAACCGCTCGAACTGCCCCTAAGTCATTGCCTCCGTTTTTGTACTCTTAATGATGTGGTATCAGTAAAACAACAGAAGCGATACAGATACTCAATTACTAGTTTTTGTACTCTTAATGATGTGGTATCAGTAAAACAAGACGCGTACATATAAAATATCAGTATCGCGTTTTTGTACTCTTAATGATGTGGTATCAGTAAAACAAGCAAGCGGATTTTGTGATTAACATCATTGTTTTTGTACTCTTAATGATGTGGTATCAGTAAAACTTTTAGAAAGGGGATTATTAAACGCCAAAGGTTTTTGTACTCTTAATGATGTGGTATCAGTAAAACAATTAATTCATTCGGTAAATTCATATCAGGGTTTTTGTACTCTTAATGATGTGGTATCAGTAAAACAATTTTCTTAGCAAAACCATCGCTAAATGAGTTTTTGTACTCTTAATGATGTGGTATCAGTAAAACAACAGCGTCATCAATCCAACTTGCACTACGGTTTTTGTACTCTTGATGATGTGGTATCAGTAAAACAATCGGTGTTAAATTTCAATCCACTCACCTGTTTTTGTACTCTTAATGATGTGGTATCAGTAAAACAATAACGTGACACCGAGCAATTGCCTATAGGTATTTTTACTCTTAATGATTTGGTAACTGTTAAATAAATATACACCTAATAATTGTTTGTCTTATTTTTATGATCGTGGTATTTTACTTTTAAAGTAGGTTTACAATTATCAAGGCTTTAATAAGTACAATGCGTATCCATAAATGCGTAATTTTCTCTTGATGCATTTATATTTATTGACTGTCATATCTATATAGTTTAACTGAGTTAGAAATCGGCATTGATTTACATCATTCTCAAAGTTTTTGTACCTTGGTGATTTGGTATCGGTAAAAGGACTTTATAAAATTTACTTTTTAGAATAGGTAAATTGTATTTTTATTATTGGAGTGATTGTAAAGGAATGTGGGATTAGGAAGTAAGTAGCAAGAAAGAATAGATTCTGAGTGTAGTAGGTGGACTATTACATTACTAAGGATAGTTAAAGAGAAAAGATGGATTACAATTCTTTGTCAAAAAGTATTCATAAAAGTAAGGCACAAAATAATTATGAAGCAATAATAAAATAATTTTCATTTAAGTATCTGAAAAATTTCTGTAGTTAAATCTACAGCTGTAAATCAATATAGTTCTGTTTGAGAATGATGTAATGAATATAGCAAGCCCTTATCTAACTATTGATGAACATTTCTTTCTGTAAAAACGGCACCCTATAAATTTAGGGTGCCGTTTTCATAATCTTTTTTAAATCCTGTGTAAACTTCAAGAAGGTAATCAGTGTTTTCAGTGCAATTTTCGTCATAGCTAATCACATTTAAATAAATCAGTGCTGCTGTGGCAAAGTCATGGACCGGAATTTTTCCAATTGAAACGATGGTGTTGTCTGTTTGAAGTTTT
Organism: Enterococcus cecorum DSM 20682 = ATCC 43198; assembly: GCF_000407565.1. Classification (GTDB taxonomy): domain Bacteria; phylum Bacillota; class Bacilli; order Lactobacillales; family Enterococcaceae; genus Enterococcus_E; species Enterococcus_E cecorum. The sequence continues at coordinate 309,811 of NZ_ASWI01000004.1, forward strand.
CGAAGGATGTCTAGCGTCTCCTCATCAGTTTTCTTGAAAATTGTAGCCTCTAAACAAAATTTCAATCTTTCAGGCAAATTCATCCCTTTATTCATTGGCAAAATCTACTCGTAACTATCATTTCTTATACAATTATATCGTCTATTTTAAAGTTGTGTGAGCGTTTTCTATGAATTATCTGCAAATAGTAAACCAACCTCCCTAAACTGAGTGATTTTTGGGGAGGTTGGTTTGGTTGGGTTATTCTGCGAGTTTTACGATTTTTGTGCCGTGGAGTTCGTGAATGCCGAGTTGGTGGGCGATTTCTTCGGCGTTTTCGTAAGTGATTTGTCCGCCTGGTAAGATGGTGATGCGATCAGCTGCGTAGTCAATCAATTCTTTTAAGCGTGGGAGAGTGTCTGAGATAGATTCACTCATTGGACCACCATGGGTAAGGATACGATGGACACCATGCTCTGCTAACCAGTCAATGGCTTCAAATTGGCGTTCGGCTGGGATTTCGTCAAAGGCCATGTGGAAGGTAATTTGCAAACCTTCTGCGACTTCAATGAGTTCTTCCATCGCCTCTTCGTCAATCCAGTTACTTGGAGTCAGGCAGCCAAAGACCACGCCATCGACACCGAGTTTTTTTGCTTCAATCAGGTCAGTATGCATGATTTTAAGGTCGATATCATTATAGATAAAATGTCCTTTGCGCGGGCGAATCATGACCATCACAGGGACTTGCTTTTCATTACAATAACTAATTGCTTCTTCTAGGACCCCGGTACTTGGCGTCGTACCACCAACTGCTAAATTATCACAAAGCTCGATACGTTTAGCCCCGCGGTGAATGGCTAAGGGGATATCCGTATAGTTTTCTGCACAAAATTCTTTAATTAAAGTAGACATGTTTTTCTTCCTTTCTAAATTCTTCCTTGGGTATTCTAACATATTCTTCAGGTTTTCGCATCGATTCATCAAGTTTAATCTTCTAGTATCAATCAAGTGCATATTGCAAATGCAACATCTAAAGTGTATAATCACTAAAAAGAGCATAGGAGGGAAAAATTTGTCAGCAGAAATTTTACGTTCCATTGGTCGGATTGCGCGTGCTTTGGATTCTATTGCAAATGTCGAATTCAAAGAAAATGCATTAAATCGTGGGCAGTATTTATATTTGGTGCGAATTTTTGAGCATCCAGGCATTATTTTAGAGGAACTATCGCTAATGGTATGTGTGGATAAGACAACGGCCTCAAGAGCGGTGAATAAACTCGTTAAACAAGGGCTAGTTCAAAAGCAAAGTGACGAAAAATCAGTGAATCGAAAGTTTTTAACAGTGACAAAAACTGGAGAGAAGCTAGCAAAATTGATTTTACAAGAAAATGATTATTCTGAGCAAAAGGCGTTGCAAGGTTTAAATCCACAGCAAATTTTGCAGTTAAAGGAATTATTATCGATAGTAGATGAAAATATTTTTGAAGAATATCGCCAAGTGAAGTCTGGTAAAATTCGTGATTATTTAAAGGAGTGATTTTTTTGATTCGTGAAGTAAAAAGTTCAGAAATTGATGTGTTATGTGAGGTTAGTCGGCAAACATTTATTGAGACTTTTGCTGCGGTAAATACGCCAAAAGATTTACAAGATTATTTAGATCAAAATTTAACCGTGGAAAAGCTAACAGCAGAGTTTGAACAGCCACATTCATACTTTTATTTTCTGGAAAAAGAAGGCGAAATTGCTGGTTTTTTAAAGCTAAATTTAGCGGAAGCGCAAACGGAATATCAGCAAGAGGACAGCTTGGAAGTGGAACGGATTTATATCAAACAAGCTTTCCAAGGTCAAGGTTGTGGAAAAGAGCTATTTGCTTTTGCTCTAAATCAAGCGAGAAAGTTTGGCAAGCAAAAAGTTTGGCTAGGTGTTTGGGAGCATAATGAAAAAGCGTTAAAATTTTATCAAGGTCATGGCTTCCATAAGATTGATGCTCACACGTTTTGGATGGGAGATGATCCGCAAACCGACTATATTTATCAGCTTGAATTATAAATTGAACAGCTTATCTTGATTGAAGTCAATGATAGGCTTTTTTCATGCAAAGATAGGTGAAAATACTTGGGGGACATTGCTAGAGGCTTTGGCAGTGTGGTATAGTTGGAAGGTAGGTTTTCAAGAAAATTTGCTTAAATACGGCAAATGTGCGCTGAAAGTCGTATCTTGAAATTTGGAAAGGAAATAAAAAATGTTAAAGAAAATTGATCGCGCGAAACTTTTTCTAGAGGCCCATGCACAGGTGTTTGCTTGTCCGATTTGTCATGAAAAAATGCAAGCGACAGAAAGTGGGCTAGTTTGTGCTCATCATCATCGCTTTGATCTTTCTAAAAAAGGAACGCTCTATTTTTTGAAGTCGCAGCTAAAGAGTGATTATGATGCCAAGCTTTTTACCCATCGCGCGCGTATGATTCAAGGTGGCATGTATGATCCATTGCTTGAGGTCTTGGCGAAATATCTCGATCAAGCAAAAGTGCTGGATATTGGCTGCGGTGAGGGTAGTTTCTTGGCCCAATTGACGCAAAAAGTGACACCTGCTTTGACGGTGGGATTTGATATTGCCAAAGAAGGGATTTATCAGGCAAGTAATCACACGCAATTTGATCAAGCGTTTTGGTGTGTGGCAGACTTGACGAATTTGCCTTTTGCTGATCAGTCTTTTGATGTGTTGTTAAATATTTTCTCGCCCTCGAATTATCGCGAGTTCGACCGTATCCTATCTCCTGGTGGGAAGTTGTTAAAGGTGATTCCTGGTGAGCATTATCTAAAAGAGTTGCGGCAAGCTTTTTATCCTGATGATGCGCGTAAACAGCACTATTCCAATAAAGCGGTGGTCGAAAAATTATTGCAAGCCTATCCTGATACGACATTTGAAAAGGTACAGTATACTTTTGATATTCCAGAAGCATTGCGATTATCTTTATTGGAAATGTCGCCTTTGGAATGGCAAGTAGACCCAGTTATCAAGCAGGCCTTACAACAAGCACCCCTTGAAAAAATTACGATAGACCTCTTAGTTGCGATGAGGCAAAAAAGCTAGCTAATTTTGCTAGTAGAAGAATCGTCTGTTTTCAAAAAATATAAGTAAACAAAATTTGTGAAATTTTTGGAAGAATCACGAAAAAGGGAACACAAAATAAAGCAAAATTTGCTATTTTAAATTGTTTGAATTACACTGAAAAATAGTACAATTTAACGCTAAAGAAGCAGCTGTTAAAATGGTCATTTTTTACGATTTCTACATTTTTTGTAGGTTTTACCTAATTTTTTTAGGGGTTTGAAGCTGTTTTTGAAAAAATATTTGATAAGTTTGAAGTTTTTTTGAATTTTCTATTGCCAAGAAGTAGTGAGAGTGATATAGTATACACAAGTTGCTTTTCATTGGTTTTTATCAGTATCCTGTTCTGATAAAAGTTAGTGAAAAATACTTCACTAACGTAGCCTCTCGCAGTGCCAGACACCGAGTGGGTTACGTTTTTTTTTTAGGTCGTGAAGCAGCTTGCTCAGACATGAAGAAATTCGTGTGCTTACCTACCGCTGAGAAAATCGGATGAAAGGAGATTTTCTCAAGCGGTAGGGCGAATTTCACAATGTCTAGCTGCTGAACGCCGTGTACCCAAGGATGTGAGGCGACTTGATCAGCTACGAGCGGATAAGGTCTGTCCAGAACGTGGGGAAAGTCCGAGAAGTAAAGACTTTCCCAGACGAGAATGTCTTACGTCGAAGGAATAGTCGATTTGCACCGTCAAGAAGGTAGCAAAGCAGCTTGGGAAGCCTCGAAAAAATTTGTGTGCTTACCTATCGCTGAGAAGTTATATAAATAATAGATAAGATAGATTGAGAAAGGTCAGAGATAAAGTGAATCATATTGTATTGTTTGAACCAGAGATTCCGGCCAATACCGGGAATATTGCTAGAACGTGTGCGGCGACGAATACCCCGTTGCATTTAATCGAACCGCTGGGATTTAGCACGGATGATAAGCATTTAAAGCGTGCTGGTTTGGATTATTGGCATAGTGTAGACATTACCTATCATGAGAATTTAGAAGCATTTTTAAAGGCTTTACCAAGTGAGGCGCATTTGCACTTGATTACTAAGTTTGCGAATAAAGTATATAGTGAGGTGAACTTTAATGATGGTGCGGATCACTACTTTATGTTTGGAAAAGAAACCAAGGGCTTGCCGGAAAGTTTTATGCGTGAAAATGAAGAGAAGTGTTTGCGTATCCCGATGAATGATACCCATGTGCGGTCCTTGAATTTATCTAATACGGCGGCGTTAATCATCTATGAAGCATTGCGCCAACAAGCTTTTCCAGGATTAGAATTAAGTCATCACTATGAAAATGATAAATTAGATTAGAGGGTCAGTATGCAATTATATTTCACAAGACATGGACGTACAGAATGGAATTTAGAAGGTCGCTTTCAAGGTAGAGAAGGGGATTCACCACTTTTACCAGAAAGTTACGCTGAGATTCAAAAATTAGGAGAGTATTTGAAAGACGTACCATTTGCGGCGATTTATGCTTCGAGTGCGCCTCGTGCGTTAACAACGGCCAAAGAGATTGCCAAACATCTTAAGACAAATGTGCCGATTATTGAAACGGATGATTTGCGGGAAATGGGCTTTGGTAGCTTAGAGGGTCGCTTATTTACTGAGGTGAATCAAGAGTACCCAGAAGCGAGTCAAATGCGTAAACGACTGGATAAATACGATCCCACGCCTTTTAATGGAGAGCCAATCGGACATTTATTAAGACGGATTGAAAATGTGGTCACAACGGCAGCAAAAGCCCACCTAGATGAAGGACCGGTACTGTTTGTCGGTCATGGGGCTTCGTTTGCGGCAAGTATTCCTTGGTTGATAGGCAAACCGTTGAGTGAATTACGCGAATTAGGGAGCTTGAAAAATAGCAGTTTAACCATTTTAGAGACACAAACAGGCGAACTCCCTTATCAATTAAAGGTATGGAATGAAACGAATTTTTTAGCTGAAAAGTGAGGTGAGGACAGTGGATAACCAATTAGTCGGGACTATTGTAGCAACTTTTTTTGAGAATCCGCGTAATTTTTTCAAAGTTTTGCTCGTAAAAATTCAGGAGAAAGACTTTGATTTTGCGGAAAAAGAAATCGTCGTGACAGGTACTTTTGGCCAAATCCAAGAAGGGGAAAGCTATGAATTCAAGGGTACTTTAGTGACGCATCCACGATATGGGTTACAGTTTCAGTCTCAGAGTTATTCACAAAGTCAGCCCACTTCACAAAATGGCTTGATTGCGTATTTTTCCAGTGATCGTTTTCCAGGAATTGGGAAGAAGTTAGCGGCAAATATTGTCGATGCTTTAGGTGAAGACGCGATTGAGACGATTATTCAAGATCCGGATTGTTTAGCCCAAGTGAGTGGTCTAACGGAAGCCAAACAAAAAATGGTTGCCGATGTCGTTGCCCAAAATCATGGAATGGATAAAGTGATTGTGGGCTTAACCAAGTATGGCTTTGGGAGTCAGCTTTCCTTTGCGATTTATCAAAAATATCAAAATCAAGCACTTGAAGTTATTGAAACCAATCCTTATCAACTAGTTGAAGATATTGATGGGATTGGCTTTAAGCGTGCCGACTATCTAGCAAGTCAACTCGGGATAGCCGATGATAGTAAAGAACGTTTGCGAGCGGCCGTGATTCATCAGCTTTTTCAGTCTTGTATCGAAAATGGCAATACTTATGTGACGGCCCAGGAGTTATTGGAATCAACTATTCGTTTGTTAGAAGAAAGCCGTCCAGTCGAGATTATGCCCAATGATTTAGCTGATGTGATTATGGAGATGACGCAAGAAGGCGCTATCCAACAAGACGGGATGAATTTGTATGAAAATAGTTTGTTCTTCTCGGAATATGGGATTAGTACCTCAATTAATCATTTGTTGAATCGTAAAAAAGAAATCAATTATCCTAAAGAAAAAATTGAAAAAGCCTTGCGAAAAGTTGAAAAACGTCTGGGTATTTCTTATGGTGCTTCTCAAATAGCGGCGATTCATGCAGCAATCACTTCTCCTTTATTTATTTTAACGGGCGGTCCAGGGACAGGAAAGACCACCGTGGTGAATGGGATTGTGCAGCTTTTTGCGGAATTAAATGAGCTTGATTTAGCCGTTCATAAGTATACGGAGACGACTTTTCCGATTCTATTAGCGGCCCCGACCGGACGAGCTGCCAAACGGATGAATGAAACAACTGGCCTGCCTAGTGGGACGATTCATCGCTTGCTTGGTCTTAACGGGAAAGAGCGCAAACCTTTAGTGGAAGTCAATGAGTTAGAAGGCGGCCTTTTGATTGTCGATGAAATGTCGATGGTCGATACGTGGCTAGCCAATATGCTCTTTAAGTCGATTAATGAAAATATGCAAGTGATTTTGGTCGGGGATAAAGATCAATTGCCATCGGTGGGACCGGGCCAAGTATTGCACGATTTATTGAGTGTACCAGCGATTCCTCAAGCTGAATTAACCGAGATTTATCGCCAAGGAGAGGACTCGAGCATTATTCCTTTAGCCCACGAAATCAAAGAAGGACGCCTACCACAGAATTTTGTCGCAAAACAGCCAGACCGTAGCTTTATTCCTTGTCAAGCGAGTCAAATTGAAGGGGTCATTTCGCAAATTGTCCAAAAAGCGAAGGAAAAAGGCTTTACCTCTCAAGATATTCAAGTGCTAGCACCGATGTATCGCGGAACGGCCGGAATAGATGCTTTAAATCAAATGATGCAAGAAATCTTTAATCCATTAACTCCTGGGAAAAAAGAAGTGCAGTTTAATGAGGTAAGTTACCGGATTGGGGATAAAGTCTTACAGTTGGTGAATTCCGCGGAACTTAATGTTTTTAATGGCGATATGGGGATTATTGTCGGGATTATTGAAGCAAAATATGCCGAAAGTAAGATGGATGAGTTGGTGATTGCTTTTGATAGTAATGAAGTGACTTATCCGCGTAATGAATGGAATCAGATTACGCTGGCTTATTGTTGTTCGATTCATAAGTCCCAGGGTAGTGAGTTTAATATGGTGATTTTACCAATGGTGCGCCAATATTCGCGGATGTTGCAGCGAAATTTATTGTATACAGCGGTGACACGAAGTAAAGAGCGTTTGATTTTACTAGGCGAAGTAGAGGCCTTTCAAACTTGTGTAACCCATGTATCTGCTAACCGCCAGACGACTTTGGCCAAGCGGATTTTAGAGCACGATCAGATGACAGATATGATGTATTTGAAAGTGCAACAATATGAGGATGCGATGTATAGCGATGATGCTCATGCAGAAGTCGAAAGTAAGCCGCTCCGTACAGCTAAAGAGCAAACAACTGAAAAGCAAGGAGCACCAGAACGACTTTTTCAATCTCCAGCCAGTGAGCCAATCATTAAAGTCAAAGAATCAGCCAGTGAAGTGATGGACTTATTTGCTGTGGAAGAGTCACAAGGGATTGATTATGCGACAGTGGCTGATGCGCCCAAAGATGTCATTGTTGAAGAAAAAATACCAGATTTAGCTGAAAGTAGCCCGGATGAAGTTGCAATGGTAAAAGAGCAAGCCGCATTACCTGAATATTTAACTGCTGCAGTCATTCAAAATGGACAAATTGATCCCATGATAGGAATGGAAAACATTAGTCCGTATGATTTTATGAAATAAGCTTGAGAGATACACATTTTCTTGGTTGAAGGTGTGTATTTCTTTTTCTTATTTTTTCTAAAGTCGATGAAAAATTAATGAAACGTGCTAGAATCTATGCTATACTTGAAGTCGATTGAAAATTTTAGTTAATAACTTTTTGAAATAGATGAAAGAAGGATTATTCATATGTGTGGTATCGTAGGGTTTATTAACCAACAATCCGATTTACAAGAAAAGAAACGAATTGTCAATGCGATGATGGATACAATTATTCACCGTGGTCCTAATAGTAGTGGGGAACACGTCGATGAAGGCGCGGCACTTGGATTTCGTCGTTTAAGTATCATTGACTTAGAAGGTGGTAGTCAACCAATTTATAATGAAGACGGGACTAAAGTAATTACCTTCAATGGTGAAATCTATAACCATCGTATTTTACGTGAAGAACTAAAAAAAGCAGGGCATATCTTTAAAACCCATGCTGATACAGAAGTGTTACTGCATGGCTATGAAGAATGGGGTGCGGAGTTATTACAAAAAGTTCGTGGGATGTTTGCCTTTGTCATTTGGGATACGAAAACCCAAACTTTATTTGGTGCTCGCGATCATTTTGGTATTAAACCATTTTATTATGCGCAAATGAATGGCACGTTTATGTATGGTTCAGAAATTAAGAGCTTTTTAAAACATCCTGATTTCGTCAAAGAATTGAATAAAGAAGCCTTAAAACCTTACATGACTTTCCAATATTCTGCTTTAGATGAAACTTTCTTTAAAGGAGTTTTCCGTATTAAAGAAGGTCATTACTTCACTTACCATCAAGGTGAATTAAAAATCGAACAATATTGGGATGTAGCAGACAATGAACAAGATATGACTTTAGAGCAGACGGTGGATTTGATTGACGATACTGTCGTTAAATCTATTGAAGCACATCAAATCGCTGATGTTGAAGTGGGGTCTTTCCTTTCTAGTGGGGTAGACTCAAGTTATGTAACTAGTGTTTTACGCCCAGAACATTCTTATTCAATTGGGTTTGGCGATGAAAGCTACAATGAATCTGTTCAAGCGCGTCAATTAACCGATATGATTGGCTTAAATAATACCTCAACTGTGATTAAAGGGGAAGAAGCCTTTGAAATGTTCCCAATTATCCAATATCACTTAGATGAACCAGATTCTAATCCTTCTTGTGTACCTTTGTATTTCTTAGCAGAGTTAGCAAGTCGTGATGTGCGCGTCGTTTTAAGTGGGGAAGGTGCCGATGAATTATTTGCCGGGTATGTCAATTACGGATTTTTCACTCGCTCCAAAGCTATTCGTGTTTTCACCAATGGCTTGAAGAAATTGCCAAAACGTGCTCGATACTTTATCGCAAGTAAGTTGAAGAACAAACACTTCCATGGTAGCTTCCACATGTATACCAACCTTGCGCCAGCTGAAGAATTCTTTATTGGGCAAGCGAAGGTCTTTGAAGAAGCCGAAACTACTCGTTATCTTCAACCTAAGTATCAAAAGAGCCCAACTGTGAAACAAATTGTCGATGAAAATTATCGTCGAGTGGTTGATCGTAGTGAAATCAGAAAGATGCAGTATTTAGATATTCACCAATGGATGCCAAAAGATATCTTATTAAAAGCAGATAAGATGTCCATGGCACACTCTTTAGAATTACGAGTACCATTACTTGATATAGAAGTAATGCGTACAGCTGAAAAAGTGCCATCTAAATATTTGATTAATGAAGAAAATACGAAATTTGCTTTCCGCCAAGCAGCGAGTCGCCATTTACCAGAAGAGTGGTATAATCGCGAAAAAATTGGTTTCCCTGTACCAATTAAAGACTGGTTACGTGAAGAAAAATATTACAAACATGTACGTGAATTATTTAGTGCAGATTTTGTAGAAGAATTCTTTAATCAAGAGGCAATTTTACGTTTATTAGATGATAACTTTGCAGGAAAAGTGGATGAACGCCGTAAGATTTGGACTATTTTCACTTTCTTAACTTGGTATAAAGTGTACTTCATTCAAGATGGTAGCAAACCAGCAGTAGAAAAAATTGCCTAAATTCAAAGCTCGATTATCTATTTCAAGGTAGTCGGGCTTTTTAAGTGCAAAAAAACAAGTAAGCGACAGTTCACTTACTTGTTTAGGTTAATACCAGAATAATTGCTTTTTTATAGTAAAGGTGATGTCAAAGCTGCGTTCACCCATTTCTTCGCCATCTGCTTGTCCGTGTTCGGCAATAGTTGAGACGATTTTTATCTTATTGGCTTGGAAATAGTGGCAAAACTTCTTGTTTAAATGTGTTTTTCGAAAAATATGGTAAGCAATCCAGGGTACTTTCAGCCAAGAAGGTTTTTCGATAATAACCAAGTCTACCTTTTCGTTGTGTACTGATGCATTGGGTGCAATAGGGACACCACCGCCAAAGTATGGATGATTAGATGTCGTGCAAAGATATGTTTTGGGAAAACTGTATTGTTTGCCATTTACCTCGACCAAAATTGGAAAAGGGCGTTGTTTCATCAAAGTACGGATAACAGATGATAAATAAGAAAAAGAACGCAGATTAAATTTTTGTAGCAGTCCTTTGATTTTCGAGTGATTGGTTTCATAGACAATAGCAGCATCTAAACCGATCCCTATATTATTTAATGCTAATCCTTCTTCTTGGTAAATTCCTTCATTATAGTAGATAATGCTACATTCTTTTGGTTGCTTATTTTGAATGATTTGTTTCATAATCGTAATAGGTTCACGTGTTAATCCCAACCCACGAGCGAAATCATTCCCAGAACCAGCTGGAATATAGGCAATCGGAATTTGCTTATTTAGTCGATATAATTCATTGACGACCTGATGAATCGTCCCATCACCGCCAATCACGACTAATAATGGGTAGACTTCATCTGGGGACATTTTTTCATCAAAAGTTTTTAAATCATGGACGGCCATTTCTTGGATTAAGCGGCGTTCATGATCAGGATGGGTGGTAAAACGGGCACTGTAGGGAAGTTTGGCAGCTTTTAGATATTGAATCACTTGCTCACCAGCTATCCGCCCTTGACCACCGCCAGAATTAGGATTCACTAATAAATGATAAAATAATTCCATACTTAACTTCCATTTCTAAAAAATCATTCCTAGGTATTATATCATGTTGAAAAAATAATACAAAGCAATAAACTTGAAAATCGCAAAGAAGCATTCCCATTTTTGCTGAAATTATAGTATAATGAGAATAGAATATAGAAGGTTAGGGTGATTTCGATGTTATTAAAATCTATGGTTTATAAAAAAGAAAATTTAACAACTGTCAAAGAAACTAATACTTTAAGAGAAGCGTTGGATATTCTTGAAGAATCAGGATTTAGATGTGTGCCGATATTGGATGAAACCGGCCGTATTTTCCGTGGAAATATTTATAAAATGCATATATATCGTCATATTGCAAATGGTGGAGATATGAATCTACCTGTTACTTATTTGTTGAAGAATGCGACAAAATTTATCTACTTAAATTCTTCTTTCTTTAAGGTTTTCTTTACCATTAAAGAATTACCTTATATTGCTGTGTTGGACGAACAAAATCAGTTTTATGGGATATTAACCCACAGTTCTTTATTAAATATGCTTTCTCAGTCATGGAATGTCAATCAAGGAAGCTATGTTTTGACGGTGGCTTCTCCGGGTAAGCGTGGAGAGTTTGCGACGATTGGTAAGATTATTTCTAAGTATGCCAGCATTGCGAGTTGTATCACCCTTGATTTAGAAAATGAACAGTTTGTTCGTCGCACGTTATTTACACTACCAAAAGAGGTTGATAAAGAAACCTGTGATAAGATTGTTGAGGCACTAGAAAGCAAACATTTCCGCGTGGTTGATGTAGAAGATTTGTCAGAAAGTCGCTAATTCCTGAAATGATTGGTTGACAGTTTGTAAAAAGCGTGATACTTTAGCAGTAATGTATTTCAAATGGAAGGGTGAGATGAATATGGCAGTCAAAAAAGCAGCCTTAGCTTGTTCCGTTTGTGGTTCACGTAATTACTCTAAAGCGGTTAGTACGAGTAGAAATGCCAATAAACGCTTGGAGATTAATAAGTTTTGTAAATATTGTAATCAGTATACTTTACATCGTGAAACTAAGTAGGAGGAAGTAAGTGGCATGAAGTTTATTAAAAGCGTGATTGACGAAATGAAACGTGTGACTTGGCCAACCAAACAACAATTACGTAAAGATACCATTGTCGTAATCGAAACTTCAATTATCTTTACGGTGATGTTCTTTGTGATGGATACGGTCATTCAAAATTTATTAGCATTGATTTTGAAATAATCGAAAAGCGGGTCGATTTTGGCTCGCTTTTTTGCTTGATTGGTATAGCAATTGTTTGTAAAGTTTGCTATACTGTGTCTGTAGATAAACTTCAGGTGGCCTGAGGTTTTTTTGTTAGGTTGCAAATAAGAGTATATAAAGATAGGAGAAAACAATGGAAACTTTTGAAAAACAATGGTACGTCTTACACACTTATTCTGGATATGAAAATAAAGTAAAAGCAAACATTGAATCACGTGCACAAAGCATGCGTATGGGGGATTACATTTTCCGCGTGGTTGTTCCTGAAGAAAAAGAAACAGAAATCAAAAACGGTAAGTCAAAAGAAATCGTTCATAAAACTTTCCCAGGTTACGTCTTAGTGGAAATGGTCATGACAGATGAATCTTGGTATATTGTTCGTAATACGCCTGGTGTGACTGGTTTTGTTGGTAGTCATGGCGCAGGAAGTAAACCAGCACCATTATTACCAGAAGAAATCAATTCAATTTTACGCTCTATTGGTATGAGCACACGTACTTCTGATTTGGAAGTAAGCTTAGGTGATACGGTTAAAATCATTGAAGGTGCGTTTGCTGGTATGGAAGGTCAAGTAGTTGAAATTGACGATGAAAAACAAAAATTAAAAGTAAATATTGATATGTTTGGTCGTGCAACAAGCGCTGAACTAGATTTTGATCAAGTCGATAATATTTAAGATTAGCCTTTCTTAAAATATTTCATAAACAAGCGGTACTTTCAGTGAGTATCGCTTTTTTTAGAAAGTGTTTTGGATAAATGATGGCCAAGTGCTACTGAGGTAGATAGCGAGCATTTAGGCTTTATCCGAGAACAAAAGGGACATACAGGGCTTATCAATCAAGATTATTACATAGATTGTTTGTGAAAATGAGGTTGTGTCATGAAAAAGAAAGTCACGATTAAAGAGGTTGCCGCTACATCAGGGGTTTCCATTGCGACAGTCTCACAGATTTTAAATGGAAATGCAGAAAAATTCAGCCCCAAAACGGTTGAAAAAGTGATGAATGTGAAAAATTCATTAGATTATCAGCCTGATTATTTTGCTCAGCGCATGGTGATGAAAAAGAGTAAGACAATCGGGGTGATGATTCCAGATATTACCAATCCATTTTTTTCCTTATTATTAAAAGGAATTGAAAAAGTAGTGTATGGGCAAAAATATATTGTGATACTTTGCGATGCTGATTTTAGTGTGCAAAAAGAAAGCGAGTATCTACAAGAATTAATCCGCCGTGGTGTGGATGGTTTTATCATTGCGAGTTCGACAGTTTCTAATCAAACGTTAAAAGAGCAGTTAACCAAAAATCAAGTTCCCTATATTGTATTGGACCAAAAGAAATCTGAAGGGGGAAGCGATGAACTTTCAACGGATGATTTTACTGGGGGTGTGTTAGCTGCAAATCATCTGCGCGAACTTGGCCATGAAAAAGTAGCCTTGATTGGTCCACAAGATGCACCGAGCAATATTCAAACACGGATAGAAGGTTTTAAGACGGTTTATCCAGAATTTCTTTTTGTTAATCAGCCTTTAACGCGTGAAGGTGGCAAGCAAGCAGCTGAACAAATCATTCCTTCAGAGGTGAGTGCTATCTTTGCTTTAAATGATGAGATTGCGCTTGGGTTGATGTATCAGTTGAAGCATTTAGGTAAAGTGATTCCTGATGATTATAGTATCGTCGGTTATGATAATTCACCAATGTCTGAATACGTCACGCCTACACTTACTACCGTCTCACAGCCGATTTTTGAATTAGGTCAAATAGCTGCGGAATTACTGCTTGAACGGATTCGTGATCCTAAGCAAGCCTGGGCGAGAAAAGTCTTACCTGTAGAATTAATAAAAAGAAATACAACAGCACACTTGAAATAGCTTACAAAGTGTGCTATATTCTTTTTGTAAAGTTTTAAAACGTTTTAATAAAACGTTTTAACCAAATCGATTATCCGGATAAAAATATTTAGGTAAGGGAGCTTTTTTAATTATGAATACGATTACAGTTATTGGAAGCATTAATTTAGACCGTACGATTCGCTTAAGTCATATGCCACAAATTGGTGAAACGATGCATACAAAGGAAATCTTTTCTGCAGGTGGTGGTAAGGGAGCGAACCAAGCAGTAGCAGCCAAACGTCTAGGTGCGAATACATATTTCATCGGGGCTGTTGGCGAAGATGAAGCAGGTAAGTTGATGTTGGAATTGCTCAGTGAGGAAGAAATTAACTTGGATGCGGTGGCCAATGTGAAAGGAGAAGCGACGGGTCAGGCTTATATTATGGTGGATGACTTAGGACAAAATAGTATTATGATCCACGCAGGCGCCAATAATGCTTTCACACCAGCGCATGTACAAGCACATCAAGCAATCATTGAAAAAAGTGATTTCATTATTGCTCAATTTGAAAGTCATTTAGCTAGTACGATTCAAGCTTTTGAAATTGCGAAAAAAGCCGGAGTAAAAACGATCTTAAATCCTGCGCCAGCTATGGAAAAAGTGCCGGAAGAATTGCTACGATTAACGGATATTATTATTCCAAATGAAACGGAAACCGAAATCTTAACTGGTATTAAAATTACCGATGAAGCAAGTATGCAAAAAGCTGCTCAAAAACTTCATGATTTAGGCATTGAAGGGGTCATTATTACTGTGGGTAGTAAGGGTGCTTATTATGAAGTGCATGGTGAAAGTGGCATTGTGCCAGCCTTCAAAGTTGAAGCAAAAGATACAACCGCTGCAGGAGATACCTTTATCGGTGCTTTAAGTACAGTGTTGAAGAAAGATTTAAGTAACTTACGCGCAGCTATTTCATATGGGAACCAGGCTTCTTCGTTAACAGTTCAACGCTTTGGTGCGCAACCATCCATTCCTTACTTAAATGAAATGAAACCAATGGAGGATCAGTAATATGAAAAAATCAACAGTTATTAATTCAGATATTTCACGTGTGATTGCACAAATGGGGCATTTTGACTTATTAAGTATTGGTGATGCAGGGATGCCAGTACCAATGACTACAGAAAAGATTGATCTAGCGGTAACTAAGGGTGTGCCTAGTTTTATCGATGTGTTGGAAAATGTCTTAACGGAATTAGAAGTTCAAAAGATTTATCTAGCAGAAGAAATCAAAACATACAATCCAAATATGTTAGCTAAAATTCAGAAACTAATGCCAGAAGTGGAAATTGCCTTTATTCCACATAGTCAAATGAAACAAGACTTAAATCGTTGTCATGCCTTTATCAGAACTGGTGAAATGACACCATATGCCAATATCTTACTAGAAAGCGGCGTAGTATTTTAATTATTAGAAGGGATTTTTGATTTTATGAACACTGTAGCATTATTAGTTGGTTTAGGGCCATTGATTGGTTGGGGGATTTTCCCTACGATTGCTTCCAAATTTGGTGGACGTCCAAGTAATCAGATTTTAGGTGCGACTTTAGGAACCTTGATTTTTGCCCTTATTTTTAATATGACGCAAGGAATCGCACTGCCAACTGGACATGATTTACTTTTTGCGATTCTTTCGGGTATTGGCTGGGCAAGTGCACAAATTTTGACTTTTTATAGTTTTACTTTAATTGGTTCTTCACGTGCGATGCCAATTACCACTGCTTTTCAATTACTAGGGGCTTCTTTATGGGGTGTCATTGCTTTAGGTGATTGGCCAAGTGCAATGGATAAAATCATTGGCGCCTTAGCTTTAGTCTTAATTATTCTAGGTGCTTGGATGACGGTTTGGAGCGAACATAAAAATACTGAACATCAAGCCCATTTACAAAAAGCGGTATTGATTTTAGCTGTGGGTGAAATCGGTTATTGGGCCTATTCTGCTGCCCCACAAGCAACTGATTTAACTGGGATGCAAGCTTTCTTACCACAAGCAATTGGTATGGTTTTAGTCGCTGTAGTTTACGACTTTTACAATCATTTTAAATCAAACGAACCTTTGGCATTACAAGAAGCAGTCTCTTATAAACAAATTTTTTCAGGCTTCTTCTTTGCTTTTGCTGCATTAACATATTTGATTTCTGCTCAACCAGATATGAATGGGTTGGCTACTGGTTTTATTTTGTCACAAACATCAGTAATATTAGCAACTTTAACTGGTATTTATTTCTTAAAACAAGCAAAAACCAAAAAAGAAATGACTGTAACAATTTTAGGCTTGGTACTTATTATCTTTGCCGCAAGTTTAACGGTAATTGTATAAAAATAATGAACATAAACGAATTTCTAAGCAACTGATGGTGGTTGTTTGGAAATTCGTTTTTATCATATAGAAAAGATTTTTTTAAGATTACTGGCTATTTCTTGCAAGTGTTGTAATCTAGCGTATATTAATCTTTGAATAGCATTTAAGGAGATTGATTATGAAAAAGCAACTTTATCACATACTTGGTTTATTGGCAGTCGGGGTGATGATTGTTTTACTTTGGTTTTTCTGGCCAAGTAATAAAGAAACCGCACCAAAAGCAGCGCATAGTAATCACAAACAAGTCACTTCAACACAAAATGAAGTTAAAGCCTATCCTGTCACTTTATTTTTTCACGGATATGGCGGGACAAAACATTCGATGGGTGGAATGATTCAACGCCTTTCTTCCCGTTACCAAGCAACACATACGCTGGATTTGACCGTGAATACAGATGGCACGATTCAGACATCCGGGACATTTGAACAAGCAGACAAACCAGTACTCATAAATGTATTATTTGCTGATAATAAAAACAATGAATGGAATCAAGCTGAATGGATTTACCAAGCCTTACAATTTGTTAAAACCCAATATCATGTTGAAAAAGTCAATGTAGTCGGACATTCAATGGGTGGGGTAAGCTTATTTCGCTTTTTAGAAACGTATCAAAATCAAGGCGAACTGCCAACGGTTGAGCATTTTATTTCGATTGCAGCACCGCTTAATGAATTTTTAGATACTTCAAATGAACAAAGTGTGGATGGCTTATTGCAACAAGGGCCGACACAGATTAGCCCTAGGTATCAAGATTTTCAAAATAATATTGCCAATTTCCCTAAAAATGTCCAAGTGAGCTTATTTGCTGGACAATTAAGCGCGTCTGATTTAAGTGATGGTACTGTGCCACTTACTTCAGCCCTCGCCGTCAATCAATTATTATCAAGTCAGCAAATACCAGTTGAAACTTTTGTGTTTAAAGGGGTTTTAGCCCAACATTCAGCGCTTCATGCTAATCCAAAAGTAGATAAAAGAATCGCAGAAATACTTTGGAAATAATTTTTTTTGAAAAAACTTTGAAAAAATAGTTGAAAACTGTAAAATCTTACGCTATACTATTACAGTGTGCACGAAAGAGTGTACATTACGTGGGAGGAGAAATTTTGAGCTCCAATTAACCACATCACGGACTCAAGGAGGTATGTCTCGTGGCAAAGAAAGTAGAAAAAATTGTTAAATTGCAAATTCCTGCAGGTAAAGCAACACCAGCTCCACCAGTAGGTCCTGCATTAGGTCAAGCAGGGGTTAACATCATGGGATTCACTAAAGAATTCAATGCTCGTACCGCTGATCAAGCAGGTTTAATTATTCCGGTTGTGATTTCTGTATACGAAGACCGTTCATTCACATTCGTTACAAAAACACCACCAGCTGCAGTATTATTAAAGAAAGCTGCTAAAATTGAAAAAGGCTCAGGTGTGCCTAACAAAACTAAAGTTGCCAAAGTTACCAGCGATCAAGTAAGAGAAATCGCTGAGTTGAAAATGGAAGACCTAAACGCTGCATCTGTTGAAGCTGCAATGCGCATGGTTGAAGGAACTGCACGAAGCATGGGTATCACTGTAGAATAATTTCTGCAAACCCTAGCGTAGCTTCTCAGTTGGCTTTATATTGAAAAATATAAAACACGTGGGAGGTTCTACCGTTATAACCACATCAAGGAGGAAAACTAATGGCTAAAAAAAGCAAAAAAATGCAAGAAGCATTGAAAAAAGTTGAAGCTGCTAAATTATACTCTGTTGAAGAAGCTGTAGCTTTAGCAAAAGAAACAAACTTTGCAAAATTTGATGCAACTGTTGAAGTTGCTTATCGTTTAAATGTAGATCCTAAGAAAGCAGACCAACAAATTCGTGGCGCTGTTGTATTACCAAATGGTACTGGTAAAACTCAATCTGTCTTAGTATTTGCACGTGGCGAAAAAGCAAAAGAAGCAGAAGCTGCTGGTGCTGACTATGTTGGTGAAGCAGACTTAGTACAAAAAATTCAAGGTGGTTGGTTCGACTTTGACGTTGTCGTAGCAACTCCTGATATGATGGCTGAAGTTGGTAAATTAGGTCGTGTCTTAGGTCCTAAAGGCTTAATGCCAAACCCTAAAACTGGTACTGTTACAATGGACGTTACAAAAGCAGTTAACGAAGTAAAAGCTGGTAAAGTAACTTACCGTGTAGACCGTAACGGTAACATTCATGTACCAATCGGTAAAGTATCATTTGACAACGAAAAATTAGTTGAAAACTTCAAGACTATTCATGACGTTTTAGTAAAAGCAAAACCATCTGCTGCTAAAGGTCAATACATGAAGAACATTACAATTACAACAACATTTGGTCCTGGAATCCATGTTGACCAAGCTAGTTTCTAATTTTTAGAAAAAAAGTGTTGACTTGTCCACTTTATCATGGTAAAGTGGACAAGGTTAAATAATTAACTGTACCGAAGACAGTAGGTGAGGCAACTCATAAATCCTACCGAGGACACTTATTGATAAGATCAATGGTCCCTCTATGTCTACGGTGGCATAGAGTTTTTTCGTATAGAGAAACTCTTCCATCAAAATCAGGAGGTGAAAGTATAATGAGTGAAGCATCTATCGCTAAAAAAGCTGCTATTGTTGAAGAAGTTACAGAAAAATTCAACGCTGCTGCATCTGTTGTAATCGTTGATTACCGTGGATTAACAGTTGATGAAGTAACTCGTTTACGTAAACAATTACGCGAAGCAAACGTAGAAATGAAAGTTATCAAAAATTCTATCCTTTCTCGTGCTGCTAAAGCTGCTGGTTTAGAAGGTCTTGATGAAGTATTCACAGGTCCTACTGCTGTAGCGTTCAGTAATGAAGATGTAGTCGCACCAGCTAAGATTATGGATGAATTTGCTAAAGAAGCAAAAGCATTAGAAATCAAAGGTGGTATCATCGAAGGTAAAGTGGCATCATTGGAAGAAATCCATGCATTGGCAAAATTACCAAACCGCGAAGGATTACTATCTATGTTACTATCTGTTCTTCAAGCTCCAGTCCGCAACGTGGCATACGCTGTCAAAGCTGTGGCAGAAAAGAACGAAGAAGTGGCTTAATCGCTGCTTAATTAATCAGAAATTGATGCAATTTGAAAACATATTAATTATTTAAAATATTGGAGGATAATCATAATGGCATTAAACATTGAAAACATTGTTGAAGAGCTAAAAGGCGCAACAATCTTAGAATTAAACGACTTAGTTAAAGCTATCGAAGAAGAATTTGGCGTATCTGCCGCAGCTCCTGTAGCTGTTGCAGCTGCTGGTGGTGCAGCTGCTGCTGAAGAACAAACAGAATTCACTGTTGAATTAACAGCTGCTGGCGACCAAAAAGTTAAAGTTATCAAAGCAGTTCGTGAAGCTACTGGCTTAGGCTTGAAAGAAGCTAAAGCTGTTGTAGATGGCGCTCCTGCACCAGTTAAAGAAGGAATCTCTAAAGAAGAAGCAGAAGCTCTTAAAGCATCATTAGAAGAAGCTGGAGCAACTGTAACAGTTAAATAATTCGTTATTTAATTAGAGTTGATGACTCAGGAAACAATTGTGTTTCCTGAGTCTTTTTTCTTTTATTCGTTATTATTTGTTGAATATATATTCTCTTCCACATTTCTTTTTTATTACTAATCGGTTCTATGCATAATGTCTTTGAGTTAAGAAATAATTAGCTGAATAGCACGTAAAATGTATCAATTTTGCTCCTTGTTGAAATTAGGTAAAGGTGAGGCAGTTTGTATGGAAGATGAGATTGGTGTAGGTTACTTGCTAGGAGTTTATGATGCGTATGATTCGATGTATCAAGAGGGCTAGTTAGGTTTTGATTTGAATGATTTGGAAAATTTGCGAGATTTAAAATAAAAAAACAAGCAGCATGAAACTACTTGTTTAAGTGTTTATAAATTGCGTAGGATGCCAAAGATGATTAAGGCAATCACATATAGCCATAATAAGACTTGATTCCACTGAGGATTTACTTGTTTCGTGAGTTGTAAATAGCGCTGATAGATGATTTCACCGATCAAAAACGGCAAAGTTAGTAATAAAAACGGATTTTCCAAGTAGGCGGTATGAAAGTCTAGCTGAATGAGTGCAATCAACATATGCGTTATCCCACATCCAGGACATAACCAACCAGTAATTGTACGAAATGGGCAGGGAATACCTAAATGGGTGAAATTTAACCAAAGATAATAGCCAAATCCGACACCTAAAATGATCAAAAGGTATCGGATTTCTTTTTGTATTTGGCTTTTTGTTATTGTTTTTTTAGAATTCATATTCATCAAAGAAATTATTTTCGATATTTTGCATAATACACATATTGACAATAGGTAATTGGAAAATTGCTAAAATTAAGAAAATCAAATCAAAATTGCTATTGTTTTTAGAGATTTTGTTACATAAGGTTCCCATTTTATAGTACCAATAAAAGCTATAGATCCCACAAGTAATAAAAGTAAAGACTAATAATAAAGCACCAGAGACGCGTGTGGTACTTAAGTCTTCGGGATACATGGATTCATAAATGTTGTGAATTTCATCGTTTAGCATCACCATCCAGTAAAGAGAATAAATGCCACAAGTGACTAAACTTAAAAGGATGGATACGACAAAGTTTCTTTTGGTAACTTTCATTTTTAAACTCCTAACTACTAACATATTTTTCATTTTAGATTATTATACACAAAATTAATAAATATTTCATCCACCTTTGGACCAAATCATTATGAATTGTTGGTAAAATGTGCCGTTTGTGTTAATTGTATGAGAAGTTGCACGATTTTTTCAATAGGATAATCGCTGTCTTCTTCTAGCCAATATTTGATTAAAGAGATGGCTCCTGAAGTGAAAAAGGCAAAGGAGAGTTCCAATTCAAAAGGACTCGCTTGTGGGAAATTCAAGGCAAAGTTTTGTAATGAGAGATTTTTGACGCTAAGCAAGACTTGTTCGGTGAATTTATCACTCTGACTACTTTTTAAAACAAGTATTTGTAAGCCTTCATCTTTTTTGACAAAATTGAGGAGTGTGGTCAGACTTTTTTCTAGATTTAAATCACTTTCCGAAAATTCCTGCTTAACAGTTTGGATATAGCTTGACTGAATTTTGTTATATAAGTCTAGCACATCTGTATAATAGCGATAAAAAGTCCCCCGATTAATATCTGCTTTTTCGGCAATTTCTTTCACGGTTATTTTGTTTAAGTCTTTTTCTTTAAGCAAGTCAAAAAAGGTCTGTTGAATGACTTGTTTGGTATATTGACTGCGACGATTATCAATTGTTCCAGCCATAAAAATCTTCCTTTCTGATGATGAACAGTTACTAAAAATGTGTTCAGTTCATGGCATAGCGTTTTAGATTGTTACTTGAGCTTTCTTATTAACCATAGTATACTAACAGTGTGTTAAAAATTCAACACTGTGTACAAATAATCGAAAAGTAAGGCGAGGAAAATTTCATGGAATATATCGAAGTGAAAAATGAATCCAAACATTACCAAATGGGGGAGACGACCATTACAGCGAATAATCGACTTTCTTTTTCTGTCAAGAAGGGTGAATTAGCGATTATTTTAGGTCCGAGTGGTGCGGGCAAGTCTACCGTACTGAATATTTTAGGAGGCATGGATACACCGGATGAAGGGGAAATTTTTGTGGATGGTGTAGACATTGCGAAGTTTAATGAAAAAGAATTAACGACCTACCGACGCTTAGATGTGGGTTTTGTCTTTCAGTTTTATAATTTGGTGCCGAATTTAACTGCAAAGGAAAACGTTGAATTGGCAACAGAACTTGTCAAAGATGCGATGGATCCGGTAGAAGTGTTAAAACTTGTCGGCTTAGAAAACCGTTTGGATAATTTCCCAGCTCAATTATCAGGAGGCGAGCAGCAACGGGTCTCTATCGCACGGGCTCTGGCTAAAAATCCTAAGTTACTGCTTTGTGATGAACCGACTGGCGCATTGGATTTTCAGACAGGAAAGATGATTTTGAAATTATTGCAGCAAGTCAGTCAAGTGCATGGAAATACGGTCTTGATTATTACCCATAATTCGGCTTTGGTGCCGATTGCTAACCGTGTGATTCATATTAATGATGCCAAGGTGCAAAAAATAGAAGAAAATCCTCATCCAAAATCAATTGATGAACTTGTTTGGTAGGTGATGATGATGAAATATAGAACCTATTTTAAAGCTAGTTTAAGAGCAATTAAGCAATCAAAAGGCCGCTTTTTCTCCATAATGATGATTATTTTTCTAGGTGTGTTCTTGTTTGTGGGTGTAAAGGCAGCGGCACCTAGTTTACAAAATTCGGCTAACCAAGAATTAAGAGATTTAAAGACTAGTGATATTCAAGTAATCTCAACAGGTGGCTTAACGAAAAAAGATGTTCAGTCATTAAAAAGGTTAAAAGCAACGATTGATCCAGGGTATTTATTATATGATGCCGATGTTAAGAATAATAAAGTCTATGAATTATTGAGCTATCACAAAAATCAACTCAATCAACTTAAAGTAAAATCCGGGCATCTTCCAAAAGCTGATAATGAAATTGTGATGGATGCTAAGGCAAAAAAAGCAGGTTATCATTTAGGACAGACGTTAACTTTTGATTTGCCGGATGATTTGCGTCAAAAAACATATCAGTTAGTCGGTTTCGTGGATTCCCCACTATTTGTTTCGAATAATGAAAGAGGAGCGAGTACGGTAGGCAATGGTTCTGTAGATTATTTTGTCTATGTACCTAAAGAGAATTTCAAGGCAGAGGTTTATAGCACCATTTATCTTACCTTTTCAGATTTACAAAAGCAAAATGTCTATCAAAATTATTATGAAAAACGTGTGTCTAAACGATTAGCCCAGGTCAAAAAAGCCTTAAAAAATCGTCCGAGTCAACGTTTAGCAGAAATCCAAGCACAAGCAAATAAACCTATTGATGATGCACAAAAACAGATTGATGCAGGTAAGCAACAATTGCAGCAAGCCAAACTGCAACTTAATCCGCAAATAGCCATTGCCTCTCAGCTTCCTCTAGGGGCTCAAGCAAAATTAAAGCAAGCTCAAGCAGATTTGCAAGATAAAGAAGGACAGCTAAATAAACAGCAAGCACAACTTGATAAACAGAAGCAAAAAATTGAACAGTTGGATGCACCTAGGTACCTCTATTATACCAAGGATGAAAATGCAGGAATTAAAAGCTATGGGGAATTAACGACACAAATTGACGGAATTGCCAATGTTTTTCCAGTGTTCTTCTTTTTCATCGCCGCTTTAATTACCTTTAGTACCATGACGAGAATGGTTGAAGAAAACCGACGTGAAATCGGGATTCTAAAAGCTTTAGGGTACAAAAAAGGAACGATTGCCCAGAAATATATATTATATGCGAGTTTAGCAACATTTTTTGGTATCTTGTTGGGTACAGTGGCTGGAACGAACTCTTTACCTTATATTATCAATCTATTTTTAACTGCGAATTTCATTTTTGATACGCTACATTTATCTTATGCAACCGGTGCGATTTTACTTTCCGTTATCGCCTGTATTTTCGCTTCATTGGGGGCTGTGGCGATGGTTTTAGTGAAAGAATTACACGAAAAGCCAGCCTATCTTTTACTTCCCAAAGCACCTAAGCCAGGTAAACGCATCCTGTTAGAATATATGACGCCACTTTGGTCACGGTTTAGTTTTAATCAAAAGGTCAGCTATCGGAATATTTTTCGGTATAAATCCCGCATGATTATGGCAATTATCGGAATAGCTGGTTGTTGCGGTTTGATGGTTGCAGGTGTGGGCTTGAAACATTCATTAGAAGCCGTCATTGATGAACATTTCGGCCCAATTGTAGATTATCAAGGTGTTGTTTCATTAAATGATTCTTCGCAAAAGGGTCGTAACAAGGTAGAAGAAGTACTATATGCTAACCCACATGTCAAAGCTATCTTACCTGTTGAAATGCAATCTATGGAATATCGGAAAAAATCTATTCCTGTGATGAGTTTTGAAGAAGGTAAGGATAATGAAAAGTTTGTTCATTTGCAAGATTTACGAAATAAACCTTTGCATTTAAATAATCAAGGTGCAATTATCACTCATCCGTTTGCAAAAGAATATGATTTGCAAAAAGGGGATATGCTGACTTTACAAGATAGTGACGGTAGAAAATATAAAATAAAAGTAGCAGCGGTGGCAAAATATTATATTGGTAACTTTATTTATATGACGAAAAATTATGCTGAAGATATTTTTGGCAGTAACTATCAAAAAAATACTTTACTGATTCAAGCAACCAAGATGAGCAAATCACAAGAAGAAAAATTTTCGAAAAAAGTGCTTGCAACAAATAAAGTAACCAACCTTACCTTAATGACGGGACAAATAAGATTGCAAAAGAAAATGACGGATAACCTAGATATTATCGTATTAATCTTTGTGGTATTATCCGGAATGTTGGCTTTGGTTGTCTTATACAATTTGACGAATATCAATATTTCAGAAAGACTCCGAGAATTATCCACGATTAAGGTGCTAGGATTTTATAACAAGGAAGTCACGATGTATATTGTGCGTGAAAATATTATCTTCACTATTTTGGGAATTATCTTGGGATTTGGTGTTGGTTATCTTTTAACAGGCTTTATTTTATATCAAGTCTCTTTTAACCCAGTCATCTTCCCGATTAAAATTCATGCGAGTGCGTATCTTTTAGCAAGTAGTATGACAATCTTATTTACAATTATTGTGATGGTGATTACGCATTTTCGTTTGAAACATATTCATATGATTGATGCATTAAAATCAAATGAATAACGAAGATTGTGATGGCTAAAGATGTGAAAAATGTTGTTTCATGGTATAAACCTTTCCTAATATGAGGGTTACACCTCACAAAAAAGAACAGCTCTTTATGAACTGTTCTTTTTTGATTAGTTGTTATTAAAAAAGTTTTCAAGTCCTTTTACAATATCATTAGCGATCTTTTCTCGATAATCATTACTGGTAATATAGGCTAAATCTTTTTCATTATTAAGGTAACCTAGTTCTAGTAAAAGAGATGGCTGGGTTGTTTCACGAATCACTTCGAAATTACCTTGCTCAATACCTAAATTATTCAAAGGTAGGTTATCAAATTGGTGACTGATACTTTGAGCTAAGTTTTGATATTTATTATAGTAGTAATAAGTTTTGACGCCTGAGTACTGATTATCAACATCAGCTGCGTCAAAGTGAATGCTTAAGAAAACATCGGCATTTTTATCCATTGAAAATTTTGTGACATCATCTAAATAAATATATTTATTACTTGAATTATGGGTTAAGTAAACTTTTGCACCAGCATTTTCTAAGGCTTTTTTGATTACTTTAACCATCGCGATGGTCATATCTTTTTCATAGTATTTTTTATTTATGCTAGATGCACCAATGTCATCGCCTCCATGACCAGCATCTAAAACGATAATTGCATTTTTAAGTGTATGTATGGGTTGAAGCATTTTTTTGTGAATTTACTAGCATCACTTTTCGAAACATAGCCAGTAAAACCTTGATTAGTAGACACTAAATAAAAGTCATTTTCCATTCCTTGATAATCAAAAATTTCCCCTGGTGATACAGCTTCTAAAATTTGACTAGTAGCATCGGCATTTTGATATAGATTAATATCACGAGATGTTACTTTTACAAAAGACTTTTCTTCTGCTTTTCGCTGAGGAATCTTTTTTTTCTTAACGGTTGTTACTGTAGTTGTCTCCTTTTTTTCTGGTTTATGTAGTAAATGCCCTTTGATTGGTCCAAAAATGAGCCATAACAGTAAAAGAATACCTAGAAGGGAGAAACGATAGCGCCACTTCTTTTTTAATCTGCGTTTTTTCTTTTTCTTAGTCAAATTACTCCTCCGTTCTCATATAAATTATGTAACAGGGACTTAAAAGATTGATGACATCTTCATCACTTTACTTGTAATTTTACTGAATCTTTCTTACAATGTAAATTATTGAATGAAAATTTTGGGGGAAATATGAAAAAAAATGCTCTTTTTTTTATAAGTGTCGTACTACTTTTTTCAATTGGTATACATTTAGAAAAATGGGTGGCTGGAGATTATTCGAAATTACGCCTTACAGATACGGTTTTGGCGACTTCTTTAAGTAAGCAAAAGCCAGCTTCAGATTCATCCACAAAAGATGATGAGAATACTTTGACATTGATGACGGATGAAAATATTGAATTACGCCATCCACTTAAACGCTTTGAAGAAAGTTCTACGCAAAATTTTAGTTGGCGTAACTTAGAACCAGCTGTCTTAGTAGATGAAAAGACGAATCATTTTGTACTTCAAAGTGGTAAAATCTATCTCTATCCGAATCCTAAGTCACCAGTTTATCCCAATTATAAACAATACTTACATTATATGGCCATTTCTGGACAAACAGTGAAGAGTCAAGGTAAATTATGGTATCAAGTCGCTTTTCCTGATGAAGTCATAGGATGGGTGAGTGAAGATCAGGTAGTCATGCATAATGAGGATTATTATTTCTATCAAACTGGCGGGCCCCAACCTAATTTATCTAAAGTTGATCAGTTAAATATTGAAGTCTCGATTAGTCAAAAACGTGTCTATGTTAAAAGTGGTGAGACGACTATCTATACGATGCTTTGTCAGACAGCGCGCGAGGGGTATTCTACTCCTATTGGAAATTATGCGGTGAATACTTATCGTGCCAATAGTTTTTGGTCTACATTTGGTGGGGCGGACTATGCGGTTGGCTGGAAAGATGGCGGCTTATATCTATTCCACAGTATCGATAAAGAAACAGCAAAAGGTCCCTATGCCAAGAGTCAAGGATTGAAATTAGGAGTAACAGGTAGTGGGGTTTCTCATGGATGTATTCAATTAGCCATTCCTGATGCAAAATGGTTTTTCGAGCAATTGCCAACAGGTACACCAGTAACTATTCGCGCCTAATAGATGAGTCAGTTTCTGATAATTATTATTAGAAATATGGCTTATTTTTGTTTTTTTAATAGCGATAAACTATACATTAATAAAAATAGGTGCTAAACAAAAGCAACAATGTATGGTAAAATTGAATGAAAGTGGCATAAATGTAAATTAAGAATTATACTAGAATGATTCGCTTTCATAAAAAATGAAAAATAATAAAAATGATATTTAATTATACTTGTAATTTTGATTTCTTAAATGAACATTTTAGTTTTATGTTATCTTTAGAAAGAGGTGATAGCAATGTTTAATCAAATGAATATTAATGTCAATGCGCCGAATGAAAAGCTTAATATTGAGATTCGTTTGGTTGACAAACACTTTGAATATAGCTTTTCAAGATTAGCTGGTCTTTATACTTATCATTCCGGTGTTGTTGATGAACAAAAATCTCAAGAATGGTTACAAGAAATTAGACAAGCCTCTTTAGTGGATTGGCCAGTTCTACCTGAAGGGGCTGGACCAGAAATCAAACAGAAAAATAAATGGAACGTAGAATTCTTTGATGAAGATGGTTCCGTGATTTGCTATGGTGCCGATGATTATTTTCCAAAGACTTGGGGAAAATTCCAACAAAAAGTATTGGATATGATTCCGGAATTGCTTGAACAAAACGGTAAAGGGATCGAAGCCGTTACTTTTACAGTTAAAAATCTAAATAATTACATGCCGTCTAATTTTATGACTTCGCAGCAAACCTATTTAATTTTGCAAGAGACCTTAACATTACGACGCAGTACACGCAAGATCACCTATGAGAAAATCGATGAAGTGAATCAAAGAACTTATTATGAATTCGAACGTCACGAGTTAGGTCAACTGTTAAATAGTTTTCAATTGGTTTTCGCTACTCAAAATAGTCGTGGGAAAGAAGAAGGCCGCAAAGTCCATGATTCAGATGTTTACTTAAAGATTGAGTTGATCGATGGCACTTTTGAAGAGTATTATTGGGGTTTACATCAGATGTTTTTTACACCTGGTTGGAAAGAATTAGTAGATGCTATCCATGATTTGATGCTACAGGGAAGTACTTTTTTAGGCCATATCTTTACCTCACTGCCACACCTGTATAAAGAAATCAGCCAGTATATCTATGCTTTGGTCGAAATTGAAGAGACCAGGCAGCAGAATTATTATGTGGTAGATAATCTTTTTGTCCATGAAGGCGATTATGTAGTTGTTCCAGTAGGTAATCGATTAGAAGAAAAAATTGCCAGAATATTGAAGCTTGAATATTGCAATTTAGATAATCTGCCTCAGCCCTTAGAATTAACGCGCAAAATTTTGCGTAAGTCAGAGACAGTGAAATTTGCGCGCGATTTAGAGGATGATTCAGTGATTGATAATCGTCAAATTGATTTAGCTCTAGAGACGATTGACGATGATCCGTCCATTGAAGAGACGATTGGGCTAATTGAAGCAATTCGTCAAAATATGAATTTGGGCGGTGAGTTTGTTTTACCGGTTCATCCATTAAAAACGAAACAATCTCATCATAACTATCATTTAGGTACCAAAGATGAAATTTTAACGACAACGGATGGTCAATCTTGGGCATTGTTCCGTTTGTTTGTAGAAAATAATCAAGAAGCCTTTGTTGCTTTTACGAATGTTGAAGAATTTGAAAAAGATGGCCATACAAAGGGAGTTGTTTATCCAATATCTTCAATTTTAGAAATGGTTGCTAAAACGCCTAATATTAATGGCATCATGCTTAATCCATATGGGCGACCTTTCTTTTTAGCAAAGGAATTGATTATGACCATTTTTATGCGTAATCAAGAAACAATGAAGCGTAGTCAGATCTATTTAGAGTATGCAAATGTGGTGAATTTAACTGCCGATAGTGTCGTGAATAATTTGCAATTTAATCTGAATGATCCCGATAGTTTAGATTATGCTTTGCGAACAAAAATTGGCACGCGTTTGGTAGATTATTATGATGATTTGATGACTTTACGCCCTGGTGAGGTTAAAGTAACTCCGGGATTTGGAGCGAAAACGAAATATATTTTCCATACCGTTATTCCGAAGTATCAGCAATGTCCTCAGGCAGATGAATGTGTAATTAGTAGCTACTATGAGTCGTTAAATCAAGCGCGCAAATTATATTTGAAACAGATTGTTTTGCCGATTTTTGGCTTTAATGATGCAGGTTATCCGTTAGAATCATTAATGCCGCTAATTATTAATACAATTACCCAGTGGATGACTGATAATCGTGATTATGTCTTACATGTTTATTTGTCTACGGAAGATTTTGAAGTATACAGTGCTTTTCGTGATTATTTAGAAGAGGCTTAAGGGGGAAAAGATGAACGATAAACAAATCAGCACCTTAGAAAAAATTGTCAGTGCAGTAGTAGATCTTTTGTTAGGTATTTTGGTCGTTATCGTCATTATTGTGATGGGAGAGGCGATTTATTCGATTTTCCAACAAGTTGTGCCGTTAAAGAGTACCAATTCTCTATACTATCTGATTGAAGAGGTAGCTACCTTATTTATCCTTTTAGAGATTATTTTGATGCTATTGAGATACGTCCGCGATAATCATCATATTCCGGTGCGCTATTTGGTTTTAATCAGTATTACCGCCATCTTGAGACAATTGTTACTTACCCATGGAAGTGGTTTAGAGACTCTGTTTATGGCTTTTGCGATTTTAGTTTTAGTGATTGTTTTATATATACTAGAGCATCTCAAGTCGTTTAAGCCAGAGATATTGGTCAAGCAAATGATTGCCAAAATGAAAAAAGAAAACGGAGAGTAAGGTTTAGGCCTTGCTCTTTTTTGTTTAAATACAATGAGAATTATGTGAAAGGTTTAATAATACTTGCAATTATAACTGTGAAAGCGTTACAATATTGATGAGAAATATTTTTTTAAAGATAAATGTAAACGCTAACATTAAGAGGTGGTTAACATGCATTGGTGGCAAAAAATATTCGGAAAAAAAGAAGGAAAAAGGCTAGAAAATAATCAAGAGATAGCAACTTCTTTTACCGAACAAGTTCATAATAAGGAACCAGGTGAACAGTGGCGTGAAATACCATTGTTTGTTGAGGTAGAAGGAAGCCAAAGAGAGCTTGCGGCAGTTATTAGCAGTGCGATTTGTGCAGGAGATACCCCTGATAGTACTTGGCAAGTAAAAAGTATTAAGCAGGTCAACCCTGATACCAAAGTGATTAGCTTGATTGCAGCGAGTTTGGCAGCTGAAATTTATCCAGAAAGTCAATGGAAAATCCATTCTATTAAAGAAAAAATTTAGTTGGAGGAATTGTTATGCTTAGAAAATTTAAAATATCAATTGATGGTAAAGAATATTTAGTGGAAATGGAGGAAATCGGGGGAAGTGCACCCGTAACTCCAGTCGTACCAGCGGCCCCTGTAGCTCCAACTGCGCCAGTTGCACCAGCATCTCCAGAACCTCCTAAGGCAGCAGTAGCTCCTAATCCAGTTTCCAGTAATGTTGAACCACTGGTTGCCCCTATGCCAGGTAATATTTTGAAATTATTGGTAAATGTTGGAGATTCTGTCCAAGAAAATCAACCTGTGATGATCTTAGAAGCGATGAAGATGGAAAATGAAATTGTCGCGCATCGCAGTGGGGTTGTCAAACAAATTTGTGTTGAGGTTAATACAATGGTCAATCCTGGAGATCCGTTAATTGTGATTGAATAGAATGGAGTGAGAGTCATGCAAGCTTTAATGGATAGCTTACAAGTCTTTATCCAAGAACCAGGACGCATTGTGATGATGGTCATTGGTGGTATTTTAATGTACTTAGGGATTAAAAAGGAATATGAACCTACACTTTTGGTACCAATTGGGTTAGGGACGATTTTAGTTAATTTTCCATTCTCAGGTGTATTGATGACGGGAAATGAAAAAGGACCATTTCAAATTCTGTTTGAAGCTGGGATTAATACAGAACTATTCCCATTATTATTGTTTATCGGTATCGGTGCGATGATTGATTTTGGTCCACTGTTACAAAATCCTTCCCTACTTTTATTTGGTGCCGCAGCGCAATTTGGAATTTTCTTTACAATTATTATGGCTGTTTTGCTAGGTTTTGATTTGAATGATGCGGCGTCAATTGGCATTATCGGTGCGGCTGATGGACCAACTTCGATTTTCGTGGCTAATACTTTACATTCTAAATACTTAGGAGCGATTATGGTGGCTGCTTATTCTTATATGGCTTTAGTACCGATTATACAACCTGTTGCCATTAAAGCAGTCACGACCAAAAAAGAGCGACAAATTCGTATGCACTACCAAGCACATAATGTCTCACAAACGGCTAAAATCATCTTCCCAATTGTGATTTGTGTGATTGCTGGCATTATTGCACCAGTTTCACTACCATTGGTGGGCTTTTTAATGTTTGGCAATTTACTTAGAGAATGTGGGGTTTTGGACCGGCTTTCTTTAAGTGCCCAAAATGAACTAGTCAATTTAATTAGCATTCTGTTAGGCCTAGCTGTTTCAGTAAAGATGCAATACAGTGAGTTTTTGCGTTGGGATACATTGATGGTTATCGCGCTAGGATTAGTTGCCTTTGTGATGGATAGTGTTGGTGGTGTTTTATTTGCGAAGTTTTTGAATCTCTTCTTAAAAGACAAAGTGAACCCAATGATTGGAGCAGCGGGTATCTCGGCTTTTCCAATGTCTAGTCGTGTGATTCAAAAAATGGCTACCGCTGAAGATCCACAAAACTTTATTTTAATGCATGCGGCTGGCGCAAATGTTTCTGGTCAAATTGCCTCGGTGATTGCCGGTGGGTTAGTCCTATCCATGTTAGTGTAGAAAGTGAGGAAGCAAAATGTCTGAGAATTTAGCCAAAGCACTAGAAATTTTATTATTTGGTTGGGGTGGCGTTTTTGTTGTGATGATTTTGATTTATCTTGCTTCTAAATTAATGGCTACACTATTTAAGGTGAAGAAGTAAGATAGAAAGAAGGGTCAATATGTCTAAGGTTATACGTTTTACAGAAACCATATTACGTGATGCACAACAAAGCCAAATCGCTACAAGAATGAGTACAGAAGATATGTTACCAATTTTAAAAACATTAGATGAAGCAGGGTTTTATGCTTTAGAAATGTGGGGTGGTGCGACTTTTGATGCTTGTTTACGTTTTTTAAATGAAGATCCATGGGAAAGATTGCGTAAAATTCGAGCTGAAGTGAAGCATACGAAGTTACAAATGTTGCTGCGTGGTCAAAATTTAATAGGGTATAAGAATTATGCCGATGATGTCGTAGAAAAATTTGTACAAAAATCCGTTGAAAATGGCATTGATATTATTCGTGTATTTGATGCCTTAAATGATGTGCGTAATTTAGAGACTTGCATCCGCGCGACGAAAAAAGCTGGCGGCCATTGTCAAGCAGCGATTAGTTATACGACGAGTGAGATTCATACTGTGGATTATTTTGTTGATTTAGCCGTTGAAATGGAAAAGATGGGTGCTGATTCCATTTGTATCAAGGATATGGCTGGGGTATTAATGCCACAAACTGGTTTTGAACTTGTGAGCAAATTAAAAACCGCCTTAAAAGTACCGGTTGAAGTTCATACACACGCAACCAGTGGTATTGCTGAAATGACTTATTTAATATGTGCCAAAGCTGGGGCAGATATTATTGATACAGCTATTTCTTCTTTTGCAGGAGGTACCAGTCAACCAGCCACTGAGTCGATGGATTTAGCCTTAACAGAGCTAGGGTTTGATACAAAACTAGATATCGATAAGCTTTCAGAAATTGCAGAATACTTTAATCCAATTCGGGACCGTTTCAGAAAAGAAGGAAGATTAAATCCTAAAGTCAAAGATGTCGAACCAAAAACCTTACTTTATAAAGTACCAGGTGGCATGCTCTCGAATTTATTGAGTCAATTAACAGAGCAAGGTTTGCAAGATAAATACGAAGAGGTCTTAAGAGAAGTGCCTAAAGTGAGGGCGGATTTAGGTTATCCCCCATTGGTTACGCCTTTGTCACAAATGGTTGGTACGCAATCTTTGATGAATGTGATTTCAGGGGAACGCTATAAATTAATTCCAAAAGAGATTAAAGATTATGTCAAAGGGCTATATGGACGGCCACCCATGCCAATCTCAAAAGAAATGCAGGAAAAAATCATTGGTCAAGAAGAAGTCATTACTTGCCGACCAGCTGATTTGTTAGCGGACCAATACGATCAGTTTGCTAAAGAAATTGCGCAATATGCGAAATCAGAAGAAGATGTCTTGATTTATGCACTCTTTCCAAAACAAGGTCGTGATTTCTTAGGTCGTAGAGAAGATAAATTTTATGATGTGCCTGTTCAAACAGTGACAGTAAAGTTTTGAGATGAGCCCCATTAAGTGGTTGGTTCAAATTTCTGATTGATAAGCAAGTTATTATTATGTTTGCCCATTGTATGTTAGAATAGTTTTGCTTTTAATTTTTTAAAGCAAAAAATTATTTTTAGGAGGATATTTGTGAGCCAAGTACATAATAATGATTTTCAAGATATCGTATTGAACCGTCGCTCGATTCGAAATTACGATCCATCTTACGAAATTGAACATAGTGAGTTATTACAAATAATTGATGAAGCTGCTAAAGCGCCGTCATCTGTCAATTTACAGCCTTGGCGTTTTGTGATTGTTGAAAGCGAGGAAGCAAAAGCCAAGTTAAAACCATTGATTCGCTTTAACACTTTACAAAACGAAACTTCTTCAGCCATGATTTTAATTTTTGGGGATTTGAAGTGTCAAGAGTATGCTCAAGAAATTTATCAAGAAGCAGTAAATCGTGGATTGATGCCACAAGAAGTCATGGAAAAACAATTAGCTGCGATTGTGCCAATGTATGACAGTCTAAATAAGGCACAAATGGAACGTATTGTACAAATTGATGCGAGTTTAGTGGCCATGCAGTTGATGCTAGTAGCTAGAAGTCATGGCTATGATACGAATCCAATCGGTGGTATTGATGCGGATCAATTAGCTGCGGCCTTTGATTTAGATGAGGAGCGTTTCCATCCAGTAATGATTTTATCGATTGGTAAAGCAATGGAAACTGGCTATGAGTCTGTACGCTTATCAGCTGAAAAGATTACAGTTTTTAAATAAAAAACGGAAGAATAGTTGATCCTTTTGGTGATTGACTATTCTTTTTTTAGCTGATTTGCTAGAATATAAGAGTATTTTAGCTTGAAAATAATGAATTGACTATTTGAAAAGAGTGTAAGTTATAAAAATGATTCATAATTGGTTTATTGGAGGAAATCAGTCGATGCGTGCGAGTATGTTTGTACTAGATCAAACTGTCAGATATGTAGCAATCATAAAACGATATAAGGATGGCAGGAATTATTATGTTGTTCCAGGTGGAAAGGTAGAAGCGCATGAGAACATTCAACAAGCCGCTATCAGAGAAATTGCAGAAGAATTAGGTTTGGCTATCGAACAATCAGATATTTTTGATTCTATAATTGAAAAAGGAAATGTATTTTATTTTGCTAAAACCAATTACTCCTGTCTGCCATTAAAGATTCAGGGGGAAGAAAAAGAACGCAGTCATCCGCATAATAGTTATGAACCAATGTGGCTTGAATGGAAGCAGCTGTCAAAGCTAATGGTGTTTCCAAAATATGATTATTTACAATTTGAAGAAATCGTAAGTGAAATTTTGTAGTATTGATATTGTTCGATTTAAGAGGATTAATAAGTTGTTAAAATTAATATTAACTGATTTGGATGGCACGTTTTTAAATAGTCAAGGAGCATATAATCGTGATTATTTTCTAAAATTATGGCCAAAGTTAAAAGAAAATCAGATTGATTTTGGGGTCTGTACAGGCAAAAGTAGTGCACGAGTGGAGGAGTT
This sequence comes from Enterococcus cecorum DSM 20682 = ATCC 43198, assembly GCF_000407565.1. Taxonomy (GTDB): domain Bacteria; phylum Bacillota; class Bacilli; order Lactobacillales; family Enterococcaceae; genus Enterococcus_E; species Enterococcus_E cecorum. The sequence goes on from NZ_ASWI01000004.1 coordinate 345,027, forward strand.
ATTTACTGAGATAAGTGATGAAATCTGGATTTTAGCAGACAGTGCAACCAGAATCAAATATCAAGGGAAATTTTTATATGAGCAGCTGTTAGATAACCAGATTGCCCTTGCTTTGATTGCTCGGTTACAAGCGATTCATAGAGACCAAATAATCATAGCTTATACGAAAAATGCTGTATATATTGATCAAAATATCCCCAAGATTCATAAAAACAGAGTTCTAGCTTCTTATCCTGGTGCGATTGAAACAAATGATTTTCAGCAAATAACCGATGACTTTATCAAGGTGACGGTCTATGATCCAGCTAGTCGTTGTTTAGAAACGGTGCAACAATTAGCTGATTTTATGGAGCATGCTTATATTGTTGCTTCAGAAACGCAGTGGATTGATATTGCAGCAAAAGGTGTACACAAAGGTAGTACCGTTGCAAAACTCCAAGAATTGTTAAAGATAAGTTCCAAAGAAACGGCAGCCTTTGGAGATGGTTGGAATGACTTGGAATTATTCGCTCAAGCCAATTTTCGTTTTGCGATGAGAAATGCAGTAGAAGAGTTAAAAAATCAGGCAAATTTTATTATTCCATCTAATGACGAAGAGGGTGTCTTACAAACTATTGAATTATTATTATCCTTAATGGAAAAGAAAGAAGGAAGTACAGGTGAAAATTGAACATGTCGCTTTATTAACCAATGATTTAGAAAAAATGCGTGACTTTTACGAAACTTATTTTGCAGCCAAAAGTTCAGTGTTGTACCATAATCCAAAAACCAAATTTTCTTCTTATTTTTTGAGTTTTGAATCTGGTGCACGTTTAGAGCTTATGCAAAAACTTCATACAGCGCCTCATGGATTTGAACAACTTGGTTATCATCATTTAGCCATTTCACTGGGTAGTAAAGAAAAAGTAGATGCCTTTGCGCAAAAATTAAATGCAGATGGCTATCCCTTATTAAGTGGTCCGCGCACAACTGGCGATGGCTATTATGAAGCAGTCTTACAAGATCCTGAAGGCAATCAAATTGAGATTACTGTTTAGTAGTTACTTTAAAGTACCTAATTGTCCTCCTGATTCGCTTATGTTAAAACTAATTTGTAGTTGAAACAAAGAATAGGGGGATTTTTATTATGCGTGAAATGAATAATTTAATTATTGGCTTTGGTAAAGGTGGAAAAACATTAGCCAAAAAGTTAGCTAGTCATCAAGAAGAAGTTATCGTTATCGAAGCAGATGATAAAATGTATGGTGGTACTTGTATTAATGTAGGTTGTATTCCATCTAAAACTTTAATTACTCAAGGTTTGAAGCAACGTGATTTTACTGTTGCTGCAGAGAAAAAACGTATCCTTGTTGATAAGTTACGTCATAAAAATTATCACATGCTAGCAGATGAAGCTACAATTGAAGTGATTCATGGGTACGCTCAATTTAAAGATAATCATACTGTACAAGTGCAATTGCCAAATGGAGATGTAGAAGAAATAAAGGCAGCGCGTATCTTTATCAATACTGGTTCAAAATCAGTGATTCCTGAGATTGAAGGATTAAGTTTAGGAAAACGAGTAGGAACATCCAAAGAAATGATGGATCTAACTGCTAAACCAGAAAGACTTGTGATTTTAGGTGCGGGCTATATTGGATTAGAATTTGCATTTATGTTTGCTAATTTTGGTAGTCAAGTAACTGTTTTAGATAATCGCGAATTATTAGGACGTGAAGATGAAGCTTTCGTAACTTTAATTCAAGAACAGGCTGAAAAAATAGGGATTCATTTCAAATTAGATGCCCAAGTGCAAAAAATAGATGAATCCGCAGAAAATGTAACTGTAACCTTAGCTGACGAAGTATTGACAGCTGATTATTTATTAGTAGCAACTGGACGTAAACCCAATACCGAAGCATTAGGATTAGAAAATACGGATATTCAAGTTGATGCTAGAGGTGCTATCCAAACAGATGAATTCTTACAAACAGCGGTAGAAAATGTCTTGGCTTTAGGTGATGTTAGAGGAGACTTACAATTTACTTATATTTCATTGGATGATTTCCGTATTGTTTATAATCAACTATTCCAAGATAAGTATCGCTCAGTCAATAATCGTCCTAATGTGCCATATACTATGTTTATCCAACCAGCTTTTTCTCATGTAGGATTACATGAAAAAGAAGCTCAAGCAAAGAAAATGAAGTATCGTAAGTTCACATATCTTAATAGTAATGTACCAAAGGCAAATATTTTAGAAAACCCAGTAGGAATGTGGCAAATTCTTGTAGATGAAGAAACAGACCAAGTACTTGGTGCGACTATTTTTGGTGAAGAATCTTATGAAGTAATTAACCTAATTACTTTAGCGATGAATGCCCATCTACCTTATCAAATGTTACGTGACCAAATCTATACGCACCCAACAATGAGTGAAGCCTTAAATGATGTCTTAAAATAGATTTATCTCATATTGAGCGAATAGCAAATTGGCAAGAAGTCATTTTGCTATTCGCTTTTTTAATGGCAAATGAGATTTATTTGTCCCCAGTGTTTCATTTGTTTGACTATTTGAAAGAGTTCACGTCCCTTAGTCGTGAGTTGATAGGTAGATTCGACGGTATTTTGAATGGTTATTTTTTCGTTTTTGACTATTTCATTGGCAATCAGTAGGTCAAGCTGCTGTTTAATCATTTTCGGTGTACTACCATCAAGTTGCCGAACTAATTCTAAAAAGCGTGTGTCTTGAATGGCTAGCGTTTCAATAATTTGCGGGACCCATTTTCTTCCTAGTAGATTTGCTAAAGCTTCAGCCGGACAAGTGTAAATCTCTTCTGATGTGAATTGAAAATCGTTCATTAGTTTTTCCTCTTGCTAACTATTTTCTTCATTATACAAAAGGTAGTAAATGAAAGCTAGTTATTTAGAATGAAATATTTATGCAAAAATATGAATTTTTATTGAAAAATATCGTGAATATGTGTATAATAACGCATAAATATTAAAAGGTTGTGGTTAGATGAATTCAGTATTTCAAGGAAAAAGTTTTTTAGCGGAAAAGGATTTTACGAAACAAGAATTAATGTATCTGATTGATTTTGCGATACATTTAAAAGAATTAAAACAAAAAAATATCCCGCATGCTTATTTAGCAGGGAAAAATATTGCCTTATTATTTGAAAAAACTTCGACGCGTACTAGAAGTGCTTTTACGGTAGCGGCGAATGATTTGGGAGCACATCCTGAATTTTTAGGTGCCAATGATATTCAATTAGGCAAAAAAGAGTCGGTTATTGATACAGCGAAGGTACTCGGTAGTATGTTTGATGGTATTGAATTTCGTGGCTTTGCGCAAGAAACGGTTGAAACTTTAGCGCAATATGCAGGGGTGCCGGTTTGGAATGGTTTAACCGATTTATGGCATCCGACGCAGATGATTGCTGATTTTATGACTATCAAGGAACATTTTGGACACCTAGAAGGCTTGAAATTGGTTTATTGTGGTGATGGACGCAATAATGTGGCGAATTCTTTATTAGTAACCAGTGCCTTGTTAGGTGTGAATGTGGCGATTGTTAGTCCGAAAAATTTACTTCCAAGTCAAGCAATTTTGGAGGTGGCGCAACAATTTGCCCTTGAGTCGGGGAGTCAGATAGAATTGACAGATGAGATTGCTCTAGGTGTCAAAGGGGCCGATATATTATATACCGATGTCTGGGTTTCGATGGGAGAAGAAGCGCAAATAGCCACGCGAATCAAAGAACTACTGCCTTATCAAGTCAATGCCGAGTTAGTTAAATTGACCGGCAATAAGGATGGTTTAATTTTCCTACATTGTTTACCGGCCTTTCATGATTTACAGACCAAAACAGCCCAAGAAGTTTTTGCGCAATTTGGCATGAAGGAAATGGAAGTAACAGATGAAGTTTTCCAAGCATCCTATGCCAAACAGTTTATTCAAGCTGAAAATCGAATGCATGCGATTAAGGCAATCATGGCTGCGACTTTAGGCCATTTATTCATTCCAAAGGTTTAATGCTCGTATATTTTTTCACATGACTTTCAAACGATGACATCAATCGTTTGAAAGTTCATTTTTTGTTATCGTTTTTATAAAGATATGTACTAAAATTCCTTTACATAGTCTATAATTATGCTTGTTTTTCATAGTATAGGACTAAAGTCGCATAGTCAGATTATTGAAATAGTGTTATACTATTTACGGTTAGTAGAAAAGTTTAAGTTTATTTTAAGAAAGCGTGAAAAAGTTAAATTCACTTAACAATTGATTGCTCATTACTTAATGGGCAACTATAATTACCCATGATGAAGGAGGCAGTTAACATGAACTTTTTAAAATCACGACCTCGATTAAATTATTGGTTATTATTTACAGCTAAAACCCTCTTTTATTTTGGCATATTGCTTGCATTGATTTATTTGTATCATTACAAGAATATCCAAGGTGGTAGTTTTATTTATAACGAGTTTTAGGGGGGTTGAAAGATGGTTTCTATCATTGAAAGAATTGATCAGCAGGCAGGAGATAGACTTGTCTACAGTGATGATCAGTGCCAATATACGTATCAAGATTTAAAAGAGAAATCTGATCATATTGCTTATTATTTAGCAAAACTTTTTCCAAATCGTGCACCTGTTGTGGTTTACGGTGGTTTACAATTTGAAATGCTTGCCTTTTTCTTAGGAGCAGTCAAATCTGGGCATGCTTATATTCCAATTGAAAGTCATACGCCGAGTGAACGTATTCGCTTAATTTTACAAACGGCGCAACCGGCTTGTATTTTAGCAGTGGATGATTTTGATTCAGGTATTGCGCCAGATATGAAAGTGCTAAGCTTTAATGAAGTACTTCAGCAACCAATCGATGAGACTTTGTCATTAGAACCAGTAACCAAAGATGAAAACTTTTATATTATTTTTACTTCGGGAACAACTGGTGTGCCAAAGGGTGTACAGATTTCTCATGATAATTTAGTGAGTTTTGTTGATTGGGAGTTAAAGGATTTCCAATTACCGAACCAGCCAAAATTCTTATCTCAAGCACCTTATTCTTTTGATTTGTCAGTGATGAGTATTTATCCTGCTTTATGTGCTGGAGGTTCATTGATGCCACTAGCTAAAGAAATAGTAGATGACTTTAAAGCGTTATTCGCTCATTTGCCAAAATTAGGCATCAATGTTTGGGTCTCTACGCCATCTTTTGTGGATATTTGTTTAATGGCCCCTGAATTTGACGGTCAGCATTTGCAAGAATTGACCCATTTTCTATTCTGTGGGGAAGAGTTAACGAAACAAACGGCCCAAAAATTATTGGATCGTTTCCCAAATGCAAAAGTCTTTAATACTTATGGACCAACGGAAGCGACGGTTGCTATTTCACAGATTCAAATTACGCAAGACATTATTGACCATAGCGCTCGTTTGCCGATTGGATATGTCAAAGAAGATTGCCAAGTGGTGATTATAGATGAAGGCAAGGAGCAAGCAGTAAATGAAGTCGGCGAAATTGTGATTGTGGGGCCAAGTGTTTCAAAAGGCTATATGAACAATCCTGAAAAGACCAAAGAAGCCTTTATTACGTACCAAGGGCAACCAGCCTATAAGACAGGTGATGCGGGTAGTTTAGATGAAAATGGCTTACTTCATTATAATGGCCGGATTGATTTCCAAGTGAAGTTACATGGTTTTCGAATGGAACTAGAAGATATCGACCATCACTTAATGAAAGTTTCCTACGTGGATAAAGCAACGGTGGTACCGAAATATAAAGATCATAAAGTGCAACAATTATTCGCTTTTGTGGTGGCGAAAGAAAATGATTTTGCTAAAGAGTTTGAACTCACTAAGGCAATCAAAGCTGAGTTAGCCCAAACCGTTATGGATTATATGATTCCGCAGCGTTTTGTCTATGTGAAAGAATTGCCACGAACCGCCAATGGCAAGATTGATCGCAAAGGTTTAATGAATGAGGTGAATACATAAGATGAATTTTCCTCACATGATTCCTTATGCTAATCCTACTTATTTCGGTTATGTTTTTTTACTGATTTTACCGATTGTCTTTGGTCTATTAAAATATCAACGCCGCTTTTTAACTTATGAAGCACTGATTACCTTATTTTTCTTATTTGTAAGTTTTGGTGGTAGTGATTATAAGCAAGGTCTGGCATTGATTGGCTATGTCGTATTCCAAACGATTTTGGTCTGGGGCTATTTTAAGATTCGCCAAAAAAATAATTCGACACCATTGTTTTATTTGGCGGTGATTTTAGCTATTTTGCCGCTGACATTAAGCAAACTAACCCCGTTTTTTGAGCAAGGCAAGGCCTCAATGTTTGGATTTTTAGGGATTAGTTATCTTACCTTTAAGTCGGTACAGATGGTCATGGAAATTCGTGATGGCATGATTAAGGAATATCATCCAGTAAGCTATATTCGCTTCTTGCTTTTCTTTCCAACGATTTCTTCGGGACCTATTGATCGTTATCGCCGCTTTGAAAAAGATGTAAAGGCTAGTCTAAGTGCTGAACAATACTTAGAAATGATTGCCCAAGGTGTTACGCGAATCTTTTTAGGCTTTTTGTATAAATTTATTATTGGCTATTATTTAGGAAGTTTATTATTACCATTAGTAGAGCGTTTAGCCTTAAGTTATCACGGTGTTTCGCTACCATTAGTTGGTGTGATGTACGTATATAGCTTATATCTTTTCTTTGACTTTGCCGGTTATAGTTTATTTGCAGTGGGCGTAAGTAATTTGATGGGCTATGATACACCGATGAACTTTAATAAGCCATTTTTATCTTGGAATATTAAAGAGTTCTGGAATCGTTGGCATATGAGCTTATCTTTCTGGTTTAGAGATTATGTTTATATGCGCTTGATGTTTACCTTAATGAAGAAAAAAGTCTTTAAGAGTCGTATAGTTGCTAGTAATGTTGGGTACTTTGCGTTATTCTTATTGATGGGGATTTGGCATGGCTTAACTTGGTATTATATTGTCTATGGTTTATATCATGCGACTTTGATTTGCTTAACCGATGCCTATCTACGCTTTAAGAAAAAACATAAAGATAAATTGCCATCCAATAAATTTACGCATGCTTTAGCGGTTGTTGCAACTTTCCATGCAGTGGCGTTTAGCTTTTTGATTTTTTCAGGATTTTTAGATCAACTTTTTTTTAAATAATAAATGAATGGAGTTTTTGAAAATGCAAGAAACAGTCTTATCAATTTTAGAAGATTTAACAGGAACAAGTGAAGTACGTGAAAATTTAGATGTGGAATTATTTGATGAAGGATTATTAGATTCTATGGGTACTGTTCAATTATTGGTTGAATTAGATGGCCAATTAGGTGTGAATATTCCTGTTTCTGAATTCGAACGCGATGAATGGAGCACCCCAAATAAAATTATTGCTAAAGTAGCGGAATTACAAGGTTAATCAAATGAAAAAGAAAAGTTGGCATTTATTTGGCCCTTTTCTTGCAGCATTTGTACTTTTAGGGGCACTTCTCATCAGTCCTTTGGCACCTAAATTGCTTAACCGCACCCAGATTTTTCAAGCTTCTACTTCGATGTCAGCTGATGTAATCAAGGGCAATGTGGTGAAGAATCAAGCCTTTGCTGACAAGGAGTATGTCCCTTTTTTGGGTTCATCTGAATTAAGCCGTATCAGTGCCTTTCATCCATCTACTTTAGCACTGAAGTACAAACGACCTTATGTTCCTTTTCTTTTGGGGGCACCGGGAACACAGTCAATGACCCATTATTTAATGTTGCAATCTATGGGCAAAGAATTAACGGGTAAAAAGATTGTTTTTGTGATTTCTCCGCAATGGTTTGTGCCAGAAGGAGTAACGAGCATGTATTTTGACCGCTATTTTTCTAAGCAGCAGGCCTATCAATGGTTATTCAATTTACAAAAGATTGAGGAAGCTGATCGCTATTTTGCCCAACGTCTATTAAAATACGATGTAGTGCGTAAAGATGTCCTGTTGACGGGGATGCTTAATCGCGTGAGTCAAAATCAATTACCAACGTTACTACAATATGGCTATTTGAAACTGGCTAATCGTTTTTATGAAAATGAAGATGCGATGTTTGCTGGTTTAGATATTAAAGGTAAAGAGCAAAAAGTAGCTCAAGCGATGAAGACTTTGCCAAATAAGTATAATTATCAGCAACTTGATAAATTAGCCTATCAACAAGGGGAAAAACGCGTAGGTAAAACGCCTTTTATGATTGACCGTCGTTTCTTTAATCGAAAAGTAAAACCTGATTTAGTCAATCTAAGAGGTGCGCAACAAACTTTTGACTATCGCTATTCACCAGAGTATTCTGATTTTGAATTAGTACTACAAGCCATGGCTAAATATCAAATTGAGCCACTCTTTATCATTCCACCGGTAAATAAGCAATGGAGTGATTATACCGGTCTGTCGCAACAAATGTTAAAAGAATGCGCGGAAAAAATTACTTATCAGTTGAAATCACAAGGTTTTGAAAATGTAGTCGACTTTACGGATCAAGCAGCGACTCCTTACTTTTTACAAGATACCATTCATTTAGGTTGGCGTGGTTGGTTAGCCAGTGATCAATACATTCAACCGTTTTTAATGAGCAAGAAACAACCCGTAAAATATCATCTGGATAATCGTTTCTTTACCAAAGAATGGCAACAAGCGAAAGTAAACGAAATGGTTTTACCAAATCCAAATGAGTAAAAATACAAAATACTTTCTAATCTTTCTGCAAGGTGGATTAGGAAGTATTTTTTTGTAAACATCTTGCAGTGTTCAGTAAACTGATGTATAATGTTTACCAAAGACAACAGAATTGGGGAGTATGTTTATGGCTGGGATTAGAACAGTTGCAAAACGGGCTAAGGTATCACCCGCTACTGTTTCTCGTTTCTTGAATAATGATCCGTCATTAAGAGTAACCGAGGAAACTAAAGAAAGAATTTTGGAATCGGTACAATTTTATCATTATGAAAAGAAAGAGCGTAAAGGGCAAAAAGGACCACTCATTGAATTAGGAGTTTTAACAACCGCCTCAGAAATTCATGAGTTGGAAGATCCGTATTTTCGCTCGATACGAATTGGTATTTTGACAGAATCATCGAATAGTAATGTCGAAGTCAAAAAAATATTGTATCGTCAGCAAGATAAGGAATTTAGACTTGATGAATTAAAGGACTGTGGGGCCATATTGGTGATTGGCCGTTTTTGTGATAAGGTGATTGAACAACTATATCAAATGAATTCGCACATCGTTGTATTGGATGTACCTAGTTCAGAAATTCATTATGAAGTGGATTCGGTGTTTACCAATCTTGCTAAAGCGATGGCGCAGCAACTAAATCGCCTATATGAAAAAGGCCATCGAAACATCAGTTATATTGGTGGTAAGAACCAAGTGATGACAATCGAAGGGACGACAAATGTCAATGGCTTAGAGGCGCGTAATATTGCTTATGAACAATGGATGAAAGAAAGTGCATTGGTTGATTTTGAACATAGTTATCTTGGGGATTGGAGTTATGAAGATGGTTATCGATTAACAATGGAACTTTTGGAGAAACAAAAAGATTGTTTACCAACGGCAATTGTTGCAGGTAGTGATCCGATGGCAGTAGGGATTTATCGAGCTTTGCAAAAGAGAGGATTGAAGATTCCGGAAGATATATCTGTTGTCAGTTTTGATGATTTAGAAGTTGCTGAATTTTTAACGCCAAATTTAAGTAGTGTCTATGTTGCAGCTGAAGAAATCGGTAAAATTGCAGTTCGTTTAGCACGGCAACGATTATTAAAAGAAAGAAAGGTCCCAGTTAACGTTGAAGTAGGTTATCAAGTAAGGGTACGAGAAAGCGAAAAAACGATTACTGAATAATTATTGATAGAGCATCTAGTGTAAATACTAGGTGCTTATATTGTTTAGTAAAAAATGCTAAAAATTTTACTGATAAAATATTGACAAACGTTTAGTGAACGTTTATTATATGGTTGTAACAAAGAAAACGCATCCATTACAGGAGGGGAAAAGCATGAAAGTTGCTAAAAAATTGTTAGTAGGTGTTAGTTTGGTTAGTGCAGTTGGATTACTAGCTGCCTGTGGTAATTCATCTAAATCGTCTAATGGTGGTAAAACGAAAGAGATTGAATTCTTTAGTCAAAAGAAAGAAATGCAACCAACACTACAAAAAATTATCAAAGACTTTGAAAAGGAAAATCCAGATATCAAGGTTAAATTTACCAATGTACCAGATGCTGGTAAAGTCTTGAAAACACGTATCGCAAGTGGAGATACACCGGATGTAGTTAACGTTTATCCACAAAATGCTGATTTCCAAGAATGGGCAAAAGCAGGGGTCTTCGAAGATTTAACTGGTAAAGATTACTTGAAGAACTTAAAAGAAGGCGCAGCTGAAACCTATGCGATTAATGATAAAATTTATTCCATCCCATTAACAAACAATGCTTGGGGATTCTTCTACAATGCAGATAAGTTTAAAGAATTAGGTTTAGAAGTACCTAAAACTTGGGATGATTTTGAAAAATTAGTTGCCACAATTAAAGATAAAGGTGAAACGCCTTTTGCTTTAGCACTAACACAAGCAGATTCATGGACTTTAAATGGTTACCATCAATTAGCTTGGGCAACTGTAGCCGGTGGTTTCAAAGCAGCGAATGATGAATTAGTTCGCAGTCCTAAAGATGGCATTAAAACATCAAGTGAAGTATTCCAACAAGTAACTAAAGAATTAGATTTATTACATGGTAATGGACAAAAGAATGCAACTGGAGCAACTTATGATGATGCCATTGCAACGTTTGCTAAGGGCGATGCTTTAATCTTCCCTAATGGTATTTGGGCATTACCAGCTATCCAAAATCAACATCCAAAATTTGAAGTTCGTACTTTTGCTTATCCAGGCGTAAAAGAAGGACAAGAATTAACTGTTGGTGCGGCTGACTTAGCTTTATCTGTTTCAAATAAATCTAAAAACAAAGAAGCTGCCAATAAATTCATGAAATATATGACCACTAAAGCAGCAATGCAAAAATACTATGATGTAGACGGTTCACCAACCTCTGTTACTGCAGTTGATACAAAAGGTAAGTTTGAAGAAACAAAAGGGGTAACTCAATACGTATTTACTGATAAACAAATCGTATGGTTACAAAAAGAATGGATTTCAGAAGAAAAATTCTGGCATGCAACTGTTAACTATGTCAACTCTCAAAAACCAGATCAATTAGCAAATGATCTAAACACATTCTTCAACACAATGAAGAAATAAAAAATAATCAATAAAGGAGCACACCATTATGTTTAAGAAGGGATTTTTCAATCGTAGTTGGGCATGGCTGTTTGTCATCGTTCCAATTGTTTTACAGTTAGTATTCTTCTATGTGCCAATGGTGCGTGGATTTATCTATAGCTTAACAGACTGGACTGGTTTAACCCCAGATTACAATTTTATTGGATTAAAGAATTTTGAGCATATTGTTTCTGATTCTTACTTCATGAAATCAGTTGGGTTTACAGTAATGTTTACGATTGCCCTCATTATCGGTGAAGTGGTGCTCGGCATTGTGATTGCGCGTTTATTAAACCGCAAGATGAAAGGAGTAGGCTTTTTTAGAACAGCCTACTTCTTCCCCGCAGTGCTAAGTACGGTAACTTTAGGATTGATCTTTAAACAATTATTTAACTACGGTTTACCACAATTAGGAGAAAAATTAGGAATTGAGTTTTTATCACAAAACTTAATTGCTAATGAGCATACGGTATTTTGGGGAGTGTTATTTGTAGCTCTCTGGCAAGGTGTTGCGATGCCAGTCGTTATCTTCTTAGCTGGTTTACAAAGTATTCCCGAAGATATCTTAGAAGCAGCCGACATTGATGGGGCAAATAATTGGCAGAAGTTCTTAAATATTGAAATTCCGTATTTATTACCTTCGTTGAGTATGGTCTTTATCATGGCGTTAAAATCTGGGTTAACGGCCTTTGATTTGATTTATGCCTTAACTGGTGGCGGACCAAACGATAAAACGACCAGTCTAGGATTATTAGTTTATAATTATGCGTTCCAAAACAATCAATATGGTTATGCCAATGCGATTGCGGTTGTATTATTTATCGTGATTGCCATTATCTCAATCTTACAAATTCGTTTATCTAGAAAGTTTGAAGTATAGGAGGAGTAGAAGATGAAACGTAAAGGAACTGTTTTTAGTTATCTAGCTTTGATACTGGGATTTTGTTTAATCTTTATTCCACTGTATTTCACCGTCTTGTCTTCTTTTAAAGAAACAAGTCAAATCACTGGAAATTTCTTTGGTTTACCAAACCCATTTACGATGGATAATTTCCAACGTCTACTAGATGATGGGATTAGTCAATATTTCTTGAATTCGGCAGTTATCTCAGTATTTTCAATTGTTTTAATTACCTTTTTCGTACCAATGGCAGCTTTTTCAATTGCTCGTAATTTATCTAAGAAAAAAGCTTTTGCCTTGATGTATTCATTCTTGATTCTAGGTATTTTTGTTCCCTTCCAAGTCATTATGATTCCTATTACGACAATGATGACAAAATTAGGTCTTTCAAATATCCCAGGATTAATCATTTTGTATTTAGCTTATGCGATCCCACAGACTTTATTCTTGTATGTAGGTTACATCAAAACAGCCATTCCTGAAGAGTTGGATGAAGCTGCAGAAATTGATGGTTGTGGTAAGTTTCGGATGTACTTCCAAATTGCATTTCCATTGATGAAACCAATGCACGCAACGACATTGATCATTAATGCTTTGTGGATTTGGAATGACTTCTTATTACCTTTATTAATTCTAAATAAAGATAACTCTAATTGGACATTACCATTATTCCAATACAACTACCAAGGTCAATATTTCAGTGATTATGGTCCAAGTTTTGCTTCATATGTTGTAGGAATTATCGTTATCTTAATCGTCTACTTGATTTTCCAAAAGAATATTATTTCTGGTATGACAAATGGTTCTGTAAAATAATTTTTAGGAGTAGTCAAATGATACTTTTTGATGAGAAAATAAATGTATTTCACTTATTTAACGAAAAAATAAGTTATTTGATCCAAATTGAAGACTTTGGGTATGTCAATCATCTTTATTTTGGTAAGAAAATTAAAGGTTATTCGAATTTACATCGTTATCGTCGCATTGACCGCGCGTTTTCACCAAATCCGAGTGAAGCAACTGATCGTACCTTTTCTTTAGATACGATGTTGATGGAATATCCAAGTCATGGAAATGGCGATTTTCGCGAACCAGCTATTCAGCTACAATTCAAAGATGGTTCAACCATTTGTGATTTTCGCTATCAAGACTATCGAATATTCGATGGTAAAAAAGCATTACCAGGGTTACCGGCCACTTATGCTAATGAAGCTCAGGCGGAAACTTTAGAGCTTATTCTAGTCGATGAAGTCGCAAAATTACGCTTGGTTTTAAGTTATACAATTTTTAAAGAGTTGGCAGTATTGACAAGATCTGCTCGTCTAGAAAATCAAGGGACTCAGACCGTTGCGATTCAGCGTTTAGCAAGTAGCAATCTTGATTTTTATGCAAGAGAGCTAGAAGTTATTGATTTACATGGTGCTTGGGGACATGAGCGACAAATTGGACGTCAAGCCATTACGCAAGGAATTCGAATTTTTGATAGCAAACGCGGTGCAAGTAGTCATATGCAAAATCCATTTGTGGCCCTTGTAGAACCTACCACTACGGAATTTCATGGAGAAGCTTTTGGCTGTTGTTTAGTCTATAGCGGCAATTTTGAGGCAGTGGTGCAACAAGATCAATATCAGCAAACGCGTCTGATAATGGGAATTAATTCTTTTCAGTTTAATTGGCAATTGCAGCCAAACATGAGTTTTACCACACCGGAAGCCGTATTCGTGTACAGTGATCAAGGTCTTAACCAATTATCCGCAACTTATCATGATTTATTTAATCAACATTTGGTTCGTGGAAAATATCAGGGAAAAGAACGCCCAACGCTGATTAATAACTGGGAAGCGACTTACTTTGATTTTAACGAAGAAAAATTGATGCAAATCGTGGATGAAGCGGAAAAACTAGGTATCGAAATGTTTGTATTAGATGATGGCTGGTTTGGCAAACGCGATGATGATTATTCTTCGTTAGGTGATTGGTTTGAGTATCGCGAAAAATTAAATGGACGCTTGCAAAACATTGTAGAAAAAGTACATGCTAAGGGAATGAAATTTGGACTTTGGGTGGAACCTGAAATGATTTCAGAAGATAGCGAGCTATTTCGTGCCCATCCTGATTGGGCCTTTCAAGTGCCAAATCGTCCACGTAGTACGAGTCGTAGCCAGTATGTATTGGACTTTTCAAGAGAAGATGTTCGTGAAAAAATCTATCAACAATTAACAGCGATTCTTGATCATACGGATATTGACTATATCAAGTGGGATATGAATCGCAATATGACTGAAGTCTATTCAACCCAACTACCACAAGAAGCGCAAGGAGAAGTGGCCCACCGTTATATTCTTGGCTTATATGATTTGTTAGAAAAATTGACGACGCGTTATCCAGATATTTTATTTGAAAGTTGCTCTGGTGGGGGTGGTCGCTTTGATGCAGGAATGTTGTATTACATGCCGCAAACATGGACGAGTGATAATACGGATGCTTTAGCGCGCTTGAATATTCAATATGGCACGAGTTTAGCTTATCCGATTTCAACGATGGGTTCACATGTTTCAGCAGTACCAAACCATCAAACCCATCGCGTGACTAGTTTAGCAATTCGTGGCAATGTCGCGATGTCGGGTGTTTTAGGTTATGAGCTTGATTTAACGAAATTGACTGCCGAAGAAAAGATAAGCATTCAAGAACAAATTGTCTTTTATAAACAACACCGTGCTTTATTCCAGTTCGGACGATTTATCCGTTTGACTTCACCATTTGAGAAAAATAGTTGCGCGTGGATGTTTATTTCAAAAGATCAAAAAGAAGCCATCGCCTTTTATTTCAGAAAGTATACCCAAGCTTCCTTCCCGTTAGAAACTTTACGACTAGCAGGACTAGATGAAGAACAAATCTATGAACTGAATGGTTGTGAAATTTCTGGCAGTGAAGCCATGCATTTAGGTCTTTACATTGATGAAAACCTAACAGGCGATTATGCTACACAAATGTTTTATTTAAAAGCAAAATAACAGTAGTCAACCAAATGACTTGAATAATTCTCGTTTCATTTGGTTGCTTTTTTAAAGAAAAATTGGGGGTTATACCATGAAAATTAAAAATGAAGCGATGTTAATTACATATTGTGATAGCTTAGGAAATAATTTGAAAGATTTAAATAAAGTATTAGATAAACATTTAAATGGTGTTGTGGGTGGGATTCATCTGTTGCCTTTCTTTCCATCAACTGGTGATCGTGGTTTTGCGCCAAGTGATTATACCGTGGTGGATCAAGCATTTGGTACTTGGGAAGAAGTGGAAGCATTAGGCGAAAAATATTATTTAATGTTTGATTTCATGATTAACCATATCTCGCGCGAATCAAAATTTTTCCAAGATTTTAAACAAAATCATGAACATTCGCCTTATAAAGATATGTTTATCCGCATTCATGAGTTTTTCCCTGAAAATCGTCCGACACCAGAAGATATTGATTTGATTTATAAACGCAAAGATAAAGCACCGTTTCAGGAAGTGACTTTTGCCGATGGGACAACTGAGCAAGTGTGGAATACTTTCGGTGAAGAGCAAATTGACTTAGATGTAAACAAAGAAGTAACTAAACAATTTATCAAGGATACTCTAAAAGATATGGCAAGCCATGGATGTTCTTTGATTCGTTTGGACGCTTTTGCCTATGCGATTAAAAAATTAGATACCAATGATTTCTTTGTCGAACCGGAAATTTGGGAATTATTAGATGAAGTACGTAAGGAAGCAGCCAAATATGATTGTGAGTTGCTGCCGGAAATTCATGAACATTATACAATTCAAATGAAAATTGCAGATCATGATTACTATGTTTATGACTTTGCTTTACCAATGATTACCCTGTTTTCATTGTATAGTGGGAAGTCCAATCGTTTAGCTCATTGGTTAAAAATGAGTCCGATGAAGCAATTCACTACACTAGATACACATGATGGTATTGGGGTAGTGGATGCCAAAGACTTATTGAGTGATGAAGAGTTAAACTATACATCTGAAGAGCTATATAAAGTCGGTGCAAATGTGAAGAAAATATATTCTTCTGCAAGCTATAATAATTTGGATATTTACCAAATTAATTCTACCTACTATAGTGCTTTAGGGGATGATGACCGTAGTTACTTATTAGCACGAGCCATTCAATGTTTTGCACCTGGTATTCCACAAATTTATTATGTTGGTTTATTGGCAGGAAAAAATGACATTGAGCTATTGGAAAATACGAAAGAAGGTCGCAATATCAACCGTCACTACTATACATTGCCAGAAATCGATGAAGAAGTAAAACGCCCAGTGGTACAGGCTTTATTTAATTTACTACGCTTTAGAAATACTGCTTCAGCTTTTGATTTAGCTGGTGAAATCCTTGTTGAAACACCAAGCGAAGAAACAATCATCATCACTAGAAAAGATAGCCAAGAGAATCGTGCGGTATTGACTGCTAATCTTCAAACCAAGGACTTTGAAGTGAAACATAACGGAGAAGTAGTACTAACACAATTAGCTGAATAAGAAAAGAAGGAGTGCAAATTTTGTACTCCTTTAATTAATTAAAGCTCTTTAAAATATTTTTAATCTTGTCTAAAAATAAACGTGATGAAAACTTTGATATATCAAGGTTTAGTAAATATTTTAATAAAAAACACAGAAAATTTTAAATAAATGCTTGCTAGTTAGGTTGATACATGTTATTATCCATCTTGCAGCACAACTGCGAACGAGAGAGGCGAGTATGACTTTGCCAAACTTATTGCTGCCTGAAATTTAGGCAGATTTGATGTAGTAAAGGGGCTTTTCGCGCCCATTGAAGAGATGAGAAGAAATAAAAGGACTTCTTGTCGACTCAAATTTTTTATAACGTAATGATTCAATCATCATTATGCTTGTGAAAACGATTAGTAAGAGTGGTAAAAGTAGGCATGCTAAATAGACTCTGCGTTCTAACAATAATAAAGAGAAGGACTGTCCTTTTTTAGGGAGTCTTGATGAAATAAAATGTAGAAATCGAAAAACTCAGGTATAGGATGAAGACTGTACCTGAGTTTTTTTGTGCTTAAATAAACAGCTTATTTTTATAAGTGAGTAGCAAATCTCGCAATACCCTTGATTGACTGTTAAAGTGAGCGACTACATTAAAAAAGTGAAAATTTGATCGTGAGGTGATCGTAAGTGTTAACCAATCAAGAACAAATGCCCATCGTCCAAGCTTTGATGGATTTGAAAAAACAACGCCTAGTGCCTTTTGATGTACCTGGACATAAGCGAGGGAAGAGTGGGAGTGATCTTGTACAACTCTTTGGTGAAAAAACCATTTCCATCGATGCGAACTCGATGAAACTATTAGATAATTTAAGTCATCCTGTATCGGTCATTCGGGAAGCGGAAGAATTAGCCGCCCAAGCGTTTGGTGCTAAACATGCCTTTTTTATGGTTAATGGCACGACACAAGCAGTGCAAAATATGATTTATGCAACTGTCCAGGAAGGCGATAAAATTCTTTTACCACGTAATGTCCATAAAAGTGTGATTAATGCTTTGGTGATGTGTGGGGGAATTCCTGTATATGTCCATACGCCATTACAAAAAGAATTAGAAATTTCGACGGGGATGCCTTTTGAAGAAGTGAAGGCTACAATTGATGCTCATCCAGATGCCAAAGTGATTTTAGTCAATAATCCGACCTATTATGGGATTTGTTCTGATTTGTTACAGATTACCCAGTATGCGCATGAAAAAGGTTTAAAAGTCTTAGTAGATGAGGCGCACGGTACACATTTGTATTTTGGAAAAGGTCTACCAATCCATGCGATGGCTTCTGGTGCTGATATGGCTGCAGTTAGTATGCATAAATCGGGCGGTTCATTAACTCAGAGTTCATTTTTACTTTGCAATGCGTCCATGGATCCAGAATATGTCCGTACAATGATTAATTTAACCCAAACGACAAGTGCGAGCTATTTATTAATGGCTAGTTTGGATTTGGCTAGACGTAACTTAGTCTTAAATGGTGAAGAAATCTTTAAAAAAGTGGTGGCATTAGCGCAATATGCACGTGATGAAATCAATGAAATCGGGGATTATTATGCGTATTCAACCGAAATCATTGATCGAGAAGGTATTTATGATTTTGATGTGACCAAGCTATGTGTGAAAACGACTGGCATTGGTTTAACAGGTAGCGAAGTATATGATTTATTGCGTGATGAGTATAATATCCAAGTCGAATTTGGCGATACGGCTAATATTTTAGCTTATATTTCTGTGGGGGATAGAATTCATGATATTGAACGTTTGGTTTCGGCTTTATCCGAGATTCGTCGCCGCTATAAAAAAGAGTCACGGGATTTATTAGTTTTTGATATTGCGCAAACCGATGTCGTCATTTCGCCGCGCAAAGCATTCTATGCGCAAAAGGAAAGTCGTTTGCTTAAAGAGAGTATCGGTGAAATCTCAACGGAAATGGTCATGTGCTATCCGCCGGGAATCCCGATTGTGGCACCTGGTGAGTTGATTACAAAAGAAATTATTGAACATATCGAATATGCGAAGGAAAAAGGGTGTTTTTTGATGGGGACACAAGATCCAGAGGTGGCTTCGATTTGTATAGTGAAAGGGGAAGGCTAGATGGATTTATGGTATTCCGATTATCATGTCGATGATGTGAGACTATCGATTAATGTCGAGCGCGAAATCTATAGTCATCAAACAGAATTTCAGCATATTGCAATTTTGGATTCTAAAGAGTTTGGGCGAATTTTAACGCTAGATGGTGAATTAATTAGTACCGAAAAGGATGAATTTTTCTATAGTGAGATGATGGTGCATGTGCCAATGGCGGTACGACCAAAAATAAAAAAAGTCTTGGTCATAGGTGGTTGCGATGGGGGAATCTTAAAAGAATTATGTAAATACCCAACGATTGAACAAATTGATGTGGTGGAATTAGATGCCCAAGTCGTGCAAATTTGCCAACAATTCTTCCCACCGGCTGGCCAAGCTTTTCAAGATGAACGGGTACAATTATCGATTCAAGATGCGCTGAAATTTATGCGTCGTAAAGAAGATGAATATGATTTGATTATTGTTGATTCAGCTAATCCGTTTGGGGTCAATGAAAGTTTGTTTACCCGTGAATTCTACGGTAGCTGTTATAACGCTTTAAAACCTCAAGGCGTCTTAATTAGCCAACATGCCAATGCTTTTTACGCTGAAGATGAAGAAGCGTTTAATCATATCAGAAAACGTTTGACTTCAGTGTTTGAAAATAATTATGTCTATATGGCAAGTATTCCAACTTATGCGGCGGGCTATTTATTGTTTGGTTATTCATGTAAGTCTGGTCATCCGCTTTTAGATTTGCAAAAAGAAGTCTGGGAAAGTTTAGCTATTCCCACACAATTTTATAATGTTGCCTCGCATCAAGGGGCCTTTGCTTTACCAAACTATATTAAGGAGCTGTTGTAGATGTTAACACCAAATATTGAAACCTTCATTGCTTGTGAGTCAAGTTATGAAGAAGCACAAACGGTACTTTTCGGTGCCCCTTATGATTCGACCACCTCTTATCGTCCTGGTACGCGCTTTGCTAGTCGAGCTATCCGCAGCGAATCATTTGGCCTTGAAACTTATAGTCCTTATCAAGATAAAGATTTAGAAGAGATTCAAGTATTTGACTCTGGGGATTTAGAGCTTTCATTTGGTCGTGTGGACTTAGCTTTAGCAGATATTAAAGCACGCACCCAAACCATTTTAGCTGACAATAAGCGTCCTTTTATGATTGGTGGCGAGCATTTAGTGACTTTGCCCGCAGTAGAGGCGACTTTTGAGAAGTATCCTGATTTACAAGCGATTCAGTTTGATGCCCATACAGATTTACGTGAGGCTTATTTAGATGCTAAATTATCGCATGCGACCGTGATTCGCCGGATACATGATTTTCTAGGCGATGGCAAAATTCATCAATTTGGGATTCGCTCAGGGGAACGTGCGGAATTTCAATTTGCTAAAGAACATACGAATTTGCATAAGTATAATCTAGAGGGACTAAAAGAGACGGTTGCTGCTTTAAAGGATACCCCTGTTTATTTAACGATTGATTTAGATGTCTTTGATCCGGGCGTTTTTCCAGGAACAGGGACTCCTGAGGCTGGGGGGATTTTCTTTATGGAATTTGTCGAAAGCTTAAAGTTAATCAGTCAATTAAATATCGTAGCTTTAGATGTCAATGAATTATCACCTGCTTTAGATCAAAGTGGGGCATCTACTGCTTTGGCATGTAAAGTCGTTCGTGAACTATTATTAGCCATTCATTAATCAATTTGAGGAGGAAAAAAACTATGGCAAAAGCATTAATTATCGGTGCAGGAGGCGTCGCAAGTGTAGCGGTGCATAAATGTGTACAAAATAGTGAAGTATTTGAGGAAATTTGCATTGCCTCAAGAACGAAATCAAAATGTGATGCGTTAAAAGAAAAATTAGACGGACAAGGTTGCAAAATTTCAACTGCCAAAGTCGATGCGAACAATGTCGAGGAGTTGATTGCTTTAATTGAAGATTTCAATCCAGATATCGTCATTAACTTGGCTTTACCTTACCAAGATTTAACCATTATGGATGCGTGTCTAGCTACTAAAACCCACTATCTAGATACGGCGAATTATGAACCAGAAGACACGGCGAAATTTGAATATAAATGGCAATGGGAATATCGTGAAAAATTTGAAAAGGCAGGCATTACCGCGATTTTAGGATCTGGTTTTGATCCAGGCGTTACCGGTGTCTTTTCAGCTTATGCACAAAAACATTACTTCGATGAAATTCACCAAATTGATATTCTTGACTGTAATGCTGGCGATCACGGTTATCCATTTGCGACCAACTTTAACCCAGAAATCAATATCCGTGAAGTCTCTGCAAAAGGTAGCTACTGGGAAGATGGTCATTGGGTAGAAACGGAACCAATGGAAATCAAGAAAGTTTATGATTTCCCACAAGTTGGACCACGGGACATGTATTTATTACACCATGAAGAAATCGAATCCTTAGCATTAAACATTAAAGGGATTCAACGTATTCGCTTCTTTATGACATTTGGTCAAAGCTATTTAACGCATTTGAAATGTCTAGAAAATGTAGGGATGACAAGTATTGAACCAATTATGTTTGAGGGCAAAGAAATTATTCCTCTACAATTCTTAAAAGCAGTGTTACCAGATCCAGCTTCATTAGGTCCTCGTACCAAAGGAAAGACCAATATTGGCTGTATCTATCAAGGAGTCAAAGATGGCAAACCTGTGAACTACTATGTTTACAATGTTTGTGACCATGAAGAATGCTATAAAGAAGTAGGTTCACAAGCTGTTTCGTATACAACTGGGGTACCTGCGATGATTGGTGCAATGTTAGTCGTTAACGGGACTTGGAATAAGCCAGGCGTACACAATGTGGAAGAATTAGATCCAGATGCCTTCATGGAAGCTTTAAATCAATGGGGCTTACCATGGGTAGAAGATTTTAACCCTACTTTGGTGCAAGACTAATGGAAAATAAAATCTTATGGGATGAAATGAGTATCCCGACACCAAGCTTTGTTGTGGAAGAAAACTTATTACGAAAAAATCTAGAAATCTTAAAACGAGTACGCGAGGAAAGTGGTGCTAAGATTTTATTAGCACAAAAAGCTTTTTCGATGTTTCACTTCTATCCATTGATTCGTGAATACTTAGATGGCACAACAGCTAGCGGTATTTATGAAGCAAAGTTAGGGGCAGAAGAATTTGGTAAGCAAACCCATGTCTTTTCGCCGGCTTATCGTGATAGTGAGTTTACCGCTTTGCTTGAAATTTGTGATCACATCGTTTTAAACTCCTTTAGTCAGTGGCAACATTTTAAAGCACAAGCCTTGCAAAGTGGGAAGTCTTTTGGTTTGCGGGTCAATCCAGAATGTTCTACCCAAGAAGGACATGCGATTTATGATCCGTGTGCACCAGGGTCACGTTTAGGGATTTTAGCGAAAGATTTTGCAGGTCAAGATCTAACCGGAATTGAAGGATTGCATTTTCATACCCTATGTGAACAAAATGTGGATGATTTGATTCCTACCTTACAAGCTTTTGAAGAGGAATTTGCTGCCTATTTGCCACAGATGAAGTGGGTGAACTTCGGTGGTGGCCATCATATTACGCGCGAAGATTATCAAGTGGATGTCTTAATTGATGTCGTCAAACGCTTTAAAGAAAAGTATCAAGTGGAAGTCTATCTAGAGCCAGGGGAAGCCATTGCCTTAAATGCAGGTTATTTAGTGGCAAGTGTTTTAGATATAACTGAAAATCATGGCGTGAAAAATGCGATTTTAGATACTTCTGCGACTTGTCATATGCCAGATGTTTTAGAGATGCCATACCGCCCGATGGTTATAGGTAGCGCTCAACCAGCAGAAAAGCCCTATACCTATCAATTCGGTGGCCCAACTTGTTTAGCAGGTGATATTATCGGTCAATATTCTTTTGATCGGCCTTTACAAATAGGGAGTCGCTTAATCTTTTGTGATATGGCTATTTATTCGATGGTAAAAACGAATACATTTAATGGCATGCCGCTTGCCAATATTTATGCGTGTGATGCGGCCAATCAGTTACAGCTAGTCCGTAGTTTTAACTACCACGACTTTAAAAATCGTTTATCATAAATATTCAGTCATAGATAAGGAAGTTTTACTTCAGTATCTATGACTTTTTTATGTGCAGAAAAGAGCTGTGGGGGAAAAGTTTACATTCAGCGTTAAAACCTTTTAAAATAGGCCTGTTCATTCTATCGTGCATCATCTTGATAAAAATATGCGTTAAACAAATTTTTCACAAGAGCATGGAATGAAGTGATTGATTTAGAAAATTTACTATATAGGCGATTACATTGTTATTAAAGAAATTCCGTTTGAAAAAGTGCAAAAAGGTAATATTATTAGTTTTTATCAAGAGCATACCTTGGTGACGCACCGGGTGATTGAAAGAAATCGGGATTATCTTCAAACCAGAGGCGATCAAAACAATGTCAATGATTTAATTGCTGTGACAAAAGCCAATTATTTGGGAAAATATCAATTTCGAATCAAACAACTAGGTCGCTTTCTTTTATGGATGCAAGATCCGTTAGTTTATAGTTTAATCATGGCTGCGATTGCTTTAAGAATTGCGGTATTACTTTTGTTTAAAAAATGATTTTTCTAAGCGTAGAACATGTTCCAAATGGGGCATATTTTTATTTTTATTAGGACATCTTCCAAATAGTATTAAGTAAGATGACTAATTTTCATAAAATTCTCATTCGCCACTTGCATTGATAGATAATCGCTGTATAATAAAATAGTTACTTAAAGTAATTATTTTCGATAAGTAAGGAGGATGGAAATGAACTGGGAAGATTCAGAACGGTATATTTCTGCTTGTATTGCAGCAAAGAAGACGTTACAATTTTTGCCTGTGCCGCCTAAAGATTTACGCCGGCAGCAAATATACCAATTGAAAGTGTTGCATGATTTGATGGAATGTCAAGACTCAGTCAAAATCAGTGATATTGCCCATCGGATTGGGACGACCTTGCCAAGTGTCACGAAGAGTATGAATGAGTTGGAAGAAAATGGTTATGTCAAAAAGGTGGAAAATCTTCAGGATAAACGCATCACCAATATTACTTTAACGGATAAAGGGCAAGCAATATATGATCAACTGATATATCAATTTCATGTGCAAAATGCCGAAGTGTTAGCTGATATTCCGGAAGAGGAGTTAAATACGACCATCGAAACCATTCGTAAAATTTATCAGAAAATGGATGCTTTTAATCGATATAAAGGAGATGAACAGTTTGTATAAAACCTTAGCAAAATCGATGCGTCAATATATTAAGCCTTCGATATTAACGATGATTTTTTTGGCTGGTGAAGTTTTTGCTGAAATGATGATTCCTTATTTGATGGCTAAAGTATTGGACCGCGGATTTGAAACCAAAGATATTCAATATATTATTCAAATTGGCCTATTGATGGCTGTGATTGCCTTAATTTCCATGACTTGTGGAATTTTAGGTGGTAAGTTTTCTTCAGATGCTTCGGCGGGATTTGCAGCGAATTTAAGAGAAGATATTTATCGTAATATTCAACGTTTCTCTTTCCAGAATATTGATCGCTTCTCTACGCCGAGTCTGATTACCCGTTTGACAACTGATATTACCAATATTCAATTTGCTTTTCAAATGGTCTTAAAAACTGTGATTCGTGCACCGTTTATGATTGTGTTTGCTTTTATTATGGCAGCTTATACGAATCTTAAGCTATCAATGATTATCTTAGTAGTGATTCCATTTTTAGGAGCTGCCTTGATTTTCTTGATTTATCGTGTGCATCCTTATTTTGTGAAGGTCTTTCGTCAATATGATCACTTAAATCAAACCGTTCAAGAAGTGATTAATGGTGTACGTGTGGTGAAATCTTTTGTACGTGAAGAAAAAGAAATTGACCGTTTCAAAGAGGCTTCTGAACAAATTAAGCAAGTCTTTATGAAAGCTGAAAAGTTAATCGCGTTAAATAGTCCGATTATGCAGATTGCAGTCTATAGTTCCTTGCTTGTCGTTTATTGGTTTGGTGCGAAATTTGTCGTAGCGGGTAGTATGACACCTGGTACTTTGACTTCATTTATTATGTATATGCTTCAAATCTTAAATAGCTTGATGATGTTTTCAATGATTTTTGTCATGATTGTGATTTCTGAAGCATCTTGTGAACGGGTAGCTGAAGTCTTAACTGAAAAATCTACGTTAACCAATCCTGAAAATCCTGTGACAACGATTGAAAATGGTGAAATTGAGTTCAAAAATGTTTCGTTCAAGTACTATCCTGAAGCACAAGAAGCTGATTTGACCAATATTAGTTTTAAGATTGAATCAGGGCAAACAATCGGAATTATCGGCGGAACGGGAAGTGGGAAATCTAGTTTAATTCAGCTCATTCCTAGACTTTATGATACCACGCAAGGAGAAGTCTATGTTGCTGGACGAAATGTCAAAGAGTACGACCTAGTAACCTTACGTGATCAAATTGCGATGGTTTTACAAAAAAATACCTTATTCTCTGGTACGATTTTAGAAAATTTACGTTGGGGGGATAAGGATGCTTCGTTAGCTGAAGTGAAGCGCATGGCCAGTCTTGCTCAAGCAGACCAGTTTGTTTCGACTTTCCCAGAAGAATATAATACCATTTTAGATCAAGGTGGGAATAATGTATCTGGGGGACAAAAACAACGCTTAACCATTGCCCGTGCTTTATTGAAGAAACCTAAAATCTTGATTCTCGATGATTCAACGAGTGCTGTCGATACAAAGACGGATGCTAAAATTCGTCAAGCATTTAAAGAAGAGATTCCAAATACAACGAAGATTATTGTGGCGCAACGAGTTTCTTCTATTCAAGATGCCGATAAAATTATTGTGCTAGATGAAGGAAAAATTAACGGTATCGGTACACATGAGGAATTATTAGCAAATAATCAAATTTATCAAGAAGTTTATGAATCACAAGTGAAAGGGGGACGTATAAGTGAGTAAGAAAAAAGCAATGGGTAGACCGTATAATCCACTGAAAATTTTTGGCCGAATTTTATCTTATGTGGGTAAAAAATATCGTTGGCGTTTAATCGTTGTATTTATAAGCATTATTGTTTCAGCAGCGGCAAATGCAATCGGAATTAGTTTCTCACAGCGTTTGATAGATGATTATATTGTGCCCCTTTTAGGTAAAGCGAATCCTAATTTTGCTCCTTTGGCGAAGGCGATTGGCTTTATGGCGATGATTTATTTGTGTGGTGCGATTTTGACGTATGTGTATAATCGTACCATGGTTACTGTTTCTCAAGGGGTGTTGAAAGATATTCGTGATGAAATGTTTGCGCATATGGAAATTCTTCCTGTACGTTACTATGATAGTAATGCAACTGGCGACATTATGAGTCATTTTACGAATGATACGGATACCCTTCGACAAATGATTAGTCAGTCGATTCCTCAAACAATTGCCGCTTTGATTAGTGTCTTATCGATTGTCATTGCAATGTTTATGATTAATGTTCCGATGACGATTTTTGTCTTATTCATGGTAACTTTAATGATATTAGTCATTCGTAATTTAGGTTCCAAGAGTGGGAAGTATTTCTCTTTCCAACAAAAAGCTTTAGGGACATTAAATGGGTATATTGAAGAAATGATTGAAGGGCAAAAAGTCGTGAAAGTCTTTAATCATGAAGAGGCAGCGATTGATCGTTTCGTGGAATTAAATGAAGATTTGCGCATAAATTCTACTAAGGCGAATACTTATGCCAATATTATGATGCCAATTATGGGAAATATTGGAAACTTCATGTATTTATTGACGGCTGTGGTGGGTTCTATTTTTTCTATCACTGACGTTACTGCATTAACACTTGGTAGTATTGTTTCTTTTGTGCAGTTTACGAAGAGTATCACGATGCCAATTGCCCAAATTTCACAACAATTCAATGCGATTATCCTGTCTTTAGCCGGTGCACAACGTATTTTTGAACTATTAGATGAAGTGCCTGAAACGGATGAAGGACACGTCGAGTTAGTCAATATCATTAAACATGAAAATGGTCGCATGGAAGAAAGTGTCAAACGTACGGGACACTGGGCATGGAAAAATACAGATGCGAATGGGCAAGTGCAATATACTGAGTTAAAAGGTGATGTGCGCTTTGAAGATGTGACGTTTGGCTATCGCGAGGATAAAACCATCTTGCATGATATCAATTTATTTGCCAAACCAGGTCAAAAGATTGCCTTTGTCGGCGCAACCGGTGCTGGTAAGACGACGATTACCAACTTAATTAATCGTTTCTATGATATTCAAAAAGGGATGATTACTTACGATGGGATTAATGTTCAAGCGATGAAAAAAGCGGATTTACGTCGTTCATTAGGGATTGTATTACAGGATACGCATTTATTTACTGGTACGATTAAAGAAAATATCCGCTATGGGAAATTAGATGCGACGGATGAAGAAGTTTATGCGGCCGCGAAATTGGTAAATGCGGACTACTTTATTCGTCAACTACCAAAAGGCTATGATACTGAGTTAACAGGCGATGGCGGTTCTCTTTCTCAAGGACAACGCCAACTATTAGCCATTGCTCGGGCGGCTGTGGCAGATCCACCAGTATTGATCTTAGACGAAGCGACTTCAAGTATTGATACACGTACTGAAGCGATTGTACAAGCGGGGATGGATTCATTGATGAAGGGACGTACGGTATTTGTCATTGCACACCGCTTATCGACTGTTCGAAACTCCGATGCGATTATGGTATTAGATCAAGGTCGCATTATTGAGCGCGGTACCCATGATGAATTAATTGCTCAACAAGGAGAATATTATCAATTATATACTGGCGCTATCAAATTAGCCTAAAAGAAAAACCAACGAGACTCTATGAAAAATAAGTTTCGTTGGTTTTTTTGATATTTCTATGATAATTCACCGTGTTCGCGATACCAATGATCAGGTTGCCATACCCAGTTAAATCCATCTTCTTGAAGTAAGTGGAAAGCTTCATCTGGTCCCATTGTTCCAGCCGCATAAGTTGGAATAGGAGAAGTGGTATCAGCATCCCAAGCTTGACGGATTTGATCCACAATTTTCCAAGATTGGGACACCTCATGCCAGTGTGTAAAGTTAGTTCCATCACCACTTAAACAATCTAGAATGAGTTTTTCATAGGCTTCTGGTGTATTAGCAATAATTTCCGCACTGTTACGGTAGTTAAGTTTCACTGGCAATAGATTGAAGTTAGGGCCGACTTCTTTCCCATTTAATGAAAGTGAGAAGCCTTCAGTTGGTTGGATATAGATGGTTAAGACATTTGGTTCTGGTTTTTGGGCATTTTGTTCTTCTTCATCAAAGGAATGATTGAAGAGATTAATTGGCACAGATTTAAAAACAATATTAATGCGTGTGCCTTTTTCGGTCATACGTTTACCGGTACGAATATAAAATGGTACGCCAGACCAACGGAAATTATCGATGAACAAACGACCAGCGACAAAGGTTTCTGTACGCGATTCAGGATTGACTTGATCTTCTTCTTTATAGCCTTTATAAGTACGACCAGAAATTTTTCCTTGGACATATTGTGCGCGGACAAAGTTTTTCGCTACTTCTTCAGCATCGTACATACGAATCGCACGTAAAGCTTTAATTTTTTCATTGCGGATTTCTTCTTCATTAAAAGCAGCAGGTGGATCCATAGCAAGTAAGGCTAAGACTTGGAAGATGTGGTTTTGGACCATATCTTTTAAGGCCCCACTTTGATCGTAATAGCCTGCGCGTTCTTCCACCCCAAGATTTTCAGCCAAACTAATTTGCACATTATCTATATAACGATTATTCCAAACCGCTTCAAACAGAGAATTTGCAAAACGCACTGCAGAAATACTTTGAATCATTTCTTTTCCTAGATAATGGTCAATACGATAAATTTCTGATTCATCAAAGACTTCGTTAATTTCGTTGTTTAACTTTTCAGCTGTTTGATAATCAGTACCAAATGGTTTTTCGATGATGACGCGATGATAACCATCTGATTCAAGTAAGCCTTGTGATTGTAAGTGATGCACAATCGTACCAAATAGGCTAGGAGACATCGCTAAGTAAAATAGGCGATTACCAGCTAAACCGTATTCTTCGTCTAATTGGTTGGCTAATTTCTTTAAAGTATCATAATGATTGGTATCATTGACATCGTGTGATTGATAATAAAAATGGCTGGCAAAGGCCGCTGCTTGTTGCTCACTTGCAGTTAAATTTGAGACAGAAGACATTACGACTTCACGGTAAGTTTCGTTAGACCATGGGCGACGTGCGGTTCCAATGACAGCAAAACTTTCTTTTAATTGTCCTTTTTGGTATAACCGAAATAATGAGGGGTAGAGTTTACGTTGCGCTAAATCTCCTGTGCCTCCAAAGATAGTGATCAAAACCTTTTTTTCTTTCATATTTTTCACTCCTCATTTAGTAAATCGACAAATATTGTACTCGCAGCTTTAAAACTAACTGCGATTGTTTTTTCTTGATTTTGTATGGTGATTGGTCCTTCATAATCTGCAATTTCAATGATACGATATTGTTCTTGGAGATTTAGATCAAGAGAGACCAAATAATCAAGTAGTTCTTTTTCATCTAAAACACGGGCAATTCTAATCAGACTGCCTACTGGATAATCCGCTAAAGTTTGGCGTTTCTTTTCAGAGATAATGCCATTTTCTTTTGGAATTCTCCCTCCATGTGGACAATAATCAGGAAAATGCATAAAAGCTTCTAGTTTATTAGCTAGCTTATCTGAAGTGACATGTTCTAAAACTTCTGCATCATCATGGACATCATTCCACGAATATTGTAAATACTCAACTAAAAAGACCTCCCACAAGCGATGACGGCGCATTAAAGAACTCGCGGTTTGCGCACCTTGATCAGTTAATTGTACGCCTTGATAGGGAAAGTGAAGCACTAAATTTTCTTTTTCTAATTTTGAAATCATTTCGCTGACTGAAGCCGCAGATACACCTAGACCAGCTACAATTTGCTTGTTTGAGATTTTCTTTTCATGACCACCTAACTCTAAAATAAGCTTTAAGTAGTCTTCACGATTAGGAGTCAAAAAAATCCCTCCTTTACAGTATGTAATAAATTTTACCACGCATTTATCAAAAAAGCTAATATTGTTATCATTTGTCAATAAAAAGAATCAGGCATGGGTTTGCCTGATTCTACAATTATCTGATTTCTAAATTTTATTTTTGTTAGGCAAGCTGCTTGGAGCTGACCGACCCGGCTCACAACCTTATGCCCAATCTCCGTTTCTGAAGACTGGTACGTGACTGCCATCTGCTTTGATGCCGTCGATATTCATTTTATCTGAACCGACCATAAAGTCTACGTGGGTTGTGCTGCGGTTTAAGCCTGCTGCAGCTAATTCTTCTTCGGTCATTTCGGTACCACCTTCTAAGCTAAAGGCATAAGCAGAACCAAATGCTAGGTGGTTTGAGGCATTTTCGTCAAATAAAGTATTGAAGAAGATAATACCTGATTGGGAAATAGGTGATGGGTCAGGAACTAAAGCCACTTCGCCTAAATGTTTTGCTCCTTCATCAGTTGCAAGTAATTCAGCAAGCACATCTTGACCTTTATCAGCTTTGAAATCAACAACTTTACCATCTTTGAATGTAAAGTGCATGCCTTCAATAATATTTCCGGAATAACTTAATGGTTTTGTTGAAGCAACGGTACCATTCACGTTGCGGCTATCAGGGGCGGTGAATACTTCTTCTGTAGGCATGTTTGCCATAAAGAATTCGCCACGACTGTTATGACTGCTTGCGGCTTCCCAATGATGTCCTTTAGGTAAACCAATTGTTAAGTCTGTGCCTGGAGCGGTATAGTGAAGTGCAACGAATTGTTCTTCATTTAACCATTTGGCCTTTTCTAATAAATTAGCGTCATGTTCTTTCCAAGCTTGTACTGGGTCATCTGCATAAATACGTGTTGTTTTAAAAATTTGATCCCATAGTGCATCGACTGCTTCTTCTTCATTTAATTCAGGGAAAACAGTTTTGGCCCAAGCAGGACTTGCAGCAGCGACCACTGTCCAGCTATATTTATTCGCTTGTAAGGCTTGCATTAATGGCGCAAAAGCAGCATTGTTTGCTTTACTGAAGGTTGCCAAACGTTTGCCATCAACTCCAGCTAAAGCACCTGGGTCGTTGGAAACGAGGCTGATGCGGCTAGCCCCTTTTTCTAACCAGTCATTAGATTCTTCAATTTTATATTGTGGGACTGTAGCAATGCGGTCGTCTGCAGCATGTAACATAAATTCTTTAGTTATTACATCATCTGACCATTGCATTAAGACTTCAGCGGCGCCTAATTCGTAAGCTTTTTTTACGATTAAGCGAGCAAGAGGTGCTTGATCAACCGCAGCACGTAATACAATTGTATGCCCTTTTTGCACGTTCACGCCAATTTCAACAATTAATTGGGCGTATTTTTCTAATAATTCTTCAAAATTTGGTAAAGTCATTTTTTTCACCTCATATAAATATTGTTCGTTTTTTATGATAGCATAGATTTTTAATAAAGAATAGAAGAATGCTTAGAAGTAAATAAGAAATAGCTAAGAAACAAAAGTAAATAGTATTAGTTATCTAGCTACGTAAATTAGAATTTTAAAACGATTCACTTAATTATATTAGGTAGATGATAAACAGAATGTAAAATAAGTATGATTATATAAAATGATAAAATATTTAATGATATTGTGAAATTAGATATTGTACAAAGTTAAAAAACGGTCTAAAATAAATATAGGATGTTTTGGAAGCGATTCATAGAAATAGGAGGGATAGGAAATGGCTCGTAAAAAAACAATAACCAAAGATCAAATTTTAAAAGCAACTTATGAACTTGTCGCAAAAGAAGGATTGTCAAAATTTACTGCACGCAATATTGCGGCGAAGATGAAATGCTCAACTCAACCAATTTACTTAGAATTTAAAAACATGGATGATTTACGCTCAGCATTAATTCAAAAGATTTTTGATCATTTA
This sequence comes from Enterococcus cecorum DSM 20682 = ATCC 43198, assembly GCF_000407565.1. Taxonomy (GTDB): domain Bacteria; phylum Bacillota; class Bacilli; order Lactobacillales; family Enterococcaceae; genus Enterococcus_E; species Enterococcus_E cecorum. Next base: position 376,953 of record NZ_ASWI01000004.1, read on the forward strand.
GGAGAAGATGTACTACCAAAAGTACAGACGGGAAATCCATTGATTGATTTTTGTTTGAATTATATTGATTTTGCAACAAAAGAAAATCATCTATATCGTGCGTTATTTATTGTTGGACATGGTGGTGAACCTGTTTTACAAGGATTTTCGTTTGATTATTTCAAAAATTCGGTTATTAAAGATACTGATTATGAAAAATTACCAGAAAAAGAAATAGAAAATCTTTTTGTGAATTTATTAGTGATAGCAAGTGGCGTTTCTTCATTAATGTATTCTGGGGTTATTGCACCTAATAGTCAACAAATTACTGGCATCTTAAATGAAGTCTTAAAGGCGGTGCAGGAGAGGCAAACTACTTACGATTTAAATTTCATCGCCCCACATCATCCAAGTGAAGCATAAAAAATAAGCATTCAACCTGATTTGTAGGGTTGAATGCTTTTTTATCTAGGCATTTTCTTCAACTGATTTAGCTAACTGTTTTGCAAATTCTTCTAAGTCATCAATATCTTCGTCTTCAGCGTTTAATTCAACTTTCACGCTGTCAGCCCCTTTAATTGCACCAGTTTTTAAGAAGGCTTGTTCGAAGTCGTCCACCGATTTACAGAAATAATCATAGAATGTATCGCCAGAACCACAAACACCAAAGACTTTACCAGATAAGTCCATTTCTAGTAAATCATCATAAAGATCGACAATTTCATCTGGTAGATCGCCATCGCCATAAGTATAAGTGGCCACGACGCATAGGTCAGCATCTTCAAAATCACTTGCTGAAACATTTGAGCATTCTTCAATTTCAACATCGAAATCTAAATCTTCTAAGCTTTCTGCAATAATATCAGCAATTTCTTCTGTATTTCCTGTCAAACTAGCATAAAAAATTTTTGCTAAAGGCATAATCTTCACTCCTAAAATGTATCTTCATGCAAGAAAATATCATACTTTCATACAAAAAAAGCGTATAACAACCTACTCAAAAAGTCAATTAGTTTCTACTTATGAGTATTTTCTAACTCTGTTTGTTTCGGTCCTAAAAATGTGCTAAAATTAAATGGATGAAGTTTGAAAGGAAATGAAAAATGATTACTTTAAAATCTGAACGTGAAATCGAAATGATGGCACAGTCTGGTGCGTTATTAGCAGATGTGCATAAACATTTACGAGATTTTATTAAACCTGGAATTACAAGTTGGGACATTGAAGTTTTTGTCCGTAATTATATTGAATCTCATGGAGGAGTAGCTGCGCAAATTGGCTTTGAAGGCTATAAATACGCAACTTGTTGTAGTATTAATGATGAAATTTGTCATGGTTTTCCACGTAAAAAAGTGCTTAAAAATGGCGATTTAATCAAAGTAGATATGTGTGTAGACTTAAAAGGTGCGATTTCTGATTCATGCTGGTCTTATGTTGTTGGCGAGGCAAGTCCTGAAGTAAAACGTTTGATGGAAGTAACCAAAAAAGCTTTATATTTAGGAATTGAACAAGCCAAAGTAGGCAATCGAATTGGTGATATCGGCCATGCGATTCAAACATATGTAGAAGGTGAAGGATATGGGGTCGTCCGTGATTTTATCGGTCATGGTATTGGACCTACTATTCATGAAGCACCGTCTGTTCCTCATTATGGCGAAAAAGGGAAAGGATTACGCCTAAAAGAAGGGATGGTTATTACGATTGAACCCATGGTAAATACGGGGACTTGGAAGATGAAAATGGATAAAAATGGTTGGACTGCGTATACCCAAGATGGTGGTTTAAGTTGTCAATATGAACACAGTCTTGCTATTACAAAAGATGGTCCACGTATTTTAACATCACAAGGGGTAGAAGGTACTTACTAAAAGGAAGGGTCAGAATGAAGAAAAAAGACTCTAAGGAAAAAAAGAAAACCCCAAAGATAAAAACATTTATTGATTTAATGTCAGTAAGAATGCAAAATTCAGAGATAGGCGTCACTTCTTCAGTTGTCGCCTATTATCTGTTATTGTCTTTTTTTCCGTTATTGATTGCGGTTGGAAATATTTTGCCGTTATTCCATTTTAATCAAAATCAAGTTTTAACCATGTTAAAGACAATGATGCCACAAGAAATTTACTTATTATTTGCACCTTCAATCAAGGCTTTGTTAACAAGTGGTTCTAAGGAGTTGCTTTCGATTTCAGCTGTGGCGACGTTATGGTCTGCGAGTAAGAGTATTAATGCTTTGCAAATTGCGATGAATAAGGCCTATGGGGTGACTGGGACAACAAATTATCTAGTCATGCGTCTGGTGTCGATGCTTATGCTCATTCTTTTTTTTGCAGCGATTGTTGGCGTGGTTATCGTCATTGGGTTTGGTAAAGTAGCGCTAGATTGGATTCAGCCACATTTGAAAATACCTGATTCTATCATTACGACATTCCAAACCGTGAAGTGGCCAGCGACAATCATTGTACTATTGGCAATCTTAACTTTGGTGTACTGGATTATTCCTAATGCCAAAATTGGGATTCGTTCGGCTTTTCCAGGAGCTGTTTTGGCGACAATTGGTTGGTTAGGATTGACGCAAGTATTTGGAATATATATGAAATATTTTGCGACGGGGTTTAATGGATATAAAATTATTGGGACTTTTATGTTATTGATGATTTGGCTGAAATTTGCAGCAATGATTGTGGTATTTTGTGGTGTTTTCAATACTGCGCTTGCTGAATATCGAACTGGTGGAGATTTAAGTCAACGCAAAGATCCGCTAGAAGTATTAACTAAACGAATGAAAGCACAATTATTACATTCAAATGAGAACGAAAGCGAGTCATAGGAATGGATTTTACTTTAGAATTTATTTTACACTTTTTGGCGACAATGATGTTATCGGTCATTTTAACCCCTCTTGTAAAGTTGTTAGCTTTTCAAGTTGGTGCGGTGGATTATCCGGGAAAACGTCGGATTAATCAAAAGGTGATGCCGACAATTGGTGGATTAGCCATTTTTATTGCCTTTGCGATTGGATCTATTTGGCAGTTTCATGAGTATCTTTTTATGAAAAAAGTGTGGGCTATTTTGTTAGGTGCACTCATTGTCGTGATTACAGGTTTTATCGATGATCGCAAAGAATTATCACCTTTACAAAAATCAATAGGCTTGTTTATCGCTGCCTTAGAAATTTATTTTGTAGCTGGCTTAAAGATGGATACAATTAGCATTCCATTTATCGGGATGTTTCATTTAGGTTGGTTAAGTTTTCCAGTAACGATAATTTGGATTTTTGCAATAACTAATGCGGTAAACCTGATTGATGGCTTAGATGGTTTAGCTTCAGGGGTTTCGATGATTGCTTTATCCACGATTGGCATTGTAAGTTATTTTTATTTACCTGATAATATCGGTACGTATTTGGCAATGCTTATTTTCTTATTAGTGGCTGCGATATTAGGATTTTTCCCTTATAACTTTCATCCTGCAACGATATTTTTAGGCGATACGGGTGCTTTATTCTTAGGTTTTATGATTTCCGTAGTATCGTTGCATAATTTGAAAAACGTTACTTTTATTTCTGTGGTGACGCCGATGTTTATCTTAGGGGTGCCTATCACGGATACGGTATTTGCGATTATTCGCCGTAAATTTAATAAGCAACCTATATCATCTGCAGACAAAATGCATTTGCACCATCGCTTACTGTCTTTAGGTTTTTCACATCGTGGTGCCGTATTAACAATATATGGTTTAGCATTAACTTTCTCGTTTATTGCTTTGTTGATGACTTATGCAAGTACACCAGCGATTATCTTGATGATTATTTGTACAATGATTGGTATTGAACTGTTTATTGAACTCATTGGGCTTGTTGGTGAAAATCGCCAGCCGTTATTGAAGACCTTGAAATTCTTTGGTAATAGTGAGTATCGTCATGAATTTTTATTAAATCGCTATGAAAGAAAAAAGGTCGAAAAAGAACAAAACCGTAAAAAATAATAGTTAGGTAAGTCTTGATTGTTTGAGAACATCAAGGCTTTTCTTTTGGCTAAAAATAGTGCTATAATAAAAGAAACAGGCAGGCAAATGAGGTGAAGAGATGATTAAAATAAGTGACAGCGAATGGGAAGTTTTGCGTGTTGTTTGGACCAATCCAGATTGCGATGCCCATTTGGTAAGCGAGGTCTTAGGAGGTTCTAAAGATTGGCAAAAGTCAACAGTAAAGACTTTGCTTGCTCGTTTAGTTAAAAAAGGTGCATTAAATACAACACGTGTTAGAAATAAGTTCATCTATACACCGACTGTGACGGAAGAAGAGGTCATTGTTAGTGCTACAGAGACACTGTTTTCTCATATTTGTGCTAAAAAAATTGGCCAAACAATTGCCGAGATGATTACCTCTTGTGAATTAACACCTGCTGACTATCAACTCATTCAAGAAGCTCTAGCACAAAAAGAGACGGTCGAAACAATTGAATGTAATTGTATTCCTGGTCAATGTCATTGTAAAGAGCATCAATAACGTTAAGTGGGGGGAGCATATGGAATTAAAGAAATTAGAAGTACCAACATCATCCATAACTGAAGTGAAAAAATCACCCATGGATGTTTTTCAACAGGCACGTGACGCAAAAACCGGTGTCTATGTCTTTAATCGTGAAAAAATTGCTGGTGTAATGCTTACCCAGCAACAATATGAAGAATTGCTAACAGAATTACATGAGTTACGTCAACAATTAAATATAAACCAAGAGCAAATGATGGTTTCTTCAGATGTTGATGGTTTGGAAAGTTTTGCTGATAATATTCGCGATGCATTAGTCACGGGCTCAAGTATTTCTGCCAAAAATTTAGACGAGCGTATGGTAGCGTTTGGCTTTATTACTAAAAAGACAGGCTTTGGTGGTGTGGTCGAAATGCTCAATGAATTAAAAGAAACTGGAAAAATTATCTATCATTTACGTAAACGCACCGGTGAAAAGAATGTAATTGCCGAAGTGATAGGGGAAGCAGATAATCAAACTAGCATTTTTGATAAAATTATTATTCGTAAAGTGTATTTGAAAACAAAATAAATTGACAGTTTTATCTAGAATGCATAGAATTTAACTGATAAATAAATTTTAAGGAGAATTTCATGGCTGAATTATTACAATTAGCTTTAGCCGAACAAAAAGGGCCTAAAGCATTAATCAAAACAAATCGTGGAGATATTTTGGTACAGTTGTTTCCAGAAGTAGCTCCCAAAACGGTAAAAAACTTTGTCGAATTAGCAAAGAAAGGTTATTATGATGGTGTCATTTTCCACCGCGTTATTCCTGATTTTATGATTCAAGGCGGTGATCCAACCGGTACAGGTATGGGTGGCGAAAGTATCTATGGCGAAAAATTTGAAGATGAATTTAGTCCGCAAGTATTTAACTTCCGCGGGGCACTTTCTATGGCCAATGCCGGTCCAAATACAAATGGCAGTCAGTTCTTCATCGTTAATAATCAAAATGTTCCGGCACAAATGATTCAACAAATGCAAGCGGCGGGTTATCCTGAAGCGGCGATTGAAAAATATAAAGATGGCGGTACTCCG
>NZ_ASWI01000004.1:390000-1158014 GCF_000407565.1 Enterococcus cecorum DSM 20682 = ATCC 43198
GTATTAAAATATCGTGAATACTATCAAGATCATATGCATTTTGTTCAGCTTTATCCTCAAATGAAAGAAGTTTTAGCGCAATTAAAAGATAGTTACCAATTGTATATTGCTAGTTCCAAGCCAGAAGTCTTTGTTAAGAAAATCGCGCGCTTAATTGATGTTGATCAATATTTTACAGCCATTTATGGTGCTGATTTAGAGGGAAAGCGTGCAAAAAAATCTCAAGTTATTGCCTATGCCTTAAGCGAAAATCCAAATTTAGAACCAAGTACAATTAGAATGATTGGCGATCGCAGTCATGATTGTCTAGGAGCTAATGAAAATAAAATCGCATCCATTGGTGTTACTTATGGTTTTGGTAGTAAAGAGGAGCTAGAAGATGCAGGTGCTACAGAAATTGTTACAAGTCCTACACAATTGTTAGAAATACTGTAGCTAAGAAACTGATACCTTTTTTTAAAAGCTAAATGGTTTTCTGTTTCATTTTAGCGCACGTTATCTTTAGCCTTATCGATAAGAAAGAAAAAAACTAAAAAAAGTTGTAAAAAACTCATTGACAAAGATTTAATTCTCTGTTATTCTATATCTTGTCTTGAGTTGCCGCCTTAGCTCAGCAGGTAGAGCACCACCATGGTAAGGTGGGGGTCGCCGGTTCAAGCCCGGCAGGTGGCTTTCAATTTTTAAAAAAGTTAAAAAAAAGCTTGAAAAAAATTGAATTATCTGTTATATTAATAACATCTTATTCCGGCATAGCTCAGTTGGTAGTAGCGCATGACTGTTAATCATGATGTCGTAGGTTCGAGTCCTACTGCCGGAGTTGATGAATTTTATCAAACAATTTCATATTTTTCCGGCATAGCTCAGTTGGTAGTAGCGCATGACTGTTAATCATGATGTCGTAGGTTCGAGTCCTACTGCCGGAGTAAGACACTTATCAGATGATAGGTGTTTTTTTTATTTTAATTTTATTAATTGAAGACATTTATGTTTGAGATTGTTATAATACTTTTATATAAATTAAGGAAGGATATGAACAATTTGGCACAAAGATATTCAATCAAACATGAAATTGCTTATTATGAATGTGATATTAATCAACAAATGACGCTTCCATCTTTAATCCAGGTAATGATTAAAGCATCTGAGGAACAAAGTGATCATTTAAATCGTGGGAGCAGTTATGTCAATCAACTGAATCTAGGTTGGGTGATTACGAACTATGAAATCGATGTTGATCGGATGCCACGTTTAGGTGAGAAAATCATTTTTTCAACTTTAGCAACTGCTTATAATAAATTCTTTTGCTATCGTGATTTTTATATAGAAGACGAGGCGGGTAATCGATTGGTGACTGTCTCTTCAGTTTTTGTCATAATGGATTTATCAACGCGAAAAATTAAGGCTGTAGATGAAGAAATTATTGCTCCATATGAAAGCGAAAAAATTAAAAAGATTAAACGATTTAATAAAATGCAGCCACTCTCAAATCCTAAAACAAGTCCTTTCAAAGTAAGATTCTATGATATAGATAGTAACAAACACGTGAATAATGCTATTTATTTCAATTGGCTTTTAGATGTTTTAGGCTATGAATTTTTGAGTACACATACGATTAAAAATGTGAATATTCGTTTTGATAAGGAAATTGAATTTGGGAATGTTGTTGATAGTTATTATGAAACTGAAATAACAGATAACGAGGATCAAATTATTTCTAGACACCAGGTCAAAGTTAGTGAAGAATTGTGCTGTGAAGCTGAAATATTATGGAATAAACTATGAAAGTTATGTTAATTTACAGATTTACAAATAGAGTTTTTATAGTATTAAAATAACAAAAAATATGATAGAATGACCTTGAAAATAAAAAAGGAGGGAAGGCAATACGCCTAAAATATGAACATTAAAGCGATTTTTTTTGATATTGATGGTACTTTGTTTAATGGGAATGGCTCTGTATTAGCAAGTACTAAGCGCGCGATTGCTTTAGCTCAAGCACAAGGCATTCTTTGTGGTGTAGCGACTGGGCGTGGTTATCCCAATGTATTGAGTTTAGTTAGTGAGTTAGGTTTAGACTTTTATGTGACATATAATGGGCAATACGTTGTTTATCAAAATCGTGTCATTCATGCGCATCCTTTTAATGAAGAAGCCTTAAATCAAGTGATATCTTATGCTAAGTTACATCATAAACACATTTTATTTGGTGCTGGAGAGAAAATGACGGGTAGTTTAACAATGTTAGTTGGTCAATCAAAGCATTTTGCAAAATTATTATATCGTCTACCCAAAGGCAATCATCTCTCTACAGGTGTAAAGTTGTTAAAAAGGTTGGCTATTCGTCGTAAACGTCGTCACTATCCGCAAGCCTCTGATTTTAAAGAGCCAATCTATCAATGTATATTAATGGCTTCTCGGTCAGAATTAACTTGTTTAAAAGAGAGTTTAACATTGTGCGATATACAGCGTTCGACCTCGCAATCTGTAGACATTGTCCCTAAAGGTGGGTCAAAGGATAAAGGAATTGTTGCGCTAGTGAATTATTTAGGCCTAACCATGCATGAAGTAGCTGCATTTGGTGATCATTTTAATGATATCGATATGTTAAAATCAGTTGGGCTAGGAGTGGCTATGGGAAATGCCAAAAAACAAGTGAAAGAAATTGCTGATTATGTGACTGCAGATAATAATCATGATGGCATATATCTTGCATTGAAGCATTTCAATATAATTTAGGAAAGAGTGGTTATTTTGACACCTTATCAAATGGCAAGCGAATTTCATCGAATTTTTGATGATCGTGCACCGAAAAAACCGACAGCCTTCAATCTCCAAGAAGCGATTTTTCGGCAAGGATTTAAGATAGAAGAGATTATTGAATTGCTTTATGCTACAAGTCGTGATGAGCAAATGTTTGAACAAAGCGTTGCGGCGATGCATCAAGCAATTGAAAAGAGTAGAGAAAAATTGTTAGCAAAAGGTGAGCCGATAAATGAGTCAGATGAGGAGATATTAGTCAATCAAGTAGATGCTTTAGTTGATTTGCTTTATTTTGTTTATGGTTCGTTTGTGCTATTAGGTGTGGATCCTGATCCGATGCTGAAAATTGTTCATCAAGCAAATATGGGTAAGCTTTTCCCTGATGGCCAACCACATTACGATGAAATCACCCATAAAGTATTAAAACCTAAAGATTGGGCGGAAAAATATGCTCCTGAAGGTAAAATTAGGGAAGAACTTGAAAAGCAAAAACATCATTAAAAAAAAGACAGGAAAGACTATTATTTAGGTCTTCCTGCCTTCTTTTTTATGCTTATCAATTAGTCAAAGAAGGTGTAATAAAGTGAACGAATCGCTGCTTTTTCATCTTTATCTTGTATACCAAACATGATGCTTACTTCTGAGGAGCCTTGATTAATCATTTCGATATTAATTTTCTTTCTAGCAAGCGCAGCCGTACTTTCAGCAGTGACACCCACTTTTTCACGCATACCTTCGCCAACGACAACCACCATCGTAATATTGTGCTTAATTCGTAATTCATCAGGGTCAATTTCATAGGCAATTTTTCGAAGGAGTTCTTCTTCTGTCTCTTCTGTCAGTTGGTTTGCTCGTAAAATAATGGAAATATCATCAATTCCAGAAGGCATATGTTCATATTTGATATCGAAATCTTTGAGAATCTGTAATACACGTAAGGTAAAGCCTACTTCACGGTTCATGAGATATTTGCTGATATAAATCATGCTAAACCCACCATCGCTAGCAATTCCGACAACCGTTTTTTCATGTTTGTGTTTTTCATGGACAATTTGTGTACCTGGATGCGTAGGGTTATTCGTGTTTTTAATCACCACGGGAATTTTTGCTTGGAATGAAGGAATTAAAGCTTCATCGTGGAAGACAGAAAAACCTGCATAAGCTAATTCACGCATTTCTCGGTAACTGATTTCTTTAATTAATTCTGGTTCATGAATAATACCAGGGTGTGCGGAATAAATACCATTCACATCAGTAAAGTTTTCGTATAATTCAGCATTCATGCCGGCAGCGATAATAGCGCCAGTAATATCAGAGCCACCACGAGAAAAAGTACAAATATTTCCTTCTTCAGTAATTCCAAAGAAACCAGGAATAACTAAGATATCAGGATTTTTTGCCCACTTATGAATGATTGGGTAAGCCTTATTCAAAATACGTGCATTCTTGGGCTCATCTGTTACATACATTCCGATTTCTTTAGGGGAAATATAGCGTGCTTTTAGTCCCTCAGCTTTTAACACACCAGCAATTAAGCGTGCATTATTATCTTCCCCACGAGATAAAATAATATCATAAAGGTGTTCATTTCCTTTTGTTTCAAGCATACGTAACTTTTCCAAATCTTCACGAATAGCGGTAAGAATATGTGCATCGACGTGAAAAGCTTGGCCAATTTCTTCATAACGATTATAAATAGCTTCTATTAAGCGAGAAGGGTCTTTGCCGGCAATCAGCTTATCATGTAGAGAAATTAATAAATCTGTCACTTTGATATCATCACTGTGACGCTTTCCTGGTGCCGAAACAACAATATATCTACGTGCAGGATCATCTTTAATAATGTTCACTACCTTTCTCACTTGATCTGAACTGGCAAGTGAACTTCCTCCAAATTTTGCAACTTTCACTTTTTAAATCTCCTCCTTTTAGAAAGGTTTTCTTAAAATGTAACGTTTATAGACTAATAAATCAAGCCTTTTTTATTAAAAAAATGAATATTTATCGATAAAAATGAGAAAAATATTAAAATTATTTAGAGAGGATGCTTTTTTGGGTGCATTTTATTCCTCTTAAAAGGAAAATCAAGAAAATATTAATTCTTTGTAAAAAAGTTGAAAAAATTTTGCTTTTATTTCAGTAAGAATAGTGAATGATGGGTCAGTTTGTGATATAATTCATTGCAGATGCCTTTTTGACCAGAAATATATCTATATTTCAATTAGTATTCTTGTAGTAGTACCTGATGAACATCTGTGTAAATGTATTTTTTAGGAAACTGGAGGAATCGATTGTGGGAAGTAATCTGATTATTGGAATCGTCGTCGCAATAATTGTGGCTGCGGCCATTGTTTACTTTGTGGGATATTTTGTAAGAAAGAAAACATTGGCTAGGCTCGATGAATTGGAGCAACGAAAGGAACAATTATTTGATCTTCCGGTGATTGAAGAGGTCGATGAAGTGAAGAAAATGCACTTAGTCGGCCAAAGTCAGAATACTTTTAGAGAATGGAATCAAAAATGGACCGATCTTTCTACGACAGCATTTGCTGATTTGGAAAGTCAAATTTTAGAAGTCGAATCTTTAAATGAAACCTTCCGTTTTATGAAGGCAAAACAAGCTGTTGAAGAGGCAGAAGTTGCTTTGCTGAATATGGAAGAAGATGTTGCTGAGATTCGTAATGGTCTTAAAGAGTTGCGTGAAAGTGAAGAACGTAATTCTCTACAAGTTCAAAATGCTTTAGACAAGTATCAAGAATTGAAGAAGAGAATGCGTGAAGAGTCTGATACTTTTGGACCTGCTTATTCTGAATTACAAAAGCAGTTAAAGAGTATTGAAATTGAATTTACTCAATTTGTAACTCTTAATACCTCAGGTGATCCCGTCGAAGCTCGTGAAGTTTTACAAACAGCTGAAAATCACACTTACACATTAGAAGATGTGATGAATCGCTTGCCGGTATTGTATGAAGATCTAAATAAGACTTTCCCAGATCAACTAAAAGAGATCAAAGAAGGTTATCAAAAGTTAATTGATGATCACTTTGTTTTCCCTGAAAATAATTTCTTAGCGGAAGTCAGTCGTGTACGCGAAAGAATTGAAAACTCTATGCGTGATTTAGCCAAGACTGAAGTGAACTTAGTTGAGCCGGCCAATAGCGATACAGCTAACGACATTGACGCTTTATATAGTATTATGGAGCGAGAGATTGAAGCGAAGAAATATGTCTTGAAAAATCGTGAAGTTATTGCCGATTATGTGGCGTTTGCAACGAAAAACAATCGTCAATTATTGATTGAAATTGATCACACTGCTCAAAGTTATACGTTAAATCATAACGAATTGGGTCGTGTACGCGGTTTTCAAACAGAAGTTGATGAATTGGTTCGTCGTAATACAGACATGATGGAAAAAATGGATGGACATAAGATTCCGTATTCTGAAGTACAAGAATTTTATAAATATGCCTATAAGATTTTAGACGATATTCAGAATCAACAAGTTGAAATTGATGAAGAATTACGAGAACTACGACGCGGTGAAAAAGTTGCTCAAGAAAAGGTGGAGAATTTCGAGTTTCAATTGCGTAATTTAAAACGTTTTGTAGAAAAACAACGCTTACCTGGGTTACCAAATGATTACTTAGAATTCTTCTTTATGGTGACTGACCACGTTGAAGGCTTAAATCGAGCATTAAATAAAATTCGCATTAATATGGAAGACATCAATCGTTATGTAGATACTTGTCAAGATGATTTAGATAAGCTTGATAAGGAAACACATGACTTAGTAGATGCTGCGGCTCTAACCGAACAAATGATGCAATATGCAAATCGCTATCGTCATTCTCATCCTGATATCAAAGCTTCAATTGATCGAAGCTTAGATTTATTTACGAATACTTATCAATATCAAGAGGCACTTGATGAGATTGGCACTGCATTAGAACGTGTAGAACCAGGTGCATTTGCGCGTATTGAAAACTTCTATTTCAATCATCGCGAATTAGTGTAAAACCACTGATAACTATGTCTATGAAAGAAGAGTGAGTTTATCTTGCTCTTCTTTTTTGGTATTGGCAACTTGAAACGCATAAGAATTGTCGCTATAATGGTAAAGGTTTATAAATGAGGAGGAATTTTTTTGATCTATTTTGATAATAGTGCAACGACGAGTATTCATCGTTTAGCTTTAGATGCTTATGTAAGAACCAGTCAAACCATCATGGGAAATCCTTCTAGCTTGCATCGTTTAGGAACACAAGCCAATCGGTTATTACAAGAAGCAAGAAAACAAATCGCAGGCTTACTTGATGTACATACAGATGAAATTGTTTTTACAAGTGGTGGAACAGAAGGAAATAATTATATCATTAAAGGAACGGCTTATGAAAAACAAAATTTTGGTAAGCACATTATTCTTTCGGCTATTGAACATCCTTCAGTGAGTGAAACCTGTCAACAATTGGCTGCACAAGGTTTTGAAATTAGTGTTGTGCCTGTAGATAGTCAAGGTTTTGTGAAAATAGATGAGCTGAAAAAAATGATTCGCAAAGACACTATTTTAGTTTCTATCATGGCAGTAAATAATGAAGTGGGAAGCATTCAACCGATTCAAGCAATCAGTGAAGTGCTTACAGCCTTTCCAAAAATTCATTTTCACATGGATAGTGTACAAGCAATTGGGCAAATCCCGCTTTCTGACTTTTTAACAGAGCGGGTGGATTTTGCAACATTTTCTGCTCATAAGTTTCATGGTCCGCGTGGTGTGGGCTTTATTTATAAGAAACAAGGCCGTAAAATTATGCCTTTATTAGCTGGTGGCGGACAAGAACAAAATCAACGTTCAAGTACCGAAAATTTACCTGCAATTGTGGCGATGGCTAAAGCTTTACGACTAAAACTCGATCAGCAAGCACAAAAAATGACCAAGGTTGTACAATTAAAAGATTCATTGAAGTCTGCACTTGTAGCGTATCCAGAAGTAGTTGTTTTTTCTGGTGTAGATCATTTTGCTCCTCATATTCTGTGCTTTGCCTTAAAGGGGATTCGCGGCGAGGTATTGGTTCATGCATTGGAGGAAAAGGAAATCTTTATCTCTACAACCAGTGCTTGTTCCAGTCGTAAAAAAATGGCTAGTTCAACCTTACATGCTATGAATGTTGAGGATAAAATTGCTAAATGTGCAGTACGTATTAGTTTAGACGAGAACAATACGATGGCGGAAGTAGAGCAATTTTTAATCGTGTTCCGCCAACTATATCAAAAATTTACCAAAGTGATGTAAGAAAGGATGAATAGATTGGAATATAGTGAAATTATGGTTCGCTATGGAGAATTATCCACAAAAGGCAAGAACCGTAAATCATTTATTATGCAACTGGCACAAAATGTGAGAAGTGCTTTAAGTGATTTTCCAAATATTAAGATTAAAGCTGACCGTGACCGAATGCATTTATTACTCAATGGTGAAGATAGTCATGCGGTTATTGAAAAACTACAGAAAGTATTTGGGATTCAAAATTTCTCACCTAGTATCAAGGTAGAAAAATCAATTCCGGCACTTATCATAGCAGTACAGGCCGTGATGAAAGAAATTTATACTGGGACGGAAAGTTTTAAAATTACCGCCAAAAGAAGTGACCATGATTTTGAACAAACCAGTGAAGAGTTAAATTTAACATTAGGTAATGCGGTCATCGATATTTTTCCAGATATTAAAGTGCAAATGAAGCGTCCAGATATTAACTTACGCGTAGAAATTCGCTTAGATGCGGCTTATATCTCTTATGAAACGATTCAAGGTGCTGGTGGTTTACCAGTAGGAACTTCAGGTAAGGGGATGTTGATGTTATCTGGAGGGATTGACTCACCTGTAGCGGGTTACTTTGCGATGAAACGTGGGGTAGAAATTGAAGCCGTGCATTTTGCTTCACCACCTTATACGAGTGAACAAGCCTTGCAAAAAGCTAAAGACTTAACGGCTAAATTAGCGCCTTATGTCGGTAGTATCCAATTTATTGAAGTGCCGTTTACTAAGGTTCAAGAAACGATTAAAGAAGTGGTCCCTCAAGGTTATTGGATGACTTTAACGAGACGGATGATGTTGAGAATCACGGATGAAATCTGTCAATTACGACATGGTTTAATTATTTTAAATGGTGAATCTTTAGGGCAAGTTGCTTCACAAACCTTACAAAGTATGGTTGCGATTAATGAAGTAACGAATCGACCAGTTGTGCGACCAGTAGCGACTATGGATAAGCTTGAAATTATTGAAGTAGCCCAAGAAATTGACACTTTTGAGTTAGCCATTCAACCATTTGAAGATTGTTGCACAATTTTTGCACCACCCCAGCCGAAAACACGACCAAAATTGGAAAAAGTTCATGAGTATGAAGAAAGATTTGATGTCGAAGGTTTAGTCCAAGAAGCTCTTGCCGGATTGAAAATATCTGTAATTACGCCTCATTCTAGTGAAGTTCGTGATGAGTTTGCTGATTTATTATAATTATTCAACTGATTGACTTAGCAATGTATTTTGCTGATTCAATCAGTTTTTTACTATATCGTAAACACTTTCACAAATAATCAATAAAAAACTTTTGGCTACTTGTAAGTTTGTGCTATTCGTGATAAACTCAAAATGTGAAACGATGAACAAAAATGAAAGGGAAAAATATATATGGAAGCCAAAAAAAAATTACCCAAAGCAACGGCTAAACGTCTACCAGTCTATTTACGCTATCTAAATGTTTTGCAAGACAGCGGTGTGACAAGAATCAAGTCTAAAGGTTTTGCAGAAATTACCCAGATTCCTTCAGCTACGATTCGTCGAGATTTTTCGTATCTAGGCGAGTTAGGGCGAAGTGGCTATGGTTATGATGTGCCTTATCTGATAGAAGTTTTTAGCAATTTACTAGATGTGCAAGAAGAAAAACGAATCGCATTAATCGGGTTTGGTAATCTGGGAAAAGCCTTAGCCAAGAATAATTTTAGAAGAAACGTCAATTTAAATATTGTGGCAGTATTCGATAATAATCCTGAACTTATCCATCAAGAAGTAGAAGGATTTTACGTATACAGTATTGACGAGTTAGCTCAAGTGGTACTACAAGAAAATATCACTGTGGCCATTACGACTGTGCCTAGTAAATTCTCACAAGAAGTAGTGAATCAAATTGTTGATGCAAATATTACCGCTATTTTGAGTTTTGCTCCTGACCGTGTCAATGTCCCTAAGGATGTCACAGTTCAATATATTGACTTAACCACAGAATTGCAAACCTTAATTTTCTTTGATCGAGAATACAAGAAATAAAGCATTTTATTTGTTCTTAAAAACTGCTCGTGCTAAACTAAAAGAAAAAAGCAAAGGGATGGATGAACATGCAAATTACTAAGCGTGGAGAGGCTTTTTCATTAGTAAAGGAACCATTGAAGGTAGGAAATCAAGCAGTGGATTTTGAATTGAAGGATTTGAAAGATAAAGTTTTTCATTTATCTCAGTTATTAGACAAACCTTTGATTATCAGTGTGGTGCCAGATATTAATACTTCAGTGTGTTCTATACAGACGCGTAAATTTAATGAAATGATGGCTAAGTTTGAAGAAGCAAATTTTGTCACAATTTCTAATAATACGAGAGAACAACAGGAATCTTGGTGTGCAGCGGAAGGTTTGGATTTAGTGATGTTGCATGATCCTGAAAATACATTTGGTCAAGCTTATGGTGTTTTGATTCCAGAATTAAATGTGTATGCGCGCAGTGTCTTTGTGATTAATAGTGATGGCAAAATCATTTATGAAGAAATTGTCCCTGAAATAACACAAGAGCCTAATTATCAAAACGCAATTGATGCCATTGTCAATCGTTAATTGCATTGCAGTTTGACTTATGGCCAACTTCATTGTAAAATATGCTTACGTTGATCAAGAGGAGTAGTAGCGTTTATTGATTTTTAGAGAGAAGACCCTTGGCTGTGAGGTTTTTAATCAAGCGTTATGAAGGTAGTTTGTGAGTACTTATCTTGAAAATATGTGTAGAGATAAGCGAGTAGTGATCGTTAACTCACTTTTGAGAGGTAGTATTGACTACAATTTAGGTGGTACCGCGTAATTTACGTCCTAATGTACAAAAGTCCAACATTTGTACATTAGGACTTTTTTATTCTAAGGATGTGAAGTGGGTCGATTAGCTCCAAGCAGCTAAGGTTGTCCGGAATGTCAGGAAAATCCATCGAGTATTAAGATTTTCCAAGACAGTCCGGCTTAGATGCACAGGAGCTACCCACTGAACACTGATTATTCCAAGGATGTGAAGTGGTTCGCCCGGAAAAGAATTTGTATCTTAAAATAAATTGTAGGCAACGGATAAATAAAAATGAAACCAATGAGGAGGAAGATTATGGCAGAAAATACACTATCAAGCAAGTATAATCCGCAAGAAGTAGAAGCTGGTCGTTATCAAGAATGGCTAGAAAAAGATTTATTTAAGCCAAGTGGCGATAAAAAGGCAAAACCTTATTCAATTGTGATTCCACCACCAAATGTAACAGGTAAATTACACTTAGGTCATGCTTGGGATACGACTTTACAAGATATGATTATTCGTCAAAAACGTATGCAAGGCTATGATACTTTGTGGTTACCAGGAATGGACCATGCGGGGATTGCGACTCAAGCCAAAGTGGAAGCTAAATTACAAGAGCAAGGAATTTCACGCTATGACTTAGGTCGTGAAAAATTTGTGGAACAAGTTTGGGATTGGAAAGAAGAGTATGCCACTCATATTCGTGAACAATGGGGCAAACTGGGCATTTCTGTAGATTATTCTCGTGAACGTTTTACTTTAGATGAAGGATTATCTAAAGCGGTACGTAAAGTCTTTGTTTCCTTGTATGAAAAAGGCTTAATTTATCGTGGCGAATACATTATTAACTGGGACCCTAAAGCAAGAACTGCCCTTTCTGATATTGAAGTAATCCATAAAGATGTGGAAGGTGCTTTTTACCACATGACTTATGAATTAGCAGATGGTTCAGGTGCCGTAGAAATTGCGACTACTCGTCCAGAAACGATGCTAGGGGATACTGCAGTGGCTGTGCACCCTGATGATGAACGTTATCAACATTTAATTGGCAAAAATGTAATTTTACCAATTGTGAATAAAGAAATTCCGGTTGTGGCGGATACTTATGTTGATATGGAATTTGGAACAGGGGTTGTGAAAATTACACCAGCACATGATCCAAATGACTTTGAAGTGGGTAATCGTCATGATTTACCACGTGTAAATGTCATGAATGAAGATGGCACAATGAACGAACTAGCCGGAAAATATGCCGGTATGGATCGTTTTGAAGCTCGTAAAGCAATTGTTAAAGAATTGGAAGAGTTGGGTCGTTTAGTGAAGATTGAAAAAATGGTCCATAGTGTGGGTCATTCTGAACGTACGGGGGTAGTCGTTGAACCACGTCTATCTACACAATGGTTTGTTAAGATGGCACCTTTAGCCAAACGCGCCATCGAAAATCAAGAGACTGAGGATGCTGTTGAATTTTATCCACCACGTTTTAACCAAACTTTCTTACGTTGGATGGAAAATGTACATGATTGGGTCATTTCACGTCAATTATGGTGGGGACATCAAATTCCAGCCTGGTATCATAAAGAAACTGGGGAAATG
The DNA here is from genome assembly GCF_000407565.1 of Enterococcus cecorum DSM 20682 = ATCC 43198. Classification (GTDB taxonomy): domain Bacteria; phylum Bacillota; class Bacilli; order Lactobacillales; family Enterococcaceae; genus Enterococcus_E; species Enterococcus_E cecorum. The sequence continues at coordinate 402,449 of NZ_ASWI01000004.1, forward strand.
TATGTCGGAATGCAAGCACCTGAAGATAGTGAAAACTGGGTGCGAGACTCCGATGTATTAGATACTTGGTTTAGTTCTGCATTATGGCCATTTTCAACTATGGGCTGGCCTGATACGGAGAATGAAGATTTCAAACGGTACTTCCCAACAAATACATTAGTCACAGGTTATGATATTATCTTCTTCTGGGTAAGCCGTATGATTTTCCAAAGTTTGGAATTTACGGATAGTCGTCCATTCAAGAATGTATTAATTCATGGATTGATTCGTGATGAACAAGGACGCAAGATGAGTAAATCTTTAGGTAACGGGATTGATCCTATGGAAGTCATCGAAAAATACGGGGCGGATGCTTTACGTTGGTTCTTATCAAATGGTTCAGCACCAGGACAAGATGTGCGCTTTAGCTATGAAAAAATGGATGCAGCTTGGAATTTCATTAATAAAATTTGGAATGCTTCACGTTTTGTCTTAATGAATGTAGAAGGTATGAGTGCGGCTGATTTGCATCTTGATGGTCAAAAAAGTGTCGCTGACCGTTGGATTTTAACTCGCCTAAATGAAACAATTGAAAAAGTAACGCATTTATTTGATCGCTTTGAATTTGGTGAAGCTGGTCGTAATCTGTATAACTTTATTTGGGATGACTTCTGTGATTGGTACATTGAAATGAGTAAAGAAACTTTATATGGCGATAATCCTGAAGCTAAACGCATGAATCAAGCGGTATTGGTTTATGTGCTAGATAATATTGTTCGTCTATTACATCCGATTATGCCATTTGTTACCGAAGAAATATTCTCTAAATTGTCAACAACAACTGGCTCAATCGTGGTCGCAAGTTATCCAGAAGTAAATGAATTTAGCGATGAATCAGCTGCTGAAGGGATGGAAGTCTTAAAAGAAGTGATTCGTGCGGTTCGTAATATCCGTGCTGAAGTGAATACACCATTATCAAAAGCTGTCACTCTTCTCATTCAAGCAAATGATGAAAAAGTTCAAGCTTTCTTAACGGCTAATCAAAATTATATTATGCGTTTTTGTAATCCAGATAAATTGGTGATTGCAACAGAATTAGCAGTACCAGATATGGCGATGTCACAAGTGATTACTGGAGCGACAATTTACTTACCATTGGCGAATTTAATCAATTTAACCGAAGAAATTGCCCGACTAGAGAAAGAATTAGCCAAACTAGACGGTGAAGTGAAACGTGTTCAAGGTAAATTAGCAAATGAACGTTTTGTAAGTAAGGCGCCACAAGCAGTGGTTGACCAAGAACGTGCCAAAGAAGCCGATTATCTTGAAAAACAACAAGCAGTGGCACAACGCATTGCTCAATTAAAAGAATTACAATAATCAGAAAGGGGGACATTTGTAAATAGTAATTTGCTAGTGTCCCTTTATGCTTAGTAAAAGAAGGTAATAAAGTGAGTTTTACAGAAAAAGAAGCAATTGATTGGATTCATAGTCGTTTGAAATTTGGTTCTAGACCGGGACTTGATCGCATTGAAGCAATATTATCAGCCCTTGGAAATCCAGAAAAAAAGGTTCGTATGATTCATATTGCAGGGACGAATGGCAAAGGCTCAACGGTGAGTTATTTGAAACATTTGCTCATGCAGACAGGCTTAACTGTGGGGACCTTTACTTCGCCCTATATTGAATGTTTTAATGAACGGATTGCCATTAATCAACAAATGATTCAAGCAGAGCAATTAGCTGATTTAACTTGGCGTGTAAAAGCAGTGGTAGAAAAGCTAGATGAGGATTCGCATTTAAGCGGGGCTACTGAATTTGAAATTTTAACAGCGATGGGATTTTTATACTTTTATGAACAACAAGTAGATGTTGCGATTATTGAAGTGGGACTAGGCGGCTTACTTGATTGTACTAATGTGATTACGCCTGATTTGGTAGGCATCACGACAATTGGGTTAGATCATCAAGATATCTTAGGAGAAACGCTAGAAGAGATTGCCTTTCAAAAAGCAGGTATCATTAAAGATAAAGTGCCTGTGGTTTGTGGCAATATTGAAACGGCTGCTATGAGTGTTATCGAACAAGTGGCAAAAGAGAAACAAGCGCCCATGTTCAGCTATCAAAAGGATTATTCCGTCAATTATCTACGTCCAGATGCCAAATGGGGCGAACGATTTAACTATGCAGATGCTGATGGCGAGATGAAAAATTTATTTGCACCGTTATTAGGACATCATCAAATCGAAAATGCAGGCATGGCGATTTTCTTGTTTAAAAAATATTGTGAGTTACTTGGTTTACCACTGCAAGAGAAATGGATTATGCAAGGCTTAAAAGCCACTTTTTGGCCAGCAAGAATGGAAAGAATTAGTCAGCAGCCATTAATCATTTTGGATGGTGCACATAATGATCATGCCATGGCACGTTTAGTTGAAAATCTAGATGAATTTAAGGATTTTAAAAAGTATGTTTTATTTTCAGCCTTACAAACCAAAGATGTAGACGGTATGCTTTCTATGTTATTAGAAGTACCTCATACGAAGATTGTTGTTTCTTCTTTTGAACATCCCAAATCAATTCAAATGACTGAGCATTTTGAACAAATGGCTCCGGATAAATTATCAGTTGTTTCATTATGGCAATTTGGGTTGGCTGAAATCTTGGAAAATATGCAAGAAGAGGATATGCTATTGGTAACAGGATCACTTTATTTTGTGTCCCAAGTTCGTGAATTATTATTAGGACAAGAGTAGAGGTGTATGATGAAAAAATATAAAGGCATTATCTTTGATATGGATGGGCTGTTGTTTGATACGGAAATGACGTATTATCATGCCAATCAAGTTGTTGCTGATCGTCTAGGAATTAGTTATGATTTTGAAGTTTACCGCCAATATATTGGTATTTCTGATGAAGAGATGATTGCGGCTTACCATAAAAATTATGATCAACAATATGGTAAAGAAGTGGTTGATCGTCTAGTAAATGAAAGTCACGAACAAATTTTTGCTGATTTTTCTCAAGGCAAAGTAGCATTGAAACCAGGGGTCGAGGCTTTAATGGCGCGTCTGAATGAGTTACACATTCCCAAGGTCATTGCTTCAAGTAATACTTTAAAGTTTATTCATATTTTACTTGCTCATTCTAGTATTAAAGATGAGTTCGATAGTATTGTATCTGCAGAAGACGTCCATTTTGCCAAACCAAATCCAGAAATTTTCTTAAAGGCTTTGGCAAAATTAGGTCTCAAAAAAGAAGAAGTCTTGATTTTTGAGGATTCTAAAAATGGTATCCTGGCTGCGAATCAAGCTGGCATCGATGTGGTGATGATTCCTGATTTAATTTTGCCAACGGAGGATTTAAAAGCAAAAACAGTAGGTGTTTATCAGAGCCTAAATGATGTAGTTGAAAAATTTTAATAAATGGCTATCCTATCAAGAGTTGTTTAACTTTTGATAGGTTTTTTTGTTTAGTGAAAAGCTTTTGGCATTTTTTTGCGTAATTTATAAGTGAAGGGGGTGAATAGTTATGGAAATTCCAACAAGTTCAATGCCGCGCGAACGTTTAGTTGAGCGTGGGGTTCATGCTTTATCTGATCAAGAACTGTTAGCTATCTTATTACGTACAGGGACGAAACAAATGAATGTCCTTGAGTTAGCTGGCAAAGTATTAACGCATTTTCCCAATTTATTTGAATTAAAACAAGCAGACTTACCCGAATTATTATCAATAAAAGGCATTGGTCAGATTAAAGCTGTTGAATTACAAGCGGCGATGGAACTAGGATATCGCATCCATCAATCTTGTCAACCCAAATTTGGACGCGTATCAAGTAGTTTTCAGTTGGCACACCAGATGATTGCTGAACTGAAAGATGAGCCACAAGAACATCTCGTTTGTTTATATTTAAATACTAAAAACGAAATTATTCAGAAAAATAGTTTATTTACGGGTTCTTTAGATCAGTCTATTGCGCATCCTAGGGAGATTTTTAGAGCGGCTGTTAGATGTAGTGCAGCACGAATAATTGTTTGCCATAATCATCCTAGTGGCAATCCTGAACCATCAGAAAATGATAAAGTCTTTACAAAACGCTTGATTCGTTGTGGAGAATTGATGGGTGTCGAGGTTTTAGATCATATTGTAGTTGGACATGAAAGTTATGTGAGTTTAAGAGAGAGAGGATTATGGCAATAAAAAGGAGATCAGGCGTTGTACCGACCCCCAAAAGTTAGACCATAAAATCTAACAATTGGAGGTCGGTATTTTTATGTCCAAATATTCTTATGAGTTTAAAAAGCAAGTTGTAAATGCTTATCTTAATGGCGAAGGTGGTTATACTTATCTTGCAAATAAGTTCGGCATTCCATCTGTTAATAAAGTTAAACTATGGGTGGATAATTACAATGCATTTGGTGATGAAGGATTAAAACGTTCTAGAAAAAAAGATTTTTATTCTTTTGAAAAGAAGCTTTCTATAGTAGAGTTATATTTATCAAGTGAAATCTCATATCAAGATTTAGCTCTGCAAGAAGGAATTACTAATCCAAGTATGATCACAAATTGGGTGAGTCGCTTTCGCGCAGCTGGTCCTGATGCCCTAAGACCACGCAAGAAGGGACGAAAGAAAACATTGAATACAACTAATGGCAATACACAAAACAAACCAGTTGAAGAATCTTCTGTTGATACAAGTGCAGAACATGTAAAAGAGCTAGAAGATGAACTTCTTAAATTGAGAATTGAGAATGCCTTTTTAAAAGAACTGAGGAGGCTGCGTTTAGAGGACGAGGAAAAAATGAGAGAACGGCACTCGTCATCAACAGTCTCCGACGAGAATTCAAACTAAAAGACCTTCTCTCTTATACAGGCATGCCTAAAGCAACATATATGTATTGGCAAAAACGATTTGATAGAGAAAATCCTGACAAAGAACTTGAAGAAAAAATCCAAGAAATCCGTAAGAATAATAAGGATTACGGATATCGTAGAATACATGGAGAGCTTCATAATCAGGGATATCTCATCAACAAAAAGAAGGTTCAGCGAATAGTTCAAAAACTTGGCTTGCAGGTGACATCCTACACACGCAAAAGTAGGAAATATAGTTCCTATAAGGGCAGGATTGGTACCATTGCACCCAACAGAATTCGCAGACGCTTTAATACGCACATACCCCATCAAAAAATCACAACGGATACGACTGAATTTAAGTATTATGAAGTTGATGTCAAAGGACATATGACAATGCATAAGCTGTATTTAGATCCATTTATGGATATGTGTAATGGAGAAATACTAAGTTACAGCATCGATAAGAAACCTTCAGCAAAGAATGTAATGAATGCCTTGGATAAAGCCATTGAAATCACTTCAGACTGCCCTTATAGACGAACATTCCATTCTGACCAGGGTTGGGCATACCAGATGAAGGCATACTCTCACAGGCTAAAAGAAGAACGAATATTTCAAAGCATGTCTCGAAAGGGCAACTGTCTAGATAATTCCGTAATGGAGAATTTCTTCGGTCTGCTTAAGCAAGAGATATACTATGGTGTTACTTACTATAGCTATGAGGAATTAAAAATGGAAATAGAACGATTTATAAAGTATTATAATGAACAACGAATAAAAGAAAAGTTAGGATGGATGAGTCCTGTTCAATATAGGCTCCATCTTTTAGCTGCATAATGAAAACGAGACGACCGGAGTCGTCTCGTAAAAAAGTCTAACTTTTGGGGGTCACCTCACGTTAAATTCCTGACCTCTTATTATTATTTATCTGGTGTCATAATCATTACTAAAATCATCGGACTACGACGTGTTTTTTCGTATAAATAAGGCTCAATGGCATCAGTTAGGATTTCACGTAATTGATGCTCACTTATTTCACCTTCTTGATTGAAGGCGTCCATTAATGCATCATACAGAATACCTTGCGCCTCATTAATCATTTCTCCAGATTCACGCATATAAATAAAGCCACGTGATAAGATATCTGGTCCAGCTAGCAATTCACGTTTTTCTAAGTCTACCGTTACAACTATAAGGACTAATCCTTCTTCAGAGAGAATTTGACGATCACGTAAAACTACATTACCGATATCCCCAATCCCACTACCATCAACATAGACATCACCTGCGTGGAAGTGACCAGCAAGTCGTGCGCTATCACTAGTTAAAGCGAGCATATCGCCATTTTCCATAATGAAACAATTCTCTTTTGGAACGCCGGTTGCTTGGGCTAATTGTGTATGAATTTTTAACATACGAAATTCACCATGAACAGGCATAAAGAATTTTGGTTTCATCAAGCGTAACATTAATTTTTGCTCTTCTTGACCACCATGACCAGAAGTATGAATATTACTTAATTTACCATGGATGACATTTGCACCTGCTTCAAGTAGTAAATTAATTAAATGATTGACGCTAGTTGTGTTTCCTGGGATAGGAGAACTAGAAAAGATGACCGTATCATCAGGATGAATACTGATTTGGCGATGTGTACCGTTTGCGATACGACTTAAGGCTGCCATCGGTTCACCTTGAGAGCCGGTACATAAAATCATTGTTTGATTGGCTGGTAATTGATTTAATTCACTCGCATCAATAAAGGTACCTTTAGGAACTTTGATATAGCCTAATTTTTGACCATTTACGATGGCATTTTCCATACTGCGACCAAAAACGGCAATTTTTCGTCCAGTGGCTACTGCAGCATCAGCAGCTTGTTGTAAACGGAAAATATTAGAAGCAAAACTTGCGAAAATAATTCGACCTTCAATTTTTTCAACGATTTTAATAATTGAATCACCAATGGTACGCTCTGATTTGGTAAAAGCTGGGATTTCAGCGTTGGTGCTATCAGAAAGTAGGCAAAGCACACCTTCTTCACCAATTTTAGCCATGCGATGTAAGTTTGCAGGTTCACCCACAGGCGTAAAGTCAAATTTAAAGTCACCTGTAGCCACAATGTTTCCAGACGGTGTTTTTACAACGACACCAAGCGCATCTGGGATACTATGGGTTGTTCTAAAAAAGCTAACAGAGGTTTTTCTGAATCGTAATACAGTATCTTCATTAATCTCAGTTAACTTGGCATCTCTTAACAAGCCGTGTTCTTCGAGTTTGTTGGTAATTAATGCTAAAGCCAGTGGTCCCGCATAAATAGGAATATTGGCTTGACGTAATAGGTAAGGAATACCGCCAATATGATCTTCGTGACCATGAGTGATAATTAAACCTTTTACCTTTTGGATGTTTTGAACGATGTAGCTGTAATCAGAAATGACATAATCAATGCCAAGAAGCTCATCTTCAGGGAATTTAATTCCGGCATCTATCAAAAGAATCTCATCTTGGAATTGCACCCCATAACAGTTTTTTCCGATTTCACCTAAGCCACCAATCGCAAAAACACCTGTTTCATTGTTTTTAAGATTGACTTTCATCTTAAAACTCCATCAATTTGAAGTCAGCATTTTCTTGTTCGTAAGCTAAATGATTGCCTTCTAATAATTGAATGTATTCAATATTGTATGGGGTATGGTCTTCAATTAGTTGACGAGCAGTTACTTCGCTATCAGCTTCAAGATAAAGTGCTCTTGTTTGTTCTCTTTTTGGATTACGATCTTTCGTTTCTTGATAAAATACTTTGTAAATCATGAATAATCTCCTTTGTTCTATTTTAAGCACAAGGCTTTATTTTTTTCTGAAAGTCATTGTTCCATCTGCTAGCAACGGGGCTAGTAGAATTGAAAGTCTCGTATTCACTTTCAACAAAGACTTTGGTTTCGTTTTGCACTAATAATTATTTTACCATACAAATAAAAATAAGTATAGGAACTAAGGCTTAATGTCTGAAAATCTTTAAAAGAAAAACGACTCCAGAAAAATCAATAGGAGTCGCTTCAATAATTATTTAACGAATCAATTATTTTAAGTTTTTGCTGCTAACCATAATTTCATCAATCAAACCATAATCTTTGGCTTCTTGTGCTGTCATAAAGTTGTCGCGATCAGTGTCTTTTTCGATAACCTCAATTGGTTGACCAGTACGTTCTGCTAAAATTTTATTTAAGCGTTCACGTGTCTTTAAGATATGACGGGCAGCAATTTCAATTTCAGTTGCTTGTCCTTGCGCTCCGCCTAGTGGTTGGTGAATCATAATTTCTGCATTAGGTAAAGCAAAACGTTTTCCTTTAGTACCAGCTGTTAGTAAGAAACTACCCATAGAGGCAGCCATACCCATAACGATGGTTTGGACATCTGCTTTAACAAAGTTCATGGTATCGTAAATAGCTAAACCAGCAGTTACACTACCACCAGGTGAATTGATGTAAAGGTAGATATCTTTTTCAGAATCTTGGGCATCTAAGAATAATAATTGAGAGATAATTGAGTTGGCTAAATCATCTGTAACCGGTCCACTTAACATAATGATACGGTCTTTTAATAGGCGAGAGTAAATATCATAAGCACGTTCGCCACGAGATGATTGTTCGATAACTGTAGGAATTAAATTCATCCTAGCATCCTCCTTCATAACGAAAAAAATCGTTGTTCATAAATTCATTTACCTTATTTTAGCAAATCTTTTGGTAAATTGCTAATATGAAGTATACACTTTTGGTCAATAAAGGTCAAACAAATTGCTTTTGGTGAAATTATCGCTTTATGCTATAATTAGTTTTAGAATCAATCAGAAAAAAGAGGATAGATAAAATGAAATGGATTGCTTTTAATGAAGTTATTTCTGCTTTTATTGGCGTTATTTTAGGGGCGGTGATTGTCTTAATTACCAATAGCTTACGAGTAAGATATGACGAAGCGCGCCAAGTCAAGATGCGGATGCTTGAACACAAAGTCAAAGAAATTGAATTATTAGTATTGTTGAATAAAAAAATTTGCGAATTACTTGAAAAACGTGTAATGATGATGGATAAGTATGTTAGCTTTGATGCTTTTGATGATTGCTATATCACCATTGATGATTATGTTTATTTACAATCGTTTGCTTCATCTAATAGCTTTTACTTACCAAATCATATTTTAGATGAATTTTTCCAAAAGATTGCAACTAGAAAAGTGGTTTTAACACCGGAAGAAACTGTCCAATTTGGCGCCTATGCTTATAAAGGTGGTCGTGTGGTTTTAGAGCAATTTTCAGATGAATTAACTGAATTAATTTATGAACGCAAAATTCAAATGAAACAATTGACAGATAAACCACTCGCTTATTTTTCAAAAACATTATAAAGGAAAGTGGAATGGAAAAAATTATTGTCATAGCAGGGCCTACTGCGGTGGGAAAAACTGCACTTAGTATTGAGTTAGCCCAAAAATTTAATGGGGAAATTATTAATGGCGATTCCATGCAAGTTTATAAAGGTCTAGATATTGGTACTGCTAAAGTCACCAGGGAAGAAATGGCAGGAATTATGCATCATTTGTTGAATATTAAAACGGTGGCTGAAGGCTTTAACGTGTCTGAATTCATTACCTTGGCAAAACAAAAAATTCAAGAGATTACTGCTCGTGGGCATTTACCGATTGTTGTTGGTGGCACGGGACTCTATCTACAGGCTTTGATTGAAGATTATCAATTAGGAGCAAGGGAAGATACAGATGGTACGATTCGTCAAAAATATCAGGGGTTTGCTGATCAATATGGGGATAAGGCATTATGGCAAGAACTAGCGCGCGTTGATTCTTTGGCTGCTGAAAAGATTGATTACCATAATGTGCGCAAGGTGATTCGTGCGTTGGAAGTTTTTGAACTGACTAATAATAGTATTTTTGCGCAACAAGACAATGAAGCGATTTTTGATACATTTGGCATTTGCTTAAATACTGAGCGGACTTTATTATATGAGCGAATCAATAAACGAGTCGAAATCATGATGCAGTCAGGTTTGGAGCAAGAAGCCCGTTTTATTCTAGATTATCCAGATAGTCAAGCTGCTAAAGGAATTGGCTATAAAGAGTTTTTGCCGTATTTTAATGGTAAAGCTAGCTTAGAGGAAGTGATTGCAACTATCCAACAAAATTCTAGAAGATATGCCAAGCGCCAATTAACCTGGTTTAGAAATCGCATGGACTTAAAATGGATGGACTTAGTGTTACATCCAGAGAATTTAACTGACTTAGAATTAGCAATAAGTGATTGGTTAAGTAAATAATAGAGATATGAGAGGTGAATCAAATGCCTGAACAAGAAAAAGATAAAGTCATTTTAGTCGGTGTGGAAACGGAAGAAAACTTTGCTATTTTTGACACATCGATGGACGAATTACGCGGTTTAACGAAAACAGCAGACGGCGAAATCGTTTTTATTTTGAAACAAAAACGACCACAAGTTGATCGTCAAACTATTCTAGGTAAAGGAAAATTAGCAGAACTCAAACAACTCATTGATGCTTACGAAGCCAATTTAGTCATCTTTAATCATGAGTTAACGCCACGTCAAGGAAAAATACTGACCGAAGAACTAGGGGTGAGAGTCCTTGATCGTGTGCAATTGATTCTTGATATTTTTGCAATTCGTGCACGCTCAAAAGAAGGAAAATTACAAGTCTCTCTTGCTCAATTAGAGTATTTATTACCACGTTTAACTGGGATGGGTGCTTCCATGTCACGTTTAGGCGGGGGGATTGGGACGCGTGGTCCTGGTGAAACAAAACTAGAAGTCGATCGAAGGCATATTCGCAATAAAATTACCCAAATTAGAAATGAACTAAAAGAAGTCGAGCAACATCGGGAACGTACAAGAGAACAACGTAAAAATAAACGAGTCTATCAAATTGGTTTGATAGGTTATACAAACGCTGGTAAATCAACAATTATGAATATACTAACGACAGCTAATACGTACGAACAAGACCAACTTTTCGCTACTTTAGATCCACTAACAAAAAAATGGCGACTTCCAGAAGGGTTTGAAATGACCATTACAGATACAGTAGGTTTTATTCAAGATTTACCAACGCAATTAATCGATGCCTTCCAATCAACGCTTGAAGAAAGTAAGTCTATGGATTTTCTATTGCATGTTGTGGATGCACATGCCAAAGACCGTTTATTACACGAAAAAACAGTGTTTGATCTAATGCAACAACTAGAGATAATCGATACCCCAGTATTAACCGTCTATAATAAAGCCGACTTGATGAAAGAAGAGGATTTTGTACCGACCTTATTCCCAAATGTTTGTATCTCAGCAAAAAGCAGCAAGGGAAAAGAAGCCTTAATTCAAGCTATAAAGCAACAGTTAATGGAACAATTCGAGCCTTATATGGTTGAATTGGCAGATAATCAAGCAAGCGAAATTTATAAATATAAGCGTGAAACAATTGTGACTTCACAAAATTATGATGAGTCCAAACGAAAATATATTATATGTGGTTTTAGTCCCAAATAATTGCTTAACCAGAAACGGAACCTGTAAGCCGATTTCTGGTTTTTTATTGTATTTGATGAACATTCTAAATGGTATATACAGATAATGTTCAATATTTAAAGCTTTTATTTATTTTATTTTAAAAATTCCTTTGTTGATAAATGTTGATAAATCAATACTTATTAAGTTTTTTGAAAAAATTTATTACATGTAAGGTTTTCTAACATATGAGGTTGACAACTATTTCCGAACTTGGTATAGTATGGATAAGTTTTCAGAATATACTAACAAAACGAAAGCGAGGAGGAATTGGATGGGAGAAAAAGAATTACGCAAGAGCCTGTCTGTTTTTCCGATTGGCACAGTGATGAAGTTGACGGATCTGTCAGCTAGACAAATTCGTTACTATGAAGAACAAGGGCTAATTAAGCCACAACGTAGTGAGGGGAACCGTCGCTTGTTTTCATTAAATGACATCGATGTTTTGTTAGAAATTAAAGATTACTTAGCAGATGGCTTAAATATGGCTGGTATTAAGCGAATGTATGAACTAAAACAAAAAGAAAAGCAAGCAGAAAAAGTCAAGAAGCCACTTACTGATAAAGATGTCAGAAGAATTTTTTATGATGAAATGATGACACAAAGTCGTTTAAATCAACAACATCCATATCGGCAGAACAATCGTATGTTGTGATGCTGTGGAAATAAAATGAGTAGAAAAATAAAGGCGGGATATTATGGCAAAAGTAAATTATACTGTAGAAGATATCAAACGCATCGCTAAAGACGAAAATGTACGTTTCTTACGCTTGATGTTTACAGATATCATGGGTACAATCAAAAACGTTGAAGTTCCAGTAAGTCAATTAAACAAAGTATTAGAAAACAAAATGATGTTCGACGGTTCATCTATTGAAGGTTTCGTACGTATTGAAGAAAGTGATATGTATTTATATCCAGATTTATCAACATGGATGATCTTCCCATGGGAAAGTGAACACGGAAAAGTAGCTCGTTTAATCTGTGATATTTATAATCCAGATGGTACGCCGTTTGCTGGTGACCCTCGTGGTAACTTAAAACGTGCCTTAAAACACATGCAAGAAATGGGCTTCACAGCATTTAACTTAGGTCCTGAACCAGAATTCTTCTTATTCAAACTTGATGAAGATGGAAAAGTAACGAAGACATTGAACGATAAAGGTGGTTATTTTGACTTTGCACCAACCGATTTAGGTGAAAATTGCCGTCGTGATATTGTGTTAGAGTTAGAAAGTTTAGGATTTGAAGTAGAAGCATCTCACCACGAAGTAGCACCTGGTCAACATGAAATTGACTTCAAATATGCTGATGTTATCGAAGCTTGTGATAATATCCAAACCTTCAAATTAGTGGTGAAAACAATTGCTCGTAAACATGGCTTACATGCAACGTTTATGCCAAAACCTTTATTTGGTATCAATGGTTCAGGTATGCACTGTAATATGTCCTTATTCAAAGATAATCAAAATGTCTTTTTTGATCCAGAAGGTCCATTACAATTAAGTCAAACAGCTTATCATTTCCTAGGAGGATTAATCGAGCATGCTCGTGCTTACACAGCAGTATGTAACCCAACAGTTAACTCATACAAACGTTTAGTTCCTGGTTATGAAGCACCAGTATATGTAGCTTGGTCAGGTCGTAACCGTTCACCATTAATTCGTGTGCCAGAATCACGTGGTTTATCTACTCGTTTAGAATTACGTTCAGTAGACCCAGCTGCTAACCCATATTTAGCAATGGCTGTATTATTAGAAGCTGGTTTAGATGGTATCACTCGTGAATTAACACCACCACCAGCAGTAGACCGCAATATCTACATCATGAATGAAGAAGAACGCGCAGAAGCATTAATTAAAGATCTTCCTTCTACATTACACAATGCGATTAAAGAATTGCGTGTAGACCCTGTAATGGTAAATGCTTTAGGTCAACACATCTTCTCTAACTTTGTTGAAGCAAAACGTATGGAATGGGCATCATTCAGACAAACTGTTTCAGAATGGGAAAGAGAACAATACTTAGAATTATATTAAGATGAAAATAAACCGTTGGGCACAAAGCTTCCAGCGGTTTATATTTTGATTTTAGCTATTAAGAGGGCAATGGAGGGCAAAATGAAAAAAAGATATACTACAATAAGTGACTTTGGATGATTATATGATGTTTGTAAAGAATATGAGCGCATTTTTGGTGAAGGTAGCTTGCAACGTTGTATCGAATTTCTAAATAATCCAGCCTTTTCGTATAGAGAGGCTATCAAATGTGCAACTAAAACAGTTGAAGAGGCAGTCGAAAATGCATCAATCACTAAAACAAATGAGTGTCGAAGAATTTGAAGGAATCATTTTCTAAAGAGCTGAGGAATTAATAAAGAAAATTTTCAGTAAGTAGTTGACATCTCTTGCTTGAGATTGTAGTATATTGTTTGGGCACTCTTAAAATTTAAGAGTCAGATTCGTGTAAATAATTGCTCCCTATTCATTCTGATTTTGATTGGATAGGGGGCGTCTTTTATTTTATGAATCTTCCTGAAAACACGTAAAGGAGAAATGAAATGACAAAATATATCTTTGTAACTGGTGGCGTTGTTTCTTCAATTGGTAAAGGAATTGTCGCTGCATCATTAGGACGACTACTCAAAAATCGTGGCTTGAAAGTAACGATTCAAAAATTCGACCCATATATTAATGTGGACCCTGGTACGATGAGCCCATATCAACATGGGGAAGTATTTGTTACCGATGATGGTGCCGAAACTGACCTTGACCTTGGACACTATGAACGTTTCATTGATATTAATTTAAACAAATACTCAAACGTTACGACAGGTAAGATTTATTCAGAAGTACTACGTAAAGAACGTAAAGGTGAATACTTAGGGGCAACTGTTCAAGTGATTCCTCACATCACCAATGAAATTAAAGAAAAAATTATGCGTGCAGCGAGTCTAACTGATTCTGATGTGATTATTACAGAAGTCGGTGGTACGGTTGGAGATATCGAATCATTACCATTTTTAGAAGCATTACGCCAAATGAAGGCAGATGTAGGTTCTGATAATGTGATGTATATTCACACTACTTTGATTCCGTATTTAAAAGCTGCTGGTGAAATGAAAACTAAACCAACACAACACAGCGTCAAAGAATTACGTGGGTTAGGGATTCAACCAAACATCCTTGTAGTACGTACAGAACAACCAATTTCACAAGGAACGAAGAATAAATTAGCACAATTTTGTGATGTAGCACCAGAAGCAGTGATTGAGTCACGCGATGTTGAAACTTTATACTCTATTCCATTGAACTTACAAAAACAAGGTATGGACCAAATTGTTTGTGATCATCTTAAATTAGATGTCCCTGCTGCGGATATGACTGAATGGAAAGAATTAGAAAATCGTGTCTTGAACTTGAAGAAAACAGTCAGAATCGCTTTAGTCGGTAAATATGTCGAATTACCAGATGCTTATATTTCAGTGGTTGAAAGTTTGAAACATTCAGGTTTTGCTTTCGATGCTGATGTTGACTTGAAATGGGTGAAATCACATGAGTTAACCCGCGAAAATGTGGCTGATTACTTAAGTGATGTAGACGGTATCTTAGTTCCAGGTGGTTTTGGTGATCGTGGGGTAGAAGGTAAGATTGAAGCCATTCGTTATGCGCGTGAAAATGATATTCCATTTCTTGGTATTTGTCTTGGGATGCAAATGGCGTGTGTGGAATTTGCCCGCAATGTCGTCGGTTTAGAAGATGCGCATACCGCTGAAAATCATCCAGGGATTAAAAATAATATTATTGACTTAATGGCTGACCAAGAAAATGTTGAAAACTTAGGTGGTACATTACGTTTAGGTTTATATCCTTGCAAATTGAAAAAAGGCACCAAAACAGCCGCGGCTTACGATAATCAAGAAGTCGTACAAGAACGTCATCGTCATCGCTATGAATTCAATAATAAATACCGTGAAATGTTTGAAGCACACGGTCTAGTCTTTTCAGGGGTTTCCCCAGACAATCGCTTAGTGGAAATCGTGGAATTACCAGAGAAAAAATTCTTCGTTGGTTGCCAATTCCATCCAGAACTAATTTCTCGTCCGAACCGTCCACAACGCTTAATTAAAGCCTTTGTTAAAGCTTCTTTAGATAATCATCAATAATTTATTTTTAGCACTCGGCCAATTGTCGGGTGCTTAATTTTATTTTCAGAAAATGTTTCGAAATGAAAAGCTGTTCTTTTCGGTTATTTTTGAAAAAAGTTAAATTTTTATAGCGATAATGCTAGTAATTCGTGAAAAATTTTGCTAAAATATACATGTTGGTTAAGTATAGCTTAACAAATAAAAGTTTTTCTAATACTTAGGAGGAATTAATTATGCCATTAGTATCAGGTACTGAAATTTTCAAGGCAGCACGTAAAGGTGGATACGCTGTAGGTGCGTTCAACACAAATAACTTAGAATGGACTCAAGCGCTCTTAGAAGCTGCTCAAGCTAAGAATGCGCCAGTTTTAATCCAAACTTCTATGGGTGCTGCTAAATACATGGGTGGCTATAAAGTTGTTAAAAACTTAGTAGAAAACTTAATCGAATCAATGAACATCACTGTGCCAGTAGTTTTACACTTAGACCATGGTACATACGAAGCAGCTTTAGAATGTATCGAAGCTGGATACACTTCAGTTATGTTTGATGGTTCTCACTTACCATTTGAAGAAAACTTAGAAAAAGCAAAAGACGTTGTAGCTAAAGCACATGCTAAAGGTGTTTCTGTTGAATGTGAAGTTGGTTCAATTGGTGGTGAAGAAGACGGCGTTATCGGTGCTGGTGAATTAGCTGATATCGAAGAATGTAAACAAATCGTTGCTACAGGTATCGACTTCTTAGCTTGTGGTATTGGTAACATTCACGGTGTATACCCAGAAAACTGGCAAGGTCTTGCTTTTGATCACTTACAAGCAATTGCTGATGCTGTAGGTCACGATGTACCATTAGTATTACATGGTGGATCAGGTATTCCTCAAGAACAAATTGAAAAAGCAATTAAAATGGGTGTTTCTAAAGTTAACGTTAACACTGAATTCCAATTATCATTTGCTAAAGCTACTCGTGAATATATCGAAGCTGGTAAAGATTTAGAAGGTAAAGGATTCGACCCACGTAAATTATTAGCTCCTGGTAAAGCAGCTATCGTTAAAGATGCTGAAGAACACATTGACTGGTTCGGTTCAGCTAACAAAGCTTAATTAATTTACGCAAATTGCAAATTAAAGCATCATCTACATTTTTTGTAGGTGATGTTTTTTTTACACCTTTCAATCTAACTATTCCATATTATTGTCAAGATAATATGATTATTTAATTTATACTGATACATTTTATATTTATTTGGTGTATAATAGTATTGTAGATAAAAGTGAATATTATATTTAATTGTATATTCTTGTTTTTTTATGAACGAGGGATTGATATGGGGGATTATGGATATAAGGCAATTTCCGCTGATATCCGAAAAAAAATTCAATCGGGTTATTATCATGCTGGAGATTATTTACCGAAACAATTTGACTTGGCTAAACGGTATCATACGAGTAGAATAACGATACAAAAAGCCTTACGAGTTTTATCGATGGAGGGCTTTTTATTGTCAAAAAAAGGGGTCGGGACAATTGTCAAAGATGCAGGAGTCCTATATTCTGATTATATGACAAATCAAAACAAAGACATTGATATGCATTTAGTATCATCTAAAGATTATAAAGTAAGTAGTCGGATGATTTCTTTTGATGTCCGTCCGCTTGATGAGGATGAAGCAGCGATATTACTGCTTAAACCAAACGAATTGGTATATGATATTACTCGTTTAAGATATGTGAATAATGAACCTTTACGTATAGAATATTTATTAATTCCTCAAAAATATTTTCCAGAATTACAAATAGATGATTTGGAAGATTCACTTTACGAATACATATATATTCAAACGAAGCAGAAATTGTCTAAATCATTATTAAAAATTACCGCCGATTTTCCAGATTTTTATGACCAAAAATATTTATGTGTGGATGATCACCAGGTAATTCTTAATATTGAACAAACTACCTATTTTAATAGTGGTATTCCTTGTTTTTTAGCTGAGATTCGATACGGTTCTGATAATGGGCAAATTATTTCCGTCTATCAACTAGATTAATAGATAATAATAGACAGATATCATTGTAAAGGTATCTGTTTTTTTGCTTTAATAGATAAATTAAATAGACGAATGTTTTTTTAAGAGTTTATTCTTATTTCTTTTTTCTAAAGATTTTCTATGATAAAATATTAAGGATGAGTAAAAATCTCGCAATAATTCTTTAGTTAAAGGTGAATATATATGAAAAAAATAGTCATTAATGGAAATCGTCCATTAAAAGGAGAAGTAACGATATCAGGAGCTAAAAATAGTGCAGTGGCCTTAATTCCGGCTGCTATTTTAGCGGATTCTCCAGTAACCTTAGAAGGTGTTCCGGATATTCAAGATGTTCACTCATTAATGGAAATCTTGGAAATTATGGGTGTAAAAGTGAAGTTTGAAAATAATACTTTAGAAATTGACCCAAGAGAAATTGTCTCTATTCCGATGCCAAGTGGTAAAATCAATAGCTTACGTGCTTCCTACTATTTTATGGGCGCATTATTAGCAAAGTTTGGTGAAGGAGTTGTTGGCTTACCTGGTGGCTGTAATTTAGGTCCTCGTCCAATTGATTTGCATATTAAAGGATTTGAAACTTTAGGTGCTACAGTGACCAACGAACAAGGTGCGATGTATTTACGTACTGATGAAAAAGGGCTTCAAGGAGAACGTATTTATATGGATATGGTTTCGATTGGGGCTACAATTAATGTGATGCTAGCAGCTGTGAAGGCAAAAGGCAAGACGATTATTGAAAATGCGGCTCGCGAACCTGAAATTATCGATGTAGCGACTTTATTAAATAATATGGGTGCGAAAATTCGTGGTGCTGGAACCAATGAAATCCGAATTGAAGGGGTCGAGCATTTACATGGGTGCCGTCATATGATTATTCCAGACCGTATTGAAGCAGGTACCTATCTTTCAATGGCAGCTGCAGTAGGTCAAGGTGTGACTGTAAAAAATGTGATTTTTGAACACTTAGAAAGTTTTATTGCTAAATTAGAAGAAATGGGTGTGCGAATGGATATTTCTGAAGATAGTATTTATGTCCATCCTGCAGAAAAGTTAAATCCAATCAGCGTGAAAACTTTCCCATATCCGGGATTTGCAACGGATTTACAACAACCAATTACACCATTACTGTTTAAAGCCCAAGGAACATCAGAAATCATCGATACCATTTATCCTAAACGTATTGGCCATATTCCGGAATTGGCGCGTATGGGTGGCGATGCAAGAGTTGAAGGAAATTACATGTACCTAGGTCATACAGCGCATTTAACTGGGGCAGAGGTAGCCGCTTCTGATTTACGTGCCGGGGCTTGTCTTGTGATTGCGGGCTTAATGGCAGAGGGTACGACAAAGATTTCCAAAGTAGAAAATATTTTACGTGGGTATGACCATATTATTGAAAAACTAACTGCTTTAGGGGCAGATATTCAAATGATTGAGGAGTGATTCGGGCGTGAGTGATTATTTAACAATGGCTGAGTTAGAAAACAAAACTTTAAAAGAAATCTATACATATGCACGCGAGTTTAAGATTCCTTACTACAGTCAAATGAATAAAAAAGAACTTTCACTAGCAGTTATCCGTGCACAGGCAGAAAAGCAAGGTTTCTTCTATATGGAAGGTATCTTAGACATTACCCATCAAGACGGCTATGGATTTTTGCGACCAATTAACTATGGCCCGAGTGCTGAAGATATTTATATTTCTTCTTCGCAAATTCGACGTTTCGGGTTGCGAATTGGCGATAAAGTGGCAGGAAAAGCTCGCCCACCCAAGGAAAGTGAACGTTATTATGGCTTGATGCATGTTGAAAGTGTGAATGGAAAAGATCCTGAAGAAGCAAAACAACGACCATACTTTCCGGCATTGACACCTCTATATCCAAATAAACAAATTCAATTATCAACAAAAGGCAATATGTTAACTACACGAATGATTGATATGTTTGCGCCCGTTGGATTTGGACAACGTGGTTTGATTGTGGCACCTCCAAAGGCCGGAAAAACCACGATTTTAAAAGAAATTGCCAATGGGATTACCGAAAATCATCCAGAGGTCGAGTTGATTGTGCTTTTAATTGACGAACGCCCGGAAGAAGTGACCGATTTAGAACGCAGTGTCAAAGGGGATGTTGTATATTCTACCTTTGATTTACAGCCAAGCAACCATACACGCGTTTCGGAGTTAGTTTTAGAGCGAGCGATGCGATTGGTAGAAGATAAGCGCGATGTTGTGATTTTGATGGATAGTATTACCCGTCTTGCTCGTGCTTATAATTTGGTTGTTCCGCCAAGTGGTCGTACCTTAAGTGGTGGGATTGATCCGGCTGCTTTGTATAAACCTAAAAAATTCTTTGGGGCAGCCCGTAATATTGAAGAAGGAGGTAGTTTAACAATTTTAGCTACAGCCTTAGTGGATACGGGGAGCCGCATGGATGATGTCATTTATGAAGAGTTCAAGGGTACAGGAAATATGGAATTACAGCTTTCTCGTCAACTAGCTGAACGTCGTATTTTCCCAGCTATTGATATGAAGAAATCAGGTACACGTAAAGAAGATTTACTGATGTCAGAAGAACAACTAGAAGAGACTTGGCGCTTACGTAAGAATATGGTCGGTGACTCGTTGGATTATACTGAGCAATTTATTCAGATTTTGCGTAAAACGAAGAATAATGAAGAATTTATCCAGGCCTTTCAAGATATTACTTTTGAGAATGAAGAAAAAACCATCCGACCAAACAGACGTTATATCAAGAAAAATTAGCTAAAACGATTGACAGTACAAATGGATTTTGCTAAGATAAATTTGTTGTATGTCAACGAAGAATAACTCTGGCTCAGCAAATGGACCAGGGCAAAGGAGAGAAAAACATGAAAGCAAATATTCATCCAGATTACCATCCAGTAGTATTTATGGATTCTACAACAGGATTCAAATTTTTATCAGGTTCAACTAAAACTTCAAACGAAACAGTTGAATGGGAAGATGGAAACACTTATCCATTAATCCGTGTCGAAGTGACATCAGATTCACACCCATTCTACACTGGTCGTCAAAAATTCACTCAAGCAGACGGACGCGTGGATCGTTTCAACAAAAAGTACGGTTTCACAAATTAATTTCGTCTTTGCACGAGAATTTCATTCAAAACATTGTTATAGCAACGTTTATCGGCACTCTAGCTTTTCTCTGGAGTGTCGATTTTTGCGTTTGAATGCCATTTGAAATTTTAATTAATTTGAAGGTATTTTACGAATATATCAGCAGTCTCGTTGGTTTATTTATTTTATGATAAGCCAAATAATTATGGAAATAAGTAAAATATACACAATAAGTGCTTGCTAGTCAAAAGGGATTCGTTCTAATTTAATTATGGTATGGCTTTTTTTCAGATTTTAGTTTCACCCTTTTTCATTTTCTGTTTGTGTTCAAGTTCATCTAATTCTTGCACTAAATCTTGCTTGATATATTTTAAATATGACAATCTGACAAAAAGAACAACGATTATAGCAATAAAACTTACAATAATTAACTTAAGCATTAACTATTCACATCCGTTGTGTTTCATTTTTTTAACGTAATTCAGGCAGAAGTCGCCCATCCTCTATAGGTGGTTGATGAATGCCATTCGGTATGAGGGTTACTGTTGGTAACTCGAAGACCGACAATACATTACATTGTCTGTTTATTTCGTTCTATGTTAAAATCAGTCTATATTAGAAGTGTTCCTTCTTTATTACCATCTTATTTTAGTAACTAAATATCGCAGACAAGTGATTGATGATGACATATCTGATTATGCTAAAGCTACTTTTGAAAGAATTTCAGAATCGTATCATATTACTTTAGTTAAGTGGAATCATGATAAAGACCATATTCATGTCATGTTCAAAGCTCATCCTAAAACAGAATTGACAAAATTCATCAACGCCTATAAAAGCGCTAGTTCAAGATTGATAAAACGCGATTTTCCAAGAGTCAAACAGTTTCTTTGGAAAGAACAGTTTTGGTCTAAAAGTTTTTGTCTGTTGACGACTGGTGGAGCACCAATTGATGTGATAAAGAAATACATCCAAAATCAAGGAAACAATCATAAATAGAAAGCAGGTGAACTTTGTGGAACGACTAAAAGCGTACAAATTCAGAATCTATCCAACAGAGGAACAAGAAATCTTCTTTGCCAAAACTTTCGGCTGCGTTCGTAAGGTCTACAATCTAATGCTTAATGACCGAAAAAAGGCGTATGAAGAAGTTAAAAATGCTCCTTCTAAAAAAATGATTTTTCCAACACCGGCTAAATATAAGGAAGAATTTCCATTTCTGAAAGAAGTGGATAGCCTTGCTTTGGCCAATGCCCAACTTCATTTAGATAAAGCATACAAGAATTTTTTTCGGAATAAATCCGTTGGATTTCCACGTTTCAAAAGTAAGAAAAATCCTATTCAGAGTTATACAACGAATAATCAAAATGGTACAGTTGCTTTGATTGATAATAAATTCATAAAAGTTCCTAAATTGAAATCATTAATAAGAATTAAGCTTCATAGACAACCAAAAGGGATGATTAAATCTGCTACAATATCACGGCATTCTAGTGGTAAATACTATATTTCTTTGTTATGTAAAGAAGAAATTAGCGAGTTACCTAAAACCAATTCTGCCATTGGTATTGACTTAGGTATTACAGACTTTGCGATTCTTTCAGATGGACAAAAAATTGATAATAATAAATTCACGTCCAAAATGGAAAAGAAATTAAAACGTGAACAACGCAAGTTATCTAGACGTGCCTTATTAGCTAAGAAAAAAGGTATCCCTTTATCTGAAGCTAAAAATTACCAAAAACAAAAACTCAAAGTAGCTAGATTGCATGAAAAAGTAATGAATCAACGTACTGATTTTCTGAATAAGTTAAGTACAGAAATTATCAAAAATCACGATATTATCTGTATTGAAGACTTAAACGTAAAAGGTATGTTGCGTAATCATAAATTAGCAAGAAGTATTTCTGATGTATCTTGGTCTAGCTTTGTGGCTAAGTTGCAATACAAAGCGGACTGGTATGGACGTGAAATCATCAAAGTGGATATGTGGTTTCCATCTAGTCAAATTTGTTCAGGATGCGGACATAAAGACGGTAAGAAACCGCTCGATATTCGAGAATGGACTTGCCCTATTTGTCATACTCATCATGACCGAGATATCAACGCTAGTATCAATATACTGACCGAAGGTCTAAGAATACAAACTTCAGCTTAGGCACAATCAAAAAACCGTAGGAACTACGGGGATAGCTTGGTAAATAAGAGAAACCGCTGTTAGTGAAGAAATAAGCTATCAAGTATGCTCTATTCCCAAGAAGCTCCCACTTCAAGCGTTAAGAACCGTTAGGTTTAGCTAAGTGGTGAGTAGTTCACTCTGGTATGTTTGGATATGGATACTACTTCTTATTTTTCATTCTCTTGATAATCATTCCCACAAAGCAAATGGCATATATTGCAGCAAGCCATGAAGGGAGTGAATTGGATACTGCTAAAAACAAGCAAATTAAACTAAAGAGGAGCATCAGGATATAGAAGTATTTCATTATCATAAGTCCTCCGTAAACGTATTAGATAAAGTGTGTATGTTTGACTTTCCATTGTTCTAGCTTGATATTGAGCCAAAAACTATAAATACCTAAAGTAATAATGGTGAGTAGAAACCATTTGATCCAGCTACCAAATAATTGCATAGCGGTTCCATCGAAATAAAGTCTGCGTCCATTGATGACAGTATGCTTGATTTTCCAATTATACAGCAGGCAAATTCCCCACGGTGTGCAGATGCCAAGTGTACAAATTGTAATTATTGCCGCCAGTAGATAAGTGCCGATATAGGTAGCTAAACCACCATCAAAATAAGATTCATTCATAATAATGCTGCCTCCTTTTTATAACAAATGTATCTTATATTATTTTCTAGAAAAAAGCAATTGGAATTTAAAAAAAATAGATTTAGAATGAGAAGTGTAAGATGAAATGGAGAATAGGAGGTGGGAAAATGGTGTTATATCAATAGGCTTTAGCAATAGCAAGGGATGCGCATAAAGGTCAAGTTGATAAAGCAGGGGTGGATTATATCCAACCTCCACTCTTTGTTGCAAGTTTGGTAGAAGGTGAGCTGGCTAAAACGGTGGCATTGTTGCATGATGTAGTAGAAGATTCGGATTGGACACTGGAGGATTTACGCAAGAAGGGTTTACCTGAAGAGGTTGTTCAAGCCGTTGGAATCCTAACTAAGAAACGTAATGAAAAATACGAAGAATATATATTACGTGTAAAGCAAAATCCTTTAGCTAGACAAGTAAAGTTGGCCGATTTGCAGCATAATTCTGATCTTTCAAGATTAACTACTGTTACAGAAATCGATCGCAAAAGAGCAGAAAAATATCGACAAGCCATTGCATTTTTATGAGAATTAAAAAAGAGAACTAGTCGCAACAATTAAAGGACTAGTTCTCTTTTAGTTTAGTTTAAGACTGCTTGGGCCAATGCTTTTTGAATGGCCACAATGCTATCATCACTTCTGAATTGTAAGCTTTCAGCAGGTAGTTCGGCACTAGAAATCCAAATTTTTAACTCAGCATCTAAGTCAAAATGACCACTTGTTTCCACTGAAAAGCGTGAAATAGAGCGATAAGGAATGGACTTATATTCCGCTTTTTTGCCAGTCATGCCTTGTTTGTCGACAATAATTAGTCTTTTTTCAGTAAAAACTAATAAATCGCGGACAAGTTTAAAGGCTAAATCAACTTTTTCCTCAGGCATTAAGACATCTTGTAACTCCTTTTGAGCTACATCGATATTCATTTTACTTGCATTACCTAATAAACCGTTAAATAATCCCATATCATCACCTCGTAATAATTTTCTTAATTCGATTATATCAAGAATTAGTTTCTTAGACAATTGTACAAAAGACTGATTTTAGATGAAAAAATAGACAGCCAGAAGTATTCCTTCAAGCTGTCTATTTTTTACATACCGATGAGATAATCTTCGTCTTTCATTGCTTCGACGGTACCTAAAAGATAACCATTGCCGACTTGAGAGAAGAAATCATGATTACTTGTACCTGTTGAAATCCCATTCATTACGATTGGATTGACATCATTAGCAGTATCTGGGAAGAGTGGATCTTGTCCTAAGTTCATCAATGCTTTATTGGCGTTATAACGTAGGAAAGTTTTGACCTCATCTGTCCAGCCCAATTCATCATAAAGTTCTTCCGTGTAGCGTTCTTCGTTTTCGTATAATTCATAAAGTAAATCATACATCCAATCACGTAGGTTTTCTTGCTCTTCAGCAGATAATTCATTAAAACCTAATTGGAATTTATAGCCGATATAAGTGCCATGTACGGACTCATCACGGATAATTAATTTAATAATTTCCGCTACGTTTGCTAATTTATTGTTTCCTAAGTAGTAAAGTGGCGTATAAAAACCTGAATAGAAAAGGAAAGTTTCCAAAAAGACGCTGGCTACTTTCTTTTCTAGCGCCGTGCCGTTTTTATAGATTTCATTAATTCGTTCGGCTTTTTTCTGTAAATAGGGATTCGTATTCGTCCATTCGAATATTTCTTCAATTTCAGACTTGGTATTCAAAGTACTGAAAATAGAAGAGTAACTTTTTGCGTGCACAGATTCCATAAACTGGATATTGTTCAACACGGCTTCTTCATGTGGCGTGCGGGCATCTTTGCGTAAATGCTCCATCCCACTTTCTGATTGGACTGTATCTAAAAGGGTTAGGCCACCAAATACATGTCCCACTGTGGTCTTTTCTAATTCAGAAAGTCCACGCCAGTCATCTAAGTCATTGGATAAGGGAATACGTGTATCCAACCAAAATTGTTCTGTTAATTTTTCCCAAGTAGATTTATCGATAATATCTTCAATTTCATTCCAGTTAATCGCTGCATAATAAGTTTCTGCCATTTTCTTCACTCCTTTTTAGATGACACAACTTTCACATTGGTTGCTACCGATTTCTTCTGCGTCATCTGTGAAAGTACGAATATAATAAATCGATTTAATTCCTTTGTGGAAAGCGTAGTGACGTAAAATGTTTAAATCACGCGTTGTTTGTTTGGTTGTTGTTTTCCATTCATATAGACCCGCTGGGATTTCTGAGCGCATAAATAGTGTTAAACTCATGCCTTGGTCGATATGTTGTTGCGCAGTGGCATACACATCAATTACTTTACGCATATCCATATCATAAGCAGAAGTGTAATATTTAATTGTGTCATTAGAAAGTAATGGGGCAGGATAATAAATCTTTCCAATTTTCTTTTCTTGACGTTCTTCAATTAAACGGGTGATTGGATGTAAGCTGGCACTGGTATCGTTAATATAAGAAATTGAACCATTTGGTGCAACTGCTAGGCGATTTTGATGATACATTCCATATTTTTGTACGAGTTGTGCTAATTCAGTCCAGGCTTGTCCATCTGGAATAAAGATACCTTCAAATAAGGCCTTTACTTTTTCAGATTTTGGTTGGAATTGCCCAGTTACATATTTTTCAAAATAGCTACCATCAGCATATTTTGATTTTTCGAAGTGATGGAAAGTTTGTTTGCGTTCCTTGGCAATTTGCATACTTTCATAAATGGTCCAGTAATTTAAAAGCATAAAGTAAATATCGGTAAATTCAATGGACTCTTTTGAACCATATGCCATGTGATGTTTCGCAAAATAGGTGTGTAAGCCCATGGCACCTAAACCGATTGTATGACTTAAAGCATTCCCATTTTTAATAGAAGGAACTACATCGATATCTGAAGCATCCGTGACATAGGTTAAGGCACGCGTCATCACACGAACAGATTTACCAAAGTCAGGACTTTCCATTAAATTGACGATATTGGTTGAGCCTAAGTTACAGCTAATATCTGTACCTAAAACCTCAAATTCTTGTTTACCATTTAAAATAGAAGGTTGTTGAACTTGTAAAATTTCTGAACATAGATTGCTCATGATAATTTTTCCGTCAATTGGATTGGCACGATTGGCTGTATCTAAGTTTACGACATATGGATAACCTGATTCTTGTTGTAATTTAGAGATTTCATTTTCTAAATCACGGGCTTTAATCTTAGTTTTACGAATATTAGGATTAGCCACTAGATTATCATATTCTTTTGTAATATCGATATAAGAGAATGGGACGCCGTATTCTCGTTCAATGCTATATGGACTAAATAGGTACATATCTTCATTTTTGCGTGTAAGCTCATAGAATTTATCAGGTACTAATACACCTAGCGAAAGGGTCTTTACGCGAATTTTTTCATCAGCATTTTCTTTTTTAGCAGATAAAAATTGGATAATATCTGGATGAAAGACATTTAGATAAACCACCCCAGCGCCTTGACGTTGACCAAGCTGGTTGGAGTAACTAAAACTATCTTCAAATAATTTCATTACTGGCATCACACCGCTAGCTGCATTTTCATAACCCTTAATTGGGGCACCGGCTTCACGTAGGTTTGACAGTGTAATTCCGACACCACCACCGATACGTGATAATTGCAAGGCAGAGTTAATCCCACGTCCAATAGAGTTCATATCATCGGTAATTTGGATTAAAAAGCAACTCACTAATTCGCCACGACGTTTACGACCGGCATTTAAAAAGGAAGGTGTTGCTGGTTGATAACGTTGATGAATCATTTCATCGGCTAAAGCTAAGGCTAATTCTTCATTACCATCTGCAAAATAAAGGGCATTAAAGGCGACGCGATCTTCATAAGTTTCTAGATAAGTGGTCCCATCATTGGTTTTAAGGGCGTACTGAGAATAAAACTTATAAGCTGCCATAAATGATTTGAAACGGAAATTTTGTTCAAATAAATAAGTATATAGTTTCTCAATAAATGCTAAATTATATTTTGCTAAAAATTCGGTTTCAAGGTAATCATGTGTAGTTAAATAATCCAACTTTTCTTTAATAGTAGAAAAAGTCATCGTATTTGGTTTTACATTCTCTTCAAAAAATGCCTGCAGTGCTTCTTGATCTTTTTGAAGAGGAATTTGGCCATTCACTGGTCGATTAATTTCATTATTTAATTTAAAGTAACTGACATCTTTCAGTGCTTTTAAACTCATCCGCTCACAACCTTTTTGTTTTTTTAATGAAACATAAAAAAAGATTTGTAGTTATTTAGTAACATACAAATCATTCAATTATACATATGAATATAAATGATTTTAATCATTTTGTCTAGGCTAATAACTTCAATTGATCTGGACGGAAACCGACAATCGTAGCTACGTCAGAAGTCACCACAGGAACGGTTTGAAATCCATTTTCTTTTAGCCAATCAATTGCTTCTGGTTGAATATCAATATTGATTTCTTCAAAGCTGATTTGATTTTGTGTTAAAAAGCGTTTTGCCATTTTACATTGCATACAATTATTTTTCGAAAATAGTTTAATACTCATGACTGCTTCCTCCGTTAATCTTTATATCATTAGTATAATGCTCTTTGACGAAATGTCAACTATAAAAACACAATATATAGTGGTTGATTTTGTGAATAAACACAATAGATAGTATTTCACAATAAAAATGTATACAAATGAATGTTTTGTATATTTTCATGAAAGCAATTCAATGACTAGTATTTTAAGCTTTCATTTTTATTGCAGAATATTAAGTTGTGATTTTAAACTGTGGATATTCAAAAATTTGTATAGTTAGATTCACAAAATAAGCAAGAGTCATCCACAAGATATAGTATAGTGTCAACTTGTCAAGCACAAGAAATATGAAACAAAAGAAAGATATGAAACATTTACCGGAAATCTAGCCTATCCTATTGACAAAAGAAAAAGACAAGTTATCCCTATGTGTTTATAAGGAAGAAAACTTGTCTAGTCAAATTAGTTATTCTATGATGCAATCTAATTCAAAGTAATAATTATTTATATATTTTCTCAATTTGTGTATCCGGTATAATCCATAATAGTGTGATACAGAATAATAATACGTAACTTGCAATCGGTGCAACAAAAGCCAATAAAGCGGATAGGAGGTAAGAGGTAATAGAAATCTTTGCCTTCAAATCGCGTCCAAATAAAATAGTTGTTTAATTAATGAATGTTCTTCATGGGTATCGAGGATGGCATTTTGCAGTAGGTAATAAGAAATAGCACACATAAATAAAACAAAGCCATGCATAAATGTTGGGGCAGTTTTAAATAAATGTGCACCTAACCAACTTGTCGTAACTGGTAAAAGCAACATCCAAAATAGCCAATGTAGATTTAACCATAAAATTTTTCCTGAGACCTTTTCTAAAGTCGAGATTAGATGATGATGATGATTATTCCAATAAATACCTATATATAAATAACTTAAAATATAGGCAAAAAAGTGGGGATAACTTCTTTGATTGCTTCAAAAGTAAAGTCTTTTGGCGTGTGTAATTCGAGTGCCATAATTGTAATGATAATTGCTAACACACCATCGCTAAAAGCTTCCATTCGATTTTTTGGCATGAATAAACACTTCCTTATGATTAAAATTATCTTTTCCAAATTCCTTGATTATATTTCAAAATATTTTATCTAAAAGCAAGATTTTTGCAATGAAGCAATTTAGAATCATTCTTATTTTGTGAAATAAATCACAAATAATTGACATTTCAATGTTTTTGGCGTATTCTATTGATAATAATTCTCAATTGTAAAAATAGAAATGAAATTAGGTAACAAAATGAATATATTACAAGCAAACATGCATCAGACATATGAAATTTCAAAGATTAAAACGGATGAAAAAGTAACCAAGCGTCTACAAGATTTAGGTATTGTTCCTAAAAGTGAAGTCGTCTTGATTCAATTATCAAAAGAAAGTGGCGTCATTGTATTGAAAAATTCGCGCTTAGCATTGGCCACGGAAATATTATCACAAATTGAAATTACTGAAAAAAAGACGCGTGTGCAGTGGATTCCTTTAGATGAAGTGAAAATCGGTGAACGCGTGAAAGTGATTAGCATCCATGGAGAAGGTGCAGTAAAACGCCGATTGATGGATATGGGTGTGACGAAAAATGTCGAAATATTAGTACGCAAAGTTGCGCCTTTGGGAGATCCAATAGAAGTGGTTTTACGCGGCTATAATTTAAGTTTGCGAAAAGCTGAAGCAACATTGATATTGGTGGAAAGACAGGTGAGTGAAGATGAATAAACAGATTGCCTTAGTAGGAAATCCGAATAGTGGTAAGACGAGTACTTTTAATGTATTAACAGGTTCTAACCAATCTGTAGGAAATTGGCCCGGAGTCACAGTCGAACGTAAATCAGGATTGTTAAAGCAAAATAAAACTATCTGTATTCAAGACTTGCCTGGGATTTATTCTTTATCTTCTTATTCACCTGAAGAAGTCGTTGCTAGAGATTATCTATATACGAATGATGCAAGTGGCATTATTAATATTATTGATGCTTCCAATTTAGAGCGCAATTTATATCTTACTTTGCAATTGATGGAATTCGGCTTACCGATGATTTTAGGCTTAAATATGATGGATATTGTCAAAAAATCGGACCAAAAATTGAATATTGAAAAATTAAGTTATGCTTTAGGTCTACCAGCTGTTGCGATGAGTGCCTTAAAAAAGCAAGGGATGAAGGAACTAACTAAGGCGTGTGAAAAAATGATTGCTAATCCCCAAATTGGCAATACTGTCACTTATGATGATCGTTTGGAAGCAGCCTTAAATGAAATTGCTACTATAATAGAAGGAAAAGTTTCTAAACAACATTTGCGTTTCGTGACGATTAAACTTTTTGAACGTGATGAATTAGTCAATGCCCGACTAACGCTAACACCAGCAGAGCAAAAAGAAATTGCAGAAATCATCGAAATCACTGAAAAGATATTTGATGATACAGCTGAAGCGATTATCATTAATGAGCGTTATGAAGCAATTAGTCGCATTACTGCACTGTGTCTAGTTAAGCATACGAGTTTTGAGTTAAGTTTTAGTGACAAGATTGATCGAGTAGTAACGAATCGCTTCCTAGCATTACCAATTTTTGCCTTTGTGATGTGGGCTGTTTACTATTTATCCATTCAAACTGTCGGCACAATGGGAACTGATTGGATTAATGAGGTGCTTTTTGGTCAGTGGGTTCCTGATTTGACAACCAAAATTTTGGAAAGTTGGCAAGTAGCGCCTTGGATGCAGGGGTTGATTGTTGATGGAATTATCGCAGGTGTCGGAGCAGTGTTAGGCTTTTTACCGCAATTATTAGTGCTATTTTTCTGTTTAGCTATTTTGGAAGATTGTGGCTATATGGCTCGAATTGCTTTTGTCATGGACCGAATGTTACGTCGTTTTGGCCTTTCAGGAAAATCATTTATCCCAATCTTGGTATCAACTGGTTGTGGGGTTCCGGGTGTGATGGCGACACGAACCATTGAAAGCGAAAAAGACCGCCGCTTAACAATCATGGTAACCACTTTTATGCCATGTTCTGCTAAGTTGCCAATTATTGGGTTAGTAGCTGGTGCTTTTTTCCCTCATCATAGTTGGGTCGCACCATCAGCGTATTTTGTTAGTATCATTTCGATTATCTTATCGGCAATAAGTTTGAAAAAGACAAAACTATTTAGTGGAGAAGCGACACCATTTATTATGGAATTGCCACCTTATCATTTTCCACAAATGAAGAATGTCTTTTTACAAATGATGCAACGTGGACATTCTTTTGTGAAAAAAGCAGGAACGATTATTTTTGCGACCAGTGTGCTTATCTGGTTTACAATGAACTTTAATTTCCGCTTACAAATGGTGGCTGCCAATCAAAGTATTTTGGCTAGTTTTGGTCATCTACTTGCTCCTTTATTTATTCCACTTGGGTGGGGCAATTGGCAAGGGGCCGTGGCTTCAATGACAGGTTTAATTGCCAAAGAAAATGTCATTAACACATTTGGTATTTTATATAAAAATGCGAGTGAAGTCTCTGAAACCGGTAAAGAATTTTGGCAAGCAATGCATTTAGATTTTACGGCTGTTTCTGCCTATGCGTTCTTAACTTTTAATTTACTTTGCGCACCATGTTTTGCGGCAATTGGAGCGATTCATCGGGAAATGACGAGTGTGAAGTGGACCTGGCTAGCTATTTTATATCAATGTGGGTTTGCGTATGTGATCAGTATGATGATTTATCAGTTTGGTCATTTGTTCTTTGAAGGCGGAAGTTTAAATGTTTGGACCTGTCTTTCATTAATGGCTGCAGCTTATTTTGTCTATTTACTGATTTTCAAGTCAACTTATCAAAATAAACTAAATTTAGCAAAAGAAATGGTGGTGCATAAAGGATGAATTTACCGACTTTCATTTTAGCTGTCTTGATTTTGGTTGCTGTTGTGCGTATTTTTTATAGACAATTTCAAACAAAAGGGCATTGTGATCATTGTGAGAGTGAATGTGCCGTCAAACATTCGCTAAAATCAACTGACCCATCGACTAAATAATTGTTAAATATTTAAACATTTAAAAAAAAGCAGTCTCCCAAAATAGTTGTGTACCGACCCCAAAAAGTTAGACCATAAAATCTAATAATTGGAGGTCGGTATTTTTATGTCCAAATATTCTTTTGAGTTTAAAAAGCAAGTTGTAAATGCTTATCTTAATGGCGAAGGTGGTTATACTTATCTTGCAAATAAGTTCGGCATTCCATCTGATAATAAAGTTAAACTATGGGTGGATAATTACAATGCATTTGGCGATGAAGGATTAAAACGTTCTAGAAAAAAAGATTTTTATTCTTTTGAAAAGAAGCTTTCTATAGTAGAGTTATATTTATCAAGTGAAATCTCATATCAAGATTTAGCTCTGCAAGAAGGAATTACTAATCCAAGTATGATCGCAAATTGGGTGAGTCGCTTTCGTGCAGCTGGTCCTGATGCCCTAAGACCACGCAAGAAGGGACGAAAGAAAACATTGAATACAACTAATGGCAATACACAAAACAAACCAGTTGAAGAATCTTCTGTTGATACAAGTGCAGAACATGTAAAAGAGCTAGAAGAGGAACTTCTTAAATTGAGAATTGAGAATGCCTTTTTAAAAGAACTGAGGAGGCTGCGTTTAGAGGACGAGGAAAAAATGAGAGAAAGGCACTCGTCATCAACAGTCTCCGACGAGAATTCAAACTAAAAGACCTTCTCTCTTATACAGGCATGCCTAAAGCAACATATATGTATTGGCAAAAACGATTTGATAGAGAAAATCCTGACAAAGAACTTGAAGAAAAAATCCAAGAAATCCGTAAGAATAATAAGGATTACGGATATCGTAGAATACATGGAGAGCTTCATAATCAGGGATATCTCATCAACAAAAAGAAGGTTCAGCGAATAGTTCAAAAACTTGGCTTGCAGGTGACATCCTACACACGCAAAAGTAGGAAATATAGTTCCTATAGGGGCAGGACTGGTACCATTGCACCCAACAGAATTCGCAGACGCTTTAATACGCACATACCCCATCAAAAAATCACAACGGATACGACTGAATTTAAGTATTATGAAGTTGATGTCAAAGGACATATGACAATGCATAAGCTGTATTTAGATCCATTTATGGATATGTGTAATGGAGAAATACTAAGTTACGGCATCGATAAGAAACCTTCAGCAAAGAATGTAATGAATGCCTTGGATAAAGCCATTGAAATCACTTCAGACTGCCCTTATAGACGAACATTCCATTCTGACCAGGGTTGGGCATACCAGATGAAGGCATACTCTCACAGGCTAAAAGAAGAACGAATATTTCAAAGCATGTCTCGAAAGGGCAACTGTCTAGATAATTCCGTAATGGAG
Organism: Enterococcus cecorum DSM 20682 = ATCC 43198; assembly: GCF_000407565.1. Lineage (GTDB taxonomy): Bacteria > Bacillota > Bacilli > Lactobacillales > Enterococcaceae > Enterococcus_E > Enterococcus_E cecorum. The sequence goes on from NZ_ASWI01000004.1 coordinate 435,960, forward strand.
AATTTCTTCGGTCTGCTTAAGCAAGAGATATACTATGGCGTTAATTACTATAGCTATGAGGAATTAAAAATGGAAATAGAACGATTTATAAAGTATTATAATGAACAACGAATAAAAGAAAAGTTAGGATGGATGAGTCCTGTTCAATATAGGCTCCATCTTTTAGCTGCATAATGAAAACGAGACGACCGGAGTCGTCTCGTAAAAAAGTCTAACTTTTGGGGGTCACCTCATTTGGAAGGCTGCTTTTTTTGAGATTAATTATCTAAAATTTGAATGCCTAATCCAAGCAGACCCGGTCCTGTGTGAACAACTAATGCAGGCGAAATATCTCCAAATAGAATTTCTGTTGCATGAGGTAATCTCTTCGCTAATTCTGCTTTTAACCATTGACCTTCTTCATAAGCATCGCCATGTGCCACAGCGAGACGATAACTTTTTGCATCCTTTAAAAATTCTGCTGTTAATTTTAAGGTTGTTTCTAAGCTTTTTTTGCGTCCACGAGACTTGGCTACTGTGTAATAGATTCCATCTTCATTACAAGAAATGGTGGGATTTAACTTCAGCATATTACCGACGATTGAAGCAACTAAGCCAATCCGGCCACCTTTTTGTAAATATTCGAGTGTAGCTACATTAAAGTAGATTCGGTTTTTATAGACTTCTTCTGCAAGTTTTTGTTGAATAGTTTGAAAATCTAGACCAAGTTCGATATATTCTGCAGCCCGAATCGCTTGAAGTCCGGCAGCAATTCCAATATTTTTCGTATCAAGTACAAAGGTGTCTAACTCCGGATATTCTTCACTCACTAAACGAACGGCATTAAAAGTACCACTTAAACCACTAGAGATTGTGACAGCAACCACTTGTTGATAACCGTCTTTTTTTACTTGCTCAAAGACTTCATGAATCGTTTGCATACTTGGTAAAGAAGTTTTTGGAATTTCTTCTTTAAAGCGGTCATAAACTTCTTGAGGAGTGATATCTATTTTATCAATATAGGTTTGATTCGAATAAATAATTTGTAAAGGTAACATATACATTGATTTGTTAGTTACAATATCCATTGGCACATCGCAGCCAGAATCAATCACTAAGGCAATCTTTTTATTGTTCATATTTTTCTTCTCCTGTTAATATATATTTTTCTTGAAGGATAATCATTTTTTCAGCGAGTAATTTATTTGCAAAAGCTCTAGTAGCCGCCTGTACTGCGATTCTATCTAGTTCAATCGGAATAGCCAAATTCATTGTACTTAATTGCGCTTGATTAATAATAAATTGAATGGATTTTTCCTGTTCATCGCAAAATAAATCATAAGCTTCCCTGATTCCACTAACTTTTCCCTGAAATAAGATGCCACTTTTTACTTCTGAAATCGTAATGACTTGTTTCAATAAGGTAATTGCGATTAAAAAAGCTAAATGTTTTCGTTGATATCTTTTTTTGATAGGTGCTGGAATCAATCCTTTTTTAACATAATTATTGACCATTGCAGGTGTTAGCAATGGATGCTTTTCTGTTTGAATGACGGGCATCAGATATTGATCTACCAGTTGAATGACTTGGTCCATATAAAGATCTAAATCGGGTAATTCTTGCCATCTTGGTAGGTGGAAATCTCTCAAAGACTCTCCCCATAAGGCAAGTTCATGTTTTAATTCATCCATCAATATCACTCCAATATCTATAATACAAAAATTAATTATATTAATCATTTTATCTAGTTTCTAAGACTAGATATATTTTAGCATATCTAAATAATCTTGTCACGAAGAAAAAAATACAAAAAAATAGAAAAAAAGTTTTATATAACTCTTGATTTTTATTTAATGGAGTGCTAATATGTAAAAGTAATCGATACGGGTTGTTAGCTCAGTTGGTAGAGCAGCTGACTCTTAATCAGCGGGTCGCGGGTTCGAGCCCCTCACAACCCATTATATTACGATAAATCTATCTGGTATTTTACTAGATAGATTTTTTTTATTACTAATTAGTGAAAAAATATGTTAAAAATAGAAATAAACCCATTGCTTTTAATGAAACTCTTTACAAAATAGGCTATAATAATCTTTGAGATGTTCAATAGGTTTATATATTCAACAATATAAAATAATAACTGTTTAAATATAGAGGTGAAACTAGATGAAAAAGATTTTAGTCGTTGATGATGAGAAGCCAATTTCTGATATCGTTAAATTTAATTTAGCAAAAGAAGGCTATGAAGTGTTTAGTGCATATGATGGTGAAGAAGCTTTACAAAAAGTGGAAGAAATTCATCCTGATTTAATTTTGCTAGATTTAATGTTACCAAAAATTGATGGCTTAGAAGTTGCAAAAGAGGTCCGTAAAAATTATGATATGCCAATTATTATGGTTACTGCGAAGGACTCTGAAATTGATAAAGTGTTAGGACTTGAAATTGGAGCGGATGATTATGTGACCAAGCCATTTTCTAATCGTGAACTGGTAGCCCGGGTGAAAGCCAATTTGCGTCGTGGTGGTCAAGTTGCTAAAGAAACAGAAGAAAACCAAAACGCAGACTTAGTGGTGGGCGAATTAACGATACACCCAAATGCTTATATGGTTACCAAAAAAGAAGAAGAAATCATTTTAACGCATCGTGAATTTGAATTACTACACTACCTTGCAAAACATTTAGGACAAGTGATGACACGTGAACATTTACTTCAAACGGTTTGGGGTTATGACTATTTTGGAGATGTGCGGACCGTGGATGTGACTGTCCGTCGTTTACGTGAAAAGATTGAAGATAAACCTAGTCATCCAAATTATTTAGTAACTCGTCGTGGGGTTGGCTATTTTTTACGTAATCCAGAACAGGAGTAGTTTATGAGAGAAAGAGTTCGCTTTTTTCAATCGGTGAACTTTAAGATTGCCCTGACATTTATCTTGATTTTACTTATTTCAATCGAGATAATCGGGGCATATTTTATTCGCGGATTAGAAAAATCAATTGTCGATAATTTTACCAAAGGGATGGATACCCAAGTGGCTGCCTTGGCAAACACACTGTCTTCGGAGCTAGATCGAGATCAAGCGGATGATGAAACGATTCAAGCAAATATTCAGCGGCTATTAGATAATAGTAGTACGAGTGAAATGATTGAGATGCGTGTGGTGGATGAAAAAGGAATTGTTTTAGCTACGACCGATGTTTCAGGTAAGTCTGCGATTGGTAAGAAGAATGATTACCAAGAGCTAGATGATTTTACGATTAAAAGTATGAAAGTAGCAGATAAAGATACCCACAGTCGCGTACTTATTAATGTCCATCCGATTCAGTCAATGACAGGGGATACGGTTTTAGGTGCCCTGTATGTAAAGAGTGATATTGAAGACCAGTATCAGCAAATTAAAAATATTGCGGTTATTTTTGTCACTGCATCACTTTTAGCAGTCGGTATTTCGATGGTCGTTGCGATATTGATTGCCCATTCGATTACTCAACCAATTGGTGAAATGCGAGAACAAGCTTTGCGAATTGCTAGAGGAGATTACAGTCGAAAAGTTACCGTTCATGGAAAAGATGAATTAGGTCAATTAGCTTTAACTTTTAATCAGCTGGCTGAACAAATAGAAGAAACGCAAGATGCGATGGAATCTGAAAGAAACCGTTTGAATAGCGTCTTATCACATATGTCAGATGGAGTCGTTGCTACTGATCGCCGCGGCAAAGTAATTACAATTAATGATATGGCCCTTTCTTTATTGGGAATTTCTAAAGAGGCAGCGATTGGGCAAAATATATTGAATCTATTGGATATTGAAAAAGATTATACTCTTCGGAAAATTTTAGAAAGTACAGAAGAGTTATTAATTGAGCGAAATGAATCTAATTATGGGGATAACAAGATTATTCGTGTGGAATTTTCGATGATTCGGCGTGAGTCTGGTTTTATCTCGGGTTTAGTTGCCGTTATGCACGATGTTACCGAACAAGAGCAAAATGAACGTGATCGTCGTGAATTTGTTTCTAACGTTTCTCATGAACTACGTACACCTTTAACAAGTATGCGTAGTTATATCGAGACTTTAAGTGAAGGCGCTTGGCAAGATCAAGAAATGGCTCCTCGGTTTTTAAAAATTACTTTGGATGAAACAGACCGTATGATTCGGATGATTAATGATTTACTTGATTTATCTCGTATGGACAATGACAATTTAAAACTAAATATTGAAATGGTTAATTTTAACGAATTAGTGAATTTTGTCTTAGATCGTTTTGACGTAATTATTGCAAATAGTGAGAAAAAGTATCGTATTGTTCGAGAGTTTACGCAAAGACCGCTTTTTGTCGAAGTGGATACTGACCGGATGATTCAAGTCATTGATAATATTATGAATAATGCGATTAAGTATTCTCCAGATGGTGGAAAAATAACCGTGCGCTTAATGGAAACACATAATAACGTGATATTATCGATTACCGACCAAGGGCTAGGAATTCCTAAAAAAGATATTTCACGTATTTTTGAACGCTTTTATCGTGTGGATAAAGCTCGTGCACGCAAACAAGGTGGAACTGGTTTGGGATTGGCGATTTCAAAAGAAGTGGTCAAAGCATTAGGCGGAACTATCTGGGCTACTAGTATTGAAAATTATGGTTCGACGTTTTATATCAGTTTACCTTATGAACCGTTTGAGGAGGAATGGTGGGATTGAAATATTTGAGTCGTGGGATTCGTTTAGGTTTGGTCACATTGATTGCTTTGAGTTTCTATCTTTCATATCTCATTTGGTTATCTCCTGAACGAAATGATGAAAGCCAAGAGCAAGAGTTGAGTCAAAAAATTACAGATATTCGTTCTAAAGAGGAATTATTTTTACCTACAAGTGTTGCATATCACGATGATAAACAAATTAACATAAGTAATTCACCAAGTATCTTATTATCTTTACATCATTTTTTTAAAGATCAAGAAATTCGTCGTCTACAAATCTATGCCTATGAAAATGAAGAATCTTTATTAAAAAATTTATCAAAGGAAAATTATATTTCTTTTGATTATTTGTCAAAAATGAATTTAAATGAATATTTATCTGTTTATCAATTACGATTGTCAAATAACGATAAACAGAAACTAAAAAGTATTTATTTTGATGAAATGAGATTGAATTTAAAGCAAAAGCAACTAGTCTTTATTAATCACGAAGACCAGCAAGTGTTCAAATTTCATGTACAAATGGATTTAACCCAGATTGAAAACTATCTTAAAAAGCATCAAAAACAATTTCAATTGCATGAAGGTGAAATTAAGATGGTTTCCGGACAAGTTTATAGTAAAGATCCTATCAAATTACAGTTATACTCTTATATCTCAACGGATCAACCTTATACACTTTTTCGTGATGCATTCTTTTTAAATACACGTGATATCAAAGTGAATGATGATACAAATGATGCTTTGGTCTTAAGTAATCATCAAGGCGATATGCTGTCTATTTCATTGAATGATCAAATGCTGCATTTTCGTGCGAATCAAGTGGATTTTCATAATCAGAATATGTATAGTGTAAGTGCGGATTATGTCTCTCGCTTAGGAACGAACCTAGGACAATTGCGTTTCTTTCAACGTGAAGATAAGAAGATTATTTATCGTGCGTTTGTCGAAGGATATCCATTATTTAGAAAAGATGATAACGGAAAAATTGTAGTTTCCTTTAGTGATTTAGGTCAAGAAAATACTAGAAATATGGAGATTAGTGGGAATTTAACTACATTACAAGTTCCAATTCCTTCTGATAAGACAAAAACACTGCCAGGTGCTTTAACCATTTGTGAAAAGTTGCAATCCTTAGGTATCAAAGCATTACCAGAAATGACGATTGGTTATTTGTGGGAGGAAATACAAGATACTGGAGTGGTGGATTTAACACCGACTTGGTTTGCTTATTATCAAAATCAATGGCTACCATACGATGAATTGGTACAAATTTTATCAAACGGGAAAGGGGCTTAAAAAATGGATTTCAAACGAATAGAAGCAATTTTTCTGGTCGCTTTCCTTTGTTTAGATATTTTCTTGTTTTCGATTTATAGACAATCACAAAATGAGCAGACACCAATCAATAATTCCTCTACCATCAAAATTACGCAGCGTTTAAAAGAAGATAAAATCAAGTATGAGGGCAAAATTTCATCTGAGCATACGGATGGTTATTATCTTAGTGCTACCCAGACAAATTTAAATACGGAATTGCAAAATATGAAAAAGACAAAGAAATTAGAAAATGCCGATGTTTTGCGAAGTAGTGTGAAAGATAATTTACTTTCTTTAACCCCAGAAAAAGATTTATCCGTCAATAAAAAAGGACAGATTCCGACATTGGTTCGTGAAACATTAACAAATCAGAAAGAGATTATCCTCGGAAAAGATTATCGCTATCAAGACGAAATTCATCAACAAAGTGATGGCTATTTGGATGCTTATGCTTGTCAGAAATATGAAGGCATTCCAATAAATGATATTACTGCTCAAATTAAATTTACGTTAAAGAAAAATGATGAGAATTATCGCCTTGAAAAGATTCAGCAAATGCATTTGAGCAATTTAACGGCTTTACGCGAAAAAATGCCGCTAGTCTCTGAGGAAGATGCTTTAACGACGCTTTATATTAATAATAAATTGAGTAAAAATGATGAAATTTTATGGTCGAAATTAGCTTACACATTGGTACTACAAGTGAGAGGGAAAAATGTTTATGTACCTGCTTGGTTTGTGTCAATACGGCATGAAGACAAAAAAGAGCAAGTCGAAATAGTCAATGCTTTTCGTAATCGTATCATTACGAATGCTGCAGTTCGTAAAGTAGAAAATAAATAAATTTTACAGTATAATGACCTTAGATAAAAGAGGTGTGAACTTTTGGAAACAGGACAAGCTTTTGAAATTAGTATTTTAGCTAGTGGTTCGACAGGGAATAGCTTATATTTAGAGACGGCTGAAAAAAAGATTTTAGTCGATGCTGGTTTAAGTGGTAAAAAAATCGAATCCTTAATGCAGCAAGTCGGTAAAAATCCAGCAGACTTAGATGCTATTTTGGTGACGCATGAACATTCCGACCATATTCAAGGGGTAGGAGTCTTAGCACGGCGTTATGATTTAGAAGTCTACGCAAATGAACTAACTTGGAAAGCCATGGATAAACACTTGGGTAAAATTCCCGTTGAAAAGAAAAAAATCTTTGAAATGGGTAAAAAGATTACTTTTGGTGATATGGATATTGAAAGCTTTGGTGTATCACATGATGCCGCCGCGCCACAATTTTATCGTTTTTATAAGGATAATAAGTCTTTTGTCATGTTGACAGATACTGGTTATTGCAGCGATTATATCCGAGGAGTCATCAAAGGGGCCGATGCTTATTTAATTGAAAGTAATCATGATTTAGAAATGTTACGAATGGGCGGTTACCCTTGGACTTTAAAGCAAAGAATCTTAGGAGATAAGGGCCATTTGTCTAATGAAGATGGCGCTTTAGTGATGACTGATGTTTTAACTGATAAAACCAAACGTGTCTATCTTGGTCATTTAAGTCGTGAAAATAATCTTGTTGAACTAGCCCATATGACAATGGAAGATACCTTAAAACGTTATGATTTTGGTGTTGGTGAGACTTTTGATATTTATGATACAAATCCAGATACAGCGTGTGAACCCTTTACATTATAGAGATAAAAGATGTTTGATTATCTTGAGGATTCAGATAGTCAAGCATCTTCTTTTTTTAGTTTTTTAGACAAAATACTTGCAAATAGAGCGTAAAATGAGTAATATAATACTTGTAGTTAGCACTCAACTGTTTAGAGTGCTAATATCTAGATATTTATCTTTTTTGGAGGGATTCATTGTGTTAAGACCTTTAGGAAATCGTGTAATTATTGAAGTTGCACAAGAAGAAGAAAAAACAATTGGCGGGATTGTATTAGCCTCTGCTGCCAAAGAAAAACCACAAACCGGTACAGTCATTGCTGTAGGAAGTGGCGAAGTATTAAAAGATGGTACAAAAGTTGAAGTTCCAGTAAAAGTTGGCGAAACGGTAATGTTTGAAAAATATGCTGGATCTGAAGTGAAATATGAAGGAAAAGAATATTTAATCGTTGCGGCTAAAGATATTATGGCCGTTGTAGAATAAGATTGAGGTGAAAAATAATGGCAAAAGAAATTAAATTTGCAGAAGACGCACGTGCAGCCATGCTACGTGGGGTAGATAAATTAGCGGACACAGTTAAGGTAACATTAGGACCAAAAGGACGCAATGTTGTATTAGAAAAATCATTCGGCTCACCATTAATTACCAATGATGGTGTGACCATTGCCAAAGAAATTGAATTAGAAGACCACTTTGAAAATATGGGAGCTAAATTAGTTTCTGAAGTCGCATCAAAAACAAATGATATCGCTGGTGATGGTACAACTACAGCTACTGTTTTAACCCAAGCTATCGTACGTGAAGGTTTGAAAAATGTGACTGCGGGTGCCAACCCATTAGGTATTCGTCGTGGGATTGAATTAGCAACTAAAGCAGCGGTTGAAGAATTACACAATATTTCAGCTATTGTTGACTCTAAAGAAGCAATTGCCCAAGTAGGTGCAGTATCTTCAGGTAGTGAACAAGTAGGTAACTATATTGCCGATGCGATGGAAAAAGTTGGTAATGATGGTGTGATTACTATTGAAGAATCAAAAGGTATCGAAACTGAACTTGAAGTAGTTGAAGGAATGCAATTTGATCGTGGCTATCTATCACAATACATGGTTACTGATAATGATAAAATGGAAGCTGTTTTAGAAAATCCATATATTTTAATTACTGATAAGAAGATTTCAAACATTCAAGAAATCTTACCATTATTAGAACAAATCCTACAACAATCTAAACCATTATTAATTATTGCGGATGATGTAGATGGTGAGGCCCTTCCTACATTAGTGTTAAATAAAATCCGTGGTACTTTCAATGTAGTTGCTGTCAAAGCACCTGGATTTGGTGATCGTCGTAAAGCAATGTTAGAAGATATTGCTATTTTAACTGGTGGTACAGTGATTACTGAAGATTTAGGCTTAGAATTAAAAGATGCTACATTACAAAGCTTAGGTCAAGCAAGCAAAGTGGTAGTAAACAAAGATACTACGACGATTGTTGAAGGTGCTGGCGATTCAGAAAACATTGCCGCTCGTGTTCAAATTATTAAAGGTCAAATTGCTGAAACAACTTCTGATTTTGATCGTGAAAAATTACAAGAACGTTTAGCAAAATTAGCTGGCGGAGTTGCCGTGATTAAAGTTGGTGCGCCTACTGAAACAGAATTAAAAGAAATGAAATTACGTATTGAAGATGCATTAAATGCGACTCGTGCGGCTGTTGAAGAAGGTATGGTCTCAGGTGGGGGTACTGCCTTAGTGAATGTAATCAATAAGGTTGCTGAAGCTGAAAGTAAAGAAACAGGCGATGTTGCAACTGGTGTCCGTATTGTATTACGTGCTTTAGAAGAACCAGTTCGTCAAATTGCTGAAAATGCTGGCTATGAAGGCTCAGTTATCGTTGATCGTTTGAAGAAAGAAAAACTAGGTGTTGGTTTTAATGCTGCTACTGGTGAATGGGTAAATATGCTTGAAGCTGGTATTGTGGATCCAACAAAAGTGACTCGTTCAGCTTTACAAAATGCTGCTAGTGTGGCTGCCTTATTATTAACAACAGAAGCAGTAGTTGCTGATAAACCAGAACCAGCTGCACCTCAAGCACCTGCGATGGATCCTTCTATGATGGGCGGTATGATGTAAAAATAGACGAAGAACCTTGATTTATCAAGGTTCTTTTTATAAGTAAAAGTCATTCCTTCTACGAGATGATTATAGAAGGAATGACTTTATTAATTTCCTGCGTAATATTGAATGATTTCAGCTAATAAATCAGTCGAAGGAGCAATCGTTTTTTCATCATAATACGCACGAAAACGCTCATCAGCTTGGTACATTTCAGCTAAATTTCGATGATAAGTAGCATTATAATAGGGGGCAACCGTTGTTAACCAGGTTTTATGAGCCTCAAAAGCCATTTGCGCTGTATCATTTGGTAGCTCTTGAGGATGTGAAAGTAAGTTGTCCAAAGCTTGAATTAACTTTTCTTCAGCTTGTTGCATGGTTTCAAATTGCTCTGGGGTTAAGTCTAACCATTTTTGATTACTTTTTTGAACGGCTTCTTCATCATATTTTTCCCGTATTTCTTGGCCGTATTTTTCTTCATTTTCAGCTAATTTTTGTTGTTTAAAGTAGTTGAATTTTTCTTGATCAGTCATAGTTATTTCTCCTTGGTATTCTTGTAAAGTTTTTGCTAATGCTTGGATTTGTTGCTCTAATGAAATTTTTTGTTGGATTAATTTCATTTGTTGTGATTGTAGTGTTTGGTAAATAGTAACCTTATCTTGTGCCATAATTGTTTGAATTTCAATTAAGCTAAGTCCAAACGATTTAAAGAATAGTATTTGTTGAAGACGGGTAACTTCCTCTGAGCCATAGATACGATAACCATTGGAGCGAATGGCTTTTGGTTTGAGTAAGTCAATTTCATCATAATAGTGTAAGGTTCGTTTACTCACACCGCTTAATTTAGCGAGTTGTTGGACTGTGTACTCCATTGTGCTCATCCTTTCTCGTCTTAATTACAGTTCTATCATAAGCAATGACGTTACGGTAGAGTCAAGTGTTTTTTATCAATTTAACTTTATTTTTTTTTCGTTCTTTTGAGAATTTACCTGATAGGTTTTCCGACCATAGACCTATGTAATATTTTATAATTTATGTTACAGTCAATATATCAATATATGGAGGTGCATGTATGCAAAATATTCATTATTTTAAAGAGAATCCGCCGAAATCCTGGTGGCGTCCGATTGTAGCGACATTCTTGGTTTTTGCCCTTTGTGGTGGTGTAGGATCTATTCCAATATCCATCTTTATTTCTATTTTTACGAAGGAATCCTTATCGCAAGTTACCGAAAACAGTATCAGTGGGGAATTAGGTTCTTTATTTGGCTTTGGTTTTGCACTTATTGGCATTATCTATTGGAATAAACGTATGAATAAGCGCTCAATAGCATCTTTAGGCTTTACCCAAGAAAATGTGTTCAGTCAATATGCTTTGGGATTTCTAATTGGTGCCAGTTCACTAGCCTTTTTAGCAGTAGTAGCGATGTTTCTAGGGAGCATTCACTTTAAGCTAAATTCGCATATGAACTTTGGCTTAATTATATTATTGTTACTTGGGTTTATCATTCAAGGTTTAACCGAGGAAGTATTATGCCGTGGTTATTTACAAGGTAGTTTAAGCGCATTGATGGATGAAAAGTGGGCAATTATCATTAGTGCGGTCTTTTTTGCAGTATTACATGGCGCAAATCCTGGCATTCAAGTATTACCATTGATCAATTTATTTATTTTCGGCTTGGTCTTTAGCTTATTATATGCGTATAGCGAAAATATTTTATTTGTAGGTGCTGTTCATAGTGCTTGGAATTTTTTCCAAGGTCCATTTTTCGGGGTACAAGTAAGTGGGACGGAATCCATAACTTCAGTATTAAAAGCAAGTATTCCGCAAGCAAACTTCATTAATGGTGGTTCTTTTGGAATCGAAGGTAGCATATTAACAACAGTATTTGGCATTTTTTGCTGTGTATTATTATCTCAACTCATATTAAAGAAAAGAAAATAAGTTTTTAAGCCAATGATACTCAAATTTGAGGCGTTGGCTTTTTATTGTATAGACAGATGTGGTATAATGAAAAACAAATAAAATTTTATGTAATCATTGTCTGATGATTCCGATATTGAAAGGAATGTATACTATGCAGAAGTTATATCCAGATGATAGTTTAACCTTGCATACCGACATGTATCAAATTAATATGATGCAAACTTACTTTGAACTTGGTCGCCATAATTTAAATGTTGTTTTTGAATGTTATTTTAGAGATATGCCATTTAAGCATGGTTATGCTATTTTTGCTGGTCTTGAAAGAATTATTGATTATTTGAGCAATTTGACTTTTAGCGATTCTGATATCGAATATTTACGTAATGAATACAATTACTCAGAAGAATTTTTAGATTATTTAGCAAATTTCAAGTTTACTTGTACGGTGCGTTCAGCTTTAGAGGGCGATTTGGTCTTTAATAATGAGCCGATTTTACAAATTGAAGGTCCATTAGCACAGGCTCAACTCGTCGAAACAGCTTTGTTAAATATTGTTAACTTCCAAACATTAATTGCAACTAAAGCGGCTCGCATTAAATCGGTTATCGGTCAAGATCCATTATTAGAATTTGGAACACGTCGCGCACAAGATTTGGATGCAGCGATTTGGGGAACACGTGCAGCTTACATTGGGGGTGCAGATGCTACAAGTAATGTCCGCGCTGGTAAAATTTTTGGAATCCCAGCTAGTGGGACTCATGCGCATGCGTTAGTGCAATCTTATGGTAATGATTATGATGCTTTCATGGCATATGCAAAAACACATAAAGATTGTGTCTTTTTGGTTGATACGTATGATACATTGCGTTTAGGTGTACCTAGTGCGATTCGAGTGGCAAAAGAATTAGGAGATAAGATTAATTTCTTAGGTGTGCGAATTGATAGTGGCGATATGGCCTATATTTCAAAACGTGTCCGCGAACAATTAGATGAAGCCGGTTTTCCTAATGCCAAAATTTATGCTTCAAATGATTTAGATGAAAGTACGATTTTAAGCTTGAAGATGCAAAAAGCAAAAATTGATGTTTGGGGAGTCGGTACGAAATTAATTACTGCGTATGACCAGCCTTCATTAGGGGCTGTCTATAAGATGGTTTCAATTGAAAATGAAGAGGGAGAAATGGTAGATACGATTAAGCTTTCAAGCAATGCGGAAAAAGTAACTACGCCAGGTAAGAAACAAGTTTGGCGCATCACTCGTAATTCTGATGGTAAGTCACAAGGGGATTATATTACACTTTGGGATGAAGATCCACGCAAAGAAGACGAAATCTTTATGTTCCACCCAGTGCATACTTTCATTAATAAGACGGTGACTGATTTTACCGCGCGACCATTATTACAAGATATTTTTGTTGATGGCAAGCTTGTTTATCAAAAACCAAACTTAGAAGAAATTAAACATTATGCCCAACAAAACTTAGATTCATTATGGGAAGAATATAAACGTGATTTAAATCCGCAAAAATATCCTGTAGACCTTTCTACGGATTGTTGGAACCATAAGATGAATTTATTAGATAAGGTTAGAAAAGCAACTTTTGAGCAACATAATTTGATGAAATAAAAGGAATGGTTCGATGAGTTTACAAGAAAAAATTATTCAAGCTTTAGGTGTGCAACCAACAATTAATCCAGAAGAAGAAGTAAGAAAAAGTGTGGAATTTCTGAAAGATTATATGAAGAAACACCCATTTTTAAAAACCTATGTCTTAGGAATTAGTGGGGGACAAGATTCGTCACTAGCTGGACGTTTAGCACAATTAGCCATGGAAGAACTTAGAATGGAATTGAATGATGACGCTTATCAATTTATTGCTGTTCGTTTACCCTATGGCAATCAAGCGGATGAAGAGGATGCAAATCGGGCATTAGAATTTATTCAGGCAGACCGTGTATATACTGTAAATATTAAAGCGCCAGTTGATGGGCAAGTAGCGGCCTTAGAAGAAGCTGGTGTGACAGTTAGTGACTTCAATAAAGGGAATATGAAGGCGCGTCAACGGATGATTACGCAATATGCGCTTGCTGGAGAAAATAAAGGTGCAGTCATTGGTACCGATCATGCGGCAGAAAATATTACAGGCTTCTTTACAAAATTTGGCGATGGGGGCGCTGATATTTTACCGATTTTTAGATTAAATAAACGTCAAGGGAAGCAACTACTCGCTTATTTAGGTGCTGAACCGGCCATCTATGAAAAAGTGCCAACTGCTGATTTAGAAGATGATAAACCATTAATTGCAGATGAAGTAGCTTTAGGCGTGACTTATGATGAAATTGACGATTATCTTGAAGGTAAATCTGTCAGTGAAAAAGCTCGTACCACTATTGAAAATTGGTGGCATAAGACTGAACATAAACGTCATTTACCAATTACCATTTTTGATGATTTTTGGAAATAGGCGGTTAATAGAAATGCAAAAAAACCACAACTTTCGACTGTCAAAGTTGTGGTTTTTTTTAGAATAGTTTTTCAGCCAATAGTTGTAATTTTTGATTAATGGCAACAATATTTTCGCGCAAATTATCTCTACGAACGATCGAATAGAAGTGGCGTTTGTTATCTTTGGGTAGCTGACTAAAGTGAATAGATGGATCTAAAGTACAACGAGGGACGATGGATTGCCCAACCCCATTTTTTAGCATGGAACCAATCATTTCATCGGTATCAATTTCAATAATTTTCGGCTCAATTGGATGATTTTGTAGATAATGTTGATTTAATTGACGTAAAGATAAATCATCATTCCCTAATAACCAATATTCACTACTTAAATCTCCGGCTAATACAAGTTCATCCATCGCCAAAGTTGTTTTGTTAAATTCTTTGTGGTGGTCTACTTGCTCGATTAAGCCAATATCGATTTTGCTATTTTCAAGCCATTCTGCAATTTCATCACTGGTTGAAACCTTAAAGACAAAATCCACTCTTGGAAAAGCAGTAAGTAAGTGGCTCACTAGCTTAGGCAAATAATAAACGGCACAAAAATGTGAACTGGCAATGACACAGGTTTCACGTAGATTTTTTTGTTGACTGACTTTTTTTACGGCATGATCCCACTCGTTTAAGATTTTCAAAATTTTAGGATACATATAATCAGCCTCAGCCGTGGGAAGAATTTCTTGTTTGCCATTGCGGATAAATAATGGAACGGTCAACATTTCTTCTAATTTCTTGATTTGTGCAGATACAGTAGGTTGGGATAAGAACAATGAATCTGCCGAGCGTGTAAAATTATGTGTTTCGTAAACAGAGATAAACGTTCGAAGTAGTTGAAACAAAATTTGGCCTCCCTTTATTTATTTCAATTAATCATTTGAAATGAACTAATTTTTCATAGATATTTTGGACATCTTGAGTTGTTCCACGAAGTTCAAAATCAGCGATAAACGGAACTTTGAATTCTTCAGCATATTGTTTAGCCGTTAAGCAATATTGATGATTAAAGTTGCGATTTCCACTGCCAATGACGCCTAAACATTTTTTCGCATTTTCACCAAAACGGATATATTCTCTAAAAGGCTCTGTCAGAATTTCCACATCGCCATTATCTACGCCATTACCTCCCTCTAAATAGGTTGGTACAAAGGCGAAAAAGTCACTTGTTTCATTTTCAGGAATCGTTTGTAAATGCACTTCTTTGGCTTGAATTAAAGGATAGTTTTCGTCTAACCCGTGTTGCGCTTTTGCAAATTCAACTAATTTTTGGATAAAGGCACGCGTATTGCCTGAAATTGAGATAAAACGTACATCTATTGTCATTTTCATACCTCCAACCTATATTATAACATCAATGTCAAATCAACGCACAAAAAAACCTTGAAGAATTGAAAAAATATCTTCAAGGTTTGCTTGATTAATCAGTAATTAGTGAGGCTTGATAATTTAATTCAGCATTTTTAGCCTCTCTTTTAGAACGATTATATAACCAATAATCCATAACTGCAGCGATACAGATACATTTCGGAGCATTTTTTTCGTTAGGTATGTCTAAACTATAATAATTACCTGTTAAAAAATTGGCTTTATCCATCGTCATAATTCGCTCATTAAAATGGTGAATTTGATATTTATGTTGGTAAATATCCCCATGCGCAGCCCAATGAAGTTGTTTGATGTAATAAAAATCTCCCGGCCAGTTAAATATTTTGCGCATTTCACCGACTTTTTGATAGTTTTCGTAAATGATAAATTTACTACCAAAGATGAAACTCGCTTGTTTAATACTGGCAACTAATTGACCGTTCATTTTATAAAGAAGTAAGGCATCTCGCTTTCTGCCCCAATTACCCACCATCAAATATATATCATGATTTTTTTCATCTTTGACAATGGTTCTTGTTCGTTTTGAAAGTTGATGCTGTTGAATGTAGAATTCAGGCATTGCAATCCCTTCTTATGATAAGTTTTCATCAATGGCTCGACGAATCGCTTTTCCCACACCACTATTAATATTGGTATCGGCTATATATTTGGCAGCCTGTTTTAATTCATCCACAGCATTTTCCATGGCAAAACTTACGCCAGCTTCTTGAATCATACTCAAGTCATTAAAGTTATCACCAATGGTCATGGCTTGTGATAATGGAATATTTAACATCTCGGCAATTTTTTTCACAGCAATTCCCTTTTGCGCATCGATGTGGTTGATTTCAATATTATTTGTCCCAGAAGAGGTAACATTTAGCGTAGGTTTATCGATTAATTCCGCAGAAACCTTCTCTAAAATATCGGGATCTGTATTATTAAATCCAATAATTTTTAATACTTTAATATCGTCTCTTAAAATATATTCTTTCATATTGTCCACAATTCTAATTGGCAATGATTCAAAGCGAGCTGAAGTCATTGCAATGGCCATTTGGTAAGTCAAGTGTGGCAATTTTTGAGAAAGAAAAGCGGCAAATGTTTCAATTCTGCGTGCTAAATTCTCTGAAAAAGTTCCTTGATTGGTCGATACTTCATAGTAAACATTGTGTTTTTCAAGTATCTGCATGACTTCAAGGGCATTTTCTTTGGCAATTTCAATTGTGAATAAGACGTGATGATCTTTATCAAACGCTTGGGCCCCATTTAAAGTGATCATTGGACATTTAATATCAGCATCATTTAAGGCAGGGAGCGCTTCAGTAATATTGCGTCCAGTACATACCATAAAATGAATGCCTTTTTCTTGGGCATAACGAATGGCGGCAATATTTTCTTCACTAATATGCATGTGTTCGTCTAAAAGTGTGCCATCCATATCAGAGGCAATTAATTGAATCATAATCTTCATCCTTTACTACTTCAATCTTTATCTCTAGTTTAACACAAAAAGAGGGCTTACAAAACGAAAAATATCTGGAATGATAACAAAAACTCTTTTATCTTTATAAATTTTAGTTACAATAAGAGTAAATAGAAAGATAGGTGAGAAGTGTTGAAGATAATTATCAAAAATAGTTGGCAAGATGTGTTGCAAGACGAATTTCAAAAAGATTATTATAAACATTTGCGGCAATATCTTAAAAATGAATATGCCACACAAACGATTTATCCCGATATGTATCACATTTTCGAGGCTTTACAATTAACCCCTTTTGAGGAAGTGAAAGTGGTCATTTTAGGTCAAGACCCTTATCATGGCCTTAATCAAGCACATGGGCTTTCTTTTTCTGTGCAACCAGGTGTCAGAATTCCACCTTCATTACGTAATATCTATCAAGAATTGCAAAATGATTTAGGGATTCAGCCGGCTAACCATGGATGCTTAACTTCGTGGGCTAAACAGGGAGTACTATTGTTAAATACAGTTCTGACTGTGCGAGCAGGTCAAGCCAATTCACATGCTTCACAAGGTTGGGAAATCTTAACTGATGAAATCATAAAGAAATTAAATGACAGACCAGAGCCGATGGTATTTATTCTCTGGGGAAGACATGCACAAAAGAAAATCGAATTTATTGATACTTTGCGTCATGTGGTCATCCAATCTCCCCATCCTAGTCCATTTTCAGCTAATCGAGGTTTCTTTGGGTCAAGGCCATTTTCAAGATGTAATCAAGCGTTAGTCAAAATGGGTTATCAACCAATCAACTGGCAACTCCCACCAGTAGAACAGTTGGAAAAATTTTAAAAGACTGTATTAATGCATTTATTTTGAAAATGTTAACAATATTATTTTCATGCGTATTTTCAAAGTTAGACAGGAAAAAGAACTGTTCATTTTTAATGATTTAGTGTACAATGTAAGGGTATTAAAAAACTGGAGGTTGTTTATCAATGGAACTATTTGATAGTTTAAAATTCAAAATTGTAAGAAAACATATTAAAATCGCTTTTCCGGAAGCAACAGACCCACGTATTTTAGGTGCGGCTGCTCGTCTAAAATCAGAAGAGTTAGTGGAACCTGTCTTAATTGGTCATACAGAAGAAGTGAAAAAAGCTGCCCAAAGTCGTGGGATTTCTTTAGAAGGTTTTGAAATTTTAGACCCAGATACTTATCCTGCTTGGGATGAAATGGTCGCTGCTTTTGTTGAACGTCGTAAAGGCAAAGCAACTAAAGAACAAGCAGAACAAATCTTAAAAGATGTCAACTACTTTGGTACAATGTTAACTTACATGGGTGTCACGCAAGGGATGGTATCAGGGGCTGTTCACTCTACAGGAGATACGGTTCGTCCAGCCTTGCAAATCATTAAGACAAAACCAGGAGTTAGCCGTACAAGTGGTGCTTTCTTAATGGTTCGTGGTCGCGACCAAGAAAAATATCTATTTAGCGATTGTGCAATTAATGTGAATCCAAATGCTCAAGAATTAGCTGAAATTGCTGTTGCTTCTGCGAAAACAGCTGAATTATTTGATATTGATCCTAAAGTGGCTATGCTAAGCTTCTCAACCAAAGGATCTGCTAAAGCTGAAATGGTCGATAAAGTCGTTGAAGCTACTAAAATTGCCCAAGAATTAGCACCAGATTACACGATTGATGGGGAATTACAATTTGACGCTGCTTATGTCCCAAGTGTAGCTGCTCAAAAAGCGCCAAACTCTGAGGTTGCTGGTGAGGCTACTGTTTTTGTATTCCCAGATTTACAAGCCGGAAATATTGGCTATAAGATTGCCCAACGTTTTGGTGGATTTGAAGCCATTGGACCTATCTTACAAGGATTAAACCAACCAGTTTCTGACCTTTCTCGTGGATGTAACGAAGAAGATGTTTATAAATTATCAATTATCACTGCTGTTCAAACTTTATTGGACTAAGGAATAAATGAAGCAAAATCAAAAACAATTAGGGATTTTGATGATTATTCTTTCTGCTTTTTGTTTTGCAGGGATGAATGTCTTTGTAAAATTAGCTGGGGATTTACCAGTGATGCAGAAGAGTTTTTTCAGAAATTTAGTCGCGCTATTCGTTGCTTTTTATGTACTTAAAAAGCAGCGGATAGCGTTTCATGTGCCAAAGGAATCACGGACTTTACTCTTTTTTAGAGCTTTTTTTGGAACAGTGGGGCTCTTATGTAATTTTTATGCCGTTGATCATTTGGTACTCACTGATGCGTCAATGATTCAAAAATTAACGCCTTTTTTCACCGTTTTATTATCATTGGTCATATTAAAAGAAAAACCTGCCCGCTTTCAATATATTGCCATGGGGATTGCGATGGTTGGGATGCTATTTATTGTCAAACCTAGCTTTGACAATCCACAATTGTTAGGTTATTCGATTGCTTTGCTTGGCTCTTTTTGTGCTTCTACAGCTTATACGTTGGTACGTAAATTATCATTCACACCAATAAAGGGGCCTGCAATTGTTTTTTATTTTTCATTGTTTTCTTGTTTGGCCATGATTCCATCGATGATTGTCGATTTTCATCCAATGAGTATCCAGCAAATCATTTATTTGTTAATGGCTGGCGTGATGGCAAGTGGAGGACAATTCTCGGTAACTAGTGCTTATAGTTACGCACCAGCAAAAGAAATCTCGATTTTTGACTATTCACAAGTACTCTTTGTAGGATTCTTTGGATTTGTATTATACGGTGAAATTCCAGACACCTATTCCTTCATTGGTTATCTTATTATTTTTGTTACCGCCTATATGATGTATGTGTACGGTAAAAGGAAAATATGAGACTAGGGTGTTTGACATTCATAACCAAGGCTAGGGTGGTTCAGTAGCTTGCTGAATGTCCTAGCTTTTTTTGTGTAGGATTCCATCAGGATAGCATGACGGATGGATGAAATTTATGTTAATATAAGGTCAAATAGATTTTTTGAAAGTGAGGAAATCGTCTTGATTCAAATCAATGGACTGCAAGAGATGGAACAATTGGGCTTACTTCTTGGTCAAACTGCCCAAGGGGGGGATGTATTGATTCTATCTGGTGATTTAGGTGCAGGAAAAACAACACTCTCTAAAAGTATTGCTAAAGGTTTAGATATTCAACAAATGATAAAAAGTCCCACTTATACTTTGATTCGCGAATATGATGAAGGAAGATTACCTTTTTATCATATGGATGTTTACCGCATCGATGGTGATGTGGAAGGCATGGGCTTAGAAGAGTATTTTGAAGGGGATGGTTTATGTGTAGTTGAGTGGGGCGAATTACTCACAGAACTGCCAGAAGATTACCTTCATCTTACTATTCATAAAGTAGCAGATGAGGAAGATAAGCGAGAAATGGCATTCAAGGCGCACGGCAAACTCGCAACAGATTGGTTAGCAAAAGTGAAAGCAATGGGGAAGTTTCATGAGTGAAGAGATAAGGTTGGTGATTCGCCAAGCAAGCGGTGAAGATAGTGCCCAGTTATTAGCTTTAAGTCAACGAGTAGCAAAAGAAACAGATTATTTAATTATGGATGAATATGGCATGGGCCTATGCGAAGAGTTGCTTGCTGAACAATTAGATTTGTTAGCTCAGGCAGATAATCAAGTATTGCTATTGGCTTTTGATGGGACGCAATGTATTGGTGCGGCTTCAATTAAAGGAAACGACGAATATCGAATTCATCATATTGGTGAAGTAGGGATTTTTATCTTAAAGGAGTACTGGTCTTTAGGGATTGGATCGCTATTGATGGAAGAATTAATCGAATATGTCAAACAAGTTCAAATTTTTAAACGTTTGGAGTTAACGGTGCAAACGCGTAATCAAAAAGCCATTGCCTTATATCAGAAGTTTGGCTTTAGCAAAGAAGCGACCTTAAAATATGGGGCTTGCTTGGATAATGGCGAGTTTGTGGATGTTGATTTAATGGCAAGATATTTTGAAGTAGGTGAGTGAATGCAAAAAATAATGATTATTGAAGATGAAGCAGCCTTGGCCCAAGAGTTAGCTTTTCTCTTAACACAGGCAGGCTATCAAGCTTATATTGTCCAAGATTTTGCTCATCCTTTACTTGAAATCGAAAGTCAACTCCCAGATTTATTATTATTAGATATTCAACTTCCTGGTGTAAATGGTCATCAGTTATTGCAAGAAATCCGAAAAAAATATCAATTTCCGATTATTATGGTCACAAGTCGGGACAATGAGATGGATGAGGTATTGGCGATGAGTTATGGAGCGGATAATTACATTACCAAGCCTTATAATCCAACGGCCTTGTTACTGCATATCGCCGCGATGTTTAAACGGATGCAACCCCAAAGTACTAGTTTGATTCAATATCATGGGTTGCAGATAGACTTAAATAAATGGACGATTGCCAAAGAAGGCCAAACGACTCACTTAACAAAAAACGAACAGTTGATTTTTCAAATGTTATGGCAACATCGTGGAAAAATTGTCACCCGGGAGATGTTGATGACCGAGCTTTGGAATAATGACGAGTTTATTAATGACAATGCATTAAGTGTGAATATTAGTCGCTTGCGGCAAAAGTTTGCAGATTTAGATTTGGCTGATGTAATCGAAACAAAGAAAAAACAAGGATATTTATTAATGGAGTAACAAATGAAGTTAAGTGAATATATCAAAAGTCGCTTATGGCAATATCTACTTAAGTTTTCGGTCAGTTTATTGTGTTTAGCACTTTTATGGGTATTTAAAGTGCCATCAACGCTTTTAGTGATGATTGTCATGATGATGGGGACAACTTTTTTGGTCGTTGAACTGGTTGAATTTCATCAAAAGAAAAGTTATTATCAGGAATTATTTCAGCAACTCAATCAATTAGAAGAGCAAGCTTTATTGGTTCATTCGATTCTGCCACAGCCTAAGTTTTATGAAGGACAACTGGTGGATGAAGAACTAAGATTGGTTTATCAAGGTTTTATGACCCAATTAAGAGCCAGTCAAAAACAAACAGAGGACTTTAAGGAATTTATTGAGCTGTGGATTCATGAAGCTAAAATCCCACTTGCGACCTTACAGTTAAGCTTGTATAACCAACATCATTTACCCGCAGAAATCAAACAAGCGTTGCAACAGTTAGAAGATTATCTCGAGCAAGTTTTATATTTTACTCGTGCTGAAAATGCGCAAAAAGATTATCTTATTCGCCAAGTGCCTTTACAGCAAATTATTCGCCAAGTAGCCATTCGAAATCAAGCACGTTTATTAAATGGGGATATTCAGTTTATTGCACCCAGTACCGATTTAATTGTGACGACAGATCAAAAATGGTTAGGTTATATTTTGAATCAAATTATGGATAACGCCATAAAATATGTGCAAATGATTGAAAATGCGACTATTGAAATCGCGGTGGAAGAGCAAGAAAAGGAAATCTTATTGCATATTCGCGATAATGGTTGTGGGATTTCGGCCAGTGATTTGCCACGTGTTTTTGATAAATCTTTTACTGGAGAAAATGGTCGGCTTTATCCTAAGGCCACGGGGTTAGGTCTTTATCTAGTGAAACAACTGATTTCAAAACTAGGACACGGAATTACGATTACTTCAAATGTTCAAGTTGGCACCACAGTTACGCTAATTTTTGCCAAACCTAGCTTTTATGAAGTCGTTCAAACAAGTGATAACAAAGAATAGAAGGAGTTCTTTCAATAGAGAGGACTCTTTTTTGCTAATCTTACAAAATTGTAAGGTACGGTAAGATAAAACCAACGACAAGTAAACAAGGCTATTTTATACTTAAGATGTCAAATGAATTGAAGGAGGAAAAGAAAATGAATCCAGTATTACAAGTAAAACAAGTTGAAAAATATTTCGGACGTGCAAATAATTTAACACGTGCTTTAAATCAGATTAGTTTTGAAGTCCAACCAGGAGAATTTGTGGCTATTATGGGAGCATCTGGTAGTGGGAAAACGACTTTGCTAAATTGTATAGCGACGATTGACCAAGTTTCTAGCGGTCAAATCATTGTTGCAAATCAAGATATTACCAAATTAAAAGGCGGCAAATTGAATCAGTTTAGACAAAAGCAAATTGGTTTTGTCTTCCAGGATTTCAACCTACTAGATACTATGAATGCTTTTGAAAATATTGCACTTGCCTTAACGATTCGTAATGTACCTGCCAAACAAGTCGAAGAAAAGGTATTAAAAGTTGCGAGTTATTTGGGCATTACGGATATTTTGTATAAATTTCCATACGAGGTTTCCGGTGGACAAAAGCAGAGAATAGCTGCAGCACGAGCAATTGTTGCTGATCCGGCAATCGTATTAGCTGATGAACCGACTGGCGCTCTTGACTCAAAATCTGCCCGTCAAATGTTGGAGCAATTTGAATTATTAAATGAATGCTTGAATTCGACCATTTTGATGGTGACATACGATGCTTTCACGGCGAGTTATACGAATCGGGTATTGTTTGTGAAAGATGGCCAAATCTTTAATGAAATTTATCGTGGGGAATCTAGCCGTAAAGAATTCTTTGATCAAGTTATTGAAGTGGTAGCCTTATTAGGTGGTGATGTCAATGATGTCCGTTAAGTTGGCCTTTGGAAATGTAAAGAAAAGCATAGGAAGTTTCTTGGTATATTTTGTTACGCTGGCATTAGGTGTGGCGATGTTCTATGCTTTTAATGCGCTTCAAGATCAAAGCTTATTTAAATATTTTGAAGAAGCCTATGCCCAAAGATTAAGTATTTTATTTGATACTTTAGGCGGTTTAAATAAATTTATCGCTTTTATCTTTGGCTTGATTATACTATATGCAACCAGTTATTTATTGCGAAAACGTAAAAAAGAATTTGGTCTGTATATGATATTAGGAATGAATAAACTAAAAATCTCGACCATTCTAGTTTTAGAAACGTTCTTTATCGGTCTATTTTCGTTAGTGGTGGGGATTGTGTTAGGAATTGGTTTGTCACAATTAATTAATATCTTTTTGGGTCATTTATTTGTTGCTGACATTTCACGTTTAACACTAAGTATTTCCATGCATGCGATTATCCAAACGTTGATTAATTTTGGCATCATTTATCTGGTAGCGATGGTTTTTAGTGTCATTTTAATGAATCGTGCCAAATTAATTGATTTACTCAAAGCAAGTCAGCAAAATGAAAAAAGTTGGTGGCAAAAACCTTGGATTGGGACCTTGTTATTCATTTCGGGATTAGCCATCTTAACTTGGAGTTATTATATTGCGACTCATTTAATGGATGTTATTATTGATTTGCAATGGGGACCAAAGATGATTTTATATTCTATTTTTGGCGGAATTATTGGTACGTATTTCACTTTTATGGGAATTGCTGCTTTTATTCCAGTTGTTTTGCCGAAGTTTAAAGGATTTTATTATCGCAAACTGCATAGCTTTGGAATTCGCCAATTTAGTACGCAATTAGCCAAAAGTGTCTTTTCTTTAGCAACGATTTGTTTATTACAATTTTTTGCGATTGGTATTTTAGTTGCTTCCTTTAATTTCAAAAATGGTATTGAAGAAAGAGGACTAGCTAATGTGCCGTTTGATTTCCAGTTTAGTGTGACTCAGGCAGCTGATGAAAATGTTGAAGGGCAACTAGCTCTAATTGAGAAAAATGCGGATGCGGCGATTGCACGGAATCAAGCTTATTTCAAAGGCATGAAGAAAAAAGAAGTCCAATATGAGTATTATATTGATCCCAAAATTGATAATACAATCGAATTATTAGGCATATCTGTAGAAAAAGGCTTAATTGCTCCTCCGATTATTATCAATCAAACGCAATATAATCAAATGGCACCTTATTATCATTTGGCAAAAGCAGACGTGAAACCAGGGGAATATGCTTTTCTAATGCGGTTTAATGGTTTTTCTGATAAGGCGATTGAAGATAAATTAATGGATTTACCTAAAATTAAGGTAGCCAATCAAACCTTTACACCAAGCCAAACAAAATTTATCGACGGGACCATTCAAACAAGTGGTTATGATACTTTTGTGATTTTAAATGATGCTGACCTCAAGCAATTGCCTTTACAACTCGCTGGTAAAGTGATTAGCACCTTATATAATGAAAAAGGAAAGCGTCATGAAAAAGAGTTGGCTAAGAACTGGGAGAAAATGTTGTCGAAAAAAGAGTTACACTTAAATTATTCGGCAGAATCACAATATTCAGCAAAAACTTCACTAGCTTCTGATTCGTTAATGGTAACCGTTGTTGGCATGTATCTAGGTATTTTCTTCCTGATTGCTGCAATTGGGATTTTAGCTTTGAAGAGTTTAGTAGACTTTGAAAAGCATCAACAAAATTACCGTATCTTACGCCAATTAGGTGCTAGTGAGCAGATGATTCAAAAATCGTTATTCAATCAAGTGGCTATCTTCTTTATTTTGCCGCTAGTTGGGGCGCTATTCCATATGATTTTTGGCTTGAAATTTACGAAAGATTATATGATGATTGGTGGCGGCTTTGAGTTAAGTCTGCAACAAACAGGCTGGGTTATTGGTTTTGTGATTATGATTAATGCGATTTATTTAATGATTACTTATTTGATGAATCGCATGGCAGTCAAAGAAATTTAATAACGAATAAAGAACCACGCCAGAAAGCAGGGGTGGTTCTTTGTCTTTATTTTAAATCTAGTTCAACTGGACAATGGTCACTGCCGAATATTTCGGTATGAATTTTGGCATCAACGAGTCGCTCTTTTAAGTCATCGGAAACCACAAAATAGTCAATCCGCCATCCTGCATTATTTTTCCGAGCATTAAAACGATAACTCCACCAAGAGTAAATGCCTTCTTGATCAGGATAAAAATGACGGAAAGTATCGATATAGCCATTATTCAATAGTTGACTGAATTTTTCACGTTCTTCAATGGTAAAACCAGCATTGCGTTGGTTGGTTTTCCAATTTTTTAAGTCAATATTTTCATGGGCGACATTTAAATCTCCACACAAGATAACCCCTTTTTGCTCCTTAAGTCCATTTAAATACGCTAAAAACGCCTCTTCCCAAGTCATGCGATAGTCCAAACGTTTCAATTCATTTTGAGAATTTGGTGTATAGCAAGTGACCAAATAATAATCCGGATATTCAAGAGTGATGACGCGGCCTTCATGATCGTGTTCTTCCACACCGATTCCTAATTGCACCGATAAAGGCTCATGCTTGGTAAAAATCGCAGTACCTGAATAACCTTTCTTTTCGGCATAATTCCAATATTGATAATACCCTGGCAAATCTAACTCAATTTGACCTTCTTGTAATTTGGTCTCTTGTAGGCAGAAAAAGTCCGCATCGAGTTGCTTGAAGTCTTCTAAAAAATTTTTCTTAACGATGGCTCTTAGTCCATTCACATTCCATGAGATGAATTTCATAGCACTTCCTCATTTCTTTTGTTATGTTCTTTTATTTTAACCCAAGATGTCGTAGAATGGAAGAAAAAGGGTTAGGTGAGAAAAATGCTAAAAATCGGTGTATTAGGCTTAGGTTCGATTGCGCAAAAAGCCTATTTACCTGTCTATGTAAAAAGCAATCAACGGGCAACTTTTGTCTATGCTACAAGAAATCAAGAAGTACAGACACAATTAACGGAAAAGTATCGTTTACCCCAGATTTATGATACTTTAGATGATTTAATTGAACAAAAAATTGATGTTTGTATGATTCACACGGCGACTAATACCCATATTGAAATGATTGAAAAATGTCTCTCACACGGCATTCATGTCTATGTCGATAAACCAATCAGTGAAGACATTACAGAAGTCAGACGCATGTATGAGCTTGCGAAACGTAAAAATTGTTTGCTTATCGTAGGGTTTAATCGTCGTTTAGCCCCATTTGTGCAACAGTTAAAACAATTACCTGAAAAGCGTGTGTTGACTTTGAGTAAGAATCGAATTGGCAAAGTGCAATCCGTTCAATTTGAGATTTATGATTTATTCTTACATATAGTGGATACGGCCAATTATTTATTAGATGAAGAAATTATTGCGATGACTAGTCACATCAAATCTTGCGAGCAGCATTTAGAATTTGCTTCAATGACGTTAGAAACGGCTCATTCATTGGCACATTTAACGTTGGATATGTTTGCTGGGGCTAATCAGGAAAATTACCAAATCACCACGAAAAATGGTACCTATCATTTGAAAAATTTGACGGAAATGACGCAATACAACCAGTCTGGAATAACAGTGACAGGCTTTAATGATTGGCAAACGACACTTGAAAAACGTGGCTTTGAACAAGCGGTGAACCAATTTATTGATTTATTAGAACAAGGCAATTTTCAGTATGTACAAGAGAAGAGTTTGCTTAGTCATGAACTCTGTGCCCAAATGCTTAAGAATTATCAAGAATCATGAGAAGCGATAGTATTTTCAGTCAATTAATGATAGAATAATTTGGTGAATAGTTACACAAAAATAGATTAGAGAGGATGTTGAGGGTGTTTACATCTTTAAAAGAGATTCCGATTTTAAAAAATGAACCCTTAAATAAATATACATTTACGAAGACTGGCGGACCCGCTGACTTTTTGGCCTTTCCAAAGAGTGTGACGGAGGTAAAAGCCTTACTAGAGGAATGTCGTCAAAATAATCTTCCATGGATGGTATTAGGGAATGCCAGTAATTTAATTGTGCGTGATGGCGGTATTCGTGGATTAGTGATTATGTTAGAAAAATTAAACCATATCGAAGTCAAGGGCAATCAAATCACTTCCCAAGCTGGGGCGAAGTTAATCGATACCACGTATGTTGCTTTGGAGCATCATCTGACTGGTTTTGAATTTGCTTGTGGCATTCCAGGAAGCATTGGTGGCGCCGTATTTATGAATGCGGGGGCTTATGGTGGCGAGATTAAAGATGTTTTTGTTTCGTGTGAAGTCTTATATCCAGATGGCCAAATCAAAACCTTAAGTGCCAAAGAGATGGCCTTTAGTTATCGCCATAGTGCCATTCAAGCGCAACACTGTATTGTATTGAGTGCGACATTTGACTTACAGGTGGGTAACTATGATGAAATCAAAGCAAAAATGGATGAATTAACCCATCTTAGAGCAAGCAAACAACCATTAGAATATCCATCTTGCGGCAGTGTCTTTAAACGTCCAGTGGGTCATTATACCGGTCCATTAATCGAACAGGCGGGCCTGAAAGGGATGACAATCGGTGGTGCGCAAGTCTCAGAAAAACATGCGGGCTTTATTGTGAATATCAACCATGCCACGGCTACTGATTATGTGAATTTAATCCAGTATATTCAAAAGGTCATCAAAGAAAAATTTGATGTCACCCTTGAAACAGAAGTCCGAATTATTGGTGAAGAAGTGCAATAAAAAATCAGCTTTCCTATACTCATTGCGGTGTAGAAAAGCTGATTTTTAATTTTAGGCTTTGGTTTTTTCCATGAACTGGTGCATATTTTCTAATTCATGTAATTGGCAATTGCATTGATGACTGTCGGTACAAATGTAGTTACCTTTTTTAGTATAGGTTCCTTCAGCCGTGGCTTTAGTGGTGGATAAAAACAAGGCGACATTCCCAATATGATTACAAATACTACAAACATTTTTGATTGTATTGGGTGACATCTGTCCGACAATTCCTTGTAGCTTATTTTGACGGTCATAGTAGAGTAAATATTTTTTCTGACTACCCGCATCGTCAAAACCAATATAGGAATAATCACGTAAATCCAACGCATCAAAATCAGGTGCTTTTAATCTTTTCACTTTACGAAAAGCTTTTTCGACTTGTTTGGTACTAGGTTTTTCAAAGGGAATAACTAATTCTTTAATGGGTTCTAAAATACGTTGTGCCCTTGCTTTAGTTAAACGCTTATCTAGCAATTCACTTTTAAGTTGTTCAATTTCAGTTGGTCGATCAAAAAATAATTCATCGATTTTTTCAAAGATGAGTGCTTGATAGACTTGAATCGTTTGTAAGTCATTGACGGATTGGTAAGCATTGATTAAGTCATTTATTTGTTGGTGTAGTGCATGATATTGATGTGGATAAATTTTCTGATTCATTTGATTCTCTCCTTGTGAATGTGTTAGGCCCTTTTAAGACGCACATCCTAAAAGGGAATTAATTGAAAAGAAAAATTTTTGTAGAAGATACATTTCGTACCATCTGACCACCCCCTATATTTTGAAACATTTCAAAGATAGCTGATAATTCAACACTTGTCAAGCAATAAAAAAACAACCTAGCACAAGGACTAGATTGTTTGAATTTAAGATTGGCGCTTCATTAATTTTAATAAAATGGTCGCAACCGCAGCTGTAAAAAGACCGGCGACAATTGCTTCAGGAATGCCCTGGGTTAGAATCACCGCATTAATGGCAGCATAGACCGCTTTACCACCTTTGCCGATGAGTTGGGCATATTCTTTTTGGAAAAGAAAATAGATGAAATTCATCACCAAAATCGTATTGACTAAACCACCGGATATACCTGCAATAAACAAGGCAACCGTATTGGCTTGTTGCTTTAATCCTTTTTGACAGAGTCGATACACATAGTAAGGAACAATGCCAATCAAAATACGTGGAATAAAGACAACCAGTAAGGCTTTCCAACTTCCATGATCAGTCCCAATGACCGGAATGAAAGGTGAAAAAACAAAGGAAAGGGCAGTAGGCATAGTTGTTGCACGAATCAAGCTGATTACCCCAAAGCTTCCTCCAAGTAAGGCCCCAATTTTCGGACCTAAGACGATTGAACCAATAATAACCGGAATATGCATAGTCGTTGCATTTAACGGGCCGATTGGAATAAATCCTAAAAAGGGTACCGATGCAAGTAAAATCATAATTCCTAAAAACAATGCAGTTAAAACAAATTGAAAAGTTTTGCTTTTTTTCAACTTTATTTTTCCTTTCTTCCTTTTTATTTGAGCGTTTCAATTACAGCATCTACAATCGTTTCAACTGTAGCTAAAGCGCCTTTGCCATAGTCTCCACAAGCAAGTAAACTTTCGCGAGGGGTGATTTCATGATAGCCAATTTCTTTTAAATAGGCAAGATTTTTTTGGACTGCTGGATGTTGATACATTTGCGTATTCATCGCAGGAGCAATCAGTTTAGGCGTTTTTGGGGGGATAGCTAATTGAACCGTTGAGAGCAAATCATCGGCTAACCCATTCGCAAACTTCCCGATAATATTCGCACTTGCTGGCGCGACTAAAAATAAATCTGCTTGTTTGGCTAATTCAATATGATTAATCACACTTGGATCAGCTTCTTCTAAAACATCCGTATGCACTTGACGTTTAGCAAGGGATTGGAGGGTTAGTGGGGTAATAAATTGAGTCGCACTGTGCGTCATAATAACATCGACTGCGATATTTAATTTGGTTAGTTCGTTGGTAATATCGGCAGCTTTATAAGCAGAGATACTACCTGAAACGCCTAGTATAATTCTTTTTTTCTTCAATAGCTATTCTTCTTTCTGTTGATAAATTTGTTGCCATTGCTTAAAAATCATTTGGGCGATTTCGGACTTTTGATATCCTTGAGCAATGACTTTACCGGTTGAATCTAATAGATAAGCGTGATGTTGTTGTGTATCGATTTCGCTTAAATCATTCGCAATGACAAAGTCTGCCTGATTTTTCTCAAGACTAGTGCGGGCGACTTGTAGTAAATTTTCCTGTGTGACATTGGCTAAAAGTTTAAAACCAAAAAGTACGGTTGTGTGCTGCCAATGCTTAATGGACTGAATTATTTTTGGCGTAGGTTGTAAACTTAAAACCAAGCCTTTTGTTTTAGAAGAGATTTTACTTGCTGTAGGATTTGCCATGGATGAAAAAAGTGCTAATAAATCTTCCTCTTTTAACTGATCTTTAGCCTTATAAGCTTGGTTTAAAGCAGTGGTTAAGTCCTCAATTGAAAGGCTGGCTTGCGTTGTGAAATCACTAATGGCCATGGTATGAATCACTGCGCTATATTTTTGGGTTGTTGAGAGTTGCTTTAGACAATCATAGACTTCTTGCGTGCTATTGACTAAATGCATCTTCAGGTGTTCATCTGCTGCCGGTTTTTTGGCACTTTTAGTTACGACATAGTCAATCATTACACCATTTTGTAAAAACACTTTAGCGATTTCAATTCCTAAGGTGCCACTTGCATGATTGGTTATGGAACGGACTCGATCGATGGGTTCACTTGTCCCACCGGCTGTAATTAAAACTTTCATTTATGCTTCCCCTATACGAATAATCGTTCTTCCTTGATGTTGACCCGCTAATAATTGCTGCGCTACTTCAGGAATTTGTTCAAGAGTGATTTCATTGATTGGTAACTTGTCTAAAAGCTGACGGTGACTTGATAAGAACGCCCAAACTTGGAGTCGTTTAGGCATCTGTACATTGACCGAATCAATCCCTATTATTTTAATCCCCCTTAAAATAAAAGGCAAGACAGTTGTTTGGAGCTTGATTCCACCGGCATTTCCACATAAAGCTAAAGCCCCTGCATATTGTACTTGAGGAATTAAAGCACTTAATAAGTCGCCGCCCACTGTATCAATGACGCCGGCTATTTTTTGTTTGGCTAAAGGCTTGATTTTTTCCGGTAACCAAAGATTGGGATTTTCGATGGTTGTAGCGCCTAAGTTGAGTAACCAAGGAGCCTCTTTTCTAGAAAGTGCGATAAGATTTTTAAAACCTAGACGAGCAAGTAAACCCACAGCGATACTCCCCACACCGCCACTTGCACCAGTAATCATAATCGGTGCGTTTAAATCAGTCACTTGTTCCTTGATAGCTAAAACGGCTAGGGCAGCAGTAAATCCAGCTGTCCCAAATTGCATGGCTTGTTTTAAATCTAAATTATCAGGCAAAGTAACCAGTTCATCGCCTTTGACAATTTGGATTTGACTAAAGCCACCTGGGACGCTAACTCCGAGACTATAGCCGGTTTGAAGTACTTTTTGTCCAACTTGCCATTGGGAATCTTTGGAAGCAAGGACTGTCCCTGCTAAATCAATACCTGGTGTCATCGGATATTGACGAATCACACCGCCATTAGTTTTGAGCGCTAAAGCATCTTTATAATTGATATCTGAATAGGCGACCTTTACCGCTACTTCGCCTTCGTTTAAATCACGTAAGGAGGCTTGTTCAATAGAAGATACGACTTGTCCGTTGACTTGCTTGACTTGTAAAAATGAATAGTTTGGATTCATGACATTCACCTCAAAGTAATGCGTTTTTTTTATCATAACACAGCTTAGAAAACGTGCAACTATCTTTGGTCAATATATTGTAGAAAATGATTTTTGCTCATCTGAAAAAAATAGCTAGAATCTACTTTTTTTGCTTGTATTTTTTGACTTAAAGCCCTAAACTTAATGAGTATGCTGTTTGATTCAAGCAGTGAGATGAAAAAGAATGTCTGGGCAAGAAAAATAATTTGCCAAGGAAGATGAAGGAGGATTTGAGATTGTCTAATAGTATTATTACGTTTAAAAATATTGTGAAACGCTATGATGATGAAACGATTTTAAAAGATATAAGCTTTGAAATTGAGGCGGGTAAATTTTATACCTTACTTGGTCCTTCTGGATGTGGAAAAACGACTATTTTACGCATTATTGCAGGGTTTACTGAAGCATCTGAAGGCGATGTCTACTTTGAAGGTAAACGCATCAATGATATTCCAGCGAACCAGCGTCAAGTGAATACCGTCTTTCAAGATTATGCGCTTTTTCCACATATGAATGTATTTGAAAATGTTGCTTTCGGACTTAAAATTAAAAAATTACCAAAAGATGAAATCGCCAAAAAAGTAACTGAGGCTTTACGTTTAGTACAATTAGCCGGTTATGAACAACGTGAAATTAGCGAAATGTCTGGTGGACAAAGACAACGAGTAGCGATTGCCCGAGCGATTGTTAATGAACCAAAAGTCTTATTACTGGATGAACCACTCTCGGCACTTGATTTGAAGTTGCGCACAGATATGCAGTATGAGTTACGCGAATTGCAACAACGACTAGGCATTACCTTTATCTTTGTTACCCACGACCAAGAAGAAGCTTTGGCGATGAGTGATGAAATTTTTGTCATGAATAAAGGGGAAATTGTTCAAAGTGGTACGCCAGTAGATATTTACGATGAACCAATTAATCATTTTGTGGCTGATTTTGTCGGGGAAAGTAATATTGTTAATGGCACGATGATTGAAGATTACAAGGTTGAATTTGTCGGTAAAGAATTTGAATGTGTTGACGGTGGGATGCGACCTAATGAACCTGTTGAAATTGTGATTCGTCCGGAAGATTTGACCTTGACCACAGCAGACAAAGGAAAATTAGTCGTCAAAGTAGATACGCAGCTATTTAGAGGTGTTCACTATGAGATCATTTGTTACGATGAAGATGGCAATGAATGGATGGTTCACTCTACTCGTAAGGCAAAAGTCGGCAGCCAGATTGGATTATACTTTGAGCCAGAAGATATCCATGTCATGCGTTTTAACGAATCAGAAGAAGACTTTGACGCTCGTTTAGAAAGCTATGAAGAGTAGGGGGGAGATAAGTTGAGCAAATTAAAACAAATTTATGCGATTCCGTATGTTGCTTGGTTGCTTTTATTTGTCATTGCCCCAGTATTATTAATTATTTATCAGTCCTTTTTTGATATTAGTGGGCATTTCACCTTCGCTAATTATGCGACTTACTTTACATCAGGCAAGTATTTAATGATGACGCTGAATTCGATTTGGTATGCCTTTTTGATTACCTTAACCACTCTTTTGATTAGTTATCCAACAGCGTATTTTTTAACGAAATTACGGCACAAAGATTTGTTGCTACTTTTGATTATTTTACCAACATGGATTAATTTATTGCTTAAAGCCTATGCATTTATTGGTATTTTTGGGATTCATGGTAGTATTAATCAATTTCTTTCATTCTTTGGTATTGCTCCGGTCCAAATCATGTTTACCGATTTTAGTTTTATGACGGTCGCAACCTATATTGAATTGCCATTTATGATTTTGCCAATTTTTAATGCGTTAGAAGAAATCAATCCTTCGTTGTTAAATGCGAGTCGCGATTTAGGCGCTAATAACTTCGAAACATTTAGACGCGTGATTTTCCCTCTATCCTTAAATGGGGTGAAAAGTGGGATTCAAGCAGTCTTTATTCCATCGCTCTCACTCTTTATGTTAACGCGTTTGATTGGTGGAAACCGAGTGATTACGCTAGGGACAGCCATTGAAGAGCATTTCTTAGTGACGCAAAACTGGGGAATGGGTTCAACCATTGGCGTCGTCTTGATTGTAGCGATGTTCATTGTCATGATGTTAACCGCAGAAAAACGTAAAGGAGGGGCTAAAAAATGAAGAAAAACCTCTTTTCGAAAATTTATTTAACAATAGTGTTTATCATTTTGTATGCGCCCATTTTTTACTTGATTTTTTATTCTTTTAATAAAGGCGGTACCATGAATAAGTTCACGGGATTTACCTGGGAACACTATCAAACATTGTGGTCAGATACGCGTTTGATTATCATTGTGTTAAACACATTTTTACTAGCCTTTTTATCTGCCTTGATTGCGACAATGATTGGAACTTTTGGTGCAATGGCGATTTATTATACGAAGAGACGTCAAAGCCGCACGACATTATTGAGTTTAAATAATATCTTGTTAGTTTCTCCTGACGTTATTATTGGTGCAAGTTTCTTAATTTTCTTTACGATGATTGGCAATTTGTTCAGTAACTTTAGTCTTGGCTTTATCAGTGTCTTACTTTCACACGTAGCTTTCAGTATTCCAATCGTGGTGCTAATGGTTTTGCCAAAGCTACAAGAAATGAATGATAGTATGATTCGGGCAGCCCTTGATTTGGGTGCAAATTATCGTCAAGTCTTAATGCGTATTATTCTGCCATTTCTATCACCAGGGATTATTGCTGGTTATTTTATGGCCTTTACGTATTCCTTAGATGACTTTGCGGTTACTTTCTTTGTGACTGGTAATGGATTTTCAACATTGTCCGTAGAAATCTATTCACGGGCACGTCAAGGGATTAGCTTAGAAATTAATGCTTTAAGTACCTTAGTCTTTATCTTCTCGATGCTTTTAGTTGTCGGTTATTACTTCATTAGCAAAGATAACCGTCCGCGTCGTAAAAAAGGTCGATCAATCCAAACGGGGGTGGTAAATATCCGATGAAAAAATTGCAATCTCTATTTATTGGTATTTTAGTCATTATCGGTGTATTAGCTTTAGGCGTCCATCACTTACAAAAGTCAAGTGGCATGTCAGGAGCCAAAGTCTTAAATGTTTATAACTGGGGAGATTATATCGATCCTGATTTGATTAAAAAGTTTGAGAAAGAATATGGTTATAAAGTCAATTATGAAACTTTTGACTCCAACGAAGCGATGTTTACCAAGATTCAACAAGGTGGTACGGCTTATGACATTACCATTCCTAGTGAATATATGATTCAAAAAATGAAAGAAGAAAACCTTTTAATCCCAATTGATCATAGTAAAATTAAGGGTTTAAACAATATTGATTCGCGTTTTTTGAATTTAAGTTTTGATAAGAATAATAAATATTCCATCCCATACTTTTGGGGAACATTAGGAATTGTCTATAATGACAAATTCGTTGATGGCAAAGATATCCAGTCTTGGGATGATTTATGGCGTCCAGAGCTAAGAAATAATGTGATGTTGATTGATGGGGCACGTGAAGTCATTGGTTTAGGGTTAAATAGTTTAGGTTATTCTTTAAATAGTAAAAATGATTCGCAACTACAAGAAGCGGTCAATAAATTACGTAAAATCACGCCTAACGTCAAAGCGATTGTCGCCGATGAAATTAAAATGTATATGGCCAACGAAGAAAGTGCAGTAGCGGTCACATTCTCAGGGGAAGCGGCTGATATGATGTATGAAAATGATCATCTGCATTATGTGATTCCAAAAGAAGGATCGAATCTCTGGTTTGATAATATGGTCATTCCGAAAACGGCGAAAAATATCCAGGGAGCCTATGACTTTATGAATTTCATGCTCGAACCAAAAAATGCAGCGCAAAATGCTGAATATATCGGTTATTCGACACCAAATAAAAAGGCCATGAAGCTTTTACCTAAAGAAATAACTAGCGATAAGCAATTCTATCCTTCCGATGAATTAATGAAGCATTTGGAAGTCTATGATAATTTAGGTTCTAAATATTTGGGCATCTACAATGATTTATTCCTTGAGTTGAAGATGTATCGTAATTAATAAAAATACATGAGAAGTTGTCGTTGAAACAATTTTCTCATGTATTTTTTTGTTTATTTTTGGCGTTGTCGTTTCATCCAGGCACTACATTCTTCAAACCATTGTGCAACTTCAGGGAGTATATATTCTGCATCAAATGCCTTCGCGCTTGATTCATTTGCAAGTGCTAAGCCGTGCTTGCCATTTTCGAAAATATGTGCTTCAAAAGGAATGTGTTGTTGATAGAGCGCTTCACAATATTTTAGTGAATTGACTACAGGTACGGAACCATCGGCAAAAGTGTGCCAAATATAAGTTGGTGCCGTCATTGGATTAATCTGGGCAATCGTATCATATCGCAGACAATCTTCTTTAGTGATGCCTAAATGCTCCACTGTTTTTGGCCATCCCAAATCAAAGCTAGTGACTGGATAGCAAAGAATCGTGCCTTTTGGTTGATAAGAAGCTTCTTGATGGAATTGATGCCACTGACTACTATAAGAGGCAGCTAAATGACCACCAGCAGAACAACCTAATAAGAAGATTTCGTCTACATTGGCCTGCCATTTTTTAGCATTTTGATGAATCAACTCAAAAGTGAGGGCGACTTGTTCTAGGCAATCCTCTAAAAATGTGCCTTTAGCAAACGTATCACGTGTCGTATAGTTTAAAACTAATGCGTGATAGCCTTGGTTCATAAAGGCTAAGGCAAGTGGCTCTGATTCACGATTAGAAACAAAACGATAGCCTCCACCAGGACAGATGACCACAATTGGTAAAGGCTGTGGGTTTTCTTGGACGATTTCTCTTAAGTAAACATCCACACTTGCTTGGCGCTGATTTTTGCTTGTTAAATCATAGTGTAGTAATTGCATTTGCTTCATCCTCTCGTAATGATAGATTTATTGTCTACCTTTTTTAGATAAAAGTAAAGTGCAAAAGATTGAACGTTCAACCTTTTGCACGAGTTGAGAGGATATTTTTTTCAAGTGTTAAGAGTTTTTTCTTTAGCGGGATTCCCCAACCAAATCCGGTTAATTGCCCATTTGATCCAATGACACGATGACAAGGGACGATAATTAAAATTGGATTTTTTCCAATCGCATTGGCAACAGCTCTAACTGCACTTGGTCGCTTCATTTTTTGAGCAATGTCTTTGTAAGTAACGACCTGACCATAATCAATCGTCAATAGCGTTTCCCAGACTTGCTTTTGAAACGGTGTGCCTCTCAGGTCAAGGGCAAAGGAGATAGTTGGCAACTGGCCGTTAAAGTATTGTTGGTAATATTGGACAAATGGCATAGTGACTTGTGTGTCTTCTAACCACTGATAAGTTGCGCGTTCTTTTTCACAATCACTACTAGGCGCTGCAAAGACGAGACCTTTGTCAGATACCCCCAGTGAAATCTGCATATCGGATACTTCAAAGGTTTGGGTATAAAGCGTTTCTTTCATCTATTCATTTTCCATTTCTTCTAATGCTAAAGTGGCCGTTTCCCATTGTTCTAAAATGCGATCTTGTTGGCTTCTCACTTGTTCTAACTCATGATTTAAGTCTAATAACGCTTGGTGGTCCGCAAGATTTTCCGGTAAGGTCATCGCTGTTTCTAATTGAGCAATTTGCGCTTCGATTTGTTCCATTTCTTTTTCTAATTGTTCGATTTGACGGATAATACTCCGCAGTGCTTTTTGTTGCTCTTTACTTTGCATAAATGCTTGTTTGCCAGAAGAGATTTCCGGTACTTTTTCTTCTGTTTGTGCTTGGAGTGCTTTAAGTTCTTCTTCTTCACGTTTTTTCTCCAAGTAATAATCATAGTCGCCTAAATAAAGCTTGCTGCCATGTTCTGAAAGTTCAATGACTTTCGTAGCAATCCGATTAATAAAATAGCGGTCATGTGAGACAAATAAAATCGTTCCTGTATAATCAATCAAAGCATTTTCCAAAACCTCTTTATTATCAATATCTAAATGGTTGGTCGGTTCGTCAAGTATTAAGAAATTATCCTGATCCATCGACAATTTTGCTAGTGATACTCGGGCTTTTTCACCACCGCTTAATAATGAAATCGGCTTTTCGACGTCTTCACCTGAGAAAAGAAAACTACCCAAAATGGTACGAATTTCTCCTTCAGGGGTAGTCGCGTGTTCATCCCAAAGTTCATGTAAAATCGTCTTATTAGAATGTAAATCGGCTTGTCCTTGATCGTAATAACCAATCGAAACATTGCTTCCCAAGTGGATATCACCTTTAATCAGCGGAATTTGACCAATAATCGATTTTAAAAGGGTGGACTTGCCAATCCCGTTAGGACCTACTAAGGCAATCGCTTCTTGCTTACGAATATCGAGTTCAATCGGTTCGCTCAAAATGACATTTTCATACCCAATAGCACCATCTGTCAGCTGCAAGACGACATTTCCAGATTCTTTTTGGATGTTAAAGAGGAAGTGTGCTGACTTTTCATCCCCTTGAGGTTTATCTAGTCGTTCCATTTTTTCTAACTGTTTGCGTCGACTTTGGGCTCGTTTCGTAGTGGATGCCCGCACGAGATTACGCGCCACGAAATCTTCTAATTTTTGAATTTCTTCTTGTTGTTTTTCATAAGCTTTCCATTCGCTAGCAAGTTGCTGGGCTTTTAAATCAAGGTATTGACTATAATTCCCTTTATAATAGCGCATTTTCCGACGACTTAATTCATAAACTTCGGTAGCGACTTTATCAAGAAAATAGCGGTCATGAGAGACAATGAGTAACGCGCCTTGATAGCCTTGGAGATAGCCTTCTAACCAAGAAAGTGTTTCGATATCTAAATGGTTGGTGGGTTCGTCTAAAATCAGTAGGTCAGGTTTTTGTAAAAGCAGTTTCGCTAAGGCTAGCCGCGTTTTTTGACCACCTGATAAAGTATCAATGGCTTGTTCATAAAACTCTGGACCAATTTGGAATCCATGAAGGACGGTACGAATTTCATTTTCATAGCCGTAACCATTTTTCTCTTTAAATTGATGTTGTAATTCATCGTATTCTTTTAATAAGCGTTCATACTCAGCAGAAGTAAAGTCGCATTCACCCATTTGAATTTCTAACTGGCGCATCCGACTTTCCATTTGCCGGACTTGTGAAAAAGCTAAAAGCATTTCATCCCAAACGGTATTTTCGCTTTCTAATCCGGTATTTTGTGCAAGATAGCCGAGTTGAATATTTTTATTGCGGACAATTTGCCCTTGATCAGGTTGTTCAATTCCTGCGATAATTTTGATTAAGGTTGATTTGCCAGCACCATTACGGCCAACTAAGGCAATACGTGATTGGCTGTCAATTTCCATTTGGATATTTTCAAAGAGGACCTCAGCACCAAAAAGGCGGGCCACTTGATTGACTTGTAAGATAATCATAATTATTTTCATCCTTTAAAATTTACTGCATTCTCAGTCTATCATAGAAATTCAATCTAAAAAAGCAAAAGATAGTTTAGAAAAATTTTGCTTCTTTCTCATGGATTTTGTGGATGTCTGTAATCGCTTTTAAAATGATGAATGAATTTGAAAAATAGTTGCTAATTTGTGAGCAGATAAATTGCTTTTTTTGTGTGAAGTCTGTTAAGATAACCATGGAAATAGTGAATAGTTCACAAATTGGAGGGAAAAAACGTGAAAGAAAAACAAATTCCAAAGGCTACTGCCAAACGTTTACCGATTTACTATAGATACTTAAAAATGCTCCATCAAGCAGGCAAAAAGAAAGTATCTTCTACTGAATTAAGTGAAGCGGTACAAGTTGACAGCGCAACGATTCGTCGTGATTTCTCTTATTTTGGGGAATTAGGGAAACGTGGATATGGTTACGATGTTGAAGAAGTCATGCTGTTCTTTGCGGTGACTTTAAATGAAGACAAGATGACGAATGTTGCCTTGATTGGGGTCGGTAATCTTGGAAGTGCTTTGTTGAAGTACAAGTTCCATCATAGTAATTCCATTCGTATCAGTGCAGCTTTTGATGTGGATGAAAATCTAGTAGGACGGATTATTGATGGGATTCCTGTTTATCCAATGCACGATATGAAAGAACAAATTAAGATTCAAGCGATTGATATCGCCATTTTAACTGTACCTGCTGATAAATCACAAGATGTCGTTAATGAATTGGTTGAATCAGGGGTGAAGGGTATTCTGAACTTTACGCCAGTTCGTTTGAATGCACCAAAAGATGTGATTATCCAAAATGTAGATTTAACGAATGAGTTACAGACTTTGATTTACTTTTTAAATTCTGATAATCCACCAATGGATATTTTTGTACATAATTAAATTTATTCTTGGTTATCAATAAATGAGTGGAGAGGCTAGTAAAATAGTGCTCTTCACTTTTTTTATTGACAATGATTTAAAGAGATGTTAATATAATTTACAAATCGAAATTATTACGATTTAAAAGAGTAGAGGTGTATTATGGCAAAAAAAGCAAAGATCGAAAAAGCAAAAAAACAAGCAGTGTTAATTGAACAATATGCTGATTTGAGAAGGCGTCTCAAACAGGAAAAAAATTACGCAGCCTTAGCAAAATTACCTAAAGATGCTAATCCAAATCGTTTAAAATTAAGAGACCAGCTTGATGGTCGTCCTCGTGGGTATATGCGTAAATTTGGAATGTCTCGCATTAAATTTAGGGAATTGGCTCATCAAGGGTTACTTCCTGGGGTGAGAAAAGCAAGTTGGTAATAACGGGAAATCAATGAATAGGGAATTGTAGTGTGATAAATTATATGATTCATAGGTTTTCAAGTTGAGAATTAGACGATAATTTAGAAAAAATATCTACTGGGAGGGAAAGAACTATGCGAAAAAATATTATTTTAGAATGTACGATAACAAAGGAAAGAATTTATTTAACAACAAAAAATACACGTAATACGCCTGAAAGGCTAGAATTAAAGAAATATTCACCCAAATTACGTAAAAAAGTAGTTTTTAAAGAAGTAAAATAAATAATCCAAATAAGTGAAGATATCAGATATACGGAAAGAGGGAAGAAATATTGGAAAAGAATGATTTGTCTAGTGCTTACAGACGATTGAAAAGTCCAAATATCAAAACAAGAAAACGAGCATTAAAGATAATAAAATTGCATAAAAAAAATAAATTAAAAAATTCTATATAGTAAAAGTTTAATTAGGTTTATTTATGATACCATTGTTCATAAATAAGCCTATTTTTAAATTCTATGAAAGGAGAGACTACTTAAATTTATTATTGGTAAACCTATTTTCAAGTAGTTTGTAGTTAGATGTACCACTTAATGAGAATGAAGTTTGGCGATCTTATTTTGATTGTATTATTTCTTTTTGCTTCATTTTTACCATTAGTTTTTTTTCATGTTCAACAATCAAATGAAAATAATGTAGTAACCACAAAATATGCTATTGTAAAAATTAAAGGAAAAGAAGTAGAAAGATTTGATTTAACAAAGAAACAACATATTTTAAAAACATATTATCCTAATAAAAAGCAATATAATATTATTGAAATTTATCATGGACGAATACGTGTGAAAGAAGATAATAGCCCTGACCAAATTGCTGTAAGAACGGGTTGGATTGATACAGTTGGTCAAACAAGTATCTGTCTACCACATCAATTAATCATTACTATCGAACAAGAGGGTATAGATAATTATCATATTTATTGAGTATGCTTTTTTCTTAAGATTAAGCTTGAATGGTTGTACTTTCTTTCGTTTCGTTATACTCTAATTAATTGAAAGATAAGTCGTTAGGAGGAAAGTTATGTTTCAACAGCTACCTCATTCGTTTTTACAAATGAGTATGATTTTTTTATCCATTGTCATAGAAGCTTTACCATTTGTCTTATTGGGATGTATTATTTCTGGTGCGCTTCATGTATACCTAACTCCCGAGCGCGTGAAGAAATTTTTACCAAATAATAAGTTTTTATCGATTTTAGTTGGTTCTACCATGGGAATCTTTTTTCCGTCTTGTGAGTGTGGGATTGTGCCGATTGTGAATCAATTTGTACGTAAAAAAGTACCGACTTATACGGCATTTGCTTTTATGTTGACCGCACCCATTATTAATCCGATTGTCTTATTTTCAACCTTTATTGCTTTTGGAAATTCATGGAAATTTGCCTTGCTTAGAGCAGTGGGGAGTTTACTTGTAGCAGTAGTTGTGGGTAGTTGGTTGGCCTATTTTTATAAGCAACCTATTTTAAATGAAGAAGGTCTACGCGCGATGCAAGAAGTGTCAGTGCATCAACAGAATCATCATGAAAAAACAAGTCGCATCCACGCCATTGGTCATGTGTTAGATCATAGTTTGGATGAATTCTTTGATACCGGACGCTACTTAATGATTGGTGCACTTTTATCAGCAAGCATGCAAACTTACTTACCAACGAAATGGATACTCACTTTGGGCTCTACGAAATTACTCGCTATTTTTGTGATGATAATTTTAGCTGTTATTTTATCGCTATGTTCCGAAGCAGATGCATTTATCGGTTCAAGTTTATTAAGTTTATTTGGTCAAGCACCGGTGATTGCCTTTTTAGTCTTTGGGCCAATGGTGGATATCAAGAATTTGTTAATGATGAAACGCTACTTTAATATGCGCTTTATTGCCTCAATGGTTGGCTTAGTTGCGCTTGTAGTCATTATCTATGCATG
The DNA here is from genome assembly GCF_000407565.1 of Enterococcus cecorum DSM 20682 = ATCC 43198. Lineage (GTDB taxonomy): Bacteria > Bacillota > Bacilli > Lactobacillales > Enterococcaceae > Enterococcus_E > Enterococcus_E cecorum. Next base: position 479,001 of record NZ_ASWI01000004.1, read on the forward strand.
GGTGGTGTAAGAATGATAAGATTTTTAATTTTGATCGGTTATGTTTGGTTGATGATGTTTTTGCAAATCAGTGGTAAGCTCAATCAATATATTAACGTCCATTATCGTTATTTAGCCTTTTTATCTATGGGGCTCGCTTTTTTATTAGCGATTGTGCAACTTTTTAAATGGGTGAAAAATGATAAGCATAACACACACCACGAAGACGATCATCATCATGGCATGCAAAAAGGCTATCAAAAAGTGATTGGTTATGCCTTATTAATGATGCCGATTGTGGTTGGGTTAGCTTTTCCTAAAGTTAGTTTGGATACGACCATTGTTGAGGCTAAAGGTTTTCAGTTTCCGCTAAGTAAAGAATCTACGGGTGATCCGTACTTTCAAACGCAGTATTTACGTCCAGATACTAGCATTTATTTTAATACCTCGGATTATCAAAAACAAATGAATCGACTCTTAGATAAATACACTAAAGATCAAAAAATTGTTATTACTGATACGAATTACTTGGAGTTGATGGAAATTATCTATAATTATCCAAGTGAGTTTATTGGTAAAAAAATTCAATTTAAAGGTTTTGTGTATCATTCAACAACTGCCAATCAGCAAGATATTTTCTTATTTAGATTTGGCGTCATTCACTGTATTGCTGATTCTGGGGTGTTTGGCTTAAGACTTGATTTTGATAAACCAACCTCATATAAGAATAATGATTGGTTATTAGTGGAAGGTGAATTAGTTTCGGAATACTATGCACCATTTAAACGAGAATTACCAGTTGTAAAAGTATCCCAGGTCAAACAAATACAAGCACCGAAAAATGAGTATGTCTATCGGACTTTTTAAAAATTTTATGAAAAAAGCTAAAATCATATCTAAAAATAAAAATATCAGTTATAATAGAACTTAGAAAGTAGTACGATTCTATTTTAGAAAAAGAGGTGTTTACTATGGGCTTTACAGATGAAACAGTCCGTTTTAGTTTTGATGATAACCGTAAAAAAGAAGTGAGTGAAACTTTAGAAATTGTTTATCGCGCACTTGAAGAAAAAGGATATAACCCAATCAATCAAATCGTGGGTTACTTATTATCCGGCGATCCAGCTTATATTCCTCGTTATCGCGATGCTCGTAATCTCATTCGTCGTCATGAACGTGATGAAGTATTAGAAGTGTTAATTCGCTATTACTTAACGAACCACGGGATTAATGTCCAATGAGAATTATGGGATTAGATGTCGGTTCGAAAACAGTGGGCGTAGCAGTCAGTGATTTAATGGGCTGGACGGCTCAAGGTGTAGAAATTATTCGAATCGATGAGGAAAAAGAAGAGTTTGGTTTAGAGCGTTTGGCTGAATTAGTGAAAGAATACGAAGTCGAAAAGTTTGTTGTGGGTTTACCAAAAAATATGAATAATACAATTGGACCACGTGCCTTGGCTTCACAAGCTTATGGGAAAATGATTGCTGAAAAATTTCAGTTACCAGTTGACTATCAAGATGAACGTTTGACAACTGTGCAGGCAGAGCGTATGCTAATACAGGAAGCTAATACTTCGCGAGCAAAACGCAAGAAAGTGATTGATAAATTAGCAGCCGTAATGATTTTACAAAATTATTTAGATATTACAAGTAAATCATTATGAACATAAATAGAAAAGAGGAATGCAACATGACACATCATCATGACCATGATCACGATCATGAAGGACATGAACACATTACTTTGGTGGATGACCAAGGAAATGAAACTTTATACGAAATTCTTTTAACCATTGATGGTCAAGAAGAATTTGGCCGTAATTACGTCTTGTTATATCCTGCTGGTGTGCCAGAGGATGAAGATGTTGAATTACAAGCCTATGCCTACTTAGAAAATGAAGATGGCACGGAAGGCGAATTACAACAAATCGAAACGGAAGCCGAATGGGATATGATTGAAGAAGTATTCAATACCTTTATGGCTGAAGAGGAAGAATAATCAATCAAAGTGTTGGTATTTCAAGGATACCAACACTTTTTTACGCTAAAAACAGCTGGGAGGAGCAATTTGGGGGAAATGTAAGATAAACTCTTTTATTTTTAGAATTTTCATGTATAGTATAAGTATTATGAAATTTTTGCGGAGGATAAAAAGTGAAAACTAAGGGAATGATTTATGCAGCTAGTGCAGCGGCATTTTGGGCGATTTCAGGAATTTCCGGACAAATTTTGTTACAACAATTTTCCTTTACTGCCAATTGGTTAGTTTCTGCACGCATGCTTGTCTCAGGATTCGTATTAATTTTAATCAGTCAAGGAAGTCATAAAGGAAATCTATTTGCCATTTTTAAAAATCCCAAAGATGCTTTGGCATTAATTTTATTTGGAATTTTTGGGATGTATGCAGTTCAAGCTGGTTTTTTCCAAACAATCGCTTTTAGCAATGCTTCTTTTGCGACGATTATCCAATTTACAGGTCCAGTATTTATCATCTTTTATGAAGGATTTAGGCAAAGACGTTGGCCGAGTTTTCAAACAATATTTTTGTTATTATTGACATTTGTTGGTATATTATTACTAGCAACTCATGGAAATTTACATCAATTAATTGTTCCGAAGATGGCCATTATAATGGGATTGATTGCAGCACTTGCCATTGCCATTTATAGCATCTTGCCAAGACAACTGATTAGTGATTATGGCAGTTTAAGTGTTGTTGGTTGGGGGATGTTAATCGGTGGGACTTTTGCTAATCTTATTCATCCATTTTGGCATCCAACAGGAACTTTTACGCTATTTTCAGTGAGTCAGTTTTTAATTGTCGCTATAGTGGGAACGGCTTTATCCTTCTTTTGTTATTCCCAAAGTTTACGCTATATTTCACCGTCGCTTGCAGGAATATTAACTGCGGTAGAGCCACTCTTATCTTTAGTATTTTCAATTATCATCTTCCAAATGGCATTTGGTTGGATTGAGTGGGTAGGATTTTTAATGGTCTTTTGTTCGATTCTACTCATTCAAAAGCAATTATAGAAAGGATTTTGATATGAGTTTTAAACGTTTTTTTCAATTATTTATTATTTATTTAGTTGCAATCTTGATTTGTGAGGGTGTAAGTAATGTATTACATCTTGCTACAGGTGGGAGAATAGCTGTTTTTGCCATTTTAGGCTATATGATTTTAACCATTCCTTTGACCATTCTTACAATTTTAAAAAATAAAAAAAGCTAGGCAGTTCAAAATTTAACTGCCTAGTTTTTTTAAAGAATTTTTTTCAATTGCTCTTTTTTGGTTATGAATTTAAAGAGAATATGGAAGATGCCAAATACGATGAGTCCGATACCAAAGTAGAAATTGCCTTGCCAGATAAATAGCGTGTTGATACAAGCAACAACAATTAAAAGGATAAAGAAATATAGCATTTGCGTTATAAACATTTTTCTTTGAACCTCCTTTTGGGGAGTTGGCATCTTTTGAACCATTTTTTTGGCACGCAACATTAGGGTTAAGACCAATAGCCCCGTACTTAAAAAGATACATAGATAAATACTAACTAAAAAAGTGAAAGCCAGGTTAAGTATACTAATCAGCATTGAAGGTAAACACCAACTTACCATTTTCTTTTTCATAATTATCTACATATTCTTGGGCTTCTTTTTTGATTGCTTTAAAATCTATCCCTTGTTGTTTGGCAGCGAAAACACAACCACAATAACATTGGCGAAACACATCATATTCTTTACACATTTCAATTGAGCGTTGGTAGCCTTGGTTTTTCTTGAAATCACTTGGTAGATAATTGGTATTGTAAATTTTTTGAATATCCATGCCAATCTGGTTAATCAATTGGCTATTTTTCTTAGGAGAGATGGTTAAGGCACTTCCAAAATAATCATAACCTAATTCTTGGGCTTTTTGAGCAACTAAGTCAAGGCGTAGATTAAAGCACGCATCACAACGTTTACCGCCTTCTTTTTCATTATGTAAGTTTTGTTTCACCATCATTTGAATAAAATCATTGGGTTTATATTCATCGACAATCAGTTGTACATTATTGCCAGTATTTGCATTGAAATCTTCAATAAATTTCTTTTGCACAATCATTCGACGTAAGTATTCACTTTCAGGATGAATGTTTGAATTAGAGAAGAAGATTGTCACATCAGCATATTGGCATAAAAATTCTAACGTATAAGTCGAACAAGGGGCACAACAAGAATGTAGCAAAATTCGTGGACGTTCTTCATTTTTCTCCCATTCAATAATCATTTTTCGTAACACACGATCATAATTGATTTTTTGATTTTTCATTTTTTCAACAATCATATCTGCATTTAACATCAAAAAATTCCTCCTTGAACTCTTATTATACTAAAAAATGTAAATAGAAAAAAGAACCCGATTCAATTTCTTTATCTTTAAATTGTGATGAGAGTCAGTTAAAAAATATTCATAAAAATAGATATTAGTAGTTGACACTTTGAAAGACTACTTGTATACTTACCTCATATTCATAGTTTTGACATTGATGAGAAGAGTAGCTTATGTGAAATTAGTTAAAGAGAATCTGGCTGGTGAGAAAGGATACTAATTGATTAAGTGAAGATGAGCTCGGAGTTTCTAAATTGTTCACGCAATTTAGACGGGAATGACCGTTATATCATCGGGTTTCAAATGGAACTTATGGAGGCATTGTCTGTAAGGATAATGCGAATTAGGGTGGTAACACGATTTTTCAGTCGTCCCTTTGCTGATAGTGGCAAAGGACGGCTTTTTTGTTTACAATAGTTATTTGAAAGTTATCATTCAAAGCTGTATCAGAAAGGAAAAGAAAATGATTGAATTAAAAAATGTGAGCAAAACGTTTCAAGTACAGTCAAGAGAAGTAACAGCAGTCAAAGATGTTTCCTTAAAAGTTGAAAAAGGCGAAATTTTTGGTATTGTTGGGGCTTCTGGTGCTGGGAAATCTACTTTAGTGCGTTGTATGAATTTATTAGAAGTCCCTACCTCGGGGGAAGTGCTTTTTGACGGCGTGGATTTAGTAAAACTTAGTCAAAAAGAATTATTACAAAAACGCCAATCTATTTCGATGATTTTCCAAGGCTTTAACTTATTTAGTCAACGTAGTGTGTTAAAAAATATCTGTTATCCTTTAGAAATTGCAGGTGTAAAAAAAGAAGCAGCTACCAAAAAGGCTCAAGAGTTATTGGAATTGGTTGGTTTAGGTGATAAAGCTAATGCCTATCCTTCACAATTATCAGGTGGGCAAAAACAACGAGTGGCCATTGCCCGTGCTTTAGCAACTGATCCAAAAGTATTGCTATGTGATGAAGCAACCAGTGCACTAGATCCTGGAACAACTTTGCAAATTTTAAACCTTTTGCAAGAAGTTCGTGAAAAACTTGGTGTGACTGTTATCATTATTACCCATGAAATGGAAGTCGTACAAAGAATCTGTGATAAAGTTGCCGTAATGAACCAAGGTCAAGTGGTTGAAACAGGGACAACGGAACAAATCTTCTTAAATCCGCAATCGCCAATCACTAGAAAAATGTTACTTACAGAGCAAAATACGGAATTTATTCCAAGTAATGGACCAATCATTCGCATCAGTTTTGATGGGCAAGCAGCATCTTTACCATTACTTTCTAAATTAATTTTAGAATCGCAAGCCCCAATTAATATATTAAAAGCTGATACGGAAGAAATTAAAGGAAAAGCTTTCGGTCAAATGATTGTACAATTACCCGAAAAAGAGGTTTTAGTTGAAAAAATTAAAGAAATCTTGGTTCGAGAAGGCTTAGATTTTGAGGAAGGAAGTGCTTATCTTGGACGCAACAATGATTAATACGTTAACTACTGGAATTATCGAAACGATTTATATGGTTTTTGTTTCAATGATTGTCACATATGTATTTGGTCTACCATTAGGCGTTATACTATTTGTAACTGATAAAGGGTCGCTCTATCCTAATCGTATCGTCAATTTAATATTAGGATTTTTAGTTAATGTCTTTCGTTCGATTCCATTTTTGATTTTATTGGTTTTATTATTACCATTTACTCGTTTTGTTGTAGGGACAACACTAGGTTCTACCGCGACAATTGTGCCATTAGTGGTCTCAGCGATTCCATTTGTTGCTCGTATGGTAGAATCTTCCTTAAAAGAAGTGGATGCTGGTGTGATTGAAGCGGCTTTGTCTATGGGATCTAACTGGTGGCAATTAATCACTAAAGTCTTACTTCCTGAAGCAAAACCATCTTTAGCAGTAGGAGCCGTGATTACTTCTGTTACAGTTTTAGGTTATTCAGCGATGGCCGGCTTTGTTGGTGGCGGCGGTCTAGGGACAATTGCCATTAACTATGGTTACTATCGCTATGATAATAATGTAATGATTATTACCGTTGCAGTAATTGTCATTATTGTCCAACTGATTCAAGTGTTGGGAATGAAATTAGCAACAAAAATAGATAAAAGATAGGAGAAATGAAAAATGAAGAAAGGTTTTAAAAAGATTACACAAATTTTAACAGTTGGTTTAGCAGTGGTTGCTTTAGCTGCTTGCGGTGCTGGCAAAGGAAATGAAAAAGAGGCTAGCAAATCTGCAGATAACAAAACTTTAATCGTCGGAGCAAGTCCAACCCCACATGCTGAAATTTTAGAGTATGCCAAGGATGCGATGAAAAAGCAAGGCTATGATTTACAAGTAAAAGTCTTTAATGATTATATTATGCCAAATACCTCTTTAGAAGATAAACAAATCGATGCGAACTATTTCCAAACAGTACCATACATGGATAACTTCAATAAAGAAAAGAAAACGCATATTGTAAGTGTTGGTAAGGTGCATTTCGAACCACTTGGCATTTATCCAGGGAAAACGAAAGCTATTAAAGATTTACAAAAAGGTGCAACTGTTGCGATTCCAAATGATCCATCGAATGAAGCACGTGCCTTATTATTATTAGAAGCAGCTGATTTAATTAAATTAAAAGATGGCGCAGGGATTAATGCAACGATTCAAGACATTGCTGAAAACCCATTGAATTTAAATATTAAAGAAGTTGAAGCTGCCCAAACTGCCCGTTCATTACAAGATACGGATATTGCTGTAGTTAATGGTAACTATGCGGTTGCTGCTAAATTAGATGTGAAAAAAGATGCTTTATTTGTAGAATCTGCTCAATCTGAATCTGCGCAAACTTATGCAAATGTCATTTCTGTACGTAAAGGTGATGAAAAGAATAAATCAGTGAAAGCCTTAGTAAAAGTTTTACAAAGCGATGATGTGAAGAAATTTATTGATGATAAGTACAATGGAGCAGTTGTACCAGTGAACTAATTGTCTAAAGAAATCAGAGTGTTGGTTGTGACACTCTGATTTTTTTATGCTTCCTCATGCCAGCTATTTTACATTTATTGAAATTTGGTTATAATAGGTAAAGGTATTTTGTCTATTAATAAAGTAGGCAAAATGAGAATTGTCTCTATTGATGAGAGTCGGTTAAAGGAGAAATGAAGATGCCATCACCTAAAACAAGATATAAAGCAAATATCGATGGTCAAACTTATACAATCATTGGACACGAAAGTAAAGAACACATGGATTTAGTTGTTCGCCTAGTCAATGAACAATTAAATGAAATAAAAAGTTTATCTACGCAAATTGATAATGAACAAGCTGCTATCTTAGTATGTGTTAACGCAATTTCAGATCAATTAAAAAAACAAGCAAAGATTTTAGAACTTGAGAAAGAAAATCAAGAATTACGTCAAAAAACAATTAAATTAGTTGAGTTAGAAAATCGTATCAAGCGGATTGAAGCGATGGAAAAAGAAGCAAAAGAAGTGCTCGAAAAGAATGGTCAAACAGATATTGAAATTCACAATCATGTCCAAGCACAACAAATTTTAAACGAAGAACGCAAACGAAGCATCCAAGAAAAAAGTAGTCAATCTCAGGAAGGATAAAGAATGTTAAATATTTTGTTTTTCTTTTTACTCATTTTTTCGTTTTATTCTGGCGGAAGAAGGGGTTTAGCCTATCAATTAATTTATTCGATTGGTTTTATGCTCTCTTTTTTAGTGGCTAAATCGATGTATCAAGGATTAGCAAAAAAATTAGAATTATATATTCCTTACATGTCGGTTACTGAGGATAGTAAATTGGCCTTTTATTCTCAAAGTGCAGCGCTAGATTTAGATAAGGCGTACTATGCAGCTGTTTCTTTCTTTTTGATATTAGCAATTGGCTGGTTAGTGACTAAATTTATCGGTATCTTTTTTATGAAATTACGTTTTGTGAGTATTTTGGATGAATTAGATTGGTTACCAGCTGGGCTATTAAACATGGGTGTATATTATACGTTTATTTGCTTATTCTTTTATATTTTGAGCATGATTCCCCTAGCAACAATCCAGAATCTATTTTTTAAACCTGATTTTGCAAGTTTTGTCGTGAAGCATTCACCGATACTTTCAAATATGTTTGAGCAGATGTTTTTGAAATAAGTTTGATGAGGAAGGCCATTCTTTAGTCCTTCCTTGTTTTCTTTATCATAAATTGTGAGAGGAAGGTTAGATTGAATAAGAGAATTTTAGAAGTATTAGAATATCAGCAAGTCAAAATGCAAATTGCCCAATATCTAACCACAGATCAAGGGCAGGAAATATTAGATAAATTACAACCGATTGCCAAAAAAGAAAAACTGGATAATTGGTTAGCCGAAACTTTTGAAGCGATGGAAATTTTAAGACTTAAAGGGGGCATCCCAATTCCACGCTTAGAAAGCATTGCCCCACATATGAAACGCATTGAAATTGGTGCCAACTTAAATGGACAAGAACTCGCGCAGGTCACAAAAGTATTAACAACCACTCAAGAATTAGTGACCTTTTTTGAAGAATTAAAAGAAGCAGATTTGCCTTTAGATCGTATGTATCATTGGGCGGAACAACTCACTTACTTACCAGCTTTGACGAAGGAGTTGAAGCTAGCGATTGACGAAGACGGGCGTGTGAATGATGAAGCTTCTGAAGTATTGCGTAATTTACGTCGTCAAATTAGACAAAGTGAGCAAACGATTCGCGAAACACTAGATGGCTTAATTCGTGGGAAAAATGCTCGCTATTTAAGTGATACGTTGGTAACGATGCGTAATGACCGCTATGTAATTCCGGTTAAACAAGAATATCGGGGGATTTTCGGTGGGGTCGTTCATGATCAAAGTGCTTCAGGACAAACTTTATTTATCGAACCAAAACAAGTGCTGGAGTTAAATAATCGCTTACGTCAACAACAAATTGCTAAACGAGCGGAAATAGAACGCATTTTAGCGGAATTGTCAGCAAAATTGGTGCCAAATCGTAAAGAAATTGCGCATAATGCGACTGTGCTGGCTTTTTATGATTTTATGAATGCCAAAGCACGCCATGCCAAAGAATTAAAGGCTTGTGTGCCAGTTATTCACCCTCATAATGAAATTAGTTTAAAAAAAGCCCGACATCCATTAATTGATGCTAAAAAAGTCGTGGCTAATGATATCTTTATCGGCAAGGATTTCCAAACGATTGTCATTACCGGCCCAAATACTGGGGGTAAGACGATTACCTTAAAAACACTGGGCTTATTACAATTAATGGCGCAATCTGGTTTAGCAATTCCCGTAGATGAGGAGAGTCAAGTCGGTTTATTTGATGAAGTTTTTGCTGATATCGGGGATGAACAAAGTATTGAACAAAATTTATCTACTTTTTCTTCACACATGACGAATATTGTCAGTATTTTAAACAAAGCGAATGATAAGAGTTTGATTTTACTTGACGAACTTGGTGCCGGCACTGACCCACAAGAAGGGGCTGCACTAGCCATTTCAATTTTAGATGAGTTGCAAAAAAGAAATAGTTTTGTTGTTGCAACCACCCATTATCCTGAGTTAAAAGCTTATGGGTATAATCGCAAGCGTACAATTAATGCTTCGATGGAATTTGATGTTGATACCTTAAGTCCTACGTATCGTCTGTTAATTGGGGTACCTGGACGAAGTAATGCCTTTGAGATTTCACGTCGTCTTGGTTTAGCAAGTCCGATTATTGAGCAAGCCAAACAGATTTTAGATGGTGAAACTCAAGATTTAAACGAAATGATTGCAGACTTAGAAAATCGTCGAAAAATGACTGAAACAGAATATCTTGAATTGCGTCATCATGTCACTGAAGCCGAACAATTGCATCATGATTTAAAGGTTGCCTATGAAGCCTTTTTTGAAGAACGCGAAGTTGAACTTGCTAAGGCCCGTAAACAAGCCAATAAACTGGTTGAAAAGGCGCAAGAAGAAGCTGATACAATTATTGCGGACATTCGTAAAATGCAATTACTTCAAGGACAAGGCAATGTGAAAGAACACCAATTAATCGAAGCTAAAACGAAATTAGCCGATTTACACCAAGAAGATCATTTGAAGAAAAATAAAGTTTTACAAAAAGCGAAAAAACAAAAAGCACTTAAACCTGGTGACGAAGTAATAGTGGCACAATATGGTCAACGAGGAACATTGCTTCAAAAAGTGGATAATCAGCATTGGCAAGTTCAAATGGGCATTTTGAAAATGACAATAGCTGAAGATGAATTGCAAGCAACGGACCCTGTAAAAGAAGAACCAAAACGCGTGATTCATACCGTACGTTCCAGTCAAACGAGTCATGTCGATCCACAGCTAGATTTAAGAGGAAAACGTTATGAGGAAGCCTTAAATGAGGTTGATCAATATATTGATGCGGCGATTTTGGCCGGTTATCCGCAAGTACGTATTGTTCATGGTAAAGGAACAGGTGCATTAAGACAAGGAATTACCAAATATCTACAAAATCATCGCAGTGTCGCTTCCTTTGAATTTGCTCCAGCCAATCAAGGAGGAAATGGCGCAACGATTGTAAAGTTTAAATAGGCTATAAGCATGCTTTTTGGTAAAATTGTTAAGACGTGTTATAATTCAATTAAGAACAGAGGAGGTGTAAAAAATGGCAAAAGAAATTACTGATGCTACTTTTTCACAAGAAATCAGCGAAGGTTTAGTCTTAGTTGACTTTTGGGCTCCATGGTGTGGACCATGTCGTATGCAAGCACCAATTTTGGATCAATTGTCACAAAAATACGATGAAACTGAGCTAAAAATTACCAAATTAAATGTCGATGATAACCCTCAAACAGCTGCTAGCTTTGGTGTAATGAGTATTCCAACGCTATTATTCTTCAAAGATGGTGAACTAGTTGAAAAGCGTGTAGGTGTGCAGCCTAAACCAGCTTTAGAGGAAATCGTTGAAAAATTATCTTAATAGATGGGGGTCGACTACTTGATAGCCGGCCTTTTTTGGTGAAGACATGAAAGAACATATCAAGCAAAAATTAGCATTATTACCTGACCAGCCTGGTTGCTATCTCATGAAAGATGCACAAGGTCAAATAATCTATGTAGGAAAGGCTAAAATATTAAAGAATCGCGTTCGGAGCTACTTTACTGGTAGTCATAATACTAAAACCGAATTATTAGTTTCAGAAATTGCCGATTTTGAATATATTGTGACTGAATCGAATGTTGAGGCTTTACTACTAGAAATTAATCTTATCAAGAAGAACCAACCAAAATACAATATCTTATTAAAGGATGATAAAACCTATCCTTTTATTAAAATAACTAATGAAAAATATCCACGACTATTAATTACGCGTAAAGTATTAAAAGACAAGGCTTATTATTTTGGTCCTTATCCAAATGTTGGGGCTGCCAATGAGACGAAAAAGTTATTGGATCGACTTTTTCCGTTGCGTAAGTGTCAGGTTTTACCTAAAGAGGTCTGCCTATACTATCATATGCATCAATGTTTAGCACCTTGTGTATTTCAAATCGATCCTGAAGTGTATGAAAAAATGGTGCAAGCAATTCGACGCTTTCTAGGGGGAGACTATCAAGAAATCCGCCAAGAAATCGTGGAAAAAATGACGCAAGCAGCCGAAGATTTGCAGTTTGAAAAAGCCGCTGAATATCGTGATCAAGTGAAGGCAATTGATACGATTATGACACGCCAAAAGATGACGCAAACCGACTTTGTGAATCGTGATGTGTTTGGTTATTATGTCGAACGTGGTTGGCTTTGTGTACAAGTCTTTTTTGTGCGTCAAGGTAAATTAATTCAACGAGATGTTACAAGTTTTCCTATCTATGACGAGCCGGAAGAGAGCTTTTTAACCTTTATTGGACAGTTTTATCAAAAGGCTGAGCATATCGTCCCAAATGAAATACTTATCCCCGAAGAAATTGATTATGAAAGTGTTGCATCTTTGGTTGATTGTAAAGTAACCCAACCAAAACGTGGGGATAAAAGAAAATTAGTCTTTTTAGCCAATAAAAATGCCCAAGTTGCTTTACAGGAGAAATTTGCTTTAATTGATAAAAAGCAAGAAAAAACAATTGGCGCCGTACAAGTATTAGGTGAGAAAATGGGAATTGTTGCACCAACACGAATTGAAGCTTTCGATAACTCCAATATTTCTGGGACAAATCCAGTTTCGGCAATGGTTGTCTTTATTGATGGGAAGCCTGCTAAAAAAGAATACCGAAAATACAAAATAAAAACCGTTACTGGTCCAGATGATTATGCGTCAATGCGTGAGGTTATTTATCGGAGGTATTCTAGGGTGTTAAAAGAAGGGCTGCCTTTACCTGATTTGATTATTATTGATGGTGGTAAAGGGCAAGTGGATGCGGCCAAAGATGTACTAGAAAATCAGCTCGGTTTGGATTTACCGATAGCCGGATTAGCTAAAAATGATAAGCATAAAACTAGTGAAATGTTATTTGGACCTAAACTTGAAGTCGTACCGTTAGAGCATAATTCACAAGCGTTCTTTTTATTGCAGCGGATACAAGATGAAGTCCATCGATTTGCGATAACCTTCCATCGTCAATTGCGCAGTAAAAATAGTTTTGCTTCACAATTGGATGTGATTGAAGGCTTGGGACCTAAACGTAAGCAACAGTTATTAAAGAACTTTAGATCTTTGAAAAATTTAAAAGAGGCGAGTTTAGCCGACATTCAAGCAGCAGGCATACCTCAGAATGTAGCTGAAAATATTATTGCCTTTTTCAAAAAAAGTGAGTCGCAATAAACGGCTCACTTTTTGATTCTGTTATGATTTATCCACGAATGACTTCGATTTTGTAGCCATCTGGATCAATGATGAAGTAGTATGAAGGCTCAGTTCCAGGTAAACCTTTTAATGGAGTGACTTCAAACCCTTTTTCTTCATGCGTTTTATGTAATCCTTCTAAATCATCAGAACTAATCGCGATATGACCATATCCATCACCTAAGTTATAAGCACCATGATCATAATTATAGGTTAATTCCAATTCATAGTCATCACCTGGTAAAGTTAAATAGACAAGGGTGAATTTATGTTCAGGAAAATCACGACGACGACTTTCCTCAAATCCAAATGCTTCTTGGTAAAATTTAACTGAAGCTTCTAAATCTTTGACGCGCACGCAAGTATGTGCCATTTTCATAAAGAATCATCCTTTCAAATTTAATTAAGATTTTGTTGTTTTTCGTAAAATCTTCATGTATATAATAGCATATAAAAAACAGATATGACAACAATAATGATTTACAAATATTGTTATGTAACTTGCACATATTCGCGATATCAAGTACAATCAAAGCAATTATAATGAGATTAGAAATTAAGGAGAATGAATAAAATGAAAGAAGCGGTTTTTGGGGTAAAATTAGCAAATAAAAAGTATCAAGACCGATTTGGGGCATATGGGATTGTGGTCAATGAAAATCAAGAGATGGTCATCATTCAAGCGCCAAATGGGGCCTATTTCTTACCAGGTGGTGGGATTGAAAAAGGTGAAAATCATCAAGAAGCTATCAAAAGAGAAATGATTGAAGAGTTAGGCTTTGAAGTAAAAGTCGGAGAATATCTTGGGGAGGCAACGGAATATTTTTACTCCAGTCATCGCGATATTTATTTCAGACATCCGGCATACTTTTATGTGATTGATGCTTATCGTTCCATTGGTAAACCATTAGAAGATAATAATCAAATTGAATGGGTAACAGCTGATGATGCGATGCTTTTATTAAAACGAGGGAGTCATCGTTGGGCAGTACAAAAATGGATGAAAGCGAATCAAAAATAAAAAATATAGGAGTGGACCGGCAGTGGGTTCACTCCTATTTTCTTAATTTAAGACATATTTTTCTACAGCTTTAGCCACGCCATGTTCGTTATTGCTTGCGGTAATGACATTTGCGATATTCTTTACATTTTCGGTCGCATTACCCATGGCCACTCCAATTCCAGCAAATTCAATCATTGGTAAGTCATTTTCATTATCCCCAATGGCCATCACTTCTTCTTGTTTAATACCTAAATGATGTGCTAAATGTTTTAAAGCAGCTCCTTTATCTGCTTGTTTATTCAAAATTTCAAAAAAGTAAGGAGAGCTTTTAACCATTGTATAGCGTTCGAAATATTCTTTTGGTATTTGGGCGATTCCTTGATCTAACACTTCTGCATCGTCAATCATCATCATTTTGACAATTTTGATATCTTCAGTCATTTCTTCAGGCGTTCGATAGCATAAATCCATGTTGACTAAATAAGCTTCACGGACGGTATGGCTACTAATGTTGCGATTGGCGGTATACATTGTTTCTAAACCAGTCGCATGGAAGTGTACGCCAACTTTGCGTGCTAAATATTCCATTTCTAAATAATCCTCTAAAGTTAGTCCAAATTCGACAATAATTTCTTTGGTTAAGGTATTTTGGACAAGGGAACCATTATAACAAATGACATAATCTTCACCAGTGAATAATTCCAATTCATTTAGATAATTCGTAACACCAGGTAAAGGGCGTCCCGTACATAGCACCACTTTTACGCCTTGTTTTCTCGCTTTTTGTAAGGCCTCATGTACTTCTGGGGTGATTTGATGTTTGTCATTAATTAAAGTCCCATCGATATCAATTGCGATTAATTTAATTGCCATGATAATCTCCAATCTATAAGTTATTCAACCAGTTTGTTATTATGGATATGTTGATTAAACTGATTGTAGGTTTCATAAAATAAATCATAATTGTCTTGCAGCGTTTGGTCAACCATTTCTTTAGGAAAATAGAAGCGGTCATCTCCTTGGCCTTGTCCAGAAAGCGCCCGTACCAGTGAGCTGACTTGACTTAATTCGACAAGTGTACCATCTGGCTGCTGTAATTCGATTTGCGTTCGTACTTTAGAACTATCAGGGCGATATAAATCATAAGGTAAGTCAAAACTTGAATGGATGGCAGTATAATATTTGGCATAATAGCCGACATGTTCCACATAAGTTTTCATTTGTTCGATTAATTTTTCTTGTTTTTGAGCCTGAACTTGAATAGATTTAAAAGGTTTGCGATTTAAGAAACGTTTGGCTAAATCACTTAAAACTGGATCTTTATCATTGCTCCAATAATGGAAATAGGTGGTCAAAACGCCATCATCTAATTGTAAATAATCATCTAAGGTAAATTGTGCGTTTAAAAAAGGCAATAATAAACAGTTTTCACGACCAAAATAATGAGGATTACTTTGATAGAGTTGACTAGCACGATTTAATAGATGTTCTAAGACCACTTCCATTCCACGTGAGACTGGGTGAAAATAGATTTGCATATACATTTGATAACGACTAATAATATAGTCTTCAATCGCATGCATGCCACTAATTGAAAAAGTAATCCCTTCTTTACATGGACGAATATCTCTTAAAATTCGAGTTAAGTCAAAAGTGCCATACTCGGTTCCTGTATAGTAAGCATCGCGCAATAAATAATCCATCCGATCAGCATCAATTTGGCTAGAAATCATCTGTACCACTTGAGGATTTGGGTAAGTTTTTTGGATGACGCTGGCTACTTTTTCAGGAAAATCAGGACCTACTCGCTTTAAGATTTGATAGATTTCTGTTTGTGGGTTGGTAATGATTTCAACTGTGATTTCTTCATGATTGGTATGGAAAATATGTTCGAAGGTATGTGAATAGGGACCATGACCAACATCATGTAATAGAGCCGCACATAAAGTAACGAGCCTTTCTTCTGGGTTCCAACCATTCGCGCCAATTTTCTCTATCGTGTAATGATTTTCAAAAATATCACAAATTTTTCGTGCAATTTCATAGACGCCTAAAGAATGGGAGAAACGACTATGTTCCGCACCATGGAAGGTAAATGAGGAAGTACCTAATTGCTTGATACGTCTTAATCGTTGAAATTCTTTAGCATTGATTAAGTCCCAGATAACTTGTGATTGCACATGCACATACGTATGGATAGGATCGCGAAAGACTTTTTCTTTTGGTAATACTTGATTGCGATAAGGTATTGTCATAAAAGTTCCTCCTGTAATTTTTGGTTTCTGGTTCGCATAGATTGGAAACGTTGATTTAATTCGTTGGTTAACCCAAAGCTCGCGATGAATGCACCGTCATGCATCTCTTGTTGAATATGCAGTGTTTCTTTTAGGTGGTTGATGACTTCTTGGGTTGTGTAAGGTGTTTGATTTAGCGCTTCAAGAGTGGTCATAGAAGCCGGACGAACATGTGGAAATTCTTTTTCAGGAACCTTAGCTATGCCAGCAATTTCATAAAAATTTTGAATCAGTTGACCACGTTTGATTTGGTCACCATTTAAGCCTAGATACATCATTACTGCAATTCCTTGATTGACCCGACGTTGGGCAATTCCCGCAATCTTTTGCCCATTGACGCTTAAATCATATTTTCCTGGACAATAGGAATCAACTATTTCTTTAGCTTCTACTTTTATATTGGGATAGGCTTTTTGGGTTAACGCAAGCATCACATCATAAGCAGCATCAATAGAATCTATCCCATCTTTTGGAAAGGCCAACGTCACATTTAAGATACCTGGATCACTTAAAACAGCTAAACCACCTGCATTACGAATGACGGTTAGATAGCCTTGTTGATTCAGATATTTTGCCCCTTCAAAAAATTGTGGTAGTTGTTGGTCGCGCATACCTAAAATGACAAGTGGATCGGTTTGCCAAGTATGAAGATAAGCTTGCTTGGTTTCGCCGCTAATTTTGGCCACTAAATCAGTAAATGCAAAAGGTAGCAATAAAGTTTCTTCTGTATAATGGTTATGACTTAATTGGATATAATCCACATTAACACTTCCTTTGGATATAACATTCTTCTTGTTTTATTATACCTGATTGTTAGAAAAATTTCTTGAATTGTGGTAAAAATAGTATTAGATAAATGAATGAAAGGAATATATATAGTGAAATTAGCAAAAAACGGCATTCCAGTCAGTGTCAAATTAAGAACAAAAATCTCTCAAGATAATCATCATCAAAGTTTTCTGCATGAAAGTATGGGACAAGCAGTGCGAGTAGGGGAAAATTGGTATATCAGATATGAAGAAGATGGAGAAGACCAACAGCCAATTACAGTGATGATTAAGTTGACAAGTGAGGGTTCGATTCATTTAACAAGAAATGGTATTCAGAAAACAAAACTGATTTTTCATCCTAAGCTTGTGACTCAGAGTAATTACCAAACGCCATATGGTATCATGGTGTTAACCAATCAAACACATCAGCTAAGTGTCCATTTCGCTGAGAATCCGCTAAGTGGAAAAGTAGATATTTATTATGAATTATTTTCTGGTGAAGAAAACTCGATTGGAAAATATCAGCTTCACTTAGAATTTAAAGAAATATAGTCAGTTTTTTTAAATTTTTTTCAAGATTAAATTGCAATTTTGCAAAAGTTTTTGTATGATTAATCGTAGACTTTGAAAGGACGTGTCTTGAGTGGAATTAAGCGTATTTGAAGGAATGAACAAAAATGAGCTTTCAATGATTGAAGTGGCTCATGCAATTTTAGAGCAACGTGAAGATGTAATGGACTTTACTGATTTAGTCAATCAAATCCAAGTTTTTTTAGAAAAATCAGATTTGGAAATTCGCGAATCTTTAGCTCAATTCTATACGGATTTAAACATTGATGGTAGCTTTATCTCTTTAGGTGAAAATCGTTGGGGATTACGTTCATGGTATGCTATTGATTCAATTGATGAAGAATTAAATCATGGCTTAGATGATGAAGACGAAGAAAATCAACCACGTCGTAAACGTAAGAAAGTAAATGCCTTTATCAATGATGATGAAGATGCGATTGACTATAATGATGATGATCCAGAAGATACTGATTTATCAGATGATGATGAAGATGATTTATTCGATGATGAAGACGAAGATGAAGAAATCGCTGAATATGATTCTGATTTGAAAGAAATTGGTGCCAATGAAGATGATGAAGAAGAATTACCATCTGGCATAGAAGAAGATTTGACAATTATTGATGATAATGAAGAGGAAGATGAATACTACGTTGAAGAGGATGAAGATATGTAGTTCTTCCTTAAAAAAACTCAAGGAATCCATTTTGGAAACCTTGAGTTTTTTGTTTGTTTTTTAGTTGAAAAAAGTTGCCTATTAGCCAAAATATTTTTCAGCCAATTTTTGACCTTGATCAATTTTAGCCCACTGTTGTTCAATGTTTAATTCATTTCCGCAATCACATGAGGCAAAACCACATTGATGTGATAAGAATAGTTGTTCTTTTGAAAGGATGCTGCTCGCTTTATCCAATAAATCCAGCACGCGTTTTTCATCATCTAAAGTATTGGTTTTACTTGATAGTAAACCTAACACAACTTCAACTTCAGGACGATCTTTCAAAACTTCTAAAGCTTGAATATCGCCAGCCCGTTCGTCATCCCACTCTAAGAAGAAACGGTCATAATGTTGATCACGAAGGAATTTTTTAGCAATAGCTTGATAACTTCCACCTGCAGCATGGCGGCTTTGATAGTTTCCACGGCAATTATGTGTCCAGACTTTCAAACCTAAATCATGAGCAAAATCAATAATTTCATTGTTTATGGCAACAAATTCATCTGCTAAATCTTCTAAACCTTTTTGGCCTTGTTCAAAGAAGCTTTTATCATTATCATCAGCAAATAATTCCCATAAACAATCATCAAATTGAATAATTTTTCCACCAATTGCTTGATATTCAACTAAAAATTCTTTGTAAGCATTCAATAAGCCATCTTTTAATGCTTCTTTTGTTGGATAGACTTGTCCCTCACCGTATAATTTTTTAAAGACTACAAATTCTGTGTAGGCATGAGCAGCACCCCAGACAGTTAATTTCACGTCTGCATCGCCAGCTAATTCTTTTGTTTGTTTGTAGATATCTAAATAATGATGGTTTTTGGCTGAAAGTGGTTGGGTGATACGGATTCCGATATCTTTACGTGTTTCAAAATGGCCACCATCATGATCTTCAAAGAAATAACCTTGCTTTTCGATAAATCTTTCTATTCCTTGAAGGCCCCAAATAAAGTCAAGATGCCACATTGAACGTCCATATTCGCCATCTGTAATGACGGTGATACCATGATTTAACTGGTCTTGAATGACTTGTTTAATAGCATTGGCTTCTGTTTGTTGATAACCCTCGAAATCTTCATAGAATGGATAAGTAATATCTTCTCTTTTTTCGATTGCTTGTTTATAGGTTAATAAGTCTTTTGGTCGTAATAGTGAACCAACTAATTGAAATTTATCTGTCATTTTTCATTCCTCCAAAACTTTAAGTTGAAGTCATTGTATCAGAAAAACCACAATATAGATAATACTGATAAACTTTATAAAATAATAGCTAATAACTATAACTAATAAATCTTACTACGCCATTTTGAGCATTGAAACTTGTTTGACAATTTTGACCTCGTAAGTTAATCTTAAGTTATATAAAGAAAACGATTACGCTAATGAAAAAAAGTACCATGTCATTCAACATAGTACTCTACGCACCTTAAGGGAATCGAACCCCTGTCTCAAGAACCGGAATCTTGCGTGATATCCACTACACTAAAGGTGCTTAACGAATATATTCTACACAATTTTGATTTAGATGACAAGAGGTATTCTATGAAATTTGAACAACAAGTTTCTCAAAAACAAACACAAACACAAAAGTTATTAATGACACAAACTTTGCAACAGTCTCTTCAAGTTTTACATTTTTCTATTGATGAACTCAATCAGTATATTAAATCACAATCAATGGAAAATCCGCTGATTGAAATTAAAGAAGCAAATTATACATCTAATTATGCCAAACCTAAATCTTCAACCGGTCAAGAATTAGATTCATTTTCTCAAGTGGCGGATATTCATGAATCTTTATTTGAACATTTAATCCAGCAAATTCATTTAAATTATCGTGATACTTATTTACGTATATTAGTCTTGTTTTTAGTCGAATATATAGATTTAAATGGCTATTTAAAAATTACTTTAGAAGAAGCACAACAGATTACTAAAGCTGAACCTATTCAAATGCTTGATGCACTGACCTTGATTCAACAACTCGATCCAGCAGGGGTAGGTGCACGTAATTTACAAGAGTGTTTAATGTTACAGACTGAGCGCGATCAAAAGGCACCGTCGTTAGCTTATTATGTATTAGAAGAGTTCTTCGATGAGTTAGTTGGTCGCAAATGGGATGTGATTGCTAAAAAGCTAAACATCGGATTAAATGAAATTCAGTTAATATTTGATTATATCCAGACACTTACACCAACTCCTGGTGCGCAGTATGGTAGTGTGGAGGGGCTCTATGTGATACCTGACATTACTGTTAAAGTTGAGGAAGGAAAGTTAAAAGTGATTCCGAATCGACAAGGAATGCCAGAATTACGTTTTCAACAAAACTATTTTGAACAATTCAAAGATAGCCAAGATATAGAGGTAAAAAAATATTTGCAAAATAAGGTCCAAGAATTTGAATCGTTACGAAAAGCAATTATGCAAAGAGGCGATACTGTATTAGCCGTTGGAAAGTACATTATTGATGCGCAACAGGAATATTTTTTGGATGCAACACGTCCATTAAAGCCACTAACAATGAAAGAAGTTGCCAATGCGCTTGATATTCACGAATCAACAGTTTCACGTGCGGTTAATGGAAAATACATTGAAACCGATAATGGTATTGTCGAAATGCGTGATTTTTTTGTGCAAAGTATAGTAGGAACAGATGGCAAAGAAGTGGCTAATTCGCAAGTAAAAACGCGATTGAAAGAATTGGTTGATCAAGAAAACAAGCGAAAACCTTTATCTGACCAAAAATTATCAGAGATTTTAGCGGATGAAGGAATGGAGATTTCTAGAAGAACGGTTGCGAAGTATCGTGATGAATTAGGTATTTTAGTCTCTTCAAAACGAAAAAGATTTGATTGATTTATATACGAGTGGGACGATATTTACCCCACTCGTTTTGCTTTTATCTTTTTCTGAAAACTATTTTGAAAATATCTATAGAATTATCTTGATTAATTAAAAAAAAGATGATATAATATTTTCTGTGAGAAGGTTAATGAAGCCTGCCACAAATTTTTTTATCCGACACGGGTCATGAATCGTCTTATTAGGACATATTTAGTCCAACGGAGGGAATAATGATAAATGATCTTAAATTGATTGGTTCAGTAGTTCCTGAAGTGATACCAATGCTTCAACAACGCTATAAAGTGTTGCAAGGATTATACTGGTTGCAGCCAATTGGTCGGCGGGCCTTATCAGAGGCGTTATCACTGACAGAGAGAACATTAAGAACCGAGACAGAACAATTAAAACGTCTTGACTTTATCTCTATCTCAAAAACAGGGATGCGGTTAACTGATAAAGGTGAAGATATTTATAATCAATTGGCTAGTTTGATGGATCAAGTTTTAGGAATACAACAAATCGAGTCCAAACTTGCTAAATATCTAGGAATTGCTCGCTGTATCATTGTATCGGGTGATAGTGATAAGCAGAGTCAAGTGATTTCTCGTTTAGGGAAAGTTTTATATCATACCTTAGATGAGCAACTGCCAAATGGTGAAAATATCATAGCGGTAATGGGCGGCACGACAATGGCTCAAGCTGCAGAACAATTTGAAAATCTTGAAACAGAACATCGGCACAATTTATTTGTTCCCGCAAGAGGTGGGATTGGTGAATTGATGAATGTTCAAGCGAATACCATTAGTGCTGTGATGGCGATGAAAACTAATGGAGCTTATCGAGCGATTTATGTTCCTGAACAACTCAGTGTGAATACATATGAAAGTTTATTACAGGAACCTTCAATTGCTGAAGTGTTAAGTTTGATACAAGGTGCAAATTGTGTCATTCATAGTATCGGACGCGCGCTTCCGATGGCGGTTCGCAGAAAAATGACAGAAGATGAAATTTTGATGTTAAAACAAAATGGTGCTATTGCAGAATCTTTTGGGTATTTTTTCAATCAGGACGGACAAATTGTTTACAAAACACCTAGAATTGGGTTAAAATTAAGTCAGTTGCAAAATGTTCCGTACATGTTTGCAATTGCCGGTGGTAAAAGTAAAGCAAAAGCAATTGCTGCGTATATGAAAAATGCGCCTAAGCAAACTTGCTTGATTACTGATGAAGCCGTCGCAAGTGAGATTTTAAAAGGGGTAACCCTTTAAAATAAAAATTTTTTTGATTTTCATAAGGAGGAAATCTTAAATGACAGTTAAAGTAGGTATTAATGGATTCGGACGTATCGGACGTTTAGCTTTCCGTCGTATCCAAGATGTAGAAGGAATCGAAGTAGTTGCTATCAACGACTTAACAGATGCTAAAATGTTAGCACACTTGTTAAAATATGATACAACTCAAGGACGTTTCAACGGTACTGTTGAAGTTCACGATGGTTCATTCAACGTAAACGGTAAAGAAGTTAAAGTTTTAGCTAACCGTAACCCTGAAGAATTACCATGGGGTGAACTAGGTGTTGATATCGTCTTAGAATGTACTGGATTCTTCACTTCAAAAGAAAAAGCTGAATTACACTTAAAAGCTGGTGCAAAACGTGTAGTTATCTCAGCTCCTGGTGGTAACGATGTACCAACAATCGTTTACAACGTTAACCATGAAACATTAACTGGTAAAGAAACAGTTATTTCAGGTGCTTCATGTACTACAAACTGTTTAGCTCCTATGGCTAAAGCATTAAACGACAAATTTGGTGTTGTAGAAGGATTAATGACTACAATCCACGCCTACACAGGTGACCAAATGACTCTAGATGGACCACACCCTAAAGGTGACTTCCGTCGTGCTCGTGCAGCTGCTGCTAACATCGTTCCTAACTCAACTGGTGCTGCTAAAGCTATCGGTTTAGTAATTCCTGAATTAAACGGTAAATTAGATGGTGCTGCTCAACGTGTTCCTGTTCCAACTGGATCATTAACTGAATTAGTATCAGTATTATCAACTAAAGTAACTGTTGATGAAGTTAACGCTGCTATGAAAGAAGCTTCAACTGAATCATTTGGTTACACTGAAGAACAATTAGTATCATCTGATATCGTAGGTATTACTTATGGTTCATTATTTGATGCTACTCAAACTAAAGTAATGACTGTTGGTGACCAACAATTAGTTAAGACTGTTTCTTGGTACGATAACGAAATGTCGTACACTGCTCAATTAGTACGTACTTTAGAATACTTCGCTAAATTATAAGATTTATTTCTAAATCTAGATGCAGTTTTAAAGCGGGGAAGCGACGCGCTTCTTCGCTTTTTTTATTAAGAATAATTAGGAGGCTATCTCATGGCTAAAAAAACAGTTCGTGATATCGATTTAAAAGGTAAAAAAGTTTTAGTTCGTGTTGACTTTAATGTTCCTTTAAAAGATGGTGTAATCACTGATGATACTCGTATCAAAGCAGCATTACCTACTATTAAATATGTTTTAGAAAATGGCGGTAAGGCTATTTTATTCTCACATTTAGGTCGTGTGAAAACAGAAGAAGATAAAGCTGGTAAATCATTAGCACCAGTTGCAAAACGTTTAGGCGAATTATTAGGTCAAGATGTTACATTCGTGCCAGAAACTCGTGGTGCTGAATTAGAAGCTGCGATTAACAATCTAAAAGAAGGCGAAGTTGTTGTCTTTGAAAACACTCGTTTTGAAGATGTTGACGGCAAAAAAGAAAGCAAAAATGATCCAGAATTAGGTAAATATTGGGCTTCTTTAGGTGACGTATTTGTCAATGATGCATTTGGTACAGCACACCGTGCACATGCATCTAACGTAGGTGTTGCTTCAACTGGTATTCCTACAGTTGCTGGTTTCTTAATGGAAAAAGAAATTAAATTTATCGGTGAAGCGGTTGAAGAACCAAAACGACCAATGGTTGCAATCCTTGGTGGTGCAAAAGTTTCTGATAAAATTGGTGTTATCGAAAACTTAATTCCTAAAGCTGATAAAATTTTAATCGGTGGGGGAATGACTTACACATTCTATAAAGCAAAAGGAATGGAAATTGGTAATTCATTAGTGGAAGCTGATAAAGTAGAATTAGCAAAATCATTAATTGAAAAAGCTGGTGATAAATTAGTGTTACCAATCGATTCTGTTACTGCTGCAGAATTTTCAAATGATGTACCTACAGAAGTTCATGAAGGTAACGTTCCTGATGGACAAATGGGTCTTGATATCGGTCCTGCAACAATTGCATTATTCGCTGAAACATTAGCTGGTGCGAAAACTGTTGTTTGGAACGGACCTATGGGTGTATTTGAAATGTCAAACTTTGCTAGAGGAACAATCGGTGTATGTGAAGCTATTGCAAATCTTGCTGATGCTACAACAATTATCGGCGGCGGTGACTCTGCAGCTGCAGCTGAACAATTAGGATTCGCTGATAAATTCACTCATATCTCAACAGGTGGTGGTGCAAGTTTAGAATTATTAGAAGGTAAAGTTTTACCTGGACTTGCAGCAATCAACGACAAATAATAAAAACAATTGAGGAAAGTTAGTTATACTAGCTTTCCTTGCTATAAAATTTTAAGGGAGTGTCATTCATGCGTAAACCAATTATCGCAGGAAACTGGAAAATGAACAAAACTGCTTCAGAAGCTAAAGCTTTTGCACAAGCAGTAAAAAATAGCTTACCAAGCAATGAAAAAGTTGATTCAGTGATTGGATCACCTGCTTTATTCTTAGAAACATTAGTATCTGAAGCAAAAGGTACTGAACTGCAAATTGCTGCCCAAAACTGCTACTGGGAAAACGCTGGTGCTTTTACTGGTGAAACTTCTCCAGCAGCTTTAGCAGATTTAGGTGTACAATACGTTATCATTGGTCACTCAGAACGTCGCGATTACTTCCACGAAACTGATGAAGAAATCAATAAAAAAGCAAAAGCTATTTTTGCAAATGGTATGACGCCAATTTTATGCTGTGGTGAAAGTTTAGAAACATACGAAGCTGGTCAAACTGCTGCATGGATTGAAGGTCAAATTACTAAAGGTTTGGCTGATCTTTCTGCTGAACAAGTTAGCAGCATGGTTATTGCTTACGAACCAATTTGGGCTATTGGTACTGGTAAATCAGCTGATGCAAATATTGCTGATGAAATCTGTGGTGTTGTACGTAGCACTGTTGAAAAATTATACGGTAGCGAAGTTGCTCAAAAAGTACGTATTCAATATGGTGGTTCTGTTAAACCAGAAAATATTGCTGAATACATGGCAAAAGAAAACGTTGATGGTGCATTAGTTGGTGGTGCAAGCTTACAACCAGAATCATTCTTAAAATTATTAGAAGCTGTGAAATAATTCGATAATAAATACGTTTTCATTGAAATTATTATTGCAGTTTTCAATAAAATTATCTAAAATAAAGGTAACTAAGGGAATTCCCTTAAGATAAAAACTCAAAGGAGAGACACAAACATGTCAATTATTACTGATGTTTACGCTCGCGAAGTCTTAGACTCACGTGGTAACCCAACAATCGAAGTAGAAGTTTATACTGAATCAGGTGCATTCGGTCGCGGTATGGTTCCTTCAGGAGCTTCAACTGGTGAACACGAAGCTGTTGAATTACGTGATGGAGATAAAGGACGTTACGGTGGTAAAGGTGTTCTTAAAGCTGTTGACAACGTAAACAACATTATTGCTGAAGCTATTATTGGTTACGATGTAACTGACCAAATGGCTATCGATAAAGCAATGATCGAATTAGATGGAACTCCAACTAAGAGCAAATTAGGAGCGAACGCTATTTTAGGTGTATCTATTGCTGTTGCTCGTGCTGCTGCAGATTACTTAGATGTTCCTTTATATCACTACTTAGGTGGATTCAATACTAAAGTATTACCTACTCCAATGATGAACATCATCAATGGTGGCTCTCACTCAGATGCGCCAATCGCTTTCCAAGAATTCATGATTGTACCTGCTGGTGCACCTACATTCAAAGAAGCATTACGTTGGGGTGCTGAAGTATTCCATGCTTTGAAGAAAATTTTAGCAGATCGTGGTTTAGAAACTTCTGTTGGTGACGAAGGTGGTTTCGCTCCTCGTTTTGAAGGTACTGAAGATGCTGTTGAAACTATTCTTTCAGCAATTAAAGCTGCAGGTTTAGAACCAGGTAAAGATGTGTTCTTAGGCTTTGACTGTGCTTCATCAGAATTCTATTCAGATGGAATCTATGACTACACTAAATTTGAAGGCGAAGGTGCTGCTAAACGTACTGCTGCTGAACAAATTGACTACTTAGAAGAATTAGTTAACAAATACCCAATCATCACTATTGAAGATGGTATGGATGAAAACGACTGGGATGGATGGAAAGAATTAACTAAACGTCTTGGTGATAAAGTGCAATTAGTTGGTGATGACTTCTTCGTAACTAACACTTCTTACTTAGAACGTGGTATTAAAGAAGGCGCAGCTAACTCAATCTTAATCAAAGTTAACCAAATCGGTACTTTAACTGAAACATTTGAAGCTATCGAAACGGCTAAAGAAGCTGGTTACACTGCAGTTGTATCACACCGTTCAGGTGAAACTGAAGATTCAACAATCTCTGACATTGCAGTTGCTACAAATGCTGGTCAAATTAAGACTGGTTCATTATCACGTACTGACCGTATTGCTAAGTACAACCAATTATTACGTATTGAAGATCAACTAGGCGAAGTTGCTCAATACAAAGGATTAAAATCATTCTATAACTTGAAAAAATAATTATTAGATGATTGATTGGCTTTCCTGTCATTTGATGGGAGAGCCTTTTTTATGTGAAATTCAAGAGCTATCCTGTAAGTTTCGTGTGGGAAGTACTAGCTTTTCGCAATAATTTATGTTAAATTAAAGAAGTTAGATAGAGTTTATATGAATGAAGGAGGCCTTTTTGTGTATAACGTAATCCTTGGTATTGTCATTGTCTTATCAGTTGTATTAATTTTCACCATTATGATGCAACCAAGTAAACAAAATAGTGCAGCAAGTGCTTTTTCTGGTGGCGCTGATCAGTTGTTTGGTAAGCAAAAAGCTCGTGGTTTTGAAGCTGTCATGCAACGTGCCACCGCAGTTTTAGGTGCTATTTGGATGATTTTACTTTTCGTATTATCATTTCTTTCATCAAAATAAGAAAAAACAGACAGAGGTTATTCGTTGACCTCTTTTTTTTTTTGACTAAAAATAGGCTTAAATACTATATATTGAGAAAAGTATGGTAGAATAATGATTGAGGTGAAAAATATGAGTAGAACATTTAATTTGCCTAAGCCATTATTTGAGAAGCATAGTAAAAAAGGTGTTTTATTATTACATGCATATTCTGGTAGTTCCAACGACGTACGTTATATAGCAAGACATTTGGAAAAATATGATTATTCAGTATATTTACCTATTTTTTCTGGTCATGGTACGTTGGAGCCTTTTGATATATTAATGTCTAATCCAAAAAATTGGCAAAGAGAAGTGACAGAAGCGGTAAATCTGATGAAAGCAGATGGAATTGAACAAATCGCTGTCTTTGGCTTATCAATGGGAGGTATTTTTGCCCTAGATTTACTAACAGAGAATTTACCCGAAGTGATTGGGGGAGGTGCGTTTTGTTCGCCTGTTGTCATGGGCGAAAATCAGGTAGCCCAAAACTTTTTAATTTATGCTAAAAATGTCTGGCAAATGCAAGATTTTTCGAAACAAGAAATTGAAGAGAAAATTGAACGCATGAAAGTGGACCAACCTTTGCAATTAGCTGAAATTGAACAGTTTGCTGTGGCTACGGCTGAACAGTTATCCAAGGTACAGGTTCCTGTTTTTCTGGCACAAGGCGGGAAAGATGAAATGATTTTACCTGAAAGTGTCTTTCAAACAGCCCAAAAATTAACACAGACGCATATAACACTGCAATGGTATGAAAAGAGTGGGCATGTCGTTACAGTAGATTGTCAAAAAAATGAATTAATTAATGATCTGTTAGCTTTTTTGGCTAAGTTATCATGGAATGAGGTATAGATGCGAGAAACATTACAAACAAAAATTATTCAAACCCTAGAGAACACAACTAAAAAAAGCCTGTCTTTGGATGAGTTAGCCCAAAAATTATCGTTAAATAAGAGTGCCGATTTCAAGCTATTGGTACAAGCGATTGCGCAACTAGAACGTGATAAAAAAGTTGCTTTTAACCGCAAAGGCAAAATCTACCTTCCTAAAGCAGCAGTCTATGTTGAAGGGGTCTTTCGTGCTAATGAGCGTGGATTTGGCTTTGTAACGATTACGGATGATGAAGCCGATGTTTATATTGCTCCTGAAGATACTGCCTATGCCATGGATGGGGATGTCGTGGCAATTGATATTCTTCGTCCGGCAAATCCGTTTTTAGAAAAGACAGCTGAAGGCAAGATTGTTGAGATTAAACAACGCGCAATTACTAAAGTAGTAGGAGAATTTGTTTCATTTCCACCTGAAGAAATTGCTAGTTCTGGATTATTAGGACAGGTCATTGCAAAAGATAAAAAACTAGCGAACTTCACTTTTTTAGTAGCGCCAACTGGGTTACATCCTGTTGAAGGGCAAATTGTATTATTTGATGTGACGCATTATCCCGAAAAAGGCTATGCTAAGAGTTTAGAAGGCAACATTGTTCAGACTTTAGGACATAAAAATGACCCTGGTATGGATATTCTTTCAATTGTTATTGCTAATGGGATACCAACTGATTTTCCGGATGAAGTAAAACAGCAGCTCAATGACATTCCAGATGAGATTAATCCTGATGAGTTTTCGTACCGTAGAGATTTGCGTAATGAAATCTTAGTCACAATTGATGGTGAAGATGCTAAAGACTTAGATGATGCTGTTTCGCTTAAAAAATTGGCAAATGGAAATTATCAATTAGGGGTACATATTGCAGATGTATCCTACTATGTCACAGAAAATTCACCATTAGATCAAGAAGCTTTTGATCGTGGTACGAGTGTTTACTTAACAGACCGGGTAATTCCGATGCTCCCACATAAGCTGTCTAATGGTATTTGCTCCTTAAATCCTAAAGTTCCACGTTTAGCGATGAGTTGTGTAATGGAAATCAATCATCAAGGACAAGTGGTAGATTATGAAATTTTTGAAAGTTTAATCCAAACAAAAGAGAGAATGACTTATACCGCAGTCAATCAGATTTTAACCAGAGAAAATGAAGAAGTATTATCTAGATACGCTGAATTAGTTCCAACATTTGATTTGATGGCAGAGTTACATCATATCTTAGAAAATATGCGCCTGAATCGTGGGGCAGTGAATTTTGAAGATCATGAAGCGCGAGTAATTGTTGATGAAGAAGGAACCCCATTAAAAATTGAATTACGTACTCGTGGTGTGGCAGAACGCTTAATCGAGTCGTTCATGTTAATTGCTAATGAAACCGTAGCTACGCATTTTCATCGATTATTGTTACCATTTATCTATCGTATTCATGAAGAGCCTAATGAGGATAAAATGAGTCGCTTTTTTGAAACAGTGGCTGCGCTAGGTATCGTACCAAAAGTGACAAATGGCAATATGATGTCAAAAGATATTCAACAGTTAATGGATGAAGTGGCTGATTTACCTGAAGCTTTTGTCATAAATATGCTATTATTAAGGAGTATGCAGCAAGCAAAATATGCTGCGGAAAATGTTGGTCACTATGGGTTGGCGGCTCCTTATTATACACATTTTACATCGCCAATTAGACGCTATCCTGACTTAATTGTTCATCGTTTAATTCGTAGTTATCAAAAAGACAGTGGTGCCAAAAATCAAGCATATTGGCAAGCGCGTTTGCCTGAAATTGCCAATCACTCTTCACAAATGGAAAGAAGAGCAGTTGAAGCAGAACGACAAGTAGATGCGATGAAAAAAGCGGAATACATGCAACAATTTTTAGAAGAAGAATTTGAAGGGATTATCAGTTCGGTTGTTAAATTTGGTTTCTTTGTTGAATTACCAAATACTGTAGAGGGATTAGTGCATATTCAATCTTTAGAAGATGATTATTATCATTTTATTGAAAATCATTTGGCTCTAGTTGGTGAACGAACAAGAAGAGTATTAAAAGTTGGTCAAAAAGTGAAAGTAAAAGTTTTGGAAGCTAATCCAGATACAAGAGAAATTGATTTTCAGTTGGTAGAAGTATTGGAAGAAGCACAGGTACCAAAATCACTTCATCAAGTGAAAACAAAAAATTCATCAAAACAGCAAAAAACAAAGAAAAATGACCGAGCGAAAGGAAAGAAAAAAGGAAAAAATAAGAAACAAAAACCTTTTTATAAAGAAGTGGTTAAAAAGAAAAAGAAGAAAAAACATTAAATAGAATAGAGGAATATGACTATGCCTAAAGGGGAAGGAAAATTAATTGCGCAAAATAAAAAGGCGCGTCATGACTATCATATTTTAGAAACTTTCGAAGCAGGAATGGTCTTACAAGGAACAGAAATCAAATCCATCCGCAATAGCCGTATCAATTTAAAAGACGGTTTTGTCAGAGTGCGTAATGGTGAAGTATTTTTAGTGAATGTTCATATTAGTCCATATGAACAAGGAAACATCTTTAATCATGATCCTTTGCGTACGCGTAAACTTTTACTTCATAAACGTCAAATTAGACAATTAGAAGCTGAAAGTAAAAATGCGGGGATTACTATTGTTCCTTTAAAAGTCTATATCAAAGACGGTTATGCGAAGGTGCTCATTGGTTTAGCCAAAGGGAAAAAAGAGTATGATAAACGTGAAAGTATTAAGCAAAAAGATCAGGAACGACAAATTAGAAGAATTGTCAAAAACATTCGTTAATCTTTTTTTGTATGAATTTTTATCTTATTTTGTTTTTATTACGTTTACAATATTGGTTATTCAATATTTGTAATATAAGGTTTGTTCATCATTTCATTTAATAGAAAAAAATGATAGAAATTCATTTTTTCGATTTAAATATTCAATGAATAAACCGATAACTTTTTATGAAAATACTTTGAAATTTCTTTTTAGTGGTGGTACGATACAAATTGTCATTACTATTGCGTGAAAAGATTTGCAAGAGTATTTACATTTTAGAAGTGAGGTGAGCTTATGGAAGAACAATCGCTTCTGTTTCATATTGGACCAATTTGGTTCGACGGTACGGTGGCAATTATGTCGGCTTTAGTGTGTGCAATTATCTTTTTAATCGTGTTTATCTGCACAAGAAATCCGCAATTAAAACCAACTGGGAAACAGAACTTTATTGAGTGGGTCATTGATTTTGTTCGCGGCATTCTCAGTGATCAGCTTCCCGCAAAAGAAGTTGGCAATTTCCATCTTCTAGGATTTACGCTTTTCCTATTTGTTTTCTTTGCTAATGAAATTGGTTTGATGACGAAACTAGTCTTTCCAATGAATGGCAATGAAGTAACATTTTGGAAAAGTCCAACAGCAAATCCTATTATCACAATGAGTTTAGCATTGATGTCCATATTATTAACTCATTATTTTGGTGTAATGCGTTTTGGTTTTAAAGGATATTTCAAAAATTCTTATTTAGAACCAGTTTTCTTCTTAATGCCAATTAAATTTATTGAAGAATTTACAAATGTAATTACGCTAGGGTTACGTTTATATGGTAATATCTATGCCGGTGAAGTATTGCTTACGTTGATTGCTTCACTTTTCAAAGCATTCGGTTGGATTACTTTGCCATTGGTAGTTCCAATTGAAATGACATGGATTGGATTTTCATTATTTATCGGTGCCATCCAAGCCTATGTATTTGTCACTCTAACAATGGTATTCTTAAATCACAAAATTGCCGCCGAACATTAATTTAACGGCGCATAAATTAGGAGGAAAAAATTATGAATTTTATCGCAGCAGGTTTAGCAGTTATCGGAGCAGCTTTAGGGGCAGGTTTAGGTAACGGACAAGTAATTTCAAAAACAGTAGAATCTATGGCTCGCCAACCAGAAATGGCAGGACAATTACGTTCAACAATGTTTATCGGGGTTGCCTTAATCGAAGCTGTGCCAATCTTAGGTATCGTTATTGCTTTCTTATTAGTAAATAAATAAGACTTCTTTGATCTAAGCAAGATAAAATTAGAGAAAAGGAGAATCAATTATGTTCAATCCAATTATTTTAGCGGCTGAACATCCAAGTTCTACATTTGGGGATATGTTAATCGTTACATTATCATTCCTTATCTTGTTAATCTTATTAAAAGTATTTGCTTGGGATTCTGTTGCTGATATGATGAACAAGCGGGCGAAAAAGATTTCTGATGACTTGGATAATGCGGAGAAATCAAGAGTCAATGCTCAAGCGTTAGAACAAAAACGTCAAGAGCAATTGATGAATTCACGCTCTGAAGCGGCAGATATTATCAAAAATGCCAAAGACAGTGGAGAACAAAGCCGTCAAAACATTCTTCGTGAAACACAATTAGAAGTTTCTCGCTTAAAAGAAAAAGCTCAAGCGGATATTTCTCAAGAACGTGAACATACGATGAATGCAATTAAAGATGATGTAGCATTATTAAGTATTCAAATTGCTGAAAAAATCTTAAATAAAGAAATCTCTACTGAAACACATGAAGCCTTAATCAATCAATACATTGAAGGATTGAGTGCAAATCATGAAACTAAGTAAGTATGAAGTTGGCAAACGCTATGGTAAAGCTATTTTTGAATTGGCGGTCGAAAATGATTGCTTAGCGCAGACCCATCAAGAATTATTAGAATTAAAAAGCATCTTTGAAAAAATGCCTGAAATTGGTCTTTTGTTAACCGATGTGCGTTTGGATACAACAAAAAAACAAGCTATTGTTGATGTTTTAACCAAAGATTGCTCCAATTTAGTAAAAGAATCCGCACAAGTGATTTTTGAAAATTCAAGATTTGTTGAATTTCCATACATTGTTGATTCCTTTACGAAATTATACAACGAAGAGTTTGCAATTCTTGAAGGTACTGTGATTACTGCTGTTCCTTTAAGTGCACAACAAAAGGCAAAATTAGAAGAAAAAATACTCGCAAAATTTGGCTTGAAATCGGCTGAACTTAAAGAAATAGTCGATCCATCAATTATTGGTGGAGTAATTGTGGAGGCAAATCATCAAGTCATCGATGGTAGCTTGAAGACACAATTAGAAAATATTAAAGCAAAATTACTATAAGAGTAGTTAAAGAGGTGAATTCGATGGCCATTAAGGCAGAAGAAATTAGTGCTTTAATCAAAGAGCAAATTAAAAATTATCAAAATGAACTTTCTGTTGAAGAAGTGGGAACTGTTACTTATGTCGGTGACGGAATTGCTCGTGCTCATGGTTTAGAAAATGCCATGAGTGGTGAACTTCTACAATTTTCAAATGGCTCATTCGGGATGGCTCAAAACTTAGAATCAAATGATGTTGGTATCATCATTTTAGGTGATTTTGAAACCATTCGTGAAGGAGATAAAGTAAAACGTACTGGTCGTATTATGGAAGTGCCAGTTGGTGAAGCGTTAATTGGACGTGTTGTAAATCCATTAGGTCAACCAATTGATGGCTTAGGACCTATCGAAACGACAAAAACACGCCCAGTTGAAGCAATGGCACCAGGTGTTATGCAACGTAAATCTGTTCATGAACCAATGCAAACAGGTTTAAAAGCGATTGATGCCTTAGTACCAATTGGACGCGGACAACGTGAATTAGTTATCGGTGACCGTAAAACGGGTAAAACTTCCATTGCGATAGATACAATTATCAATCAAAAAGGACAAGGTATGATTTGTATCTATGTAGCAATCGGTCAAAAAGACTCAACTGTGCGTGCACAAGTAGAAACTTTACGTAAATACGGCGCTTTAGATTATACAATTGTTGTAGCTGCAGGTTCGTCTCAACCAGCACCATTATTATACATCGCACCTTATGCTGGGACTGCAATGGGTGAAGAATTTATGTACAATGGCAAACATGTATTGATTGTATTTGATGACTTGTCAAAACAAGCCGTTGCCTATCGTGAATTATCTTTACTATTACGTCGTCCACCAGGTCGTGAAGCTTACCCAGGGGATGTTTTCTATCTACATTCTCGTCTATTAGAACGTGCGGCAAAATTAAGTGATGAATTAGGTGGCGGTTCAATGACTGCTTTACCATTTGTTGAAACACAAGCAGGGGACATTTCTGCATATATCCCAACAAACGTGATTTCAATCACTGATGGCCAAATTTTCTTAGAATCTGATTTATTCTACTCTGGTATTCGTCCGGCGGTTGCTGCAGGACTTTCAGTTTCTCGTGTTGGGGGTTCTGCCCAAATTAAAGCGATGAAAAAAGTTGCCGGTACATTACGTTTGGACTTAGCAAGTTATCGTGAATTAGAAGCATTTACCCAATTTGGTTCTGATTTAGATGCAGCGACACAAGCAAAATTAAATCGTGGTCGTCGTACGGTCGAAATATTAAAACAAAAACTACATGCGCCACTACCTGTTGAAAAACAAGTTGTGATTTTATATGCATTAACTAAAGGATTTCTTGATGCGATTCCTGTTGATCATATTTTACGTTTTGAAAGTGAATTATTTGAATATATGGAAGCTAACCATAATGACTTGTTCGAAACGATTCGTACCACAAAAGACTTACCTGATGAGGACGAATTGAAAAAAGCAATTGGTGAATTCAGAGATTCATATAAAGAAACTTTAGATGCGCAACAATCTAAAAAAGAACGCATTGCAGAAATGGTAAATGCACAAAATTATTGAGGTGAATTGAAATGGGTGCATCTTTAAACGAGATCAAGCAAAGAATTACCTCTACGAAAAAAACAAGCCAAATTACGAAAGCGATGCACATGGTTTCAGCAGCTAAATTAACTAAATCGGAATCGCATTCTCGCCAGTTTCAAATTTATGCGGAAAAAGTGCGTGAGGTTGTAACGCACTTAGCTGCGCAACAAATCTTAGCTATTGAAGATAATAAGAATGCGAATAAATTTGACTACAATAGTATGTTGATTACACGTCCGGTTAAGAAAACAGGCTATATCGTCATTACTTCTGATGGTGGTTTAGTTGGTGGTTATAATAGTTCGATTCTAAAACAAATGATGGCTATTTTTGAAAAAGATCATGAGAATAAAGAAGATTATGTCGTGATTTCTATTGGTGCAACTGGGGCTGAGTTTTTTAAATCTAGAGGCATTTCGCTAGCTTACGAATTACGTAACTTATCTGATCAACCAAGCTTTGAAGAAGTACGTAAGATTGTTCATATGGCAACGACAATGTATCAAAATGAAGTCTTTGATGAATTATATGTTTGTTACAATCATCATGTAAACTCATTAACTAGTCAGTTCCGTGTTGAAAAAATGTTACCTATTTCAGACTTGGATCCAGGTCAAAAGAAAGAATACGAACAAGAATACATCTTTGAACCTTCGAAAGACGCGATATTAAATCAACTCTTACCACAATACGCTGAAAGCTTGATTTATGGGGCAATTGTGGATGCGAAAACAGCAGAACACGCTGCAGGAATGACTGCGATGAAGACTGCGACAGATAACGCAACGAAGATTATCGATGATTTAACTATTGCATATAACCGTGCACGTCAAGGGGCTATTACCCAAGAAATTACCGAAATTGTTGGTGGCGCGGCTGCCTTAGAATAATTTCGAGAATGAGTGGAGGAAAATAAATGAGTTCAGGCAAAATTGTTCAAGTCATTGGGCCAGTTGTTGACGTAGATTTTTCTAAAAGTCAAGAATTACCTGATATCAACAACGCCTTATTGGTCTATAAAAATGATGAACAAAAAAGTAAAATTGTGCTAGAAGCTGCCTTAGAATTAGGTGATGGCATCATTCGTACAATTGCCATGGAATCAACGGATGGTTTACAACGTGGGATGGAAGTTGTCGATACTGGTAAACCAATTTCAGTTCCAGTTGGTAAAGAAACGCTAGGACGTGTCTTTAACGTTTTAGGGGATACGATTGATATGCAAGAACCATTTGCACAAGATGCAGATCGTTCTGCAATTCATAAAGCTGCACCAAAATTTGAAGACTTAAGTACAAGTACTGAAATTTTAGAAACAGGGATTAAAGTTATCGACTTATTAGCACCATATTTAAAAGGTGGTAAAGTCGGTCTATTCGGGGGTGCCGGAGTAGGTAAAACCGTTTTAATCCAAGAATTAATCCATAATATTGCACAAGAACATGGTGGGATTTCTGTATTTACCGGTGTTGGTGAACGTACACGTGAAGGAAATGACTTGTATCATGAAATGCGTGATTCAGGAGTTATTGAAAAAACTGCCATGGTGTTTGGTCAAATGAACGAACCACCTGGAGCTCGTATGCGTGTTGCTTTAACTGGGTTAACGATTGCTGAATATTTCCGTGATGTAGAAGGACAAGATGTGTTGCTATTTATTGATAACATCTTCCGTTTCACTCAAGCGGGTTCTGAAGTATCAGCCTTGCTTGGTCGTATGCCATCTGCCGTGGGTTATCAACCTACATTGGCTACAGAAATGGGTCAATTACAAGAACGTATCACTTCAACTAAGAAGGGCTCTATCACTTCTATTCAAGCGATTTATGTCCCAGCCGATGATTATACTGACCCTGCACCAGCAACTGCCTTTGCGCACTTAGATGCTACAACTAACTTAGAGCGTAAATTGACAGAACAAGGGATTTATCCTGCCGTTGACCCACTGGCTTCAAGTTCAAGTGCTTTATCACCAGAGATTGTTGGTGAAGAACACTATGAAGTTGCAAGTGAAGTACAGCATGTTTTACAACGTTATCGTGAATTACAAGATATCATTGCTATTTTAGGGATGGATGAATTATCTGATGACGAAAAAGTGTTAGTTGCACGTGCTCGTCGTATTCAATTCTTCCTATCACAAAACTTCCACGTAGCTGAACAATTTACTGGTCAACCTGGTTCATATGTGCCAGTTGCTGAAACGATTAAAGGCTTTAAGGAAATTTTAGAAGGTAAGTATGACCACTTACCAGAAGAAGCTTTCCGTAGTGTTGGTCGTATTGAAGACGTTGTTGAAAAAGCGAAAACACTAGGATACTAGAAAGAGGTGTCCTATGGAAAATAGTATAACTGTTCGAGTTGTCACACCAGCAGGACTTGTTTATGACCATCATGCAGCTATTGTTGTTGCTAAGACACCAACTGGTGAAATTGGGATTTTGGCAAACCATGCACCAATTATCGTTCCATTAACTATTGATGAAGTTAGGGTTAAGCGAACTGACTCTGATACGCACGTTGATTGGATTGCTGTAAATAGTGGAATTATGGAAGTCCGTGATAATGTAGTGACCATTTTAGCGGATAGTGCTGAGCGTGAACGTGATATCGATGTACCACGCGCACAAAGAGCAAAACAACGCGCTGAACGATTAATTCAAGAGGCAAAAGAAAATAAAGATAGTGATACATTGAAACGTGCCGAAGTTATGTTACATCGTGCTATGAATCGATTGAAAGTATCACAACACCAATAAAAAAAAAGACTTGAGACCCTGTATTTGGCTCAAGTCTTTTTTATTCGTTTTATTAGCGAATACCTAGGGCAATTCTAGCATATCGACTCATTCGATCAGTTGTCCAAGCTGGATACCATACAAGTTTGACATCTACACTTTTGACCTCTTCTACTTCCTCTAAGGCATCATGAATATTATCAGTTAAGATATCTGCTAATGGGCAGCCCATTGTAGTTAAAGTCATTTTAATGACCGTTTCACCGGTTGAACCATTAAATTCAACTTCATAAACCAATCCTAAGTTTACGATATCAATCCCTAATTCAGGGTCAATAACTGTTTCTAAAGCCGTTAAGATTTTTTCTTTAATCGCTTCGATTTGTTCTTCTGTATATGAATGTTGTTGATCAGACATGAATATCCCTCCAAAATTTATATACTTTATGATACAGAATTTTGAACGTTTTGTAAATTATTGAAACTCTAAAAGCATGTTTTTCAATTAGGAGGATATTTTGTACGTTAAAATCAAGTACTTATCCAGCTCTTTCATTTCCTTTTGAAAAAGTCTTGATTGCTTTTCATGAAAAAATAATGTATCATAATAATGTTAAAGAATTAGGAGGTAACATGTTAAATAATAGTATTGAACAGATTGTACGTTTTACAAGTCATCTCATTTGGATATATTTAGCATTTTGGTCTTTGCAGTCACTAAATTTGCAAACACTATTTAAAAAGCAAAAGGCTAGCCAAATTAGGGTATTCATGTTACTTCTCGCTATAGGTCTCGGTTACCTGGTAAGTAGTTTTTTCTTTGAGATTTTACAATTGTCGAAAAATCTTTTTATTGCTAGATTGCAGTAAAGAGTAGTGTATTTTTGGAGGGAACGAATGTAATGGAAGAAATTATCGTTCAAGGAGGCAATGCTCTTAAAGGTTCAGTAAAAATAGAAGGTGCTAAGAATGCGGTTCTTCCCATTTTAGCTGCAAGTCTTCTAGCGGATCAAGGGCAGACAGTATTAAACAATGTACCAATTCTTTCAGATGTGTTTACAATGAATGAAGTGATACGTCATTTAAATGTAGCATTAACTTTTAATGAAGATATAAATCAAGTAGTAATTGATGCAACAAATGAATTAGCTATTGAAGCACCTTATGAATATGTCAGCAAAATGCGTGCTTCAATTGTCGTCATGGGCCCTTTGTTGGCAAGAAATGGTCATGCTAAAGTTGCGATGCCTGGTGGTTGTGCTATTGGTAAGCGTCCAATTGATTTACATCTTAAGGGATTCCAAGCATTAGGCGCAACAATTAATCAAGCAGAAGGATATATTGAAGCGATTGCGGATGAATTGCATGGTGCTCATATCTATTTAGATTTTCCTAGTGTGGGCGCAACACAAAATATTATGATGGCTGCGGTTAAAGCAAAAGGTACAACTATTATCGAAAATGTTGCTCGTGAACCTGAGATTGTTGATTTAGCAAATATTTTAAATAAAATGGGTGCGAAAATCTATGGCGCAGGTACAGAAACCATGCGTATTGAAGGTGTTGAACATTTACATGGTGTTACGCATTCTATCGTTCAAGACCGTATCGAAGCAGGCACATTTATGGTTGCTGCTGCGATGACTGGTGGCGATGTCATTATTAATGATGCCATCTCAGAACACAATCGTCCATTAATTTCTAAATTGATGGAGATGGGTGCAAAAATATTTGAAGTTGAAGAAGGTTTACGAGTGATTGGTCCAAAAGAATTGAAACCTACTGATGTGAAGACTTTACCTCATCCAGGTTTTCCAACTGATATGCAAGCTCAGATGACAGCCATTCAATTAGTGGCAAAAGGAAATAGCTTTGTAACGGAAACAGTTTTTGAAAATCGTTTCCAACATTTGGAAGAAATGCGTAGAATGAATGCGCATGTGAAAATTGATGGCTCTGTAGCATGTATTGAAGGTGGCCATGAATTGCAAGGGGCAACAGTCTATGCAACTGACTTGCGTGCAGCAGCGGCTTTAATTCTTGCAGGTTTAAAAGCAAAAGGGAGAACACGAGTCCGTAATTTGAAATATTTAGATCGTGGCTATTATAAATTCCATGAGAAATTACGTGCTTTAGGTGCCGATGTTGTCCGTGTAGATATTGACGAAAAGTTAGCTGAAAAAGAAAAAGTGAATGCGTAAAAGGAAAGCATTATGAAAAATACTCGCTATATTAGAAATGTTTTATTTAAAATATTTTTTGTATTTATTTTAGCAGTGCTGTTATTCTTTGTTGGTTTAGTGATTGGTTATGGTATTATTGGTGATGGCCATCCACTTGAAGTGTTAAATCCAGCTATCTGGTACCATATTTTTGATTTTTTGAAGTAAAATAAGAAGGTTGACTAGTAAGATAGCTTGCTAGTCAATTTTTATAGTTGGAGGAAAAACAAATGAAAAAATTTCTGATTGCAATTGTGCGTGGTTATCAACGTTTTATCTCTCCATTATTTCCGCCTAGTTGTCGCTATCATCCGACCTGTTCGAACTATATGATTCAAGCGATTAAAGTTCATGGGGCATTTAAAGGCACATTAATGGGGATCGCAAGGATATTAAGATGTCATCCATTTGTAAAGGGGGGTGTCGATTATGTGCCTTTAACATTTTCATTGAAGCGAAATACAAAGGATCAACATCGTCCTAATTATAAGGATTAGGATTTTGTTGGTCCTTTTTTGCAAACGCTTTTAAATTGTGTATATTTTTCCGAATTGAATTATATTTCCTAAAATAATAAATTTTCTGAAAATTCTGTTGACAATTAGAAAATTTTTATGTATATTGTTGACATATTCTAAATGGTATTAAGGGAGGACAACTAGGATGAAAATGAAAAAATTAGCTTATTTAGTAGCAGGTTTAGTATTACTTTCAGCATGTAGCGCTGCACCAGGTGGTGGTAAAGGAGCTGCCGGTGGTGGAAACAAACAATCTGGAGACACCATTAAAATTGGGGTGAACCTTGAATTATCTGGTGGTGTAGCAGCCTATGGTAGCGCTGAAAAAAATGGTGTGGAATTAGCTGCAGAACAAATTAATAAAGACGGCGGTATTTTGGGTAAAAAAGTGAAGTTGGTTGTCAAAGATAATAAATCTGACAATAATGAAGCAGCCACAGTCGCAGCAAACTTAGTGACTAATGATAAAGTTGTAGCAGTTATTGGACCAGCAACATCAGGAGCAACCAAAACTGTGATTCCAAATATGACGAAAGCACAGGTGCCAGTCATTTCACCATCTGCAACTGATGACTCAATTACTTTAAATGGCAAGGACGTTCAGAAATATGTTTTCCGCTCATGTTTCCAAGATAGTTTCCAAGGAATTATGTTAGCTGATTATGCAACAAATAAATTAAAAGCTGAAAAAGTAGCGATTTTGGCTGATAATTCAAGTGATTATGCGATTGGATTAACCAAAGCTTTCAAGAAAGAATACAAAGGTGAAATTGTTCTAGAAGAAAACTTTACACAAGATGATAAGGATTTTCAAGCAGTATTAACAAAACTTAAAGGAAAAGATTTTGATGCTATCTATGTTCCAGGTTATTACACACAAGCAGGTTTAATCATTAAGCAAGCTCGTGAATTAGGAATTACGCAACCAATCATCGGTGCAGATGGTTTTGGTGATGAAAAGATGGTACAAACAGCTGGAGCACAAAATGTAAACAATGTATTTTATAGTACCCACTTCTCTACAAAGGCACCTGCAACTGATAAGGTACCTGCGTTTATTGAAGCTTATAAAGCAAAATACAATGCTGAACCTTCAACATTTAACGCTTTAGCCTATGATTCACTATACATGATTAAACAAGCAATTGAAGATCAAAAATCAGCAGACTCTGCAGCCATTCAAAAAGGCTTAGCAAACTTGAAGGATTTTGAAGGTGTTACTGGTACGATGACTATTGATAAGAACCACAATCCTGAAAAATCACTTGTAATTCTTGGCTTAACAGATGGTAAAGAATCATCTGCAGAAACCATCAATGCAAAATAATGAAAGTGGAGGTCTGGCTCAGGTCAGCCTCCTTCTTTTAAACTTTATATAGAAAGAGAGATTTGCAATATGGAAGCAATCATTCAACAGTTAATAAATGGTTTGTTCCTGGGAAGTATCTATGCCTTATTAGCATTAGGTTACACCATGGTATATGGAATCATCAAGTTGATTAACTTTGCCCATGGTGAGATTTATATGATTGGTAGTTTTATTGGCTATTTCCTATTAAATAATACGGGAATTGGTTTTTTCCCAGCAATGATTATTTCAATGATTGCCTGTGCTTTATTAGGTGTAACCATTGAATTTTTAGCTTATCGTCCTTTGAGAAAATCAACACGTATTTCTGCTTTGATTACAGCAATTGGTGTATCCTTCTTTTTACAAAACATTATGATTTATTTCTTTTCGCCAGATGTACGACCATTTCCACAAGATATCACTCGGAAAACTTATCATCTTGGCTTTATTGAAGTAAGCAATATTCAAGTATTAATCTTAGTTGTATCTATTGTTTTAATGGTATTGTTACAATTAATTATTCAGAAGACTAAGATGGGTAAAGCAATGCGGGCTGTGAGTGTGGATGCAGATGCTGCCCAATTAATGGGAATTAGTGTCAACCGAACCATTTCCTTTACCTTTGCGCTTGGATCTGCATTAGCTGCTGCCGGTGGTATGTTAATTGGTTTGTATTATAATTCAATTGATC
The DNA here is from genome assembly GCF_000407565.1 of Enterococcus cecorum DSM 20682 = ATCC 43198. Lineage (GTDB taxonomy): Bacteria > Bacillota > Bacilli > Lactobacillales > Enterococcaceae > Enterococcus_E > Enterococcus_E cecorum. The sequence continues at coordinate 521,781 of NZ_ASWI01000004.1, forward strand.
CAATGATGGGGGTTGCTCCAGGACTTAAAGCGTTTATTGCTGCGGTTTTAGGTGGTATTGGGATTATTCCTGGTGCGGCTTTAGGTGGATTTGTGATTGGCTTGATTGAAACAATTTCCACTGCTTTTGGATTTTCTGATTATAAGGATGCTTTGGTGTACTTGATTTTAATAATTATTCTTTTCGTACGTCCGGCTGGTATCCTTGGTAAAAATGTTAAAGAGAAAGTGTAGGTGCCCAAGATGAAGAAAAATATAAAATATAATATCGCCTGGGTAGCTATTGCCGCAGTTGTTTATGGGGTATTGCTTGCTTTATATAATGGCGGGTTCATCACGTTATTTACCGATGCGATTATTGTTAATATTGGTATTAATATTATTGCTGCAGTTGGGTTAAATTTGATTATTGGTTTTTCAGGACAATTCTCTTTGGGACATGCTGGTTTTATGGCAATTGGAGCATATTCTTGTGCTATCATTACTTCTAGCAATCCGACATATGGTGGTTTTATTATGGGCTTATTCGTAGGTATGCTTGTTTCTGGTATTGTTGCCTATGTAGTTGGTCTACCTACTTTACGCTTAAAAGGAGACTATTTGGCCATTGCTACTTTAGGGATCGCAGAAATTATCCGTATTTTGATTGTGAACTTTAGAGATATCACAAATGGACCTTCAGGAATTTTCGGGTTACCACAAGTTACCACATGGGAAGTCGTTTTTGTTTTTGCTTTAATTTCGATTATCTTAGTCTCTAACTTGATGAATAGTGCGCCAGGTCGTGCCATACTATCGGTACGTGAAGATGAAATTGCTGCTGAAGCGATGGGAATTAATACGACGAAATATAAAGTACTCGCTTTTGTGATTGGTGCAGTTTTAGCAAGTATTGCCGGAACTTTGTTTGCAAGTTACCAACAATCTGTTTTCCCTAAAGACTACCAATTTATGAAGACCATTGATATTTTGATTATTGTTGTATTTGGTGGAATCGGTAGTACAACGGGTGCAGTGCTTTCTGCTGTTGTTTTAGGGATTTTAAATATGTATTTACAAGATTTTGGCTACTTACGAATGATTCTTTACGCGCTTACTTTGATTATTATCATGATCTTTAAACCAAGTGGCTTATTAGGTACATGGGAATTTTCAGTGAAACGTATCATTGATAAATTCACGAAGAAAGGAGACGATGTCAATGCCTCTGTTGGACGTTAAAAATTTAACTAAAAATTTTGGTGGGCTTACTGCTGTCTCACGTGTGAATCTAACTTTAGAAGAAAATGAACTAGTTGGGTTAATTGGTCCAAATGGGGCCGGCAAAACGACCTTGTTCAATTTATTGACTGGCGTGTATGTACCTTCTGAAGGTGATGTTTTATTTACTGTTGAAGGTAAGGAAAATCGCTTAAATGGCATGAAACCATACAAGATTGCAGATTTAGGCTTATCACGTACTTTTCAAAATATTCGGCTATTTAAAGAATTAACAGTAATGGATAATGTTTTGATTGCGATGAATACCAAACATGCAAAAGGGGTGTTTTCAAGCATTCTACGTTTACCACAGTTTTATAAAAATGATGAAGAGATGCGACAAAAAGCCAAAGATTTATTAGCAATTTTTGATTTGGATCAAAAAGTTAATACCTTAGCCAAAAACTTGCCGTATGGTGAACAAAGACGTTTGGAAATTGTGCGGGCATTAGCTACTGAGCCGAAAATTTTATTTTTAGATGAGCCAGCTGCTGGGATGAATCCACAAGAAACTGCTGAATTAACCGAATTAATCAGAAAAATCCAACGTGAATTTGGTTTAACCATTATCTTAATTGAACATGATATGAGTCTGGTTATGGATGTATGTGAACGAATTTATGTGTTGGAATATGGACGTGTCATTGCCCATGGTACACCGATGGAAATAAAGAATAATCCAAAAGTTATTGAAGCGTATCTAGGAGGGGAAATGTAATGCTAAAAGTACAAGATCTATCTGTTCATTATGGCATGATTCAAGCTGTCCATAATGTCAGCTTTGAAGTCAAACAAGGCGAAATTGTTTCCCTGATTGGTGCCAATGGTGCAGGCAAGACTACGATTTTAAGAACAATATCTGGTCTAGTTCGTCCTTCTAATGGTCATATTATCTTTGAGGGAAAAAATATTGAGAAAGCTGCGCCGCAAAAAATTGTTGCTGATGGCTTATCTCAAGTTCCTGAAGGGCGGCATGTTTTTAGTGGCTTAACTGTACAAGAAAATTTAGATATGGGTGCTTTTTTACGAAAAGATAGTACACTTAAAGAGGATTTTGAACAGATTTTTGCGAAGTTTCCAATTTTAAAGGAACGTCGTAATCAAGATGCTGCGACTTTATCCGGTGGAGAACAACAGATGCTTGCAATGGGACGAGCTTTGATGTCGAAGCCAAAATTATTATTATTAGATGAACCTTCAATGGGACTTGCACCGATTTTTATCAAGGAAATTTTTTCTATCATTCAAGAAATTCAAGCGCAAGGTACAACAGTCTTATTGATTGAGCAAAATGCAAAAATGGCATTATCAATCGCCAATCGTGGCTACGTATTAGAAACTGGAAAAATTGTATTAGAAGGTACAGGAAAAGAGCTATTGGCAAGTGAAGCTGTACGTAAAGCATATCTAGGGGGGTAAACCATGACTGTAAGAGATTTTATGACGGAAAAGTTAATTACCGTAACACCACAAACACCTATATTTGATGCGATTGACTTGATGAAAAAGCACGATATTCATCGCTTACCGGTGATGGAAGATCATAAATTGGTTGGCTTGATTACGCAAGGGGTTATTCAAGAGTCGATGCCTTCAAAAGCAACTAGTTTAAGTGTATTTGAACTGAATTATTTGATTAATAAAACTAAGGTTGGCGATGTCATGTTAACAGATGTTACCACAATTAAGGCTGATGCGTTGTTGGAAGATGCCATAAAAGTAATGCGCACAAAATCAATTGGTGTCTTACCTGTAATGGAAAAGAATCAATTGGTGGGCATTATCACGAATAACGATATTTTTGATGCCTTTTTAAAGATTTCTGGTTATGAAAATGGTGGCGTCAGAGTTACACTAAAAATCACTAAGGAACACCATGGTATTTTAGCGGTGATTGCTAAGGAACTAGCAGATGCTCAAATGAATATTGAAACGATAGTGGTTAATCGTTTATCTAAAGGAATCTTTGTGGAAATTCAATTAGCAACTAAGGATGTTGAAAAGGTGAAAGCAGTATTGACTAGCGATGATTATGAGTTAGTTGATGTTGTGCTAACGAATACGATTATGTAATAAAAGCATTTTGATGGCCAATTCAAGTGAGGATTGGCCATATTTTTTTATTGACAGTATCTAGATGGTTTGATTAGAATAGATATGTTAAGAAAAGAGGGATGAACATTGAAGAAAAATAAAGATATTCAAGTACAAGTCGTAGAAACAACGAAACAAATAGATGGTACAAATTATGATGTTACCCAGCTTGCAATTGGTAAAAAGACTATTGGTGAAGTATTACATTATGGGCCTAAATCTTTTGTTAGTTTTATGAATGAAGAAGAAATTCAAACAGATCGTAGTTTAGATGCTGCAATTGAAACGATTTTAATGCGTTGGAATTTACAAGAATAAATAGCTTTACGCATTATTTATTCAAAAAAATTATGTTTTTCTCTTGAAATAATTATTATTTTATAGTACTATTTAATAGTTGACTTGAAAAACATATGGAGGAGTAGCGAAGTGGCTAAACGCGGCGGACTGTAAATCCGTTCCTTTTGGTTCAGTGGTTCGAATCCACTCTCCTCCACTTTTCTTGGGGTATAGCCAAGCGGTAAGGCAAGGGACTTTGACTCCCTCATGCGTTGGTTCGAATCCAGCTACCCCAGTTAGGTTTTTCCTATAATCATATGGAGGAGTAGCGAAGTGGCTAAACGCGGCGGACTGTAAATCCGTTCCTTTTGGTTCAGTGGTTCGAATCCACTCTCCTCCACTTTCTTGGGGTATAGCCAAGCGGTAAGGCAAGGGACTTTGACTCCCTCATGCGTTGGTTCGAATCCAGCTACCCCAGTTAGGTTTTTCCTATAATCATATGGAGGAGTAGCGAAGTGGCTAAACGCGGCGGACTGTAAATCCGTTCCTTTTGGTTCAGTGGTTCGAATCCACTCTCCTCCACTTTTCTTGGGGTATAGCCAAGCGGTAAGGCAAGGGACTTTGACTCCCTCATACGTTGGTTCGAATCCAGCTACCCCAGTTATATATTCGTTTAGCAAGGGTAGTGGCCCTTGTTTTTTTATTATCTTTTTGAATCGTATATTGCATGAAGATTTTCAAGTATGCTAAAATGAATGCAAAGTAATGAAGGAGATTTTTTTTATGGGTGATAATGTACCGGTTTATATTCGGATCCATGATGAGATAAAAGAAAAAATCGAAGCAAATCATTGGAAAATTGGGGATCGTCTGCCTTCTGAAAGAGATTTATCCATTCAGTTTGGTGTAAGTAGGATGACTTTACGGCAAGCGATACAGACTTTAGCTGATGAAGGGATTTTAGAACGTAAAATAGGTTCAGGTACTTATGTTGCACGCCAAAAAGTTCAAGAGCAAATGAAGGGGACCACCAGTTTTACTGAAATCATGTTAAATCAAGGTCGAGTACCATCCAGTAAGGTTTTGGCCTATTTGATTGTGACACCAAGTAAAAGTGAAAAAGAAAAATTAAAACTAGCTGACGATGAAATGATTTTAAGGATGGAGCGGATTCGTTTTGCTGACGGTATTCCTATTTGTTTCGAGGTAGCTTCGATTCCAGAACGGCTTATTCGACCATTTAGTAAAGAAGAAATTACTGCATCTTTATATGCTACTTTTGAAGAAAAAGGTGGTTATCAAATTGGAGCGGCGAATCAGACCATTACCGCAATTTTAGCATCTGAACAAGTAGCTGAGTATCTTGATGTTAAAAAAGGGGAAGCGATTCTGCGGATGAGACAAATTTCATTTTTTGATGATGGTACGCCATTTGAATATGTGCGTAGTCAGTATGTGGGAAGTCGCTTTGAATTTTATCTTGAAAAATAGTAAAAGATGAGTAGATAAAACATCAATCTGCTCATCTTTTTATTTAGATTAAATTTTCAACGTATTTTTGATCTAATATTTGGATGGAAAGTTGGTTGTTAAATAAATCGATGAGCGCATTCTGGAAAGATTCGCATTGATTGATATCGATGGCCACTTTAACCGTGATTTGCTCTAAATAATCGATTTCTTGAATTGCAATTTGTTCATTTTCTAGATAATTTTGTAGTTTTCCTAATTGAGGATAATCGATGATGATATCAAGAATTTGTTGTAGCTTTCCTTGTACAATGCCGATTTCTTTTAGTGCTTCACTCACGCTTGTAGAGTAGGCACGAATTAAGCCACCTGCACCAAGTTTAATTCCCCCGAAATATCTTGTGACAATGGCAAGCGTATTTTGTAATTGATTCTTTTTCAGAACTTCTAGCATGGGGACACCAGCTGTTCCACTAGGTTCGCCATCATCAGAGCTTCGTTGGATTTCGAAGTTTTCACCAAGCATATAGGCACTACAATTATGATTGGCCTTGTAGTGTTCTTTTTTGATTTTTGCAATATATTCTTTGGCTTGTTCTTCGTTTTCGATGCGGAATAAGTGACAAATAAATTTTGATTTTTTAATTTCAATTTGGTGTTCACCATTTTGGTAAATTGTAAAGTAAGCTTCTTTCATATTAATCTCCTTTTATACATACAAATGTAGTATATTTAAAAAATTTTTTCGCGCAAGTAAATATGATTTTTTACAATTAAATTGACAAAATTATCAGAAAAAGACATAATATGTTTTAAGAATATTGAATAGGGGTCTTGATAGTGAAAATGAAAAATGTGGTACTTGTTTGTACAATTGGCATGAGTTCAAGTATGTTAATCTCAAAGATGCAACAAGTGATTTATGAACAAGATTTACCTGTTAAAGTGACTGCCATCTCTACACAAGAAGCGCTGGATTATGTGGCGCAGCATCCAACTGATTTGGTGTATTTGAGTCCACAAGTTCGATTTATGAAAGATAAATTTCAATTGCTTTTATCAGATAAACAGACGCTTGTTGAAGTGCTTGATATGACTGATTATGGTATGCTAAATAGTCAAAATATTTTACAACATGCATTAGATTTATTAAAAGTGCATCAAAAAATTTAAAAAAGCAAGATTAGCAACACGCTATCTTGCTTTTTTTGCGTATTTAATAAGTGAAGTAAAATAGTATAGTAGGTGATGATATGTATGAAGATGGTTATGTGCAGGTTTTGAGTATGGAGCGAAGTGCACAGTTAGATGAGAATGAGTGGTGGATTCGACCGGCAATATTAGAAAATCGCTGTCAACGGTGTAATCAAAGGATAGATAGTCGTTATACTTTACCAAATAACACCCTTTATTGTCCATATTGTATTCAATTTGGTAGACTAACGCAAAATGAGGTGTTGTGTTCGAAAAAAGCTCGTCCAACTTCGCCTAGAAAAGCTATCTGCACTTGGACTGGTAAATTAACGAAAAATCAGCAAACAGTGGCGAATCAATTGCGTAAATGTTTAGAGCAACATCACCATGCCTTAGTTTGGGCCGTGACAGGAGCAGGCAAAACGGAAATGCTTTTTGAATTAATACTAACCTTTTTAAAAAGTGGCAAACGAGTGGCTATTTCATCACCGAGGATAGATGTCTGTCTTGAACTTTATCCCCGGATATGTCAGGCTTTTTCAGATGAAGATGTTTATTTAATGTATGGTGACGCTAAAGAACCTTATCGCGAACACTCATTGCTCGTCTGTACAACCCATCAGCTGATTCATTTTTATCAGGCTTTTGATTTATTGATTATTGATGAAATTGATGCTTTTCCTTATGAAGGTGATGAGATATTACATTTTGCAAGTGTGCAATGTTTGAAAGAAGGAGGCATGAATGTTTTACTTACAGCCACACCTCCGAATCATTTGCTCAGACGTTTAACAACATTAGATAATTATGAAATAATCAAATTACCCATTCGTTTTCACCAAAGACCTTTGATCGTACCTAAATTAGTCTATAATGAACATTGTGATAAATTAACGCAACATCCAATAGCTGCAAGGCGATATCTTCAGTTGATTTCGCAATTAGTGAAAAAGTGGCATGTTTTAATCTTTTGTCCTAGTATCGCGTATACGAGTGAATTATGCCAATTTACTAAAAAACATTTACCACAAATTGCGATGACCGATGTTTCAGCTGTTGATCCGAATAGACAAATCAAGGTTCAAAAATTGCGGCAACATGAATATGAACTCTTTTTTACAACAACTATACTAGAGCGTGGGGTTACGATTGATGAAGTTGCAGTGATAGTCATTGCAGCACATCATAAAGTTTATAGTAAGTCCGCTTTGGTGCAAATTGCTGGCCGAGCAGATCGTAAAGGGCAAAACGTAAATGGTGATGTCTATTTTTTGTTAAATGAATATACCCCAGCAATTAAGCAAGCATGTTTGGAAATTAAAGAAATGAATCGCTTAGCAAGGGAATTGATTGAAAATGAAGTGTAGTTATTGTCAGCAAGCAATTATTCGTAATCTTACAGTAAAAGAATTGTTATTTCCTTTTCTTTTAGAAAGTAGTGAATTATGTCCATTATGTCAGAAAATGTTTCAACCAATAAAAGCTGGGTGTGAAAAATGTCAAAAAGAAGTAATAACAGGAGTCTGTCATGAGTGTAAAAGATGGCAAAAGTTATATCCTAGTTATGATTTTCATCAAGAGGCGATTTTTAAATATAATGATGGGTTTGCAGAGTGGATTGAACAATATAAGTATTTAGGGCATTTTGAATTACGAAAAACCTTTGCACCAAGGGTAAAAAAATTACTAAAACACGATTCAAATGCAATTGTCTGTCCCATTCCATTAAGTGAAAAGCGCCAACAGACTAGAGGATTTAACCAAGTAGAAGCAATCTTATCTGAGGCGGATATTGCCTATGAATGTTTATTAAAAAGGAAACTCGATACGACTGCTCAAGCGAAGAAAACCAGGGAAGAAAGATTGTTAATGCCGCAACCTTTTGAAGTAAATTTAGATAAAAATAAGATTATGAATCAAGAAATCATTTTGGTGGATGACGTATATACAACGGGTAGGACAATGTTTTATGCAGCGGAGTGTTTATTACCTTATCGACCTAAAAAGATTAGGACCTTTACCTTAGCAAGATAAAAATAACTAGATTTTTTATAAAAACAAGTATTTTTGGTAACGGTTTAATTGCAATTCTACAAAACTATGATATAATAAAGTCAAGAAGAAGATAAAGAGTGGTCCTTTATCATTCTTTAGTGGCAGATGAAAGGGGCAATTGTTATGTTTAGATACAATGTTCGTGGAGAAAATATCGAAGTTACTGAGGCAATCCGCAATTACGTGGAAAAGAAAGTAGGAAAATTGGAACGCTACTTTGATAATGCACCTGATGCAACTGCACATGTGAATTTAAAAGTGTATACTGAAAAGACTGCAAAAGTAGAAGTGACCATTCCGCTTCCATATTTAGTATTGCGTGCAGAAGAAACTTCACCTGATTTATATGCCAGTGTAGATTTGGTAGTTGATAAATTAGAACGTCAAATTCGCAAGTTCAAGACAAAAATTAATCGTCGTACGCGCGAAACGGCACTGATCGATCAAGCACCAGTATTTACATTAGATGAAAGTGCTGACGAAGAAGCAGCTGAAACTGATATCGTCCGTACAAAACGCCTTTCATTAAAACCAATGGATAGTGAAGAAGCTGTATTACAAATGAATATGTTAGGTCATAATTTCTTTATCTTTGAAGATGCTGAAACAAATGGCATTAGTATTGTATATCGTCGTAAAGATGGTAAATATGGCTTAATCGAAACAAATTAAATGAGCTTTGGGCGTCAAGGAGATTTTCCTTGACGTTTTTTTAATATACTCGATAAAATAATAGAAAAATCTTCACCATGAGACAAAGTTCAACTAAAAATCATCGAATAATGAAAAGATAATACACTGAAAATATTTCAATTCTTTAAAAATAGTGATAAAATGGTAGGGAGATTGTTCTTAGAGCAGAAATTATTAAAGGAGTTTTTAAATAGATGGCAAATATTATTCGTAAAATGATTGAGAATGATAAAAAAGAATTAAAACGTCTTGATAAGATTGCAAATCAAGTGGAAAGCTATGCAGATACGATGGCGGCTTTAAGCGATGAAGATTTGCAAGCTAAAACAGATGAATTTAAAGCAAGATATCAAAATGGAGAAACTTTAGACCAATTATTACCAGAAGCTTTTGCAGTTGTTCGTGAAGCATCGAAACGTGTCTTAGGTTTATACCCATATCATGTACAGTTAATGGGAGGGATTGTTTTACACGATGGTAATATCCCTGAAATGCGTACAGGGGAAGGTAAAACTTTAACTGCTACCATGCCGGTATACCTAAATGCCTTAACTGGAGAAGGGGTTCATGTGGTTACTGTTAATGAATATTTAGCAACTCGTGACTCTACTGAAATGGGTGAATTATATAATTGGTTAGGCTTAACTGTGGGATTAAACATTAATTCTAAGAGTCCAGAAGAAAAACGTGCAGCCTATGCTTGTGATATTACATATAGTACAAATAATGAATTAGGGTTTGACTATTTAAGAGACAATATGGTGGTATATCGTCATCAAATGGTACAAAGACCGTTAAATTATGCAATTGTCGATGAAGTAGATTCAATTTTAATTGATGAAGCCCGTACACCATTAATTATTTCAGGACAAGCGGAAAAATCCACTGCCCTTTATACACGGACGGATATGTTTGTTAAGAAACTGAAAGAAGAAATCGACTATAAAATTGATATTCAATCAAAGACTATTAGTTTAACAGAAACTGGAATTGAAAAGGCAGAAGAATATTTTGACTTAGATAACCTATATGATATTGAAAATACTGCATTAACGCACCATTTAGATCAAGCTTTACGGGCAAATTATATTATGCTACGCGATATCGATTATGTAGTGCAAGAAGGTAAAGTTTTAATCGTTGACCAATTTACAGGTCGTATTATGGATGGCCGTCGTTATTCTGATGGATTACACCAAGCGATTGAAGCTAAAGAAAATGTTGATATCGAAGACGAAACGAAAACAATGGCAACTGTTACATTCCAAAACTTCTTTAGAATGTATAAGAAGTTAGCGGGGATGACGGGGACAGCTAAAACAGAAGAAGAAGAATTCCGCGAAATTTATAATATTCAGGTTATCCAAATTCCAACCAATAAACCTGTTATTCGTGATGACCGTCCAGATATCTTGTATACAACATTAAATAGCAAATTTAAAGCAGTGGTACAAGATATTAAAGAACGCTATCGCAAAGGACAACCAGTCTTGGTAGGTACGGTTGCGGTTGAAACTTCTGAATTGTTATCTAATTTATTAACAAAAGAACGTATTCCACATGAAGTGTTAAATGCGAAAAACCATTTTAAAGAAGCTGAGATTGTTTTAAACGCTGGTCAAAAAGGTGCGGTAACCATTGCTACAAACATGGCTGGTCGTGGTACGGATATTAAATTAGGGTTAGGAGTAGCTGAATTAGGCGGTTTAGCGGTTATTGGAACAGAACGTCATGAATCCCGCCGCATTGATAATCAGTTGCGAGGTCGTTCTGGTCGTCAAGGAGATCCTGGTGTTTCACAATTTTACCTATCTCTTGAAGATGATTTGATGAAACGTTTTGGTTCAGATCGTGTGAAACAATTATTCGATCGTATGAAGTTAGCTGATGAGGATACAGTGATTCAAAGTAAGATGATTACCCGTCAAGTTGAAGCGGCCCAAAAACGTGTTGAAGGAAATAACTATGATACACGTAAAAATGTCTTGCAATATGATGATGTGATGCGTGAACAACGTGAAGTGATTTATGGTCAACGTCAACAAATTATTATGGCTGAAGATAGTCTAGATGAAGTGTTGATGAATATGGTTAGACGTACAATCGATCGTATGGTAGAGGCGCACACCCAAGTTGAACAGAAAGACTGGAACTTAGAAGCAATTGTGGACTTTGCGAAAAATGCTTTAGTCCATGAAGATACAATTCAAACGGCTGATTTAGCAGGCAAATCTCAACAAGAAATTAAAGATTATCTATACCATCGTGCACAAGGAGTTTTTGATGAAAAGAAAGCACATATTAATAGTCCAGAACAAATGCTTGAATTTGAAAAGGTCGTGATTTTACGTGTCGTTGATGCGAACTGGACAGAGCATATTGATGCGATGGACCAATTACGTCAATCCATTGGTTTACGTGCGTATGGACAAAATAATCCATTAGTTGCTTATCAAACAGAAGGCTTCACGATGTTTGAAGAAATGATTGGCGCAATTGAATTTGAAGTCACTCGATTATTTATGAAAGCCGAAATTCGTCAAAATGTTCAACGTGAGCAAACACAAACACCACAACAAACGAACTTAACTGAAGATACGAATTCAGCTGGGCGTAAACCTGTCCGTGTGGAAAAAGTCGGTCGTAATGATCCATGTCCATGTGGAAGTGGCAAAAAATATAAGAATTGTCACGGAAAAAATGTCAAATAGCATTACTCACGAGGGTGTCTAGTTAGGCAGCCCCGTGTTTTCATTTATTAATAATGAACGAAAAGAGGAAAGTAAATGGAAATTGCAGAAATAAAAACTCAATTAGCACAAATGTCTGAAAAAATAAAAAGCTTTAGGGGGTCTCTTTGACTTAGATGGCTTAGAAGAACAAATTGCTGAAGCCCAAGCCAAGATGGCCGAACCAAACTTTTGGGATGATGCTACGAAAGCACAAAAAGTGATTGATTCAAATAACGCCAATAAAGCAATTTATGAAAAATTTATGCAGCTAAGTGAAAGTTATGATGAGATTGAGGTTATGTTTGAATTGCTTTTAGAAGAGCCTGATGCACAACTAGAGGCAGAATTAACGCAGCACATTGATTCTTTACAAAAAAATTTAGAAACTTATGAATTGCAAATGCTTTTAGATGAACCTTATGATCATAACAATGCCATTTTAGAGTTACATCCAGGTGCAGGTGGAACAGAATCACAAGACTGGGGTAGCATGCTTTTACGTATGTATACACGTTGGGCAGAACAGCATCAATTCCAAGTCGAAACGCTCGATTATCAAGCAGGTGATGAAGCGGGAATTAAGAGTGTGACCTTATTAATTAAAGGGTATAATGCTTATGGTTATTTAAAATCAGAAAAAGGTGTTCATCGTTTGGTACGGATTTCGCCATTTGATTCAGCTAAACGCCGTCATACTTCTTTTTGTTCTGTTGATATTATGCCAGAGTTAGATGATACAATTGATATTGAGATAAGTCCAGATGAATTGAAAATCGATACTTTCAGAGCAAGTGGTGCTGGAGGACAACATATCAATAAAACTGAATCAGCGGTACGGATTACGCATTTACCAACAGGAATTGTGGTTTCTTGCCAAACCCAGCGTTCACAACTCAAAAATAGAGAACAAGCGATGAATATGTTAAAGGCCAAACTATATCAACTCGAATTAGAAAAACAAGAGCAAGAAGCATTAGCCTTAAGAGGAGATCAAATGGAGATAGGTTGGGGCAGTCAAATTCGCTCTTATGTTTTTCATCCATACTCTATGGTAAAAGATCATCGTACAAATTTTGAGACAGGAAATGTACAAGCAGTGATGGATGGCGATTTGGACGGTTTCATTGATGCCTACTTAAAATATCGCTTGAATCAAAAATCTGAATAAAAGTTATTGTAATGAAATAAAAATGTAACTTAATGAAAGCAATTTGCAACAAAGACATGTTATAATGTTTCAGTATGAATGAAGATTTGGAGAGATTCACATGATAGAAATGAAGGATGTTATGAAGAAATATCCAAACGGTACAACCGCCATTCGTAATGTTTCTGTGAGCATTGATCAAGGTGAGTTTGTATATGTAGTTGGCCCATCTGGAGCGGGTAAATCTACTTTTATCAAATTGATGTACCGTGAAGAAAAAGCTACAAAAGGTTTATTACAAGTAGCTGGTTATGATTTATTAAAAATTAAAAATCGCGAAGTGCCTTATTTACGTCGAGAAATTGGTGTCGTTTTCCAAGATTATAAATTATTGCCTAAGAAAACGGTCTATGAAAATGTTGCCTATGCCATGCAAGTAATTGGAAAAAAACCACGTGAAATTCGTAAGCGTGTTATGGAAGTTCTAGACTTAGTTGGTTTAAAACACAAAGTACGTGTCTTTCCAAGTGAACTTTCTGGTGGGGAACAACAACGTGTTTCAATTGCTCGAGCGATTGTTAATATGCCAAAAGTTTTAATTGCTGATGAACCAACAGGAAACTTAGACCCAGAAAATTCATGGGAAATTATGAAATTATTGGAACGTATTAATGCTCAAGGTACAACTGTAGTAATGGCTACCCATAATAGTACAATTGTAAATACGATTCGTCATCGAGTCATTGCGATTGAAAATGGTCGCATCATGCGTGACCAAGTGGAAGGAGAGTATGGCTACGATGATTAGAACATTTTTCCGCCATTTATTGGAAAGCTTAAAGAGTTTAAAGCGTAATGGTTGGATGACTGTTGCTTCGGCGACGGCTGTAGCAATCAGTTTAACCTTACTTGGAATCTTTTTAGCATTAATTATGAATGCAACCAAATTAGCTGAAGACATCGAAAACAATGTTGATATTTCAGTCTTAGTTGATATTGGTACAAAGCAAGAAGATATTGATAAATTAAAAAAAGAACTTGAAGATTTGCCAAATGTGAAGTCTGTGGAATTTTCAAGTAAAGATGAAGAGTTAAAAAAATTAGAAGAAAGCATGGGTTCTGTATGGTCCATGTTTGAAGGCGATAGTAATCCGCTTTATGATAATTTCATTGTAAGAGCAAAAAATCCACAAACCATCAAAAAAATTGCCAAACAAGCTGCAAAGTTAAAAAATGTACACCGTGCAGATTATGGTGGTTTAGCATCTGATAAAATTTTAAAAATCACTAAAGGAATGCGTACTTGGGGCTTAGGTGCGGCGGTATTATTAGTATTTGTTGCAGTATTTTTAATCTCAAATACCATCCGCATCACGATTATGTCTCGTCAACGCGAAATTCAAATTATGCGTTTAGTAGGTGCCAAAAATGGTTATATTCGTTGGCCGTTTTTCCTTGAAGGTGCTTGGATTGGTGTCATTGGTTCGATTTTACCATGCTTAATTATCTTCTTTGGATATAGAGCTGCTTATCGAGTTTTAAATCAACCACAAATTTTAGGTGCAAGTTATCGTTTATTGACACCAGAAACATTCTCAATTCAAATTATGCTATTGCTAGTAGTAATTGGTATTTTAATCGGTGCATTAGGTTCAGTGATTTCAATGCGTCGATTCTTAAAAATTTAGTTTATTTGAAGAGCTCAGTGATAAGCTGGGTTCTTTTTTATTGTTTTTATTTTAATTCAAGGTAAGTATTTTCCTATGAATTTTTCCATGTTAAAATAAAAATGTATGTGCTAAATTCATACATACATGAAAAATGAATGATATATTTTAAGGAGCTATTTTTAGTATGAAGAAAATGACAATATTCTTAACGAGTATTTTGTCGATTGTATTATTGACAGGATGTAGTAAATGGGTGGATAAAGGACAATCAATCACAGCGGTTGGTTCCACGGCGTTACAACCATTAGTAGAGACCGTCGCTGAAGAGTATCAAAATATTCATCCGGGACAATTTGTGAACGTCCAAGGTGGAGGGAGTGGTACTGGCTTAAGTCAAGTGCAGTCTGGTGCAGTTAACATTGGTAACTCGGATGTATTTGCTGAAGAAAAAAGTGGGATTGATGCGAAAAAATTAGTCGATCATCAAGTTGCCGTTGTGGGTATCACACCAATTGTAAATAAAAAAGTTGGTGTAAAAAATATTTCAATGGAGAATTTACAAAAAATCTTTACCGGAGAAATTACCAATTGGAAGCAAGTTGGTGGTAATGATGTGGATGTCGTAATCTTAAATCGTGCTTCTGGTAGCGGGACACGTGGGACATTTGAACGTTGGGTGTTAAATGGTAAAGAACCAAAAGCGGCACAAGAGCAAGATTCTAGTGGTACTGTTCGCCAAATTGTTGCAGATACACCTGGGGCAATTAGCTATGTTGCCTTTTCATATGTGACAAAAGATGTGGCTACTTTATCAATTGATGGTGTTGCGCCAAATGATGACAATGTTAAAACCAATAAGTGGATTATTTGGTCTTATGAACATATGTATACCAAGGGACAGCCTACCAAGTTAACGAAAAAATTCTTAGACTATGTTCTTTCTGATAAAGTCCAAAAAGAGATTGTTGCTAAATTAGGCTATATTGCAATTACTGATATGCAAGTGAAGCGTGATTGGCAAGGCAATGTGATTCAGTAGCCTTTACAAAAAATTTACAATCTTTGCTTAAAATTAACATAAGATCTATCGAAAATTGATATTCAATCGTTAAACTGAGAGCATAGAATAGAAATGGGGGATGACCTCTTGGAAGATATGAAAGAAGTATTAATAAAAAAATCTAAAAGGGCAAGAATGGAACAACGCGGTAAGTTTATCAGCTTTATTTGTATTGCAATTATCGTATTGGTTGTGCTATCTATCTTTTATTTTGTTGCAAGTAAAGGGCTTGCCACATTCTTTGTAGATAAAGTGAATGTTTTTGACTTTTTATTTGGAAAAGAATGGAATCCAAGCGAGTTAGGGGCAAATGGGCAGCCAAAAGTGGGCGCCTTACCAATGATTTTGGGCTCGTTTTTAGTTACTTTTCTATCGGCAATTATCGCAACACCATTCGCTATTGGTGCAGCAGTGTTTATGGTTGAGATTTCACCAAAACAAGGACAAAAGATTTTGCAACCAGTTATTGAGTTATTGGTAGGAATTCCATCAGTAGTTTATGGTTTTATTGGTCTATCAGTGATTGTACCGGCTGTGCGTTCGATCTTTGGTGGGACTGGTTTTGGTATTTTAGCGGGAACGTTTGTTTTATTTGTCATGATTTTGCCAACAGTTACAACCATGACTGTAGATGCCTTAAAAGCAGTTCCGCGTCATTACCGTGAAGCTTCCTTAGCATTGGGGGCCACTAGATTTCAAACCATTTACAAAGTGGTGTTACGTTCAGCTGTACCAGGAATTTTGACGGCTGTTGTTTTCGGAATGGCACGTGCATTCGGTGAAGCACTTGCGATTCAGATGGTTGTGGGAAATGCTGCTTTGATGCCAACAAGCTTAGTGACGCCAGCAGCTACTTTGACATCAATTCTTACAATGGGAATCGGAAACACGATTATGGGTACCGTTGAAAATAATGTTTTATGGTCCTTGGCATTAATCTTATTAGCTATGTCTTTAGTATTTAATATTATTATTCGAATGATTGGTAAGAAGGGAGTGTTAAAGTAAGATGAATGCAAAAAAAATCGATAAAATTGCTACCGGCGTGTTATATGCTATCTCGGGAATCATCGTATTTATCTTGGCTGCCATGTTACTTTACATTCTATTACGCGGCTTGCCACATGTTTCTTGGCATTTTTTAACATCACCCTCTAAAGCTTATCAAACAGGTGGCGGAATCGGTATTCAATTATTTAACTCATTGTATTTACTACTCATTACAATGATTATTAGTTTTCCATTATCCTTAGGTGCGGGAATTTACCTATCTGAGTATGCAAAGAAAAATTGGCTAACTGATTTGATTCGTACTTCAATTGAAATTCTAAGTTCTCTACCATCAGTAGTTGTTGGTTTATTTGGTTTCTTAGTTTTTGTCATTCAATTTCAATATGGCTTTTCTATTCTTTCTGGAGCCTTAGCCTTAACCTTATTTAATTTGCCGCTATTAACTAGAAATATTGAAGAGTCCTTACGTGCGATTCATTTTACGCAACGTGAAGCTGGATTAGCATTAGGTTTATCACGCTGGGAAACGGTTATCCATGTCGTTTTACCTGAAGCATCTCCTGGTATTTTAACAGGATTAATTTTAAGCTCTGGACGTATCTTTGGTGAAGCAGCGGCCTTGATTTATACTGCCGGTCAGTCGGCGCCAGCTTTAGATTTTACTAATTGGAATCCGTTAAGTGTCTCTAGTCCGATTAGTATTTTTCGACAAGCAGAAACTTTAGCTGTGCATATTTGGAAAATTAATTCAGAAGGGACTATGCCTGATGGGGCTCAAGTTTCAGCAGGGGCATCTGCAGTCTTAATACTGGCTGTCTTAATTTTTAACTTTGGTGCACGGGCATTAGGTAAGAGACTGCATCAAAAATTGACCTCTGCGTAAGAAAGGATAAATAATGAAACAATATAATTTGAATGATCGTCACGTAATTACTTTTGATGGTCAAAAAGATTTAGGTTTATATACAGAAGATTTACATGTGTGGTATGGGCAAAATGAAGCGATTAAAGGCGTTGATATGCAATTTGAAAAAAATAAAATCACTGCTTTAATCGGACCGTCTGGCTGTGGAAAATCGACTTATCTTCGCTCGTTGAATCGTATGAATGACAGTATTGCCAATACTAAGGTAACTGGTAAAATCATGTATCGTGGGGTAGATATTAATTCACCTCAAGTGGATGTTTATGAAGCACGCAAACATATTGGTATGGTGTTTCAAAGACCTAATCCATTTAGTAAGTCAATTTATGAAAATATTACTTTTGCCTTAAAACGTCATGGGATGGCCAATAAAGAAGAGTTAGATGAAATTGTTGAAACTTCATTAAAACAAGCTGCACTTTGGGACCAAGTGAAGGATAATCTACATAAAAGTGCTTTAGCTTTATCTGGTGGGCAACAGCAACGATTATGTATTGCTCGTGCGATTGCGATGAAACCAGATATTTTACTACTTGATGAACCGGCAAGTGCGCTGGATCCAATTTCAACAGGGACGGTGGAAGAAACATTAATTCACCTGAAAGATCAATTTAGTATCGTTATCGTGACCCATAATATGCAACAAGCTGCTCGAATTAGTGATTATACTGCCTTCTTTTATATGGGTAATGTAATTGAATATGATAAAACCAATAAAATTTTCACACGGCCAAAAATTCAAGCAACAGAAGATTATGTATCTGGTCATTTCGGATAAAGAAAGGAAAGATAAATTTGGCAGAAACAATTATTTCTTCTCGCGATTTACATTTGTATTACGGGAAAAAAGAAGCGCTCAAAGGAATCAATTTAGATATATATAAAGGTGAAATCACTGCGATGATTGGTCCTTCAGGCTGTGGGAAATCAACTTATCTACGTTCTTTAAACCGAATGAATGACTTAATTCCCAACGTGACAATCACTGGTAGTGTGATGTACAAAGGAAAAGATATCTATAGTCCTAAAACTGATACTGTTGAGTTGCGCAAAGAGATTGGCATGGTTTTTCAACAACCGAATCCTTTTCCGTTTTCAATTTATGAAAATGTGGTCTATGGTTTGCGTCTTAAAGGGGTAAATGATAAACAAATTTTAGATAAAGTTGTGGAAGAAAGTTTAAAAGCGGCCTCTGTCTGGGATGATGTGAAAGATAAATTACATCAAAGCGCCTTATCTCTTTCCGGTGGACAACAACAGCGCGTATGTATCGCTCGTGTGTTAGCGGTTGACCCTGATATTATTTTATTAGATGAACCAACCAGTGCTTTAGACCCAATTTCTTCTGGTAAAATTGAAAATACCCTGTTAGAATTAAAGGAAAAATATACGATGATAATTGTGACGCATAATATGTCACAAGCGACACGGATTTCAGACCGCACTGCATTTTTCTTGAATGGTGATTTAATTGAATATGATAAAACCAAAAATATTTTCTTAAGTCCACAAAGACAAGAGACAGATGATTATATCTCAGGGCGCTTTGGTTAATAAAAAAGAGGAGAGAAAAACATGCTACGTTCACAGTTTGAAGAAGATTTACTTAATTTACACAATCAATTTTATGAGATGGGTATGCTCGTGAGCAAAGCCATTCATCGTTCAGTTCGTGCTTATGTCAATCATGATAAAGAATTAGCAAAACAAGTCATTGAACACGATGAAGAAATTAATAACTTAGAAATTCAGTTAGAGAAGAAAAGTTTTGAGATGATTGCCTTACAACAACCGGTTACTACTGATTTACGTCGAATCATTACCGTGATGAAGGCTAGTTCTGATTTGGAGCGCATGGGAGATCATGCCGTTTCCATCTCAAAATCAACAATCTTGGTAAAAGGACAAACGCGTATTCCAGAAATTGAAAAAGAAATCTCTGATATGTCTGATTCTGTGAAAAAGATGGTTGATAATGTATTGGTAGCCTATGTAAAAATGGATCAAAAAGATGCGAAAATGATTGCGGCAATGGATGAAAGAGTGAACCAACATCTTCGAGATATCTATGATCATACCATTGAAGCAATGAAAGCTAATCCAGATACAGTTATCTCAGGAACAGATTATTTAAATGTTGCCCAATATTTAGAAAGAATTGGTGACTATGTAACCAACATTTGTGAATGGATTGTCTACTTAGCAACAGGTAAAATTACTGAATTAAATTCTAACCGTACTGCAGAATAAGTCGAGTTAAGCGAAAAAGAGGGGTTTGAGGCCCCTCTTTTTGTAGTTTTTATGCAAATTGGTACTTTAGCCCTATGTAAATTTACAAAGTTTTTGGCATACTAATAGATGTAGAGGAGACTACATATAAATTTAGGAGGCAATAACGATGAACGAAAGAAAGCGTATATTTGATTTAGTGAAACAAGGAGTTATTTCTACTGAAGAGGCATTAGTTCTATTGGAAAATATTGCCAAAGAAACTGGGGGACGGGTAAAACCATCTGAAGACGATATTAGTCCAAAAGATTGGTTTATATCAAGTGATCGTTCATTAGATGATGAATCTTCAATGGACGCAATTGATGAATTAACACAATTAGAGAATTTAGAACATCAAATCGATGAAATCAATATTCAGTTGATTGAATTAAATGAAACTTTACAGCTTGAAGAATCTGCAGAATTATTACAGCAAAAACGTACATTACAAGATGAGCTTGCAAAATTAATGGCTGAAAAACAAGTTTTAGAAGCAAAAATTGATGAAAAATTCTATCATAAAGCAAATCAACATACACAAACAGAAACTGATTCATGGAAGGAACAAGCAAGTGATACCTTCTCTCAAGTAAGTGATAAATTATCTGATGTCACTGCACAATTGGGACGTTTCTTCAAAAAATCAATTAAAAATGTGTCACAAACAGTGGAAGATAATGTAGAATGGAAGGAGCTAAGTATTAAGGTTCCTGGTTTAGCAGTGACCAGTTTCGAACATGAATTTTCATATCAAGAAAGCCAACCAACGATTTTAGATTTTAAATTAGCGAATGGTTCAATTGATTTTAGAACTTATGATCAAGACTATATTAAGATTAAAGCCGATATCAAGATTTATGGTAAGTTTGATGAATCTGATCCACTTGCTGCGGTGATGAAAAGATCGACTATCGAATTGACTTCAGATAAGTTGATTTATCATCTACCTAATAAACGCATTAAGGCTGATTTAGTGGTATACTTACCTGAAAAGACTTATGATTATATCAGTGCACGTGTCTTAAATGGAGATGTAACCTTTGATCATTTGCAAGGAAAAGATTTCTTTGTGAAAGTAACGAACGGAGATATGGCATTTCAAGATGTTAGAGCTACTATGATAGAATTAGAAGGAACCAATGGAGATATCAAAGTAACGGATAGTAATGTGAATGATATCGTTGTTGAAACTGTCAATGGGGATGTACGTGTAGGTAGCACGCCAGAAACTGCTAGAATTAATTTAATCAATGGTGATGTGAAGTTAACTTTTGTAAATGATGGCTTGCAAGCTTTAAATGTTAATTCAGTAAATGGTGATATTAAGGTTGCGATGCCGAAAAATAATGGCTATGAATTATCAGCTAAGACAAATTTTGGCTCTATTCAAAGTCGTTTGGAAAATATTGAATTAGTTGAAGAAGTAAATGAAAAAATGAATCATCAATTGTCTCTTCGACGTGTTGCCGATACAACAGCAAAAGTGACTTTAAGCAGCAATACAGGAAGCATATATATTAAATAGAAACAGAGAGTGTGGACATAAATGAAAAAACTGACGAAATCAGCCAATAATCGAGTGGTATCCGGTGTACTAGGTGGTATTGGTGAATTCTTTAATATTGATCCTACAATTTTGCGGATAATTTTTGTTATTTTGATATTTATTGGATATGGCACGGTAATTCCAGTGTATCTTGTCGCTTTTCTAATCATCCCAGATTCAAGTGGTAAAATGACATTAGTCGAAAGATCAAAAACAAAAGTGATTCACCAAAGACCAGTGAAAAAGGTTAAGCCATTGGAACAAGATGATAGTGATGATGATTGGAGTGACTTTTAATGGGTTACTTTGCACGTCTAGTTGTAACAATGCTCACCTTTATTGGAATAACAGTGTTTTTACCTCAATTACTTTATGTAGATACCTTTCAAACAGCACTGTTAGCTAGTTTTGTACTATCTATATTAAATATCATAGTTAGACCAATTCTTTTGTTATTTACACTACCACTGAATATTTTAACGTTAGGGTTATTTACCTTTATTGTTAATTCAATGATGTTGGTAATGACTGCCAATATTTTAGGTGAAAACCATTTTTCATTTACTAGTTTTTCAGCTGCCGTTATAGTAGCAGTGATAATGTCTGTGGTGAATACTATCATCAACAGCTACCACGCCGATTAAATGAAAGTACAAAAGCCAGTTAGGGTAGATTGGCTTTTGTACTTTTTTCTTTTTTGCAAATGATTACAAAAACTTGAAAAAAATTCAATAATCTTGTGAATAAAGTAGTCATTAGCTGAAACAAATGGTAAAATAGAAGAGTATAGATTGTTTTGAAAAGAGGGTGTTATTTATGAGTGAAACAGTCAAAGTGATTGATTTAGTAAATGCCTTACAATTAGAAATCATTACTGGTGATGAAGAAGCTTTACAAAGAGAAATCAAAATTAGTGATATTTCACGTCCTGGATTAGAGCTTACTGGCTACTTCACATATTATTCATATAATCGAATTCAACTATTTGGTAGTAAAGAAATTACCTTTGCGCAAAGAATGTTACCAGAAGAGAGATTGATGGTCATGCGTAGGATGTGTGCACCAGAAATTCCAGCCTTTGTTATCTCTCGCGGTTTAGAAGTGCCTAAAGAATTGATACAAGCTGGTGATGAAGCAGGAATCCCTGTCTTACGTTCTAGTGTGTCAACTTCCCGCTTATTAGGTCAATTATCTAGTTTTTTAGATAGTAAATTAGCTGTCAGAGAAAGTATTCATGGCGTATTAGTAGATGTTTATGGTTTAGGTGTCTTAATTCAAGGTAGTAGCGGTATTGGTAAAAGTGAAACCGCCCTAGAATTGATTAAACGTGGTCATCGACTTATCGCAGATGACCGTGTTGATGTTTACAAGCAAGACGACTTAACATTAATTGGTGAGCCACCAAAAATTTTAGAGCATTTAATCGAAATTCGTGGGATTGGCATTATTGATGTCATGAATCTATTCGGTGCGAGTGCGGTGCGTGGTTCGATGCAAGTGCAATTAGCAGTTTATTTAGAAGCATGGGAAAAAGATAAACAATATGATCGCCTTGGTTCTGAAAATGCCACGGTTGAAATTGGCGATGTTGCTATTCCGCAAATTCGCATCCCTGTTAAGACTGGTCGAAATGTCGCAATTATTATTGAGGTTGCTGCGATGAACTTTAGAGCAAAGACCATGGGATTTGATGCAACGAAAAAATTTGAAGAACGTTTATCATTATTGATTGCTGAAAATTCAGGAAAGTAGGGAGTTGTCTTTGATATTGTCACAAGTGAATCGTGTTGCATTTGAACTGTTTGGCTTGCCTGTTTATTGGTATGCATTAATTATTGTATCTAGTATTATTTTAGCCATGTATTTAAGTTCACGTGAAGCCCAGCGTGTCGGCATGAAGGCTGATGATGTCTATGATTTTATGCTTATTGGCTTACCATTGGCTTTTGTTGGTGCAAGAATCTACTACATTATTTTCGATATCCAACCCTATCTGGCAGACCCTATCCAAATTTTTAATATTCGTGCCGGTGGATTAGCTATTTATGGCGGCTTAATTGCTGGTGGTGCTTGGTTAATTTATTTTTGCTATAAAAATTATATTGATATTTGGAAGTTCTTAGATATTGCTGCACCAAATGTCTTGTTGGCGCAGGCGATTGGTAGATGGGGAAACTTTATGAACCATGAAGCTTTTGGTGGAAAAACCACACTAGACTTTTTACAACAGCTTCATCTTCCAAAATTTATCATCGAAAATATGTATATTGATGGTTTCTATCGTCAACCAACCTTTTTATATGAATCATTGTGGAGTATTACTGGCTTTATCCTTATTATTTTATTAAGAAAATATCGTACTTCCATGTTCAAACAAGGTGAAATTGCTCTAAGTTATTGTATCTGGTATAGTTTTGGCCGTTTCTTTATTGAAGGTATGCGTACAGACAGCCTATATTTATTTGGCTCAATTCGTGTATCACAATTATTGTCAGCTATATTATTCTTTGGGGCATTTGCGGTTGGTTATTATCGTCGCAAACAAAATATTTCAGATTACACACGTTCATTAGGTAGTAACGAGTTTATCATCTAAAGGGGGAAATTCTTTTGAAACAGAAAATTACAGTTTTAGGTCCAGGATCATGGGGGAGTGCACTTGCCCAAGTATTGGCTGAAAATGGTCATGACGTAGTGATTTGGGGAAATAACCCAGCTCAAATTGATGAAATCAATACTTATCATACGAATCGCCATTATTTACCAAATCTAAAATTACCTTCATCTATTCGTGGAGAAAAAGATTTGGCCACAGCTGTGAAAGATGCAGATGCTGTTTTGTTTGTTGTACCGACAAAAGCAATGAGAAGTGTGGCGAAGCAATTTAACCAAGTGTGTCAAAATCAACCTGTGATTATTCATGCATCAAAAGGATTGGAACAAAAAACACATAAACGCATTTCTGAAATCTTATTAGAGGAAATAGAGGAAGCACATCGTCAGGCCGTAGTTGTGCTATCTGGTCCAAGTCATGCTGAAGAAGTATCCGTACATGATATTACGACAATCACGGCAGCAAGTGAAAATGAACAGGCTGCCAAATATGTGCAACAGTTATTTACCAATGAATATTTCCGTATCTATACAAATACCGATGTCATCGGTGTTGAAACAGGAGCGGCCTTGAAAAATATTATTGCGATTGGTGCTGGAGCTTTACATGGGTTAGGCTTTGGTGATGATGCCAAAGCGGCGATTATGACCCGTGGTTTAGCTGAGATTTCTCGTCTAGGCGTGGCGATGGGAGCAGACCCATTAACTTTTATCGGTTTAAGTGGTGTAGGTGATTTAATCGTTACTTGTACCAGTGTTCACTCAAGAAATTGGCGCGCTGGTAACTTATTAGGTAAAGGCCATCAATTAGATGAAGTACTAGACAATATGGGGATGATTGTCGAAGGGGTTGCGACGACCAATGCGGCAATGGAACTTTCACAACAATTGGGAGTTGAAATGCCAATTACGCAAGCGATTTATCAAGTACTTTATGAAAATCGTGATATCAAAACAGTAGCTAAAGATATCATGCTACGTGATAGTAAAGTTGAAAATGAATTCTCAAATTTGTATCGAAAGTAGGGGTTGAAATGAAAGTAAGAAAAGCAGTGATTCCCGCAGCAGGATTAGGAACTCGATTTTTACCTGCAACAAAGGCGATGGCGAAAGAAATGTTGCCAATTGTCGATAAACCAACGATTCAATTTATTGTAGAAGAAGCGTTGAAATCAGGAATTGAAGACATTTTAATTGTGACAGGAAAAGCCAAACGTCCAATTGAAGATCATTTTGATTCCAATATTGAATTAGAAACAAATTTACGTGAAAAAGGTAAAGATGATTTACTAAAATTAGTTGAAGAAACAACGGATGTCAACTTACATTTTATTCGTCAATCTCATCCAAAAGGTCTTGGTCATGCTGTATTACAAGCAAAAGCCTTTGTTGGTAACGAACCATTTTTAGTCATGCTTGGTGATGATTTGATGGAAGATAAAGTACCATTAAGTAAGCAATTGATGGATGATTATGAACGTACGCATGCTTCTACGATTGCCGTGATGGAAGTAGACCATGAAGAGACGTCTAAATATGGCATTATCAATCCAGGTAATCAAGTTGTCACTGGCTTATACAATGTTAAAAATTTTGTGGAAAAACCGCAGCCAAGTGAAGCGCCAAGTAATTTAGCGATTATTGGTCGTTATCTATTGACACCTGAAATATTTGAAATACTAGAAAATCAAAAGCCAGGTGCAGGTAATGAAATTCAACTAACTGATGCCATCGATGCTTTAAACCAAACCCAACGAGTCTTTGCACGAGAATTCAAAGGAACACGTTATGATGTGGGGGATAAATTTGGATTCTTAAAAACAAGTATTAAATATGGTTTGACACACCCAGAAGTTAAAGACAATTTACGTCAATACATTATTGATTTAGCGCATGAACTAGAATCTAAAAAAGAAGAAAAATAGGGGAGTGAAGACAATGAATGGTATTGAAATTGCTGCATTAATCGCTGCGATTGCTTTTGCTGGATTAATGTTTTTCTTAATTCGGTTGGTACAAAAAGTCAATCGTGTAATATCTAATGTCGAAAAGACGGTGGAAGAGGCGAATCACACCATTCAAATCGTTACGAAAGATGCTGATATTTTGTCTCGAGAAGTAGAGGGACTACTAGTTAAAAGCAATGAATTATTAGCAGATGTTAGTCAAAAAGTAGCGACTATTGACCCACTATTTACGGCAGTTGCTGATTTAAGCGAGAGTGTAAGTGATTTGAATCTTGCTAGTCGTAATCTAGTATCACATGTTGGAACAATCGGAAAAGCGACTGCACAAACTGCGATTGTTGGACGTGTTGGGCAGTTAGCAGCAAAATATATGAAAAAAAATAAAACACAAACGGAGGAATAGACATGGGTAAAAATAGCGGCTTTTTATTAGGTGCATTAATTGGTGGTAGTGCTGCAGCGATCACAGCTTTATTATTAGCACCTGAATCTGGAAAAGAATTACGCGCTCGTTTGGCTAAACAATTGGATGATGTTTTAGATTCAACGGCAGATTATAATGATCAAGTTGTTGATAAGGCAGATGATTTAAAAAAATTAGCTCAAGCTAAGGCTATTCAATTAACAAAACAATCAGAAGAAATTGCTAATTTGTTAAAAGAAAAAACTGGTGTAGCTACGAATGAACTATATGCTGATTTAAAAGATCAAGTAGTAGATTTAACCAATAAAGTGAAACAATCTGTTCAAGATTTGGACTTATCTAACAAGTTATCAGATGTTGCTGTTTCTGAGGATGTTGAGCCAAAAGGTGAAGATATTATTTTAGACTTTGAGGCTTTAGCTAGTGAAGATGAAACGGACGATGAAAAAGATATCGTCGTTGGCAAGATTGAGGATCTTATCGAACAAGTTGCTAGTGAAGAACCAGTTAATGAGTCACAACAGAATGATGAAACGCAAACTGATGTCCTAGATTCTGAAGATAGCGAATTAGAAGAAAAATAAAAAATCAGGTTTTCCATTTTGGAAAACCTGATTTTGTTTATAATACAATTAATTCTTTTGGCGTTTGCGTGAAGCTTTGGCAACCATCTTTTGTGACATAAACACAGTCTTCAATTCGGACACCCACTTCATTAGGAATATATATCCCAGGTTCGATAGAGAAGCACATACCTTCTTTAAGCACCATAGCATTACCTTCGACAATTGATGGAAATTCATGAACAGTCGTACCAATACCATGACCGAGACGATGGGTAAAGTATTCGCCATAGCCAGCATCTGTAATAACATTACGTGCAATCGCATCTAACTCTTGGGCTGTAATTCCAGGTTTTACAGCATTTTGAGCAGCTAATTGTGCTTGTAAGACAACTTCATAAACTTCGCGTTGTTTAGCGGTAGGTTCTTTAAAGGAAACCGTTCTAGTAGCATCACTGCAGTAACCTTTCCAGACTACACCTAAGTCAAAGAGGGCGAAATCATGATTGCGCAACTGTAGACTGCCTGGATTCCCGTGTGGATTGGCTGCATTATCACCAAATAAAATTAAGGTATCAAAGGACATTTTACTTACACCTTGTTTTTTCAATTGATATTCAATTTCGGCAACAATTTCTTGTTCAGTTACTTTTTCTTTTAAGGCCTTAAATCCAATTTCAAATGCGACATCAGCCCAATGTCCAGCTTCAAGGAGTGTTTGAATTTCTTCTGGCGTTTTAACAAGCTGAATTTGCTGTAAGATAGGAGTAATATCTGCAGAAAAATCAACAGTGGCTAACCCGTCTTTTAATATTTCGAAACGTTCGACGCTTAATTGATTTTTTTCTAAAGCCATTTTTTTGAATTGACCAAAGCGCGATTTTAATTCATTCAAAATAATCTGCCAAGGATTTTGGGTGTCTAAGTAACCAATGACATCTTCACTGAAAGCTTTTTTGGCTTCAGGAACTTCCATTGCAGGAGTGAATAAAAAAGGTGCTTTGTCAGCATGAATAAAGAGTGCTAATACACGTTCATGAGGATCACTTTCAAAGCCAGTTAAGTAGGCAATTGAACTTGGGTTGCTAACATAGGCAACTTCTACTTGATTGTTTTGCATCCATTCTCGGAGTTCATTTATTTTTTTGATATTCATCAAAAAACCTTCTTTCCATCAAACTTACCTCTATTGTATCTAATTTTTGATAAAGTGAAAAGAAATTTCGGAAAAATAATGAAAATGATATAAAAACGGTTGCAAATCAGTGAAAATTCTGCTATTCTAACTAAGAAATGTAAATGATATTTTCTGAAAATTATAAAGGGGTTTATAGAGAATGGATAAACAAACAATTACAATTTATGATGTTGCACGTGAAGCAGATGTTTCGATGGCAACAGTTTCTCGTGTTGTCAATGGTAACCCAAATGTGAAACCTGCAACACGTAAAAAAGTACTTGAGGTCATCGAACGCCTGGATTATCGTCCAAACGCTGTGGCTCGTGGTTTAGCAAGTAAAAAGACGACTACAGTTGGTGTAATCATCCCTGATGTAAGCAATATGTTTTTTGCCTCATTAGCTCGTGGGATTGATGATATTGCCACAATGTATAAATATAATATTATTTTAGCTAACTCTGATGGTGATAATCTTAAAGAAGTACACGTACTAAACAACTTGTTAGCAAAACAAGTGGACGGTATTATCTTTATGGGACATCATATCACAGATGAAATTCGTGGTGAGTTTTCACGTTCAAAAACACCAGTAGTATTGGCTGGTTCTATTGATCCAGATAATCAAGTAGGTAGCGTCAATATTGATTATCAAGCAGCTACAAAAGAAGCTGTTCAAATTCTAGTAAAAAACGGACATAAAGATATTGCCTTTGTTAGCGGTGCTTTAATTGATCCAATTAATGGACATGCACGTTTAGGTGGTTATAAACAAGCCTTAGAAGAAGCTGGTATTGCTTATAATGAAGGATTAATTTTTGAAGCACCTTATTCATTTAGAGATGGTTTACGTTTAGTTGAGCGCCTACGCAACTCAGGTGCAACCGCCGCATTTATTTCAGATGATGAATTAGCTGTTGGTATCCTTGATGGTTTATTAGATGCTGGAGTAAAAGTTCCTGAAGAATTCGAAATTATTACAAGCAATAACTCATTGCTTACAGATGTTGTTCGTCCTAAACTAACAACGATTACTCAGCCATTGTATGATATGGGTGCTGTTGCAATGCGCTTACTAACTAAATTAATGAACAAAGAAGAAGTTGAACAAAAAACAATTATTTTACCATTTGGTATTTCCGAAAAAGGTTCAACAAAATAAAATAATGGATAGACGAAAAGACGACTCCAAATTGAAGTCGTCTTTTTTGCATATTAATCAGTCTTTTTATCCTCGTTCTTTTCCTCTTGCTCGCTATCTTCTTGATTAGCATTTTCGTCTTTATTTTCTTTTTCAGTCTTTTCTTTAGACTCTTTATCTTTATTATTTTCTTCTTTTTTGGCAGGAGTAAGTTTTTTCCAATAATCTTGGTAATTTTCATCTGTACCACCAATGCCGAATCTGAAGCTAGTATCAACTGGCCCATTTTTCGCCCAAAGTGAAGTGGTTTCCTCACCAAAGCTCTTCCATTCCGTATTGCCAATTTTAACGGTTCCTTGATTCTTTTGCCCCGTAAACTTAGATACTTTTTCCTTTTTGACACTATCAGCTAAAGTGAATTTTTCATTTGTGCCAAAAACTTCCGGACTCACTTGATAAATACGATTGACTAAGTTTGCCAAATAAAGAGAAGTACGTCTACCTGCATTACTATCAGAAGGGCGATTATCTTCATATCCTGACCAGCTGCTGATGGTCACTTTTGGTGTGGAGACTACTAACCATGAATCAGCCCAATCATTCGTAGATCCTGTTTTACCGACCCAGTCTAAATTAGCTAAAGATGCATTCAGACTACTTAAATCAGTTTTATAGCTTGTAGTTATTTGCGCCTGTAAGACACTACGCATTAAATCATTCATGATACTTGCACTTGCTTCAGAAAATACTCGAACAGGATTTTGCTTATGTTTATAGATTTTTTTACCTTTTGAATTGGTGATGGCTTCGATTAAATAGCCTTGTTGATATATTCCGTGATTGGCCAAAGTCTGGAAGCCATTTGTTTGAGAAACTACTGAAAGCGTGGCTACTCCCAATGGTGCAGATTCATATTGCCAAATATCAGAAGCAGGATAGTTCATTTTGGCTAAATAGTTATTGTAAACAAAATTTTTATCACCAGTCTCATTTAATACTTCTTGATAAATATTGTAAGCAGGAATATTGTTCGACCAGTTTAAAGCTTCTCGTACAGTTTGGAAAGTATTGCTTCCTTTATTTGTAGCATTGACAATTTCTTTACCTGCATCATCACCGGTTTTCCAAGAGGTTGCATAGTCAGATACGCGACTTTCTGACCCCATTAAGCCTAAGTCAATTGCAGGACCATATACAAGTACCGGTTTAATGGCAGAACCAGCTTGGCGTTTGGCATCAAAGGCGTGATTAAACTGATTTTGATTGTAATTACGACCACCAACAAAGCCTAGAATTCTTCCGGTTGCATTATCCATTAAGACATTTCCAACTTCAACAGGATCATTGTAATTCGTATCAAGATAGCTACCATAATCATTGACCGCTTGTTGCATCGCTTGATAGATTCCTTCATCGATTGTTGTTTGGATGGTATAACCGCCATTTGCTAAAGTGTCTTTGGCTGTGCGTGCATACTCATTGTATACATCGTCATCTGCCAATTGTGATTCTGTCAGACCATCTTTTGTAGCAAGCTGATTAACGATAATATCAATTGCCTGTGACATCACGGTATCATATAAAAAACCATATGAAGTGTTTTGTACTTGACTTGCTGGTAAGAAATCCTTCGTAATATCGTAGTTCTTTGCTTCTTCATATTCTTTTTTAGTAATATCATGGTTGCGATACATGCTAAACAAGACGACATTTTTTCGCTTAAGACCATAAGTAAAATCATTTTTTAGCTGACCATCATTCGTATAAGGACTATAGATGATCGGACTTTGTGGTAGCCCAGCAATAAAGGCAGCCTGTGGCAAGTTTAAATCACTGGCGTTCTTCCCGAAAATTCCCATTGCAGCTTCTTGGACACCCGCAATATTTTGCCCATGATTATTGCGTCCAAAAGGAGAAACATTTAAATACATCGTAATAATTTCATCTTTAGAAAAGTTTTTCTCGACTTCTAAAGCCAACAAGATTTCATTCGCTTTACGTTTAAAGGTTGTTTCGCTTGATAAAATTTGTTGTTTCACCAATTGTTGGGTTAACGTAGAACCACCGCCACCGCCGCCACCAATTGCTTCGGATAGTAGCGCTCTAACAACTGCTTTTGGTACAACACCATGATGTTTATAAAAATATTCATCTTCAGTAGCAACAACCGCTTTTTTCAATAGTGGCGATATTTGGTTTGAAGCAACATTGGTTCGACGTAAATCAGAACGAATATTACTGATAGTATTTCCATTAGCATAAACAAGTTTAGATGTTTGAGTGATATCGCCTAAGTCTTGTTGGAGTTCTACTTTGCTAGGGATTTTGGTATCCTCAACTAAAAAAGCAAAATATCCCATCCCGATACCGGTACCTAAAGCAGCAAGGAGTAATAGAAATGAGATAAAGACTAAAAATAATGATTGCGTTACACGAACTGTAATATTAAAAATTTGATAATTATCGATTTTCTCTTTGGATTTTTTCTTCTTTTTGGGTTGTTTATTTGAAGCCATATCAACACCTCCTAAAATCTTCTACTATTATAGCAAAGTTTTAAGTAAATGGATAATAATTATCTATTCTTTCAAGAAAAAAACAGTGAAATCATTGGAAAAACCTTTTCTTTCTATCAAATTTAAGTTATGATATGTTTATGTATTTTAGTAAGATGTTTTTACTAAAGCTGATACATGAAATGATTGAATACAAGGAAAATTTGAAGGAGTGAATAGTATGACAGCGGACTTATTTCAAGAATTAAAGGAAAGAGGTCTAGTCTATCAAACCACAGACGAAGATGCTCTAGTGAAACATTTAAACGAAGAGTCTGTTAAATTATATGTGGGCTTTGATCCAACTGCAGATAGTTTGCATATTGGTCATTTGTTACCTATCTTAATGTTACGTCGCTTCCAACAACATGGTCATGTACCGATTGCCTTAGTTGGTGGGGGAACAGGAATGATTGGGGATCCTTCATTTAAAGATCAAGAACGTCAATTAAACACTTTAGAAACCGTCCAAAATTGGTCTCAAAGTATTAAAAACCAACTTTCACGCTTTATTGATTTTGATAATGAAGAAAATCCTGCCATTATCGCAAACAATTATGAGTGGTTAGGAAAGTTAAGCATGATTGACTTTCTTCGTGATGTTGGTAAAAACTTTACAATTAACTATATGATGAGCAAAGAAAGTGTCAAACGCCGTATTGAAACAGGGATTTCATACACCGAATTTGCTTACCAATTACTACAAGCTTATGATTTCTTAAAGTTATATGATAATTACGGTTGCTTATTACAATTAGGTGGTTCCGATCAATGGGGAAATATTACTTCTGGTATTGAGTTAATGCGTAGAGAACGTGATGTCCAAGGTTTTGCTTTAACCATGCCTTTAATTACAAAAGCTGATGGTACTAAATTTGGTAAATCTGAAGGGAATGCAGTATGGTTGGATGCTGAAAAAACAACCCCATACGAGTTCTACCAATTCTGGATTAATACCGATGACCGTGATGTGATTAAATTCTTGAAATACTTTACTTTCTTGAGTCTAGATGAAATCGCAGAAATTGAAAAAGAATTTACTGCTGCACCAGAAACACGTGTAGCTCAAAAAGCTTTAGCCAAAGAAGTGACGACTTTAGTACATGGAAAAGAAGCTTACGAGCAAGCAGTGCACATTTCACAAGCTTTATTCAGCGGCAATATTAAAGAATTATCCGTTTCTGAAATCAAGCAAGGTTTCAAAGGTGTGCCTAGCTATACAGTCCCACAAGATGCTGATTTGAAATTATTAGAAGTGTTAGTAGCATCTAGACTTGTCCAATCTAAACGTCAAGCGCGAGAAGATTTACAAAATGGTGCGATTTACATTAATGGCGACCGTGTTCAGGATTTAGAATACCAACTTTCTGACGAGGATAAGATTGGTGATATAGTCGTATTACGTCGTGGAAAGAAAAAATATTTCTTATTACAATTTTAATACAATAGGTAGGTTGGTATATGTACCGACCCCCAAAAGTTAGACCATAAAATCTAACAATTGGAGGTCGGTATTTTTATGTCCAAATATTCTTTTGAGTTTAAAAAGCAAGTTGTAAATGCTTATCTTAAT
The DNA here is from genome assembly GCF_000407565.1 of Enterococcus cecorum DSM 20682 = ATCC 43198. GTDB lineage: Bacteria > Bacillota > Bacilli > Lactobacillales > Enterococcaceae > Enterococcus_E > Enterococcus_E cecorum. The sequence continues at coordinate 555,200 of NZ_ASWI01000004.1, forward strand.
GGCGAAGGTGGTTATACTTATCTTGCAAATAAGTTCGGCATTCCATCTGATAATAAAGTTAAACTATGGGTGGATAATTACAATGCATTTGGCGATGAAGGATTAAAACGTTCTAGAAAAAAAGATTTTTATTCTTTTGAAAAGAAGCTTTCTATAGTAGAGTTATATTTATCAAGTGAAATCTCATATCAAGATTTAGCTCTGCAAGAAGGAATTACTAATCCAAGTATGATCGCAAATTGGGTGAGTCGCTTTCGTGCAGCTGGTCCTGATGCCCTAAGACCACGCAAGAAGGGACGAAAGAAAACATTGAATACAACTAATGGCAATACACAAAACAAACCAGTTGAAGAATCTTCTGTTGATACAAGTGCAGAACATGTAAAAGAGCTAGAAGAGGAACTTCTTAAATTGAGAATTGAGAATGCCTTTTTAAAAGAACTGAGGAGGCTGCGTTTAGAGGACGAGGAAAAAATGAGAGAACGGCACTCGTCATCAACAGTCTCCGACGAGAATTCAAACTAAAAGACCTTCTCTCTTATACAGGCATGCCTAAAGCAACATATATGTATTGGCAAAAACGATTTGATAGAGAAAATCCTGACAAAGAACTTGAAGAAAAAATCCAAGAAATCCGTAAGAATAATAAGGATTACGGATATCGTAGAATACATGGAGAGCTTCATAATCAGGGATATCTCATCAACAAAAAGAAGGTTCAGCGAATAGTTCAAAAACTTGGCTTGCAGGTGACATCCTACACACGCAAAAGTAGGAAATATAGTTCCTATAGGGGCAGGACTGGTACCATTGCACCCAACAGAATTCGCAGACGCTTTAATACGCACATACCCCATCAAAAAATCACAACGGATACGACTGAATTTAAGTATTATGAAGTTGATGTCAAAGGACATATGACAATGCATAAGCTGTATTTAGATCCATTTATGGATATGTGTAATGGAGAAATACTAAGTTACGGTATCGATAAGAAACCTTCAGCAAAGAATGTAATGAATGCCTTGGATAAAGCCATTGAAATCACTTCAGACTGCCCTTATAGACGAACATTCCATTCTGACCAGGGTTGGGCATACCAGATGAAGGCATACTCTCACAGGCTAAAAGAAGAACGAATATTTCAAAGCATGTCTCGAAAGGGCAACTGTCTAGATAATTCCGTAATGGAGAATTTCTTCGGTCTGCTTAAGCAAGAGATATACTATGGCGTTAATTACTATAGCTATGAGGAATTAAAAATGGAAATAGAACGATTTATAAAGTATTATAATGAACAACGAATAAAAGAAAAGTTAGGATGGATGAGTCCTGTTCAATATAGGCTCCATCTTTTAGCTGCATAATGAAAACGAGACGACCGGAGTCGTCTCGTAAAAAAGTCTAACTTTTGGGGGTCACCTCAATATAAGCCTACCTTTTTTTGAATACAAATGAATGTTGTGATATACTATTAGCTGAAAAGATTGCTAGATATACGAAGAAAAATTTTTTCGCAAGATATTGTGAAGGATGATACAAATAGAAATCTTTTCAGTAATAAAACGAGAGGATGTTTACAATGACAAAAAGAGTAGCGGTAATGGTGTTTGATCAAAATAGTATCGCTTATGAAGCTTTTTCAAAAATCAAAAATAGCCAAGGTAGTGCTTATCAGATTAATCAATTGGCAGTTGTAGAAAAAAGTGAGGATGACAAACATTTTTCCATTAAAGATTTAATAGATTTACAAACGGCAAGTACGTTGAATCGTGGTGGTTTCATTGGTATGCTTGTAGGAATTTTAGGCGGACCATTAGGCGTTTTATTTGGTTGGATTTTAGGTGATTTAGTTGCTGCAGGTATTTCTGCAAGTGAGCAAAAAGACACACAAACCATTTTTGATGAAATTTCTAAGCAAATCACTGCAGGACAGACTGGACTCTTAATGTATTACGAAGAGAAAGATAATGAAATGCTAAATACAATTGTAATGAATGAATTACATGGTGCGATTACGCGTTTTGATTACGACGATATCCAAGAAGAAGTTAAAGAAATGAAACAAAAACACGAAAAAGTGCTTAAAAAGGATAAAACAGAAGAATAGAATGAAAACATCAAGCAAAATGACACCTATCGGGGCGTAATGTCCATAGGTGTTTTTTTTTAGAGGTGAATTTATGCAGCAAGTGTTATTACAAGCAGGAAGTTTATTTGGCATTATTATTTTAGGTTATTTATTAAAAAGGTGGCATATCTTAACCAAAAAAGACGGCGATGTATTGTCGCGAATGATTGTCTATGTGACGCTTCCTGCCGCCATTATTGTCAATTTATCTGATTTACGAATTCAAAATCAATTACTTTTATTTATCGTAGTCGCCCTTATTTGGTCTATATTCCAAGTATTACTTGCTTATTTTACGACATTCAAACAAGAAAATAAGCAAAAGGCTACAATGATGTATCTAGGATCAGGATTTAATATTGGAAATTTTCTCTTACCATTTATTCAAAACATTCAACCAGCCTTTGTTCCCATGATTTCAATGTTTGATATTGGTAACTCCATTATGTTGACCGGTGGAACGCAAGCGGTAGTGGATACTTTGGTTGCAACCAATCAACGTTTTTCTTTTCGTAATATGTTGAGGCAACTTTTAAGTTCGATTCCATTTATGTGTTACTTAATTATGTTTGGCTTGCGATATTTTCAGGTTTCGTTACCGTCGTTTATACATACATTTTTTGTACCACTTGCTAATGCCAATGTATTTTTGTCCATGTTTATGATTGGCTTATACTTAGATTTTTCTTTACCAAAAGGCGGTTTTAAGGCGCTAGTAAAGTTATTTTCCTTGCGCTATTTGGTGGGTTTCTTACTCATTTTTGTTATACATATTTTACCGATTTCAATGGCAGAAAAAATGGTTATAAGTTTGCTATGTGTTTCCCCAATCCCTTTATTTGGCGTTATGAATGCTGTTATTGTAGGAGCAAAAGAAGAATATGTCGGTTTTGCTTCTTCACTAAGTTTTTTGTTCAGTCTCGTCTTTATGACATTAATTATTTTAGTTATGAATTAGCTAGGCATTATCCTTGCAATCTTGCTCATTTTTCGTAATACTATCCTTAGTAATTAGAAAGGGGTAGTGAAATGTTAATAGGATCACATGTCTCAATGAGTGGGAAAGCAATGCTAGAAGGTGCTGTAAAAGAAAGTCTATCTTATGGAGCAAATACTTTTATGATTTATACTGGTGCACCTCAAAATACACGCAGAAAACCTATCGAAGAGATGAAAATTGCGGAAGGTAAGGCTTTGATGGCTGCAAATGGCATTGATGAGTTTATCGTACACGCACCCTATATTATCAATTTAGGAAATACGATTAAGCCTGAAAATTTTGGCTTTGCGATTGAATTTTTACGTGCAGAAATCATGCGTGCCCAAGCATTAGGTGCAAAACAGATTACCTTACATCCAGGAGCACATGTAGGCGCAGGTGTAGATGCAGGGTTGGCAAAGATTATTGAAGGGTTAAATGAAGTGCTATCCAAAGAGCAAACTGCGCAAATTGCTTTAGAAACGATGGCCGGTAAAGGGACTGAGCTTGGTCGTACTTTTGAAGAGTTAGCCCGAATTATTGATGGGGTTATCTTGAACGAAAAATTATCAGTGACCTTTGATACTTGTCATACCCATGATGCAGGCTATAACATCAAGGAAGATTTTGATGGTGTATTAAACGAATTTGATCATATTATAGGTTTAGATCGCCTAAAAGTCTTGCACTTAAATGATTCTAAAAATGTATGTGGTGCGCATAAAGACCGACATGCCAATATTGGTTTTGGTGAGATTGGCTTTGAAGCATTGAACTATATCGCGCATCATCCACAATTAGAGGGAATTCCAATTATTTTGGAAACACCTTATGTTGGTGCGGATAAGAAAACTGCCAAAGCTCCTTATGGCAAAGAAATAGAAATGTTACGTAAACAAGCATTTAATCCGGAAGTTTTTGCTGAATTATTGTAGGAAATTTATTTGGAAGGCTTTCTTTTTGAAATAATTTTTAGTACAATGAATAACTGAGAGTACATTAAAGAAAGGAAAGTAATTATGGTATCTACAGGAATTTTAGTATTATGCATTGTGATTGCCCTTGCTGTGGGTGCAGTAGGAGGCTTCTTCTTAGCGCGAAAATACATGCAAGATTACCTAAAACAAAACCCTCCAATTAACGAGGAAATGTTGCGTACAATGATGGCGCAAATGGGTCAAAAACCATCTGAGAAAAAAGTTCGCCAAATGATGCAACAAATGAAAAATCAAATGAAATAATAATTGATTTTGAATAGGTAAAGGATAGCATGTATCACACAAGATACAGCTATCCTTTTTATATTAAGGATGTGAGGCGGGTCGGTCAGCTACGAGCGGATAAGGTTGTCCAGAACGTCGGGAAAGTCCGAGAAGTAAAGACTTTCCCAGACGAGCTGGCTTATACGCCGAAGTAGCTATCCGCCGAGCACAGATTATATTAAGGTCGCAAAGCAGCTCGGTCAGCTACGAGCAGCTGAGGTTGTCCAAAATTTCATCAAGGTTGATTGGTTTATTTTGTAAAAATACAGAAAAATATTGAAGAATAGGAGTGAAAAAATGGCGATATTTAAAAAGTTATGGTGGTTTTTTAAACAAGAAAAGAAACATTACTTAATTGGTATAACCGCATTGATTGTGGTAGCTTTGGTTCAATTAATTCCACCATGGGTAATTGGTAAAGTAATTGATGAAATTGCCAGTAAGCAGATTGATCTACAAAAGATTTTTTATTACATAGGTCTACTTGTTTTTTCTGCAATTAGCCAATACGCCTTTCGTTATGTGTGGCGTACCAATATTTGGGGAAGTGCAGCTCGTTTGGAAAAAATATTACGAGAACGATTATTTGATCATTTTACATTGATGGACCAAATTTTTTATCATAAATATCGTACCGGAGATTTAATGGCTTATGCAACTATGAATTTAAATGCGATTCAAAATGTTGCAGGCGCAGGAATTTTAACATTTATTGATTCATTTATCACAGGTGGTATTACGATTATTGCAATGATGATTTTTGTTGATATTCGATTGACAATTTTAGCATTATTACCGTTACCACTGTTATCATTAATGGCCAAAGTGTTAGGCGATAAATTACATAATGCTTTTCGTAAATCCCAAGACGCCTTTTCTGATTTGAATGATAAAGTCCAAGAAAGTGTCACCGGGATTAAAGTCATCAAAACATTTGGCCAAGAAAAAGAAGATGTAGAAGATTTTAAAGATAAGGTCGATTTTGTAATTGAAAAAAACAAGAAAGTAGCGCTATACGATTCTTTATATGATCCATTAATTACACTGATTATTGGTTTAACTTATGTGGTAACCATTATCATTGGTGGTGGATATGTGGTAAAAGGAACCATTTCGATTGGTCAATTAGTTTCTTTTATGAGTTATATCGGCATGTTAGTATGGCCAATGTTTGCAGTCGGTCAACTATTTAATGTACTTGAACGAGGGAATGCAAGTTATGATCGTGTCTTTGAACTATTCAGAGAAAAAAGCCATATTATTGAAAAACAAACAGGTATTTCACAAAAAGCAAACGGCGATTTAAGTATCGATTTGGATTCGTTCACCTATCCTGATGGGCAAAATCCGGTTTTACAAAATATTCATGTGACGATTCCTCAAGGTAAGACGCTAGGAATCGTGGGAAAAACGGGTTCAGGAAAAACAACTTTATTGAGTTTGTTACTAAGAACTTATGATGACTATCAAGGAAGTATCTATTTTGGTGATTATAGTATTAAAGATTACCGATTAGATGCCTATTTGCCTGCAATTGGGTATGTTCCACAAGATCATTTTCTATTTTCAACAACGATTGCTGAAAATATTTGTTTTGCTAATCCAAATTTTGGAGAAGAGAAAATGATTCAAGCAGCCAAACAAGCAGCCATTCATGAAGATATTATGCAAATGCCTCATGGATATGAAACTTTGGTGGGTGAACGTGGTATCTCATTATCAGGTGGGCAAAAACAACGTATTTCTATTGCGCGGGCCTTTATCACAGATCCAAATCTATTAATTTTAGATGATGCGTTATCTGCTGTGGATGCCAAAACCGAAGAAGCTATCTTAGAGCAAATTCGTCAAAAAGAAAATCATTCATCTATGATTATTGTGGCGCATCGCTTGAGTAGTGTGATGCATGCGGATGAAATTATTGTATTAGAAGATGGTCAAATTGCTGAACGCGGTACGCATCAACAATTATTAGATAATCAAGCTTGGTATGCAAAAATGTGGCATAAACAACAATTAGAAAGTAATTTAGATCAAAGGGGGGCTGAATAATGGAACAACAATCAGAATGGTCAAAATCATTTACCATAAAAGAACAAGCATCAATTTTAAAGAGAACCTTTAAATTTGCGCGTCCGTTTGCAGCTACCTTTTTCTTTGCGGTGATTTTCTCGATTGCTTTAGCGGTAATCAATGTTTATATGCCACAAATTCTACAATATTTTATGGACCACTATTTACAAACCAAATCAGCGACTATGCGAATTTTATACCTCTTTGCTGGTTTGTATTTTGCAACCTCAATCATTAAGGCATTTATTTGGTTTGGCCAGTGGTATTTATATGCTGTTGCTTCCATTAAGACGTTAAATCGTATTCGCGTCATTTTATTTGAAAAGTTACAGCAACTAGGGATTCGCTATTTCGATCAAACGCCCGCAGGTTCTATTGTCTCACGGGTAACCAATGATACTGAAACCTTGTATGATTTTTGGAATGTCTTTATGATGGTGTTAACTGGAATCTTATCGTTAGTTAGTTCATTTGTAGCGATGTATGCTTTGGATAAGAAAATCGCCTTAGTAAACTTAGCTTTTTTACCACTACTAATCTTAATCATTGTTACGTATCAAAGACTATCTTCTAAGATTTATCGACAAATGCGTGAACGTTTGAGTGAGTTGAATACAAAATTGAACGAATACATTTCGGGAATGCATATTATCCAGCAATTCCGTCAAGAAAATCGTTTGAAAAAAAGTTTTGAGAAGACTAATACCAAATATTTGCGCACGCGCTATGCCATGATTAAAACCAACACGTTATTGCTTGCACCGATTATTAACTTCTTATACGCAATCGGATTGAGTATTAGTTTGACCATGTTTGGTTTTCAGGCTACGCATACAGTCTTAGAGGTCGGGATGATTTATGCTTTTACAACTTATGTGCAAAATTTCTTTAGACCAATGACGCAGGTAATGGATTCATTGAGTACTTACGCAGACGGTTTAGTTGCTGCGAGTCGAATCTTAAAATTAATGGATACGCAAGAATTAATTCCTGAACAAAAAAATCTTGAAGATGCTAAAATTACACGCGGTAAAATCGAATTTAAACATGTAAGTTTCTCATATGATGGTAAAAACCAAGTCTTGAAAGATATTAGTTTTGTGGCTGATGAAAATCAAACTGTAGCCTTAGTTGGTCATACAGGTAGCGGTAAGAGCTCGATTATTAATGTACTGATGCGCTTCTATGAATTTGAAGAGGGGCAAATTCTCATTGATGGTCGTGACATTCGTGACTATACCTATAAAGAATTGCGTGAAAAAATCGGATTGGTTTTACAAGATCCATTTATGTTTTATGGAACAATTGCCGATAATATTCGTTTGTTAAATCCGGATATTACAGATGAAGAAATGATTCATGCGGCTAAGTTTGTTCAAGCTGATCAATTTATTGAAGAATTAGACGGTGATTATCAAGCCAAAGTGATTGAAAAAGGGGCGGCGTATTCGAGTGGGCAACGTCAATTAATTTCCTTTGCGCGTACCGTGGTTACAAATCCGAAAATCTTAATTTTAGATGAAGCAACGGCTAATATTGATACAGAAACAGAAAGTCATATTCAACAAGGTTTACAAAATATGCGCCAAAATCGTACCACAATTGCCATTGCCCACCGTCTATCTACTATTCGCGATGCTGATTTGATTTTGGTTTTAGATAAAGGTCGAATTGTCGAACGCGGTAATCATGAAGAATTGCTTGCCAAAGATGGCTTATATGCACAAATGTATGCCTTACAAGCTAGTGGTGAGGAAATATAAAGTTTCTTAACACATAACAAATAATAACGACTACCATAAGTTTTAAAATAGCTTGTGGTAGTCGCTTTTTTAATTCGGTCTGAAGGAATCTTGAATTTGATAATGAATTTTTTGTTTTTCTTCTTGCATAATACTTGAGCTGCTTTGACGCGTATCAATCATTTCGCCCATTTCGAGTACATGATTTAAGTTTTGCTGATAATTGATTGAAAAATATAAACTATATAAGATATCCAATAAATAGGAGATAGAAGTATTAATTGTGAAACTAGCAATTTTCGAATAAAGTTTTTCTCGCGTCGTTAAAAAGAGGTTACAGTCGCTATGCTTAGACAATTGATTATCCCCGATACTGGTCAAAGCAATGATAGGCGTATTTTTCTTTTTGAGCATTTTGGCGATATTAATGATGGCTGAATTTTCCCCTGTATAAGAAATTAAGATAGCACAGGTATCCGGACCAGTGTTGTAGGCTTGATATAGCGTTTCACCGATTACATCCGACATTTCTACCGGACAATTCAATCGCTGCATTTTGAGCATAAAATCTTTAGCCACCATTAAGTTGCCACTGCTACCAAAGATTTTAATCTGTTTGGCATTTTTTAAAAGCTTTTTGGCTGTTTTTAATTTTTGTGGTGTCAGTAATTCAAAAGAGTCCATCAAGGTGGCACTTTCTAATTGAGCAATATTACTAGCAATTAACATTTCGTTGTCATTGGCTGAAAAAGGAAGATTGGGATCGATTTGTTGAAACCGGGCATTTAGATATTGTTGTTCTTCTTTAAATGCCTGACGTAAACTGAGCCAACCATCAAATTCTAATTTTTTGGCTAAACGAATAAAGGTAGAAGGATGGACATATAATTGATTGGCTAGCTGTGAGATGGCATATTGATCCAGGTCAAAAGGGTGTTCTTGCATGAATTGAATAATATTTTGTTCAGCAGGTGATAATTTGACCTGTTTCATTTTTTCGGATAATAACATAGCTTCCTCCTTTGTTTTTCATAAGTCTATTTTAAATGATATTTACAAAAAATGCACGATTGAAAACGTATTTTGTAAATATTATTGCAGATTTTATGAATTTAGTTGTAGTTTTATTTACAAATAGGATAATAAGATTGTAAATATTATGATGAAGAAAGTAGGAATATCAATGGGATTTAGAAAAGATTTCTTATGGGGTGGCGCAACGGCTGCGAATTAATGTGAAGGAGGATACAACGAAGGTGGACGTGGATTAGCAAATGTCGATGTTGTACCAATTGGGCCAGATCGTTTTCCGGTCATCACAGGGCAAATGAAGATGTTTGATTTTGATGATCAACATTTTTATCCAGCTAAAGTGGCAATTGACATGTATCATCGCTATAAGGAAGATATTGCTTTATTTGCTGAAATGGGATTTAAAGTTTATCGTTTATCTATCGCATGGAGCCGCATTTTTCCAAAAGGGGACGAATTAGAACCAAATGAAGAGGGCTTGCAATATTACGAAGATTTATTTAAAGAATGTCAAAAATATGGTATCGAACCTTTAGTCACCATTACGCACTTTGATTGCCCAATGCATTTGATTAAAGAATATGGCGCATGGCGAAATCGTAAATTAGTTGAATTTTATGAACGCTTATGTACTGTTATCTTTAATCGCTATAAAGGCTTAGTAAAATACTGGTTAACATTTAACGAAATTAATATGATTTTACATGCACCATTTATGGGAGCTGGACTTTATTTTGAAGAAGGCGATAATCAAGAGCAAGTCAAGTACCAAGCGGCTCACCATGAATTAGTCGCTTCAGCCATTGCAACCAAGATTGCACATGAAGTTGATCCAGAAAATAAAGTAGGATGTATGTTAGCTGCAGGGGCTTATTATCCATATACTTGTAAACCTGAAGATGTTTGGGAATCTCGTAAATCTGATCGTGAAAATTACTTCTTTATAGATGTGCAAGCAAGAGGTAAATATCCAAATTATGTCCTTAAAGAATTAGAACGTAAAGGCATTAAGATTGAAATGCAACCAGGTGATGAAGAATTATTACAAGCACATACGGTTGATTTCGTTTCATTCTCTTATTATTCCACACGTGTAGCAACTTCTGATAAATTAGAAGAAACACAAGGAAATATCTTTGCTTCAGTTAAGAATCCATATCTGAAAGCAAGTGAATGGGGATGGCAAATCGACCCATTAGGCTTGCGCACGACTATGAATGATATTTATGACCGTTATCAAAAACCATTATTTATCGTTGAAAATGGTTTAGGGGCGGTTGATACACCTGATGAAAATGGCTATGTTAAAGATGATTATCGAATTGATTATTTAGCTAAACATATTCAAGCGATGAAAGATGCCGTTGAAATTGATGGTGTTGATTTATTAGGTTATACGACATGGGGTTGTATCGACTTAGTTTCTGCTGGTACTGGGGAAATGAAAAAACGTTACGGCTTTATCTATGTGGATCGTGATAATGAAGGAAACGGTACATTAAAACGTACGAAGAAGAAATCCTTTGACTGGTACAAAAAAGTGATTGCATCCAATGGTGAAGACTTAAGTAATGAATAATATAAAAAGGAGCGGCTCTGAGGTGACCCCCAAAAGTCTAACTTTTGGGGGTCACCTCACTCGTTAATTGGGCCACTCCTTTATTTTTATGTATTCATAATCGATTTTTTACGCCAAGTTCCATGACGCCAACGATGAATCATTAATATTGCGCGTAAGGATTCGTCTATCGCATAAGCAATCCAAACACCTACTAAACCAAAATTTACCACGATAGCTAACAAATAGGAAAATGGTAAACTGATTAGCCATAGGACGGTCAAACTACAAAACAGTGGAAACTTGACATCACCACTAGCATTTAGCGAGCCGACTAGTGTCATATTGACGGCCCGGGCTGCTTCAAGAACAATTTCAACTAAAAAGACCCAACGTGCGATATCGATAATTTCTTGATTATTGGTAAAGATATGCATAATTGGCTGAATGAAAAGAAAAGTAATGACACAAATCAAAATAGAAATCGCGACATTTTGCCATGTTGAACGCATGCCACGTTGATAAGCACGATCAAATTCTTGCGCTCCTACACGTCGACCGATAATAATCTGATTTCCTTGACTTAAAGCCGCTGCTGTTAAAAAAACGAATTGCGTAATAGCAGCAACATAGGATTTAGCAATTAAGACATTTGCCCCTAAAGAAGCAACTATCATCGTAACCACTACTTGTGCCCCTTGATAGGAAACTGATTCACCAGAAGAAGGTAAGCCCAATTTTAATATTTGTTTTAGTTTAGTGATAGAAATCTTATGGATACGTGAAGAAAATAGCTCATAACCCACATGTTTTTTTAGTAAGCGATGGGCGACATTAAAAGCAATAAAATTACTGAATAATGCCGAAAAAGCCAAACCTTCAACACCAAGATGTGGTAGTCCAAATGGTGAAAATAGGGCAAGATAATTTCCGATAACTGCTAAAAAACTAGCAGACATTGGAATTAACAATGCTTGTTTGGTGTATCCATGTGTTCTCAAACTTGCTACCATTATGGCATTGACAGCTGCGATAAATACACCACCACCATAAATCTTTGCATAAGGTAGACCAATTTGAATGACTTCAGCAGGTAAATTCATAAATCCTAATAATTTTTCAGGAAAAAAATAAAAACAAATGCTTAGAATTAACCCAATCGCTAATCCAGCAAAAATAGCAGTATTGATGATTTCGGGAATTTCTCGATTCTTTTTAGCGCCAATAAATTGAGCAATCATTATTTGTGTACCAATTGTGACAAATCCATAAATATAGACAGATAAACTCAATAATTGGTTGGTAGCCCCTACACTGGCAACGGCAACTTCATTGAATTGTGAAATCATCCAGACATTAATATTTCCAATAATAACAACCATTAATAATTCCACGAATATAGGCCAACTTAAAAAGATTAATTCACGGTCCGAAGCATGAAAATTCATTTTACTTGTCAAAATATTTTCCCTCCTTTATAGTGGATATAGTTTCTTATAAACTGAATAAGATTATACTACTATATATTAGAAAGTAAAGGGGTTTCTTTAAATGAAATACGATTGTATAATTATTGGTGCAGGACCGGCTGGCATGACGGCTGCTTTATATGCTGCACGTGCAAACCTTAAAACATTATTATTGGAAAGAGGAATTCCTGGAGGACAAATGAACAACACTGCCGAGGTGGAAAATTATCCAGGCTTTGATTCAATTTTAGGTCCTGATCTAGCATTGAAGATGTATGATGGTATCAATCAATTTGGTGTTGAACACGGCTATGGTAATGTAGTAGAAGTGAAAGATCATCAAGATTATAAGGAAGTTATCACTGATGATGCAACTTATGAAGCCAAAGTTGTGATCATTGCAACTGGTTGTGAGCATCGAAATCTAGAAGTTCCTGGAGAAGCAGAATATTCTGGTCGTGGGGTTTCTTATTGTGCAGTATGTGATGGGGCATTTTTCCGAAATAAAAAATTAATTGTTGTTGGTGGTGGTGATTCTGCAGTTGAAGAAGCCATTTATTTAACCCAATTTGCGGATGAAGTGAAGATTGTTCACCGTAGAGATGCTTTGCGTGCTCAAAAAATCATTCAAGACCGTGCCTTTGCAAATGAAAAAATTTCATTTATTTGGGATAGTGTTGTTGAAGAAATTAAAGGTGATGATCAAAAAGTTACCGGTGTTCAAATCAAAAATGTTAAGACTGGTGAAACTTATGAAGAAGCTGCAGATGGCGTGTTCATTTATGTTGGATTAATTCCTTTAACACAAGCATTCACTTCTTTAGGGATTACCGATGATGCCGGTTGGATTGTAACTGATGAACGCATGCAAACGAAAATTCCTGGTCTTTTAGCTTGTGGGGATGCGCGTCAAAAACACTTACGACAAATTACCACTGCAGTTGGTGACGGTGGAATTGCAGGTCAACAAGCGTACCAATATATTGAAGAAAACAAATAATGACTAAATTTGAAACTTCTAGTTTATGATGCTAGAAGTTTTTGTTTTCGGAAAATATTTAGCATTTTCATTTTTATAACTTTTGCTTTTTTGTCTGTTCATCTTTTTGTAATAATGTTATAATATTACCGAGAAGTTCCTCTCGAAATCTTGAATCTTAAAAAGAGGTGTTTTGCATGTCTTGGGAACAAGTCTATGAACAATGGAAGAAAAAAGAGGATTTAGAAGCTCATTTAAGCGAACAATTAGCTGAGTTAGCAGATAATCCAAAAGAATTGGAAGATGCTTTTTATGCACCTTTAGAATTTGGTACAGCAGGTATGCGTGGAATTTTAGGGCCTGGGATTAACCGTATGAATATTTATACTGTCCGTCAAGCAACAGAAGGTCTCGCAAGATTTATGGACACACAAGACCCTGAAACGCGCAATCGTGGGGTAGCTATTTCATATGATTGCCGTCACTACTCTCCTGAATTTGCAATGGAAGCTGCCAAAACTCTAGCAAAGCATGGTATCAAATCTTACGTCTTCGAAAGTTTACGTCCAACACCTGAACTTTCATTTGCAGTACGTTACTTAAAAACCTTTACTGGTATCATGATTACTGCTTCACATAATCCAGCAAATTATAATGGATATAAAGTATATGGTGAAGACGGCGGACAAATGCCACCACAAGATGCAGATGCAGTAACAAAATTTGTTCGTGAGGTAGAAGATCCACTTGAAGTAGTTGTATTATCAGAAGAAGAAGCAAAACACAGTGGTTTAATTAATATTATTGGTGAAGAAGTTGATAATGCTTATCTAAAAGAGGTAAGTAAAGTAACTATCAATCATGAATTGGTAGCTGAAATGGGCAAAGAATTAAAACTAGTTTTCACGCCATTACATGGTACTGGTAAGATGCTAGGTGAAAAAGCCTTGAAACAAGCTGGCTTTGAAAAATTTGTCATTGAACCTTCACAAGCCGTTGCTGACCCTAACTTTAGTACAGTTAAATCACCAAATCCTGAAGAACATTCTGCATTTGAATATGCAATGAAACTAGGTAAAAAAGAAGATGCGGACTTATTGATTGCGACTGACCCTGATGCCGATCGACTAGGTGCAGCTGTAAGAATGCCAAATGGCGAATATCAAGTGTTGACTGGTAATCAAATTGGCGCGATTATGACTCAATATATTTTAACTGCTCATAAAAATGCAGGTACATTAAAAGAAAATGCGGCTATTGTGAAGTCAATCGTATCAAGTGAATTACCTGCAACGATTGCTAAGAGCTTTGGTGTGACGACATTTAATGTTTTAACTGGTTTCAAATTTATTGCTGAAAAGATTCAGTTGTTTGAAGATACTGGGTCAAATACCTTTATGTTTGGATTTGAAGAAAGTTATGGCTATCTTGTAAAATCATTTGTACGTGATAAAGATGCCATTCAAGCCTTAGTATTATTAGCCGAAGTAGCAGCCTTTTATAAGAAGCAAGGTAAGACATTATATGATGCACTTCAAGAAATTTTTGCTGAATTTGGCTACTATGCAGAAAAAACAATCTCTGTGACTATGAGTGGTTTAGAAGGTGCTGCTAAGATTAAAGCGTTGATGGCTACTTTCCGTGAAAAGGCACCAACTCATTTTGCTGATGTTGCCGTTGAAGTAACAGAAGATTTCCAAGCATTAACAAAAACACATGTCGATGGTACGGTTGAAAAATTAACTACTCCGCCATCTAATGTATTGAAATATATTTTGGCTGATGAAAGCTGGATTGCCGTACGTCCATCTGGTACTGAACCTAAGATTAAATTCTATATTGGGGTTAAAGCAGAATCTAGTGAAGCAGCAGCCCAAAAAATTAAAGATTTACAAGCAGCTATTGAAGAATTGACTGCATAATCTTTGACTGAAAGACTCATCTATCATAGGTGGGTCTTTTTTTATACATTTTATAGCAACTTGCCTCAAAATAGACTATTGCTTTCCTTGTCAAATTTTGATAGACTAGAATAAAAAATTATGAGAAATGCATGAATAAATTCTAATTCGAGTAAGGAGAAATTATGGATAAGACGTTAAATGTTGGCTTACTAGGCTTAGGCGTCGTGGGTGGCGGTGTCGTTGAAGTACTAGCTAGGCAACAAGAAAAAATACAAAGAGAAACTGGTGCCAAGATTCAGATTACCAAATGTTTAGTCCGTGTAGGGGAAGATAAATCACAAATAGCCCAAAAATATGGTTTTCAATTAGTAACAGACATTAATGAAATAATGATCGATTCAACGATTGATGTCGTAGTAGAATTGATTGGTAAGGTTCATCCAGCAAAAGATTTTATTACGCAAGCACTTAATAGTAAAAAACATGTTGTAACTGCGAATAAAGACTTAATTGCCCAACATGGTGTGGAATTAAATGAATGTGCTGCAACAAATCAAGTCTCTTTGTTCTATGAAGCAAGTGTAGCAGGCGGTATTCCTATTTTACGTACAATAACTAATAACTATTTAGCTGATGATATTACAAATGTGCTGGGAATCGTGAATGGTACAACCAATTACATGTTGACAAAAATGCTTGAAGAAGGTCTGAGTTATGATGAGGCATTAAGTAAGGCACAAGCATTAGGATTTGCAGAATCAGACCCTACGAATGACGTTGATGGCATTGATGCTGCTTATAAGATGGTGATTCTTTCACAATTTGCCTATGGTATGGATGTTAGTATGGATGATTTAACGATTGAGGGGATTCGCCAAGTAACGCCTGATGATGTCTTTTTTGCACAAAAAGCTGGTTATAAAATTAAATTAATTGGTCGAAGCAAATATGTAAATGGCGCTATTGAGGTAAGTGTTGGACCATGTTTTGTAGCAAATGCGCACCCCTTAGCCTCGATAAAAAATGAATTTAATGGCGTCTATATTGAAAGTACGGGTATTCATCGTTCAATGTTTTATGGACCGGGGGCGGGTGCTTTACCAACAGCGACAAGTGTAGTTTCTGATTTGGTAGCTATTGCCAATAATTGTCAAAAAAATTTACCGGCACCATTGTTTAATAATTATCACCGAAAAACACAATTATTGGATGACACACATAGCATTGATTGTTACTATATGGATATCCAGACGACTCATTTAGAGAAAATAAAAGAAAAACTATCTGGATACACGATTTGTAACCAGCATGCGACAACTGATGCGTATCAGGTAATTCTTGAAAAAATTGCTAAAGATCAGCTAAAAGAATTAGTGAATCAATTGACTGAAGATGCTAAAATGATACGTGTGATGAAAGTAATTGAAAATAATTAACCCTTGAGGAGGAAAATAAGAATGAATCGCTATGAAGGATTACTAAAACGATATAAGGAATATTTACCAATCACTGACAAAACGCCAATGATTTCTTTATGTGAAGGAAACACACCATTAATTCCCCTTCAAAATTTATCTAAAGAATTAGGAATTACACTATATGGAAAATATGAAGGTCTAAATCCAACCGGTTCCTTTAAAGACCGTGGTATGGTAATGGCAGTAGCGAAAGCTGTTGAAGAAGGAGCTAAAGCGATTGTTTGTGCTTCAACTGGTAATACGAGTGCTGCAGCGGCTGCATATGGTACACGTGCAGGTATCAAAGTGTATGTGGTGATTCCTAATGGTAAGATTGCGATGGGTAAACTTGCTCAAGCTATTGCATATGGTGCAGATATCATTTCCATTCCAGGTAACTTTGACGAAGCATTGAAGGCTGTTCGTGACATTGCTAAAACTGAAAAAGTGGCTTTAGTCAACTCGGTCAACCCATATCGCTTAGAAGGTCAAAAAACAGCGGCTTTTGAAATTTGTGAACAGTTGGGCTTTGCACCAGATGTCTTAGCTATTCCAGTGGGAAATGCAGGAAATATTTCTGCTTATTGGAAAGGATTTAAAGAATGGCATGAAGTTAAAGGCACTTCACTACCAAGAATGCATGGCTTTGAAGCACAAGGAGCAGCAGCAATCGTTCGAGATCAAGTGATTGAAAACCCTGAAACAATTGCAACTGCGATTCGAATTGGTAATCCAGCAAGTTGGCATCTTGCTACAGCGGCACGTGATGAATCGAATGGCTATATTGATGAAGTCACTGATGAAGAAATTCTAAATGCTTATAGAAAAGTTGCTGCGATGGATGGTGTATTTGTAGAACCAGGCTCAGCAGCATCATTAGCTGGTGTGATTAAACATGTAAAAGCAGGTAAAATAAAACCTGGTGAAACTGTAGTGACTATCTTTACTGGAAACGGCTTAAAAGACCCAGATACAGCAATTCATGAAGTACATGCTGATATTCATAAGATGGCAGATGTAGAGGAAATGCGTCTTCATATGCGTGCTGGGGTGGAAAAACTATGAAAATTCAGGTGCCAGCCACATCAGCAAATCTAGGGCCAGGTTTTGACTCTTGCGGGATTGCACTTGCTAAATATTTAGTCATCGAAGTGATAAAACCTCAAGATAAGTGGGAAATTGTCCATCATTTAGGTCCTGAAATTCCAAGTGATGAAAGTAATTTATTGATTCAAACAGCCTTAAGTATTGCACCTTACCTCGTTCCTCATAAGTTAAAGATGATATCTGATATTCCTTTAACCCGTGGATTAGGTAGCAGTTCTTCGGTCATTATCGCAGGAATTGAATTGGCTAATCGTCTAGCAAATTTGAACTTATCTGAAGAAGAAAAATTAAATATCGCAACCAAAATAGAAGGACATCCGGATAATGTGGCTCCGGCTATTTATGGCGATTTTGTGGTTGCTTGTTACGATGAGCAAAAAGAACAAGTTTTGTCAGTCAAACATTATTTCCCGGAATGTGATATTATTGCCTATATTCCAGAAAGCGAGTTAGCGACAAAACAATCGCGCAGTGTTTTACCTGAAACTTTTTCATTTAAAAACGCTGTAAAGGCAAGTGCTATTAGCAATGTGATGATTGGTGCGATTATTAATGGTAATCTTGATTTAGCTGGAGAATTGATGGGACGTGATTTATTCCATGAACATTATCGGGAAAAATTAGTGCCTCATCTATCTACAATTCGTCAAATATGTCTGGAAGAAAATGCCTATGGTTGTTTCTTAAGTGGTGCGGGACCTACAGTATTAGTTCTAACACCACAGGAAAATAGTAGTCGTATTATGACACATTTACAATCAATGGACACCAATGCGCAAGTGGAATTATTATCTATTGATCGTGAAGGTGTTCAAGTGTACTAATCTTAACGGACTAATCAATTTGGTTAGTCCGTTTTTTAAGGGGGAGCAAAATGCCGATTAAGTTAACCAAAGGATTTCCAGCGGCTGAGCAATTGGCCAAAGAGGATATCTTTGCAATAGAATATCAAAGAGCGACTCACCAAGATATTCGGCCACTAAAACTATTATTATTAAATTTAATGCCTAATAAAATAAAAACTGAGTTACAATTTTTACGATTAATCAGTCAAAGTCCGTTACAAATTGATTTAGACTTTTTAAAGATGGCTACTCATGAGTCGAAAAATGTGAGTCCTAACCATTTAGATAAGTATTATTTGTCATTTCCAGAAATTGAAGATTCTTGTTATGATGGGATGATTATCACCGGTACGCCAGTTGAAAAAATGCCTTTTGAAGAGGTAGACTATTGGAATGAATTGACGCAAATCATGGAATGGAGTAAAGATCATGTAACTTCTGTCATACATATATGCTGGGGGGCACAGGCGGGATTATATTATCATTATGGGGTAGAAAAAACCTTATATGACAAAAAGCTTTTTGGTATATATCCTCAAGAATTATTGTTAAATCATCGCTTATTTCGTGGTTTTGATGACATATTTTATGGCCCGCAATCACGTTATACCGGAATTAATGAAGCACAGATTGATGAGAAACAACTTTGCATTGTAGCGGCGGATGAAGAAATTGGTGCAACCATATTAATTTCTCAAGATGATCATGATATTTTTTTACTGGGCCATTTTGAATATGATACGGAATCATTAAAAGAAGAATATTTGCGTGATCAAGAAAAAGGGTTAGATACGGCACTACCAGTGAACTATTTTAAAAATGATCAAGTTGAGAATCGCATCTATAATTGTTGGCGAGGGAATGCCTATTTACTTTACCATAATTGGATGAATGACGTGTATCAAATGACACCTTTTGAACTTTCAGAGATACCAAATGTTTTAGCACAGAGAAGAAAATAAAGAAGAAAAAGAGCCTCAGATTTCATCAGCTTTGAGGCTCTTTTAAGTTACATATATTGATTACCTTGTGAATCACTGTCAGTAATAAAGTAACTATGGTCTTCCAGATTAAGTTCATTTAGTATCATTGAGGCAGTTTCTTCAATAGATAATGTTGCAACATTGATGACGATACAACCTAATTTTTCATATAGTTTATTTGCAAATTCTAATTCTTCTTTGATTTTGTTGATATCTGAATAAGCAGTATCTGGATCAAGCCCATATGCGCGCATTCTTTCTTTGCGAATACCATTTAATACAGCCGGATCATTTGTTAATCCAACAATTTTCTTTGAATCAACTTGCCATAGCTGTTCTGGAATTTGTGCATGCGGAACGAGTGGTAGGTTCGCAACTTTTAAGTTTTTATTTGCTAAGAAAAGTGAAAGTGGGGTTTTTGAAGTTCTTGATACCCCTAGCAAAACGATATCGGCTTTTAGGAAACCTTTTGGATCTTTACCATCATCATATTTAACAGCAAATTCCATTGCTTTAATACGTTTAAAGTAATTTTTATTTAAATGATGAAGGGCACCAGGTTCTCCGGTAGGTTTAACCCCTGTTCGTTTAGCCACTTCTTCAACTGGTGGTGTCAGTACATTCATACTGTACAGTTGGTTCTCTTCACAAAAATCCTGCGTTAATTGTACTAAATCCGGATTAATGATGGTGTAGATAACCATAGCATTTAGTGACTTCGCATCGTTTAAGGCTAAATTTAAAGCCTCTTGATTTTGTATGAAAGTACGACGAATTAATTCAAAATCAACGGTTGGGTATTGTGCCATAGTTGCTTGCGCTAATTTTGAAGCGGTTTCACCGGCTGAATCAGAAATGACGAAGATGGTAATATTTTTATTGTTTTCGCTCATATGTTAACCTCTTTTCGCATATTTTTCTAAATTATATCATATTTTATAGTCGGAAAGTCAGTATTTTGTAAGAAAGTATTCATAATATTTGTTCGTCGAAATACTTGAAAGAGTATGCTATAATAAGTTGATTAGAAATTTGGAGGATAAAAATGCAAAATCAAGATGTGGTTCAAAAAGCATTAGCAGTTACAAAGGAAAATGGTTTAAAATACACGAAAAAGCGAGAGTCATTAATTCGCTTTTTAGCAGATAAAAATCGCTATGTTTCTGCTCGCGAAGTACATGAATATATGAATGAATTATTCCCAGGTTTGAGTTATGATACCGTTTATCGTAATTTACATGATTTTTCGGAATTGGGAATTTTTGAAGAAACTGATTTTAATGCTGAAATGAAGTTTAGATTACATTGTTCATTAATGGGGGCCGACCATCACCATCATCATTTTATCTGCAAATATTGTGGTAAAACAAAAGAATTGAAAATGTGTCCGATGGATTTCTTTGAAGAGCAACTAGCTGGTTGTAAAATTGAAGGACATCGTTTTGAAATATATGGCATGTGCGAAGAGTGTAGCAAAATCCGCTTACCTGAGGCTGAAAAATAGTTGTAAAAGTGATTGAATCTTTCTAAATTCACTTGACATTGGTTTGGAACTTAGCTATAATTCCAAAAGGACAATGTTTTTTTAAGAAAGTAAATTTCGATAACAAAAACGGTTACTTTTTAAGCTCGGAGGGAGGGATTTACATGTCAAAAACAGTGGTTCGCAAAAATGAATCTCTTGACGATGCTCTTCGTCGCTTCAAACGTTCCGTGTCTAAAGCTGGTACTTTGCAAGAATCTCGTAAACGTGAATTCTATGAAAAACCAAGTGTTCGACGCAAGAAAAAATCTGAAGCTGCTAGAAAACGTAAAAAATACTAATCTAGTGGTAAAGAAATGGAGCTGGTAGTGTGTCACTACTAAGTACTTTGAACGATGACATGAAGACGGCGATGAAAGCAAAAGATAAAGAAGCTTTGCAAGTGATTCGCATGTTGAAAGCATCGATTCAAAATGAACAAATCAAGGCTGGGCATGAATTAAATGCAGATGAAGAACTTACTGTGTTGTCTCGTGAAATGAAACAACGACGTGATGCTCTTTCTGAATTTGTACAAGCAGGCCGTGAAGATTTAGTTGAAAAAGTTAAAGTTGAGATTGCAATTGTTGAAAAATATTTACCAAAACAATTAACAGAAGAAGAAATTCGCAAAATTGTTTCAGAAGCAATTGAAAAAGTTCAGGCAACTTCTGCAAAAGAGTTTGGTAAGGTTATGGGTGCTGTGATGCCTTTAGTTAAGGGAAAAGCAGACGGTAATCAAGTGAATGCAATTGTTAAAGAATTGCTGAATAAGTAATACTCAATGTCATTGACAGCTAGAGATAATCTAGCTGTTTTTTATTTTATTTACATTTTTGGGATAGGGAGTCCAATGGGGGATTATCGAAATTTTTTTTATTGTATGCTATAATTATGGATAATCATGAATTGGATAGGAGGAGTTTGTTTGGCAGAGTACAAAAAAACACTAGATTTGAATTTTGATGACCAAATTGACTTGGGTTTACTTTATGGTACACATGACAAGCATATGCAATTAATTGAGGAACAACTCCCTGTTATTATACGTACCCGTGGTGAAATGTTACAAATTGAAGGGGAAGAATTAGCTGTTGATGAAGCAAAGTTAGTGATTGATTCTTTGGTTGAATTAATCCGCCGTGGTTTACCGATTCATACCCCAGATGTTGTGACAGCGTTGAATATGCTTAGAAGAGGGAATCTTGATGAATTTATTCAACTATATGAACAAGAATTGATTAAAACACGTAAAGGTCAAGTTGTTCGGGTGAAAAATCGTGGCCAACATCATTATGTAGAGGCTGTGAAAAATCATGATGTTGTTTTTGGTATTGGTCCGGCTGGTACGGGAAAGACGTTTCTGGCAGTTGTTTTGGCCGTGCTAGCGCTAAAAAAAGGTGAAGTACAAAGAATTATCTTAACCCGTCCTGCGGTAGAAGCTGGAGAAAGTTTAGGCTTTTTACCTGGAGACTTAAAAGAAAAAGTGGATCCTTATCTGCGTCCAGTTTATGATGCTTTACACCAAATATTTGGCATTGAACATACTACTCGCTTAATTGAACGTGGCGTGATTGAAATCGCGCCATTAGCCTATATGCGTGGTCGAACATTAGATGATGCTTTTGTCATTTTAGATGAAGCACAAAATACGACTATTTCACAAATGAAGATGTTTTTAACACGTTTAGGTTTTCATTCAAAAATGATTATAAATGGTGATACTTCACAAATTGATTTACCACGTGGTGTTACAAGTGGATTATTACATGCACAAAAGACTCTTGCGGAAATTGAGCAGATTCAATTTGTATATTTTGATGCAAGCGATGTGGTTCGTCATCCAATTGTTGCCAAGATCATTAAGGCATATGAGCAAAAATAAGTCAATTCTTTATCTATGGAGGTGAGGCCATGCTAGTTGAACCGTTTTGGAAAGTCTATCAAAAAATTGGGAAGTTCTTTTTACCACTTCTATTCTTACTATTCTTCATCTGCTCTTTTTTAGTGATTTTTACAAGTGTGAGGACAAAGAGTATCCATTATTATGAAGGGCAAGTAGTAGAAGAAAGCATTCGCGCCAATAAAACCATTGAGAATACAGAGGCAACAAAAAAACGTAGACAAATTGCGGCTGAAGCAGTTACCCCTGAATATACATTTCAAGAAGATATTGCCAAACAACAATATCAATATGTGAATCGTTTGTTTGAATTGGTAAAAAAAGTTGAAAAAAATGCGCAAGAAAAATATCAAGAGGCTTTAGATAATCAAAAAGCAGATGATGTTGCGCCAAGTATCTCGGTTACTGATGAAATAGTCGATTTGAAAAAGCATTTTGAATCATTGGATGCTGATAGTTTGACCTTTTATCAAAATTTTGACGATACATTTTATAAAGAGCTATTCTCCATTTCAAGCGAGGAGCTAAATGAAATACAGTCTCTAAGTTTAAAATATATTGATCAAGAATTTAAGAAGCAAATTAAAGAAGCAGATGTAACGGCAATTTTAAAAGAATTAAATCAGCAAGTGAATGAACTGAAAACAACTGAAACTTCCAAAAATTTAGTGAAGACCATTTTATCTAAAGCAATTGTGCCTAACTCTTTTTTAAATGAGAAAAAAACAGAACAATTACGACAAAAAGCGCGTGATGATGTGCAACCCGTGATGATTTATCAAGGGGAAATTATTGTACGTGAAGGTTCACAAATCGATGCCGCTGCAATGGAAAAACTAAAATTATTAGGTTTAACCAATCAACGTGGATCAATCTTCCCGATGGTTGCCTTAATTTTGGCTATTGTTTTACAGCTTATTGTGTTATATAGCATTACTCGTCAGGAAAAAGATTTAAAACGTCGTATTATCAAAATTGTTTTTTATCTTTTAATGATGTTTGTTTCAATTGTTGTTATGAAGACGATTCAAGTAATTCAAGATGAGTCGATATCCTATTTATCACTCCTTTATCCAGCGATGTTTACCCCATTTGCTGTCAATGTATTGCTTGAACGACGTCTAGCTATTGTCGCAGCTTTATTCCAAGTCATATTAGTGAATTTCATTTTCTATGATGCGATTGGGACAAGTGTAGTAACCATTATTGTGATTGCTTATCTATTTGCTGGTTTAATGGGTACGCTGATGAAACGACATAATCTATATAACCAAAGACTACAGGCGATGCTTTTAGCTTTAGGCTTTCCGTTCTTTATGAATGTGATTGTTGTTATCATGCAAGGAATGAGCTTTTCTGATACGAAAACCTATTTAACACTTATTTGTGGCTTTATTGGAAATGTCATTTCACTCTTATTAATGGTCGGCTTATTCCCTTATATTGAACTGTTAGTCTCTGATGATAGTATGATTGTACTAAATGAGCTAAGTAATCCAAATCATCCATTATTAAAACAACTCCTAGAAGAAGCACCCGGTACGTATCATCACAGTATGATGGTAGCTAATTTGAGTGCTAATGCTGTGGCTGCGATTAATGGTCGTAGTTTGCTTACGCGAGTTGCTTGTTACTATCATGATATTGGTAAGTTAAAACATGCGAACTTTTTTGTTGAAAATTTACCACATGGTGCAGAAAATCCCCATAATTTCTTACTCCCTGAAGACAGTAAGCAAATTATTTTTGGCCATGTCATCGATGGTGCTAAAATATTAGAGCAATATCATATGCCACAAATGGTTATTGACATTTGTAACCAACACCATGGGACTACCTTGATGAAGTTTTTCTATGTGAAAGCCAAAGAACGTGATCCTCAAACAAAGGAAAGTGATTATCGTTATCCTGGGCCTAAACCTCAGACTAAGGAGGCTGCCGTTGTAAGTATTGCCGATAGTTGTGAGGCGGCTGTCCGTGCGATGGATCATCCAAGTAATGAAAAGATTCAAAAATTTGTTCATCAATTAATTGAATCACGAATTTTAGATGGTCAATTGAACGAATCAGGTGTGACATTAAATGAATTAGCCATTATCGAAAAATCTATTGTTAATGGTTTATGTAGTACGTTCCACTCAAGAATTAAATATCCTAAGATGGAATCTGAAGCCAAAAGCATGAAAGAAGAACAAGAAAGAAGAGAGAATTAATGGAGATTACCTTTATTGATGAACAACATTTATTAACAGAGGAAAAATTAAATGAAATTGCTGATTTATTAGACTTCGCAGGAGATTATTTGAAATTAAGCCCTGATACAGAGATGTCGGTAACCTTCATGAATAATGCAGAAATTAGAGAAATCAATCGTGATTATCGAAATAAAGATCAAGCTACAGATGTGATTAGTTTCGCTTTAGAAGATGAAGGAGAAGGCGAATTAGCTATCATTTTTGATGAAGATGAAGCCTTTGATTTACCTAGAAACATTGGTGATATCATGATTTCTGTCGAGCGAGCAAAAGAGCAAGCGCAAGAATATGGACATAGTTTTGATCGTGAATTAGGGTTTTTAGCGGTGCATGGTTTCTTACATCTCAATGGTTATGATCATATGACTCCAGAAGATGAAAAAGAAATGTTTACTTTACAAGAGGATATATTGACTGCCTATGGACTTAAAAGATAAAGAAAGAAAAGAAAAAAATATTTCTAAAAATAAGCATTTTATCTATTCCCTTGATTTTGCAATTACAGGTTTAAAAACTGCTTTTAAAGATGAACGTAATTTCCGGTTTCACTGTTTTGCTTTAGTGGCTGTTTGTATGTTAGGCGTTGTCATGCGTTTGAGTGTCATTGAATGGATTTGGATTTTATTGAGTGCCACACTAGTGATTGTAATGGAACTGGTGAATACCTCTTTAGAAAATTTAGTTGATATGATAACTAATTACCATTTTCATCCTTTAGGTAAAAAGGTAAAGGATATGGGTGCGGGCCTAGTTTTAGTGCAATCAATTTTTGCATTAATTGTTGGATTATTAATCTTTGGGCCAAAATTTTATGATTTGATATTTCATTAATGAAGAAAGGAAGTTAGTATGACAATCGAAAAATCTGGCTTTGTGGCGATTGTTGGTCGACCAAATGTAGGAAAGTCTACCTTATTGAATCGCATTGTTGGTCAAAAAATTGCTATTATGAGTGATAAAGCCCAAACAACAAGAAATAAAATTCAAGGAGTATACACAACAGATACGACACAAATTGTATTTATTGACACACCAGGAATTCATAAACCTAAACATCGTCTTGGTGATTATATGGTTGAAGCTGCTTATAGTGCCTTACATGAGGTCGAAGTGGTGTTATTCATGGTTGCTGCTGACCAAAAGCGAGGAAAAGGCGATGATATGATTATTGAACGCCTGAAGAAATTAAGTGTTCCAGTTTATTTGGTCATTAATAAAATTGATAAAATTCATCCTAATGATTTATTAGAACAAATTGATGATTTTAAGGCGCAAATGGATTTTGCACAAATTATTCCAATTTCAGCAACGCAAGGAAATAATTTTGAAACTTTAATGTCAGAATTAGAAAAGAGCATGCCATCAGGACCACAATATTTTCCGGAAGATCAAATTACCGACCATCCAGAATACTTTGTTGTATCTGAATTAATTCGTGAAAAAATATTACAACTTACTCGTGATGAAGTTCCGCATTCAGTAGCAGTGGTTATTGACTCTATGAAGCGTAAACCTGATGAAAAAGTACAAATTCAAGCAACGATTATTATTGAGCGCGACAGTCAAAAAGGTATTATTATCGGTAAAGGTGGCTCCATGTTGAAGAAAATTGGCACACAAGCTAGAAAAGATATTGAAAAACTGCTTGGAGATAAAGTCTACCTTGAATTATGGGTTAAAGTGCAGAAAGATTGGCGTGACAAGCAAGTTTATTTAACTGATTTTGGCTATCGAAAAGAAGATTATTAAGAGGGTGAAGTAATGGCCTTAGCAGAGTCAAAAGGGCTGATTCTCTTTACAAAAAATCATCGTGAAAATGATATGTTGGTTAAAATTTTCACTGAATCAGCAGGTAAGCAGATGTTTTATGCTAAAGGAATCCAACGCAAAAACCAACCTTTAAAGGCAGCTGTTCAACCTTTTACTCAGGCAGTTTATATTGGAACCTTTAATAGTGAAGATCTTTCATTTTTGAACAGTGCTAAAGATATTCAACCGTTTTTAAATATTCAACAAGATATCTTTTTGGCTGGTTATGCGACTTATTTATTAAATTTAGCTGATGCAGCTATAGAAGATCGTGTGTACGACCCGAATCTTTATCATTTTTTAACCCAGTCGCTATTATTTATTGATCAAGGCTATGATGCCGAAATCATTACAAATATTTTTGAAATCCAAATTTTACAACGTTTTGGGGTATTGTTTGATTGGCAACATTGTGCGATTTGTGGAGAAAGTCATGGAAAGTATGTTTATTCGAGCAAGTACCATGGCATCTTATGCGAAAAACATCAATATTTGGATGCGCGTCATTATCCAACTGATTACAAAATGATGCAACTTGTAAGAATTTTTTCGCAAATCCGTTATGAGCAAATTAATCAACTTGATTTAAAGCCTGAAACAAAACAGCGATTACGACAATTTATTGATTTTTTATACGATGAATATGTGGGTATTCATTTAAAAAGTAAAAAATTTATTGATCAGATGAAAAATTGGCAAGATATTTTAATCAAACCAGAAACTAACTCAGCAACAGAGTCAAATGAATGACGACTTTGTTGCTGAGTTTTTTTTTTAGATTTTCAATATAAATGAAAATCATTGACTATTTATTCATTTAAGTTTAATATTACTTTAATAATCATATTCAAATTTTAATGAAAGATAGGAGGGAAAGGATGGAAGAGTATGTTGATTTTTTATCAATGGAAGAACAAAAATCTATTCAATTAAAGGCGCTTTTTAGTCGACATCATTTCCAGAATTATCGTTTGAGCGCCTTTGAAAGTTATGATTTATATGCTAAAAGTCGTGAATTTGCAACGCCTCAATCGGTGATTACCTTTGTAGGTGCTAAAGGTCAAGTAATGGCATTAAAACCAGATATCACTCTTTCTATCATAAAGAATACTGGAAGTACAGAAGAGAAAAAAGTGTTTTACGATGAAGATGTTTATCGCCATGATTTTCATAATGAAGAATATGTGCGTATTCATCAATTAGGTATTGAACATATAGGTCGTTTAACACACACAGATGAACGAGAAATCCTTGAATTAGCTTTGGAAAGTTTAAATATTTTAGGGACCAACCGGCTACATTTATCTCATCAAGCATTGGTCGATGAGTTACTTTCATGGTTTGCTGAAGAAAAGAGAACTGCAGTCATTCAAGCAATCAACCAAAAATCAGTACATGAACTTGAAAGCTATCGATGTGTAGAAAAATTATCGGAGCAACGTTGGCAATTATTAAAAGACTTACTATTCGCAACAACTGCTGACTTTGACAAAATGCATCAACTTTTCCAAACCACTGCTAGCCAAAAAGCATTGGTGAAATTACAGGAATATTTATCCTATTTTGATTTACATAATTGTTTTGTTGATTTATCTATAGCGAGCTCAGAAACTTATTATAGTGGATTGATGTTTACAGGATATTTAAAAGATGTTGCCAAGCCGGTTCTTTTAGGGGGACGATATGACCAATTATTAAAAAATCAAGGAATGAATCAATCAGGTATGGGATTTGCCATCTACTTAGATAAAGCCTTTTTATCTGAACGCCAGACAGCAAGTTTACCAATTGAAAATGAATATCTTAAAATAGCACTACCCAAAGGACGAATGGCCCAAAAAGTGATTGAAATATTTGAAAAATCAGATTTATGTGCAAAAGATACTTTGAAAGATAATCGTCAACTCATTTTTACGGATGAAGAACACAAATTACAATTTTATTTAGTGAAACCTAGTGATGTGGCCATTTATGTGGAGCATGGTGTGGCTGATATCGGGGTTGTAGGCAAAGATGTATTGATGGAAAGTCAACCGGATGTACTAGAGCTACTAGATTTAAATTTTGGAAAATGTGTGTTAGCAATCGCTGGTTTTAAAGATTTTCAGCAAGATTTTAATCGACCATTAAAAGTTGCTACTAAGTATGCGAATCAAACACGCGATTACTTTGCTTCAATTGGGCAGGCTGTAGAACTAATTTCCTTGCACGGGTCAATTGAAGTTGCACCATTACTTGGTTTAAGCGATGTCATCGTGGATATTGTCGAGACAGGGCGTACCTTAAAGGAAAATCATTTAGAAGTATTGAAGGTCATTGCTCACTCATCAGCTAGACTCGTTACCAATCAAGCAGCTTATCGTTTCAAACAGGCACAAATGAATGAAATAATAAAAAAGGTGGCACAACAACTATGATGAAAGAATATGCAACAAATAAAAATGATTTATCACAAATTTTATCACGAAAATACGGCGAAAGTTTAGACGTCACGCAAAGTGTACTTGAGATTATTCAAAATGTGCAAGCTAGAAAAGATGAGGCACTTTTTGAATATACGGCTAGATTTGATCAAGCCCATTTAAAGCATTTAAAAGTCAGTCAAGAGGAGTTATCGGCAGCTTATCAAGAGGTTTCTGATGAGTTATTGTCTGTCATGAAGTTAGCATGGCAACGTATTTTAGACTTCCATCGAAAGCAAAAACGGGAAGGCTTTGTTTCCACCAATAATGGAGAAGTCATGGGACAACGTATTTTACCCCTAGCTAAAGTCGGTGTTTATGTTCCAGGGGGGACTGCTAGTTATCCAAGTACCGTTTTAATGGATGTGGCACCGGCAAAAGTGGCAGGTGTAAAAGAAATTGTCTTAATTACGCCACCAAATAAAGAAGGAAAGGTTAATCCATCGGTATTAGTTGCGGCTGATATAGCAGGTGTTGATCAAATCTTTAAAGTAGGTGGGGCTCACGGGATAGCGGCATTAGCTTACGGAACACAGACTATTCCACGGGTAGACAAGATTGTTGGACCCGGAAATATTTATGTGGCAACAGCTAAACGTTTAGTATACGGTCAAGTAGATATAGATATGATTGCCGGTCCTAGTGATGTCTTGATTATTGCTGATCAAAGCGCCAATCCTAAATGGCTAGCCGCTGATTTATTAGCCCAGGCTGAGCATGATGCTTTAGCGCAAGCCGTGTTGATAACGGATGATGAAAAATTACTTGAGCAGGTCAAACAAGAAGTGATCCAACAATTAGAAAAACTACCAAGAAAAGAAATTGCCCAAAAATCATTAGAAAATAATGGCAAATTAATCCTAGCTCAAGATTTACAAGAGGCTTGTCAAATTGCTAATACAATCGCACCGGAACATCTAGAAATTGCAGTGGATCATCCTTTTGATTATTTAGGGTCCATTCAAAATGCAGGCAGTATCTTTTTAGGACACTATACACCAGAAGTTTTAGGAGATTATTTAGCTGGACCAAATCATACTTTGCCTACAGAAGGAACCGCTCGTTTTTACTCTGCATTAAGTGTCGATGATTTTGTTAAACGCAGTAGTTATCTGTATTTTTCTAAAGAGCATTTTGCTGAATTTAATCAACAAGTGCAAATTTTTGCCCAAGCTGAAGGGTTACATGGCCATGCGCATTCAGCTGAAGTAAGGGAGGAATAAGATGCGTTTTTTACATTCAAAATTTCAAAATATTAAGCCTTATACCCCAGGAGAGCAATTAAACAATCCAGAAGTTATAAAATTAAATACTAATGAAAATCCTTATCCTACACCAGCAAACGTGATTGAGGCGGCAACCAAAGTGGCGGCAACTCTTTCTCGTTATAGTGATCCCACAGCTCGTGAAGTTATTGAACCCTTAGCTGCTCATTTTGGTGTGAAACCTGAGGAAGTTTTTGTCGGCAATGGAAGTGATGAAGTGCTTTCTTTATTATTCCAAGGATTTGCTGAAGAAGGTATCAATTTTGCTGATTTAACTTATGGTTTTTATGAAGTTTATCGTCAATATTATCAGTGTAAAGGTGAAACGATTCCTTTGCAAAAAGATTTTACTTTGAATTTAGCTGATTTTAATCAAACAAAAGGAACCATCATATTGGCAAATCCAAATGCACCAACTGGTTTAGTCACCCCTAAAGAAGAATTATTAGATTTTATTCAAAAGCATCCTGAGCGTTTATTTATTGTAGATGAGGCTTATGGAGACTTTGCCAATGAATCGATTATTAAAGAAGCGGTCAAGTATGAAAATGTCGTGGTTGTTGGCACATTTTCAAAATCACGCCATATGGCTGGGGCACGTTTGGGGTTTGCGGTGTCCAATGCACAACGAATCAATGAACTCAATCGCTTAAAATTTAGTACTAATCCATACAATGTCAACAGCATGACGATTGCTTGTGGAAAGGCCAGTTTAGCCAATCAAGCGTATGTCGATGAATGTGTTCAAAAAGTGATTGCGACTAGAACTTGGATCTCTCAACAATTAACAGATTTAGGATTTGAAGTGTTGCCTAGTCATACGAATTTTATCTTTGTGCGCCATCCTAAGTTAGCAGGACAAGACTTTTATCAACAATTAAAGGAAAAAAATATTCTGATTCGTTGGTTTGATCAAGAGCGTATTCGCGATTTTTGTCGGGTTTCGATTGGTACAGATGAAGAGATGCATAAGTTTTTAAATGTCACTACAGCACTTTTGGAAAGGGTGAACTAAATGAGAACAGCTGAGATTACACGTTGTACGTCCGAAACAAAAATTCATTTAGTGTTGAATCTAGATGGTACGGGCCAACATCAAATTACGACTAAAGTAGGCTTTTTAGATCATATGTTAGAGTTATTTACTCGTCATGGCAGATTTGACTTGGAATTAACTTGCGATGGAGATGTACAAGTAGATAGTCATCACACGGTTGAAGATGTGGCCATTTGTCTAGGTCGGGCTTTTTCAGAAAGTTTGGCTGATCGTAAAGGGATTTATCGTTATGGCCAGATGATTTTACCGATGGATGAAGCATTAGTCGTTTGTGCCATAGATATTAGTGGCAGAGGAATGGCCGTTGTCAATTTGGATATTCCAAGTGAAAAAATCGGTAGTCAATTTGATACAGAACTTGTGGAAGAATTTTTCATTGTGTTTGCTAGAGAGCTTGGCGCAAGTATTCATTTCCATCAATTGGCAGGCAAAAATAGTCACCATATTGTTGAAGCTTGTTTTAAAGGCTTCGGGCGTGCATTATCACAAGCTGTAGCAATCAATCCTGAAACAGCAGATGAAATTCCATCGACAAAAGGGACTATTTTATAAAAAGGAGAATGAACTTTGATTGGTATTATTGATTATGGTGTGGGCAATCTTTTTAGTATTCAGCGTTCTTTAGATTATTTAGGTGTTAAAAGCCTCATTACGAAAGAAGCTAGTCAATTAGCAGCCTGTCAACAAATTTTATTACCTGGTGTCGGTGCTTTTGCTGATGCGAAAAAGCAATTAGAAGAAGTAGCATTAACAAATGTTGTTTGTGAATTAGCGCAACAAGGGATGCCTCTTTTAGGAATCTGTTTAGGGATGCAGCTATTATTTGAAGAAAGTCATGAATTCGGGGTACATCCAGGTTTAGGGCTTATTCCAGGTAAAGTCGTCTCCTTAAAAGATGCTCTAAATGAACAAAATATTGATTTAAAAGTTCCACATATTGGTTGGAATGCACTTGATATTCAAAAAAACAGTCCATTAACGGCTAACTTGAAACCCAAAGATCAAGTCTATTATGTGCATAGTTTTTATGCAGATTGTCCTAAAGAATATATTTTGGCAACGAGTGAATATGGGATTGAAGTGACGGGTATGGTACAAAATAAAAATATTTACGGTGCCCAATTCCATCCAGAAAAAAGTGGAGATGTCGGTTTGGCGATTTTAAAAGCATTTGCGGAGGTGAAGGCATGAAAGTATATCCAGCAATTGATGTATTGAATGAAAAAGTGGTGCGTTTATATCAAGGAGATTATGAGCAACAAACGATTTTTGGTGAGGACCCATTGAAGTTTGCGCAAGATTTTGAAAAGCAAGGAGCCAAATACTTACACTTAGTTGATTTAGATGGGGCAAAGGATGGGCAATCCAGACATTTTAATGTTGCTCAAAAAATAGCAGCTAATACGAATCTTTTTGTTGAACTAGGCGGTGGGATTCGCGATGAAAAGACAATAGAAGCTTGCCTTGCTGCAGGTGTCAAACGGGTCATTTTAGGCACAATCGCCCAAAAAGATCCAGCCTTCACCCAAAAAATGTTAGCAAAGTATCAAGAGAAAATTGCCATTGGTGTCGATGCAAAAGAGGGAAAAGTGGCTGTTGAGGGTTGGCTTGAAACAACTGAAACAGATGCTTTTGAATTTTGCCAGCAGTTAGCCAATTGGCAGGCAAAAACCATTATTTTTACTGAAATCTCGCGCGATGGAACTGGTCAAGGATTGAATATACCACTTTATCAGAAATTATTAACAATTCCAGGCGTAGTATTTGTAGCTTCTGGTGGTGTGGCAAGTATTGAAGATATCGTAGCTTTAAAAGAAATTGGTATGCATGGGGTGATTGTTGGTAAAGCACTCTATGATCAATCGTTGAAATTAAGTGATATTTTAAAGGAGGCTGAGGCATGATTTCAAAACGTATCATTCCTTGTTTGGATGTCAAACATGGTCGTGTCGTGAAAGGTGTTCAGTTTGCTTCTTTAAAGGATGTCAATGATCCCGTGACACTTGCCAAATTTTATAATGAGCAAGGTGCCGATGAACTAGTCTTTTATGATATCACTGCCTCTAGTGAAGAAAGAGAATTATTTACGGATATCCTGGAAAAAGTCGCTGAAAATGTATTTATTCCATTAACGGTTGGTGGTGGGATAAATAGCTTAGATGATTTTGAGCGGGTATTACGTTGTGGGGCGGATAAAGTAAGTGTGAATTCAGGAGCTTTAAAAAATCCTCAGCTTATTCGTGATGCTGCTCAAAAATATGGCAATCAATGTGTGGTGCTGTCTGTTGATATCAAAAAAGTAGCTAATCAGTGGCATGTATTTGCAAAAGGTGGTAGAGAAGATACCGGCTTAGACGCTTTAGCTTGGATTGTGCAAGGCGTACAGTTGGGCTGTGGTGAAATCGTCGTGAATAGTATGGATACAGATGGTGTCAAGCAAGGTTTTGATATACCACTGCTAAAAGCGATTAGCGACTTAGTAGATGTCCCGATTGTTGCATCAGGCGGGGCTGGAAAAGTAGCAGATTTTGTTGAACTTTTCCAATTACCTAAGATTGAAGCTGGATTAGCTGCTTCGATTTTCCATTATGGTGAAGTCAAAATACTTGATCTTAAACAAGCTTTACAACAAGCACAAATTCCAGTGAGAGAGGTGTAACCATTGTTAGAAATTGCAGATTTAAAATTTGATGAAAAAGGATTAATTCCAGTTGTAGTTCAAGACGTAGATAGTAAAAAAGTCTTAACCGTTGCTTATATGAATCAAGAAAGCCTTGCACTTACATTAAAAACAGGTTTCATGACGTATTATTCCCGTAGTCGTCAAGAACTTTGGAAAAAAGGCGAAACTAGTGGGAATTATCAACACCTTGTAAATTTAAAGGCAGATTGTGATCGTGATAGCCTCGTTGCGATTGTCAGCAAAGATGGTCCTGCTTGTCATTTAGATACCGACAGTTGTTTTAACGATTATCTCTATTGTAAAGATGAAGCAGTGGAATTTAGTTTGGATGAATTAGCCAAATTAATTGCCACACGCCAAACAGAACCAAAAGAAGGGAGCTATACTTCCTATTTATTCGAAAAAGGCTTAGAGAAAATTTTGAAAAAAGTGGGCGAGGAGAGTACAGAAGTCATCATTGGGGCGATGAAAGAAGACAAAGCGGAAACTACTTTTGAATTAGCTGATTTAACTTATCATTTATTAGTTTTAATGATTAATCAAAAAATTTCCCTCCAAGATGTCCAAAAAGAATTAGCCAAACGTCATATTGTCGATCATAAGGTGAAGCAAGAAACCATGCAGTAAATTTTCGAAAACTATTGACAAACTAAAAGAAAAACGAGTAAACTGTAGATAAATTTAATACATGCGATGAACAATTAAAGAATAAAAATCCCTATGATAGCGAGTCTGGGAAGGTGCAAGCCAGATATATATTTTTATTTGCGGCGATTGGGAGCATAAATTTATTCAAATGAAGCTGCCGAATCTATTCGGAAGTAGGGTGGAACCGCGAAATAAAATTTTTCGTCCCTATAGTTACCAAAAACAAAGGTGACTATGGGGACTTTTTGCATCAAGGATGTGAAGCGGGTTGGTCAGCTCCAAGCAGCTAAGGTTTCCGGGATGGCAGGAAAATCCATTATGTTTTAAGATTTTCCTAGACAGGCCGGCTTAGATGCACAGGAGCTACCCGCTGAACACAGATTACCAAGGATGTGAGGCGACTCGATCAGCTACGAGCGGATAAGTTTGTCCAACACGTCGGGAAAGTCCGAGAAGTAAAGACTTTCCCAGACGGGGTGGCTTATACGCCGAAGTAGCTAGTCGCCGAACACAGATTACCAAGGATGTGAAGCAGCTCGCTCAGACATGAAGAAATTCGTGTGTTTACCTCACGCTGAGAAAATCGGATGAAAGGAGATTTTCTTAAGCAGAAGGGTGAATTTTCCGAGTATTTAGTTGATTGATACCGAGAAAGCTAAGGTTGTCCGGAATGTCAGGAAAATTCTGTGTTTGGCGATTTCACTTGATGGTCTAACATCCGAATTTATCAAAAACCCATAGTCTACTAAATGTAAAGTAAAGGAGCATTTGCATGTCAAAATTAACTGTACAAGAAATGATTTTAACCTTGCAAAAATTCTGGTCAGACAATGGCTGTATGTTAATGCAAGCCTATGACACAGAAAAAGGAGCAGGAACCATGAGCCCTTATACCTTTTTAAGAGCAATCGGGCCAGAACCATGGAATGCGGCATATGTTGAACCATCGCGTCGTCCTGCTGATGGTCGATATGGGGAAAACCCTAACCGTTTATACCAACACCATCAATTCCAAGTTGTTATGAAACCATCTCCTGAAAATATTCAAGAACTATATCTTGAAAGTTTGAAACTATTAGGAATTGATCCATTAGCGCATGATATCCGTTTTGTGGAAGATAACTGGGAAAACCCTTCAATGGGCTGTGCAGGTCTTGGTTGGGAAGTTTGGTTAGACGGTATGGAAATTACGCAATTTACATATTTCCAACAAGTAGGGGGACTAGCTTGTCATCCGGTAACTGCTGAAATTACTTATGGTTTGGAACGTCTTGCTTCATACATTCAAGAAGTTGAGAGTGTTTATGATTTAGAGTGGACCAATGGCGTAAAATATGGCGAAATTTTCCGTCATCCTGAATATGAACATTCTAAATACTCATTTGAATTAAGTGACCAAGAATTATTACTTTCTAACTTTAATCATTTTGAAGCTGAAGCCAAACGCTGTATTGAAGAAAACTTAGTACATCCAGCTTATGATTATATTTTAAAATGTTCACATAATTTCAACTTACTAGATGCCCGTGGTGCGGTATCAGTAACTGAACGTGCAGGCTATTTAGCACGTATTCGTAATATGGCTAGAGAAGTAGCGAAACGTTTTGTGGAAGAACGTAAAAAATTAGGTTTCCCATTATTATCACGTGAAGAAGCCCAAAAATATTTAGATGAGGAGTAAGAGAATGGCTAAGAATTTTTTATTAGAAATTGGTTTAGAAGAAATGCCGGCACATGTAGTTTTGCCAAGTATGAATCAATTAAAAGAAAAGTGTGAAAAGTTTTTAAATGAACAACATCTAGAATTTCAAACAATTAAAGCCTATTCTACCCCTCGACGTTTGGCTTTAGTTGTAGAAGGACTAGCAGAAAAACAGGCCGATATTCATGAAGAAGTAAAAGGACCTGCGAAAAAAATTGCTTTAGACAATGAAGGAAACTGGAGCAAAGCAGCGCAAGGTTTTGTTCGTGGACAAGGCTTAACGACTGACGATATTATCTTTAAAGAATTAAAAGGTGTAGAATATGTTTATGTCGAAAAACATATTGCAGGTAAACCAACCACAGAAGTCTTAAAAGAATTACCACAAGTGATCCAAAGTTTGACTTTCCCAGTAACAATGCATTGGAATAAATATGATTTTGAATATATTCGCCCAATTCATTGGTTAGTCGCTTTGTTTGGTGAAGAAGTGGTTGATTTCAGTATTTTAGATGTTCAAACGGGTCGTAAAAGTCGCGGTCATCGTTTCTTAGGTCATGAAACAACCTTTAATCATGCGGATGAATATCTAGAAAAATTGGCTGCTGAATTTGTGATTGCTGATCAAGTGCAACGTCAAGCAATGATTGAAGAACAAATCGCACAAATCGCTCAAGAAAATAATTATCAAGTGAATCTTGATCCTGAATTATTAGAAGAAGTAGTCAACCTTGTCGAATACCCAACAGCTTTTGTGGGTGATTTTGATGAAAAATATTTAGCTGTACCAAAAGAAGTCTTAATTACATCAATGAAAGAGCATCAACGCTACTTTGATGTGATGAATCAAGCTGGCGAATTATTACCTCACTTTATCTCCGTTCGTAATGGAAATAGTGAACATCTAGAAAATGTGATCAAAGGAAATCAAAAAGTATTAACTGCCCGTTTAGAAGATGCAGAATTCTTCTATGCGGAAGACCAAAAATTAACCATTGATTTCTGTGTCAATAAACTAAAAAATGTGGCGTTCCATGAAAAAATAGGTAGCATCTATGAAAAAATGCAACGTGTAACTAAAATTAGTGAACTTTTAGCGAAAACATATGGTTTAGATGCTCAACAAACGGCTGATTTAGCCCGTGCGAGTCAAATTTATAAGTTTGATTTAGTGACCAATATGGTTGGAGAATTTCCTGAACTACAAGGAATTATGGGTGAAAAATATGCTTTATTACAAGGTGAAAATAAAGCTGTCAGCCAAGCCATTCGTGAACATTATTTACCAATTTCAAGTACTGGCGAAATTCCGGAAACTCAAGTTGGTGCTTTATTAGCCATTGCCGATAAGTTGGATTCTATCGTGACTTTCTTTGCGGCTGGTATGGTACCAAGTGGTTCCAATGATCCATATGCATTACGTCGTCAAGCTTACGGTATTGTACGTATTGTTTTAGAAAACCAAATGAGCTTCCCGCTAGCAAGTCTTTTAGCAGAGGTGAAAGCTTTATTAAATCCAATGGTTGCAACATATGGCTTTGATTTAAATAATATTGATGTTGAAGTATTAGATTTCTTTGCTGCGCGTATGAAACAATATCTATCTTTAGCAGAAATTCGCTATGATATTATTGATGCAGCCTTACAAGCAACACAAGAAGATTTAGCTGCTCAATATTTAACTGCGCAATTGCTTCAAGAACATAGTCAAACAGAAAGCTTTAAACCAGCGATGGAGGCTTTGACACGTGTAGTGAACTTAGCGAAAAAAGCAGATACCATTGTGGAAGTGGATGAAGCATTGTTTGAAAGTGATGTTGAACGTGAATTTGCAAATCAAGTGCAAACAACCTTGGCAAGTCTTTCAGATGATTTGAAAGAAAATTATCAAGCTTTAGTAGCACTTGAACCAGTAATTGTGAAGTACTTTGAAGACACTATGATTATGGCTGAAGATGAAGCACTTCGCAATAATCGTTTGAGTTTATTAAAACAATTAGCACAATCCATTGAAAAATTGGCAAAACTAGATGTCTTAGTCACAAAATAATTAGCAAGTTGTAGATTCCAACACTGGTTCTTGTTCTTGGTCAAAGTGATTGTTGACAAAGATATTTTTAGGAGAGAAAGTTTTTGAGGCTTTCTCTCCTATTTTTATATTTTTCAATTCTTTTATAACTGAAATTTTTATCTTGTAAAAAATTATCTTCCTGTTTTACTCAAAAAAGATGTTCAGTATTTCTCTTTCTTTGAGTAATAATACTGAATATCCATAGGTGCTAATTTTTAATTAAATTTCATAAATTTTGCCAAATGGTAAAACAATTCCTTTAGCATCCGTTAATAAATCAATAAATTTTTGGGGATCTTGT
This sequence comes from Enterococcus cecorum DSM 20682 = ATCC 43198, assembly GCF_000407565.1. Taxonomy (GTDB): domain Bacteria; phylum Bacillota; class Bacilli; order Lactobacillales; family Enterococcaceae; genus Enterococcus_E; species Enterococcus_E cecorum. The sequence continues at coordinate 594,399 of NZ_ASWI01000004.1, forward strand.
TTAATCACTGGGAAAGTATTGTAGTGGATAGGTAAGACCTTTTTGGCTTGAATACGTTTGGCGCATCTTGCGGCTTGTTTTGGTCCCATTGTGTAATTATCGCCAATAGGTAAGCAAGCAAAATCAATCTCATAATCTTCACCTAATAAATCCATTTCCATGAATTCGGCGGTATCACCTGCATGATAGAAGGTTTTTCCATCTGCTTCGATGATAATACCAGCCGGGTTACCTAGATAATGGACCTGTCCCTCGTATTCTAAACTAGAAGTATGTAGCGCATGAGTCATTGTGACACGACCAAACGGAAAATCAAAACCACCGCCAATATTCATACCGTGTACTTTTTGCCCTAATTTAGCAAAGAAGTTGGCGATTTCCGCGACTGCAATAATTGTCGGTTGTTGATGTTTGATTAAATCAAAGACACCGGCAACATGATCTCCATGACCATGCGTTAAAATAATATAATCAACTTTTAAATGATTGGCTTGCCACATTTCTGGAAGATTGGCATCAATATAGGGGTCAATAATGATTTTGATGTTATCTGCTAATTCTAAATAAATGGTGGAATGTCCTAAATGTGCAATTTTCGTTTTCTTCACCTCAAAGTGTTTTCTTTTATTATATTCCTCAATAGTACCATTAGCAAATCTCAATTAAATAAATTGCATGATAAATAAGAGTACAGGAATGAAAAATAAATAGACAAAAACGGATAAACTCATCGTGGTTGCCGCAAAAATTTCATCTGCATGATAACTTCTAGCTAAAATAGGTACTGAGTTTTGAACGGGCATACTTGATTGCACCATAAAGACTAGCATCATTAAATGTGGCACTGGGATAATCTGAGCTAGCACATAAACAATGATTGGTGAAAGAATAAAACGTCCAAACAAAACGAATAAGGATTCTTTAGTCAGCCTTAAGTTAGCAATTCCTTGATAATACAACATGATACCAATAGCTAACATTGAAAGCGGGGTAGTTAAATTTCCTAAATGATTGCCCAATGTTTGAAGGCTATTAGGAACTGGCCAATTGAGAAACACCCAAAAAATCCCAATCATAAAACCAAGTAAAGCAGGAGTAAATAGTTTTTTTAGGAAAATGAGTGGATGAAAGGACAGTGTAGCTTGTTTGCGAATCACACTATCCTTGGCAATTTCGAAAACGCCAATTGTCCAGAAAAAACTGGTATTGACGATGTAGTAGAGCAAGACATAGGGAACAGCTTTTTCACCAAAGATGGCTAAATTAATCGGCAAGCCAATAAAAATAGTATTCGAGCAAGTGAACATGGTTGAAAAAGTACCGTGATGTTTTTTGGGTAACTTGAATAGGTGAATGATTGCTTTACTAATAAAAAAAGTTAAAAACATCGAAACAATGGGAATAAGTGTCCCTGAAATTAAGGTTAGAAATTCTTCTTTGGTAAAGTTTGCGGTAATATTTAAAAACATACTGCAAGGGAGTCCTAGATTTAAAACCATTTTAGAAAAGGTGTCAGCAGTCTCATTGCTAAACCATTGGCGATATGAGAAAAAATAGCCTAAAAACATTAAGACAAAAATCACTAGGATATTAAGATAAGATTGTAGCATCGAAAGCCTCCTTTGTTATGATTTTAGCACGGATGAGTGGAAAGAAAAACAATAGATATAAAAAACTGCCAGTAAAAACTTACTGACAGTTAAAATGTTTATTTACGACGATTTTGTTTACCAGCATTGCGACCACCATTTTTATTCGCTTTAGGTGATTGATTTTTCACTGGTGGGCGATAAGTACTAGCAGTTTTTGTGGAAGTTTTCTTTTCGCCACCTAAACTATAATCTTTAGAAACGACAATTTTTGGTGGATGCAATTTCATTTCTTCAGCAATTTTAGCTTTCAATCTTGGACGCATAATGATATTGGTAATGACTGTTTGAATGCAGGCAACGACCCCACCAACTGCCCAATAAAGTGCGACCCCAGCAGGTGAACTGAAAGAGAAGAAAATCATCATAATAGGGGACATGTACATCATCATTTGCATTTGTTTCTTTTGATCTTCTGGAATATTAAACATGCTTAAATAACTTTGTAAAAGATATAAAGCACCAGTAATGATGACTAAAGCAAAACTTGTTTTTCCAAGATTGATGCCATAGAATGTTGCACTTGAAATCCCCGGAGTATAACGAGCCGTTGCGAAAAGGGCAGCGAAAATAGGCATTTGAATTAAAATTGGTAAACATCCTGCACCAAAACTTCCAAACATGCTCGTACCATTTTCAGAATAAATTCGTTGCATATCACGTTGGGCTTTTTGTTGTTGCTCAATTGTGGTTGCTTCTTTCATTTTTGCTTGGATAATATCAAGCTGTGGTTTCAAAAATTGCATTTTTTCAGATTGAACCATCATTTTATGGGATTGATAAATATTTAAAGGTAAAATAATCAATCGCACAATAATTGTAATAAAGATAATCGCCCAACCATAGTTCCAATGCCAATTATCAACCATGTATTGGATGCAGTTACCTAATGGGACAACTAAAAAGCGATAAATCCATCCATTAGGATCTGGGTTTCCGTGTTTGTCCATTTTCACACAACCAGATAAGAAAAAGATGAGTGAAAGTAAACTCGCACTATAAAGGTATTTTTTTAATTTCATTTGTTTCTTCCTTTGCATTTAATTTACACAAGAAATACTATACTAAATTTAGACTAGAATTTCAATTGTACAAGTGAGAAATTACTCAATAGGTCACTTTAAATTTTGTATAATCTGGAATGGTTGTATCTTTTTCAATTTGAAATTTATCGACTCTACCATACGGTGCTGGAGAAGCTTTAACTCTTTCAATGAAGAGCGACATATCTTGATAATTGCCAACTGCTTCAATGGTTACTGAGCCGTCCATTTCATTTTTGACGGTGCCATTGATTCCTAATTCATCTGCTAAAATTTTAGTCATATAGCGAAATCCGACACCTTGGACCACACCAGCGACATTCATCCGATATTTTACGACTGCTTGTGACATCGAATCACCTTCTTTAATTTTTTTTCAACTCTATTATATCAAAAAAATGCTAGAAAACTATGGTATAATATTGTGCAGAACTTAGAATTTTTGAGGTGGACAATGAAGGAAATCTTATCAACCAAAAATGAATTAATAAAAAAAGTAGCTAAATTACATCGTCGTAAAGAACGTCAAAAAGAAAATTTATATATTATGGAAGGTTTTCATTTGATTGAGGAGGCCTATCAAAATGGTGCAAAGATGAAATATATTTTTGTAACCCATAAAGCTTATCAACAATATCTCGCATTTTTTGAACCGTTAAGCGAACAGGTTATCCTTGTGAGTAAAGAAATCATCGACAAACTCTCTGATTTACCTACGCCTCAAGGAATGATTGCCGTTGCTGAAATGAGCAAGACTGACTTAGATTTGCATCAAGGAAAGTGGCTATTGCTTGATTATGTGCAAGATCCAGGTAATGTAGGGACCATGATCAGAACAGCCGATGCCGCAGGATTTGATGGTGTCATTTTAGGTGAAGGGTGTGCCGATGTATATGCTACGAAGACCCTACGCAGCATGCAAGGGAGTCAATTTCATTTAAAAGTTATCCAAGCTGATTTGTCCCAAGTGATTCAGCAATTAAAAGCAGCGCAGGTGAAAGTTTACGCTACTGAATTAAATAAAGAAGCTAAACAATATCAAGAGTTACCTTATCATGAAAATGTGGCGATTATCATGGGAAATGAGGGGCAAGGGGTTCGTTCAGAAATTTTAAAATTAGCGGATGAAAGTGTCTATATTCCTATTTATGGTCAAGCGGAATCATTGAATGTTGGTGTTGCTGCAGGAATTATGATGTATGGCTTGATTCGGAAAAAGTAAATAAAATCTTAAGAACGCTGAAAATCGATTTCAATTAGGTTGTTTAGTGGTATACTTTTCTCAGATTTTACTTAAGGTGGCATGAATGAATGACAAATAATTGGAAGTATGATTTAGAGTATTTATCTTATGTTGGTGATTTATTGGCAACAGAAGAAGTACAAAAATTAGCTGAATTCACGCAACATTTTCACTCTACTAGATTAGATCATTCCATCAGCGTATCCTATTATAGTTATAAGATCACTAAGAAGTTTGGTTGGAATGCCAAGGCAACTGCTAGAGCGGGTGTGTTACATGATTTATTCTTTTATGATTGGCGTACAACTAAATTTGATGAGGGAACGCATGCTTATATGCATCCTAGAATCGCCGTAAAAAATGCTGAAAAAATCACTGAATTATCAGATTTAGAAAAAGATATTATCATTAAGCATATGTGGGGAGCAACCATTGCACCGCCTAGATATAAAGAAGGATATGTTGTGACGATGGTAGACAAATATTGTGCGGTAAAAGAAGCATTGTTCCCTTTGATTCAAAAATTAAAACTTAGAACACGACGTCAAAGTGTGAGTGCTTAAACCATACTGTTTGACATTGAAAAGCTTGGCATGCCAGGCTTTTTTTATTGCAGTCACTTTCTATCCTTAGAAATATATGTTCAGCTTGCGTATAATAAAATTAACTAGTACGAATTGGAGGAATGGATATGAAAAAATGGCTAATCTTATTGTTAGGTTTATTTATTTTGGGTGGATGCGGAGAGTCAAGCCAACCTCTTTCTGAAAAACAGGCGGCCAAGGTATTTGTAGAAAGTGTCATTTACAACAAATCACAAAATTCCTTTGAAGAAAACTTTGTGGATGGAAGTGCCATTGTTAATGAAATGGAACACTCAAAAGATGGGGAGTTTTCTAAAGCGTTGGTGGCACAAATGAGTCAGGCTGCGGCGATGTCTAATGAGCAAGCTGAAAAATTAACTGATTCTTTAAAACAGGCGTTGAAGACACAGACTTCCTACAAGATTAAAAATATTAAGTCTCAAAAAGATAATCATTATCGGGTGACTTATGAAATTTATGGGGTTGATTTTATTGGGGCAGTAGGCAAAGCTTTAAAAGTTAGTTTTGAAAAAATTGCCAATGATCCAACATATGCGGATAATGAAGAAAAAGCTCAGGAACTTTTATTTAACGCAATGAATGAAGAAATTAAAAAGGCGCAAAAAATAAAAGATCCAGTTGAAGTAAAAATAGACTTGGTTCAAAAAGATGGCAAATGGGATATTCCATCTTCACAAGAAAAAAATATTCAGTCTTTAATCACAGCCTTTTGGGTTGGCTTTAGTGATGAAAAGGATGTAGCCACAGCTTTAAGCCAGGCCGTTGCAGATTTATATTAAAAAATAGAAACGAATATCTAAGCAAGGTGAATGCTTGAGATATTCGTTTCTTTTATTGTTCCACTTTAAAATATGTTTTGAAAGAATTGCTTTGTATGCATCCACGCATTTTGTGCGACATTTTTTACTTGTCGCAACCATAAGAAAAAGAAGTTTTCTTTTTCTACACTATTAGCAGTTACTATTTTAATTTGACTTTCTGGTGTTTGGGAGTCTGGTAAGTAGCCGTAGTTGTCAGTTGGATTATTAATTATTAAGGTACCGATTTCTCTATGCATTTGTACGGGTGCTTGAATGGATTGAACTTCTAATTGTTCTTCATATTTAAGTTGCTTGATATCAAATGGTACGGGTACCCATAATTTATATGGATCAATAACTTTTAAACTTACAGAAGCTTGTTTCCCATCTATAACAGCCAGCTTTGATTGAATCGCATTCGTTAAATCTGTAGCTGATAAAGTGATTTCTTGCCATTGATTTAAGGCGTAATCCATTAATTTGCTTGTTTCGACAAAACGAGCATTACTATCGTTGGCTTGATTATTGGCATGTAGGACCACGGTGATGACTTCGCGGCTATTTTGTCGAATAACGCCAACAAAGCAGGCACCGGCTAAATCGGTCGTTCCGGTTTTTAAGCCGATAACTCCTTCTTTTTGAAGTGGTAAACCTGGCAATAATTGATTCCAGTTTTGCATGATACTAGGTTGTGCGGTGTTTTCGCCGAAGTTTTCTTGCACGGTACTTGTAATATTCAGTACTTCAGGATAGTCAGCAATAAAATGTTTGGCAATGATAGCTACATCTTGAGCCGACATTTCATTTTCTTCATCATCACCGGTACCAGGATATCTAAAATCTCCGAGGTCGCGATTATTTAAACCAGAAACTGAAATGATTTTTGCATCTGTTATGCCTAAACTTTCCGCCTTTTGTCGCATCAGATTGACAAATTGCTCTTGGCTGCCGGCGACTTTTTCCCCTAAGGCCATAACCGCGGCATTGGCTGATTGAATTAAACTAGCATGTATGAGCGATTCAACAGTATAAGCTTGATTGGCTACCAGTGCGACATTGGATAGTTCGGGTTTTGTACTTAATTCAGCTAGCTGAGGAGAAATAACTACTTGGTCTAGCAAATCTAATTCTTCATTTTTGATTTTGTCATATACAACATATATGCTTAGTACTTTAGTTATCGAGGCAATCGGCATAGGTGTTGTACTATCTTGTGCATAGAAGATTTTTCCTGTATCAGCATCTACAGCAATTGCCGCTTTGGCATCGATGGAGAAATTATTTTCTGTTTCATCGGCCCAAAGTGGAACTGTTGAAAGAAAGCAGCATAATAGCGTCATTGTAATGAGATAAAGTGGATTGATAGCTTTTTTCAAAGGATACCCTCCTTAAATTTTCTAAAGTTGAGTGTATCAAACAAAAAGATTTTTATCAAGAGCATCGAAGGCTTAGAAAACATCTCGTATTGTGTTATAATTTAGCTATCAAATATTTTTGGAGGAAGATATGGATATAAATCAACTGCCTGAGATATGGCAAGCAAGATGGCAATTAGAAAAGTTTCAAACACCAACCAAAATTCAAGAGAAAGTATTTGAACCCATTAAAGAAGGACAATCAATTGTAGGCGTTTCACCGACTGGATCAGGAAAAACCATCGCCTACTTACTACCGACAATGTTAAATATTTCTGTAAATCAAGGAGTACAACTTGTTGTGATTACTGCGACTCAGGAATTAGCTATGCAAGTAACAGAGGTAGCACGTCCTTGGGCAAAAGATTTAGGCTTAAAAGTACAAAGTCTAATTGGAGGAGCAAATATCAAACGCCAAATCGAAAAGTTAAAGCAAAGACCAGAAATTGTTGTTGGTACTGCAGGTCGTATCAATGAATTAAATCAACAAAAGAAATTAAAATTACATCAAGTCAAAACATTGATACTAGATGAAGCTGACCAACTATTGAAAAGTAATCAAGAGAGTGCGTTACTAAGCCCTATACTAAAAGCCATGGATAATCAAGTACAAGTACTCGCATTTTCAGCAAGTGGCACGCAACTTCCAGAACAATTTCAGCAAATGTACCGATTAAAATTGACTTTAATTGATGTTACAAATGAAGATACAAGTAAAGGTGAAATCACGCACGGTTATGTTATTTGGCCAAAACGTAATCGCTTAGGCTTTTTACGTCGTTTAGGTAATATTGATCAGCTTTCAGCCTTAGTTTTTTTCAATCGTTTAAGTGAATTAGGTGTCATGGAAGATAAGCTTTTATATCATCATATCTCAGTTGCTTCTTTAGCTTCTGACCAAAGTGCCCAATTACGCAAAATTGCCCTTCATGCTTTTTCAAATCATCAAGCTAAATTATTATTGTGCACGGATATTGCTACTCGTGGTCTAGATATTGATGACTTATCCTTAGTTGTCAATATGGATTTTGTTTATGATGAAAAAACCTATTTACATCGTTCAGGACGTGTAGGACGCATGGGGAGAAAGGGACTAGTGTTGACACTATTAGAAGAACGTGAAGTAAAAGAATTCCAGAAATTTTTAGCTAAACAGCATTTAGTAGCAAAAGAATACTATTTATATGCTGGCCAATTAAGTAATCATAAAAAATAAGAAAAAGCTGCTTTAGATTTCTCTCAAAAGCAGCTTTTTAACGTCCACGGGCGGAATTGAACCGCCGACCTTACGCTTAGGAGGCGTGCGCTCTATCCTACTGAGCTACGCGGACCAATTTTAACCAATTGTTATTTTACAATCAATGAGTTGGTTTTGCAAGCGACATTTTCGAAAAAATGTATTAATTGTTTGCTATTATAACAAAACACAATGAAGTAAAATCAAAAGAACAACATACATTTATTGCTAAAATAAGCGGAAAAATTCGATATAAAATTAAAAAATGTCTAAGTTAACTTGGAAAAAGACAAAATATTTCAAAAAAATCCTATCATTTTAGTCTAAAGTGTGTTACTATATAGAAGTAGTTTTTGTAACGGTGATTTATGGTAGTTCGTTTCAATATAAATAAACATCTTCCACAAGTTTCCAAACACAATGAATTGCAATATTAATGAATGTGTTAAATACACAAGGAGGATTTTATTTATGCAAACAGGTACAGTGAAATGGTTTAATGCCGAAAAAGGTTTTGGCTTCATTACAGGTGAAGATGGTAAAGATGTATTCGTACATTTTTCAGCTATCCAAAGTGATGGTTTCAAAACTTTAGAAGAAGGTCAAAGTGTTACCTTTAATGTTGGAGAAGGACAACGTGGCCCTCAAGCAACAAATGTTGTGAAAGCTTAATCGTTAATAATAATGTCCAAGATCTACTAGCAAACTTGTTAGTAGGTCTTTTTTATTTTGTTTTTCTTGTAAAAATTCGTTATACTATTTGTTGGAAAAATAGAAATTGAATGGAAAGAAGGTGCTGAATTGTCAACGATTTATGCCATTGTTGATTTAGAAACCACGGGTACAGACGTTTTAAAAGATCAAATTATTCAGTTTGCTTGTACCTTGGTTCAGGATAATCAGATTTTACATACATTTTCAACCGACATTAATCCTGGTTTTGCTGTTCCTAAAAATATTCAACATTTAACCGGATTAACCAATCGTCGTTTAGTGAAAGCACCTTATTTTGAAGATGTTGCCTTGATGATTGAAAATATTTTGCAAGACACAGTTTTTGTTGCACACAATGTACACTTTGATTATCAATTTTTGTCAAATACATTTGTGAAATATGGTTTTGATCCGTTAACGATACCGGCGATAGATACGGTAGATTTAGCACAAATTTTTTTGCCAATGCAGTCTAGTTATCGTTTGAATGATTTAGTGACGAACCTAGGAATCAGTCATGAAAATCCTCACCAAGCAGATAGTGATGCAAAAGTAACGGCAGAATTATTTTTATATTTAGGACAAATCATTGAAAATTTACCCATCAAGACCCTGACACAAATTTGTCAAAGATGCGATTTACTAAGTATGCAGACGGGGAATTTTATTAAAAAATGTCAGGAATTAAGACAACTTGAAGGAAAAGTAGCTACAAAAACAGATGATTTAGAATTGGTAGAAGATATTTGGGTGAAAAAATCTCGTGTCCATCCTATCAAAAATTCTCATGCAGTGAGTTATCCAAAATCAAAAAAAGCAAAAGAAAAAATACTTGGCAAAAGCTTGAGCAATGAACAAGCTAAATTAATGAATCTTATTTATCAAAATCGCTATTCCTTGAAAAAAGAGCACTTACAAGAAGAAGTCACCATTGACGTCAATCGAGAGTTGTCGCATCCAGAAAATGTTTTCTTGCCGCTGAGTTATTTTACCCCAGCTGATTTTCCGGTTCTTTTAGGTTATGAATCGGATAATTGGTGGCAAAATTGGCAAAAGGTGACTAACGCGTCTACTTCTCGTACGCTATTAGCTATGCATTATTATCCAGATAAACAATATATTGATTTACATCGATTTTCCCAGATGTTAAGTCAAATACCAGATCAAAAATTTACCTCTATTTTACAAATGATGATACTAGTATGGCTCACTCAAACTCAGACCGGCTCACTTGTTGAATTAGGACTGTATCAACAATCGCATAGCTTTTTTCAACAAGTGAATTATCAATCAGCAGACTTTTATCCAGATTCTTATTATTTAAAGCGTCGTAATAGTGAAATGCAATGCGCACAGGTCGTTTTATTTCGCCAAAAAGATGTTTTACTCGCTAACTTTGATGAAGTGTTTCAAGATTTTGCTTATCGTCAAGTGATATTCGAAGAGGCGCAATATTTGCTGCCATTACAAAAATTTAATCACCAACGCGTAGATATCCAAAACTTACAAAAATTAATCAATCAAACATTAAAAGCTGAACCTCATCCATTAATGGTCAGTATCTTGTCATTAATCAACGACTTTCAACGGCAAGTGTTTGATCAATGGGTATCAATTGTGTCAGTCAAGCTATTTAATGAAAGTGAATTTGCCGCTTTACCTCAAAGTTTTCAGCGTCAATTAAATCAATTAATGAACTATTATGAAGAATTTATTGCATACGTTTCATCTTCAAATAATCAAGAAAGTGACCATGTAATTTTGAATATTGTACAACAATTTCAGTTATTACTTGCATGGTTTCGCGATTTTCAAGAAACAACCGTGCATAGTTGGTTTTTAGAAAAAAATCATTTGCTTTTTATTCGTTATGACTTCACCAATACGATAGATACGCTTTCTACAGATGCAGCCAAAATATTTATTGGAAATCATTTAAGTTTACCGTATCAAAAGAATTATTTTGCAGAAAAATTGTCTTTAAACAATGTCAAAGTAAAGCAACTAAAAGAAAAAGAGCGTACTTTTTTGCCACGGATTGAAGTGGCTCAAAAAGGGATATCCATTCCAGAAGTAACGAATGAAGCATTTGGTCAGTATATTGCAAACATCATTATGCATGAAATTTTGAATCAACAAGAATCGACACTGGTACTTTTTAATTCAAAAGAGGTCTTACGTTATGTGTTTGAAACCATTAGTGAAACGATGAATCAAGCGGGTATAGAGTTGTTTGCACTCGGCCAAAATACCAGTTTGTCCAAAATAAAGAAGCGTTATGAAGCAAATGATAATCAATTTGTATTTTTATTAAATCCATATTTAGATGATTCTTTTTTAGCTGATTTTCATTTTAAACGTGTGATACTAACGCGTTTACCTTTTCATAATCCTAGCGCGCCTTTAACACTTGCTTATCAAAAGTATTTGGAAAAACTTGATATCGATGCTTTTCAACGAGAGGCTTTACCAACGGCGGGGATTCGTTTAGCGAGATGTCTAGATTTAGTAGCGAATCAACCCGATGCAAAACTACTCATTTTAGATAAGCGTCTCATCTCAACTACTTATGGGAAAAAGCTACAAAAAATCTTACCGAAACCTTGGACGTACGAGGCAAAGACTTAAAAATTTGTAAATTCCTATTTTTTTGTAAAACTTATGCAAAGAATCTGCTATAATAAAAACATTAAAATGAAATGTAGGTTAGAGGTGGGCACAAGTTGCATAATGAAGATGCACGTGAAAAACGTATAAATCAAATATTGATGATAGGTATATATATTATGCTGGGTGTTATATTATTTACGAGCATATTTTACTTAAAAGCAACCAAATCTTATCGACACGCCAGAAATGAAGCGATACAAATTGCAACACAATATGGCAAATTAGATCAAGTTGATGACTTTTATTGGTTCAATCGTAAAAATACTTATTTCTCAGTGGGTGGAAAAGATGCAAAGGGTGACGAAAAATATGTCATCATTGCGCAAAAAGGTGGTAAAGTACAAGTGGTGAATCAAAAAGATGGTTATAATGAAGATGAAATTCGCCAAGTCTTTGCAAAAGTCCATCCAAATCAGACGATATTAAAAACCACTCTTGGTTTTTACAAAAAACACATTGTATGGGAAATCGTTTCTAAACAAAATCAGTATTATTTTTTTGACTTTAAATCTGGTCAAGCAATTGAAAATATTTAAGGTTAATAAATTGTTGGAGAAAAATATATAATAAAAAGGATGAAGAAAATGAAATTATCAACAAAGGTTCAAAATTTAGCTCCGTCAGTAACTTTGCAGGCGGCGGCAAGAGCAAAGGAATTAAAAGCACAAGGTCTAGATGTTCTAAGCTTAACGGTTGGGCAGCCTGATTTTGTCACACCAAAAAATATTGAAGAGGCTGCCATTGCTGCGATTCAATCAGGTGAGGCTAGTTTTTACACCCAGTCTGCAGGTATTCCTGAACTGCGTCAAGCTATCGTCACTTACATGAAGGAAAATTATGGCTTAGATTATTCAATTAATCAAACAATTGTAACTGATGGCGCAAAGTTTGCGTTATATTTGCTCTTCCAAACGATTTTGGATGAAGGGGATGAAGTGATTATCCCTGTTCCTTATTGGGTAAGTTATGCAGAACAAGTACGTTTGGCTTCTGGTGTCCCTGTTTTTGCTAAGACTGATGAAGAAAATGGCTTTAAAGTTACCGTTGAGCACTTGGATGAAGTCTTGACGAAACGTACAAAAGCGATTATCATTAATTCGCCTTCTAATCCAACAGGAATGATTTATTCAAAAGAAGAATTATTAGCGATTGGACAATGGGCGGTTAAAAATAAAGTATTAATTGTTGCAGACGATATCTATGGCCGCTTGATTTATGGTGATAATCAATTCACTTCCATGGCGATGCTAACACCAGAAATCCGTCAAAATACAATTGTGATCAATGGTGTATCTAAAACTTATGCTATGACGGGTTGGCGCATTGGTTTTGCAGTAGGTGATGAAGAAATTATTCAAGGAATGATTCGCCTAGCTAGTCAATCAACAAGTAATCCAACAGCTGTGAGTCAATACGCGGCTGTCGAGGCTTTAACTGGCAGTCAAGCCTCCGTAGAAGAAATGCGTTTGGTTTTTGAAGAAAGATTAAATCGCTTATATCCATTATTGTGTGAAATTCCAGGATTTAAGGTTCAAAAACCACAAGCAGCCTTTTATTTCTTCATTAATATAAGTGAAACCTTACAAAATTGTGGGTATCAAGAAGCTACCAGTTTTGTAGAAGATTTATTAAACGAAGCACATGTTGCTGTTGTGACGGGTGCGGGATTTGGAATGGACCAATATATTCGTATCAGTTATGCAACAGACTGGGCTACTTTAGAAAAAAGTGCACAACGTATCAAAGCATTTGTCGAAAGTAAAATGCAATAGATGCGTTAATATATAATTGTTAGTATAGATTGGAGAGACTCTCGTGAAACAAATTCAAATTGTTGATTCAAAAGAGCACGTTGGGGAAGTTGTCAAGATTGGTGCTTGGGTAGCAAATAAACGCTCAAGTGGTAAAATTGCTTTCTTACAACTAAGAGACGGAACTGCTTATTTTCAAGGAGTAGTAGTTAAAAGTGAAGTGCCTGAAGAAGTATTTCAATTAGCAAAAGGATTAAATCAGGAAACTTCTGTCTGGGTTATTGGTGAAATTAGAGAAGATTCTCGTTCTAAATTTGGTTATGAAATTGGGATTACAGATATTGAAGTGATCGGAGAAAGTCATGAATATCCAATTACACCGAAAGAACACGGAACAGACTTTTTAATGGATCACCGTCATTTATGGCTTCGTTCTTCTAGACAACATGCCATTATGCAAATCCGTAATGAAATTATTCGTGCCTCTTATGAATTTTTCAATAATCATGGTTTTGTAAAAGTAGACCCACCAATTTTAACAGGTTCTGCACCTGAAGGAACGACAGACTTGTTTGAAACCAACTACTTTGATCATAAAGCCTATCTATCTCAATCAGGTCAGCTATATATGGAAGCTGCAGCAATGGCAATGGGGAAAGTCTTCTCATTTGGCCCAACTTTCCGTGCCGAGAAATCAAAAACACGTCGTCATTTGATTGAATTCTGGATGATTGAACCAGAAATGGCCTTTATGCATCAAGAAGAAAGTTTAGAGATTCAAGAACAATATGTTGCATACTTAGTACAAAATGTTTTAGATCATTGTGATTATGCTTTACATGTTTTAGGTCGTGATCGTAGCGTATTAGAAAAATATACCAAATTACCATATGCACGTATTAGCTATGATGAAGCGATTGAACGATTACAAGCAAATGGTTTTGATGACATCAAGTGGGGTGATGATTTTGGTTCACCACATGAAACCTTTATCGCAAATTCATTTGAACAACCAGTATTTATCATGAACTATCCTAAAGCAATCAAACCATTTTATATGAAGCCACATCCAACAAGAGATGATGTTGTTGTGTGTGCCGATTTAATTGCGCCAGAAGGTTATGGTGAAATTATCGGTGGTTCTGAAAGAGCAACGGATTATGATTACTTGTTAGAGCAAATTCGTCAAGCTGGCTTAAATGAAGAAGAATATTCATGGTATCTAGATTTACGTAAATATGGAACTGTACCACACTCCGGTTTTGGTTTAGGTTTAGAACGTACGGTTACATGGATTGCAGGGATTGACCATGTGCGTGAAGCTATTCCATTCCCACGTTTATTAAATCGTATTTATCCATAAAATAGTAATTACCGACTTACACGATGTAGGTCGGTTTTTTGTAGAATAAAGGCGGAAAGATTAAAACTTTCTAAATTATGATTGCCTTTTCTTTATTCATTCGCTACAATAGTCTGGTACGAATAAAATGGAGTTTTGATATGACTTATACAAAAAAAATAAAGCAATATCTAGAAGAAAAAAATCTTTGGGAAGTTTTTTCTTACCTATTCTTTGGCGGTTGTACCTTTGTCGTCAACTTTATTACCTATTTTTTATTCAAAGATTTATTGCATTTTAACTATATTTTGGCAAATTTAATTGCTTGGATACTATCGGTGCTTTTTGCTTATATTACGAACAAGCTATACGTTTTTGAATCTAGAGGAAAAACCTTTGCACAAAATTTAAAAGAATTATTTTTATTTTTTGCTGCACGAATTTTAACATTAGGTTTTGATATGGGTTCATTATCTTTTTGTTTAGAAGTGTTAAAGACAAATGATTTCATTGCAAAATTTGTTTCTCAGTTTATTGTGATTTTATCAAATTATATCTTTAGTAAAATGATTATTTTTAAAAAATCAAAATAGGTTTTAAAATCAAAATGTATCGTGTATAATAAAACAAGTTAAGTATATGAAGGAGGCGTAGATTTGAATTCAACAAATCAACCAGAGAAGCCGACGTCTAACAATCCATCTACGAATCAGGATAATCGCTCGCAGATGAGTAGAACTTCTGCGACTGCTCGTGCAAAACAGAAGAAGGAACGCCGAATGAATCGACGCAATACAGAAGACCGCATCGTAAATAAAATAGTTACGATCGTTGTTGTTGTATTAGTCTTGATTATATCGATTTTAGGATTTACAGTCTTCCGCTATATCCAATCGAGTCTAAATCCGCTAGATCCACAAAGTAATAAAAAGATAGAAATTACGATTCCAACAGGCTCATCTAATAAACAAATTGGTGAAATATTAGAAAAGGGTCACATTATTAAGAGTGGTTTAGTTTTTAATTACTATACTAAGTTTAATAATTTAACTGGTTTTCAAGCTGGAACTTATAAATTAAGTCCAAGTATGACGCTCGATGGGATTAGTAAGAAGTTACAAGGTGGTAATGGTTTAAGTGTGGCCGATGCGAAGTTGACGATTCCTGAAGGTTTTACAATTGAACAAATAGCAGATAAGTTGGCGGATAAAACGAAATTAGATAAAAAAGACTTTCTCGCTTTGATGAAAGATGATCAATTCTTCCAAGAGATGCAAGCCAAATATCCTAAATTATTAGAATCTGCGGCTAGTGCTACGGATGTTCGTTATCGTTTAGAGGGTTATTTATTCCCTGCAACTTATGATTATCTCAATAAAATGACTTTGAAAGATTTAGTGGCACAAATGATTGCCAAGACAGATTCGGTCATGCAAAATTATTATGATACTATTGCGGCAAAAAATATGACGGTTCAACAAGTGTTAACCTTAGCTTCTTTAGTCGAAAAAGAAGGTGTCAGTGATGTTGATCGTAAAAATATTGCACAAGTATTTTATAATCGTCTAGCACAAAATATGCCATTACAATCTGATATTTCTGTGCTATATGCATTGAACGAAACGAAAGAAACTGTTACAATTAAGGACACTCAAACAGATTCACCATATAATTTATATTTGAATACAGGATATGGACCTGGACCATTTAATAACCCAGGAGAAAAGGCGATTCAAGCAGTCTTAAATCCGATTCAAAATGATTATCTATACTTTGTTGCTGATGTGAAAACAGGCCAAGTATATTTTGCTAAAACATTAGAAGAACATAATGTTTTAGTTGAAAAATATGTGAATTAATAATATCCAATGATGTATAATAAAGGAGAATTATAGATGGTAGAAAAAGTATATCCAATGACACAAGAAGGAAAAGAAAAATTAGAGCGTGAATTAGAAGAACTAAAAACAGTGAAACGCGGCGAAATCATTGAACGTATTAAAATTGCGCGTAGTTTTGGCGACTTATCTGAAAACTCTGAGTATGAATCTGCAAAAGACGAACAAGCTTTTGTGGAAGGCCGCATCACTACTTTAGAAAATATGATTCGTTTTGCACAAATTATTGATAATGATAATGTTGCTCAAGATGAAGTTTCAATTGGTAAAACAGTTGTCTTTAAAGAGTTGCCTGACGGAGAAGAAGAAGAATACACTATTGTCGGAAGTGCTGAATCTGATCCTTTTGCTGGTAAAATTTCCAATGATTCACCTATTGCACAAGCTTTAATCGGTAAAAAAGTGAATGATGAAGTAAATATTTCAACACCAGGTGGCGACTTCTTGGTTAAAATTGTTTCTGTGAAATAGTAATGATTAAAGGGTACTATCGCTAGTCGATGGTACCTTTCTATATTATAAGGAGGTATGCAGTTGAAACTTAGTGCCTGGCGTTTTTTCTTTATTGTCAATATTTTACTATTGATTCTTTCTATCTGGCAAATTGTGGAAGATTCCGGTTTGACTGTAATCTTAATTTTAGGAACTTTAAGCTTATTTTTACACTACTTACGTCGGAAAAAAGGGAAAAATACAAACTTGCTATTATGGTTGGGAATTGTTCTCATCTTTATTAGCCTGATTAATAGTTATGCCTTTTGGTTAATGTTAGTCTTTATTGTCTTATTTATCGGGATTAAAGGCTTTGAAATCATTGACCTGGATTATGAGAATCTATTGTTTTGGCGAAAAAAAAATATCATTATGGTCCAAACAAAAGAACCAAGTGAAGAAAAGGAATTTATCAGTAAAAAAAGCTACATTGGGACTCAAATGATTGGTAATGAAGTTTTTGAATTTGATGACATTAATTTAACGATTTTTGTCGGTGATTCAATTATTGATTTAGGAAATACGATTTTACCTAAGGGCAAAAATGTCATCGTATTGCGCAAAGGCTTTGGTCGTACTCGGATTTTAGTACCGCATGGCATCCAAATTGATATTTTACATGAGGCATTCCGTGGTGAATTTCATTTCCAACAATATCATTATTCGCTAAATGCTGAGGAAGTAAAAATCCATGATATGAAATATGCTGAAAGTGAACGAAAGATTAAAATTATTTCTAATGTAATTATGGGTGATTTAGAGGTGATTCGCGTATGAATAGATCTAAAATTCTTCGCTGGGTTGCTTACCTTTCATTAACTTTCTTTTTGAGCTTCATTTTTGTTCTATTTGCTTATTTTTTTGCTCAAGGGAATAAGCAATGGATGTTAAGGATATTGTCTGCAAAGATATTATTTGTGCCTATTATTGTTTATATTGCGTTATTAGCCATTCTATTAGCAATCGCAATGTGTTTAATCTATTTTTTTAAGCAAAAAGGTTTATTAGACCCAATTGAACAACAAGTCAAAAAAATAAAGGAAGCACGTGTTGATGAATTTCAACCTTTAGCTTTTAATAAATTAACTAAAGTTGAAAATTATCATCAAAAAGAGATTATTGAAGGCTTAAACGAAATTCAAAAGCAAATTCAGACAATGACGTTGGATTTGCAGACAGAGCATCAAAAACAAGAATTACTCGATGGCGAAAGTAAAGAGGAAATTCTTGAAAATGAACGTCATCGCTTGGCTAGAGAACTTCATGATTCTGTTTCACAACAATTATTTGCTGCGATGATGATTATGTCTGCATTAAATGAAACCATTGATCGAGGAGAAAGTATCACGAACTTTTCTAAACAGATTCAAATGGTTGCTAAAATATTATCCATGGCTCAATCTGAGATGCGAGCTTTGTTATTACATTTAAGACCGATTAATTTGGAAGGACGTAGCTTAAAACAAGGGATTGAACAATTATTAGTAGAGCTTCAATCAAAAGTTGAATTGAAGATAATCTATGATGTAGAGGAAGTGTCCATTCAACCTTCTATTGAAAACGAGTTATTCCGTGTGGTGCAAGAGCTATTATCTAATACTTTGCGCCATGCTAAAGCTTCTGAACTTGAACTTTATTTAAATCAATCAGCAAATCAATTGGTTTTAAGAATACAAGATGATGGCGTAGGCTTTGATACTTCCAAGAAAAAAGCTGGGAGTTATGGCTTGTTAAACGTGAAGGAGCGTATTTCGAGTGTCGGCGGTACAGTTAAAATTATTAGTATTCCAAATCAAGGTACAAGCATTGAAATAAAAATACCTTTAATTGATAATGAGGTGAGGAAATGATTAAAGTATTACTAGTTGATGATCATGAAATGGTTCGTCTAGGTGTTTCGACTTATTTGAGTATTCAACCTGATATTGAAGTTGTTGGGGAAGCAAGCGATGGGCAAGAAGGGGTAGAAAAAGCCCTATCACTTCGTCCTGATGTTATTCTGATGGATTTAGTCATGGATAATATGGACGGTATTACAGCAACGAAAGAAATTTTAGCACAATGGCCGCAAGCAAAAATATTGATTGTCACGAGCTACATTGATGATGAAAAAGTATTTCCTGCCATTCAAGCCGGGGCGAGTGGTTACTTATTAAAAACATCTTCAGCACAGGAAATTGCTGAAGCAGTTCGTAAAACGATTGTTGGCGAAAGGGTAATTGAAGAAGAAGTCAGTGAAAAAATTCAAAACCAAGATTATGCCAATCAATACTTTTTATATGAAGAGTTAACCAATCGGGAACGTGAAGTCTTGGATTTGATTGCGCAAGGTAAAAGTAATCAAGAAATCGCAGAAATACTGTTTATTACATTGAAAACTGTTAAAACACATGTATCGAATATTTTAGCTAAATTAGGTGTGGAAGATCGCACACAAGCAGCAATCTATGCATTTAAACATGGCTTGGTAAAGTAAGAAAGAAGGTATCATAAAGGTGAAACAAAATTATGCAATCATTGGGTTAGGTCGTTTTGGTGGCAGTATTTGTCGTACTTTGGTAGAATCAGGTCAAGAAGTTTTAGCCATCGATTCCAATGAAGAACGTGTAAATGAATATATGAATATCGCAACGCATGCAGTTGTAGGAAATGCGCAAGATGAAAGTACATTGCGTTCTTTAGGGATTCGTAACTTTGATCATGTCATAGTTGCTATTGGTGAGGATATCCAAGCTAGTATTTTAGTGACATTAATGGTTAAAGAAATGGGCGTTCCCAATGTTTTGGCTAAAGCACAAAATGAATATCACGCAAAAGTACTAGAGCGTGTTGGAGCTGATCGTGTGGTCCATCCTGAACGTGATATGGGGGTAAGAATTGCGCATAACTTAGTCTCAAGAAATATTTTAGATTTTATTGAACTATCTGATGAGTTTTCGTTGGCAGAGATTAAAGTATCTAATCCTAAATTCTTTAATAAATCCCTTATCGAAGTGAATTTCCGTCAACGATTTGGCTTAACAGTTGTTGCTATTCGTCGTGCGGATGGTCAAGTGGTTGTTTCACCGCCTGCTAACGAAATTGTCTGCGAAAATGATAATTTGTTAGTCATCGGTAGTACTGTAAACGTTGATAATCTTGATGAAAAACTTAATGATTAGGAGGTTTTTTGATGGAATTAACGATTTCACCAAAAGCACATGAATGGTTTAAAAAGGAGATTATCCTAAATCCTGGACAAGGCATCCGTTTTTTTGGAAAAGTCTATGGTAGTACCCCGGTTCATGAAGGGTTTTCAGTTGGGATGAGTGTCGATACACCAAGTCGACCTTTAGTTCAAGTTACTGTAGATGATTTCACTTATTTTGTTGAAGAAGATGATCAGTGGTTTTTTGATGGCTATCAGTTAGTCGTGAATTATGATGAAAAATTAGATGAGCCATCCTATGAGTTTATTAATTAAAAAAAATCGTTTCTATTCCTCTTATTTAGAAGAATAGAAACGATTTTTATTTTAGCTTTATTTTTGTTTCATCCTTTAAAGCTTGCGTAAAAATAAAGAAACTTCCCAAGGTAATAAACAATCCTGTATCAAATTCAGGATAAATAAAACTGATGATAAGTGACAATAAGACTGGCAGACTAGCACAAGCAATCATCATTTTTAAATTGTCGAGAAAACCATTTTTACAACGAATCATATGACTGTAAATGTTGCCAATCAGTGCAACTATAAAGATATTAATTGCTAAATTGACAAAAGCTGGATATAAAACAAGTAAGATAATCAATCCATACATCCAGATTGGAAATTGACTGTTTTTTACTTCTTGTTTGATTTGTTGACTGGTGATACCATCTAATATTGGATTGTTGTAGGAAATGGCTAACTTGTTACCGCCTAATAAATTACTTGTTAGCTCTGTACTAGGAAATCCAATTAATAGTTCATCTTTGGTTAATCCAGCACTAATAAAATTTCCCAGGCGATCATTGATGATTTCCTTTTTGGTTCGTTTAGCCTCAGGATCAAATGTAAAGATGACGGTATCTGTTTGATAGATAAAGCCTTTTTCATTTTCATTGTGTAGTTGCAGCTCACCATTTTTAATACTGAAATCAGGCAAGTGTGAAACAATTGTTAGGCTATCTTGTTTAATTGAATGGAAAACTTCTTTTACCTGAGCGGCTAAAGGTAAGGCCATTACTAGACTTAATAGAAGTAAATAGCTAATAAGCTTGCCAAAGGGTAATTTTTTAACCTCTTTTATTTGATTGAAATGAATCATTGAATCTTTCAATATTTGAATCATTCTGTATAAAAACTCCTCAATTAATTTATTGTTAATATTTTACCTAAGTTTATCCAAATTAACAAGCATTAGCTGCTTAAAATCAATAAATACAATATAAAATTAAGTTTTATGAGCATATGTTTTGCGCTATTTCACAAGTTTTGATACGCTTAGTATGTAAACAATTCTAGGAGGTCTTGAATATGACTTATCAATTACCAAAATTACCTTACGCTTATGATGCATTAGTACCTACAATCGATGAAGAAACAATGCATCTACATCATGAAAAACATCATAAAACCTATTTAACAAATTTAAATGCGGCTTTAGAAAAACATCCAGAGTTGCCAGAAAAATCTATTGAAGACTTATTAGCTGGTATCAATGAAGTGCCTGCTGATATTCGCCAAGCTGTTATTAATAATGGTGGTGGACACGCAAACCATTCATTCTTCTGGAAAATTATGACGCCAAACGGTCAAGGTGCGCCTGTGGGTGAATTAAAAGCTGCTATTGACGAAACTTTTGGTAGCTTCGATGAATTCAAGGCACAATTTAAAGCTGCTGCGGCTAGTCGTTTTGGTTCAGGTTGGGCTTGGTTAGTTGTCGACAATGGTAAATTAGCTATTATTTCTACTGCGAACCAAGATTCACCATTAATGGAAGGCAAAACACCAGTTGTTGGGCTTGACGTTTGGGAACATGCTTATTACTTAAATTATCATAATGTTCGTCCTAACTACATCGATGCCTTTTGGAATGTTGTAAACTGGGAACAAGCCAACGAAAATTATTTAGCTGCAAAATAATTGATTTGAAATACTAAGTGGGAGGCTAAGCAAAAGTAGCCTCTCACTTTTTTATTTCTATTTAAGTAAATTGTACTAAAATAGGCTGTTCAAATGTTTTGGCTTATGTTAAAATGAAACCGCTATTAAAATTGTATTAATCGATTTGGAGTGATTAGAATGGATGATATCTTAGCTTTACAAAATGGTTCTGATATTCGCGGCATTGCGATGTCAACAGATGAATTAAAAGCGAACCTAACACCAATTCAAGCCATGATGGTTGCACAAGGAATATTAAATTGGTATGCTGATAAAATTGGTCAAATTCCTACAAAATTAACAATTGGTCTTGGGTGTGACAGTCGTTTAACTGGTCCAAGTCTCAAACAAGCCATGATTGATACCTTTATTGATTATGGAGTAGAAGTGATTGATTTTGGTATGGCTACGACACCCGCGATGTTTATGGCGACTCAATTTGAACAGTTTGCATGTGATGTTTCAGTGATGTTGACGGCTAGCCATTTACCTTATTATTATAATGGAATTAAAATTTTTACCAACCAAGGGGGCGTGGAAAAAGCAGATATTCAAAATATTCTAGCGCTTAGTCAATCAAAGGTTTCCTATAGTCTAAGTCAAGGTACTACTCGCTTAGAAGATTTGATCACACCATATGCCAGATTTTTAGTGCAAAAAATTCAAAACGCAACGAAGCAAGAACAGCCGCTTTCAGGTTTACATATTTTAGTAGATGCAGGAAATGGTGCAGGTGGCTTCTTTGCAGAAAAGGTGCTACAAATTTTAGGTGCTGATACTTCGGGTTCACAGTTCTTAAATCCAGATGGTCATTTTCCTAACCATATTCCAAATCCTGATAATAAAGAAGCAATGACTAGTATTCGTCAAGCTGTATTAGCAAATCATGCAGATTTAGGAGTTATTTTTGATACCGATGTTGACCGCAGTGCACTAGTTACAAAGAATGGGACTTTTTTAAATCGTAATAATTTGATTGCTGTTTTAAGTCAAATGATTATTCAAGAACATCCCGGTACTAGTATTGTCACAAACTCACCGACTAGCAGTCATTTAAAAGTTTTTATTGAATCACTCGGTGGCCATCAAGTACGCTACATTTCAGGTTATCGCAATGTGATTAATAAGGCGATTGATTTAAATAAAGAAGGGATTGATTGTCAACTCGCAATTGAGACAAGCGGACATGCAGCATTCAAAGAAAATTATTTCTTAGATGATGGTGCCTATGTGATTGCTAAAGTATTAATGCTTTTACCTAAATTAGTAGCAGAAAATCGCGCTCTAGATGATTTGATTACAGATTTAAAACAACCTGCAGAAACGCTAGAAGTACGCTTTAAACTAGAAGTTGCAGATTTTAAACAGCTAGGACTAGAAGTCATTCAATATTTCCAAGAGATTAAGATTCCAGGCTTTATAATTGACTTAGAAAATCATGAAGGCGTTCGTTTTAATTTAAGAGATAGTTATGGAGATGGTTGGTTTTTACTTCGTCTTAGTTTACATGAACCATTACTTGTCTTGCAGATAGAAAATGATGTTGCTGGTTTGATGCCTGTTGTATTGAAACAAATTCATGAACTAATGAATCACTTTCCAAAGGTGAATCAAGATAAATTATTAGCACATCTATAAATTTAACTTGCGAACGTTTTCAGTTGTGGTATAATCTTACCGAGACAGTTTTTTTGTCTGAATGAAATTTTGGAGGTTTTTCTTTCATGGAACACGGAACAGTAAAATGGTTCAATAATGAAAAAGGTTTTGGCTTTATTACAAACGATCAAGGAGAAGACGTTTTTGTACACTTTTCTGCGATTCAATCAGAAGGCTATAAATCATTAGAAGAAGGACAAGAAGTATCTTTTACAATTGTTGAAGGTGCGCGTGGTCCGCAAGCAGCCGAAGTTGTTAAATTATAATTATTACTATTTTTTTAATGAGAATGGTGGATAAGTTAATGATGGCTTATCTATCATTCTCGTTTTTAAGTGGTCAGCTTTATTTAAAAACATTGCGAATATTTCTTTTTCTTTAAATTTTTGTAATAAAATTTGTGAGGTATTGCTCAACTATGTAAGTTATGGCAAAATCTATGTGATGTGTACCTTAAATATTGTAGGGAGATATCAAGAAAATCCCGTAGTTTTCTTTTATTAAATACCAATTTTTAAGGTATTTTTATTTTAGAGGTGTATTATGAAATTATATCAAAAAATTATTATTGCAATATTAGGAGTGATTGCAGTTGTTGTAACTAGTGCGACGGTTTGGGCTACTTTTGCCTACAAAGATGCCAATGCTACTTTTAATGCAATTAGTAAAAAGATTGAACGTGCAACTTCGCCAAAACGAGAAAAGGCCATTAGTTATGAAGATCGTGATCCAATTACGATTGCTTTACTTGGACTTGATACTGGTGGGCTAGGACGTACTGAACAAGGTCGTAGTGACACGATGATGATTGTTACGCTTAATCCCAGACAGAAAAAAACTACAGTAGTAAGTATTGACCGTGATATTTATACTAAAATCGTTGGCTACGATACTTATGATAAATTAAATCATGCTTATGCTTTTGGTGGCGTAAAGATGTCTTTAAATTCCATTGAATATTTATTAGATGTCCCAATTGATCATTATATTGCCATTAACTTTACTGGTTTAAGTGATTTAATCGATGCAGTGGGTGGTATCACTGTAGACAATAAGATTGATTTTACACTTGATGGTGTGCACGTTCCTAAAGGCAAACATCATTTAAATGGTGAATCTGGATTAGCCTATGCTCGGATGCGTTATGAAGATCCAGAAGGGGATATTGGTCGTCAGCGTCGTCAACGTGAAGTCGTAACTAAAATTGTTAATAAAGTCATTGGTTTAGATGGTGTTACTAAGTATAAAAAGATTCTAAAAGCAGTTGAAGATAATTGTTCAACGAATCTATCTTGGGACCAATTGATGGATATTTCTAAAAACTATGTGCCAGCCTTAGATAATATTAAGAGTTATCAATTGAGTGGGATTGAGCCTGACTGGATGAGTGATGTCTATTATCAAGTGGTCGGAAAACACCGTTTATTAAATATTCAAAATTTAATCAAATCTGAGCTTGGACTACCAACTAGATCAGAATTACCGATTTCTGATGGATATTCGGATGGTTATATTGAAAAACAATTATATGATGATGAAGATGAGCCTTTAGTCGATGATGATACTGCTAAAAAAAGTTCAACTGAAAGTTCTTCAGATTCTTCAGAGCAAACGACTGATGAAGTTTATGATAGCAATGGTTATCAAGAGGATGGCAGTGATTATCAAGTAGAAGCACAAAACATTGCAACAAACGAATGATTAAAAAGCAATCTAGATTAATCTCTAGGTTGCTTTTATTTTGCTTTAACTCTAGATAACAATTTTTGCTAATATTTTAGCTGATTTTCATCTTTTTTGCTGTAAATATGATAGAATATAAAGATATGAAACGAATGTTGTAAACTTTTTTTAAAAGTTGTGTGACATTTGGCTATCCGAATATATTTTAGGGTAGAATAGAAGAGCAAGTTCATTTCAAGGAGCGTTTTATTTTGAAAAACATAAAGAAATCTCATATTCCTTTTAGATTAAATTTTTTATACTTTTTAATTTTTATTCTTTTTGTTGCATTGATTTCTCGCCTAGGTGTGCTTCAATTGGCGAATAATGATAAATATACGGGTAAAATTAATGCTTTAAGTACAATCGAAGTTTCCGAAAGTGCGCCTAGAGGCAGTATCTATGACTCTGAAAAGACGTTATTAGTGACTAATTCTGCTTCTCCTTCAATCACTTTTACACGTGGTGTTAATATGTCTGCGGCTGAGATTTTAAATTTGGCTACAAAACTTAGCCAATATATAGATATGCCGATTGATGTTAATTTGACAGATCGTGATAAAAGAGATTTTTATTTAGCTGATAAAAATCATTTAAAGCAGATTCAAAACCAATTAACAAAAAAGGAAAAAGGGTTGGATAACAGCAAGCAATATGCACGAATGGTTGATTTAGTCCCTGCTGATCAGCTGAATTTTGATGATACTCAACTTAAAATTGCTACTATTTTTAAAAAGATGAATGCATCCCAATCACTTAGCACGGTTTATGTTAAAAATGAAGGAGTGACTGATCAAGAATTAGCTGTGGTGGCGGAACATGCGACTGATTTACCAGGAATATCTACAGGAAATGACTGGAACCGTGAAATTCTTGCACAAAGTAGTTTAAAGAGTTTGATTGGTAAAGTCTCTACAGAAAAACAAGGGTTACCAGCTGAAGAAGTCGATAGCTATCTGAAAAAAGGGTATGCTCGTAATGACCGTGTAGGAACTAGTTTTATTGAAAAAAGCTACGAAGAGTACTTACAGGGTAAAAAATCAAAATATGAAATTTCTGTTGACGGTAAAGGAAATATCACCAGTAAAAAAGAGGTTTCAACCGGTGCGAAAGGGGATAATGTTGTTCTATCCATTAATGCTAAATTCCAGGAAAAAGTGGATGAAATCTTAAAACGTAACTATCAATCATTGGTAGACAGTGGTTTTGCAACTTATTCCCCAGGGATTTATGCTGTTGTAATGAATCCAAATAACGGTGGCATTTTGGCCATGAGTGGGTATTATCATGAAATTGCTTCTAAATCAATTGAAGAGAACGCCATTGGAACGTACATGAATGCTTTTGTACCAGGATCTGTCGTCAAAGCAGGTACTCTAACAGCGGGATGGCAAAAAGGGGTTATTTCTGGAAATCAGACTTTACTGGATGAGCCTATTTATATTCAAGGTACGGCACCTAAAACCTCTATTTTCAACCGTTCTGGCTATGCAAATATGAATTTAACTGCTGAAAAAGCTTTAGAAATTTCATCTAACAGTTATATGATGAAAGTTGCTTTAAAATTAATGGGCATTGAATATCAATATAATATCAGTTTACCGCTCATTAAAAACCAAGCCTCAGCCTATGAAGCTTTGCGTAATGCCTTTGCCTCTTATGGAATGGGCGTGAAGACTGGTATTGATTTACCAAAAGAAAGTAGTGGGATTCAACCAAGCATTGATCAATTATCTGAAAAAAATAATGACGGTGGTAAAATTCTAGACTTGGCTTTTGGTCAGTTTGATACTTATACTACGATGCAATTGGCACAATATGTCGCAACGATTGCTAATGGTGGAAATCGTATTGAACCGCATATCGTCGAAGCAATCTATAACAATAATGCAGAAGGTGAACTAGGCGATAAAGTGAAAGAGATTAAAGGTAAAGTCTTAAATAAAGTCGATATTACAGATGAACAATTAAATATTATTCGTAGTGGATTTTATGATGCTGTTCACGGGACAAATGCTTTCACTACGGCAACGGCTTTAAGAAGTGCTAAAATGGATTTAGCGGCTAAGACAGGGACAGCTGAAACAACGGTTACTGATAATGGTAAATTGATTGATGTCGTGAACTTAAATGTGGTTGCTTATGGGCCAACCGATGATGCTCAAGTTTGTTTGGCGGTAATGATTCCGCAATTAGATGAAAAAGCTGGACATCCGAACTTAACAGTAGCCAAGGAAATTATTGATGCATATGTTGATACCTATCATGTGAAGTAGGAGTGATTTTTTGAAAGAGTTAAAAGTTGAAGGTCTAACGAAAACTTATGGCGAAAAGATTTTATTCAATCAACTATCCTTTTTGATACATGAAAAAGATCGAATCGGACTCATTGGGGTAAATGGTACTGGTAAAAGTAGTTTGTTATCGATTCTAGCAGGGATAGATTTTGCTGATGGTGATCAAGAAGTTTTTACTAAGCCTAATGATTATACGATTGGTTATTTATCTCAAGAAACGAGTTTTCCAGATGAATTAACAGTGTTGGATGTAATTTTTAAAGGGGATAGTAAACAAGTTCAGGCGGTTAAGGAGTATGAAAATTCCTTGTTCTTACTCAATCAGCAGCCTAATCTAGCCAGTGCGCAACAACGTTTTACCCAGGCTGAACAAAAGATGAATGAATTAGACGCCTGGCAAGTAGATACGAATGCGAAGATTGTCTTAAGTAAACTTGGCATTTATGATTTACAGCAAACATTTGGCTCATTATCAGGGGGACAACAAAAACGCGTTGGATTAGCCCAAGTCTTAATCGATGAACCTGACTTGTTACTTCTAGATGAACCAACGAACCATCTTGATTATGAGGTTATTTCCTGGTTAGAAAATTATTTAGCGCAATATAAAGGGGCTCTTGTTGTGATTACCCATGACAGGTACTTTTTAGATCGCGTAGCCAATCGTATTTTTGAATTAGCTCATGGTCAATTAACGGAGTATATCGGTAATTATGAGTCTTATGTGAGCCAACGTGCAGAATTAGACCGTATTGCGCAAGACCAAGAAAATAAACGAATACAATTGTATAAGCAAGAACTGGCTTGGATGCGAGCTGGGGCCAAAGCTAGAACAACTAAACAGCAAGCCCGAATCAATCGTTTTGAAAACTTGAAAGAAAATCTACATCAAGTACAAACAAAAGAATCGATTGAAATGAATTTAGCGACAACTCGTTTAGGCAAAAAGGTATTGGAACTCAAACATGCGAGTCTTACACTTGGCGAACAGACATTATTCTCAGATTTAGATTTATTGATTCAGTCAAAAGAACGTCTAGGAATTACGGGAAAAAATGGTGCGGGTAAATCAAGTCTTTTAAATGTGTTGGCTAGTCGCTTAGCTTTAACGAATGGGGAATTGATTGTTGGAGAGACCGTCCGCTTAGCTTATTATACACAGCAAAATGAGGAAATGGATCCTAACAAACGGATGATTGCCTATTTACAAGAATACGCTGAAGAAGCGCGCTTAGCCAATGGTAGTAGTATGAGTGTCGCTGAATTATTAGAACGGTTTTTATTCCCTCGTTATACGCATGGGACACTTATTGGCAAGCTATCTGGTGGAGAAAAACGACGTCTGTACTTGCTGCGCTTGTTATTGCAACAGCCTAATGTACTTTTGCTTGATGAACCAACCAATGATTTAGATATTGAAACATTAACTATTTTGGAAGATTATTTACAACAATTTCCAGGAGCTGTAATTACTGTTTCTCATGATCGCTACTTCCTAGATAAAGTAGCCGAAAAGCAATTAATTTTTAATGGTGAGGGTCAGCTTGAATTTTATTATGGTAAAATTTCAGATTATTTGGATGAACAAACACAAACTGTCGCAGCTAAAAATCAACTAACTATCAAACAAGAGGCTACACCATCTCCTCAAAAGGAAAAGGTGAAAAAGAAACTAACTTATATGGAGCAAAAAGAGTGGGAGACAATTGAAGAAGAAATCGCTACTCTAGAAGAAACCATTCGTCTAATAGAATCTGAAATGCTTACTTGTGGTGATGATTTTACTCGTCTGCAAGATTTGCAAAAACAGTTAGATGAAAATCAAAGCCAATTAGATGAAAAATATGAACGTTGGGAATATTTAAGTGAATTTGCCAATGATTAAGAGGTGGAGAAAGTGAAACAATATCTGGATTTAGGACATAAAATATTAAATGAAGGACATATCAAAAATGACCGTACCAACACAGGAACTAAGAGCATTTTTGGTTATCAAATGCGGTTTGATCTAGCTGCTGGTTTTCCTTTATTAACAACGAAGCGTGTTCCTTTTGGATTGATTAAAAGTGAATTATTATGGTTTTTAAAAGGCGATACCAATATTCGTTTTCTTTTAGCGCATAATAATCATATTTGGGATGAATGGGCCTTTAAAAATTATGTTGAAAGTCCAGATTATCAAGGACCTGATATGACTGATTTTGGGCGTCGTTGTTTAGTTGATGAAGCATTTAATCAAGTCTATCAAGCGCAACTTGCAGATTTTTACCAACGCATTTTAACGGACGATGCTTTTGCACAAAAATTTGGTGATTTAGGGAAGGTATATGGCTATCAATGGCGTCACTGGCAAACAAGTCGTGGGGAAGTCATTGACCAAATCAGCGACGTAATCGAACAAATTAAAAATACACCAGATTCTAGAAGATTGATTGTATCAGCTTGGAATCCTGAAGATATTCCTTCGATGGCTTTACCACCTTGTCATACATTATTCCAATTTTATGTGGCAGATGGTAAATTGAGTTGCCAATTATATCAAAGAAGTGGGGATGTTTTTCTAGGTGTGCCATTTAATATTGCTAGTTATGCTTTACTGACCCATTTGATTGCTCACCAAACCGGATTACAAGTCGGTGAATTTATTCATACGCTGGGAGATGCCCATCTTTATAGTAATCATTTTGAGCAAATGCAAGAGCAACTTTCACGTACGCCACGTGCTTTGCCTAAATTGTGGTTAAATCCAGATAAGAAAGATATTTTTGATTTTACGATGGAGGACATCAAAATAGAAGGTTATGATCCTTATCCAACCATCAAAGCACCAATTGCTGTATAGAAAAAACATCTAGGACGTCTCCTAGATGTTTTTTATGTGTAGTACAAAACGGAAAAGTATATTAAAATTGCGCCTAACATGACAAAAAGATGCCAAACTACATGCATAAATCTAACATTCTTTAGGCTATAGAAGAAAGCACCGATTGTATAGGAAATACCACCTAATGCTAATAACCACGTGCCGATGGTTCCAAGACTATTTACGAGCGGTTTAAAGGCAATGACACAAAGCCAACCCATGATAATATAAACTATGGTTGAAAAGTGTGAAAGCTGTTTTACTTTATGCAAAGTAATTGACTTATATACGATACCGATGATTGCGATAAGCCAAATCAAGGCAAACAGTAACCAACCCAGCCAACCTTTAATGCTTAATAAACAAAACGGTGTATAACTGCCAGCAATCAGTAGAAAAATCGAATCATGATCAAATACTTGAAAAACTTTCCGTGCTTTCGTAAAAATCAAGCTATGAAAAAGGGTAGAAAATAAAAAGAGTAAAATCATGGTCGAACCATAGATAGCATAACTCACGATATGAATGGCCGAACCTAACTTTGCACCTTTTACTAACAGAATGACTAAACCTGCAATGCTTAGGCCAAAACCTATTCCATGGGTGATAGCATTGAAGATTTCGTTAACAATTAAATATCTTTTGCTAAAATTTTTATTTTCCATCAAAATTCACTCTCCTTATCATGAAATAGATGAAAACAATAAAATTTTCTGTTATACTATTCGTATAGTTATTATTTTACCCTAATTGCTGTCAAAATAATAGTAGTATTTAAAAGAGAGTGGATGGATTCATGAAAAAATTAAAAATTGTTACGGATTCTTCATGTACGATGGAGATTTCAACACGTGATGATTTAGATATTCACGTAATGCCATTGTCAGTTATGATTGATGGAGTGATTTATGCAGATGACGACCAATTACCTGGAGAAGTCTTCATGGAAAAAATGGCTGCAAGTCACGAATTACCTAAAACTAGCCAACCGCCAATTGGACAATTTGTAGAATTATATGATCAGTTAGGTGCTGATGGTTCGGATATTTTATCAATTCACATGTCAAAAGGACTGAGTGGAACAGTTGAAGCTGCTAGACAAGCTAGTCAACTTTCAAAGGCTAATGTTGTGGTACTTGATTCTGATACCACAGACCAAGGTTTATCTTTCCAAGTGATTCGTGCAGCTCAATTAGCTAAAGAAGGTAAAACTTTAGATGAAGTATTGCCAATTGTAGAAGATATCCAAAGTAAAACCAAATTATATATTGGTGTTTCAACATTGGATAATCTGGTTAAAGGTGGCCGTATTTCGCGCGCGAAGGGTTTAATTTCAAGCTTTTTAAATGTGCGCATCGTTATGAGTTTTGAACATGGTGAGCTCAAGCCAGTCATTAAAGGTCGCGGTGCCAAAACTTTTAGTAAGTGGTTCGAAGACTTTTTGTCAGAAATCGCTCAAATTCCAAATATCAAACAAATTGGTATTTCCTATGCAGGAAGTCATGAGCAAATCGCACGTTTTAAAGAAGAGTTGCAAGCTAGATTTCCTAAAATGCATATACCATTTTTGCATACTACCCCAATTATTGCCACGCATACTGGTCCTGGAGCATTTGCAATTATGTATTATTATGAATAGTTTTAAGATGAGGTTGCTTTCAAGTGCCTCATCTTTTTAACAGAATTAGGTGAAAATCAGCATGAAAAATTCAGTAAAATATTTTCTTTTTATGGGAATCATTTTCTTATTTGCAAGTGTCTGCTTTTTTAAATTGATTCCTAAACAGCCGGCGATGCTAAAAAATGATGCAACACCAACAAATCAAGAAATACGCAGATTGAATTATGTTGCTTTAGGGGATTCTCTTACAGAAGGAGTCGGGGATGACACACATAAAGGCGGCTTTGTTCCAATTGTGGCTGATTTGTTACAAAATAAGTATCAGTTAACCAGTATTGAATTTGATAATTTTGGTAAAGCTGGCGATCGAAGTGATCAGATTCTTAAACGTTTAAGAAAGAATGAGAAAATGCAAAAAACGCTAAGCTCGGCCAATATCATTACACTGACTTGTGGTGGTAATGATCTATTAAAAGTGATTCGCGAGCATATTTTTAGTTTGAAAGAAAAGACTTTTGTTAAGCCTCAAAAGCAATATCAAAAACAATTGACACAACTGATTCAAGAAATTCGCAAGTACAATCCTAAAGCTCCTATCTATCTTTTAGGAATCTATAATCCATTTTATTTGAATTTCCCTGAATTTACACAAATGCAAGAGATTGTGACAAATTGGAATGATGCAAGTCAACAAACGGTAGCTACATTTAAGAAAGTCTATTTCATTCCTATTAATGATGTTTTATTTAAAGGGGATGATTCACAAGTAGGAATTGTGGATAATCAGCAAGACCAAACTGGCACAACGAGTTCGACTGCAGATGAAAATAAGACTCAAACATCGAAGCCTAAAGCAGTGATTGTTAATGAGTTGTTATCAGATGAAGATCGCTTTCATCCAAATAATGTGGGGTATCAATTAATGGCTAAAGCTGTGATGGATGAACTTAGCAAAACCAAAACACTCTGGTATCCTGAGGTAGGTGATTAGTATGGAAAAACCTGGAAAAATTGAATTTCGTAAAGAGCAAAAGCAAATCAATTATTGGAAATGGGCAACCTTAGCTTTAATGGCGATTATTTTGGCCTTTTGTTTTGTTGTTGGTGTCCGCTTGAGTCAAGACCGGGAAAAAATCCCAACAGCCCCCAGTATCGCAGTTAAGGGAAGCGATATTTTTACCGTCTCAACAACGAAAAAAGAACTAAATACCTTGATATCACATTATTTAAAACAAGTAAATCAAAAAAATAAAATCGATTATCAGTTCACGTTGAAAAATCAAGCCTTGCTGACAGGAAAATTTGAAGTATTGAATTTTCCAATGACTTTTTATCTCTATTTTGATCCATTTGTAACCGAAGATGGCAATATTCAATTGAAAGCAAAAAGTTTGTCGATTGGTTCATTAGGTGTGCCCATCAAAGAAGTTTTAAAAATGGTGAAACGCAGTTATGATTTACCAAAATTTGTGGAAATCTATCCTAGTGATAAATATGTTTTGATTCAGTTAAACAAGTTAGAACTCGGTGATCATCTCTATGTAAAAGCTAAAAAAATTGATTTAGTAAATGATGAGATTCAGCTAGTTTCCTATTTGAAGAAATAATCCTTTTCTTTAATGGTAGAATTCGTTACAATAAAAATTATCAATCATAAAGGAGTGATTCTATGCAACGTGCGATATTTGCGGGCGGTTGTTTTTGGTGTATGGTTCAGCCATTTGATGAGTTACCAGGTATTCATTCTGTCTTATCTGGCTATACAGGTGGACATGTGCCAAATCCAACTTATGAGCAAGTCTGTTCGAAAACCACCGGACATACAGAAGCAGTCGAAATTATTTTTGACCCAGAAATCATTAGTTTTAAGGAATTAGTTGAAATATATTGGCAACAAACTGATCCAACTGATGCTTTTGGTCAATTTGAAGATCGCGGGGATAATTATCGCCCAGTCATTTTTTATTTTGATGAAGAACAAAAGAGAATTGCCCAAGAGAGTAAACAAGCGTTACAAGACAGTGGTATTTTTGATCGACCAATTGTCACCCAAATTGAACCTGCTCAGGAATTTTATGTGGCTGAGCTTTACCATCAAGAATATTATAAGAAAAATCCGGCTAACTTTGCTCGAAATCATGCTAGACGTGCGGTCTTTTTAAAGGAGCACTGGGATGACTAAAAGTTTTTATCAGTTTTTAATGAGTAAAAAAGGCCCTAGTCATCTAGATGAGTTACAACTATTTGCAACATCGGTGAGTGAAGATATCCAGTTTCCTAAACATAGCCAAGACTATCATGAGGTGTCATCTTATTTAGAAATGAATGCTGATTACTTATCTAATATGAGCCTATTTGATGCGTTTTGGGCACAGTATGAAGAAGAATGCCAATAAAAAAGGGGAATGAGTTATTCTCCTTTTTTTCATGCAGATAGAAATTATGTTATAATTGATTCAACAAAATAAAATTAAGAGAGTATACTTATGAAATTTCTAAAAAAACAGGTCATATCATTAGGAGTTGTAGCCATTATTTCAGCAGCCATTGGGGGAAGTGTGGTTTATTTTTTAGAAAAACAACAAACCGATCCGCAGTTGGCTAAGGTGAATCATGTTTATCAACAAATTCAAGATAACTATTATGATAAGGTGAATCGCAAAACATTAGCCCAGGGGGCCATCAAAGGCATGCTAGATTCACTGGATGACCCTTATACGACACTTTTAGATGGTGAGCAAAAAACCGCTTTGAATGATAAATTAAGTAATCAAATTGTGGGGATTGGCGCAGTGGTGAGTATTTTAGATAACCAAGTAACCATTGTCGAACAACCGAAAAAAGGTACACCAGCCGCACAAGCAGGATTGCAAAAAGGGGATATTATTGAAAAAGTAGATGAAAAACCAGTCAAAGATTTGAGCATTGATGAAGTTGTTTCACAAATTAAAGGGAAGGAAAATACGGTTGTTCATTTGCAATTAAAACGTGGGCAACAAGTCTTTCAAAAAGCAATTACTCGAAAGGCAGTCCATTTATCTGCTGTGAAGAGTCAAATCGATGCTAATAATCCCCAAATCGCATTCATTCATATTGATACATTTGGGGTGCAGACTAGCCGTGATTTGCAAGATGAAATAAAAACATTACGCAAACAACACGTGAAGGCTTTTATTCTTGATTTACGTCAAAATGGCGGTGGCTTGCTTGACGAAGGGGAAAAAGTAGCTAGCATGTTTTTAAAAAATGGCCAGACAATCGTAAAATTTGCTGAAAAAAATCAAGTGACTCAAGTAGATAAGGCCAATGCTAAACTAGATCATGGGTTTAAAGTAGCAGAGCCGGTTGTTGTTTTAGTAGACGGACAGACGGCCTCAGCTGCTGAATTAGTGGCAGCAGCTTTAAAAGAAAGTGCCCATATTCCAATCATTGGACAAAAAACATTTGGTAAAGGAACCGTTCAACTAGTAAGTAGCCTAGATGAAGACTCTGAGATTAAGCTAAGTACGCAAAAATGGTTAACCCCTAAAGGAAACTGGGTGCATAAAAAAGGTTTGCTACCTGATATTTTGGTTGCATTACCAACGGCTCAGCAATTGAATACTTTTAATAACCAGCTTAATAATCAAGAACCATTATCTTCTAAAGAGCAACAAGAAATTTGTGATTTATTTGCATTTTTAGGTATCAAAATAGATAGTAAGGACTTTGATGCCTCTTATATTCAGGCGTTGAAGAAAATCCAAACAGAAGAAAAACTACCGGTATCTGGCAAACTAGATCAAGAAACGTTGGAAAAAATTAATTCACTTATTTTTAGCAAATACTTACAAGAAGACTTGAGCTATCAAAAAGCACTGACACAGTTAAAAGAGGAATTAAAAAATGATACCAACTAAATATCTTGATTCTTTTTGGCTACTAGTTAAATACTTACTTATTAGTTTAGGGATAGCCTTAGTTTTAAGAGGGTTTATTTTTATTCCCATGATGGTGGAAGGTAATTCAATGAATCCGCTGTTAGATAATCGTGATATGATTTTAGTAGAACGCTTGACTAAAATTAAACGTTTTGATGTGATTGTTTTTCAAGAAGGAGGAACCACTTATATTAAACGGGTGATTGCCTTACCTGGAGAAAAGTTAGCCTATAAAAAGCAACAATTGTATATTAATGATAAACCGGTAAAAGAATATTTTAAAGACAGCCATCTTTCTAAAAAAGAGCAATCCTTATACTATGATATGAATGATTTTAGTTTAGATGATTTGCTTGGAGTAGAGAAACTAGGTAGGGATAGCTATTTTGTCTTAGGGGATAACCGTCGTATTTCTAAAGATAGCCGCTCATTCGGTACAGTTTCTAGTGAACAAATTTTAGGAAAAGCATGCGGTATATACTATCCATTTACACATATAAAAATTATTTAATATAAGAGATAAATAGGACAATTTTGGTATTTTTATCATTTTTGTCCTATTTCATTTGTTTTAAAAAGAAATAATGCTAGTCAAATCGTCTAAAATACGCTATTCTATTTAATAGAGAACAAACATTCGTATAAGCGGTGAGAGAAATGAATTATTATTTAGCCATTGATTTAAAGTCGTTTTATGCGTCTGTAGAGTGTGTAGAGCGTCATTTAGATCCATTAGATATTAACTTAGTAGTAGCGGATACTTCTAGATCTTCTAAGACTATTTGTTTAGCAGTCACGCCAGCATTAAAGAGTTTTGGGATTGGTGGACGTCCACGATTATTTATGGTTGAAGAGCAAGTAGCAAAGATGAATCAACAAAGACAAAAATTAGCGCCAAATCATCGTTTTGCCAATCATTCAGTTAGTTTAAAGGAGTTAACTAAGAATATCTATCTGAAACTGGATTATATGGTCGTGCCACCTAGGATGCAGCTGTATATTGATTATAGTGCACGCATTTATCAAATTTATTTAAAATATGTTGCACCAGAAGATATCCATGTGTATTCCATTGATGAGGTTTTTATGGATGTGACGCCTTACTTGCATCAATATCAGGATAATCCTCATATTTTAGCTGAAACAATTGTTAAGGATATTGTTCAAACGACTGGAATAACTGCTACGGTGGGTATAGGAACAAATCTATATTTAGCAAAAGTAGCGATGGATATTTTAGCTAAAAAAGCACCAGCTGATGAGCATGGCGTGAGGATTGCTTTCCTTGATGAAGAAAGATATCAACAACAGTTATGGCATCATCAACCATTGACTGATTTTTGGCGGATTGGACATGGGATTAGTCAGCGTTTAGCCAAGTTAGGATTATATACGATGGCAGATATTGCAAAGTGTGCACTCGCTAAAGATGACCAAGCACTGAATGCCAAGCGTTTATTTAAGGAATTTGGGATTCAAGCAGAATTACTCATTGATCATGCTTTTGGAATTGAAACGTGTACCATGGCAGCCATCAAAAATTATCAAGCAAAAAATCATAGTATTAGTAGCTCACAAGTATTATTTCGTGCCTATGAAATAGGAGAAACTTACTTAATCATGAAGGAAATGGTTGATAAGTTGAGTGCTCAGTTAGTCAAAGAGCAATTAGTGACAACGCATCTTTCCCTTAGTTTAAGATATCAAGCAATGGGTAAAGAAATACAAATGCCTAAAGGAGCCAAAGGAACGATTGCTTTACCTTGTGCGACTCAATCTAGTCAACAGCTAGTTCGAGCGGCTAGCCAATTATTTTCTCAAATCATTCAGCCTAACGTATATATTCGTAGGGTTTCTGTTCAGTTTCATGAGGTTTTTCCAAAATCCCAGGAACAAGCTGCGCAACAACTTTCATTATTTGTGAATGATTCGTTAGAGGCTTATGAAGATGGACAGACTGAAAAATTAGCAAGAGAAGAGCGGCTAACGACGGCATTATTAGATGTATGTTTGCGTTATGGAGATAATGCTGTTTTAAAGGCATCATCCTTACTTGATTATTCCACCGCGAGAATGCGCAATGATCAAATAGGAGGACATAAAAAATGAGTAGTATATGTAATAATCAAATGCCTTATCAAAAATACTTTCCAGTTTTTCCAATGTCTTTAGATCATCGAGCGGCACAATTTGCTCCCTTTGCAGCTTTAAATGGTTTTGCTGAGACGATTGCTATGAAAGGGAAACAATATGATTTACGACCATTTCTTGCAGAAGATCAATTATTTGAGTTGAATTTTAAGATAAATCTATTGTCGCAATTAGATGATAAGAATCAAGCAATTAAAATAAACTATTTTAAAGAAGAGGATGGTAAAGATAAAGGGAAGATCAATGAATTATGTGAAAAAATATCAAAAATAGATTTTAAAAGAAAACGTATTTTGTTAGCTAATCAAACAAGTATTCCTTTTAAAAATATAATAGATATAGATTTTTATAAATAGTAGCATAACTTTTTCATTCCTTTTTCGTTTAGTGTATGCATTGATTTTTTCACAAAGTTGTATTATGCTAGACGTAGGAATGATGTTTTTAAAAGATAATTGAAAGCGTTTTAAGAAGGTGGGTTTCATGCAAGTAGATACTTGGAGAAGATTTGTTAATGGCGATAAAGAAATTTTAACATCCTTACCAGATAAAATAGCTTCTTCATGGCGTAAATGCTATAACGAACAAGTCGATCCATACTTGGTAAAGCCTAAAACTGTTTTAACAGAAAATGAGTTAAAATCATGTCAACGCCAACATCAAATTTTGATACATCTTGTAAAGAATGAGAGTAAGCATTTTAAAGAAATCATGCATATTAAACAACCTATTTTTATATTAACAGATGAAAATGGGACTATTCTGTGGCGAGAAGGAAACTATCAAGCTAGAAGTTATGCTAATGAAATTTATTTTAATGTAGGCAGTCGTTGGTCTGAATTAGATGTAGGAACTAATGCAATTGGTATGGTTTTAGATAATAAACAAGCAGAGTTTATGTCTCTAGATGATCATTATGCGATTGCTTCTAGACGATGGAGTTGTGCTGCAGCGCCAATTTTCGATTCAAATCAAGATTTGATTGGTATTTTAGATATTTCTACTTATAATAATAATTCAGTTCAAGAAGCGATGCTGTTTTTAACGACGATTACACAACGGATTAGTAATGCTTATATTCGTGAAGAGCTCAATCAAAAAATGGCTTTATTACAATATGCCGGTAAAAATTTGGACCATGAAATTCTTTGTGACTTACATAAGCAGATTGTTTACGTTCCCGATGAATATCAAGATTATTTCGAAATGAATCAAGGAATCCAAGGCCAGTTACCACGTGATTTGTTATATGAAGAAAGAGAAGTTATCTTTAACAATGCATTGGTGGGTTATCGCTACAAGTTGTATAAAAAACTATCGGAGGAAAACGAATTTCATTATGTAGGTGTGCCGAGCAGCAATACAGCGTACCAACAATTTTTGAAAAAAGTGCAAAAATTAGCGCAAAGTAAAGTGCCTGTTCACGTATATGGTGAATCCGGAAGTGGGAAAGAAGTGATTGCCAAAACATTACATATGAATAGTCCATATCGTCAAGGACCGTTAATTACCGTAAACTGTGGCTCGATTAGTGATACCTTGCTTGAAAGTGAGTTGTTTGGTTATGCACCAGGCGCTTTTACCGGTGCAAATCAAGAAGGCCATGTAGGAAAAATATTACAAGCGAATGGTGGAACATTGTTTTTAGATGAAATTGATAGTATGCCTTGGAAGATGCAGACGGCTTTACTACGCGTTTTAGAAGAAAAGCAAGTAGTGCCATTGAATGGGCAACCACAACCAGTTGATTTCAGACTCGTCAGCGCAAGTAATCAGGATTTAAGGAAACGTGTCCTTGCTAAGGAATTTCGTGAAGACTTATTTTATCGGATTTATGTAGGAAAACTAAGCATTCCACCATTACGGGAGCGTTTAGAAGATTTGCTTCCTTTAGTAGATCGTTTCTGTGAAAAGCGCCAATGGCAGATTGCTTGGAAAGGACGATTGCTGCAAATAGCGCGAACTTATCATTGGCCTGGTAATATCCGTGAGTTTAATAATTTTTTAGAAAGACTCTATATTTTTTATGCAGAGGAAGAACCTACAAATGAACAAATTTTAGAATTAATTACGTTAGGTATACTCTCGGAAAAAGAAACGAAGGCGCAAGAATCAATTGAAAATCAAGAGCGAGAAGAAATATTGAAAGCTTTAAAATCTCAACATTATCATGTAACGAATGCTGCAAAAAGTTTAGGAATTTCAAGAGCAACACTTTATCGTAAAATAAAAGAATATCATATAGAATATTGAGAATTAAAAACAGGAGCGCTGTGTAGGTGCTCCTGTTTTTTTGTCTATATAAAGTGATGGTTGAGAATCATTTTGATACAATTTGAGACATTTTGTATCAAATGGATGATACAAAATGAAAACGCTTAGAACCCGAACGAAACATTGTGAAAAATATACTTTAAAAAAACGTTTATTTACCTATATTTCAGTATATACGACTTAAAATATTGTGAAAATGTAAGCGTTTAATAAAAGTTGGAATGGTGTTTGCTTATATTAAAGTGTAAAGAGAAGAAAGGGGTGTTGCGACATGCAAGTGTCAACTGAAAGGGGGATTTTAAATGACCAGTTATGATTTAGTCGTGATAGGCTCTGGACCTGGAGGCTATGTAGCGGCAGTCAAAGCAGCCCAAAATGGAAAGAAGACCGCAGTTATTGAACGAAACCAAATCGGTGGAACGTGCTTAAATGTAGGTTGTATTCCATCCAAATCTTATATCCAACATGCACATTGGGTACTAGCAGGTCAAGAAGCAGCAAAATTTGGATTTGCAAAACAAGAAATAAGCTTTGAATTTCCAAAATTAGTTGCTAGAAAAGATCAAGTAGTAAAGAAATTACAAGGTGGCATTCACGGACTATTTAAAGCAAATCACGTAGACTATATCGAAGGCGAAGCAAGCTTTGAAAATGGCAAATTAATGGTGAATGGCAAGGAAATTGGTTATCAAGATTTACTATTAGCAACAGGTAGCTCACCTTTTGTGCCACCAATTAATGGCGTAGATCAAGCAGATTATCTTACAACCGATACTTTCTTCAAACAAACAGAATTTCCTAAACAATTAACCATTATCGGTGGTGGGGTTATCGCAGTAGAATTAGCTTTTGCGATGCGTCCATTAGGTAGTGAAGTTACCTTGGTTGAAGTAGCACCAGACATCTTATTAACCGAAGACGAAGAAGCGCGCAAAGTCATCAAGTCTCAATTACAAAAGATGGGAATTAAGATTTATACACAAGCGAAAATTCAAGAAGTGAAAAAAGATGCAGTTGTTTTAGATGAAGTCGTTGTTCCATTTGAAAAATTATTGGTAGCAACTGGACGGCGAGCTGATTTAACACTTGCCAAACAGTTAGGACTTGAATTAGATGAACGTCAACACTTTGTCAAAGTAGATCGCCATTATCAAACAAGCCAACCTCATGTTTATGCCATTGGTGATTTAGTAGGTGGTTATCAATTAGCACATGCAGCTAGTGCGGAAGGTTTATGTGCAGTGGCAGCAATTTGCGATAAAGATAAACATACACTTGACCAAACAAGTATTCCACGTTGTCTTTATACTCAACCGGAAGTCGCAAGTTTTGGTTTAAGTTTAGAACAAGCAAAAGAACGCTATGAAAATGTTCAAGTGAAGAAAATGGCCTATGCGAGTAATGGTAAGGCAATTGCTAGCGAAGAAACAAATGGCTTTGTCAAAATTATTATTGAAGGTAAATATCAACAAATTCTAGGCGCAGTGATTATTGGCGCTCATGCAACCGAAATGATTCATACAATTTTAGCAGTGAAAGAATCAGAAGGTACAATTGATGAAATCGCGCGAATGGTTTTTGCTCACCCAACCTTATCTGAAACCATTAGCGATGTGGCAAAAAGTTTTTAAATCATGAATAGATGAGGAGGAATTTTTCATGACTAAAATTAGCAAGGAAAAAGCAGAATGGATCTTAAAGAAAATGTACGATATCCGTCATTTTGAAGATGAAGTACACCGCATCTTTACTTCCGGTGAAATTCCTGGATTCGTACACTTATATGCTGGTGAAGAAGCAATTGCAACTGGTGTATGTGCACATTTAACTGATGCAGACTATATTACAAGTACGCACCGTGGTCATGGTCACTGTATTGCTAAAGGCTGTGATTTAGATGGCATGATGGCTGAAATTTATGGTAAAGAAACTGGTCTATGTAAAGGTAAAGGTGGTTCAATGCACATTGCCGACGTAGATAAAGGTATGCTTGGTGCCAACGGTATGGTAGGTGGGGGCTTCCCAATTGCAGTAGGTGCTGGTTTACGTAATAAATATCTAAAAACAGATAGTGTTGCTGTATGCTTCTTTGGTGATGGTGCCGCTAACGAAGGTACTTTCCACGAAGGAATTAACTTAGCTTCAATTTGGGATTTACCAGTAATTTTCGTTAATGAAAATAACCAATTCGCTGAATCAACACCACAAACTTATTCTTCAGGTTCTAAGACAATTGCAGAACGTGCAGCAGCTTATGGTATTCCTGGTGAACGCGTCGATGGAAAAGATTTAGTTGCCGTTTACGAAGCAGCTGGTCGTGCAATTGAACGTGCACGTAAAGGCGAAGGACCTACTATCTTAGAATGCGTAACTTATCGTAATTATGGACACTTCGAAGGTGACGAACAAAAATATAAAGCTCCAAGTGGAGATGAAAAAGCCTTTGCAGATCGCGATTGTATTGAAGATTTCGCAAACTACTTGAAGAAAGAAAAAATCTTAACTGCAAAAGAAATTAAAGCTATCGAAGAACAATCAAATGAAGATATTGCACATGCGATTAAATTTGCTCAAGATAGTCCAGTTCCACGTCCTGAAGCACTCTTTGAAGATGTTTACGTGAATTAATTGAAAGGAGTATTATATCATGACTAGAAGAATTACATTTATGAACGCCATCAACGAAGCATTAGAACAATCAATGGAAAAAGATGATCGCGTCATCTTACTTGGTGAAGATATCGCTGGTGGTGTGACAGTTAAACACTTAGAAGAAGAAAATGAAGATGCATGGGGCGGTGTATTCGGTGTAACCAAAGGCTTGATGCAAAAATTTGGTCGCGAACGTGTGATTGATACCCCTATTTCTGAAATGGGTTATATGGGTGCGGCTGTTGGGGCTGCTGCAACTGGATTACGTCCAGTACCTGAATTAATGTTCAACGACTTCTTAGGATTCTGTTTTGATACGATTTTAGCACAAGGTTCTAAGATGCGTTATATGTTCGGTGGTAAAGCAAAAATTCCTATGACTATTCGTACTTGTCATGGTGCCGGTGCAAGTGCCGCTGCGCAACACTCTGGTTCATACTATGGCATGTTTGGTTCAATTCCTGGTTTGAAAGTTGTTGTACCTTCAAATCCATATGATGCCAAAGGATTATTAAATGCTGCAATTGCTGACGATAATATTGTGGTATACTTTGAAGATAAAACTTTATATGGCTTAAAAGATGAAGTGCCAGAAGAATACTATACTGTAGAAATCGGTAAAGCTAAAGTAAAACGTGAAGGTACTGATTTAACGATTGTTACAATTGGTAAGATGCTTTATGTAGCTTTAGAAGTTGCTGAAAAAT
This sequence comes from Enterococcus cecorum DSM 20682 = ATCC 43198, assembly GCF_000407565.1. Lineage (GTDB taxonomy): Bacteria > Bacillota > Bacilli > Lactobacillales > Enterococcaceae > Enterococcus_E > Enterococcus_E cecorum. Next base: position 638,252 of record NZ_ASWI01000004.1, read on the forward strand.
TAGAAAAAGAAGGCGTTTCAGTTGAAGTTATTGACCTTGTAACTGTTGCCCCTTGGGATCAAGAAACAATTATCAATTCTGTGAAGAAAACAGGTCGCTTAATTGTTATCGATGAAGCAAACCCACACAATAATACAGCTACTGATATTGCAGCAGTTATCGGAAACAAAGCATTTGATTATCTAGATGGACCAATTAAATGTGTCACTGCTCCAAATACACCTGTTCCATTTGCAACAAATCTAGAACAATTATACTTACCAAATGCAAAACGCGTAATGGAAGAAGCCGCAGAAATTATTGACGACTTAAAGAAATAAGGGGGTGAGTGCGCATGGCAACAGAAGTATTAATGCCAAAATTAGGTTTGACAATGACAGAAGGAACCGTCGATCAATGGTTCAAAAATGAAGGGGATACCGTGGAAAAAGGAGAAGTCGTATGTACTATTAGCTCAGAAAAATTAACCCACGATGTAGAAGCACCTGAAGCTGGGGTTATCTCTAATTTGGTAGCTGTTGGACAAGAAGTACCATGTAAAGAACCAATTGCAGTAATTGGCGCAGCAGGCGAAGTTGTTCAATCAGCAGCACCAACACCTAAAGAAGAAACACCGGCTCCAGCAAAAGAAGAAAGTGCACCAAAAGCAGCTCCAGCACCAGAAGCTAAAGTTGCTCGTAGTGGTGATAGAATCTTTATTACACCACTTGCACGTAAAATCGCTGCAAGCAAAGGATATGATATTTCATTAATTAATGGTACTGGTGGTAATGGTCGTATTACACGTCGCGACGTAGAAATGTATCAACCACAAGTAGCTACTCAAGCATCAGCAGCACCTGCAAGCTATGGTGAAGGCTTGAAGGGTATGCGTAAGACGATTGCGCAACGTATGATGAATAGTTTACATCAAAGCGCACAACTTACCATTCATCAAAAAGCTGATATTACAAGTTTAATGGCCTTCAGAAAAGATTTGAAGGAAAAAGCCGATATTCCATTAAATGATGGTCAAACAAGTATTACGACCTTATTATCAAGAGCTGTCATTCTTGCTTTGAAAGACAAACCAGCGATGAATGCTTGGTATGGCAATGGTCAATTAGAAGAAGTAGAGGCTGTTCATTTAGGTATGGCTGTTGCGCTAGATGATGGTTTAGTTGTACCAGTTGTTGAAGATGCCGATAAGATGACTTTAACAACTTTAGCTAAGACATTACAAGATCGTATCAGCAAAGCCCAAGATGGTACGTTATCTGGTGAACATTATGCTAGCTCAACCTTTACAATTACTAATATTGGTAAAACTGGTGTAGAATACTTCACACCAATCTTGAATACGCCTGAAGTTGGTATCTTAGGTGTAGGTACATTAATGAGCGAGTTGGCTTTAGAAGATGGTCAAGTGGTTCAAAAACAAAAATTACCATTAAGTTTAACATTTGATCATCAAGTAATCGATGGCGCTCCTGCAGCTGATTTCTTAGCTCGTGTCATCTTCTACTTAGAACATCCATATGCACTTGTATTATAAGATGAGGTGATTGAAATGAAACTGAATGCGGCGTTTATCTTTTTAGCGCCTAATGCAGACTATAAGAAAAATCGCAGTGTGTCCAAACAGAAGCGGTTGACTTAACAACTGTCGGTGCTAAAGATTATGCCGATGCTATTTTAGCTGCCAAAGATTTAGTGGCCAATGGTGTCAATGCAATTGAATTATGTGGCGGTTTTGGTATCGAGGGGGTAGCTCAAGTGAAAAAAGCTGTTGGACCTGAAGTTGCAATCGGTGTGGTTCGTTTTGATAATCATCCTGGATTAGAGTTCAAGAGTGGCGATGAGTTGTTCTAAATCTTAAGAAATGTTAAAATTAGCACTCTTTAATCGAGAGTGCTAATTTTTTTTGGTTATTTTTCTTGACAATTACTAGAAGTGTGGTATATTTATAATTGTATTAGCACTTAAGAATATAGAGTGCTAATAAGGGGTGAGACAATGTTAACACAAAGACAAAAAGATATACTACGATTGATCATCCAAAATTACACAAAAAATAATCAGCCTGTTGGTTCTAAAAAGTTAATGAATGACGGCATAGATTCGAGTTCAGCCACCATTCGTAATGAGATGAAAAGTTTAGAAGAACACGGACTATTAGCCAAACCCCATTCCTCTTCTGGACGTATTCCTTCGATTGCTGGTTATCGCTACTATGTAGATTATTTATTAAAACCTACGACTGTCGATGAAAAAGAACGACTGAAGATTCGTCAAGGTTTCAGGAGAGAGTTTCATGAAATTAATGAAATCATTCAGGAGTCTGCGGATATTTTATCAGAATTAACTAGTTATACGGCCCTCTCGTTAGGACCGGATGTGAAAACACGTAAATTAACTGGCTTTCGACTGATTCCGCTAAACAATCATCAAGTCGTAGCCATCTTAGTAACTGACAAAGGAAATGTTCAAAGTCGTATTTTTTCGATTCCCTACAGTATTCAAAGTAGTGATTTAGAGAAAATGGTTCAAATTATTAATGATCGCCTTGTCGGAGAAGAGTTATTAACCGTTTATCATCGATTGCGTACTGAGATTCCGATTACTTTGCATAAGTATTATCAGAGTACAGAAGGGATCTTGGATTTGTTTAATAGAATGTTGACTCAGCTTTTTGAAGAGAAAGTTTATGTTAGCGGTCGAATGAATCTATTAAACTACGAACCTACGCAAGACTTACAGCATTTCAAACTCGTGTATGATTTGATGAGTGATACGGATGGTTTAAATCAGTTAATTACGCCATCTGATCAATCCATTCAAATTAGGATTGGTTCAGAAATAGGTCATGATTTATTTCAAAATATGAGTTTAATTCAAGCTACTTATCAAGTTGACGGTCATGGTCAAGGTATAATTGCTTTACTTGGACCAAGCAGTATGCAGTATTCTAAAATGTTTGGACTACTGGATGCTTTCCGCCAAGAGTTAAGTGAAAAATTAGGTGAGTATTATCGGTCATTGGATCAATACCGATAGTAAATATACACAGAAAGGACGAATGGCAATTGTCTGAAAAGGAGAAAAAGACGGAAGAACTTGAACAAGAGACTGTTGAAGTGGAAGAAACATTGGAAACGTCTGCAGATACAGATGAAGAAGTTCAAGAAGAAGTCAAAAGTGATGTAGAAGTCCTCCAAGAAAAATTAGAGGAAATGGAAGACAAATTTTTACGTGCTTCAGCGGAAATTGCAAATGTCACTAACCGCAATCGTAATGAACGAGAGCAATTACAAAAATATCGTTCACAAGATTTAGGTAAAAAATTATTAACTTCGCTTGATAATTTAGAGCGTGCGATGGCAATTGAAGTAAGCGATGAGCAAGGAGCTAGATTGAAAAAAGGAATTGAGATGGTGCTTGAAAGTATGCGCCATGCCTTTAAAGAAGAAGGTATTGAAGAGATACCTGCAGAAGGGGTTACTTTTGATCCAACGTTGCATCAAGCAGTACAAACAATTCCTGCTAATGATGAGTATCCGGCTGATTCAATTGTACAAGTCCTACAAAAAGGCTATAAATTGCATGATCGCGTGTTACGACCAAGTATGGTTGTTGTCGCTCAATAAAATAGATTAGTTAAAGGAGATTTTTAATATGAGTAAAATTATTGGTATTGACTTAGGTACAACAAACTCTGCAGTTGCTGTCTTAGAAGGCGGCGAGGCAAAAATTATTACAAACCCAGAAGGAAATCGTACAACACCATCTGTGGTTTCATTTAAAAATGGCGAAATCCAAGTAGGGGAAGTAGCCAAACGTCAAGCAGTTACGAACCCGAACACAATTTCATCTATTAAACGTCATATGGGTGAAGCAGGATATAAAGTAGATGTGGAAGGTAAACAATACACACCACAAGAAATTTCTGCAATGATTTTACAATATATCAAAGGCTTTGCTGAAGATTATCTAGGAGAAAAAGTAGAAAAAGCAGTTATCACAGTACCAGCTTACTTCAACGATGCACAACGTCAAGCTACGAAAGACGCTGGTAAAATTGCTGGTTTAGAAGTAGAACGTATTGTCAACGAACCAACAGCAGCGGCTTTAGCTTATGGTTTAGACAAGACAGATAAAGATGAAAAAATCTTAGTATTCGACCTTGGTGGTGGTACATTTGACGTATCTATCCTTGAATTAGGTGACGGTGTATTTGATGTATTATCAACAGCTGGTGATAACCATCTAGGTGGGGATGATTTTGATAACAAGATTATCGATTACTTAGTTGCTGAATTCAAGAAAGAAAATGGCATTGATCTTTCAACAGATAAAATGGCATTACAACGTCTAAAAGATGCAGCTGAAAAAGCGAAGAAAGATTTATCTGGTGTGACAAGTACGCAGATTAGCTTACCATTCATCACTGCAAGCCAATCAGGTCCATTACACTTAGAAATGACTTTAACTCGTGCGAAATTTGACGAATTAACTGTTGACTTAGTTGAACGTACAAAAATTCCAGTACGTCAAGCTTTACAAGATGCTGGTTTAAGTCAATCAGAAATCGACGAAGTTATCTTAGTTGGTGGTTCAACTCGTATTCCTGCAGTTGTTGAAGCTGTACGTAAAGAAACTGGTAAAGAACCAAATAAATCAGTAAACCCTGATGAAGTAGTTGCGATGGGTGCTGCTATCCAAGGTGGGGTAATTACTGGTGATGTGAAAGATATCGTATTGCTAGACGTAACCCCATTATCATTAGGTATTGAAACAATGGGTGGTGTATTTACCAAATTAATCGACCGTAATACAACTATCCCAACAAGTAAATCACAAGTCTTCTCAACAGCTGCTGATAACCAACCTGCTGTAGACATTCATGTTTTACAAGGTGAACGTCCAATGGCTGCGGATAACAAGACATTAGGAAGATTCCAATTAACGGATATTCCACCTGCACCTCGTGGTATTCCTCAAATCGAAGTAACATTTGATATCGACAAGAACGGTATTGTAAATGTTTCTGCTAAAGATTTAGGAACTCAAAAAGAACAAAAGATTACCATTAAATCTTCTTCAGGTTTATCAGATGAAGAAATCGAACGTATGGTGAAAGATGCTGAAGCTAATGCCGAAGCGGATAAAGCACGTAAAGAAGAAGCAGATTTACGTAACGATGTAGATACTTTATTATTCACTGTTGATAAGACATTGAAAGAATTAGAAGGTAAAGTAGATGCGGACGAAGTGAAGAAAGCTGAAACTGCACGTGATGAATTGAAAGCAGCTGTAGAAGCAAACAACATTGAAGAAATGAAAGCAAAACGTGATGCTTTAAATGAAATCGTACAAAACTTAACGGTTAAACTATACGAACAAGCGGCTCAAGCTCAACAAGCTGCCCAACAACAAGATCCAAATGCAGCACAAGGTAGCGCAGACGATGTCGTAGATGCTGACTTTGAAGAAGTAGACGACGACAAATAATCGTAAACAAAAAGAGTGTGGCAGCTTTGTCACACTCTTTGTTTACTGATAGCAACTAGTTATGATAAAATACTAGGGAAACTGATTTTTGGAGGTAAGCTAATGGCTGATAAAAGAGATTATTATGAAGTACTTGGTGTATCTAAAAGTGCTTCTGATGATGAAATAAAAAAGGCTTATCGTAAGCTATCAAAGAAGTATCACCCAGATATTAATAAAGCGCCCGATGCTGAAGAAAAGTTTAAAGAAATCTCTGAAGCATATGAAGTTTTAAGCGATAGTCAAAAACGTGCTGCCTATGATCAATATGGTCATGCTGCAAATGATCCTAATTTTGGAGCTGGCGGATTCGACGGAGGTTTTGGTAGCTTCGGTGGCGGCGCTGGTTTCGGAGGATTTGAAGATATTTTTGAGTCCTTCTTTAGCGGTGGTGCATCACGAAGTAACCCAAATGCACCTAGACAAGGTTCGGATTTACAATATGTCATTAATCTAGGGTTTGAAGAAGCAATCTTCGGTGTAGAAAAGAGTATTAAATATAATCGTGATGAATTATGTCATACATGTGGCGGTAGTGGAGCTAAACCAGGAACACATCCACAAACATGTAGCAAATGTCATGGATCTGGTGTCATTAATGTCGAACGTCAAACACCACTTGGTCGTGTAATGACGCGCAGTGCTTGTGATCAATGTAATGGTACAGGTAAGACGATTAGTGATCCATGTACAACTTGTCACGGTACTGGACGTGAAAAACGTAGTCACACTGTGAAAGTAAATGTGCCTGCAGGTGTGGAAGATGGTCAACAAATGCGCTTAGCAAATCAAGGGGAAGCTGGTTATAATGGCGGCCCTTATGGTGATTTATATGTCGTCTTTAGAGTTGAACAAAGCGATATCTTTGATCGAGATGGTGCAGAAATTTACTACGAATTACCACTTAACTTTGTGCAAGCAGCTTTAGGTGATGAAATCAATGTGCCAACTGTTCATGGTGAAGTGAAATTAAAAGTCCCAGCTGGAACACAAACTGGTACAAACTTCAGACTTCGTGGAAAAGGTGCACCAAGATTGCGTGGCGGCGGAAATGGAGACCAACACGTTAAAGTGAAAATCATTACACCGAAAAACCTAAACGAAGAACAAAAAGCGGCATTACGTCAGTTCGCTCAAGCAAGTGGACATAAAGTGACTGAACAACAAGGAGAAGGTTTCTTTGATAAAATGAAGGATGCCTTTAAGAAAAAATAAATGAATAGAACGACACAACGGTTTACCTAACCAAATTTGATTGGGTAAACCGTTTTTTTTAATTTAATAGTGCTAGAAAGACCGATTGTTGAATTGTTTGAAAAGTTGAATCAGTTGTTCTTGATAGGTAGGTAAATAGTCGATGGCAAGTTTTATGATAGGCGAGCTAGCAAGTAGTTTCGTTTCATCCATAAAAGTTGCAAATTTTGGATGAATCAACACAATGGTATTTTTATTTTGATATAATTGTTCGATGTTTTCAGCATTAATCATAAAAACTTTTGGGTTTAACTTATAATGATTAAAAGTAGTGGTCAATTTAAGTGCGATACTTTCATATTCGCTAATCGTATTTGTCACAATCGTAATATCAATTTCAGGAATAAATAATTGATAGATCACTTCGATTTGATTCGTTAAAAAATAGATTTGCTCTTTGGTAAAGAAGTAGGGAATATTATTAGCTGTTCGCCAAACATCAATCATTCGTTGTACTTGGTTAAAGAGCACTTTTTGGTTTGTATTCAATGTATTAAAAAGAAATGGATTACTTTCAGGAAGTAATGGGTGCAAGTTTAGAATACATTTTTTATAAAAGTAAACAATTGCCACCCGGAAGTTCCGAGTAAAGATTACTTCTTTGCCTAAGCGTAACTTTTGTGCAAGATGTTGCAAAAGGCTTTTGATTTGTTTATTTGTAAAAATGATTTGGTGTAAAGCTTTAATATCTTCGTTTTGCCATTGGTCAGAAAAGAGAAAATTGTTCGTTGTGCAGTAACATAAAAAGATATAGTCAAGTTCTGTTTGATTGAAGAACGTATTGAGAGATGGCTCTAAATTTAAATGGACATAATCAACTAATTGCTGGTAAATGAATAATTGTTTTAGCGCAGCGAGATCTTCCCAATCTTGCAGTTCAATATTATTTTCTCGTCGCACCCAAGTTAACATCAATAAGACTTCGAAAAACAAAAAATCATCCGTCGTTGTTTCCAATAGTTTTGGCTGAATAGCATGATTAAATGCTAGAATAAATTGATGTGCGATTCGTATATCGTCATCTGATAGGGAATAATATTTCACCTCATATTGTGAATAGAGCACTGCAATAAAAAATCGGATTCTATACTCTGGACCAGCAATTTGATGCTTATACGTTTTTAAACCAATCTGTTTTAAATATTTTTCAGCTTTATTTCTAATACGATAAGCGTTTGCAATAGAATGGTAATTTTTTTCGATGAAGGCACTAAAAGGTAATTGTTCAAGATTATTAATTAAAAATTCAAAATATTATAAAATAATCGATTCACCATATATTTGATGTATTATTTCAAGATAATTAACATTTTCGGCCATGATGAGCTTCAAGTGTTTATTTTTTTGAAATTGAATCCGTGCCTTTCCCCGAAGTAATTGATTCAATTCGGTAACTAAGTACTTGAGATAAACGTCACTGATATTTAAATAAGTCGACATTTTATCTAAATGAAGGACATTATTGTTGAACAAAATCATAAAAATCAAGACTTTGTTCCTGACTTTGCTTTCTAATAAATTGTCAAGCATCATTCTTTTCCCTTTCACATTCATATAAACTATCCATTTTTCCCATAAATTATCATGGGTACGTCTAATTTTAGCAGAAATAATGAAAAAATCACTAATAAATTTTTATCAAAAAGCCGATTGTATTTTAAAAATATTTGAGAATTTATTTTAATACCAAGTAGCTCATGGGTTTCAACTATTTTGATGAAAGTTACTGAATAGCAAATTATTTTAATTTTAATAATATTTTTTGCGTGTGTAATGATAAAATCAGTAAATGTATATTTAAATCATGATTTGTGAAGTATTCGTTGAAAGCAATACGGGTCTTATGAAAGATTGTGCGTTGCTTCTTTAAGTTTGTCATTTGCTGAAAATAGATTGTCTATTGTATATGATGGAGAAATGAATGATAGACAAACAGAAAAGGGGATTCCTAACGTAAAATCGAATATTTTTTTGAATGAGTAAACTGAAAACTAGGGAAAACACGAAAAATTTTCAAGAAAATTGCAAAATTAGAAGATTCTCATATTTACATTTTCTAAAAATAAGGTATGATATATTTGTAACAAAGAAAGCTTATTAGGGGGTATAATGTGCGAGTGAAATTAGAAAATAGTAATAATAAAGATGTCATTCAAGAAGAAGTAGCCATATTGACGACTTTATTAGCTGAGACAACGAAAAAGATGATTGGAGAAGAAGAGTTTACTTTGATTGAAGACTTAACCAATTTATCAGTTCAAAAAGATTATCGTCAATTGGAAGAAAAAATTGCTGGTATCTCGAATGAAAAGATGGAAGTTATTTCTCGCTATTTCTCTGTCTTACCATTGCTTATCAATATTTCTGAAGATGTTGATTTGGCATATCAAGTAAACTATTTAAATAATACCAATCAAGATTATGTGGGTAAATTATCAGATACAATTGAACAAGTTGCAGCGTCATCTCAGGCACGTGAAATCTTGCAAAATCTAAATGTTGTACCAGTATTAACAGCACACCCAACACAAGTTCAGCGTAAGACTATGCTTGGTTTAACCCAACAAATCCATGTGTTACTAAGAAAACACCGTGACGTGAAATTAGGCTTAATCAACAAAGAAAAATGGTATGATGATTTAAGACGTCATATTGAATTGATTATGCAAACGGATATGATTCGCGAAAAGAAATTAAAAGTTAGAAATGAAATTACCAATGTCACTGAGTATTATGATCGTTCTTTGATTACGGCAATTAGCAATTTAGTGAATGAGTATAAGACATTAGCTGCCAAAAAAGGAATTCAGTTGAACCAGCCTACGCCAATTACGATGGGAATGTGGATTGGTGGCGACCGTGACGGCAATCCTTATGTGACTGCGGATACTTTACAGATTTCTGCAACTACCCAAGGCGAGGTCATTTTTAATTATTATATTAAAAAAATTCAAGAACTTTACTTTGCATTTTCTATTTCTACTGCTCAAGCGCAAGTCAGTGAAGAGGTTGTTTTAATGGCTGAAGCGTCAAAGGATCAGTCTGTATTCCGTGAAAAAGAATTGTACCGCAAAGCATTTAGTTATATTGAAGAACGTTTGAGAAATACCTTGGCTTATGTGGTTGAAGATCAAGATTTGCAACCTAGATATAACCGAGTAAGTGAATTCCAAAACGATTTACAAAAAATCCAAAATTCATTATTGCAAAATCATGGTGAAGCACTTTTAAAAGGTGATTTTAATGAATTGGTTCAAGCTACTGAAATTTTTGGATTCTATTTAGCGAGTATTGATATGCGTCAAGATTCTAGTGTCTTAGAAGCTTGTGTGGCTGAATTGCTTAAAAGTGCCAACATTGAAGAAGACTATTCCGCATTAGATGAAGAAGCTAAAATCGCTGTACTCTTGAAGGAATTAGAAGAAGACCCACGAATTTTATCAGCTACAAATGTTGAGAAATCAGAGACCTTAACAAAAGAATTAGCAATCTTTAAAATGGCTCGTAAATTAAAAGATAAAATGGGCGAAGAAATCATTAAGCAACATATTATTTCTCATTCTGAAAGTGTTTCAGACTTATTAGAATTGGCAATCATGTTAAAAGAAGTGGGGTTGATTGATCGTCACTCTGCTCGTGTACAAATCGTGCCATTATTTGAAACAATTGAAGACTTAGATAAATCTGAACCAATTATGCGCCAATATTTAACTATGCCAATTGTAAAACGTTGGTTAGCCTCTAAGAAGAATTATCAAGAAATCATGCTTGGCTATTCAGATAGTAATAAAGATGGCGGCTACCTTGCATCAGGTTGGACATTATATAAAGCGCAAAATGAATTAAAAGATTTAGGCGAAGAGCTAGGTGTCAAGATTACTTTCTTCCATGGACGTGGTGGAACAGTTGGTCGTGGAGGTGGTTCAAGCTATGATGCGATTACTTCTCAACCTTTTGATTCAATTAAAGATAGAATTCGTGTAACTGAACAAGGCGAAGTGATTGGGAATAAGTACGGTAATAAAGATGCCGCTTACTATAATCTAGAAATGCTGATTTCATCTACTTTAGGACGTATGGTCACTCAACGCGTCACTGATACAAATCTTCTAGCTGAGTTTAGACAATTGATGGATGGCATTGCGGAAAAGAGTTATCATTTCTATCGCCAATTAGTTTTTGATCATCCGGGATTTTATGACTATTTCTTTGCGGCTAGTCCGATTAAAGAAGTTTCAAGTTTAAATATTGGGTCTCGTCCAGCCGCACGTAAAACCATTACTGAAATTGGTGGGCTACGGGCTATCCCATGGGTCTTCTCATGGTCACAAAACCGTGTAATGTTGCCAGGGTGGTATGGTGTAGGTTCAAGTTTTAAAGATTTTATTGATCAAGCACCAGGTAATTTGAAGATTTTACAACAAATGTATCAAACCTGGCCATTCTTTCATTCCTTACTTTCAAATGTCGATATGGTATTATCAAAATCAAATATGTATATTGCTCATCAATATGCGCAATTATGCGAAACGGCAGAATCAAAAGAAGTTTATGATTTACTCCTAAAAGAATGGAAATTAACCAAAGAAGTGATTTTAGCCATTGAAGAACAAGAAGGCCTATTAGCAGATAATCCATATTTACGTTCTAGCTTAGACTATCGATTACCTTATTTCAATGTATTAAATTATGTTCAAATCGAATTAATTAAACGTCTGCGTAGTGGTAAACATAGTGAAAATACCGAAAAATTAATTCATATTACGATTAATGGTATTGCAACGGGCTTACGAAACTCTGGTTGATGATAAAAAAGAAGTTGCTAACATTCCTGCTAGCAACTTCTTTTTATTGATGGAAATTTATATATAACTCCACAAGCCAAGTGAGTAGATAGAATACACTAATGATGCCACAAATGATCATATGGCGTCGTTTGTTCATCATGATAATGGCAGCAAATTCTCTTAGTAAGGCATTGGGTAGAAAGTAGCGTGCTGTATGAGCGCCTAAACCTTGTGCAGTGAGGCCCACTTGCTCGGCAAAAATTCCTGCCCGAAAGATATGATAATTATTAGAAAAGAATACGACGTGATAAGGTTTGATTCGTCGGTTATCCATTAATTGTTTACTAAAACGCATATTTTCTAAAGTAGTCGTTGATTGATCTTCTAATAAAATATCTTCTTCATTCATTCCTTGTTCTAAAGCATAATTTTTCATTGCTTGTGCTTCTGAAATCTTTTCATCCGGCCCTTGACCACCAGACATGATAAATTTTGCTGGATGATTTGTCTTAGCTTTTTGTAAGTGGAAAAATTCGATTGCTCGATTAATACGTTGAGCAAGTAATGGGGTCACTCGTTCACCATTAATCAAACCTGCACCAAGCACAATAAGATAATCTTGGTTAAGTTTTGGACGTAAAAATTGGTAAATCCAAACACAGATTAAAAAATTGAATAAAACAAACATGAAGTATCCGGTTATCACGGTAGGTAAGGCTAAGAAACTTAATAGCCAATGTGGTAAATGGTCTCTAAAAATTTGTAAGAATAAGTATAAAATTAGACCGATTGCACAGATAAAGGTAAGCATATTGGCTAAACTGCGCGATTCTTTTTTAAAGACAACATAACTATTCCACAGTAGAAAAATGATTAAGCCGTAAATGCCGAATGCAACGAGTAAGATAAAGATAATCAGAAATAACCCCAAGACGCCAAAAGGAATGAGAGATTTTGTGGTAATCCCGATAAGAGTTAAGTATCCAGCAAAAACAAGCCAAAATAACATAAATAACCAACCATTGATTAGTCTAGCGGGGCGTTTATGAAACTGCCAATAAAATAAAGCAAAAAAACTAGTTGGAATTAAGAACCAAACACTGTGATTGATGATTTCTAAAAATAGACAATATGGAAGTAGAAAACCTAGCGATAAATAAATGATTTTAAGCAGTTTTTGATTTTGTTTTTTTCTAAATAAATTAATTGCATAACCAAAAGCAGTGACAAAATAGATAATACTCACGATAATATCAAGGGTTGTTAGATTCATTTTTTCACTCCTAATTCATAACTTTCTACATTATAACAAAACTAAATGAAGTTGCAAGATTACAAGCTTTTCATAGTCACTGACAGAATGTACAATTCTCTATTATTAAATTGATAGTCATTTCTATTAGGAAAGAAGGTACAAGATGAAACAAATATATAAACGAAATTTACCTTTATTAGGTATCACTGAATTTTTCAGCTTTTTTGGCATTACTGCATTTTGGCTGTTGTTTTTAAGTCAGCAAGGGATGTCTCTATGGCAAATTGGTATTCTGGAAAGTCTTTTTCATTTAACCAGCTTACTATCTGAAGTCCCATCAGGCGTATTAGCAGACCGCTTTACGTATCGACGTAATCTCTTCCTTGGACGATTCGTTACGATTATTTCGGCCTTATTTATGATTTTTGGCAATGGTAATTTTTTTCTTTATGCTCTGGGAATGATTTTTAGTGCTTGGGGCTATAACTTTGATTCTGGCACAAGTCAGGCACTTTTATATGAAACAGCCAAAGAACTTAAGCAAGAATCAAGATATCTAACGTTCATAAGCTATCTTAATGGTATCTCAGAAGCCACTCGTACGTTAGGGATGGTTGTTGCCGGATTTTTAGTTCATGGTTGGCTCATTTATACCTATCATATTCAAATTGTTTGCTCTTTGTTGGGAATTCTTTGTATTTGGGGGATAAAAGAGCCTTCTATCAAAATGAAAAAAGAAGAAAGTCCGACTGTTTTGAAAATTATCCAGACAGTTTATCAGCTATTTAGAAAGCAAAGTCGACTATTCTACCAAATGTTGATGGTTCAGGTTATGTTGACTTTGATTACGATGTATTATTTTTATTACCAATCTCAGTTACCTTACCTTCAGTCTTGGCAAATTAGTTTGATGATGCTTTTATCAAGCGGCTGTAATATTTTGGCTATCTACTTGGCAAATAAAATCGGTCAAAAAATCAAGACGCAGTTGGTTTTATGGAGTATATTAGGATGCTCAGGGGTGCTTTTCTTATTCACCATTTTGAATAATCATTTTGTATATGCTGTAATATTTCTAGTGTCAGATGCATTAGTCGTTCTTTTTTATCCGCTGTATGAAACTGAACTCCAAGCAGCCTTTGATTCTAAAGTGCGGGCGACAATGTTAAGTGTCTATGCCATGTTGGGTAGTTTTGCAATGATTATCTTATTTCCGTTCATGGGAGCGTTAATTGAACGTTTTGGTTTTATGTCTAGTTTCTTTGGTTTAGGAGTACTTCTCATTGCAATGAGTATCCTGTTTGTCTCGATTCAAAAAAATAATAAACGCGAAGATTTTGAGTAAGTACTCGAAATCTTCGCGTATTTTTTATTCGCTATAACTGAATTGAACATGTTTTACTTTAATATGATCTTTGGCTAAACTGTCTTTTAAATCCGTTTTAAAACTATAGGAAATCTCATCAAAACTACTAATGACAGACATAGTGGTATAATCTGCTAAATTCACTTTTACGGTTTTTTCAAAGCTTTTAAAAAGTTTGGTTTTCATTTGATCGTTTAATTGATTGTTAAAGAGTTCATCTGTAGGAATTGGATGCATCAATAAAAGTGGTGCATCATTTTTATTTGTCGCTGTCAGCAATTCTTTTCTGGTTCCTTCTAAAGTAATATAGGCGCTAATATGGAAAAGGTGATTATCCTTTGTTTCAGCCGCAGCATTAGGAATGACATAACTAAATGTGATTTTTTCTTGGTTGCTGGCGTCAAGTAGGCGATGATTAGAATAAGATATCATTGTAATCACACAGCAGATAATTAATAATATACAGCTTCCTACAAGTAAGATTCCTTTTTTAATATCTTTAAGGATTAAATCTTTATAATTCATGATAATTTCATAGTTCCTTTCAATCATTTCGCTTTTTATTATAGCAAGTATTTTAATGAAAAGATAGTCAAAAAATAGCTGACCCAAATTGAGCCAGCTATAGGATTAAATATTTAAGACTTTGTTTAAGAAATCTTTGGTACGTTCGTTTTGTGGATTTTCAAAAATTTGTTGCGGCGTGCCATCTTCTAGGATTTTCCCACCGTCAGTGAAAAGTACACGGTTAGCTACTTCTTTGGCAAATCCCATTTCATGTGTCACAATTACCATGGTCATTCCCTGTTTCGCTAAGTCTTTCATTACGTTTAATACATCGCCAACCATTTCGGGGTCGAGCGCTGAAGTTGGTTCATCAAACAGCATGATATCAGGATTCATTGCAAGGGCACGGGCGATTGCGACACGTTGTTTTTGCCCGCCAGAAAGATTATCTGGTTTCATATCTTTTTTATCAGCCAAACCAACCATATCAAGCAGACGGATTGCATTTTTTTCGGCCTCATCACGACTTGCTTTTTTCACATCCATTGGTGCTAAAATTATATTTTCAAGGACAGTTAGGTGAGGGAAGAGATTAAAATGTTGGAATACCATCCCAATATGTTGACGGACCAAATTAATATCGGTATTTTTATCCATTAAATGGGCACCATCAATGACAATATCCCCGCTTGTTGGTTCCTCTAATTTATTCAAGCATCGTAAAAAGGTTGATTTACCAGAACCAGAAGGACCGATGATACAAACCACATCTCCTTCTTTAATTGAAATAGAGATATCATTTAAGACAGTATTATTACCATATTTTTTGACAAGGTTTTGAACAGAAATTTTTTCAGCCATGAATTATTTCACCTTCTTTTCTAATACTTTAGCAAATTTTGTTAGGGATGTAATCACGATTAAGTACATCACAGCAATAATGAAGTAAACATCGGCACTTTGTAAAGTACGAGCAACGATAATCTTACCTGTTTGTAATAATTCTACCACACCAATTACTGAAATTAAGGTTGTATCTTTCAACGAAATGACAAATTGATTTACGAAAGAAGGTAACATAATCTTAATCGCTTGTGGTAAGATAATTTTTTGCATGGTCTTACTATATGGTAAACCTAAACTACGAGCAGCTTCCATTTGGCCAGTTGGTACGGCATTAATCCCACCACGAACGATTTCCGCGAGATAGGCACTTGCATTTAAGGTTAAGGTGATGACACCCGCGGTAAAGTCAGGAATCGTAAAACCAATTAATTGTGGTAGACCAAAGAAAATAAAGAAAGCTAAAACCATCATCGGAATACCACGAATGATATCAACATAAACAGAAGCAAAGACGCGTAAACCTTTGATATGTGAGACAGCCATCAAACCAATAATTACTCCAAGAATCAATGCAAAAGCAAAAGATAATAATGCGAGTCCGATGGTTCTAAGTAAACCTGAAAGCAACACACCATAATTGTTTTTCAAAATACCAATAATGCCTTTTTCTGAAACTGAATCAGCCTTTTCTGCAGTAGTGGAGCCATCTTTAATATATTTATTAACAATCTGATCATATTTGCCAGTACGTTTCATTTCGGCTAATGCTTCGTTAAACATTTCGATTAGTTCTGGATTTTGTCCTTTTTTCACAGCAAATCCATATTTTCCACCAGTCACTCGTTCAATCGGTGTTTGTAGCGCTTGTCCTTGGCTAATCGCATAACCAATTACTGGATAATCATCCATAATTGCATCCACCGCATTGACTTTTACTGCATCATAAAGTTGGTCAGCAGTATCAAATTGTTTTACTGTATAACCATATTCATCTTTATGGTTCATAATATAATCAGCACTTTCAGTACCAACTTTCACGCCGACTTTTTTACCTTTTAAGTCTTTATAAGATTGAATCTTATCGTTTCCTTTTTTCACAGCTAGTTGAATGCCGCTTTCGAAATAAGGCGTAGAGAAGTCAAAACTTTTCTCACGTTCTGGCGTAATCGTCATACCAGCAATCATCGCATCAGCTTGATGATTTTCCACCGCTTGAACAGCAGCAGAAAAACCAATAAATTTCATTTCAATGTTAAAACCTTGCATTTTTGCTGCTTCTTTTAATAAGTCCACATCAATACCTGTAAACTCGTTATTGCTATTTTGAAATTCAAATGGTGCAAAGGCTGTATCACTCGCGATAACATATTTATCTTTTTTAGGGGTGACCTTTTTCATTTGGTCACTTGCTGTATTTGAAGAAGAGGCAATATAACGATCAAGAATCGCTTGGTATTCACCGTTGTCTTTTAATTTTTTTAATCCGGCATTGAATTTCTTTAATAGTTCTTGATTTTTTCCTTTTTTCACAGCAAATCCATAGGCACTCCCTTTTTTAGGTTCGCCGACTAATTTCAAGTCTTCACCTTTAGTCACAGCATAACCAATAACTGGGTAGTCATCAAAAATAGCTTGTACTGTACCATTCTTTAAAGCGCCATAAACACCGTTAGCATCATCATATGTTTTAATTGTATAACCATATTTCTTTTGATTTTTTTCAAGGAAGGCGGCACTTTCAGTTGAGACCTTTGCAGCTACTGTTTTGTCTTTTAAATCTTTATAACTCTTTATACTATTATCATCAGCTTTCACAGCCATTTGAATGCCACTTTCAAAATAAGGGTCGGAGAAATCAAAACTTTGCTTGCGTTCATCCGTGATACTCATACCAGCAATCATTCCTGCGACTTGGCCAGATTGTACTGCTTGAATGGAAGTGTCAAAACCAAGTGGGCGTAAATTCACTTGAAAGCCTTGATCTTTGGCAATCGCTTTTAATAAGTCAATATCAATACCTACATATTCTTTATCTTCATTTTGAAATTCAAATGGCGCAAAAGTAATATCCGTTCCAATTTCATAAGTTGTTTCATCTGCAGCAACAGTTGATTTGCCAATTACGAACAAACTAAAAAGTAGTGCAATGAAAGGAATAAGACTTAATTTCTTTTTCATTAAATACTTCCTCCTAAAATTAAATTTTAATAAAATTATATATCAATATTTTCATGAAATGCAAGAAAATAAGTGAAAATATAATAAAGATGAAGAATTGTCAGTTTTTCACTAATTTTATTAAGTAACACTGAAATCGAATACAAATGTCTTTCGCTTTTTTTTTGAGCGAATTAGTTAGGGAAAGTATGTTCGGTGTGGTACAATAGATCTAGTTATGAAGAATCGAGGGTATAGTATGATTGAACGAACAACAGATAATCAATTTGAATTAGTCTCTAAATATCAACCAGCTGGGGATCAACCAACAGCAATTGAAGGTTTGGTTCAAGGAATTCAATCAGGAGTAAAAGAACAAATCTTATTAGGAGCTACAGGAACAGGGAAAACCTATACTATTTCTCAGGTCATCCAAAGAGTGAATAAACCCACATTAGTGATCGCACATAATAAAACGTTAGCTGGCCAATTGTATGGCGAGTTTAAAGAATTTTTCCCTAATAATGCGGTGGAATATTTTGTTTCCTATTATGATTATTATCAACCAGAAGCTTATGTACCGTCCAGTGATACCTATATTGAAAAAGATGCAAGTATTAATGATGAAATCGATAAGTTGCGTCATAGTGCCACAAGTGCTTTGCTTGAGCGAAATGATGTGATTGTGGTTGCTTCTGTTTCTTGTATTTTTGGGTTAGGTTCACCGATGGAATACCAAAAACAAGTCGTTTCTATTCGTGTAGGCATGGAAATTAGCCGTGATAATCTTTTGCGTAGTTTAATCGATATTCAATTTGAACGTAACGATATAGATTTTCAACGGGGCAGGTTTCGGGTACGTGGTGATGTAGTTGAAATTTTCCCAGCTTCTCGTGATGAGCGGGCTTTGCGCATTGAGTTTTTTGGTGATGAAGTGGAGCGGATTAGAGAAATTGATGCTTTAACAGGAGAAGTGTTAGCTGAAACGGAGCATGTCTCAATCTTCCCAGCTACGCACTTCGTAACCAATGAACACACTTTAGATGAAGCGATTCGTGGAATTGAAAAGGAATTGGCCCAAAGATTAGCAGTTCTCAGAGCCAATGATCAGTTATTAGAAGCCCAACGTTTAGAACAAAGAACTAATTATGATATTGAAATGATGAAAGAGATGGGATATACCTCAGGAATTGAAAATTATTCTCGACATATGGATGGTCGTAAAGAAGGGGAACCGCCTTATACTTTACTTGATTTCTTTCCCGAGGATTATTTGTTGGTTATTGATGAATCACACGTGACAATGCCGCAAATAAGAGGAATGTATAATGGAGATAGAGCTCGTAAGCAAATGTTGGTAGACTATGGATTTCGCCTCCCTTCAGCTTTAGATAACCGTCCTTTAAGGTTGGAAGAATTTGAAACCCACGTCCATCAAATTATTTATATTTCTGCGACCCCAGGACCTTATGAAATGGGGAGAACGGATCATATTGTAGAGCAAATCATTCGTCCAACTGGATTATTAGACCCGATGATTGAAGTACGTCCGATTATGGGACAAATTGATGATTTAGTGGGTGAAATCAATGAACGGATTGAAAAAGATGAGCGTGTTTTTGTGACGACTTTGACTAAGAAAATGGCTGAGGACTTAACGGATTACTTGAAGGAATTAGGCATCAAAGTGAAGTATCTTCATAGTGATATCAAAACACTTGAACGTACAGAAATTATCCGTGATTTGCGCTTAGGTGAGTTTGATGTTTTAGTCGGGATTAATTTATTACGTGAAGGATTAGATGTTCCGGAAGTTTCTTTAGTTGCTATTTTAGATGCAGATAAAGAAGGTTTCTTACGGAGTGAACGTTCCTTGGTGCAAACAATTGGCCGGGCCGCAAGAAATGCTTCTGGTAAAGTAATTATGTATGCAGACAATAGGACTGAATCGATGCAAAAAGCGATTGACGAAACGATGCGTCGTCGCAGTATCCAAGAAGCTTACAACAAAGAACATCATATTGTACCAAAAACCATTAAAAAAGAAATTCGTGAATTAATTTCAATTACCAAGACGGCTAAAGTATCTGAAGAGCCATTTGATTTTAAACATTATCATGAATATAGTAAAGAAGAAAAAGAATTAATGTTAGCAAAACTAGAAAAAGAAATGAAGGATGCTGCCAAAGCCTTAGATTTTGAACGAGCAGCAACTTTACGTGATACGATTCTAGAGCTAAAAAGTGAGTAATAAATAGGAGTTTTTTTATGGCAAATGATAAAATTGTGATTCATGGTGCCCGTGCGCATAATTTAAAAAATATTGATGTAACGATCCCGCGCGATCAATTAGTTGTTGTGACTGGATTGTCCGGTTCAGGAAAAAGTTCTTTAGCGTTTGATACTTTATATGCAGAAGGGCAAAGAAGATATGTAGAAAGCTTAAGTGCTTATGCTCGTCAGTTTTTAGGACAAATGGATAAGCCAGATGTTGATAGTATTGATGGTTTATCACCAGCAATTTCGATTGACCAAAAAACAACAAGCAAAAATCCGCGTTCAACTGTAGGGACGGTGACGGAAATTAATGACTATTTACGGTTGCTGTATGCTAGATGTGGTCACCCAATTTGCCCCAATGATCATGTGGAAATTACTAGCCAGTCTGTAGAACAAATGGTTGATCAAGTTTTAGAATTACCAGAGAGAAGTAAAATTCAAATTTTATCGCCAGTTATTTATCAAAAGAAAGGCCAGCATAAAAAAGTTTTTGAACATATCCAAAAAGAAGGTTACGTGCGTGTTCGTGTAGATGGTGAAATTTATGATATCAGCGAAGTTCCTGAACTTGAGAAAAATAAAAAACATGATATTGCTATTGTGATTGACCGTATAATTATTAAAGAAGGTATTCGTTCGCGGCTGTTTGATTCATTTGAAGCGGCTTTGCGTCTAGCAGATGGTTATGCTGTGGTGGATGTGATTGGTCAAGAAGAAATGCTCTTTAGTGAACACTATGCTTGTCCTTATTGTGGCTTTACCGTGGGAGAATTAGAACCGCGCCTGTTCTCATTTAACGCTCCATTTGGTGCTTGTCCAGAGTGTGATGGTTTAGGTATTAAGTTGGCAGTTGATGAAGATTTAGTTATTCCAGACCGGAACTTAACTTTAAGAGAAGGGGCATTGGTACCTTGGAATCCAATTAGTTCGCAATATTATCCCCAAATGCTTGAACAATTTTGTTTGAGTTTTGGTATTGATATGGATACACCATTTGAAAAACTAAGTAAAGAAGAGCAGCAGTTAATCTTACATGGCTCCAATGGCAAAACTTTCCATTTTCATTATGAGAATGATTTTGGAGGCGTTCGCGATGTGGAGGTGCCTTTTGAAGGAGTCTTAAATAATATCTATCGTCGTTATCATGAAACCAATAGTGATTTTACTCGTGATCAAATGCGCTTATACATGACAGAATTAACTTGTTCTCACTGCCATGGCTATCGATTGAATGAGCAAGCCTTAGCTGTTAAAGTTGGGGGCATTCATCTAGGGGAATTGAGCGAAAAGTCAATTCAAGATGCTTTAGCTTTTCTTGAACAATTAAGTTTGACTGAACAAGAAACGATGATTGCTAAACCAATTTTAAAAGAGATAAAAGACCGTTTAACTTTCTTACAAAATGTCGGTTTAGGCTATCTTACTTTGAGTCGAGCTGCTGGAACTTTGTCTGGAGGAGAAGCACAACGGATTCGTCTAGCTACTCAAATAGGTTCAAATTTATCTGGTGTTTTATACATATTAGACGAACCATCGATTGGTTTACATCAAAGAGATAATGATCGATTGTTGGATTCCTTAAGAAAAATGCGTGATTTAGGAAATACTTTAATCGTTGTCGAACATGATGAAGATACGATGCGAGCAGCTGATTATTTGATTGATATCGGTCCAGGCGCTGGTCAACATGGAGGAGAAGTAGTTGCATACGGCACCCCACAAGAAGTCAGCGAAAATCCGAATTCCTTAACGGGGCAGTATCTATCTGGTAAACGTAAAATTCCAGTGCCGAAAGAAAGAAGAAAAGGAAATGGTAAGAAGATTACGGTTGTAGAAGCCAGTGAAAATAACTTGCAAAATATTACGGTTGATTTTCCTTTGGCCACATTTACAGCTGTAACCGGGATTTCTGGATCAGGTAAATCGACATTAGTGAATGAAATTCTGAAAAAAGCCTTACAACAAAAAGTGAGCCGCTCTCATGCGAAACCAGGAAAACATAAAAAAATTACCGGTTTTGAATCAATTGAAAAAGTGATTGATATTGATCAAAGTCCAATTGGCCGTACCCCGCGTAGCAATCCGGCAACTTATACAAGTGTTTTTGATGATATTCGCGATTTATTTGCTCAAACCAACGAAGCTAAAGTCCACGGTTATAAAAAGGGACGCTTTAGTTTCAATGTAAAGGGTGGACGCTGTGAAGCATGTAAGGGGGATGGCATTATCAAGATTGAGATGCACTTTCTACCAGATGTTTATGTTCCTTGCGAAGTTTGTCACGGTAAACGTTATAATTCTGAAACCTTAGAAGTTCACTATAAAGGCAAAAACATTGCTGAAATATTAGAAATGACTGTAGAGGATGCCTTAGAGTTCTTTAAACATATTCCTAAAATAAAACGCAAATTACAAACAATTGTTGATGTTGGTTTAGGCTATGTCACATTAGGGCAATCAGCTACGACTTTATCAGGTGGGGAAGCGCAACGCATGAAACTTGCTTCTGAATTGCATCGAAGTAGCAATGGGCGCAACTTCTATATCTTGGATGAACCAACGACAGGGTTACATGCTGAAGATATTGCTCGTTTGTTAAAAGTACTACAACGTTTAGTCGATAATGGAAATACAGTTTTAGTCATCGAACATAATTTAGACGTCATTAAATGTGCGGATTATCTGATTGATTTAGGGCCTGAAGGTGGTGCAGGTGGAGGTACTATTTTGGCTACAGGTACACCTGAAGCAGTTGCCAAAGTGTCTACAAGTTTTACTGGTCAATACTTACAAAAAATATTAAATAAATAATAATGGGAGACTTTTTTGTTGAAAGTGAAAAGTTAATTACGATTTTGTAAAATTATCATTGCTTTACAGAAAAGTCTCTTTGCTTGTCTGAACCTTTGTGGTATGATGTTGAATGTGAATTGTTTCAGAAAAGAGTGAAAATATGCAAAAAAATAATTTTATACCTATATTACTTGGGACAGATATGAATGTCTATGGCATGGCGCGTGCATTCAATGAAGAGTATGGTATAAAACCCATTGCGATTGGAGAACATCAATTAGCTCCAACTAGATTTACTAAAATTGCCGATATCCATTTGTTTGAAGGTTTTGATAAAGATCCTGTCTTCTCTGAAAAGTTAATCGAGTTAGCAAAATCAACTTTTAACCAAGCAGACATTAAATATTTATTGATTCCTTGTGGGGATGGTTATGCCGAGTTGTTATCTCAAAATAAGGAAAAATTAGCACCCTATTATACTTTTATCGCCAATGATTATGAGTTATTTAAAGTGTTGATTAATAAAGTTACTTTTTATGAAACTTGTGAAAAATATGGTTTGCCTTATCCAAAAACCTTCATTTTAACACCAGCACATTTAGAAAATGGTCAATTCAAACAATCTTTACCATTTGATTTTCCAGTGGCGCTGAAACCGGCAAATAGTGTCGAATGGTTGTCAATTGACTTTGAAGGACGTAAAAAAGCATTTATTATTGATAACCGGGAAGAATTCGAAATTATTGTTGAACGAATTTATCAAGCTGGCTATACCAGTGAGATGATTGTGCAAGACTTCATTCCAGGCGATGATAGTAATATGCGTGTGCTAAATGTCTATGTCGATCATGAGCATAATGTTCGTATGATGTGTTTAGGTCATCCGTTATTAGAAGATCCTGCGCCTGGTTCAGTGGGAAATTACACCGTGATTTTACCAGATGAAAATGAGCAAATCTATCATGATGTTGCACAATTTTTAAAACGTATTAACTATGTTGGTTTTGCGAATTTTGATATGAAATATGATAGCCGCGATGGGATATTCAAATTATTTGAAATTAATTTACGTCAAGGCCGTAGTAGCTTCTTTGTAACTTTAAATGGTTTAAATTTAGCCAAATTTATTACAGAAGATTTGATTTTCAACAAACCATTTGAAAAGACAATTTATGGGCGCGCTCACGGAGACCATGCTAAATTATGGTTGAATGTGCCATTGTCTATTTTTAAAAAATATGCTAAAGACGGTCCAGATAAACAAAGAGGCTTAGATTTATTAGCGCAAGGCAAATACGGTTCAACATTATTTTATAAGAAAGATCGTTCTTTAAGACACTATTTATTAATGAAGTATGTTTATAAAAAGTATGAAGAAGATTATGAAAAATATTTTAAAGTGAAAGAAGGTTAATCATGCGCGATTTTTTTACCATTCTAGGTGGAATGGGAACGATGGCGACAGAAAGCTTTGTTCGACAGTTAAATAAACGCACACCAACACATGCTGATCAGGATTATTTAAATTATATTTTATATAATCATGCGACAATTCCTGATCGTACGGCTTATATTCTTGATCGTAGTAAACCTAATCCAATTCCTTTATTGCAAGAAGATATTCGCCAACAAAATATTTTGCAACCAAGCTTTATTGTTTTGACCTGTAATACGGCTCATTATTTCTTTGATGACTTACAAAAAGAGACCAAAATTCCGATTTTACATATGCCAAAAGAAGCCGTCAAACAGATTCGGCGTGAGCAAATTACTGGTAAAGTGGCATTTTTAGGTACGGAAGGCAGTGTGAAGGCGGGCGTTTACGAAAATGAATTAAAAGAACAAGGGATTGATTATTTGATTCCAAGTCAAGAATTACAAGCTAAAATTAATCATTTAATTTATCAGGATGTCAAAGAAAATGATTATATTAATCTTGAGTTGTTTTTTGAAATTCTAGCCGATACAAAAAAACTTGGATGTGAAGCCGTTATTTTAGGATGTACAGAACTTTCATTAGTTGCTGAATATATTGATTGTGAACATGAGTATAAAATTTTTGATGCACAATCTATTTTAGTAGACCGCACGATAGACCGAGCATTATCTTTAAGAAATAAATAAGTTTTACGGATATACGTGATTTTTTGAAATTGCGTATATCCATTTTGTTGTATAAGATACGCCCGGCATGATATAATAAATAAGACAATAAAAAGTGAAACATGATTGCTTTTTTAAAGGAGGAATTCATCATGGCTGATCAATTAAGTTTAGTCATTATTACCGGGATGAGCGGTGCAGGAAAAACAGTTGCCATCCAAAGTTTTGAAGATATGGGTTATTTTTGCGTTGACAACATGCCCCCAAGTTTAATTCCAAAATTTTGGGAACTCATTCGTGAATCAGGCAAAGTAACCAAAATTGCTTTAGTCGTTGATTTACGTTCACGCTCATTTTTTGATGAAATTCAAAATATGTTAGCTGAAATTGAAAACACGCATTTGATTGATACGAAGATTTTATTTTTAGATGCTTCAGATGTAGAGCTGGTTTCACGTTATAAAGAAACTAGACGTGTGCATCCAATGGCAATGGATGGTTTGGTTACTGAAGGAATTCGCAAAGAGCGTGCCATTTTAGAAGATTTGAAAGTAAAAGCTTCTTTGGTGATTGATACGACTACTTTAACACCGCGTCAATTACGTGAAAAAATCAATCAAGAATTCCGTCATAATAATGAATCGGGTTTTCGTGTGGAGATGGTCTCATTTGGCTTTAAATATGGCCTACCAATCGATGCAGATATCGTAATGGATGTACGTTTCTTACCAAATCCACATTATATTCCAGAACTTCGCCCACTTACAGGTTGTGATAAACCCGTGTATGATTATGTCATGAGTTTTGAACAAACTGAAAAATTCTATCAATCATTTAGCCAACTTTTACTACAAATTATGCCTGGTTACATTAAAGAAGGTAAAAGTAGTTTAACGATTGCGATTGGTTGTACAGGTGGTCAACATCGCTCTGTTGCTTTAACTAATCGTGTAGGTGAATGCCTAAAAGAAAATGGCTATACTGTTAATACCACCCACCGTGATAAAGATAAACGAAAAGAGACGGTTAATCGCTCATGAAAACCTATCGCATTAGAAAACCTAAAGTTGTAGTCATGGGCGGTGGTACAGGCTTACCAGTTATATTAAAAAGTCTGAGAAATCAGGGCGTAGATATCACAGCAATTGTCACGGTGGCTGATGATGGTGGAAGTAGTGGGGTTTTACGAGACTCAGTTAAAACGATGGTCCCACCAGGAGATCTACGTAATGTCTTAGTGGCGCTCTCTGATATGCCAAAGTTGTATTCAGATATTTTCCAGTATCGCTTTAACAAAGGAGATAAATTTTTAGCGAATCATGCACTTGGTAACTTGATTATCGCAGCGATTGCAGAAATGCGTGGTAGTACTTATGAGGCGATTCGCATTTTAAATAAGATGATGCATGTGGAAGGTAATGTCTATCCCTCATCAGAAGAGCCTCTGGTTTTACATGCGGAATTTATGGATGGTTCGACTGCAGTGGGTGAGTCAAAGATTGCCCTAGAGCGTAAAACAATTCGTCACGTCCATGTGTCGCGTCAAGACTCTGATGAAACCCCTAAAGCTAGTCGTAATGTAGTGAAAGCCATCATAGAAGCAGATATGATTGTTTTAGGCCCAGGAAGCTTATTTACGAGTATCTTACCCAATTTAATGATTCCTGAAATCTCTGAAGCTATGTTAAAGACCAAGGCAGAAGTGGTATATATTTGTAATATTATGACACAAAAAGGCGAGACGGAACATTTTACCGATGCCCAACACGTGAAAGTCTTACATCGCCATTTAAAGACACCTTTTGTAGATACAGTGCTAGTTAATATCGAACATGTGCCCGAAGATTACATGGATGTCGAAAAATACGATGAATATTTAGTCCAAGTGACACATGATTTTAATGGATTACGTGAAGAAGGCTGTCGTGTGGTCTCTAGTGATTTTCTAGAATTACGCGATGGTGGGGTCTTTCATGATGGCGAAAAAGTTGTGAATGAATTATTACGGATTGTCTATGGCGTAAGGAATACAGAAAGGGAGCGATAATTTTGTCATTTGCTGCGGAAGTCAAAAAAGAATTGACGACTTTAGAAGTGCACCGCGAACATGCCAAAGCTGAGTTAGCTGCCTTAATCAGGATGAATGGTTCTTTAAGTATTGCCAATCAACAGTTTATACTCAATGTTCAAACTGAAAATGCGGCAATTGCACGTAGAATTTATTCACTTTTAAAAGATCATTATGATGTTCGAAGTGAATTGTTAGTTCGTCGGAAAATGAAGTTGAAAAAGAATAATGTCTATATTGTACGGCTAAAAAATGACACTATGGATGTATTAAATGATTTAGGAATTATGGATGGTTTAATGTTTGATATCCATGCATCAGATGAGTTAATGGGAAATGCGCAAAAAATGCGTTCTTATCTGCGTGGTGCGTTTATGGCATCTGGTTCAATCAATAATCCAGAAACCAGTCGCTACCATTTGGAAATTTTTTCAGTTTATGAAGAGCATAATGAAGATATATGCAGTATGCTTAATTTCTTTGATTTAAATGCAAGAACACTTGAAAGAAGAAATGGCTATATTACTTATCTCAAAGGGGCAGAGAAAATTGCTGACTTTTTAACTTTGATTGGTGCAACGAATTCAATGCTAAAATTTGAAGATGTACGCATTGTTCGCGATATGCGTAATTCGGTCAATCGTTTAGTCAATTGTGAAACGGCCAATATGTCACGAATTGTAGATGCAGCTACAAAACAAATTGAAAACATTGAATATATCGAGTCAAAAGTTGGGATTAAGTCTTTACCGGAGAAATTACAGGAAATCGCCGAGTTAAGATTACAACATCCAGAAGTAAGTTTAAAAGAACTAGCTGAAATGGTACCAAGTGGGCCAATCTCAAAATCTGGTATTAATCATCGTATTCGAAAAATTAATGATTATGCTGAAAAATTAAGACAAGCTGAATAACACAAGCGCAGAATCTTCCAAAAGAGGTTGATTCTGCGCTTTTTTGTTTATTTTAATATTTCTTTTAACTCGGCTTCAGAAATGCTTTCATCAAAAATATGTTCTTCAACTATAATGGTTGGTACAAATTGGATGTTGGCGGCATTGGCTTCATCGACAATTAGTTGGCTATAGGTGGAATGGTTATTTTCACTTAAGCCCAATTTTTCTTTGGCAAATGTAGCGACTTCATCTAGTTCAAGGTTGCCCCATTCTTCTTGTGTATCGAAAATCTTTTGAATACTTGCTAAAATAGTTGATTCATTCGTAGTATCCACGAAACGATGCATGACATTTCCACGTTGAAGACTAGGTTTTTCTTTATCGAATAGCTTAATGACACGCGTTACGTCGGCATCAGCTAATAATGCTTTAGATTCATTAAACCATTGACGGCAATATGGACAACGAAGGTTCATAAATTCTTTCATAATATGTTTACCATTGCCAATGACAAGACCGTTTTTGGCATTTGTTTGTTCAGCTTTAATCACTGAAATATCCATAAGTATCACCTCAAATATAATTGATTACAGTTTTAAGTTTATCGGTTTTGTGAAAAAATGCAACTATTACGCTTGTAGACGTTTTTTTGAATTTCACAAAAAAATCAGGCAAAAAGGGTTACTTATGTAGTTTTTTTCGATATAATAAATAGTGAACAGTCCAATTTTTGATCTCCCACGTCAAAAAATTGCAAAATCACTGAGGTGTTAACTATGAATAAAAAAACAATGGATGGAAATACCGCTGCAGCCCATATTTCTTATGCTTTTTCTGAAGTAGCAGCCATCTATCCAATTACGCCTAGCTCACCAATGGCTGAATTAGTGGATGCATGGTCAGCAATGGGCAAAAAGAATCTATTTGGAGAACCTGTCAAAGTCATCGAAATGCAATCAGAAGCTGGTGCCGCTGGTGCTGTTCATGGCTCGTTAAAAACAGGTGCCTTAACAAGTACATACACGGCCTCACAAGGTCTTTTATTAATGATTCCTAATATGTATAAGATTGCAGGGGAACTATTGCCAACCGTCTTTCATGTTGCAAGTCGTTCTGTTACAACCAATGCTTTAAATATTTTTGGTGATCAAACCGATGTGATGGCAACACGTCAAACAGGATTTGTGATGTTGGCAGAAAGCGGTGTCCAAGAAGTGATGGATTTGGCTGCTGTAGCTCATTTAGCAAGCATTAAAGGACGATTACCATTCTTAAATTTCTTTGATGGCTTTCGAACCAGTCATGAGCTGCAAAAAATAGAAGTCATTGAATATGATGATTTGAAAAAGTTATTGCCAGAAAAAGAATTGGCTGAATTTCGTCAACGTGGCATGAATCCGAATCATCCAACAGTGAGCGGAATGAACCAAAATCCTGATATTCATTTCCAACAACGCGAAACAATTAATACGTACTATGATGATATTCCAGCAATTATCCAAGAATATATGGGCAAAATCAATGAATTGCGTGGAACAAATTACGATTTAGTCAATTATTATGGTCATCCCGAAGCACAAGAAGTCGTTGTCGTAATGGGTTCAGCGGCCCAAGCGATTGAACAAACGGTTGATTTTCTGAATGAACAAGGACGCAAAGTTGGATTTATCAATATCCATTTATACCGTCCATTTCCAACAGAGAATTTCTTAAGTAAAATCCCCGCAACTGTCCAATCTATCGCGGTGTTAGACCGTACAAAAGAACCTGGGGCAAATGGCGAACCACTATTTTTAGATGTTCAATCAGCGCTTTATGAAGCAGATATTCGTCCAAGTGTCATTGGTGGCCGCTATGGCTTAGGCTCAAAAGATGTGACACCTGCGCAGATCTTAGCTGTTTTTGATGAATTACAAAAACCACGTAAAGAACAAAAAAGAAGATTTACAATTGGTATTACCGATGATGTGACGCATTTATCCTTGCCATTAGGACCAACATTAGATTTAACTCGACCAGGTACTTTCCAAGCAAAATTCTGGGGATTTGGTTCAGATGGTACGGTTGGTGCAAATAAGTCAACGATTAAAATCATTGGCGACAATACCGATAAATTTGTCCAAGGTTACTTTTATTATGATTCCAAAAAATCGGGTGGTTTAACCGTTTCTCATTTAAGATTTGGGGATCAAGAAATTCGCTCCACTTATTTAGTAGAGCATGCTGATTTTATTGCTTGTCATACCCCTGCGTATGTTCATAAATATGAATTAGTTCAAGGCTTGAAAAAAGGTGGCACATTCCTATTAAATACAACATGGTCAGATGAACAATTGCATAAATTCTTGCCGAAACATCTGAAAAAATATTTGGCTGAAAATGATATCCAGTTTTATACCATTAACGCGATGCAATTAGCCCAAGAAATAGGTTTACGTAATCGTATCAACACCATCATGCAGACAGCTTTCTTCAAGTTAACAAATGTCATGGATTTCGATACAGTTGTGAAATTATTAAAAGAACAAGTGCAAAAAATTTACGGCCACAAATCAGCGAAAATAGTGGAACAAAACCATGCAGCAATTGATCAAACCTTAACGCACTTGCATCGTTTTGAAGTACCAAAAGAATGGGCGGACTTAGATCCTACTGAAAAACGTTTGAGTCGTCAAAGTAAGTTTGTTGAAGAAATTGTTGAGCCAGTGAATGCCCAAAAAGGGGATCATATCCCAGTCAGCGCTTTTGTAAATAATGGGATGGTTGCTGGAGATATGCCACTAGGTACTGCCGCGGTTGAAAAACGAGGAATTGCCCTTGAAGTTCCTGAGTGGATAGCTGATCGTTGTACCATGTGTAATGAATGTGCGTTTGTCTGTCCGCATGCAGCAATCCGTCCGTTTTTAGCCGATGAAGAAGAAATGCAAGAAGCACCTGAAGGCTATATCGTTCGTGATATGCGTGGACCTGATGGCTTGAAATATCGCATTCAAGTATCAGTGGAAGACTGTACTGGATGTGGTTTATGTGTGGAAGCATGTCCTGCAAAAGGCAAGGCTCTAAAAATGCGTCCTTACGAAGAAATGAAAGAAGAAGCTATCAATTGGGCCTTTTCAATGACTTTACGCCAAAAAGAAAATCCGGCGAAACCAGGAACCATTTTACACAGTCAATTTAATAAACCTTTACTAGAATTCTCAGGTGCATGTTCAGGATGTGGAGAAACGCCATATGTGAAATTATTGACGCAAATGTTTGGTGACCGAATGATGATTGCCAACGCGACGGGATGTTCTTCCATTTGGGGAGCAGCTGCACCAGTGACGCCTTATACAACTAATGATCAAGGGCAAGGTCCAACTTGGTCAAACTCATTGTTAGAAGATAATGCTGAATTTGGTTATGGTATGATGATTGCCAATACCACTCGACGTGAAGCTTTAGCCAACCAAATGACATCCATGCTAGATAAAGTTTCTCCAGAGCTTAAGGAACTAATGCAAGATTGGACGAAGCATTTAAATACTAGTGAAGGAACCCAA
Organism: Enterococcus cecorum DSM 20682 = ATCC 43198; assembly: GCF_000407565.1. Classification (GTDB taxonomy): domain Bacteria; phylum Bacillota; class Bacilli; order Lactobacillales; family Enterococcaceae; genus Enterococcus_E; species Enterococcus_E cecorum. Next base: position 669,635 of record NZ_ASWI01000004.1, read on the forward strand.
CAAAGAGCGAAAAAACTGAAAGCTGCCTTACAAAGTGAAGTCCATCAAGTCCCTGAATTAGCTGAAATTTTAGCGCATGATGATTTATTCGTAAAACCAAGTCAATGGATGATTGGTGGCGATGGCTGGGCCTATGATATTGGATATGGCGGAATTGACCATGTTATTTCTACTGGCGCAGATGTCAATATTTTAGTCTTGGATAATGAAGTGTACTCAAATACCGGTGGTCAAATTTCTAAAGCCACGCCAGCAGCTGCGATTGTTAAATTTGCTGCTAGTGGAAAAAATGCTGCGAAGAAAGATTTAGGTATGATGGCCATGACATATGGTAATGTCTATGTTGCCCAAATCGCTTCTGGAGCTAATGCCATCCAAACCATGCGAGCGTTTGAAGAAGCGGAAAAATTCCCTGGACCATCCGTGATTATCGCCTATACACCATGTATCGTTCATGGCTTGTCAGGTGGCATGCGTCAATCGATCCAAGAAGCAAAAGATGCAGTAAGTTCAGGTTATTGGTCCCTTTATCGATATAACCCAAGCCTTAAAGCGCAAGGTAAAGAGCCAATGAGTCTTGACTTTAAGAAACCTGATTTTTCTAAGATGCCTGATTTCATGCGTACTCAAGTGAGATTTAGAGCGTTAGAAACAGTGCACCCAGAACATGCTACAGCGTTATTTGATAAGACCGTTAATGATGCTAAAACACGCTTTTATAATTATGCTCGTCTAGCTGGTCAAGAAGAAAAAATTCGTCAGCGTTTAGAAGGCAAAAAGGATTCTCCAGTTGAAGATAATAAAGCAACTGTTCGACGGGAAAAGAAAGAGCGTACTGTTGATCCAGAAAGAGAAGCACGTCGCTTACAAAGAAGAGCTGAACGTAAAGCAAGACGTGAAGCCAAAAATGAGGAAAAAAGCGAGTAAACTTTTTTGAAACAGGCGTACTAGTAATTTTATACGATTACTAGTGCGGCTTTTTCATTATTTTAAAAAATAGTAAAAATCTTTATTTTTTTTCATGCGCATTCAAACTTATGATATACTTGAATCAAGAAATAAATGAAAGGAAGTCTGTTTATGTCTTTTCAAAATGGAGATATTTTCCAATTGGATTATTGGAAGCAATTGTTTTCAGAAAACATCTTGTCTTATTCCTTTTTGATTAACATTGTTGATATTATTGTTGTTTGGTATCTGTTATACAAGTTGCTTCAATTAGTCCGTGGAACAAAGGCTATTCAGCTCTTGAAAGGGGTACTAGTTTTTCTAGTTATTCGTTTTGTTGCTGAATTTTTAGGATTACATACACTTTCTTGGTTGATGGACCAGGTAATTACCTATGGGGTGATTGCAGCTGTCGTCATTTTTCAACCAGAAATACGTCGAGGACTTGAGCATCTTGGGCGTACTAAGTTTTTTGCCACAAATAGTGTGAAAGAACGCGAGGAAGAACAGATTATTAAAGCCTTGGATAAAGCCGTTCAATATATGTCCAAACGGAAAATTGGTGCATTAATTACAATCGAACGCAACACAGGTCTAGAAGAATATATTGAAACTGGGATACCTTTAGATGCGGATATCTCAGGAGAACTACTGACGAATATTTTTATTCCAAACACACCTTTACATGATGGTGCGGTAATTATACGCGATGGTAAAGTAGCTGTTGCCTGTGCGTATTTACCTTTGTCAGACAGTATCTTAATCCCTAAAGAATATGGTACAAGACACCGTGCTGCTGTTGGTATTTCTGAGGTAAGTGATGCTGTGACACTAGTTGTCTCAGAAGAAACAGGAGGTGTGAGTATTACCATCAATAATCAGTTAATCCCTGATTTAACGAAAGAAGATTATTTAGCTATCTTAACGAAGGAATTATCTGCAAAAGAACAGGAAAAGAAACGCCGGAATGTACTGAATTTCTTAACTAGCTCAAAAAAATCAGCTAGAAAGAAAGGAGGCAAGTAGATGGAATTGAATGGAAAGAGCAAAATGATAACGGCATTGTTTGCATTGTTGCTAACTTTAATTCTATTTACCAATGCGAATACGCCTAATCAGCAAAAACCAGCCTATAATTATGAAGAGACGGTAAAGCAAGTCCCGATTGTTTTTGAATACAATGAAAAGAAATATTATATTCAAGGATATGAGCCAAATGTTGATGTTAAATTGAGTAGTGCCAATCGTGTGCAACTATTAGCCGAGAGCAATGCAGATACTAGAACATTTAAAGTGGTTGCTGATTTGAATGAGCTATCTCCAGGAACGCATGAAGTGAAATTAAAAGTCGAAAATTTAAAATCTGGTGTGAAAGCTAAGTTAAGTACGAATAAGTCTACTGTAACGATTGAAAAGAAAATTACTAAAGAATTTGCGGTTAAACCGATTCTGGCTGATGAACATCAATTGGATGGAGTGACTTTGATAAGCATCTCTAGTACACCGAAATCTGTCATCGTGACTACCGGTGCACAAACGATGAAAGAAATTGCAATTGTGCAGGCTTTATTTACTTCAAGTAATCCTATCACGCAAAATATCACCAAAACCGTGAAACTTGAAGCATTAAATGCCAAAGGTGAGAAACTTGATGTCACTTTTGATAAGGAAGAAGTAGAGGTCCATTTAGCAGTTAATCGTGTGAATAAACAAGTGAAATTAACACCTAAACAATTTGGTAATTTGCCAAGTGGTGTCAGCGGCTATCAATTCCATTTAAATCCCGAAACAATCATGTTATCATCCAATGGTGGTGATTTAGATAAAATTGATGAGATTACCATTCCAGTGGATATTTCAGGTATTGCTCAGACTACAACAAAGGTTTATAATATACCAGTTGATAGTGCGTTTTATAGTCCGCAAAGCAATGTAACGATACGGATTGAACCAATATATACACAGGTCAATCGTAACCAAAATCTTACTGAGCAAAACACGCAAACAAATGGTGCAGAAAACGCAACGCAAAATTTACCGGAAAAGTCTGAAAGTAGTACACAAAAAGATTCTGACAAACAAGAAACTACACAGACTACCGATGATACAAAAAATGAAAACGAAAAGAAGAATAATGATTAATTTTTAAAGTTTTAAGGAGAATTTTTATGGGTAAATATTTTGGAACAGATGGTGTACGAGGAGAAGCCAATGTTGAATTAACACCTGAATTAGCATTTAAATTAGGACGCTGTGGGGGTTATGTGCTTAGCCAACATGAGCAAGGCAAAAGACGACCAAGAGTTTTAGTGGGCCGTGATACACGTATTTCTGGTCAGTTATTAGAAAGTGCATTAGTGGCAGGATTATTATCTGTTGGAATTGAAGTATTTCAATTAGGGGTGATCACTACTCCGGGTGTTGCTTATCTAACACGAGTGCAAGAAGCCAGTGCAGGGGTAATGATTTCTGCTTCACATAATCCAGCTCAAGATAATGGCATCAAATTTTTTGGAAATGATGGTTTTAAATTGGATGATGCGCAAGAACTTGAAATTGAAGCTTTATTAGATGCACCAGAAGATACTTTACCTCGTCCTTCAGCTCAAGGTTTAGGAACGGTTGAAGAATTTCCTGAAGGTTTGATTCGCTATGCTGGCTTTTTGGCAGATACAATTCCTGGAGATTTATCCGGTTTAACGATTTGTTTAGATGGGGCTAATGGGGCTACTTCGCCGATTGTGAATCGCTTATTTGCTGATTTAGAAGCTGATTTTTATACAATGGGAACTTCACCAGATGGATTAAATATTAATGACGGTGTTGGCTCCACTCATCCTGATAGTTTGGCTAAATTTGTCGTGGAAAAACAAGCAGATGCAGGATTAGCTTTTGATGGTGATGGTGACCGTATTATCGCTGTAGATGAATTAGGTAATATTGTGGATGGTGATAAGATTATGTACATCTGTGCAAAATATCTATCTGAAAAACGTCGTCTAAAAAATGATACAGTTGTTACTACAGTCATGAGTAATTTAGGTTTTAGAAAAGCCATTGAAAATATTGGTTTGAAAGATGTGATTACACAAGTGGGTGACCGTTATGTAGTCGAAGAAATGCGCAAAAATGGTTATAATTTCGGCGGTGAACAATCTGGTCATATGGTCTTTTTAGATTTCAATACAACAGGTGATGGCATGCTATCAGGTATTCAACTGCTAAATATTATGAAGGAAACTGGTAAAAAACTCTCTGAATTAGCAAGTGAAGTAGCCATTTATCCTCAAAAGTTAGTGAATTTACGTGTGACTGATAAGAATAAAGCATTAACTGATCCTGAAGTATTAGCTGTCATTGAAGAAGTTGAAAATGAAATGGGAGATAGTGGTCGCGTCTTGGTTCGCCCATCAGGAACAGAGCCTTTATTACGCATCATGGCAGAAGCGCCAACCGATGAATTAGTAGAAACCTATGTCGATAAAATTGCCCAAGTGGTTAAACAAAGAATTGGTTTATTAGAAGAATAATTTTGAATAACTCTGAAGTGTAGTTCGCTTCAGAGTTTTTTTAAAAGCTATATGGATAAAATTATTGAAGCTTTGCATACATTAGGGGTAGAAGTTGCATATAATAGTCGTAATGATTTAGCCATTAATGGGAAGAAAATTTCAGGAAATGCGCAATGTAATAAAGGGGAATATACCATTCACCATGGTTCGCTTTTATATGATATGGATTTTTCGAAAATGGCAAAGTATCTGAATCCACCAAAATATAAAATCGAATCAAAGGGTATTAAATCGGTGCGCGATCGTACAGGAAATATCAGTGATTGCCTATCTAAAAAATGGGATATTGCGACATTTAGGCAAAAATTAATTAATGAAATATTGAAAAAAGATTACCAGCCTTACCAATTGACTGTAAAAGAAGAACTGATAGTTGAACAGTTGGCCCAAGATAAATTTAGAAGTTGGGATTGGACCTTTGGAAAGAATCCTGCTTTTACGATGGTTAAAGCGAAAAAATTTCCAGCGGGTTTCCTGAAAGTTTCATTAAATATTCAGCATGGTATTATCCAAAATTGTGCATTTCATGGTGATTTCTTCAGTTATGGTGATTTGAATCATTTAGAGCAAGCTTTAGCAAATCAAACCTTTACCTACGAAACTGTCAAACAAATTTTGATTGAACAAAAAGCGAATCAACTCTTTTATCAAATAACCATTGAAGAAATATTAGCTTGTATATTTGAATAGCAAAAAGGCGCAAGTTGTTTTTATTCTTGCGCCTTTTTGTCAATTGTCTTATTCAACAGTGACAGATTTTGCTAAGTTACGAGGTTTATCTACATCATATCCGCGTTGGATAGTTGCGTTATAAGCTAATAACTGTGTAGGTACCACTGAAACTAAGCTAGTTAAGAACGGATGCACAGTAGGTAAGATGATTTGATCCGTAGGTTTAGCTAATTTTTCAGTTACAATCACTAAACTCTTAGCCCCGCGACTTTCAACTTCTTTAATGTTACCTCGTGTATGTGAACCTGTTACTTCTTCGGTAATAATCGCTATTACTGGTGTACCTTCTTCGATTAAAGCAATTGTACCATGTTTTAATTCACCAGCTGCAAAACCTTCAGCTTGCACATAGGAGATTTCTTTTAACTTTAAGGCTGCTTCCATTGCAACATAGTAGTCATTAGAACGTCCGATATAAAAGGCGTTACGTGTTGTTGCTAAAAACTCATCTGCTAAGTCTTTGATATGTTGTTTATCATTGATTAAACTATCCATCGCACTAGCAACAATTGATAATTCGTGGAATACATCAAAATCTTTGGCTGCTTGAAGTTGTTTATATTCGCCGACAGCTTTTGCTAAGATAGCCATGACAGCGATTTGCCCAGTATAAGCTTTTGTTGAAGCCACGGCAATTTCAGGTCCAGCATATAATAATAAAGTATATTTCGCTTCACGAGATAAAGTTGACCCTGCCACGTTGGTAATCGTTAAAGCTGGATGACCTAGTTTATTTGTGGTCACTAAGACTTGACGACTATCCGCTGTTTCACCACTTTGACTTAGGTAAATAAAGAATGGTTTTTCAGATAATAAAGGCATATCATAAGCAAACTCACTAGATAAATGAACTTCAACTGGGATATTGGTTAGTTTTTCAATTAATGTTTTGGCACTCCAACCAGCGTTATTACTTGTACCGCAAGCAACGATATAAATTCGGTCACTTTGCGCAAATTCTTTCACTAGGTTTTCGTCGATGTTTACTTGATGATTTTCACCTTGGTATTCTTGTACAAGACGACGCATAACAGTTGGTTGTTCGTCGATTTCTTTTAACATATAGAAAGGATAAGTTCCTTTTTCAATATCTGTAATATCGACTTGGGTCTTAAAACTATCACGTACTACTTTTTGCCCATCTTGTTTTTCAATTGCTACTGAATCAGCAGTAACAGTAACCATTTCGCCATCTTCAATTTCTACAAAAGTGTCTGTTTGGTCTAAAACAGCTAAAGCATCTGAACAGATTACATTAAAGCCATCGCCTAAACCAATTAATAAGGGACTTTTGTTTTTGGCAACGTAAATGGTTTCGCGGTCATTTTTATCGATTAAACCAAAAGCATAAGATCCTTTAATAATCCCTAAAGCTTTACGGAACGCTTCTTTAGTCGTTAAGTTGTCGTGGTTCTTTAATTCTTCCACTAGATGTACAGCAATTTCTGTATCGGTTTGACCTAAGAAAGTATGCTCACTTAAGTAAGTTTGATGAATTTCTTCAAAGTTTTCGATAACGCCATTGTGTACAAGAACTAATTGACCAGATTGGGAAGTGTGAGGGTGGGCGTTGGCTTCAGTTGGCTCACCATGTGTTGCCCAACGTGTATGACCAATTCCGATATTCCCTGTCACTTCAGGTGTTAGTTTCTCTTCTAAGTTTTTAATACGTCCTGGTGATTTTACAAGATAATCATGAGTTTCATCGCAAACAAATAAGCCGGCTGAATCATAACCACGATATTCTAAGCGATGTAAACCATTTAAGATGACGCGTTCTGCTTGATTTTTTCCTACAATTCCTACAATACCACACATAATTTAGAAACCTACCTTTGATTTTTTTATTTATAATAAATTGGTATAGATGATTTTTGTTTTGTTTAGCTATTAACAAAAGCTAATGCAATCATAACTTAATCGAGAAAATTTGTCAACACTTTTTTAAATGTTGAAATTGGTATAGATGTATGTGAGCTTTATTTTGTCTTATAATCAATCTGTGGTACAATAAGAAAAAACGCTTTAGATAAATAGCGAGAAAGGGGAAAATTGATGAAGACGATACGATTAAGAGATTTAAAAGAACGAATCAATCAATTATCTATCAAATATCAACTGACAGAGGATACACCGATATTTCTAGATACTGGGTGGGATAGTTTGCAAGAAATTGAAGCGGAGTTGATTCAAGTTGAAAGTATAGAACCATTTGAAATCGAGGATATAATCAGTGGTGAAAAATTTTCAGGTTTTAAGCAAGCTGTAGATACTGATCAAAAAGCAGTAATCATCAAACAAGAATTATAGAGGTGACTTATGAATAAAAGAAGATGGATTGCAGTATTAATTGCGATAGGTGTAGCATTGATTAGTTTAACTGGCATTGCAATCAATAGTGTCAATGACAGTCAAGAGGAAGCATTATCAAGTTTATTATCTAGTCAGGAAAGTTTAAAGGAAAGTATTATTACGCCAGGTGATAGTAGTCAAAAAATTGCTAAAATTACCATTGACGGGGTAATCGCTGATACACAAGATAGTAGTATATTTTCAAGTAGCGGCTATAATCATCAACAAACCTTAGAAATGATTAAAAAGATTGATAATGATGATACAGTGAAAGCCGTACTATTAGAAGTGAACTCTCCAGGCGGTGGTGTGTATGAAAGTAGCGAATTAGCAAAAGCCTTACAAAAATTACAAGCGCACCATAAACCAATCTATGTCAATATGAAAAATATGGCAGCAAGTGGCGGTTATTATATCTCAGCTGCGGCAGATAAGATTTATGCCAGTGAAGAGACAGTGACCGGTTCCATCGGGGTAATCATGTCCGGAATGAATTATGCCTCACTTTTAGACAAATTAGGGGTAAAAGATCAAACGTATAAGAGTGGTGCCTTAAAAGATATGGGTTCGTCAACACGTGCCACCACACCTGAAGAAGCAAAAGTCATGCAAGAACATGTCGATCGTGCCTATAGTCGTTTTGTTGATGTGGTAAGTAAAGGGCGTAAAATGGATATCGATACGGTGAAAAAACTAGCAGATGGTCGTATTTATGATGGTTTACAAGCAAAGGAAAATGGCTTGGTCGATGAAATTGGTTTTGAAGAAGATTGCCTAGCTGATTTACAAAATAAATATGATTTAAAAGACGCGCAAGTCATTGAATATACAACCAATACGCCCAATTTCCTTGCTAGTTGGTTAAAACAAGCTAAAACGAATTTACTTAAGCCACAAGCGAGTACGGAAGACGCAGTGAAGGCGATTGTTCAAGCGATTGGTACACCGCAAGCTCCTAAAGCGATGTATTATTATGGAGGGTAGGTGATACGATGCTTTTTAGTCAAACCAAAACCTTGAAAAACGTAGCTACTAACAAGAAACCAAAACATCCAAATCAGTATCCAGCTGACTACTATGCCGGATTTTGGATTCGTTTTTGGGCTTTCTTAGTAGATGTTTTTTTGATTGCTTGTATGAAAGGGTTAATCTTTACTTGGTTGGCACGTTTCAATTTACCAATGGAGAATCCTTATGTCAATTTTATTGGTGGTTCGTGTATCTATCTTGCTTACTTCATTTTGTTAACTAGATACAATGATGGTCAGACGATTGGAAAAATGATCTTTGGCATTAAGGTAGTTAGTTTTACTGAAAAAGAGCTAACTTGGAGTACAATCTTAATTCGTGAAGGGGCAATGCGTTTTATTTTTAGTGTGAATCCCCTTTTCTTGTTAGGGTATCTTGTCTGCGCCTTTACACCGGATAAAACGCATATCGGCGACTTTTTTGCTCAAACCGGTGTCGTTACTTTAAAAATGATTCGGCAACCTAAAAAATATCATTTAGCCAAACAGGTGAAGTATGAACAAACAAATATTTAATCAAGATGAAGCTTTATTTACAGCTTTTGAAGAAGCCAAACAAGCGCGCAACTTCTTACTTGCAGAACAGTTGGCACAAAAGATCTATCAAAAATATCCTTCATTAGATAATCATTATCGGCTAGTTGATTTATATCTCATGCAAGATTTTCAACAAAAAGCCTATGAAGTAGCATTGGAAGAACAAGACAATTATGAACGTTCAGCAAAGTATTTACCTCAATATACACACCTGACCATTATGAATTATGCATTCTTATATGCTCGGCGATTATTGTTACGCAACAATTTTCCAGATGATGCGTTAGATAGTCTGAACAAACAATTAACAAGTGCGGAAGAATTTTATGCAAGTATCTATGTCCATAAATTGCAAGAAAAATATGAGCAATGGCAAGCAGCTTTTACAAATGTTCGACCAATTTTTAATGATGAGTTTCAACTTTTGATTAGTCAATTGCCACTTGCTACTTTTGAAACAATTATCCAAGAGTTATTGCCCAACGCGCAGAATCCATTTCTGATTGCTAAAACATGTGAGCTTATGAATCAACTTGAGCTGTCGATGGATATCTATTTAAAAGATGTATTTACTGAGGAAAATATAAAGATAGCAAGCTCTGCGTTAACAACACCGAATGAACAGCCTTTTATGAAAACATGTGAGCAAATCTTAGCACAAAGCTTGGCCAATGAAGATGCTGCACTGTATGAGATGTTACATGAGCATATGATGCAACAATTGACGTTGACTTATCCGTTTACACCACCTATTTCTGCAAAGGACTATATACGCTTGACCATTCAGCTTTATCAAACAGGGCAGATATCTGAAAAAGAAGATATCGCAACTATCAAGCAATTCCAACTCATTCAGGAAAAATACCAAAAAATCATTCAAAACTTGCTTTAATCTCTAAAAATATTGAAAAAAACACGGAACTAAGATGAAAATGGTTTACAATTTTGCGTGGTTAGTGTAATATTTAAAGGTATGCATGAATCATATTCATCAAAAATGTAAAGATAAAATCGGAGGGAAATATATGACTGCAACATTTGAAAAAACAGCCACTAACGAAGGTGTGCTAACGTTTTCAATTCCTCAAGAAGAAATTCAACAAGGATTAACAATCGCATTTAACAAAGTAAAAGGGAATCTAAATGTACCTGGATTCCGTAAAGGGAAAGTGACTCGTCAAGTATTTAACCGTATGTTTGGTGAAGAAGCGCTTTATGAAGATGCTTTAAATGCTGTTTTACCAAAAGCTTACGATGCTGCTGTGGCTGAAGCTGGTTTAGACGTTGTTGCGCAACCAAAAATCGATGTAAAAAGCATGGAAAAAGGTCAAGATTGGGTAATCACTGCTGAAGTAACAGTAAAACCTGAAGTAAAATTAGGTGAATACAAAAACTTAACAGTTGCTAAACAAGAACGTGAAGTAACTGATGCTGACGTTGAAGAACGTTTAAATCAAAAACGTAATCAACAAGCTGAATTAGTAGTTGTTGAAGAAGCTGCTAAAGAAGGTGACACAGTAGTTATCGACTTTGAAGGATTCAAGGACGGTGTTGCTTTTGAAGGCGGAAAAGGTGAAAACTACTCACTTGAATTAGGTTCAGGTTCATTCATTCCTAGTTTTGAAGATCAATTAGTTGGTGCTAAAGCTGGTGATGATGTGGAAGTGAAAGTAACATTCCCTGAAGATTACCAAGCTGTAGATTTAGCTGGTCAAGAAGCTATCTTCAAAGTAAAAGTACACGAAGTTAAAGAAAAAGAATTACCAGAATTAGATGACGAATTTGCTAAAGATGTCGACGATGAAGTTGAAACTTTAGACGAATTAAAAGCTAAAATCCGTGAAGAATTAACTGCAACTAAAGCAAGCCAAGCGCAAGAAGCTGTTCATGATGAAGCTTTACGTAAAGCTGTTGAAAATGCAGAAGTGGTTGAGTTACCACACGTTATGGTTCATGATGAAGTACATCGTGCAATGGATGAATTCTTAAACAATATGCAACGTCAAGGAATCTCTCCAGAAATGTACTATCAATTAACTAACTCTACTGAAGCTGACCTTCACAAACAATTCGAACAAGATGCTGAATTACGTGTGAAAACAAATCTTGTAATCGAAGCAATCGTGAAAGCTGAAAACTTAGAAGCTACAGAAGAAGAAATTGAAAAAGAAATTGCTGAATTAGCAGAAACTTACAATATGCCTGTAGATCAAGTAAAACGTTTATTAACTACTGATATGCTTTCACACGATATTACTATGAAGAAAGCTATTGATTTAGTAACTTCTACAGCTGTTGAAGCTTAATCATAAGACTCGTTAGGCGGAAAATACGGTAAGAGGGTTTATCAGTATTTTTCCGCCTTCTTCATGTAAATTTTAAGATTTATTTAAAACAGGTTTCTTTCATTCGCTTTTTTAAGTATATCAAGCATAATAGGATTATCTTTATTATTTGGGGGATCAAATGGTACAATCAGTTATCGATACGTTAAAACATGTCTTAAGTCCGGAAATCATTATCTTTATTATCTCGCTTTTACCGATTTTAGAATTACGTGGGGGCTTAATTGCAGCCTCATTACTTGGTGTTCCTTGGTTAAAAGCAAGTATAATTTGTGTAATCGCTAATTTTATTCCTATTCCTTTTATCATTTTATTTATTGAAAAGATTTTAGATTATCTTTCAGTAAAAGGTCCGATTAAAAAGTTTGCCAAAGCGATTACTGAAAAAGGACGACGTAAAGGAAAAGAGTTAACCGAAAAATATCCAAATAGTGTGTTGTTAGGGATTTACTTATTTGTTGCGATTCCTCTGCCAGGTACAGGTGCATGGACAGGTGCATTAATTGCTGCACTTTTAGGTTTATCTCCTAAAAAATGTATACTACCTATTGGCCTAGGAATTATAACGGCTTGCTGTATTATGCTTAGTCTAACTTATCTATTGCCAGGAGTGTTTGGATTCTAATTTAAATATCGATAAATGGCTAAATGCTTTGAAATATAAGTACTCTTACTTTTTATTTCAAAGCATTTATGATAATATTTTTATATAGCCATTTAATGCTACATAGTTTTTTAAAGGGGTGTTGTTAATCCATGAGTGATAACCAACATAGTCACGATACGGTTCGGTGTTCTTTTTGTGGAAAATCACAAGATGAAGTACGCAAAATTGTAGCTGGACCAGGAGTATATATATGTAACGAATGTGTCGAATTATGTAAAGAAATTATCGACGAAGATTTTTATGAAGAAGTAGTACGCGAATTTACAGATGTACCTAAACCAAAGGAAATCTTGGAAGTATTAAATGAGTATGTTGTGGGTCAAGATTTTGCCAAACGTGCTTTATCAGTTGCTGTATACAATCATTATAAACGAATCAATGCGATGGAAAGCTATGATGATGAAGTGGAATTACAAAAGAGCAATATCTGTTTAATCGGCCCAACTGGATCAGGTAAGACTTTCTTAGCGCAAACTTTAGCACGTACCATCGATGTGCCATTTGCTATTGCTGATGCGACAAGTCTAACAGAAGCTGGATATGTCGGTGAAGATGTTGAAAATATCCTGCTAAAATTATTACAAGCAGCAGATTTTAATGTTGAGCGTGCCCAACGTGGGATTATCTATATTGATGAAATTGATAAAATTGCCAGAAAGAGCGAAAATGTCTCAATTACCCGTGATGTTTCTGGTGAAGGGGTACAACAGGCCTTGCTTAAAATTTTAGAAGGGACAGTTGCTTCTGTTCCTCCTCAAGGTGGTCGTAAACATCCTCATCAGGAAATGATTCAAATTGATACGACAAATATTTTGTTCATCGTTGGTGGTGCTTTTGATGGCATTGAAACAATAGTCAAAAATCGAATGGGTGAAAAGACGATTGGATTTGGTACTTCAAACAAGAAATTCAATGAAAATGAAAGTATCATGCAACATATTATTCCAGAAGATTTGCTAAAATTCGGTTTGATTCCTGAATTTATCGGACGTTTACCAGTCATGACAGCATTGGAAAAACTTACGGTGGATGATTTGGTTCGTATCTTAACTGAGCCAAAAAATGCCTTAGTGAAGCAATATCAAAAATTACTTGCACTAGATCATACAGAATTAGAATTCGAACACGAAGCGCTAGAAGCCATTGCCAAAAAAGCGATTGAACGTAATACTGGCGCACGTGGCTTACGTTCGATTATTGAAGGCATTATGCTTGATGTCATGTTTGAGATTCCTTCTGATGATACGATTGAAAAAGTGATTATCACCAAAGAAGCTGCTCTAGAAGAAGGAAAACCAAAGATCATTTATTCCAAACAAAAAGCTGGATAAATGTGCAATATGAGGTTGGCAAGACTGTCAGCCTCTATTTTTTAGAGATGTAATTTAGAAAGGGATGAAGTGATGAAAGTTCATTCAGCTGAAATTGTTATTAGTGCAGTGGCGCCCAAACAATATCCGGATACCAACCTACCAGAAATCGCTTTGGCAGGACGTTCCAATGTGGGAAAGAGTTCATTTATTAATACGCTAATTGACCGCAAAAACTTAGCAAGAACGTCCTCTAAACCAGGGAAAACCCAGACACTTAATTTTTATTTGATTGAAAATTGCTTGCATTTTGTCGATGTACCAGGCTATGGGTATGCAAAAGTTTCAAAAACTGAACGTGCAAAATGGGGAAAAATGATCGAAACCTACTTAACACAACGAGAACAGTTAAGAGCGGTGGTATCATTAATCGATATGCGTCATGAACCGACACAAGATGATATTCAAATGTATCAATTTTTGAAGTATTATGAAATTCCAGTTATCGTGGTTGCGACAAAGGCCGATAAAATTCCTCGTGGTAAATGGAATAAACACGAAAGCATGATTAAAAAAGCACTGGAATTTGAAAAAGAGGATACCTTTATTGTTTTCTCATCAGTGACGAAACAAGGAAAAGAAGAAGCTTGGCAGGCTATCGAAGCATTAAGCGGTTTAAGTGAATAAGTATCTAAGAGTGTGGATCTATCCATGCTCTTTTTTATTCGTCTCGATTTTCTTTCCCAATCACGCTTTTCGTTGCATTTTAAACGGTTTATGGTTTAATTTATTCAACGAAAGAATAAGGGGTAGATCGTATGGACAAACAAACAGAGTTACATAGAATACAACAAGAATTTACAGATTTAGCGGATTTACTTGCGGCTATTGGGGATGAAATACGTCAAGAGCTGATTTAAGCAATGTTTGAATTTCCTTGTGAGCAAGAAGTTGGTGCAATTACCGAAAAAACACATTTAAGTCGCCTACCGTATCAAATATTTAAAACGAGGAAGCCAATCCAATTTAGGCTTCCTCGTTTCGTTTATTTGTCTGCTTTTTCTTTTTTCTCAGTTTTAGGTTTAGGATTTAAAAAGCGTTCGATATCGACTTCTTCTTTCTTTTCTTTAAAATCATTTGGAAAAACAATAAATTCTTCTAACTTCTTTTCTAAAAAATCATCTTTTTGAAATTTTAAGCCCATTTTCCTCACCTCGACTCATTTCCTTTATTGTATCAAACCTTTTTGCAAAGTGCATCATTTTTTCCATAAAATAATACGTAAAATCAAGGCATAAATTAGACAAAGAACAAGACAGATGCCGATAATCACTAACCAAGCATACGGTGAATTCTTAATCGGTAAAGTCACATTCATTCCAAAAAATCCAGTAACGGTAGCACTAATCGCTAAAAAGATGGAGAGCACAGTTAAAACGGACATATGATCATTTAAATTATTATTCAAAATATTATCATACGTACTATATAATTGTTGGATGATTTCGGAATTTAATTGTGTCATACTGGATAGCTGTTTGGCCTCGATTAAGGAATCAACATATTGTTCGCGTTCAATCTTATCAAATTGTTTATAGATGATTTGTCCTTTGATTTGCTCTAGTAAAATCGTATTTTGATTCGTTGCGGCGACAAGATAAATCATACCAGTCGCAATATCAGAAAGTGTTAATAAATCAGATTTGGTAATCTTTTCGCGTAATTTACGACTGACCTCTTCTTGTTTTTTATCTAAAGCT
This sequence comes from Enterococcus cecorum DSM 20682 = ATCC 43198, assembly GCF_000407565.1. Taxonomy (GTDB): domain Bacteria; phylum Bacillota; class Bacilli; order Lactobacillales; family Enterococcaceae; genus Enterococcus_E; species Enterococcus_E cecorum. The sequence goes on from NZ_ASWI01000004.1 coordinate 684,886, forward strand.
TCAATATATGGAAAGTATGATTCAGAAATTAAAAATAATCCGACAAATAAAAATTTTACCACGCTTATTTGATTATTATAGGCTAAATATTTTTTCATCAAATCAATAATATACGCATTATCATCATTATAAATGGTAAATAATTGCTGTTTCTTCGCGATAAATGTAATAGGAATAGTTTCATAGTGATTTTCTTCTTTGGTGCGTTTCAAAACATTATAAATAATCGTGAAAGTATCTGTATCCGTTTGATATTCGGTATGTGCACGTTCATAGCGGTCAAGAGCATAGGTGATTGTTTCCTCATCTAAGCCTAGCGTTTGATAATCGGTAGTATCATTGGTTAAAAAATCAGCGTGCAAGATAATCCAATGATAGTTTTTTCCAAATTCTATTGTTTCAATCATGATTGTCACCTCGCGTTTAAAAAATTCCTACATTAATTTAGCACGAGAAAGCTACTTTGACAACTAATCATAAAAATTTTTATTATTTATTTGACGGAAATCGAAGTAAAAATGCTTGATTTTGAAAGAAGTCTATCTTAAAACCGCTTCCAATATGATTATTTTTGGAGTTTTTTGCTCGTTTATGATTGATTTATTGATATGAGTATGATACTATACATTCGTGGGAGGTGAGTGTAAATGCTTACAGATGAACGCCAACAAAGGATTCTATCCACTTTGGAAGAAAATGACATCATCACTATTGCTGAATTAATTGAACCTTTAGAAGCCTCTGAGTCAACAATTCGTCGTGATTTACAACATTTGGAGAATCAAGGACTATTAATTCGGGTACATGGTGGGGCTAAGAAGAAGCAACAATTAAACTTCGAAGCCAACATGATGGAAAAAGAAGCAAAGTTCCATGATGAGAAGTTAGCGATTGGACGTTATGCTGCGAATTTGATCAAACCAAAAGATGTCATTTACTTGGATGCTGGCACTTCTACAATGGCGATGATCCCATTTATTGAGCCAGATTTAGGGATTAAAGTCGTTGCGAATTCAGTTAAGCATGCAGCCTTGTTAGTTGAAAAAAATATCGAAACAGTTATTTTAGGTGGCACGATAAAATTATCAACCAATGCCATCACAGGTTTCTCTACAGCAACTCAGTTACAGCAATTTCGTTTTAATAAAGCTTTCATGGGGATGAATGGGGCGCATCTAGAAAATGGCTTTACGACACCCGATCCAGAAGAAGCGATAATTAAGAAACTTGCAATTGCGCAAAGTCAGATGTCTTTTGTTTTACTTGATGGTTCAAAATTTCAGCAAACAGCTTTTACGCATGTTGCAGATTTAACGCAAGCAGAAATTATTACAAGTAAAGCACCAAAAGAAATCATCAAAAAAATGCAATTGCAAACAAGAATTACGGAGGTTTCATCATGATTTACACAATGACTTTAAATCCATCCATTGACTATATTGTACGAGTTGATTCACTTGAAATTGGTAGTGTGAACCGTATGACAAGTGATGATAAATTTCCCGGTGGTAAAGGGATTAATGTTTCGCGTATTTTAAAGCGTATTGATGCACAAAGTACAGCATTAGGTTTCTTAGGTGGATTTACTGGTAAATTTATCGAGGATTGCTTGAATGAAGAAGAGATTTCGACAAATTTCACAACTATTCAATCAGACACTCGAATCAACATTAAATTGAAGGCAGGTGAAGAAACTGAAATTAATGGTCAAGGTCCTGTTTTAACTGATGAAGAAATTAGCGAGTTAAAAGCCTCTTTATCTAAGGTGGGCAAAGGGGATATTGTTGTTTTAGCTGGTAGTTTACCTGCAGGATTATCACAAGGATTTTATCAAGAACTTATTGAAATTATTAAAGATAAAGAAGCTGATTTCGTCATTGATACGACAGGTGCAGACCTTTTAGCCGCACTTCCTAAAAAACCATTATTAGTGAAGCCAAACAATCATGAATTAGCTGAATTATACAATACAACATTCAGCGGATTGGATGACATCATTACTTATGGTAAGAAAATGTTAGCTGATGGTGCCCAAAACGTAATTATTTCAATGGCTGGCGATGGTGCTTTATTATTTACCCAACAAGGCGTCTATCAAACCAATGTCTTAAAACGTGAATTGAAAAACTCTGTAGGTGCAGGAGATTCAATGATTGCAGGTTTTATTGGCGAATATTCTAAAACGCAAGATCCCGTTGAAAGTTTCAAATGGGGCGTTGCATGCGGAAGTGCTACGGCTTTTTCAGATGATTTAGCAACCGGTGAATTTATTCAAGAATTATTGCCAGAAGTAAATATTACAAAACTATAATCTATAAAAATCTAGGAGGATTAAAATGAAAATTACGGATTTATTGATTAAAGACGCAATGATCATGGATTTAAAAGCAACTACGAAACAGGCTGCGATTGATGAAATGGTCGAAAAATTATACCAAGTTGGCCGTATCTCTGATGTTAAAACTTTTAAAGATGGTATCTTAGCTCGTGAAGCCCAAACATCTACGGGTCTAGGTGATGGAATTGCAATGCCTCATGCCAAAAATGCAGCGGTTAAGGAAGCAACGGTATTGTTTGCTAAAAGCCAAGCAGGTGTGGATTATGAAGCATTAGATGGTCAACCAACTTATCTATTCTTTATGATTGCGGCACCAGATGGAGCAAATGATACTCACTTACAAGCGTTAGCCGCACTTTCACGTAAGTTAGTCGATGCTGATTTTGTTGCAAGCTTAAAACAAGCCTCTACACCTGATGAAGTACGTGCTTTATTTGCTGAAGAATCAGAAGAAAAACATGAAGAAAAAGTAAGCGAAGATCGTCCATTTATCGTCGCGGTAACAGCTTGTCCTACAGGTATCGCTCATACATACATGGCAGAAGATAAATTAAAACAAACTGCTGAAAAAATGGGTGTTGATATCAAAGTTGAAACAAATGGTGCTTCAGGGGTTGCAAACCGTTTGACTGCTGATGAGATTGCTCGTGCGAAAGGGGTAATTATTGCAGCTGATAAATCAGTAGAAATGCCTCGTTTTGCTGGTAAACGTGTTTTAAGCCGTCCAGTAGCTGATGGAATCAAAAAATCAGAAGAATTAATTCAAATTATTTTAGATGAAAAAGCTGAAGTTTATCAATCAAACGGTGAAGGTGCCGTTGAAACTGCAAGTGATTCAAAACAAGGCTTAGGTGCTGCGTTTTATAAACACTTAATGGCCGGTGTATCACAAATGCTTCCGTTCGTTATCGGTGGCGGTATCATGATTGCGATTGCCTTCTTACTTGATAACATCATGGGTGTGCCAAAAGATCAATTAAGTAATTTAGGTACTTATCATGAAATTTCCTCTCTATTTAAAAATATTGGGGGCGTGGCATTTGGTTTCATGCTACCAATCTTAGCTGGATATATCGCATTTTCTATTGCTGAAAAACCAGGTTTAGTCGCAGGTTTCGTTGCTGGTTCAATCGCTTCAAGTGGTTTAGCTTGGGGTAAAGTACCATTTGCTGCTGGTGGTGAAAAAACTTTAGCTCTAGCAGGTGTGCCTTCTGGATTCTTAGGTGCATTAGTCGGTGGTTTCTTAGCTGGTGGTGTAATCTTAGTCTTGAGAAAACTATTAGCAGGTCTACCTCGTTCACTTGATGGTATCAAATCAATTCTTTTATATCCATTATTTGGTGTATGTATCACTGGATTCTTGATGCTATTCGTAAACATTCCAATGGCTGCTATCAACACAGGCTTAAATAACTTCCTTGAAGGTTTATCTGGTAGTTCAGCTGTCTTGATGGGACTTGTCTTAGGTGGTATGATGGCTATCGATATGGGTGGTCCTTTCAACAAAGCGGCTTATGTCTTTGGTACTGGTACCTTAGCTGCTTCTGTGGCTACAGGTGGTTCAGTAATTATGGCGGCTGTTATGGCTGGTGGTATGGTTCCTCCAATTGCCGTATTTATCGCAACATTATTATTTAAAGACAAATTTACAAAACAAGAACGAGAAGCTGGTTTATCAAATATCGTTATGGGTCTTTCATTCATTACAGAAGGTGCTATTCCATTTGCGGCTGCTGACCCAATTCGCGCGATTCCAAGTTTCATGGCAGGTTCTGCAGTTGCGGGTGCTTTAGTTGGTTTAACTGGTATTAAATTAATGGCCCCACACGGTGGTATCTTCGTAATCTTGTTAGTATCTAAACCATTATTATACTTAGCCTTTATCTTAATCGGTGCAATCGTTTCAGGTTTACTATTCGGTGCATTGAAAAAGAAAGTCGACTAATTTACGTTTAGCCAAAAAATAATATATATTTCACCTTATGCCTAGCCTTTCCCTGCGCTAGGCATTTTTTATTGACTGGTTTAGGTTTAGATGATAATTTAAAGATAACAAAAATTAGGAGATGGAAAATGAAATTAATTGATAAAAAGGTTGTTGGGTTGCAAGTGTTTTTATTTTTGTGTATGGGAAGTTTTGAAATTTTAACACCTTATGCAGAAGGTGTGATTATTAACCAATTCATTCATAAAGAGGCCAGCTTATAAGTGAAGTCCATTGCGGCATTAGCGATTCTTTTTTAGCGCAGATGACTGTTTCTTTCTTTCATTCAAAGATGGATTATTTTAATCAGATTCTAGATTTAATCAAAAAATATGAACGGTTACTCAACGACAAAATAAAATCCCATTAATGTCCGGACATCGGATTTTGATATTGTTTTGACGAGATTACTTTTAGATAGTATGTTTTGTATAGTTATTATCCCAGCCCGCGGAAAATTCGTGGGCTTTTTTTGGTGTTCGCATTTAATAGAACGTGTATTCGTGGTATAATGAAAAAGATTGAAACTAAATGAAAAGGATGTTGTCAATGTCAGTAAATAGCCCGTTACTTAATGGAATGAATCCACGTCAGAGCCAAGCCGTGACGACTACTCAAGGCCCACTATTATTAATGGCTGGTGCAGGAAGTGGGAAGACACGGGTGTTGACTCATCGCGTGGCTTATTTAATTGAAGAATGTTACGTAAATCCTTGGAATATTTTAGCGATTACCTTTACCAATAAGGCCGCACGTGAAATGAAAGAACGTATTCATCAGTTATTAGGAGATGTAGCTGAAAGTGTTTGGATTTCAACATTCCACTCGATGTGTGTACGTATTTTACGCCGAGAAGTTGAAACGATTGGCTATTCGCGTAATTTTACGATTTTAGATAGTTCAGAACAGCTTGCCTTGATGAAGCGGATTGTTAAAGAGTTAAACCTAGATCCGAAAAAACATGAGCCGCGTGGGATTATCGCAGCGATTAGTAACGCGAAAAATGCCATGCAAACAGCAGATGATTACGCAAGTTTAGCTGGGACCGATTATTTCAAACAGACGGTGGCCAAATGTTATGCCCGCTATCAAGATGTATTGCGTGAAAATCAATGTATGGACTTTGATGATTTAATTATGAATACCATTGAGTTATTCCGTCAATCACCAGATACGCTACGTCACTATCAAAATAAATTCCAATATATTCATGTCGATGAGTATCAAGATACCAACCATGCACAATATTTATTGGTGAATATGTTGGCGCGTGGCTTTCAAAATATTTGTGTCGTTGGGGATGCAGACCAAAGTATTTATGGTTGGCGTGGGGCCGATATGCAAAATATTTTGGATTTTGAAAAAGATTACCCTGATGCCCAAGTGATACTACTGGAACAAAATTATCGCTCAACAAAAAATATTCTAAAAGCGGCTAATCAAGTTATCGAAAACAATGTAAACCGCAAGAAGAAAAACTTATGGACCGAAAATGAAACTGGTGAGAAAATCCAATATTACCGTGGTGATAATGAACGTCATGAAGCTCAGTTTATCGTCAAAGAAATCAATGACCATATCCAAAGGCAAGGGAAAAACTATGGCGATTTTGCGATTTTATATCGAACCAATGCACAGTCACGTGTGGTCGAAGAAATGTTATTGAAATCAAGTATTCCTTATAAAATGGTTGGCGGTCAAAAATTCTATGAGCGTAAAGAAATTCGTGATATTTTAGCTTACTTAGCGATGATTGCTAACCCACAAGATTCGATTAGCTTTGCACGTGTGGTTAATGTGCCAAAACGAGGGATTGGTGCGACATCAGTGGAAAAATTTCGAGACTTTGCGCAATTACATGGGATGTCGATGCTAGAGGCTTGCGAAAGTGTGGCTTTATCCAATGTTTCAGGAAAAGCTGCCAAAGAATTAGCTAAGTTTGGGGAAATGATGGATGGCTTTGCGAAGATGCAATCGTACTTATCGATTACCGAACTCACGGAAGAAATTTTAGCGAAAACTGGTTATCTAGAAGCTTTGAAAAATGAAAACACGATTGAAGCCAATGCCAGAATTGACAACTTAAATGAATTCTTAACCGTAACACAAGCCTTTGATCAACAATTTGCGCAGTCACCAGAATACGAAAATGTAGAAGATGATGAAAAATTAAGTTTATTCTTAAATGATTTGGCTTTAGTGTCTGATATTGATAGTTTAGAAGAAGAGACAAGTCAAGTGACACTCATGACACTTCATGCAGCAAAAGGATTGGAATTTCCGATTGTCTTTTTAGTGGGAATGGAAGAAGGGTTATTCCCGTTATTGCGTGCCAATGATGATGAAGCAGACATGGAAGAAGAACGTCGCTTAGCCTATGTAGGAATTACCCGAGCTGAAGAAGAGTTGTATATTACCAATGCAATTTCACGAACGATTTATGGTCGTACCCAATTTAATCGACCTTCACGCTTTGTCGATGAGATTGAGGAAGGATTACTTGAGCCAATTGGTACTTATGCCAAACGTCAATTACAATCAGGTGACGAGTTTAAAGCCTCCTTTGGCCAAGGAATGTCGGCTGCTGATTTTATGAAGAGTCGTCAAAACCAAAGTAGTGCCAAATCAAGCAGTACTTATGGTAATCGTACTTATGGTCAAACGCAAAATCGTCCTAGTTACCAAAAACCACAGTACCAAACAATTGCGAAAAAGACCTTCCCCAATACGGCTACACCAAAAGCCAATGTTTCTTGGCAAGCTGGTGATAAAGTCAATCATAAAAAATGGGGAGTTGGAACTGTGGTGAAGGTACATGAAAATAATGGGGATTATGAATTAGATATTGCCTTTACTGGTCAAGGAATTAAACGACTTTTAGCTAGTTTTGCCCCAATTGAAAAAATATAAGAATGGAAGAAAATCATGGAAAAAGACCAAGCATTAGCAAAAATCAAAAACTTGCAAAAAACGTTGAATGAATATGCTTATTTCTATTATGTCAAAGATCAACCAAAAGTGTTAGATAGTGAATATGACAAACTTTATCAAGAACTTGTCCAATTAGAAACCCAATATCCTGAAAGTATTACGCCAGATTCGCCTACTCAGCGTGTTGGCGGCGTAATCTTAGACGGATTTGAAAAAGCTGTGCATGAGGTGCCGCTTTATAGCTTAAATGATGCGTTCAGTAAGGAAGAGCTTGAAGCCTTTGATGCACGGGTGGCAAAAGCACTAGGCCACCACAATTATAGTTACGAATGTGAGCTAAAGATTGATGGCTTGTCTATTTCTTTGCGCTATGAAAATGGCCGCTTTGTACGTGGTGCCACTCGTGGGGATGGTAGTGTCGGTGAAAATATTACCGAAAATCTGAAAACTGTTCGCTCCATTCCGATGACTTTACCAGAACCTATCTCAATTGAAGTCCGTGGCGAATGCTATATGCCAAAAGAAAGCTTTATGAAATTAAATGAAGCACGTGAACAAGAGGGATTAGATACATTTGCTAATCCTAGAAACGCTGCGGCAGGAAGTCTCCGTCAATTGGATACCAAAGTTACTGCACAACGCAATTTAAGTACTTTTTTATATACAGTAGCGGAATTTGGTCCTTTAGAAGTCGCCACGCAAGAAGAGGCCTTGCAAGCGTTGGATCGTTTAGGTTTTAAGATTAATCCAAACCGTCGTATCTGCCAAACTGTCGATGAAATTTGGGAATATATTACGGAATATCATGAAAAGCGTGCGGACTTACCTTATGAAATTGATGGGATTGTCATTAAGGTCAACGATTTAAACTTACAAGATGAATTAGGCTTTACTGTTAAAGCTCCACGTTGGGCCATTGCTTATAAATTTCCACCTGAAGAAGCTGAAACGGTGATTCGTGAAATTGAGTGGACGGTGGGACGTACTGGCGTTGTGACACCAACTGCAGTGATGGATCCCGTGGTAGTGGCAGGGACTACTGTCAGTCGAGCAAGTCTGCATAATATGGATTATATCGAGGCAAAAGATTTACGCATAAATGACCATGTGCTTATTTACAAAGCGGGCGATATCATTCCAGAAGTCGACCATGCCATTGTCGAAAAGCGTGAGGCATCAAGTACCGCTTATCCTAAACCAACGCATTGTCCAGTATGTGGCAGTGAATTGGTCCACTTAGAAGAGGAAGTGGCGCTGCGCTGTATCAATCCTAAATGTAGTGCCCAAATGAAAGAAGGTTTGAGTCACTTTGTTTCTAGACAGGCGATGAATATCGATGGCTTAGGTCCGAAAGTTATTGAGCAAATGTATGAAAAAGAATTGGTGAAAGATGTCGCGGATTTATATTATTTAACCCAAGAACAGTTATTAACTTTAGATAAAGTCAAAGAAAAATCAGCCAATAATTTACTACATGCGATTGAAGCAAGTAAGGCGAATTCTGCAGAGCGTTTATTATTTGGCTTAGGCATCCGACATGTTGGGGCTAAAGCTGCAAAAATCTTGTTAGAGCACTATGAAACCATTGAAAACTTAAGCCAAGCCAAAGCCGAAGATATCTTAAACTTGCATACCATGGGTGAAACGATTGCCAATAGCTTAACGACTTACTTTGCCAATGATGAAGTCCATGAACTATTAGCAGAACTAAAAGCAGCGGGCGTGAACTTGCGCTATCTTGGTGTTACCCAAGCGCAGTTAGCCAGTGTCGAGTCACCATTTAAAGATAAAACCATTGTCTTAACCGGTAAATTAACAACTTATACGCGCGATGAAGCCAAAGCCAAAATTGAAAGCTTAGGGGGCAAAGTCACGGGTTCGGTATCGAAAAAAACAGATTTAGTGATTGCCGGGGCAGATGCTGGTAGTAAATTAACCAAAGCTCAAAGTTTAGGCATTGAAGTTTGGAGCGAAGAACAAATGGTTGAAGCACTCGCAGACTAAAAGAGTGAAGAAATTGTGCTATTTTACAAATTATTTTCAGAAAATGTGACTTTTTTGAAAAAATGTTTAAAAAGATTTCTGAATTAACTAGGATGATTTTCAATTAAATGTTACAATATCCAAGTATAGATAGAAAATGAACGGAACTAACAAAAGGTCTGTGAAAAATAGGAGGAAGATTATGGCGATTAGTGAAGAACAAGTAAAACATGTCGCTAAGTTGGCGAAACTAGCCTTTCCAGATGAAGAATTACATGAATTTACGACTCAATTAGGGAAGATTATCGATATGGTTGAGTTATTAGAAGAAGTGGATACTACGGGTGTTCCTTTTACTTCTAACGTCATCGAAACTGTCAATGTGATGCGTGAAGATGTGGCACAACCAGGTTTTGACCGTGAAGAATTATTACGAAATGTACCTGAAAGTGAAAATGGCTTTATCAAGGTGCCAGCAATTATTGATAACGGGGAGGCCGGTGCATAATGACGAAATTATATGATCAATCATTAGAACAATTACATGCCCTATTAGTCTCAAAAGAAATTTCAGCGCAAGATTTAACCCAAGCGACTTTTGACCGTATTAAAGAAACGGAAGACACCATGGGTTCATTCATTACTTTAAACGAAGAAAAAGCTTTAGAAATGGCCAAAGCGTTAGACGAAAAAGGCATCAGTGAAGGCAATGTTTTAGCAGGACTTCCAATCGGGATTAAAGATAATATTGTAACGAAAGATTTGCGCACAACTGCAGCTTCTAAAATTCTTTACAACTTTGATCCAATTTATGATGCGACTGTCATGGAAAAAGTATACCAAGCAGATATGATTCCTGTGGGTAAATTAAACATGGATGAATTTGCGATGGGTGGTAGTACCGAAACTTCTCATTTCAAGAAAACAACCAATGCCTGGGATCACACCAAAGTTCCTGGAGGTTCTTCAGGTGGTTCTGCAGCTAGTGTCGCAGCCGGTCAAGTTCCTGTTTCATTAGGTTCTGATACAGGTGGTTCTATCCGTCAACCAGCAGCCTTTAACGGAATCGTCGGTATGAAACCAACTTATGGTCGCGTGTCTCGTTTTGGTTTGATTGCCTTTGCGTCATCTCTAGACCAAATTGGACCATTGACTCGTAATGTAAAAGATAATGCCTTAACTTTAAATGCGATTAGTGGTTATGATCCAAAAGACGGCACTTCTGCTGGGGTTTCTGTGCCTGACTTTACAGCGAAAATTGGTCAGTCTGTCAAAGGCATGAAGATTGCTTTACCAAAAGAATACTTAGGGGAAGGAATCCAACCGGGTGTTAAAGAAGCTATCTTAAAAGCAGCTGATACTTTCCGTGCATTAGGTGCGACGGTAGAAGAAGTCAGCTTACCACACTCAAAATATGGAGTAGCTGTTTACTATATTATTGCCTCATCTGAAGCGAGTTCAAACTTACAACGTTTTGATGGTATTCGTTATGGTTACCGTTCTGAAAATATCTCAAACTTAGAAGATGTTTATGTTAACTCAAGAAGTGAAGGTTTTGGTACAGAAGTCAAACGCCGTATCATGTTAGGGACTTTCTCACTTTCAGCAGGTTATTACGATGCATACTTCAAAAAAGCCGGACAAGTTCGTACATTAATCAAACAAGATTTTGAGAATGTTTTTGCGAACTATGATTTAATCATTGGTCCAGCTTCACCTACCGTTGCTTATGGTTTGGGTGAAAATATCAATGACCCAATTACCATGTATTTAAGTGACGTCCTAACCATTCCTGTGAACTTAGCGGGTCTACCTGGTATGTCAGTGCCATGTGGCTTTAGCGAAGGATTACCAGTCGGCTTACAAATTATTGGTAAACATTTCGACGAAGCAACCATGTATCAAGCAGCGGCAGCATTTGAGCAAGCAACTGACTTCCATACGAAAAAACCAGTCATTTTAGGAGGCGCGAACTAATGAATTTTGAAACAGTCATCGGGCTTGAAGTCCACGTTGAATTAAAAACGGACTCTAAAATTTTCTCACCTGCTCCAGCGCATTTCGGGGCAGAACCAAATAGCAATACCAACGTCATTGACTGGGGCTATCCAGGTGTGTTACCAGTAATGAATAAACGTGCTTTGGAATTCGGGATGAAAGCTGCTTTAGCGTTAAACTGTGAAATTAGTCAACATACACATTTTGACCGCAAAAACTATTTCTATCCTGATAATCCAAAAGCTTACCAAATTTCTCAGTTCGACCAACCAATCGGCCATGATGGATGGATTGAAATCGAAGTCGAAGGGAAAAAGAAAAAAATCCGCATTGAACGTGTGCATTTAGAAGAAGATGCGGGTAAAAACATGCACGGTAACGAAGGGTATTCTTATGTTGACTTAAACCGTCAAGGCACCCCATTAATTGAAATTGTGTCTGAAGCGGATATGCGTTCACCAGAAGAAGCCTATGCCTATCTTGAAGCCTTGCGTTCGATCATCCAATTTACTGAAGTATCTGATGTGAAGATGGAAGAAGGTTCGATGCGTTGTGATGCCAATATCTCCTTACGTCCATATGGTCAAGAAGAATTCGGTACCAAGACAGAATTGAAGAACTTAAACTCTATGACCTTTGTTAAAAAAGGTTTAGCTTATGAAGAAAAACGCCAAGCTAAAGTCTTATTATCAGGTGGCGAAATTAAACAAGAAACTCGTCGCTTTGATGAAAAAACAAATACTACCATTTTAATGCGTGTCAAAGAAGGTTCATCTGATTATCGTTATTTCCCAGAGCCAGATATTCCTCGTTTTGAAATTGACGATGCATGGATTGAACGTGTGCGTCAAAGCTTGCCAGAAATGCCAGCTAAACGCCGTGAACGTTACATCAATGAATTGGAATTACCAGAATATGATGCGATGGTCTTAACGCAAACGAAGGAAATGTCTGATTTCTTTGACGCAACGATTGAAAATGGTGCTGATGCGAAATTAGCTTCTAACTGGTTAATGGGTGAAGTATCTGCTTACTTAAATAGTGAAAAACTAGAATTAAATCAAAGCAAACTAACGCCAGAAAGCTTAGCCGGCATGATTCAATTAATTGTGGATGGCACGATTTCTTCTAAGATTGCGAAGAAAGTCTTCCAAGAGTTAATGAAAAATGGTGGCGATCCTAAGGTTATTGTGAAAGAAAAAGGGTTGATTCAATTATCTGACCCAGCACAATTATTACCAATCATCAATGAAGTATTAGATAACAACGCACAATCTATTGAAGACTTCAAGAATGGTAAAGATCGTGCCGTTGGTTTCTTAGTTGGTCAAATTATGAAAGCAACGAAAGGTCAAGCCAACCCAGGTGTGGTTAACCAATTATTAAAACAAGAATTAGGTAAACGTTAGAGGAAAAGTTATGAAAAGAGCACGTGTGATATATAATCCAACTTCCGGAAAAGAAACTCTAAAACGCAATTTAGCGGATATTTTAGAATGTTTAGAGCAAGCGGGATATGAAGCAAGTGCCTATGCAACCACTCCAGAGCCAGACTCTGCAAAAAACGAAGCCAGACGCGCAGGTGAGTCTGGCTTCGATTTAGTGGTCGCTGCTGGTGGCGATGGTACAATTAATGAAGTGGTCAATGGGATTGCTCCTTTGGAAAATCGTCCGAAAATGGCAATTATCCCTGCAGGTACGACCAATGATTATGCCCGAGCACTGAAAATCCCTCGAGGCAACATCAAGGCCGCAGCTGAAGTGATTATCAAAAACCAAACAGTCAAAATGGATATCGGTCAAACAGATCGTGACTATTTTATCAATATTGCAGCAGGAGGGCACTTAACTGAATTAACTTATGAGGTACCTTCTGAATTAAAGAGCATTTTTGGTTATTTGGCTTATTTAGTCAAAGGGGCCGAACTCTTGCCACAAATTAAACCAATTAAAATGCATTTAGAATATGATGGTGGTGAATATCAAGGAAATGCTTCGATGTTTTTCTTAGCCTTAACCAATTCGGTAGGTGGTTTTGAACAAATCGTCCCAGATGCTAAGCTAGATGATGGCAATTTCACCTTGATTATCGTTAAAACCGCTAACATTTTAGAAATTCTGCATTTAATCGGTTTGGTCTTAAATGGGGGAAAACATGTCGATGACCCACGAATCATTTATGCCAAAACAAGTTATTTAAAGGTACATACATCTGAAGATGGCAAACAATTGATGATTAATTTAGATGGGGAATATGGTGGCGATGCGCCGATGACCTTTAGAAATCTAAAAAATCATATCGAATTCTTTGCCAACCTTGATGATATTCCTGATAAAGCCGTGATTGGTGAAGAGGAAGCATATGAAGAAATTAGCCAAGACTTTATCAAAGAAGTCGAGAAATTAAATGACGAAGATATCGATGGCGACAATAAAATTGGATAAAAAAAGCACTCTTTCAAGCATGCATTACTTAGGGCATATTTGGAAGAGTTTTTTTATTTGAATTTTTGAATTGGCTTTAAATGAATTGTCATAGTGGATGTTTTTTTTTAGTTTTAAAAATGGTAAAATAAAGACATAATATTAGTAATAGAACTGAAGGATGTAATTATGCAAACAACAAAAAATAAGCCTAAACGTACTGAATCAAGATACCATGAAATTGCTTTAATGGTAGCACAAAGGATTGTCGATGGAAAATATCCACTTGGCGAAAAAATTCGATCACGCACGACAATTGCTTCAAACTTTGGGGTCTCACCAGAAACTGCCCGTAAAGCGGTGAATCTATTGGCAGACTTGGAGATTGTCGAAGTGATTCATGGGAGTGGTGTTTATGTACGATCAAAGGAAAAAGCCAGTGCCTTCATTGCTCGTTCACAAAACCTCAAACAATTAACGCAAACCAAACAGGAATTGCGAGAAAGTATTAAGCGTCAACAAGAAGAATTACAAACGACTCTTGAATTAATCGGTAAATTGGAAACTGAATCACGCCGCACGCAGGATAGTTTGACCTTAGTACCGTTTGAATTAGTTGTCACAGAGGCTTTTAAAGAATTAGGACAAACAGTCGGACAGTTAAATCTATGGCATCGTACCAAAGCGACCATTATGGCTGTCAAACGTGGTGAGGAAATGATTTTATCCCCGGGACCAGTATTAACGATTGAAGTGGGAGATATCGTTTATTATATTGGTGATGATCAAGCAAAACAAATGATGGAATTATTATTTACAGGAGAGACTGGAAAAGAGGGATAAACATAAAAAAAGTGTTTTAAATGGGATGTTTGTAGCTTTGTTAGTCACCAGTTTAGGTCTAGCCGGCTGTCACCAAACTAAAAAGACCGAAAGCAAAACAACCACCAGCAGCAAAGTTATCAAAAAGAAAGGCACCAGTCAATCTAAAGACAAGAAGAAAAAGACCAAGACATCTTCAAGCACGACTGAGTCAACCACGAAACAAACAAGTACAACCAAAGATCAAACGACGCAATCTAAAACAACGACCAGTCAAGCACCACAAGCTGAGAAAACAAAAACATCGACACCAGCCAAACCCGCTGCGCAACCAACGATTCTAGATACCTTAGTTGGCAAGAATTTTGTCTTCTCAAGTGGTGCAGGTGGTTGGGGTTCATCACTATCTATTGGACCAAATGGCACGTTTTCTGATGTCTATCATGATTCTGATATGGGCTCAACTGGACCGGGCTATCCAGGTGGTACGATTTCTGAAAGTAAGGTTTCTGGACAATTTACAAGACCCCATCAAGTCAGTCCAACGCTTTATGAAGTCGACATAGAAAACTTACAATATGAAAAACCAGTGGGCAGCTCAGAAATAAAAGAGAATAGAAAGTACGAATATTCCGAAGCCTATGGAATTAGTAAGAATCATCGCATGGCAATCTATCTTCCTGGTACACCAATATCTTCAATGCCTGAAGAGTTGCGGTTGTATTCTTATGGCTTGATTCCTGAAGATAGCCAAACATTGCCAGTCTACGTCATTCAGGGAGATATGGAAGGTTTCTTTATTGAGTATCATTAATATGAAGGAGATTTTATGAAAACATACCCAGTAACAAAAAATCAAGATTTAACAGTTGATATCATTGACTTAACGCATGAAGGAATGGGCATTGCTAAAGTAGAGGGTTATCCTTTATTTATCGAAAATGCTTTGCCCGGAGAAACGGTTGAAGTTCATGTGCTAAAAGTAGGCAATAAATTTGGCTTTGCGAAGGTGAAAAACTTTATCAAAAAGTCAGCACACCGTGTCGAAAATGCAGATGAAAAATTGATTCGTACCGGTATTGCCCCACTTGCCCATCTAAGTTATGACCAACAACTGATTTTCAAACAAGAACAAGTCGCCAATGTCATGAAAAAAGTGGCGAAAATGCCAGAAGTACCCGTACTACCAACAATCGGTATGACTGATCCAACTGGCTATCGAAATAAAGCCCAAATACCAGTTCGTCGTGTGGAGAATCAATTACAAACTGGTTTTTATCGTAAAAATAGTCATGACCTAGTGCCAATTGAGCATTTTTACATTCAAGATCCAGCCATTGATACGGCAATTATCCAGATTCGTGATATTTTACGCCGATTCCATGTCAAACCTTATAATGAAGAAACAAACGAAGGCTTTTTAAGACACCTCATCATTCGCAAAGGTCACTATACCGGTGAAATGATGGTTGTCTTTGTGACGCGCAAAGAAAAATTCTTCCAAGTCGATCAAATTCTTGCGCAAATCACCCAAGCATTACCAAATGTCGTGACCATTGTGCAAAATATTAATGAAGACAAAACCAATGTCATTTTGGGTAAACAAGAAAAAGTGTTGTTTGGCCCAGGGTATATTAATGATCAATTACTAGGCAAGACCTATCATATTTCTGCCAAATCATTCTACCAAGTCAACACACTTCAGGCCGAAAAACTCTACCAAACTGCCTATGACTTTGCTCAATTATCGCCTGAAGATATCATTATTGATGCTTACTCAGGAATTGGGACCATTGGCTTATCAGTGGCGGACAAGGTTAAACAAGTCTATGGGATGGAAGTTGTAGAGGAAGCTGTGCAAGATGCGATTGCCAATGCGAAACTCAACGGCTTCACCAATACCACTTATGTCGCCGGTAGCGCTGAAAAAGTTATGGCACAATGGGCAAAAGAGGGCATCCAGCCAGATGTAATTTTCGTTGACCCACCACGTAAAGGCTTAACCCCAAGCTTTATCGAGGCAAGCTGCCAAATGAATCCGCAAAAGATTGTCTATATATCCTGCAGCCCAGCTACCATGGCGCGTGATTTGGTCCACTTCGCAGCACTAGGTTACCAAGCACAACAAGTCCAACCCGTGGACCTCTTCCCAATGACGAACCATGTGGAGTGCGTGGTGTGGATGTCAAGAAAAGATAAATAAATAGCGAAAAGTAGCGTATTTACGGGCTTTTTTGAGATTAGGCAATAGCTCATGAAAGTCCGTATTTCTTATATTGAAACATATCTACTCATTATTAAAATGATATTTTAGATTTTGGTTTTAGATTTATATGCCACTTGTTAAAATGTTATTCGAGATACAACCCCAATTTGAATGAGTGATTTAAAGAATGGAGGGAAGCAAATGGCTATCTCAATTAAAGATAATACAAGAGATGCAATAATGCTGTTAGAGCTTGGCATAAGCGAAGACGGTTATGAATTTGCTTCTGACATAAAGACTGCGCTGGCGAGTGCTGAAGTGGAACTATCAGCAATCGCTTCAAAACTGAATGAGAGCACTAGCACTCTAAAAAAGTTAACGCCAGAGTGTGATAAGACAGATTATATCTTGGCAGCATGCAGTGGAGCAATCTGTGGTGTGATGGATATATTCCTTGTAGGAAAACCTGGAGAGTCTCCTGTTGGGGACGTTACAGATAAATGGTTTGAAAATCGCACTATGGATTTTGCGAAGATGTGTGGCTGGGAGGATTCGAATAATAATTCGTTGTCTGCTGCTATAAAACATTTAGAAAAGAAATTCAAAATTCCATATGATCAGAGAGGCGCAGGTGATGCGGCTAGCTGGGTATTTGATCTCAGCCCTAAGAACCATCACTTCAAATCGCTAGGACACAATCCAACATTGTTAGGTTTGTTTTTCTCAATTCTTGATCAGTTTACGAATACTTCTCATTTTGTGTCTGGTGGTGAATTAATCTCATTACAGGGTGCCGATGGAAAATTTGAACTGCAGGGAAATAATGTTCCTAGCAAATTGTTTTGTGGATTTATAAATTGGTTTGGCCATCTGATTTCAGATATGTCTGGATCTTCAAGTAGCAAAGGACGTGGTATGGGTATTCCATCACCATTCTGGATCTGGACAAATGACATAATTGCAATTAAGAGAAAGTTGAATATACCAGTAAGTGAATTTGATAAGTCATTTAATGAGCTAGCGCTGGAGATATATAAGCAGGGATACGATGTTAGATTTCAAGCTGCGCAGGCGATACCTGTATTTGTAAATGAAATCTTAGTTAGATCGATGTATTCGATTAGACGACTGATAAGATTTTTTACTACAACAGAAAAAGCAGGCAGGACGTTTTCATCATTATGGAAGTCTTGTGAGCCGTTTAGCAATGCAACCGTAAAACGTATGCTTACTGTAGCTCATGGTACATTCTGTCTCGTTGATGCGGGTGATGCAGTTGCACGTGGGTTTATTACTGGTGGCGGATCATTTAATGTTGCTGAGTTTTTCATGCGATTGAATATAGTTGGCGTAGGACGATTCACTATTTCATTGTATGGAGAAGCTAGCAGAGGAATAAAACGGCATTCACTAAAGGACGAGGTCGTAGTTTTGAGACGAGAGAAGATTATTCTTGCTGGTTATGTTGAGGGGTTAAAGTTCCTTGCTGAAGCGTATGACGATAAAGACTTGCTTTTGTTCACACAAGAATTAAAAGAAAGTAACATGTACATCAAGGCTTTTGAAAAATCCACATTGTTGGCAGAGAAAAGAAATGTTCCAAAGGATCAGATATTACGTAACAAAGCGGATATTGATTCTTACCTCAAAGGAGGGAACGCATAGATGAAAAGTAAAAAGAAATCTAAACTTCAACAGGCCCAGGATAAGGCGCAAGCTGCAATCAATCTTACAAATAAAACGATTGAAGAGCTTGGTATCCATACAAGTGGATTATATGAGTCGTTGACAAGTATACAGGAATTATTTGATAAGATTCGAAATGTTCCTAGCGATAAGAAACTTCAATATGAAGAGCTTAAACAGATCAGATTAAACTGGAAACAGCAGGCGGAGAAGATTGAGAAAGATTATCAGGAAGCTGCTATCAAAAATGCAGGTGCAGGTGCCGCAGGAGCTGGTCTCGGTGTTGCAGTTGTAACGATGGGGCCGACAGTGGCGATGGGAGTTGCAACTACATTTGGTGTTGCGTCAACAGGAACAGCAATATCTGCACTTAGTGGTGCAGCAGCTACAAATGCTGCATTGGCTTGGCTCGGAGGTGGCGCTCTTGCTGCTGGTGGCGGAGGAATGGCTGCTGGTGAGGCTTTTCTTGCTTTAGCAGATCCGGTTGGATGGGCTATTGCTGGAGTGTCTCTTGTGGCAAGTGGTCTGCTCTTCTGGAAGAGTAGCAGTGACAAAAAGCATTTGGAGAATGTATTCGCTGCCATTAGTCATAGAGATGTGAAATCCTATGAGCTTGCAATTGTAGAACTTAAAGAACGTATATCTCGTATTATCGATGAGAGTGGAATGCTGAATGAGGCAATTGAGAACATTCGGACGTTTGGCCTAGACTACAATTTGATGACAGAAGAACAGCAATACGCACTGGGCTCTTATGTGAATTTAATGTTGTCATCAACACAGCTTTTGATAAATCCGATTAAAGGCTTAATGCCAAAATTCTCAGTGGAGGATTTTGAGGAATTTATGGCTTGGAAGGATAGAAAGGCAAAGAAAAGTACTTGTGAAGAATATAAAGACTTCATTGTTTCTCTTGCCAATCTGCTTTACAAGATCGATTTAGACGACAAGGATAAGAAGCTCTTGTGGAAGTCACTTAGAAAAAACAAGAAGATGCTTAAGTCAATGGATATCTCAAAGAAAGAATTCGATATGGATATTATGAATGCAATCCTTGAAGCATTGAAGTACAAATATCAGAGTAAGTAACGATATTACTAAATTTGAATTTGTGAGGGTAATTATGATAAATTTTTTGAATGATATAAGGAATGCAGAAAATCCAATATCCAATAATAGAAAACTTATAAATACCATAGCAATATTGTTTCTCGGAATAGCTTTGGGAGCTTTCTCAAAATATCTGGATTTTCGTCAAACTGAACTTCCAGGTGTGCTTATGGCAATAAATGTAGTCTTAGATATTGGTAATTTTCTTGGGCATTTTGCAATCTGGATATTGATTGCACTGTGTATTTCTATTTATAGCAATTCTGCAATAAGAGCAAGCATCAATGTTTTTGTATTCTTTGTTGGTATGGTTGCAAGCTACTATTTGTATTCAAACTATATTGCAGGATTTTTCCCAAGAAGTTATGCGATGATTTGGTTTGGATTTACAGCTGTTTCTCCATTATTGGCTTTTGTCTGTTGGTATGCAAAGGGGAAAAGCAAACTGGCATTTATACTATCAGCGCTGATTTTGGCAGTATTGTTCAATATGTGCTTTGTATATGGATGCTGGTATTTTAATGCAAAATCTGTTTTGGAAGTGATAGTCTTTATTATTGGACTTATTGTTTTGAGGAGAGACACATTGAGGAGTTCTGCGCTAATGGGAACGATTAGTATAGTTCTTGCGGCTTTACTTGATATGGTTATTCCATTTCATTTTGGATAAACAACTTCCAGTTTGTCGGGATAATAAGTTTTAACGATAGAAAAGTTATTGTTAAAAACTGTCGTGGACTTGTTTCCACGAACAGGCTGGGTTGATAATATGTTCCCCGACGTACATCGGCTCGTGTCAACCCATTGTGAGTGTGTAGGTCTGCTGACACGAGTGGAACGTTGATATAATAAGGTTTCGAGTAACTTGGGGTAATGCCTGAGTTGCTCTTTTTTGGTGCAAAAATGACAATTTTGGGGATAACCGTAGAGTTGACAGAAATGCTTTAAAGCTTTGAGTTGACAGGTTTTACACCGTGGAGTTGATAGCGTAGATGATTTTGATAACGATTACGTGATATAATATATTATCGAACTTTCAAGGGAGACATGATCATGAAGCAGATTTTTATATTCTCAGATGCACAGAAAGACAATATTTCATATTTTGAACGTGAGCCGGTTTTTTTGATATCAATGACTAAGGGTGATTTTCCATATTTGAAAGAACAAGAGTTTTCAAATTATCCAGCCGTTTACGTACTAATTGGAGGAAATTAACGGTATGTGGGACAAGCTGCTGGTCAGTCTATTTCGACACGTTTATCTCAGCATTTTACAAATGAGAAAAAGGACTGGATGGATTCTGTATTATTCTTTTCAAGAACGGATGGTAATCTGTCAAAAGCTGATACTGATTATTTGGAGAAAAGACTCATACAGGATTTCATTGAAAAATCTGACTATGAAATGATGAATTACACATCAGGAAATGATTCATTCATTGATAAACTTCAAAAGGCTAAGTCAGATCAGTTATATGACACAGTGTTTGAAATCATTGATGAGATTGCAAACATTGATTTGTTTGGCATTTCTGAAGACAGTGAGGATCCAACTTATGAATATAGCTCTTCTGGACAATATGAAATTGAATATGATGGGAAACAGTTATCTTCGAAATCAGCCAGAGGTTTATTGGTTGATTTTGTTTCGCAGCTATTTACTGATGAAAAGTACACTGATCAATTACAAGAGTTGATTGTTGATGAGACGCCTTCGTTTGCTATGATTCTAGGTCGGAAACTGTCAACTTACATGGTAAGCCTAATTCTGCAAATGTTGCTGAAGGTGTATGGGTTTATGCAAATTTCAACAAGAAGAATGTCAGAATCAAAATTGAGAAGCTAGCTCGTCAGCTAGGGATTCTAGTTAAAATAAAGTGGAACTAATAATTATTATCTCGCCTTTAGTAGAACTATGCTGAAGGATTTTAGTTTTCATGAAAAGTTTGCGTTCGCGAAAATATTTCATGTTTCGTGTAATATTGATAGCTCATAAATGATATAATAGAATGTAACAGTAGAATAGAGGTGCAGTATGTCAATTTCTTATAATAAATTATGGAAGTTATTGATTGATTTGAATATGAACAAAACTCAACTCCGTGAAATCTCAGGTGTCAGGCCTAATGTTATAGCAAAACTTGGAAAAAATGAGTTAGTGGCAATGGAATCATTATTGAAAATTGCTGCTTCTTTGAATGGTGATGTTAGTGAAATAATTAGTTATGATGTTCTAGACGCGGAGGATGTTAAGTAAATGGCAAAAAATAAAGTTTTAAACATCACTGAAATTGAAGATGGTGTAAAAAAAATACTTTCGAATAATAGTGGGGATGACTTCATCACTCAATTTTTGGCGTTGTATGATATTCCTAAAACATCAATTACACGAGCAAAATCAAAATTTGACAATGGTGAGCCATTTGTGATTAAGAACAAGCTTCACTATGAAGAAATCGAAGGTGATGTTGTCATTACGATTGATGCGATTGCTCAATCAATCAAAGAACAAAAATCTAAACCACGATACATCTTGGTAAATGATTATTCTGATATCGCTGCGATTGATACGAAAACACATGAAACGCTAAACATCCCAATTGAAGAGTTGCCGGCAAATGCTGACTTTTTCTTAGCTTGGAATGGAATTGAGAAGGCTGATTATCAAGCCGAAAATCCAGCCGATCGTAAAGCGGCTGAACGCTTTGCAAAGCTATATGATGTGGTGGCTAAAGATAATCCTGATGCAAACGAACATGCATTTAACTTGTTCTTGATTCGAGTGTTGTTCTTGCTGTTTGCAGAAGACACAGGAATTATGAATAAGGGTTCCTTTACAAATGTTCTAAAAACAAGAACAGCTGAAGATGGTTCGAATTTTAACGAAGTAATCAAAGAACTCTTTGCAATCTTGGATATTAATGAGTTAGCTCGCAACGGTAAAGATGAGTGGTTACTTGAATTTCCATATGTTAATGGAAAATTATTCGGTGAACCACATGTGGATTTGAACTTTTCAAAAGTCTCAAGAGAACTGCTTATCGAAGCTGGGGAATTGCTAAATTGGAATGAAATCAACCCAGATATTCTTGGAGCAATGATTCAATCAGTAGCTTCAGCGGAGGACCGCCATGTTGCTGGTATGCATTATACAAGCGTGCCGAATATCATGAAAGTCATCAAACCGTTATTCTTAGATGATTTGACAGAGGCGTTTGAAACTTTAAAACTTCGCAGTGAAGAAAACGAACTGAAGGATATTACTGAAAAAACAAGAAACGATAATAAGAGAACAATCATCAATGACCTGAGTGCTTTGTTGACGAGAATTTCTAATATTAAATTTTTGGATCCTGCCAGTGGTTCGGGAAATTTCCTTATTATTGCTTACAAAGAAATTCGCCGACTTGAAATTAAGATTTTACAGTTGTTGGGCGACTTACAAAATAATGATTCCATGCCATTATCAGTTATCCATCTGGGCAATTTTAACGGGATTGAATTGGATGATTTTGCTCATGAGGTAGCGCGACTTTCTTTGTGGATTGCTGAACACCAAATGAACAAGGAACTTGAAGAAGCAATCCCAGGGACCATTGCCAAGTTGTTACCGTTGAAAGATGCCGGGAATATAGTGTGTGCTAACTCGCTTCGCATTGATTGGAATGATGTTTTGCGATTAAAAGAAAATGACGAAATATATATAATGGGTAATCCTCCATATCTTGGGAAAAGTCTTCAAAATGCTGAACAACGTGAAGATATGAAGAATCTTGTTGGGGATATTCGAAAATATAAATTACTCGATTATATTTTTGGTTGGTTTTGGAAAGCTAAGCAATATATTGAAACTTCTCATGGTTCATTTGCTTTTGTTACTACCAATTCAATCTGTCAAGGCGAACAAGTAAGTATCCTTTGGCCATATCTTTTAAATGATGAAGTAAGAATTTCATTTGCCTACCAGAGTTTTAAATGGAACAATAATGCAAAAAACAACGCAGGGGTAACTGTTGTTATTATTGGTATGACAAATGACGTTAATATTCAGCCTAAATTATATTTGCAAAATGGCACTGTAATGAGTGTTTCAAATATTAATGCTTATCTGGCAAATGGAGAAAATGTATTTGTAGATGAATCAAGAAAAAGTATTTCAAACTTACCAGCGTTGAAATTTGGTAGCATGGCAAATGATGGAGGTAATCTAGTATTTTCTGTGGAAGATTATCAGGATTTGATCCAAAAATATCCAGATGTAAAACATTTATTTAAGAAATATTTGGGGTCGACAGGGCTAATAAATGGAGATTTGAGATACACCTTATGGTTGAAGGAAGGTGACGTAAACAAATACAGAGAAAATCATCTTATTAAAGAAACACTAAAAAATGTAAAAGGTTACAGGGAAAAAAGCAAGAGAAAAGAAACAAGAGCATTAGCTGAGAAACCATGGTCATTTGGTGAAGTACGGCATGATGAATTTAGTGAAAATAGCATTCTAATTCCTCGTGTATCGTCAGAAAAAAGAGATTATGTACCTATGGGAATAGTTGGAAGCGATACTATAATTTCCGACTCTGCTATGGCTATTTACAATGCACCAATGTGGCTTCTCGGTCTTTTAGAATCTCGCATGCACATGGTGTGGCTTCGTTCAATTGGTGGAAAGTTAAAAACAGACTATCGGTATTCGGCAGGCTTAGTTTACAACACATTCCCAATTCAAAATTTATCTACTCAACGTAAAAATGAAATGGCACGAGTAATGACTGAAATATTAGATTTACGTGAATACGAAGGCGGCACATTAGCTGATTTGTATAATAAAGACACTATGCCAGAATCTTTACGTAAGAAACACGAGGAACTGGATGGAATTGTTGATAGAGCTTATCAACAACGTCCATTTGAATCAGATGAAGATCGACTTGGAACTCTACTAAAACTATATCAGGAGATGACAAATAAATGAGTGAACAAATTCCAGGAGCCTGGGCAATGAAAATTGCATCCGTTTTGAAAGACAATTATACAATGGCAGATATATTGTCATTGACTAATAGCTTTGGTGCTACGAATGACATTGATATCAAATATTCTCAAGCCCCAAAGATGATGAATAAACAAAACGTCGCTCAACAAAATTTATCAATGTTTTCAGTGAATCAAGTCATTCAGTTTCTCACTGATATTGTTGAGAGTGGCACGGGAATAATGCCTGAAGAACTTTCCGACTTGTTACAAGAAACAATTGAGAAGTTTCCGAATGAAGCAAATTTACAAGATACAAAAACTATTGAAAAGATTAAAGAAAAATTTTCAGAATACGAAGGTGTGCCTGAAGCTTGGTCTAAGGCTCAAAGAAATCTTGCAATGAAACATTTTCGTGAGTCGGTTGATAATGGTCGATTGGCAATGGAATTGTTTTTTAAAGCTATTTTTCAAAATAATAAGTCTCTTGAAAATCAAAAACCAAACATTGGTAGTTTTCTTTCAGAGCAACCTAAGGAATTTCGAGAACTAATTATGTCACAAATTTCTTCATATGAAAGGCTGCAAAACCAACAGTTTAAACATAATCTTCCTGATAATTTAAGAGAAGATGAAATAAGATATATATTGAATACTACCTATCTCATCATGGATTATATGGAAAGGAAATCACATGACTAGTAATTTATTTGAAATTAATTTTGATAAAAATCAATCGAAAACAACAAACGACCTCGGGATGCGTGAGATGCAAGAACGTGTCTATGAAAAACGCGCATCACAATACTTGCTTGTGAAATCCCCACCTGCTTCTGGAAAATCTCGTGCGTTGATGTTTGTTGGTTTGGATAAGCTTCATAATCAAGGAATTAAAAAAGTGGTTATTGCGGTTCCTGAACGCTCAATTGGAAAATCATTCAAAGATACTGAATTATCGAAGTTTGGTTTTTATTGGGATTGGGAAGTAAAGCCAAGCAATAATTTAACTATTGGTGGCGGTGAAAAATCAAAGGTTCAACACTTTGTTAAATTCATGAACTCGACCGACCCAAGTGATAATATCCTGATTGCCACACATGCTACATTGCGATTTGCTTTTGAAGAGTTGGATGATTCGCTGTTTGACAATACTCTTTTAGCAGTTGATGAATTCCACCATGTGAGCCGCGACGATAATTCAGTACTAGGTAATGCCTTGCGTAGCATCATGTCAAACTCTAATGCCCATATCTTGGCAATGACTGGTTCATATTTCCGTGGCGATTCTGTACAGATTTTAGAACCTGCTGATGAGGATAAATTTGATAAGGTCACTTACACTTATTATGAGCAACTGGAAGGATATAAATATCTGAAATCCTTCGCAATGGGGTATAGTTTCTACCGTGGAAAATATACAGATGCTTTGGATAAAGTAATTGATGTCAACAAAAAATCAATTATCCATATTCCTAATGTTAATTCTGGTGAATCTACTAAAGACAAGTATTCGGAAGTGGATGAAATACTTGATTTATTAACGGACGGTGGTAATATCACACAGAACGAGGATGGTATTTATGAAATCGAGCGTCCAGATGGTAAAAAACTATTAGTGGCCGACCTCGTGAATGAAGAAGGACGTGAAAAAGTCTCAGCATACCTAGCAAGTATTACGGATGACATTAAAGATCTTGATAAGCTTGATATCATCATTGCTTTGGGGATGGCAAAAGAAGGGTTTGACTGGCCATTTGCGGAATATGCACTGACAATTGGTTATCGTAACTCATTAACTGAAGTGATTCAAATCATTGGTCGCGTTACGCGTGACAGTCCTAATAAGACCCATGCTCAATTTACGAATCTTATTGCACAGCCAGATGCACAAGACGACGAAGTACTCTTTGCAGTTAACAGCATCATGAAGGCAATTTCTGCATCTCTGCTTATGGAACAAGTGTTGGCACCAGTTTACAAATTTAAACCAAAAGATGATAAGCCAGACAAACCAGGAGATCTTTCAATTAGAGGATTGAAACCTGCAGATACCACGGAACGCACGAAAAAAATCATCGAAAATGATATGGAAGATTTGAAATCTAGTATTTTACAAAGCCAAGATATCCAAAAAGCAATTGTATCAGGTGCAGATGCAAAAATGATTAATAAGACGTTGATTCCGCGTGTTATCATTGAACGTTATCCAGATTTAACGAATGAAGAGTTAGAAACTGTTCGCCAACATACGGTTGCGGATATTAATATCGCAGCTGGCCGAACAACAACTTCAGAAGATGGTAGCCGAGAAATTATTAAGATGGCCGACCGTTTCATTAACATCGATGAATTGAATATTGATTTAATTGATCAAGTAAATCCGTTCCAACGTGCGTATGAAGTGATTAGTCGCGATATCGACGCACCAACGCTTCGTTTCATTCAAGATTATCTGTCATCAAATAAATACGATTTTACTGACGAACAATTGGTTGCGGCTTATCAAGCAGCTAAAAAATTCCGTGCAGAAAATGGTCGAAATCCTGACAGAAATAGTAAAGATGATGGTGAAAAATACTTGGCCTTTGCTTTGCTACGACTTGCTGAGATAAAACGTGAAAGAGAGGCAGCGAAAGAAGATGGCGAATAGTTTAGATAGCATCTTTGAAGATGACGCTTTTTATGATTTAACCAAGCAATTTGAAAAAAAGAAAGTTGTAAAACAAGACCCAGAAGTTACTAAATTTCAGGAGATTATAGACTTTGTGAATGAAAACGGACGGGAGCCGGAAAAAACTCCTGAATGGTCTAGCGAACGTGCATTGTGGGCTCGCCTTAGCGGATTTCGAGGAAAACCTGAAAGAGCTGAGAAGGTGAAGAAGTATGACACTCTTGGCTTATTGGAGAAGGAATTCGATCAGGATGGAGAGTTTCTTGCTGATTCAGTTGAAATTGATGACGAGTTAAATCTGGATGATATCTTAGGGTCAGACGATATGATTGACGATTTTTCCGATTTGTTAGATGTTTCCCGATATCGCAGAACTGTAAATGCCGCCGATAAAATTGGTCGCAGAAAACATGCAAGGCATTTTGAGAAGTATAAGAGCTTATTTGATCAGGTCCACGCAGATATTGCTTCTGGGAGACGAAAAATTATCCCATTTGAACAGTATGATATTCAAGCAAACCGGTTTTATGTTCAAAATGGCGTAATGCTTTACGTTGTATCAATTGGTGATTTTTACGAAGATGTAAATGGTGATAAGAATGCTAAGATGCATGTTGTTTACGAAAATGGAACTGAAAATAAATCCTTGTTATTCAGGTCACTCGCGTCTTCACTTTACGCTACGGAACGTCATGGCCGTATGGTGACAGAACCAGTGGATGAGGAAACGTTGGCTGAAAGTTTTGGAGAAGAGTTTACGACAGGTTATATCTACGTGCTGAAGTCATTAAGTACGAATCCGGATATTAGTAAATGGACTAATCTTTATAAAATTGGCTTCACTCGGAATGATGTGGAAAGCAGAATTGCGAATGCAGAAAATGATGTAACGTATTTAAATGCGCCTGTAAAAATTATGCTTTCTGCTGAAGTGCAAAATGTGAACGCTCAGCTGCTTGAGCGCACCCTTCATCATGCATTCCAGGACAAACAGGTTGTCTTCCAAGATGGAAACTTCAAAAAAGCTACTGAATGGTACATGGTTCCATTGAATGATATTGAATCTAAAATCAATGAAGTAATCGCTGGATTACAAAAATAGATATGAAAATGCACTGTACTCATAAATCGAATACAGTGCATTTTTATATTTAATCACGAACGATTTCAACAATATCCGTTAGCACCCAATAATGATATATATTGAAAATCTCCAAAGTCACTCGACTCTGGAGATTCTTTTCTTTATTTACAATTTGCTTGTACAGTTTCTGACTTTGGCAAATAAGCTTCTAGAACTGCTTTTTTTGCGAAAGACTCCTCGTTAGGCAATTTCTCCAAAAGATAGGTAAGATATTTCTCCGAGTCTATGTCATTTCGTTTGGCAGTTTCTAAAAGTGACAGGATGCTTGCATTAGACTTAGCTACTTCAACACTTTGAGAGAAAAGCCAATTCTTACGTCCCATGACTAGCCCTTTAATTGCACGCTCAGCTACAGAGCCAGATTTAGAGTTTGCGTTTCCAAAACTTAATTCTGATGAGGAGCCATACGTGGAGTTACGTCTATATCCATATCTTGGGTAAGCGCCCAATAACGAGGTGTATCGCATCTCTCTAATCCTCCAGTTATACTGTATTCAAACAGAAGATTGGAGGATTTTTCATGATGAAACAACCCATTGTCCCTCTAGAGATGTCCAAAACTGGCACGCAACATTGCAAGCAACGAACCAAAAACGAGCTATTGCTTCGTTGCAAAGTGGGATCGATTGAGCTCAGCTTTTTCTCATCACTTGATGCCTCTCAACGAAATGAAATTTTAGAGAAGGTGCTCGCTTATGGTACTAAACTTAAGTGATCTGGGGCCCGTCTACATTGTTTGTGGGAAAACGGATTTACGAAAAGGAATCGATTCACTGGCTTACCTTATTCAGTCACAATTTGATTTAGACCCTTTTTCAAAATCCGCCTTCCTTTTTTGTAGTGGAAAAAGTGATCGATTTAAAGCCCTCTACTGGGAGGGTGAAGGCTTCTGGCTGCTTTGTAAGAGTTTTAAAAACGGACAACTAACTTGGCCAAGAAGTACTGCGGAGGTTCGCGCTTTAAGGCCTGAACAAGTTGAATGGTTAATGAAAGGATTTTCTATCTCTCGAAGTTTTGAATTATTCCATCCTTTATCAATTAGCAATTTCTATAGTTTGTTATAACTGAGTTTCATTAGTTGCCTCTCTATTCCAAGACTTATCATATAGTTCATGTCCATCGCCATCTAGTTGCAATACACAGCTGTCTTGAAGAATCTCATAAGTTTCTTGTGAGTAAGAACACTGCTTGTCAAAAGCAATGAATATTTGTTTTCCTAAATTTTTGACATCATCATAAATTCTTATAATGCCATTCACACCTTCATCATCAACATTCTTGAAAAGTAGTGAATCATGTGCAATGACTGGTAGATAGGAAAGATACATCAACGATTAATCAAGCAAAATAAGACCTTTGAAGTTTGTGCCTGTACCTGTAACATTAGGGGTAAAAAATATATAACTACTAGAAGCTGTTATATTTATGACAGGGGCATTTCGTTTTATTTTGTATAGCTTATCATTAAATTCACGCATTTTGTTATTTAGGATTAAATTTATACTTGCCAAAATTTTCTCTAGGTTTTTGTCCAGCAAACTCTTCGCTTTATCCTTAGACTCTTTTAGACTGTTTTCTTCTATAAATGCATTGTTTTGATTTTTGAGAGCTATTATTTCACCGTCTAACTCAGAGTATCGTCTGAGGAATTCTCTGGAAAACTGATTCTTCACTTTGTGCTTTGAAAGCTCTGCTGTGATTTCTTCAAATTGTGGAACAAGAAGTATATGATAGAACAAAGAAATTAAGGACCTCTATTGGAGAAAAATATCACAAATTTCGAGCACGAAAAATAGAAAAGAAATATTTTCCGGTAGTATTTAAAGTAGAGTGTATAAGCAATCAGTTTGAAGATCCTTATCAACAAGCTCAATATATATACACGTTGATTAAGGAGGTAAATTTATGAGTAAGGATATTACATTGATTCCAGCAAGAAGAAAAATTGGACAGAGTAAATCACAAAATAATGAGAATCCTAAATTAAAAGTTGCTGCCTATTGTAGGGTTAGTACAGATAGTGAAGAGCAATCAACAAGTTATGAAGCACAAGTTCAACACTACCGAGAATTTATTTCTAATAATACAGATTGGCAATTTGCTGGAATATTTGCAGATGATGGAATTTCTGGTACAAATACGAAAAGAAGAGATGGATTCAACGAAATGATTGAAGCCTGTTTAAATGGAAAAGTGGATATGATTGTTACTAAATCCATTAGTAGATTTGCGAGAAATACCATAGATTGTTTAAAGTATGTTCGGTTACTTCGAGATAAAAGGGTACCCATCATTTTTGAAAAAGAAAACATTAATACAATGGATGCCAGTGGAGAACTTTTATTGACAATAATGGCTTCATTAGCTCAACAAGAGTCTGAATCAATTTCTAAAAACGTAAAAATGGGTTATCAGTTTAGATTTCAACAAGGAAAGATTCAGGTAAATCATAAACGATTTTTAGGATATGATAAAGATGAAGAAGGGAATCTTGTCATTAATGAGCAGCAGGCAAATGTTGTGAAACGTATATTTAAAGAATATCTTGAAGGTTTGAGTTTTCATGAAATAAAGAAAGGATTGGAACGCGATGGAATACTGAATGGTGCCAATCATAAAAAATGGCACGCAAGTAATATTAAGGGAATTCTACAAAATGAAAAATACATGGGTGATGCATTACTTCAAAAAACAATCACCACTGATTTCATTGAAAAGACAAGGAAAAAGAACGATGGGACAGAACCACAGTATTATGTAAAGAATAGTCATCCAGCAATTATCTCCAGAGAAACTTTTATCAGAACGCAAGAGGAATTGTTGAGGAGAAGCAATTTAGCCAATGGATCATCTGAAGGTAGGAAAAGGAATTATTCAAGTAAGTATGCACTTTCTGGAATGTGTACTTGTGAAAAATGTGGGGATGTTTATCGGAGAATCGCATGGAACAATAGAGGAAAGAAATCGATTGTTTGGCGATGTTGCACTAGAGTTAAATATGGTCCTAAAGCTTGCGATGCAGCAACGATAGGTGAAGAAGTACTCCAAGAAGCAGTTGTCTCAGCAATTAATCAAGTCGTACAAATTTCTGATAAAACCATTCATATACTTCTTCAAAATATCCAAAAAGTTATTTCCAAAGATTATGCTAATGAGATAAAAGAAATTCAAGTTCTTCTTACATCGAAACAAGAGTTACTTCTGGAATTAATTCAATCAAATCAAAACTATGACAATTTACTTAATGAAATTGACCTCCTTAAGGCAAAAGAGAATGAGTTATTAGTTAATCAAGCTAATAACGAGACTCATAAAAAGAGAATCTATGAGATGAAGCAATTTATAGAGAATCAGGATCATCTCTTAACACATTACGATGAAGTACTTGTGAGAAAGTACATACAAGAGATAAAAATATTTGACGATAAATTCGAAGTAAGATTTAAGTCAGGTATCAATGTGAATATAGAAAAGTAAGGTCTAAGCATCATTTTGCTTGGATCTTTTTTGTTTTGAAGGATAGATGCGTGATATAATAAGAGAAAAATTGTTTTAGAGGTATTGGAGATGAAAAATGTGACTGCTAAAAATGAAACTAAAATATCCTCAAGTGATATAGTTAAAATGTTGAAGTCGAAATTGAAAAAAAGAAAAAGTGTAGAAAAAGAGAATCCTAGATATAGCGAAATATGTGGTGGTTCGAGTCAGGCAGACGTTTTATATTCATTTTTAGGAATATATGCACTAGGAGTATGGGTATATAATAAAAAGAAAAATCAGGATATTAATGATTTTCAAAGTGAAATAAGAAAGAAGCTGAGAAAGCGTATGAATGAAGGAATTAATCAACATTTTTATTCTACTCTTTTCCAATTAGCAATTCAAGATATCGGCGAAAATGATGAGATCTTCAATGATGTTGTTGAAGGACGTGTGTCTGCAATTAAGTCGTTAGAAATTAATGTTGATACATTAAATAAAAATGATGAACTACAAAGATTTATTAGCAATTATTCTTCTGTTGGTAATGTAATTCCAATATGGCCTGGAGGAAATGAACTTAAAGGAAAAAGTGGTGTTTTTGATATTCCGGAGTTGTTTTTTGCAAAATATCGTGAATGGTACAATGTGTTATTGGATTTAACGGGTGATTTTGCATACTTGGATAAATTTAATCAAGACTTTAATTGTAATTTTGAGAAGTATGAATCTCTTGATAAATTTCTAAACTCAATATCTTCTATAAAAGAATATACTAAGTATTTGGAACATGTTAATGAAATAATTGATACCAGAACTAAATTAATCAATGAAAAACTTTTAAATATGAAGTAGGCTAAGAATTAACGGTTTAAATAGTAATCGTTAAATCTTCCCTTCTCGCGGCAAGTATACTATTTGTTATCTCAAGCCATGTTGAGACGGTTGTACTGCTTTCCCACAAAAGGCAGACGGACATATCAACATAAAAGTTGAGTTTGACGAGGGTGAGGGAAATGTTCCGCTTGATAATATTGCTAAAAGAGCGGAAAGCTACAAGCCCAAAGAACGCGTGACATACAAAATGATAAAGGAGTACATAGAAGCTAAATACGGCTTCAAAGTACATATCGCATATATAGGAGAGGTAAAAAGAGATTTGGGCTTGCCTTTGTACGATGCTCCTAATGCGGTAGAAGAATTGAAACTGCCGAGGAAACATCCGACAGCAGAGAAAGTGGAAGCAATCAAAGATGCTTTGAAATATTTTGGGGTTATTTAATAGGTAGCCTGTTTATAGAATATCACATGGATTAGTAAAGCAAATAAATGATGGAAAGGGTGAGGATTATGGGTGGAAAAGAAGCATCACGGGGATTTTTATACCAGGGGTTTGCTTCAGTATTAGAGGCCTTAACTGATAAAGGTAATTGGGATAAGATATATGTCGAATTTCCAACATCAAACGATAAGGTTGATATAGCATTAGAGCAGCAAAATCAAATTGTTAAATGCATACAAGTAAAATCAACGATAAATACTTTTACCAAATCAGACATCCAAACATGGCTAGATGACCTTATAAAGGATATAGAAAGTCCTGAATATGAATTATTTTTAGTCGGGCAATGTGATAAGTCCGCCAACACATTTATAAAGTCAATCGAAAAGTATTATGGGAAAGTGCTTGATAAAGAAGCAAGATCGTTGCTAAATGGGTTTGATACAGATTTGTTTGATAATAAGAGAATACGGTTTTCTATTTTGCCGTTTAAAATAGAAGTTTTAGAAAAAATTGTAAGAGATTCGTTGCATCAGTATATTTCAGATAGCAATCAAATGATGACGTTTGATCAAATTAGGTTTATTGCTTCAGCGACTGTAAATGACCAGATGATTTCTTCAACACATGGTAAAGGTATTGATAGAAAAGACTTTGATGAAGAAATGGAAAAACGCATTCTTCTTGTTGCCGATAAATATTCCCCTAAAAGAATATCTATTGGTGTGAAAAGCTTTACCCGTGGTGCAGAAAACTTGGAAGAAGACACAGAGAGTTGTTTATCATTCATTAATAAGTTTGATGGTCGCAATTTAAAGGGTGAATACGATTGGAACAAAGATATTTATAGAAATTTGGAGAATTTTTTGCTCACAAATACAAGCAACCAGCATGCCTATCAAATATTTTTAGATACACATGCATCTATAGCCTTTGCAGTAGGAAGAATTCTTGATAGTAAATCAGGTATCAACGTATTTCCGATACAAAAATCGTCGACCAATGGCACTGTATTATGGGATGTGAAACTGCCATCTAAAAGGAACTATACTAATTGGGATATTTCACACGAAAAGTTTGATGAGAATCAATATGATTCTGCATTAGTATTAAATGTCACTCGCAACATTTACGATGACGTGGTAAAATTCATAAAAGAAAACAATCTATCAATTGGACGTATCATTAATTGTACGCTAAGTGATGTTGGTGCTACAAATTTTTCGATAGAAGAAGGAACACATGCAACTGCTTTAGCTAATTCAGTTTATAACGCTATTGGAAGAAGAAGCACTGTGGAACGGCGTGCAACACTACATATTTTTGCTGCTGCTCCAAATGCATTTATGTTTTTCTTAGGTCAAAATTCAGTTGGATTTGGCAAATGTATTCTATATGAATATGATTTTGAGCAAAGGAATTCTTGTACCTATTCACAATCAATAAGTTTTACTAATTAAAGGAGGATTGTTTATGTCTATTGTACCGTCATATTTTAAAGATTTTTTATCTAATATTCGCTTATCTGATAATCAGGTGAATGATTTGAAAACAGGGCATACCACGTTAAGAAAACGATTAGAGGAAGATGAAACCTTATCTAAGATTATTATTAGTACTTTTTTACAGGGAAGCTACCGACGTTCTACAGCAGTAAAACCAAAAAACGGCAACAAATCGGATGTCGATGTAATTGTTGTAACGAAATTAGACTCTGAAGAGTATACACCGGAGGAGGCTTTGAATTTATTTGTCCCATTTTTAGAAAAGCATTACAAAGACAAATATAGAATTCAAGGGAGATCAATTGGTATAAGTTTAAGTTATGTTGATTTGGATATCGTTCTTACTTCTGCACCTAGTGAGAGCGAAACAGGAGTACTTCAAGATGAGGCTATTATTTCAGAATACACAATTGAAGATTTTCAACAAAAGTTACTTACAAAATCGTTTAGTAATGCCTTACTTGAAAGTACATATAACATATTTTGTAGATCAGATAGCCAGCCTCAATGGAAATCCGAACCATTGCTAATTCCTGACCGTGAAGCGGAAAAATGGGATAAAACACATCCACTTGAGCAAATTCGATGGACGGTTGAAAAAAACAAGAATTGCAATACCCACTATATAAATGTTGTTAAGGCATTGAAGTGGTGGCGTAAAACACAATATCCAGATATGAAACATCCCAAGAGTTATCCGCTGGAACATTTTATTGGTGATTGTTGTCCAGATGATATTAAAAGTGTTGCCGAAGGTGTTGTATTAACTCTTGAAAATATCGTTTCCCAATACACTAATAAACCTTTTTTAGCTGATAGAGGTGTTTCTGAACACGATGTTTTTGCACGAATTACAGATGAAGAATATTCTGATTTCTACGATACGGTTTGTGATGCTGCTAAAATAGCTCGTGAAGCTTTTGATTGTGAAGAATTATATGATAGTGTTTGCAAATGGAGAGAGCTATTTGGTAATGAATTCCCACCAGCTCCAAAGCCATCAAAATCTAATTCTTCAACGGGATTTACAACCCGTACTGAAAAATCAGCAGCCATTCCAGAAGGAAGATTTGCATAGATGGAGTCAAAACAAATCCTTGATAAATTAAATCAGGCTCGAAGGGCTTTAGATTCATTATCGCAAGTTGAGATAATGGATGAGTGGCAATTTGA
Organism: Enterococcus cecorum DSM 20682 = ATCC 43198; assembly: GCF_000407565.1. Taxonomy (GTDB): domain Bacteria; phylum Bacillota; class Bacilli; order Lactobacillales; family Enterococcaceae; genus Enterococcus_E; species Enterococcus_E cecorum. Next base: position 720,599 of record NZ_ASWI01000004.1, read on the forward strand.
TAATGAATTAAATGTTTGGTATTTACACTTAAGTATTGTGATTGAATGTGAAACACCATATTTCCCTCAGAAATCTCAATGGTTTTTCGTTGTTGGATCGGAATACCCAAAGGGAAAAATTAAAGTATATCCAGACGTCGAAAACAGTATAACGGTTACATTGTATCATCAAGCCAACAACTCCAAAATTGAAAGAAACGGTTTGTGGAGAAAAGGAGCGTTATGCCTTGAGGTGAATACAATACCTAATTATCAATCGGAACCATATAGTGTAGATGAACGCTTGTTGTATCATGCAAAACGAGCAATTTGTTGGCTCGAGTTAGCGGCAAAAGGAAAATTAGTTACAGAAAGCGAGACATTTGAGCTGCCCGAATTTTCTATGAGCAATATTTTAGAAATGCAGTTTGCTTTCTCGGAAGATGTGGTTACCTTCATGCAATGGGAGAGTGTCGAATGTCGGTATGGAATAGCAGAATTAGATGTGTATAAAAGTAAACCATTTGTATATTATGTTAAGGTGTTTAAATCGCTAAGTAACAACATTCAGCATTATACAGAATGGGGAAAATATCTTTCAAAAACAACTATATCACCTCCAATTATTGCCCCGTGGATACTTATGAATCAGATCCCAGTTGTTAATGAGTGGCAAGCACCAGAAACATTTGGCGAATTGTTAGTTGCCTGTGAAAAACAACATATTGATATAATGTGTATCCTTCAAAATATTGTCTCAAAAATTCGGGACGGAAAACGGCATTTGCTTTTAATTGGTTTCCCTGTTCCCCGAATTTTTGGTGGAGACCCCGAGATAATTTCTTGGAAAGCTCTGTATTTACCGACTGTATCATATGGCAAAAGGACAGCAAAAGGATTCAGAAATAATCAACAGGGATGGTGGATGCGTGATAGATGTGAGGTATTCACTAAAAATGCAAAATTGGATTGGATTGTTTCAGAAAATTGGAACCAACACGAAATATCTCAACGAGGTAAAATGAGCGACCTGTTACTAAGAAAAAGTATATTGCTCATTGGAGCAGGTTGCATTGGAGCATCAATCGCAGAAATATTTGTAAGAGCAGGAGTATATAATATTACTATTGCAGATTCAGATATATTTGAAGTCGGGAACTTATCCCGTCATATCTTAAATCTAAATAATATTGGTGAATTTAAAGAATTATCGGTATGTAATTATCTTAACTCCCTAAATCCACACGCAAATGTTAAAGTTATAAATAATACTCTTTCAAATGATGACTCTTTTAAAACAAATATTGATTTGGATAGATATGATGTTATCGTTGATTGTACTGGGGAAAATAATGTACTTGATATTCTTCAAAGTACTAATTTTAAGAGAACCCATATTATAGCTTCAGTCTCTGTTGGATTGGGTGCAAAACGATTATATGTTACACTGATGAATGGTAACACTTTTAATTTTAATGCTTTTTATGATTTGATTTCCCCTTACCTACAGGCAGAAAAAGTCTTATATGATGATTACGACTTGCCAAGGGATGGAATTGGTTGCTGGCATCCGACTTTTCCTGGAAGAAGTGATGATATTTGGATTGCTGCTGCAACTTCCGTGAAGGTAATTGAAAATTACATTATATCAAAATCTCAAAAGACGCTTTCACTCATTTACGAGCAAAAAGAGAGCGATGGGATATTTGAAAGCTATGAGGTGGTGGAGAAAAGAGAGGAGGGTTAATTTGCTTTTTCAAGATAAGAATCAATCATATAGTGTAAAGTTCGACACAAAGTCTTATGAACAAATGCTTTATTATTGTGCTATTTCTAATCCTTATGAAACAGGGGGCATTTTAATTGGAAATTATTCTTCCAATCAAGCAATAGCTAATATTTTGCAAATAACACCACCACCCCAAAATTCTAGACATTCAAAGTGTACTTTTCATAGGGGGATAGATGGATTGAAAAGAATTTTAGACTTGGCATGGGACCAAGGTCAGTATTATTTAGGAGAGTGGCACTATCATCCAAATGCATCGTCGGCACCAAGTAATATTGATAAAAATCAAATGATAGTTTTATCTCAAGACCAAAAACTAAAATGTCCAGAACCTATATTAATTATTGTTGGAGGTTACCAAGAAAGTTGGAATATAAATGCTCGGCTATTTGTTAATGAGCAAGAAATTATTCTCAATAAGCGGTAGCACTAGCCATTTGATAAGACGCAGATTTTTGTGTCAAAGTATAAGCTGTACTTGTCGAGTGGGGAAGAATTATTACGAGGAAGAAAGCGAAGTGAATGATCAACAATTAATCAAAAATGTAAATGAAGTGGCTGAAAATAAACGGCAGCAACGAGGGTATATTGCCCCAGTGGATGTATTAATGGAAATTGGTGTATTGACTGAACAAAATTATGAAGCTTGGCGATATGGCAAAGTATCCTATCTAGAGAAAGCACTGGATTTTTTTCATTCAGTGCTTATAAGCTGCTGAATAGAGGGAATGGATGAAAAGATACTTTATAACAGTGTTCGAGGGATTTGGCGGGCATCTAAAGAAAGAGTGAAAACCGTCGAATATGTTTTTGGCGTCTATAACTCTTTAATTGTAGCCGTATTTAAGCCGTCTCGATGGTATGTTTCTAAGGATGCGCCAGATAAGTTGCCTCGAAAAGATATTGTCCTTACACCGAAACTTGAAAATAGATTGTTTTTCGAGGATGAGAATTTTGAAAAAGGATTGTCAATGGATGATAATGAACAGTTTTATCTAAGAAAGTCAATAGCTAGACTCAAAGTAAATCAATCTGCTCAAAATCCAATTACTTATTTAGAGCCAGTAAAATAGATATACATATTTATTTTTAGGGAAGGAGTTAATATAATATGAAGATTAATAAAAATGAATGGAATTGGACAAGAAAACCTAAGGAATATATTATCACCGATGATAGAATCGAAATTGTAACTAATCCATATACTGACTTATGGCAACGAACATATTATCATTTTAGAAATGATAATGCACCTGTTTTACAGATTAAGTCTTCAGAAAAGTTCTTCTCTTTTATTGTGAAAACAGAATTTGATAGTAAAGTGCGTTTTGACCAGTGTGGCGTGGTTATGTATCTTGATGCTGAAAACTGGTTGAAAGCGTCTATTGAGTTTGAAAATGAAAAATTTCAGCATCTTGGTAGTGTAGCTACGAATAATGGTTACTCAGATTGGGCTACGACAGAAATTGATGCAAATATCAGAATGATGTGGTATAGGTTTAGTAGAAGAGAAGATGATTATTGTATTGAATGTTCTGAGGATGGTATCAAGTATAAGCAGATGAGAATTTGCCACATGCATAAGGCGACAGATGAGATACAGTTTGGAATTTATGCTTGCAGTCCTGAAAATTCGTCTTTTAAAGCCATATTTACTAACATTGAAATCACAGAATGTAAGTGGCAGGCACATGATGGACAGGCGCCAGATGAAGCGTAATGAAAAATAGAAAATGTTGCTAATAAATGTTAAAGAAAAGTTGCTCATTCCCATTTTAAAATAATCTCAGAAAGGACCACCTATGAAAACACAAGCGGAAATGATGGCTTTAGTGCCGCAAAAGTTAAAGGAAATTGAAGAAATCTATGGTGTTGAAGTGCTATGGGCAGTGGAGTCCGGTAGTCGTGCCTGGGGATTTGCCTCGCCGGATAGCGATTTTGATGTGCGCTTTATCTACAAACGCAAAGCCCAAGATTATCTTAAATTGACGCCAGATCGTGATGTCATTGAGTTGCCAATTGATGAGACGTGGGATGTGAGTGGCTGGGATTTGGATAAGACCTTGAAATTACTAGCAAAGTCTAATCCAACGCTGTTTGAATGGATAAACTCGCCAGTTGTGTATGTTCACACGGATTTTGCAGCAAGATTCGCGCCTCTTTTGACAATGTGCCTATCCGAAGAACGCATGATGTATCATTATTTATCGATTGCTAAAGGTCATCTTACCAAGTATTTAAGTGGAGATATGGTGCAACCGAAAAAATATTTCTATGCGTTGCGACCTATTTTAGCGTGTCGCTGGCTGCAAAAATACCATACGGCACCACCAGTTTTATTTGATGAATTAGTCCAATCCTGCTTGCCCTCAGAACTCAAGTCTTCAGTGGACAATTTGTTAAGTATCAAAATGGCGAGTCCAGAATTAGCAGAAATCGCCCCAATTATGGATATTCATACCTATATTGAAGAGACCATCCCTGAAATTGAGACTTATCTTAACAATCAAACCATCACACACAAGGTCGATTGGCAAGCGTTAAATGCATTCTTCTTGCAAGAAATTGGCATATCAGAGAATAATAATAAATAAATCTCATATAAGGTCATATTTAAAAAATACGCCTTTTGCCAAAATATGGAAACTCAAATCATTGATAATAGACAAAGGAAGAGAGCAAAGTGAATGCTCAACAATTAATCAAAAAGATAAATGAAGCGGCTGTAAATCAACGTCAGCAACGAGGGTATATTGCTCCAGTGGATGTATTAATGGAAATTGGTGTACTGACTAAGCAAAATTATGAAGATTGGCGATTTGGCAAAGTATCTTATTTTGAAAAGGTATGTACTTGTAATCTTAACAAGCTTACCAAAATTTTGAAGCAAATCTATAAGTATGCACAAATAAATGGCTTGAAACCCTCAATGAGTCAATATCAGCTATGGGGTAAGAAAAAAGGGAAAGAACTCCGATTTAGTAAAAGTGGTGGACTTGAAGTAGAGCGAAAGTATGCGACACATTTTGTGGATAGTAAACAGATAGCGCAAATAAATTCAAAGAAATGAAATAAAACTGGAGAAATATAATCAGCAAAGAATTGATAAATAATAGGGAGTTGGAGAGTAAGAGTCCCTAATGAATTTTTACTGGAATGATTGCCGAAATGTTAGCAAATTATTGTTGGAATGAAACTACAAGCGAAGATGGAAATTTGGTTGTTCATTCATTCGTGATAATTTGCATGACACTAGTTGTTGATGTATGTTTAAAGTATATTTTTAGAATTTGGGAGTAAATCACACATGAAAATTAGGAAGTATAACAAAGACGATTTACGACAGGTAGTTCAGTTGTTTTTTCATACCGTACATACGTCCAACGCCAAGGATTATTCAGCCGAACAATTAGCTGTTTGGGCACCGAAAAATCCTGATTTAGAAAAATGGCAGTCGTCTTTAATGAAGAATGATTGTCTCGTAGCAGTGATGGATAATCAGATAATTGGTTTTGGAGATATGGATAAAACAGGCTACTTAGATCGTTTATATGTTTCTCCGAGTTATCAAAGAATGGGTGTGGCCTCGCAAATTTGTGATTTGTTGGAAGAGCGAGTTAAGCATCCCATTACGACCCATGCTTCAATCACAGCCAAACCATTTTTTGAAAAAAGAGGCTATCAGGTTGTTAAAATGCAACAAGTTGAGCGTCAAGGAATACTCTTGACAAATTATATAATGAGAAAACAGAATGGAATGGATAAGTGATGAGCAAGTACGAAACGATTAAAAAAATTTTTGAAAATCATAGCAATCCAGAACGTGCCATTTCAATGTCTAAGTATATGAAAGACCAGTTTAGCTTTTATGGGATTGCTGCAGCGGATAGAAAGAATCTTTATAAAGACTTTTTGAAAACTGAGAAAAAGCAAGGAACATTGGATTGGGCGTTTCTTGAACAATGTTATGCGGATGATCATCGCGAATTTCAGTATTTGGCTTATGAGTATCTTTTGGCGATGAAAAAGCAGCTGAGTTTTGAAGATATTTCGTCCGTTAAAGCACTTGTAAAGAAAAAATCTTGGTGGGATACCGTGGATTTTCTGTCACAAGTAGTCGGTAATATTGCTTTGAAGGATTCACGCGTAGATGAAGAGATGTTAGCCTGGTCCCGGGAGGAAAATATTTGGGTTCAACGTATTGCAATTTTGTATCAATTACGATTCAAAGAAAAAACCAATACGACACAACTTGAACAAATCCTTTTAAATTGTCTTGGTACAAATGAATTTTTCATCAATAAAGCAATTGGTTGGGCCTTGCGTGAATATTCTAAAACGAATCCAGACTGGGTGCGAGATTTTTTAAAAAAATATCGGGAGCAAATGGCTAATTTGAGCATTCGAGAAGCGAGTAAATATCTTTCGTGACTATTCAAGAAAAAGGAGATAAAATGGACGTTACTTTTGAAGTTGAAAATCAGAAATTTAATTATCGGGTATGCGGAATCATCATTGATAATCAAAAAATATTAGCAATGCGCGATGAGTGTTCACCTTATTATTATTTGCCAGGTGGGCGTGTCAAATTAGGAGAAACTGCCGAGAAAGCTATTCAAAGAGAAATGCTAGAAGAATTGCAGATTTTACCAAAGATTATTCGTCCATTGTGGTTAGATCAGTCATTTTTTACTGAAGATGTGAATCAAAAGCATTATCATGAGTTATGTTTATATTTTTTATTAGATGTTACACAGACAGATTTATTCACTCGTGGAAATGAATTCACGCATATCGAAGGGGTTCATACCCATCATTTTTCTTGGTTAAATTTTGAAGATTTAAAAGAGACTTATTTTTATCCTGAATTTATTAAGACGGAAATACATCATTTGCCGGATAGTTTAGAAATCCGGATAGATAAAAATACTAACATTAACTAAGTTGGTTAGCTATTACTATATATCGGGGAACGATGAGAATGGTCTATCAAATCACAAAAGATGGCACAGATTGGCAATTATCTTGGCAGGTAGAAGGCTCACTTATCAACCAACTGAAAAAATTAGCTATGAATGGGCGGAAGGCTTGGTAACTTTTGAGATTACTGTAAACGAACAAATAACGCAACTTACCTTTTCAGAAAGTTTACCTAAAGAATTTCCCCATCGGATCAATGGCATGTCTGGTTGATTAGTCAAAAAAGAGCACTTATCAGATTTATTGAATCAGTGTGAAGTTCGTGCAGATATTAATCATACACGATTTGTGGATGAAGTGACGCAAATCGTTCAAAATTTTTAGGATACATAAAAAGTGAAGGTCAAGATGAAACAAAAAGAAATCGACTCGTTTTATCAGGGATTTTCTGCAGAGGTTGAAAGTGAACAGTGTGGTTGGCTTGTTGATAAAAAGGGTATTTCTTGGCAGATTGTTCCACGGATGTTTCTAGATTTTGCTCAAAAATTGTCCCCTACGGCCTATCAAAAAATCAATCAACAAATCCTAACAATGAAAAAAATCGAAATCGCTCAAATCGAAAAACTAATTTAACTCTATTGGCTAACGATGCTGCAATTTTGGCGGTGTCGTTATCTTTTTTTATCCAAAAATAGGTAGTATAATGTAGAAAAATGACAAGGATGCTGAGGGAAAATGGCGGTTTTGATTATTTTACGAGGAAATTCTGGTAGTGGGAAAACCAGTGTGGCTAAAAAATTGCAAGAAAAATTAGGACCTAAGACGATGCTAATTTCTCAAGATGTTGTACGTCGTGAAATGCTTCATACCAAAGACGGTCCTTATTCTCAGACGATTCCATTCATTATTCATTTGCTAGAATATGCCCATCAACATGAAAATTACGTCATTTTAGAAGGAATTTTAAATGCAACTTGGTATCGGCCGGTTGTTCAATTTGTCAAAGAGTTGTTCGATGATGCTATTTTTGCATATTATTATGATTTGCCTTTTGAAGAAACATTAAAACGCCATCAAACTAGAAGTCAAAGTCAAAAATTTGGTGCAGAGAAAATGGCACGTTGGTGGAAGGATAGCGATATTTCTGACGTTTTAAATGAAAAGAATTTTCGTGCAGAGATTTCCTTGCAGCAGGCAGTTGATTTCATTTTGTCAGATATCAAAACTCATGGAAAGTAGGGATAACTATGTCAGAGGAAAATTATCTACATTGTTCTATAAAGTTAGGCGAAACCACGGTAACCTTCTTTTTAGAACCATTGAAAAAATATCAAAACCAACAAGATAGTCAATTTGTAGGCTCTTTTGTGAAGATTGAGAACCGATTTGTACATATTGAATCCACTCATGCGATTTTTGAATATCCAAATGTTATAGAATTGCGTGATTGGATGGACCAAGCGATAAATGACAAACTAACTGAAGGACAATACATAGGCTTTGCTGAACCAGATTTATTATTTATTTATCCAGAGCTAGCAGAAAATGAAGAACCTTATATCGAGATGCGTTTATATTTGCACTTATCTGAATATACGGGTGAATATTATTCATTAATGATTGAAGTGTCTAAGTTAGTGCAATTTCGTTATTTTCTTGATTATTGTCTCAATGCAAATGATGACCACAAAACATGGTATACCGCGTCAGGCAGACCGATTTCTTACCGCTATTATAATAAAGCGCATCAAGATAATCCTGAATTACATCAAAAGTTAGATAAACTGTTCACGGCTTGTCTCAATGCTTGGATGAATTGACGACTTTGCCTGTTTGTCGAGAAGATGCTTCGTTTGATTTAGCAGTAGATCCAAGTTATGGACAATGTGCGGTAACTGCGATGTTAGTCAGAGAACTAGTTGGCGGTGATGTCTATCGGATTCGAACAGAGAGTGGGATGACCCATTATTTTAATTTTATAGAGGATACATTGGTTGATTTTACGATTGACCAGTTTCGTTTATACAATCTACACGTATCTTATAAAAATGCTGAATTCATGCCAGACAACTTTGAAAAATTAAATCAAAATACGCAATATCGTTATCAACGGTTAAAAAACAAAGTGCTAAAACATTTGGAGGAAAATAAATGAGTCTATATCAACATGAAGTCCAATATTATGAAACAGATCGTATGGGCATCACACATCATTCTAATTACATTCGCTGGATGGAAGAAGCCCGTGTCTCTTTTTTAAAAGAGATTGGTTGGGATTATTCGAAGTTAGAAGAGATGGGGATTATTTCTCCGGTTATCGATGTTCAATGTCAGTACAAAAACACGACGACTTTTGCTGATAAAGTCATGATTGAAACCACCGTGAAAAAATTTAGTGGTATAAAGTTAATCTTACAATACGAGATGAAAAATGAAGCAGGAAAAATTGTGGCCCTTGCTGAATCGGCCCATTGTTTTTTAGATAAGGATGGCAAAATGCTACGTCTGGCAAAGCAATTTCCTGCGTTTTATCAAGCGTTATGTGATGAGGAAGCGAAAGAGTAAGAGTAAGTTTAATGAGTAAAGTGGAGGTCATTCAATGTATCAGATTAATGAAGATATTACGCTTGTCTCATATTATCCCAATGGAAAAGTAGCGCTTGAATGGTATCAAGATTTAGAACTATGTAACCAGGTAGATAATATCGATTTTGTTTATGATTTGCCGCGGCTAAAGAGGATGTATCAATATTTATCTACCCATGGAGATTGCTATTACATTCAATATAAAGAGCAGTTAGTAGGTGATTGTACGTTACTTTCAGACGGAGAAATAGCCATTGTGATTGCCAAACCTTTTCAAAATCGCCATATCGGTCAAAATTGTGTTAAGGCCCTGATTCAAATGGCCATAGCGAAAAAGTTACCAAAAGTCAAAGCGCAAATTTATTCGTTTAATCACCAAAGTCAGCGGATGTTTACTAAATTAGGCTTTGTTCAAGTATCTGAAGAGTGGTTTGAGTTAAAATTACAGTATGAGAAATGAGTCACTATCTTCAACAGGTAGCGGCTCTTTTTTAAAATAAAATTACAATCTCCTTATATTTAGTTTATCCTTTTATCGCGGAAGATAGCGGGCAGTCATAATCCATTTTCAATCATAAATGAAAGTGTAACAAAATAAAAGTTTGATAACATATTTAAATAAAACCTTGCCAATGATTCTGATAAGTTGACAAAAGAACTATTTGAATCTAACTTTGTATGAGAGCTTAGTAAAACATGCGTAAGATTTTGCTCATAATTGAACATGTTTATATAAAAACTGTTATACTAGTAATGTAAGCGCTGCAAGTTTTGTTGTTGCTCCACTTACAATGATTTGAAGTAGAATCAATGAGGAGGAGATTTTGATGGCAATTGAAGTATTTAAGGCAGAAACAACAGCATTAGGTGGATTGAAGGTGAATTGTAAATCTCGAGAATTCGAATTTACTTTAGATGAACCGAAAAATCTAGGTGGTACGAATACTGGCATGAATCCTGTAGAAGCATTATTAAATTCACTAGGTGCTTGTCTAGTCATTGTGGCGCAGTCCTATGCTAGAGTGAAGAAAATCAATTTGAAATCATTCAAGGTAAACTTGGAAGGTGAACTTGATCCAGATGGTTTCCGCTATATCAATCCTAATGCGAAAAAAGGGTTTTCAAAAATATCTGTTACTTTCCATGTAAAAGCGGATAATACGGAGCAAGAAATTAAAGACTTTATCGAATTTGTTGAAGCTACATGTCCTGTTCACGATACAATTACTAATTCACCCGTCTTCGAAAGTAAAATCATTACGGAATAGAGCAAAAAAAGCTGCGAATCTAGTTTCGGACTCGCAGCTTTTTCATGCATTTTACTTGATTCCAACGGCTTCTTTGGCTAACTGATCGGCCAACTCATTTCCCGGAATACCACTATGGCCTTTGACTTTTACGAAACGGATTTGAATATGTCTCATTAAGATCTGCATGGTATCACGATATTGCTGAGTAAAAATATTTTTGGCTTGCCAATCACCAGTCGCCCAGCTTTCAATACCTTGATAATCGTAAAGAATAGTGATTTGCGATAAATCGTGGTCAAGTGCGGCTTTTACTGCAGCCATCGCCCCATCAATTTCACCGGCAACATTGCGCATGCTTGCTTTTTCAGTATCATTCCCTTTTCCTTGTAGGGTGATTCTCGTTTCTTCATCTATTTGTAAAAAACCACCATATCCGTAATCTTTAGTGGTAATATTATACGAACCATCAACAAAAGCATAAGGTGTTTTTAAATTTGAAGTGGCTGATTGGGGCGTTGCTACCTTTACTTCTTGGCCACCTAAATAGGCAAGTGCTTCTTCTTTGGTTGGAAAACTTTTAAAAATGGCTCCTGGGTAACCTTTGACTTGTTCTTGACATTGCGCCCAAGTAAGAAAAATCCCTGTTTGACGTCCTTTTTTTACCGCGTAAAATTTTGTCTTTGCCAAATCATCCATTCCTTTCACTAAAATTTACTTAAAGTATTCTAGCATTGATTAAGAAGAAAAGCTAGACTTAAAATGACAACTTGTCTGCCTTTTTAAGATGAATTTTGCTATAATAAAAGAAAAAAGATTTGAGGTGAACCAGGTGCAGGCCATTGTGCGATGTCTAGATGGAAGTTTTTATTATTCAATGGTTTTTGGTTGTATTTGTACGAAAAAACATCAACTAGCCAATGATGTTTGGTACGATTATGCTTACCTCATACTGGACAAAACGAAAACAAAATTAATCCTACAACATGAATTTTTACCTAATAATAAATCTTATGAACCGATGCTATTGTTTTTAGATGCAGATCAAAGTGATTGGCAAGTAAATGAAATCGGGGAAGGCGGCATTCAACAATTGATTTCGTCTGAGATACTGGAAAATTTAAGAGATAATCAAGTGCCGCATTCGCTTGTTCTAAAATGTGTGGATTTGGATAGTAAATTAAAGCAGACAAATTATCGACATATCTCAAATGAACAAGAAATTCAAAACTTTTTGACTATTTCACGTCACCTACATGATGCTTATATTGAATAAATCGTCCTTCGAGAAAATAAATTATTGGTTACATTTGATGGTGTCTGGGGCTGTAAAATTATTTTGAGTTTTGCAGGCAATCCAAGTTTTCATTATACGCAAAATATTGACTATGATTTTTATTGGAAAGATTGCAGTTTGCTGATTCGAGATAATCGGTATTACTTGGTGGACGAGGATTTAGCTGATGGGTCACAAATAACGGAATATCATCAATGGTTTACTGCTGATCAGATTAGTTACTGGGTTTTGCCAAAGTGTGATCCCTTATTACCATCAATTAAAGTGGTACCGTTCAAACAGTCGGGTAAATTACGTTTAGCTGAAGTTGCTTTTGAGGGGTATGGCAAATTATATACTTATGCTTGCCCTGACCGCTCGATGACAGAAGATGATTGGGTGATGGTGCTAGTTGGAAAAGAAAATGTGCTAAAAGAAGCGCAAATAATCAATATTTATGAGAGCTTTCCTGAAACGCTACATCTAAACTTTCCACTTACAAAATTAAAAACCGTTGCGAAGTTATATTCAACATTTAATGAAGAACATGCAATTGAACGAGTGCTAACTTTAATGGATAAAAAAGTATTAGATTTTTCAACAGTAGATCCTAACTTTAAAGAAGGCATTTATCATTTGTTAGAAACACCGATGGGCTATTTTTGGATTGAGCTAAATCAGCAACCAATTCCGATGAAAATTACCCAATATCACTTTGTTGATGACGAGTATTCAGTCGATTGTGTACTTAAAATGCAGCCGATTGGTGTAACGCCAGATAAAATCAAGACATTAAAACTCTTATCTAATATTGATTTAACAACTTGGAATGAGGTTAATGTGCTAAGTGATGAATTCAGTAAAGGTTGGCAATGGGAAAAAGGTGGACTTACTTTTGGAGCAACAGGCATAGTTACTAATTTTGATGGTGGTGAAATTACTAATTCTGAACATCACTTACCTTTTTACGAATATTGGCGTACAGAAATGTATAATCGAAATTCCGATTATTATGGCTTTATGATTGCTTGGAAAAAGTTTGTTTCTATTGAAGATTTGTCCATCGATTTTGCATTAACGTAGGGATATTTTTCTATTTTTATTGATTGTCATGTATTTAATATTTACATTCTACAAATAATTCATAAAGTGCATCTGAAAAAATAGAATATGCAGTTTCGCCAAAATGTAGGCCATCATCCAATGTCCCTTGTAAAAGTTGTGTAACAGGCACTTCTTGATTTGATAATAATTGATATAAGGATAAGAATTTCAGATTATAAGCTATACATTCTTCCTCTAAAATTTTTGAATAAGTTAAAACCAAGTGATTTGTCCGAAATTGTTGTTTATTTTCATCTACAGGTGGAGGAGAAACCAGAATAATTTGTTGTGAATGATATCTTTTTAGCAACCTTGTTATAATTTCATTGATATTTATTTTAAATTGTTCTAAGGAAATTTGTTTATGGGTGGCTAAATCATTGGTTCCTAACAATACTACAAGATAGTCAAAATTTTGGTTGGGACCAAGTTTGTTGTATTGATGTAGGAATTGTTGTGAATTAATTCCTGGCACAGCAGTATTTGTAATTTTGATTGAAGCATCTTTTTCTTTTAATAGATGGTTCAATATGGGTTGTTGATAGCCTTCGTGTCGAGCAATAAGGCTATCTCCAGACAAATAAATATGCATTTTTATCACCTTTTCTTTTTTTAGTATAGCACATATGAACAATATTGTCTGAACATATCAAATAGAATAAATAGGTTAAAACGTGCAGATCAACAAACAGTAGTCATTTTCAAAGGCATGTTAGAAGATAATATCCAAGACCGCAAGCTAGTAATCCAACAAAAATAGCAAAGCAAAGCCAGGAGTGTAGCATGCATTTCTGGGGTTTTTTGAATTTGTAAAATGATACTGTTTTCATATGCTAGTTATGTTATACTTGATGTGTATGAATTTTAAAGTTAGGATGTTGTATATGACTCAGACCAAAATTATTTTTTTCGATATTGATGGCACGCTTATCGATATGAATAGAAAGAAAATTTCAGAAAAAATGTTAGAAACCTTAATTCGCTTGCAAGAAAAAGGAATTAAACTCTGTCTAGCAAGTGGTCGTGCACCGATTCAAATCCCACATTTTGAGGGTGTAGACTTTGATGCTTTTTTAACTTTTAATGGTTCATATTGTTATACTAAAGATTGCGATATCCACAGCAATCCATTGAGTAAAGAAGATGTACATACTGTTATCAAAAATAGTACTAAAGTCAATCGCGCCTTATCGATTGCGACTAAGGATTTTATCGTGGCTAATGATGCAGATGAAGAATTGGTGGCCTACTTTAATGTGGGTGGTTTTAAAGTGAATGTTGCCGATAATTTTGATGAATTGGTACGAGATCATGTCGTTTACCAAATAATGATGAGCGGGACTAAGGATGATTATCCAATTGTTTTAGACGGTGTTCATGATTCAAAGATTGCAGCTTGGTGGGACAAAGCTTTTGATTTAATTCCAAAAACTGGCGGCAAAGGTGTAGGTGTGGCGTCCATTTTGGATTTTTATGGCTTTAGCAAAGAAGAAGCGCTGGCCTTTGGTGATGGTGGCAACGATATTGAGATGTTACAGACAGTAGGGACGGGTGTAGCGATGGGGAATGCACTAGACCATGTCAAAGCCATTGCCGATGATGTTTGTGGTCATGTGGCAGAAGATGGTATTTATCATTATTGTTTAGAAAAAGGGTTAATCTAAATGGGAGGTTTCATATGAGTCAGCACGAGATAAAGTTAGTTGCAGTGGACGTAGATGGTACGTTTGTAAGGGCGGATTATAGCTTTGATCGTCCACGTTTTGAGAGAATTTTGTCCAGAATGAACGCTGTTGGGTGTCGTTTTGTTGTCGCAAGTGGGAATCAATACTATCAGTTACGCGATTTATTTCCAGAGCAACATCATGAATTTGCTTTTGTTGCTGAAAATGGAGCCTATATTGTTGACGAAGGGCACTTGGTTTTTGCTGTCGATATGCCTCGTGAAGTCGTGAAAAGAATTGCTGAACTCTGCTATAACTATCCTGAAGTTCAAGCGATTATTAGTGGGGTAGAATGTGCTTACTGTCAAAGAGCGAATGTTTCATCAGAATTTTTTGAGTTGGCTAAAGTTTACTATCATCGCTTAAAGCGGGTAGATGATTTATCACAGATTGACGATCAATTCTTGAAAGTTTCGCTTTTAGTCCCAGATGAAAAAACAAGTTACTTTTACAACTTGTTATGTCAACAATTGAATGGCATAGTGGACGTAACAACTAGTGGACATGGCTGGGTAGATTTGATTATGCCCGGTTGTCATAAAGCATCAGGGTTAGCGAAATTGGTCCAAAGATGGCGGATAACTCCTGAGCAATGTGTGTCATTTGGGGATGGTGGTAATGATATTGAAATGTTACAATATTGTGGACGAAGTTATGCTATGCAAAATGCGCCCGAAAATGTAAAAGAAGCGGCTAAATTTGTCTGTCCATCCAATGAAGAAGATGGCGTGCTTGAAGTTTTGGATGAGTTGTTTTAACCGTATAAAGAAAGGTTTAGTAGAAAAATGAGCGATTATGTTACTGTCAGTCAATTCTCTGAGAAATATGGTTTATCCAAGAGTGTCGTGCAGAAATATTGTAGAAATGGGCAAATTCTTGGTGCCAAAAAGATTGATAATCGATGGCAGATTCCAATAAATGCGAAACTACCATAAAATTCAAAAATAGCTTCATGAGGACAAAAGTAAAACCATGAGCAATCCTCTTACTCATGGTTTTACTTTTACAACTTAATTGGGAGGGGGATAAAGTGAGAATGATGTTTGCCAGTAGCGTAAGAATATTTCACTTTATCTTTTTTATTTCCGCTACATGAAATGGATGAAAAAGTAGGGAAATAATCATACTGACAACATTATTGTAATATAAAATGGTCACTTAGTCAATTTTCACAAACAAAAAATTGAAAAGGGTTGCTACTTGCATTCTTTCTAGTATCGTGTACAATAAAAGTTCGTGAAAGTATCTGAAATAGAAAGGTTGAGTGATATGAAGTTTAATCCAACGAGTCCATTTATTCAGCAGCTAATGCAAGCCATTATTCAGACTGAACAAGGCAACTTAGCTCAGGCAGAAGCAATTTTAGATAGAATGTATCGACAAACTGATGACGATTATGAAAAATTTTTATTGGCTTATCAATTTTCGAAAGTGACTACGGATATTTTTGAACGAGTGAAATGGTTGTCAGTTTCATTAGAGTCTGCCCAAAAAGTCGATGATGAAGATGTCAAAAGTGCTTATGTGACGTTATTCCGAGATTTAGCAGAAGCCTATAAAGCGTTAGGCAATCATGATTACGAGAAGAAATATTTGGAATTGGCTGAGGCTGAACCCACGACGCCTGCAGATCAAGGACCGTTTTATCATGGCACCAAAGCGGATTTGAAAGTAGGCGATTTACTTGTACCGGGTGGCTTATCTAATTATCAAGAAGATTTGGTGATGAATCATATCTATTTTACGGCTAATTTAAATGGGGCTGGTTTAGCGGCGACTTTAGCAAAAGGAACAGGGAAAGAGCGAGTTTATAAAATCGTGCCAACAGGAGAATTTGAAAATGATCCCAATGTCACAGACAAAAAATTCCCTGGCAATTTGACGCGTTCTTATCGTTCAGCCCAACCCTTAAAGATTGTCGCAGAAATTGAGGACTGGCAAGCTTTATCTCAGCAACAAAAACAAGAATGGCAAGCCAAAGTCCAAAAGAATGAAGGAGAGATTATTAATTAATGACTGAAAAAGCCAGACAGATTTTCTTCTTAAATGGTCTAGGTGGTACAAAAGAAGAGATACTCCCATTTTTTCAAGCCTTACATCTTTGTCAAATTGATGTGGAATATTTATCTTTACCTGGTCATGAAAGTGAAAAATTAGTCAATTTAATTACTCAAGATGAATTTATACATTATTATCGTCCTTTGATTGGTAATGCTTCTTGTATCTTGATTGGCTATTCGATTGGTGCTGAAATAGCAGTCTTTTTGGCTCAACATCTACCTAATATTGAAAAAATCATTTTAATTGACGGTGGTCTTGTTTGTGGAGAAGATTTTGGTATATCGATTGAAGAAGATATTGCGCAAACATTAGTAATAATTGAAGAAAATCAAATCACTTCATTAAACTCAGAAAGTATTGCATCACTACTTAGATTTACAGATAAAATACGTCTAGGAATCATGCAGGCTAATTTAAAAATACCAATTTTGATTGTCAATAGTTCACAAAAAGAGGTTCTTGCAATCAAACAACGAAGATTAGCGCAACTCAGTCAGCCAAATATCACACATTGTACGATTGAACAAAGTACTCATCAATTGTTGGCAGAATATCCTGAGAAAGTGGCCCAAGAAATCCAACATTTTCTTTAACAAAAAACGCCTAGTATGCTCAAAAGTGAGTGTAATAGGCGTTTTTATGCTTATTTTCTTTTTTTATGAATAGCTTCAGTCCCAGCTTTCAGTGCTGTCTCATAGTACAAACATTTGTAATTAATCGTATCCATAATTTGTTGTAACTCTGCCATTTGTGCTTCTACGGCTGCTTTGCGTTCGAGAAACATTTCGTAGCGTTCTTCTAGTGAGGCATCTCCTTCATTGACCCATTGACAAAATTGGCGAATATCCTTAATCGACATGCCTGTTTTCTTTAGACAATCGATAATCTTCAATGTCGCGATAGCTTCTTCCGTGAAGATTCGATAACCAGATTCTTTTCGTTCAATAAAAGGAATCAGCCCTTCTTTATCATAGTAGCGAATCGTGCTAGGTGGGACATTCATTAATTTCGCTGCATCTTTAATTGTATAAGTAGACATATAACAATACCCTTTCTAACTTTAAATTCAGCTTTAATGTTACTGGAATTTTATCTATTTAGCAAGCATTTAAGAATAGATACACTTAGTTATTGTTAGCGCTTATCGGATTTGGTAAAATAATAGTTGAAGGTGATAAGAATGCAAAGAGTTAGAAACAAACAGGATTGGCAGTTGTTAAAAAAAACGTCTTCCTGGTTGGCAAGAAGCTTTCATGGCGTCCAGCATTAAGGAATATACCAAGCTTTTGAGCGATGAGACTAAATTAGCTTCTGAGCGGTTTTGGCAATTAGATAAAATGATCAAGGAAGATAGAAAAAAACAGGTGTAATCGTCGAATTGTCGTCCTCAGACATGGATTTGATGCTATTAAATTTATTACGCGAAGGTGCGATTACAGAAAGTGATTTAGAAGGTTTTAGTGAGGAATTAATAGGGGCAGTGCGCTATTTTTATAAATATGATTAGGAGGAGTATCATGAATACAATGCAATATCAACCAAGCCGCCATATTATGGATTTTCATTTGGCGGGCTTTGCTTACTGCGATGGCTTAGATGTCATTGAAGAATTAAGATTAGGACAAGCTGTGCAATTAGTCCGTGAAGAAGGCAATCCACATGATCCAGATGCCGTAGCGGTACTTTACAAAAATACGAAAATTGGCTATGTGCCAGCGCAATATAACGGTTTATTCAGTACGTTATTGTATTATGGTCATGGGGATATTTTGGAAGCACGGATTCAAATGGTCAATTTAGAAACCCATCCCGAACGTCAATTCAGAGTGGTTGTGAAAGTAACGGATGCTAGAGGTGATGTAGGTGCGTAAAATAACTGACCTTTACCATGAATATTTGCCAAATGTACCTGGAATGGCTAATTGGTACTTTGATTATGATGTAAATCTATTTGACAATCAATCAAAAGCTGAGCCTTATGCAAAAAAATTAGTCTTATTCCATGCCAAGACAAAAGAAATTTTTACGGTGTATGAAGCGAGTGAGCAGCAAGTCATTTCGAATGTTGCGACGCCAGAATTTGATGGAGAAAAGCTGTATTTTTTAGTCTTGGATCAAGTAGTAAATCAAATTTTGTTAATGAGTTATACTTTGCTTACACAGGAAGTAAGAGAAGAGGCACGAATTTCAGCTGAGAGTGCGCCTTTTGCACGTCTACATCTCTATGTCTCACCAGTGATCTTGGCTAATGAAGATTCTCTAAATGAGCAATTAGAAATCTATTATCCGAAACGTTTCGCTTTGCCCTTGTTAGAAGATGAGAGTTTTGAATGTCAGGAAGGCGATTATTACTATTTCTCGAAGTGGTTAGCAGATGAATCCCTTCCACGTCGTCTAGCTTATGTAGTTAAAAATGCAAAAGGACAAGTAGTAGAAGAAGGAATTGGACGGATCATGCGCTTTGAAAATGGTGAGTTTATGATTGTTTAGTAGGGCTGGCAGTTATAGTTTCTAGCTATAACTATCAGCTGTTTTTTTCTATTACATTCTTAAATAAACTCGTGTTATGATAATCACATCAATTTGACGAGAGGTGTTTGAATGGAAAATCATCATTATCAAGAAGAAGGACAATTTCAACGCAAAATGACCAGCCGACATCTATTCATGCTTTCATTAGGTGGCGTTATTGGGACTGGTTTATTTTTGAGTTCAGGATATACCATCTCACAAGCAGGGCCATTTGGTGCGATACTATCTTATTTAGTTGGTGCGATTGTTGTCTATTTGGTCATGCTTTCCCTTGGCGAATTAGCGGTTGCGATGCCTGTCACGGGTTCCTTTCATACTTATGCTACAAAATTTATTAGTCCTGGTACCGGTTTTACAGTCGCCTGGCTTTATTGGATTTGTTGGACGGTGGCACTTGGAACGGAATTTTTAGGAGCAGGAATGTTGATGGGACGCTGGTTCCCACATATTCCCGCTTGGATTTTCGCCGCGATATTTGCGACGATTATCTTTGGTTTAAATGCTTTATCCGTGCGCTTATTTGCTGAAGCGGAATTTTATTTTTCAAGTATTAAAGTGATTACAATCATTATTTTCATAGTTTTAGGAACATTAGCCATTTTTGGTGTCTTACCATATGAAGGCAGTCATAAAGCACCATATTTTCATAATTTGACAGCTCAAGGTTTATTTCCAAATGGGATGGTTGCACTTGTTTCGGTGATGTTAAGTGTCAATTATGCATTTTCAGGAACGGAATTAATAGGGATTGCAGCTGGTGAGACAGAAAATCCCAAAGAAGCAGTCCCGCGTGCGATTCACACCACAATTGGTCGTTTGGTAATTTTCTTTGTATTAACGATTGTTGTTTTAGCAAGTTTACTACCAATGAAAGAAGCAGGTGTAACAGATGCGCCTTTTGTGTTAGTCTTTGATAAAATTGGCATTCCTTTTGCAGCGGATATCATGAATTTCGTAATCTTAACAGCGATATTATCCGCAGGGAATTCTGGATTATATGCTTCTAGCCGCATGTTATGGTCACTAGCCAATGAAGGAATGTTATCGAAAAAAATCGTGCGTATCAATGAACATGGTGTACCCATGCGTGCTTTATTACTATCAATGATTGGCGCCTTGTTAGCATTATTTGCGAGCGTTTATGCGGCGGATACGGTCTTTTTAGCTTTAGTGTCGATTGCTGGTTTTGCCGTAGTAGCTGTGTGGCTTTCCATTCCAATTGCGCAGATTCGATTCCGCAAAGAATTTTTAAAAACGCATGATCTCAGCGAATTGAGCTATCAAACACCATTTACCCCGGTTTTACCTTATATCACGGTTATTTTACTTGGTATTTCTATCATCGGTATTGCCTGGGATGCATCACAAAGAGCAGGATTGTATTTTGGCATTCCATTTATTATTTTGTGTTATGCTTACCACTATTGGAAGTTTAGAAAGTTTTAGAGGTGAATGAGATGGGACGATTAAAGGAATTATTAGCACAAAAGCAAATATTGGTTTTACACGGACCGCTTGGCACTGAGTTAGAAGCGATGGGTTATGATGTCTCAGGGAAACTCTGGTCGGCTAAATATCTGTTAGAAAAGCCAGAAGTGATTCAAGAATTACACGAAATTTACCTCAATAATGGCAGTAATATCTTAACTACTTCGACTTATCAAGCGACGATTCCTGGACTCGAAGCAGCAGGACTAAATCCAGAACAAGCGGCTGATATTATTTGCTTAACAGTTCAATTAGCGCATCAAGCTCGCGATAATTATTGGCAAAATTTGTCAGATGAACAAAAGACCCAAACCATTTATCCATTAATTTCAGGAGATGTGGGACCTTATGCCGCTTACTTAGCCGATGGTTCAGAGTATAACGGTCAATATGGAAAAGTGTCCTTACAAGAATTGAAGGATTTCCATCGTCCGCGCATCCAACTCTTTTTAGAACAAGAAGTGGATATGTTGGCTTTAGAAACCATTCCGAATAGGTTAGAAGTCCAAGCATTGACGGAACTATTAAGTGAAGAATTCCCGCAAGTTGAAGCGTACATGAGTTTCACAGCTCAAGAAACAGGTAAGATCACGGATGGCACCTCATTAAAAGACGTGATTACTTTGGTTGAGGATTGTACACAAATTTTAGCAGTTGGTTTTAACTGTACGCAACCACGATTATATGATGAATTATTACAGGAACTCCGCACTTTAACGACGAAGCCACTGGTTACTTATCCCAACTCTGGTGAAACCTATGATGGCGCGACTCAAACTTGGCATTACAGTCATGAAGGGGAAGGTTCTTTAGTTGAGCAATCATTAAATTGGATTCATTTAGGTGCGCAAATTGTTGGGGGATGTTGTCGTACAAGACCTGCAGAGATTGCCGCACTCGCTCAAGCTGTCCGCAAACAAAATGAGTAAGCTTGTCGGATTTTTTCAAAGTGATATAATAGATGTAATCTTATATAAGAAGGCGATACAATGAGTGAAAATTATATATTGGATTTTAATGGAGACTATGAGGATTATCCAAATTTTACTCATTTTAATTGTAGTCAAGTTTTAGGAAGCCGTTTGATTTGTTCGGATGAAGCGCAGGAAAAATTAAACCAATTGATTGCACATCATGGCATTTCTGGCGTACATTTCTTGGATTCTGGCGATTATCACTATATCACGAAATTGATGTGTGACCAGATACATGAGCCGTTTGATTTGGTCTTATTTGATCATCATACCGATATGAAAGATGCGGTTTTTGGCGAGATGCTCACTTGTGGCGATTGGGTCAGAAATTGTATTGAGGAAAATTCGCGGCTCCATCAAGTCATTGTTGCTGGTCCGAGTCAAAAAGCTTTTCAACAAGTAGACTTTCATAGCCAAAAGCTAAAAGCTATTACCGAAGAAGATTTTATGAGTCACAAAGCGATGGCTAAACTTGCTTATTATCAGTCAGATTTACCTATGTATTTGTCCGTGGATAAGGATATTTTAACAAAAAAGGATGCAGTGACGAACTGGAATCAAGGCCAGCTCGATTTATCTACCTTGCAGCAAAGTCTTCGTCAGGTTCTAAGTCATCAACGTTTAATTGGGGCCGATATTTGTGGAATGCCTGAAGAATGCCCCTCACTTGCCGAACAATTAAAAGCCGAACAAATTAATCATCAATCTGATGAAAAAATAGTCCAAACGATTCAGCCTTATCTAAAGGTTTCATAATTGACGCAAAAAGTTGTCTATAGGGCAGCTTTTTTGTTTTTCTATGGCTAGTAAAATGACGGACTTCATAGTATGATTAGATTACGAGGTGAGGTCATGTTTCAAATACATTATATGGGAAAGTATAAAGACGAATCGCAATTAATTAAAAATCAGCCATATCCTTATCAAGCCACGCAATTTAAGGAAAGTGACAATCTGAATAAAATCTTTCTGCAAGGTTTACTCATTGGACTTCCGTTATTTATTGTTATGTTTGCGGCAGGGATTTACCGGATTTCTTCCATAGATTACCAGTGGATTTTGAATTTTCATTGGCTGACGGCGGGGATTGTGTATTTTTTTCTGATGTATCCGTTGATGATCATTCACGAAGTCATTCACGCATTATGTTTTCCAATTCAGGCGAGAAAAGAAATTTGGAATTATCTGGAGCAAGGTGCGATGTTTGTTTATTGTGAGGAAAAGGTCAGTAAGTTACGCTTTATCTTGATGTCATTGGCGCCAGCACTTATTTTAGGCATCCTTCCATTTCTGATTTGGTATGTCGTCGCTCCATTTCTCAGCGTCGAAGTATCGGTATGTTGGGCGTTAATGAGCTTTACGATGACTGCTAGTGCCGTTGGTGATTTTGTCAATGTGTATCATTCCATCCGTCAAGTGCCTAAACAGGCGATAATTTTTAATTATGGCTTTCACAGTTTTTGGATTGAGGAGGAGTAACATGGATTATTCAATGGATGAATTAAAAGAAGCAAAACGTCAAATTGATTCGATCTTACATAAATTAGGAGAAGTAGTCAAAACCTTTGAACAAAAGGAAAATTCCAAACGCTATCAATCGCAAATCACATTGGCTAAACGCCGCATCCAAGCTTTTACTATTGCGAATGAATTAATTGAAAGAGAAATGGCAGGTGAACCGATTCATGAGTAGAGTTGAAAAATGTACATTAACGAATATGTGTATGATTCAAAAAGGCAATCAAGTCTTGGTGCAAAATCGTTTGAATCCAAATTGGCCAGGCATCGTGTTTCCTGGTGGTCATGTTGAGGAAGCGGAAAGTTTGGTCGATTCAGTTATCCGCGAAATCAAAGAAGAAACTGGATTGACCTTGCATAGTGTCACGCTTTGTGGTGTGAAGCAATTCTATATGGCCGATAAACAAACTAGGTATTTGGTCTTTTTATATCGTAGTGATGATTTTTCTGGGGAGCTCCAATCTTCAAATGAAGGCGAGGTTTACTGGCTAAATCGCGATGAATTAGAAAAGCAAACATTGGCACATGGTTTTGATACGATGATTCCAATCTTTGAAAATCCAAATCTATCCGAAAATTTCCATCAAAAAATTGATGGCAAATGGCAGGTAGAGAATAAATAACTTTTAATAAATTACGCTTGTAAGATAAAACATAAGGGAAAGCATCTCTGCACTTTGCTTTCCCTTATTATTATTTTTGATTGATAAAAGTAAGAAAAGAGTTCATCTTATCTTGCTTTATTTTAGTGGTATCGATGCTTGCTGCATTTTGATACCAATCTGCGTTAATTATCTCGTGAATTTGTTGTTGGATTTCTTCAGGTTCACTCGTCAAGTCTTTATTTTCAAGCGTATATGCCATTTCGCTTCTTGCCAAAGATTCTTGCTGACTTGCCAAACAACATCTGACAAATCGCAGTAAGGGTTTAAATCCAAGCGGACGGAAGATATCCATACTTTTCATCACTCCATAACAAAGCTCACCAAGCACTAAATCATATTTCTCAACATTTTCAAGACAACGTAATAATCGACGACTAGAGGCATAGGCGTTCAAATTTCCTCGTTTTTCTATCACGGGCCGCAACTCTTCTTTGGTTTGCACGATGACCTCCCAATTCAATTGTTCAAAGTCTTCTTTTGAAAAGTAATCCGGAATCATTCGAATAAGATTATATCGTACATTTGTAAGTTGAGCCGCGTATTGGGTGATAGGATTGATATCATAAAATGACTGCACTCGTTCAGTTAATGAGATACATTCTTCGCCAATTCTTTTTAATGTTTGGATATCCTCAAGTTCGGTCAAACGATAATACTCATGATTTATATAGCCAATGTATTTTTTTAGCCAATGATGGGCAAGAGGTAGCTTTTGAGTTCCGTTTCGTTTGATATCACTTTCTGTCAACCAGTCTAAACCTAGTGTGTACATCCACTTTCCTGACTCATCAATCGTTGTGCGCAAAAGTAAATTTTTCAATAAACGCCGAATCGCTGCAAATTTTCTGACTTCTTCTACATCTTTCACTTGTAAAAAAGCATCGTTATTCATCCACTTTGAAAAAGGTTTAAATAATTGCTTCAAAAATTCACGCTTATCCTCTGCATCAACCAGTAGCAGCAAGTGACAAATTTTATTGATGGCATCCTTTAGTTCTGGATGATTAAAATCTTCTCGTTTTAAAGCAGCATAATAGGGTAAACTGGTCATGATTTGGAGTACAACTTCAGGATGATTGAGAAAATTTTGTAGATGGCGAGTTTTATAATCAAGTTGGACACTTTTGACAAAAAATAATCATAGTGAAAAAATCGTGTATCATTAATTTGACAAAAAATAATATAAGGAGATTTTTTCACTATGACTGAAGTTAATTTTAACACAAAAACAGCGCGTCAAAAAGGCAAACATTTATCAAAAGAAGAGCGTGAAACGATTAACGCTTTACTGAATCAAGGTTATTCTTACAGAAAAATCGCTAATTATATCGGCGTTTCTCCTCAAACAGTTGTAAATGAAGTGAACCGTGGAACCGTTCGTCAAAAAAAGAAAATGAACGGGAAAACCAGCTACTTTGAGGTCTATGATCCCACATACGCTCATGAACGTTATAAACAAAAGCGTCTACTTTGTCATCGTCCCATTAAATTCCAAACAGTGCGCTCATTTCTCACTGAATTCATTGAAGCTTTTAAAAGATTTAAGTTTTCCCCTGATGCCTTCGTTGGTGAAGCTAAGCGTAATCAATCCTTCTTCAAGGATGAAAGGGTGTGTACTACTACGCTCTACAAGTATATTGACCAAAACTTACTTGAAGTGAAGAATATCGATCTAGTTAGAAAAACTTCTATCAAGAAACGTAAAAAAGCTTCAAAAGCTCCTAATAAGCGTCTCTATGGCGAAAGTATCGAAAATCGCCCAGATACTGTAGAATCGCGTGAAGAATTTGGGCATTTTGAGATTGATACCGTCATCGGTAAGAAAGCAGGTAGTGAAAGTGTCTTACTTACCCTTACGGAGCGTAAAACACGCTATGAAATCATTAAAGTGATTGATGGAAAGGACACGGATTCTGTCACTTATTCAATCAATCAGATAATCAACGAATACGGTGAGAACATCTTTCAATCTATCACCGCTGACAACGGTTCTGAATTTGCTAATTTAGCCACTGTCTTAAATGGAAGAATGAAAGTTTACTACACACATCCTTACGCTTCCTCCGAACGTGGCACAAACGAAAACCACAACGGTATCATTAGGAGATTCCTAGCTAAAGGTGAAAGTATCGATCCAGCAAGAATGTCTCCTAATAAGTAGTAGCTGCTGCTAATCAATAACTAGTTTAAAATTGATATAAAAGTTAATATAACATGAATTTTGGGCTATGAAAAAAAGTGTCCAACTTGTTCTTGACATTTAGGAAATAAATTTGTAAAATCGTTTTTATAAAACGTAATAGTTACGATTTATAAAAACTAATTAGAGAGGAGATAGGGACATGTTTCTATTCAATAAAACAATGGTTTCCTTTTGTAGTATTAAGAATTTAAATAGCTAGAATATTAACATAAAAACTATTTTTTGAGCTTAATAAATAGAATTTAAGGAGAATGATATTATGAAATCAAAGATAATTCTTGGCGGTTTGCTACTATCTACGACAGCTTTCGTTTCACTACAATCCCCACAAATTACTAGTGCAGAAAGTTTAACAAATTCAGCAGAAATTATAGTACCGCTTAATTTAAAGGTAAAAGCACATTATACAAATGGATTACCACTTGAAGCGGGAAAAGAAGTACGGTTAAGAAACTTAACAGATGGATCAACGGAAGTACTTAAGAAACAGGTAGACGCTAATGGAGAGGTAACATTTACCGAACAAGATGGCATCAAAAAAGAAGTAAATTATGGCATCGAAACAGATGGAGTAAGAAATGGCTATACAGTAAGATACGATCTTGGTGGAGAAAAAGAGAAGGACATAACAGTGAATTTGCCAGGAGCCGAGTTACCACTTAGTTTAAAGGTAAAAGCACATTATACAAATGGATTACCACTTGAAGCGGGAAAAGAAGTACGGTTAAGAAACTTAACAGATGGATCAACGGAAGTACTTAAGAAACAGGTAGACGCTAATGGAGAGGTAACATTTACCGAACAAGATGGCATCAAAAAAGAAGTAAATTATGGCATCGAAACAGATGGAGTAAGAAATGGCTATACAGTAAGATACGATCTTGGTGGAGAAAAAGAGAAGGACATAACAGTGAATTTGCCAGGAGCCGAGTTACCACTTAGTTTAAAGGTAAAAGCACATTATACAAATGGATTACCACTTGAAGCGGGAAAAGAAGTACGGTTAAGAAACTTAACAGATGGATCAACGGAAGTACTTAAGAAACAGGTAGACGCTAATGGAGAGGTAACATTTACCGAACAAGATGGCATCAAAAAAGAAGTAAATTATGGCATCGAAACAGATGGAGTAAGAAATGGCTATACAGTAAGATACGATCTTGGTGGAGAAAAAGAGAAGGACATAACAGTGAATTTGCCAGGAGCCGAGTTACCACTTAGTTTAAAGGTAAAAGCACATTATACAAATGGATTACCACTTGAAGCGGGAAAAGAAGTACGGTTAAGAAACTTAACAGATGGATCAACGGAAGTACTTAAGAAACAGGTAGACGCTAATGGAGAGGTAACATTTACCGAACAAGATGGCATCAAAAAAGAAGTAAATTATGGCATCGAAACAGATGGAGTAAGAAATGGCTATACAGTAAGATACGATCTTGGTGGAGAAAAAGAGAAGGACATAACAGTGAATTTGCCAGGAGCCGAGTTACCACTTAGTTTAAAGGTAAAAGCACATTATACAAATGGATTACCACTTGAAGCGGGAAAAGAAGTACGGTTAAGAAACTTAACAGATGGATCAACGGAAGTACTTAAGAAACAGGTAGACGCTAATGGAGAGGTAACATTTACCGAACAAGATGGCATCAAAAAAGAAGTAAATTATGGCATCGAAACAGATGGAGTAAGAAATGGCTATACAGTAAGATACGATCTTGGTGGAGAAAAAGAGAAGGACATAACAGTGAATTTGCCAGGAGCCGAGTTACCACTTAGTTTAAAGGTAAAAGCACATTATACAAATGGATTACCACTTGAAGCGGGAAAAGAAGTACGGTTAAGAAACTTAACAGATGGATCAACGGAAGTACTTAAGAAACAGGTAGACGCTAATGGAGAGGTAACATTTACCGAACAAGATGGCATCAAAAAAGAAGTAAATTATGGCATCGAAACAGATGGAGTAAGAAATGGCTATACAGTAAGATACGATCTTGGTGGAGAAAAAGAGAAGGACATAACAGTGAATTTGCCAGGAGCCGAGTTACCACTTAGTTTAAAGGTAAAAGCACATTATACAAATGGATTACCACTTGAAGCGGGAAAAGAAGTACGGTTAAGAAACTTAACAGATGGATCAACGGAAGTACTTAAGAAACAGGTAGACGCTAATGGAGAGGTAACATTTACCGAACAAGATGGCATCAAAAAAGAAGTAAATTATGGCATCGAAACAGATGGAGTAAGAAATGGCTATACAGTAAGATACGATCTTGGTGGAGAAAAAGAGAAGGACATAACAGTGAATTTGCCAGGAGCCGAGTTACCACTTAGTTTAAAGGTAAAAGCACATTATACAAATGGATTACCACTTGAAGCGGGAAAAGAAGTACGGTTAAGAAACTTAACAGATGGATCAACGGAAGTACTTAAGAAACAGGTAGACGCTAATGGAGAGGTAACATTTACCGAACAAGATGGCATCAAAAAAGAAGTAAATTATGGCATCGAAACAGATGGAGTAAGAAATGGCTATACAGTAAGATACGATCTTGGTGGAGAAAAAGAGAAGGACATAACAGTGAATTTGCCAGGAGCCGAGTTACCACTTAGTTTAAAGGTAAAAGCACATTATACAAATGGATTACCACTTGAAGCGGGAAAAGAAGTACGGTTAAGAAACTTAACAGATGGATCAACGGAAGTACTTAAGAAACAGGTAGACGCTAATGGAGAGGTAACATTTACCGAACAAGATGGCATCAAAAAAGAAGTAAATTATGGCATCGAAACAGATGGAGTAAGAAATGGCTATACAGTAAGATACGATCTTGGTGGAGAAAAAGAGAAGGACATAACAGTGAATTTGCCAGGAGCCGAGTTACCACTTAGTTTAAAGGTAAAAGCACATTATACAAATGGATTACCACTTGAAGCGGGAAAAGAAGTACGGTTAAGAAACTTAACAGATGGATCAACGGAAGTACTTAAGAAACAGGTAGACGCTAATGGAGAGGTAACATTTACCGAACAAGATGGCATCAAAAAAGAAGTAAATTATGGCATCGAAACAGATGGAGTAAGAAATGGCTATACAGTAAGATACGATCTTGGTGGAGAAAAAGAGAAGGACATAACAGTGAATTTGCCAGGAGCCGAGTTACCACTTAGTTTAAAGGTAAAAGCACATTATACAAATGGATTACCACTTGAAGCGGGAAAAGAAGTACGGTTAAGAAACTTAACAGATGGATCAACGGAAGTACTTAAGAAACAGGTAGACGCTAATGGAGAGGTAACATTTACCGAACAAGATGGCATCAAAAAAGAAGTAAATTATGGCATCGAAACAGATGGAGTAAGAAATGGCTATACAGTAAGATACGATCTTGGTGGAGAAAAAGAGAAAGACATAGCAGTCAAATTACCCGGAGTAACGAAAAATACAAATTCTAAACAAAGTTCGGATAGTAAAGCTAGCTTTAATCATCCTTCTACTTTTTTTAACAACAACAAAAGATCATCTAATCTAAATTATAATAGCAATAAAAAAAGGGAACTAATGAATCAAGAAAAAAATAAAGAAGGCAATCGAAATAAAAATACTATGGAATTACCGAAAACTGGAGAAAAATATAATGGTCTTCCTGTGTATGTAGGGTTACTCACGGCGATTGCAAGTATTATAGGGCTGAAAAAAAATAAATTTTAATGTGGGAAGTATTATTATTTCTCTAATTCTATTTGAGCAATTTAAAATATGAAAATCAATAAAGAGAAAGTTTTAAGTTGTTAAGTAAATTAAATTTCGATTGGAAGCATAGTTGAATAAGCCTAACATGTTACGAAAGATAAATAACCTACTTTTCATTTCTAGAAGAGAATGTCTTGATGCTTATAAACAGATTTAGCTCCCTATCCACTTCAAGTCTAATTCTTTTGTATGCAAATAAAGTACTTTTAGGAGAGTGTTCTCATTAGAGAACACTCTTTTTTTGTGCGCCTGTCATGGGTGTTAGACTTGGTGGTGAAAGTCCACTACAGGCTTGGCAGTAGGAACTGTTAGCTGACAGCAAGAGTGTCCTCGGCGACGGGGAATCTGAAGGAAGCTCGAGGCAAATACTTGCACCGACGAACAGAAATTTCATACAAGGCCATGTAGAATGGATGAGCTTGCAAAACAAAGCAAAGTCCAATACTGCCCGGGTTCTGCATGGTAAATGAAGCGGTGACATGAGTAGAAGGTCTGCACTCTTACCCAGGGAGGTCTCACTAGCGGTAACACCGTAGTAACAACAAATAGTGAGAAGTCAGCAGAGGTCATAGTAGAGGGAACTCGAAGGACCGAACAATAATCAACTTACAACTGAAAGGAGGTTAGGAGATACGATGACAACAGAAAATAGCAAACAAGCTAGCAAATCTCAGAAGAATAAGGCGGAACCTAAAAGATATGAGAATGCGTTGAGCATGCTCCTAGGCAATGCGAAGAAAGTAAGTGGTGGACACCCATTTATGGAAGAAATCACAACGCTAGATAATTTATTACTAGCATGTGAAAGGGTCAAAAAGAACAAAGGTCAACCAGGAATTGATGGGATGACAGTGGAAGAAATTGAGGGACATATCCGACAATATCATCCACACATCCAAAGAAAGTTGATGGATGGAACATATAAGCCTCAGCCAGTAAGAAGGGTACATATCCCAAAACACAATGGGGGTACAAGAAGTTTAGGGATTCCTGTTGTGAGGGATAGGGTTATCCAACAAGCAATTAGACAGGTAATAGAACCATTCATAAACCCAACATTCTCAAGGTCAAGCCATGGATTTAGACCAGGAAAAAGCCCAAAAACAGCTATGAAGCAAGTCACTAAGTACTATGAAGAAGGATATACTTATGTTGTAGATTGTGATTTAAAGCAATACTTTGACACAATTAATCATGATAAACTGATGTACCTACTAGGAAAACATATTACAGATAAAAGGGTACTTACTATCATCAGGAAATTCCTTACATGTGGCGCTATAGATATGAAAAATGGGTTTGAAATGACACGAAAAGGAGCGCCACAAGGTGGCGTTATCTCACCTCTATTGAGTAACATTTATCTACATCAACTTGATGAAGAATTAGAACGAAGAGGGCATAAATTCGTGCGGTATGCGGACGATTTTGTCGTCTGTGTTAAATCACAAAGAGCTGGAGAGAGAGTAATGGAAAGCATTACGAAATTTCTAGAGAAAGAACTAAAACTCACGGTCAATAGAGACAAGAGTAAAGTTGGAAGCCCAACACGTTTAAAATTCTTAGGCTGTCTGATGAGAAGAGTAAACAAGACCTGTCGTTTTACAGCTACCAAAGAAAAGCAAAAGTCATTTCTAGATTCGTTGAGATATACGACAAGAAGAAATAGACCTGGAACAATGAAAGAAATCATTAAAGAACTTAATCTGAGGATTAGGGGATGGATAAACTACTTTGGTATAGGTCACATAAAAGGCTTTATAAAGAGAACTGAGGCATGGTTGAGACGAAGACTCAGACAGCTAGTACTCAAGAGATGGAAGAAGTGTTCAACGAAAATCAACTGGCTGATAAAATATGGACTAAGCGAGGACGAAGCAAAATGTATCGCGTATTCACGCAAGAAATACTGGAGACTGTCTAAGACAAAAGAAGTTCATAAAGCCATGAGTAACGAAAGAATACATAAATGGGGGCTAGTCTCCATGACAGAACTAGCCCAAAAAGTCTACTTAAGTTATTGAACCGCCGTATACGGAACCGTACGTACGGTGGTGTGAGAGGTCGGTTAGTCAATTAATGACTAACCTCCTACTCGATTGTTTTGAAAACTACTTACTATAAGGGTACTTTCAAAGTAAGCGTCCAATAACAAGGTGTATAGCATCCCTCCAGTCCTCCAGTTATACTGTATTCAAACAGAAGATTGGAGAGGATTTTTTATGACGAAACAACCAATTGTCCCTTTAGAGATGTCCAAAAATGAAAGGAATCACTTCAAGCAACGAAGCAAAAATGAGCTCTTGCTTCGTTGTAAAGTGGGGTCACTTGAACTCAGCTTTTTCTCATCACTTGATGCATCTCAACTAAATGAAATTTTAGAAAAGGTGTTCTCTTATGGGGATAAACTTGAGTGAGCTGGGTCCTGTCTACATTGTTTGTGGAAAAACGGATTTACGAAAAGGAATCGATTCACTGGCTTACCTTATTCAATCACAATTTGATTTAGACCCTTTTTCAAAATCCGTCTTTCTTTTTTGTGGTGGAAAAAGTGATCGATTTAAAGCCCTCTACTGGGATGGTGAAGGTTTCTGGTTGCTTTATAAACGTTTTGAAAATGGACGGTTAACTTGGCCAAGAAGTACTACGGAGGTTCAGGCTTTAACGCCTGAACAAGTCGAATGGTTAATGAAAGGATTTTCTATTACACCGAAAATTTTAGAGAGTCAAAGTCGACATTTCTATTGAAATATCGGCTTTTTTTCGCGTATAATAAAGAAAAATCTTGAGGAGTTAACGAAGATGTCATCATCAGAAAAAACGATTGAAAGACTGACAAAAACAATTGAAACACAAGTAAAAACAATTGAAGCAATGTCTAATGAACTTGCGCTTTTGCGCGAACAAGTCGCTTACCTTACCAAAAAACTTTATGGTAAATCCTCTGAAAAGCGTGACTATAATCAGAATCAATTGAGCCTGTTTGATGACATGGAACTTCCTGAAGAAGAAAGTGACTGTCCCAGGTAAACCAGAAGAAGAAACCATTACTTATCGCCGGAAAAAAGCGAAAGGCAAACGGCAAGCCATTTTTCAACAATTTAAACCAGAAGTCATCCACCATGAATTGACGGGAGAAGCTTGTACTTGTCCAGATTGTCATGAAAAGCTAAAAGAGATCGGTTCGTGTGTGCAACGACAAGAATTAGTCTATGTTCCTGCACAGTTAAAACGAGTGGATCATATTCAGCACGCCTATAAATGTGTTGCTTGTAGCAAGAAAAATGCGACAGATAAAATCATCAAGGCCCCTATACCCAAGGCGCCCTTGGCGCATAGTCTGGGTTCAGCCTCTATTATCGCGCATACCATTCATCAGAAATTCACACTGAAAGTGCCAAACTATCGACAAGAAGAGGATTGGCAGAAAATGGGGCTACCGATTAGCCGTAAAGAGATGGCTAATTGGCATATCAAGTTTGGTCAGTATTATTTCGAACCACTCTATGAATTATTGCGTGAAAAGTTATTAACACAAAGCCTTCTTCATGTGGACGAGACAGCCTATAGAGTTTTAGAAAATGATACCTCTTTGACCTATTACTGGACATTCCTTTCAGGAAAACAAGCAACATAGCCAATTACGCTTTATCATCATGATCAACGGCGAAGCGGCTTAGTAGTTCAAGAATTTCTTGGCGAATATGATGGCTATGTTCACTGTGATATGTGGTCAGCGTATCGCCAACTACCTAAGACAAAGTTAGTAGGTTGTTGGGCACATGTGTACCGAAAATTTTTTGAAGCAACGCCTAAACAGGCAGATAAGAAGTCATTGGGGCGCAAGGGATTAGATTATTGTGATCAGATGTTTTCACTAGAAGCATCTTGGGCTGAGTTGTCTTCAGCTGAAAGATTGTGCAAGTGCAAAGAAAGATTAGCGCCATTGATGACAACGTTCTTTGATTGGTGTCGCAATCAATCAGTGCTTCCAGGATCGAAGTTAGGCCGTGCAATCACCTATGCCTTGAAATATGAGGAAACATTTAAAACAGTTTTAACAGCTGGTTCCTTAGTATTATCCAATAATCTGGCTGAGCGTGCGATTAAAGGATTAGTCATGGGACGTAAGAATTGGCTTTTCTCTCAAAGTTTTGAAGGAGCCAAATCTAGCGCAATCATTCTGTCACTTTTAGAAACTGCCAAACGAAATGGCTTAGACTCAGAGAAATATCTTACCTATCTTTTGGAGAAGTTGCCAAATGAAGAGTCTTTCGCAAAAAAAGCAGTTCTAGAAGCTTATTTGCCATGGTCAGAAACTGTGCAAGCAGATTGTAAATAAAGAAAAGAATCTCCAAAGTCGAGTGACTTTGGAGATTTTCAATATACCTCGTTATTGGGCGCTTACGCTTAAACTGAATATTCTTTTAAATGATTT
Source organism: Enterococcus cecorum DSM 20682 = ATCC 43198 (assembly GCF_000407565.1). GTDB lineage: Bacteria > Bacillota > Bacilli > Lactobacillales > Enterococcaceae > Enterococcus_E > Enterococcus_E cecorum. Next base: position 754,860 of record NZ_ASWI01000004.1, read on the forward strand.
GATTATCTCTATGTACCGATAAATTCGTTTTCAAATAGTTATCTATTCATATGAGTTTTATTTCATGTCATTTATTGTTGACAAGAGAAATTTTTGTTGGTATAGTGTTAATGGCAAAACGTAATGATTACGATTTGCGACATCTAAATCAAAACGAAAGGATTATAAATGTATATGGCAAAAAAGTCTAAAATTGCTAAAGCAAAGAAACAAATGGAAATGATTGAAAAATATGCAGACAAACGTCAGGAATTAAAAGCCATAGGAGATCGCACCGCTCTCGCTAAATTGCCAAGAGATTCAAATCCGAATCGTCTGAGGCTTCGTGATCAGACGGATGGTCGTCCAAGAGGGTATATGCGAAAGTTCGGTATGTCCCGTATTAAGTTTAGAGAACTTGCCCATCAAGGGTTGATTCCTGGAGTAAAAAAAGCAAGTTGGTAAAAGGAGGAAATATCATGGCAGTACCAGCAAGAAAAACATCTAAGGCGAAGAAACGGTTAAGAAGAACTCATCAAACTGTAGTAAAACCAGAAATTTCATTTGACGAAGCGAATGGTGATTATAGACGTAGCCATCATGTATCTTTAAAAGGGTACTATAATGGAAAGAAAGTAATTAAAGGAGCTTCAAAATAGTTTAATATATAACTTTTAGGAGGGAATCAAAATGGAAATTATTTACCCACCTTTAGTTGAAGAAGGATTAAAGTATTATCTTGAAACGACCCAGCAATCTCTAGATAAATGCACTTTTTATCGTTCGATGGTAGAGAGAGGAATTATTACTGAAACGGGTTTACCGACCCAACAGGCAATTGAAAATGGATTAGTCAAAGATTACTATGAGGACCAAGGCTTATCATTTGATGATTTTTTAAGAATCTATCCAATTTTTGAAGAGTATGACGAGGAGTTATTTCAATGTATCGATGGTTATTGGGAGATACCTGTTGATATGAAAGAAAATTTAGTTTCACAATTGGAATCTGGCGAGTTAACTTTTGAAGATGCACAACAAATTTAAGCATATCTTGAAGATCGATAAGTATTGAAGGAGGAAGATTTATGCGTCAAAATATTATTTTGGAATGTGTCGAAACTGGAGAACGTCTGTATCTCACCAGCAAAAATAAACGTAATAACCCTGAACGGTTAGAATTAAAAAAGTATTCACCAAAATTGCGCAGACGGGCAATTTTCAAAGAAGTGAAATAGCTAAGTGGTAAAAAGGTGACAAAATGGGCATACCAGTTACAATCGTTTCTGGGTTTTTAGGGGCTGGAAAAACAACGCTAATCAATCAAGCCTTGCAAGTCTCACCCTACCCCAGGGAAGAAATTATTATAATTGAAAATGAGTTTGGTGAAGTTGGGATTGATCACAAATTATTAGTTCATAGCGAGGAACGGGTGTTACAACTAAATAATGGATGTATGTGTTGCAGTCTTCGCAGTGATTTATTAGCAATATTGATTTCTTTACTGGAAACAATAGAAGAACATCAACAACCAATTTCACAAATCATCATTGAAACTACAGGTATAGCAGATCCCCAACCAATCATTCAAACACTTTTAACAGCGCCTCAACTAAGAGGAAGAGTATATATCGATAGTTTATTGACTGTTATTGATAGTGACAGTTTTGAACTTATTGAAAGAGAACCACAAGCCCTTAAGCAACTTGTCATGGCAGATCGCATTTTTGTGTCTAGAAAACAAAACTTGAATTTATCTGCACTAAAAAAATTACAGAGAGAAATCAAAAGTATTAACCCTTTATCCGATATTCGAATGTTCACACATAGTGAAACGATTCAAAAAAAGGATTTTTATAATTTGAAAAAATTTAATCATCCCTTAGTTTTTGAAAGTGATTCATCAGAAAATCACTATAATGGCAAACGCTATCATCAACACCATCAAGTACATGAGTTTAAATCAATTCTCTTAACTTCAGATCAAGACATAAAAAAAGATTTTTTACTCCAATGGATTGACTGGCTGATTTTAACCAACCAAGGGAGCCTGTATCGTTTTAAAGGATTGATTGCTTTACAAGAGCAGGATTTTATAGTTGCCATGCAAGGGGTAAACGAACAGGTTAATTTTCAATACACCACTCGACAAAAAGACCAAACCACTATTATTCTAATCGGAAAAATGTTGGATGAAGAAAGGATCAAACAGAGTTTTGATAAATTACTGGCGGAAAGCAAATAATGATAAGTATTGATTGGGGGTAATTTCTAATGGAGAAAACGGATATGTCTAGTGCATATCGACGACTTAAAAGCCCGAATATTAAAACTAGAAAAAGGGCATTAAAAATTATCAAAGAACATAAACGAAATAAAATGAAGAAATTAGCATAATTAAGGAAGGAAAAAGAATGAAGAAAATCAGTGTAGGACTTATTGGGATAGCAGCTCTAGGATTATTGGGAGCTTGCTCCAGCACTAATGATGCAAAAGTATCGAATGATAAAGATGGAAAATTAGAAATTGTAACAACATTCTATCCAATGTATGATTTCACCAAAAACATCGTCGGCGATGAAGCGAACGTGGATTTAATGGTTCCGGCAGGATCAGAACCTCATGACTATGAGCCTTCTGCTAAGGATATGGCAAAAGCTCATGATGCGGATGTTTTTGTATATCATAACGAAAACATGGAATCATGGGTACCAAAAGCTAAAGAAAGTTGGAAGAAAGCTGGGCCTAATGTAGTAGAAGGAACAAAAGACATGATTTTATTGCCAGGTAGTGAAGAAGAAGATCATGATCACGGAGAAGAAGGTCACCATCATGAACTAGATCCTCATACGTGGGTTTCACCCAAAATGGCAATTAAGGAAGTTTCAAATATCAAGGATCAGTTAGTTAAATTGTATCCGAAAAAAGCAAAAGTATTTGAGACAAATGCTGAAAAGTATTTGACTAAACTGAAACGGTTGGATGCTGACTATACCACTAGTCTTAAAGAAGCGAAACAAAAAAGTTTTGTGACACAACATGCAGCCTTTGGATATTTAGCTTTGGATTATGGATTGATACAAGTTCCTATTGCTGGACTAAGTCCTGAAGAAGAGCCATCTTCTGGTCGATTAGCTGAATTAAAAGAGTATGTTAAAAAAAATAAGATCAATTATATTTACTTTGAAAAGAATGCTAATGATAAAATCGCAAAAACTTTGGCTAATGAAGCTGGGATAAAGTTGGAAGTATTGAATCCTCTTGAAAGTCTTACAAAAGAACAAATGGATAATGATGAAGATTATGTTTCAGTAATGGAAGACAATCTAAAAGCGTTAGAGAAAACAACTATGGTTGCTGGTGAAGAGGTAGTTCCAGAAAAAGAAGCGAAGGATGAAAAGACAGTTGCTAATGGGTACTTTAAAGATGCCGATGTGAAGGATCGCGAATTGAGTGATTATACAGGTGAATGGCAATCTGTTTATCCGTTGTTAAAAGATGGAATTTTGGATGAAGTTTTCGATTACAAAGCAAAACTCAATAAAGACATGACAGCTGCCGAGTACAAAGATTATTATACTACTGGCTATAAGACAGATATTGATACTATCAACATTAAAGACAACACCATTGATTTTGTAGTCAACGGTGAACATCATCAATACACATACAAATATGTTGGATACAAAATTTTGAATTATGAAAAAGGAAACCGTGGTGTTCGTTTTAATTTTGAAACTGATGATGCAGGTGCTGGTCGTTTTAAATATATTCAATTTAGCGATCATGGAATTGCACCAAGTAAGGCAGAGCATTTTCATATTTTCTTTGGTGGAGAAAGTCAAGAAAAACTTTATAATGAAATGCATAATTGGCCTACTTTCTATCCAGCTTCATTATCTGAGCATGAGATTGCTCAAGAAATGATGGCCCATTAAAATCCAATCTTTGGAGGAAATACATGGTAAGAAAAGTATTATTGTCTATGGATTCCAAGAATATTGATGCTTATCGGCGTTATTGATTTGCAAAGCAAATGAGATTAAATGGGAGTACATTAGCTGATATTGCTGCAACTTTACATGTTAGTGTTGATACAGTTCGTAGAGTGTTAAAACAAGACCCGGATTGTTGTTTTATCAAGGTCAATACTGGAAGAAGTAGACGTTTAGCAAAACGATATAATAGTTTGATTAATTAGTTGTAACAGTAGAGCAGATTAATTTTCTTTTATTAGGATTTGATCTGCTCTTTATTATGTATTGGAATTAACATATTCGAAAAAATATTACAAAATTATAATGCTATTATTTATAATTAATTATTTTACAATGCTAAAATTGATGATAATATTTTATTGTATCTGTTAATAAAAGTTTTTGTACTATTAATTGTGATTTTTAAATGATTGAAAAATAGAGAGGAGGAAGCAATATGTAGAAAAAATATTTTAAATTGGTGTAAGTACAAATATGTTATTTACAGTATTTTAGTTTCTCGTATTAAGTGTTACTACTATGGTGAATTCTTTAGAGAATTAATAAATAGTCTTCTTTGATAGATTGTTAAAGGGAACTTAACAAAGTAATAAGATGCATAATCAAATGCACAAAAAACAAAAAAAAGAAGTTTCTTCGAATAGAAATTCTGAAATAACATCCTTTCGCCTAATAGTGAATAATTTAAATAAAGAGAAACTGGCTACACTATCAAAGCAAGTGATTCTGTTTAGCTAATTACTAATAATTAAAGTATTAAAATAGTATGTTTAATCAAATAGAACAAGATTGGATAATAGTTTATATTTTTAATCCTAGACCATTATTGGTATTTCAAAGACTACAACCATACTAATTAATCTATCGAATGGTACAATTTCAAAAACTAAAATCAAAACTAGTGATTCTAATGTTATCAAAACTGAGTTGAAAATTAAGTAGCCACAATATCTAAAGTGGTGAGGAATTAGCGATAATTACTACGCCGAAAGTAAAAGAATAATAGAAAGGCGAGTTTTATAATCAAGTTGGACACTTTTGACAAAAAATAATCATAGTGAAAAAATCGTGTATCATTAATTTGACAAAAAATAATATAGGGAGATTTTGAGGTGACCCCCAAAAGTTAGACTTTTTTACGAGACGACTCCGGTCGTCTCGTTTTCATTATGCAGCTAAAAGATGGAGCCTATATTGAACAGGACTCATCCATCCTAACTTTTCTTTTATTCGTTGTTCATTATAATACTTTATAAATCGTTCTATTTCCATTTTTAATTCCTCATAGCTATAGTAAATAACGCCATAGTATATCTCTTGCTTAAGCAGACCGAAGAAATTCTCCATTACGGAATTATCTAGACAGTTGCCCTTTCGAGACATGCTTTGAAATATTCGTTCTTCTTTTAGCCTGTGAGAGTACGCCTTCATCTGGTATGCCCAACCCTGGTCAGAATGGAATGTTCGTCTATAAGGGCAGTCTGAAGTGATTTCAATGGCTTTATCCAAGGCATTCATTACATTCTTTGCTGAAGGTTTCTTATCGATGCTGTAACTTAGTATTTCTCCATTACACATATCCATAAATGGATCTAAATACAGCTTATGCATTGTCATATGTCCTTTGACATCAACTTCATAATACTTAAATTCAGTCGTATCCGTTGTGATTTTTTGATGGGGTATGTGCGTATTAAAGCGTCTGCGAATTCTGTTGGGTGCAATGGTACCAGTCCTGCCCCTATAGGAACTATATTTCCTACTTTTGCGTGTGTAGGATGTCACCTGCAAGCCAAGTTTTTGAACTATTCGCTGAACCTTCTTTTTGTTGATGAGATATCCCTGATTATGAAGCTCTCCATGTATTCTACGATATCCGTAATCCTTATTATTCTTACGGATTTCTTGGATTTTTTCTTCAAGTTCTTTGTCAGGATTTTCTCTATCAAATCGTTTTTGCCAATACATATATGTTGCTTTAGGCATGCCTGTATAAGAGAGAAGGTCTTTTAGTTTAAATTCTCGTCGGAGACTGTTGATGACGAGTGCCGTTCTCTCATTTTTTCCTCGTCCTCTAAACGCAGCCTCCTCAGTTCTTTTAAAAAGGCATTCTCAATTCTCAATTTAAGAAGTTCATCTTCTAGCTCTTTTACATGTTCTGCACTTGTATCAACAGAAGATTCTTCAACTGGTTTGTTTTGTGTATTGCCATTAGTTGTATTCAATGTTTTCTTTCGTCCCTTCTTGCGTGGTCTTAGGGCATCAGGACCAGCTGCACGAAAGCGACTCACCCAATTTGTGATCATACTTGGATTAGTAATTCCTTCTTGCAGAGCTAAATCTTGATATGAGATTTCACTTGATAAATATAACTCTACTATAGAAAGCTTCTTTTCAAAAGAATAAAAATCTTTTTTTCTAGAACGTTTTAATCCTTCATCACCAAATGCATTGTAATTATCCACCCATAGTTTAACTGTATTATCAGATGGAATGCCGAACTTATTTGCAAGATAAGTATAACCACCTTCGCCATTAAGATAAGCATTTACAACTTGCTTTTTAAACTCAAAAGAATATTTGGACATAAAAATACCGACCTCCAATTGTTAGATTTTATGGTCTAACTTTTGGGGGTCGGTACATTTTTCACTATGACTGAAGTTAATTTTAACACAAAAACAGCGCGTCAAAAAGGCAAACATTTATCAAAAGAAGAGCGTGAAACGATTAACGCTTTACTGAATCAAGGTTATTCTTACAGAAAAATCGCTAATTATATCGGCCTTTCTCCTCAAACAGTTGTAAATGAAGTGAACCGTGGAACCGTTCGTCAAAAAAAGAAAATGAACGGGAAAACCAGCTACTTTGAGGTCTATGATCCCACATACGCTCATGAACGTTATAAACAAAAGCGTCTACTTTGTCATCGTCCCATTAAATTCCAAACAGTGCGCTCATTTCTCGCTGAATTCGTTGAAGCTTTTAAAAGATTTAAGTTTTCCCCTGATGCCTTCGTTGGTGAAGCTAAGCGTAATCAATCCTTCTTCAAGGATGAAAGGGTGTGTACTACTACGCTCTACAAGTATATTGACCAAAACTTACTTGAAGTGAAGAATATCGATCTAGTTAGAAAAACTTCTATCAAGAAACGTAAAAAAGCTTCAAAAGCTCCTAATAAGCGTCTCTATGGCGAAAGTATCGAAAATCGCCCAGATACTGTAGAATCGCGTGAAGAATTTGGGCATTTTGAGATTGATACCGTCATCGGTAAGAAAGCAGGTAGTGAAAGTGTCTTACTTACCCTTACGGAGCGTAAAACACGCTATGAAATCATTAAAGTGATTGATGGAAAGGACACGGATTCTGTTACTTATGCAATCAATCAGATAATCAACGAATACGGTGAGAACATCTTTCAATCTATCACCGCTGACAACGGTTCTGAATTTGCTAATTTAGCCACTGTCTTAAATGGAAGAATGAAAGTTTACTACACACATCCTTACGCTTCCTCCGAACGTGGCACAAACGAAAACCACAACGGTATCATTAGGAGATTCCTAGCTAAAGGTGAAAGTATCGATTCTAAAGATAGAAGGACACTAGAGTCGATTGCGGATATCATGAATGAGCTACCACGGAAAATCTTGAACTATCAACGTCCTAGAGAAGCATTCCAGCAAGAATGTCTCCTAATAAGTAGTAGCTGCTGCTAATCAATAACTAGTTTAAAATTGATATAAAAGTTAATATAACATGAATTTTGGGCTATGAAAAAAAGTGTCCAACTTGTTCTTGACAATTAGGGAATATTTACAAATCAAAGAAAACAAATTATATTATTACGTCGATGAACAATCAAAAGTAAATTGGATTACAACGAATCATGACAATGAGCAAAATAAGACATTAACAGAGGTGTTCGGAAATATAAATGTGCAATTGAGTACTTTGTAAAAGGAATGGCATATATCACCAGTGTTTATTATAAATCTGTAGCTAATAGCCGAAATTTAACATATAGTAATTGTCTGCATTCGATTTTAAAAGTGATGCATTTGGACAATTATAGTGCTGAATATTTGTTCAATAGGATTTTGTCATTGCAAACAGAAGGTAGGGTGAAAAATAGGTTAAAGAGTCAAAGTCTAGCAGTTAGAAATTTATATAGTACTGGCTTCAAACTCTATTCATTATTCGATGGCGATGATAATGCGTTAAATACTGATATTATGTTTTATCAAGTTCCTTTTTTTCCAGAGTATTTTCTCTATGAATTATGTTCAAAAAGTTTAGTCATCGGTATTTCAGCTACTGCAACTGTGCCATCTGTATTAAGTAATTACGATTTGAATTATTTACAAATGATGCTTAAAGACAAATTTTATCAACTTAAAGATTATCACCATGAGCATTTAAAGGAAAAATCTAATCAACTCATTCAAGGATATCCTCAAGTCAAAATGGATTTAATAAAAGTAGAAAATCAACCTTTAGAGTATCTATTTGGTGGTTTTCTCGATGACAAAGTTATTACAAGTTATATTACCGACTTTGTGGGCTCTATAGATGCGTTTTACTTAGAACGGTTAACAAAAATGTTGAGCGCAATATTTGATTTTTTAACTGATAGTAGTGTACAGTCTATGCTCATTTTTTCGAACCAATTGATTAATAATCATTCTAAACCTAATATTCATTTGTTTAAACGTGCGGTTCAGCTTTTAAATCAACAATATTTTGAGCACTCATATGACGTGGATAGTCTTTTTGTCACATTAAATAGTCAAAATTTTGAAAAGCAAAAAACACAATTACTTAAAAAACTAAGCAAAGGTGAAAAAATAGTTATTTTTACATCGTATAAGACTGTAGGTGTGGGGCAAAATCTTCAGTATGACATTCCAGAAAATACTCCAGTCATCCAAGTGAATAATCGTAATAGTCATTCAAAGGATATTGATTGTATTTATTTAGATCTTCCAACACACTTGATTGCGCGTAAAGAAAAAGATAGTAACTCCATGGAGACTATATATCGTGGTATTTTTCAGATGGAATATTTATCTGTAAGAGGAGAAATATCGCCTGCACAATGTAAATATTTTATCTCTCAGTATTTTACCGATGGAAATATCCATTTAGATACCGATAAAACAAGATCGATGAATAATAAAGCGATTGCGATTATACAGCAAGCAGTAGGTAGAATTTGCCGAACAAGTAATAAAAATGCAGTGATTAAGCTATATATAGATGATAAAGTATTCCAAACCTGTGATTTTTCTGATTTTAAGAACAAAATCAATAATCCCGAGTTTCAAAAAATCATTGAAACAAGCTATAAGAATCATTCGTTTGAAAAAGCTGAAATCGAATCTTTACAAAATCAGGCGGTCAACCATACTTTGCGATTTAAAAATAAACTTTATCATTTTGTCTATAACAACAAACAATGGACAAGTGAACAAATAGCTTATTGGCAGGCGATGCGTCAACATTTGTTAAAATATCCAACGTTATCAACTGAAGCATTTCTTGAATTGGAGGATAACTACCAATCTTTTTATATTCAAATGCCAACCCTAAGAAATAGTTATACTTATACTCAAGAACAGGATTTTAGCTATTTACAAATATATTTTGGTATACAAGGTAAAAGCAATGTTTCAGCTGAGGATGTTAAGTTAAATAAAATTCAGCAAATCACTGAATTAAGTAATTATTTTGAACAGCAAGGATATGCTTTAAGTTTTGAAAGACAAGATTACATGTTGTCCCCGGTTGCCTATCAAAACATTTATAAAGGTGCATTAGGAGAAACAATAGGTAAGAAAGTATTAGAGACGCACTTAGATATACAGCTAGAGGAAATGCCTGCAGAATACTATGAATTATTTGATTATCATATTCAAAATCAAGTTTATATCGATTTGAAGTATTGGAAAGAATCAAATAAACAGCGTGCAACAGAATATTTAGAGCGAATTCATGAAAAATTAATGCGTGTTGGTGGCAAGCGGGCAATTATTATTAATATTTTTGCCAATCGAGCGTATAACTATAGTACATCGTATCAAAACCAAATTATTGAGATTCCTTATCTATTTCATAAGAAGCAATTAGATGCTATAAAGCTAAAACAATTAGAAGATTTTATAAAGGAGACGATAGCTAGTGACGACAATTCTAACTAATAAATTAAAAATAAAGTATGATTTGGAAAAAATTCAGCGAGACTATGATTTTATTAAAATTATTAGGGAAGACAAAACAATATACGGTGCGCACATTCTCGACTTGGATTTTGTCAAAGTTGACGCTATTGTATTTGAAAATGGACATTCACTCGTGTTGATGTACCGAAAAAATAAGCATTCTAGCTATACATTTAATGAGTATTTTAGAAATAGTCCTTACATGGATTCCTATCGTGCAATGGATGTCTCCTGTAAAGATCTAGTTGAAAATAATGGGTTGCTACAACTATTTTTGAATGCGTTAAGTAATTATAGTTCAGATGATTTAAAGTATAATAATTTAACAGGTAATCTTTTTATCACACATCCAGCGTTGATTGTCAAAAAAGTAAAAGATCAACCTATGCAGTTGGACGCATTGCAAGTAAAAGTAGATAAAGAAGAGACATTAAATTTTTCAGCCAATAGATTTAATTCTGTGAAATATAGAAATAAGATGAAAATAGAGGACAAAAAATTTAGATCTTTACCTAAATATGAATTGCTTTCCAATGGTACGCTTAAACGACATCATAAAGGAGAAGCAAAGCAATTATTTGTTCAAAGAGCCATTGATAATGAAAAAGCTTCAATTCCATTTTTGGATATTTCAAGTTTTGAAAAGTTTAATGCGTCTAAAATGGGGATGATGTCGGATTTGTTAGAACGATTTGAAATATATTTTGGTGAATATGTCCATTTAGAATTTGTAGAATATACAGATGTACGACAAGCTTTGATTCAATCGGAGAGGTTTGAACTGGTCAATCATGAATTGGGTACTGCACTATATATCATTGACAAGATTTGTGATGAACATTCGAAAGTAGAGTTAAAACGTATTCAGCATATCTTGCTAGATAAATATGGATTAAAAAGTCGCATTGTCAAACATCCACAAAAAGATGCGATGAATATTGTGTATGTACATGAAAGAGAATACTATGAAAAGCAGCAATTAGTAGACCCTTATATCAATGACAAGGCATTTATAACACATCATTTGACAGTAGAAGGTTTTCTAGAAAATGAAGAGTTAACGATTGAAGTAATTCTTAAAGAGTTGCTGATTAAAAAGGATTTAGAAAAGCAGCAGATCTCTCTTTTGGATTGGTCCGACTTTCAATTTGAGCACGAATGGATTTTTATTAATAAAATTTCAGGTGAAGAGAACAGATATTTAGGGATGAAAATTTATCCAAATGGGCATTTTGTTTTTACGGAATTTGAAAATACATTATCTAGAAGTCACGAATATAATCAATATGCAGATATTTTAGCGTCAAGTAAAGCAGAGGGATTGATTATTGACCATCATAAAAATATAAATGTGATTGTGCAAACTAAATTGTATTCACTACAAGAAATGCATCAAATCCGGCGAATATTCAAACAAACAAAGGAAAATCAGAAATATTTCAAAGATGAATTGGCTGATTTACTAGATCATATTTCAACTCAAACAAAGAGTCAAAGTATCATTTCAGAAGTTTCTGATATAAAAGAATATTTGGATAGTGTGAACGAACCGGAAATTAGTCAACAATATTTTGTCCAAAAATTACACCACAAAACATTGAAACAGAAAGTGAATGATTATTTTGTGATGAATTATCAAAAGCATCTATTTCCTTATTTTAGAAATCAGCAAAACAAATCAGAAATATACAGAGGCAGCTTAGATATTCATTATTGGCAGATTGATGAGAAGCGAGCTCAATACTGTGTAGGGGAAAAAAGTAAGAATCCTAAGCAGAAGATGGACAAAGGTGTGATCATTCGTGAAGTTCAAGCAATAGGTGATGCTCCAGTATTTTTTGATGAACTCTTACCTTTAATGGATGTGGATTTTGTGCGTTTAGGTTCATTAACCGTGCTGCCGTTTCCATTTAAATATTTACGTGAATATGCAAAGAAATATAAATAAACCATCTCCACCTAAAAAACAAGGATATTTTACATTGTGTAACCGCTATAAACTTGATAAAATAAAGAAAAAACGGAAATCAGGTAAACGTAATGTATATTGAAGATATGACTGCAGAAGAAATCAATCGCATGCCTAAGCTAAAATATCGAGAACGGATGGATAATGAATTGGCCTATCAGTGGTTGTTTCGTTGCTTTGTGAATGAAAAGGATTATCCCAAAACCTATCAGATAATACAAAATGCATTAGATCACGACAATGACACCTTGTATTATCTCAATCCATTTGAGGTAGTGCGTCGTTTGTACTGGGCGGATGAAAATCAGTATTGTCCTAAAGAAATATTTATATTCATGGAAAAAGCTTTTCGTGATCAGCTCTATTTGCTTTTAGATCCGTTAGCGGCGGATTTTCTCGGGGATTTATTCTATTTGTCAAGATTTCGACATTTGAATGAGAAAAAAGCCATCAAGTACTACACCGTTGCGGCGAAAGAAGGACTATCAAATGCGATGGCGCGTTTAGGTATCCTATACTATCGACAACATCGGCTAAAAAAGGCTTATCCATTTTTGTTAAAGGCGAGTATGCTAGGTGATTCGGAAGCAAAATATCAATTAGCCGAACTCTATTGGCATGGCGAAGGAGTAGAACAAGATTTATTTTTGGCTAATAAACTTTATCAAGAAGTCCAAAAGCAACTAGAGGATAGTGAAGCAAAGGTGCGTGCGATGATTCGCCTTTCTCAGTATAAGCGGATGGTGGCAGAGGCTGAGGAAAGATTTTTGGATAATATTAGATTGTTGCACAAGGCTGAGCAAATATATTTCGAGTTAGGCCAACAAACAGCCGGCATCGATGAAAGTCTAGAGGAGGAAATCAATCAAGAATTAACCATTGTGAAACAAGCCATCAAGCAAAGAAGGGGAATTTCTGGCTTACGATGGATAAATGTGCACACTTCGCTACATGAATTAGAAGCCAGTCTGTGGCACGAAGGCGATATTGAAGATTTATTGCGACTATCCAAGAGTGAATACTTCCAAAAAGCAGTGCCATTCCAATGTCCAAACAATCAGTGGGAAGCATTAAATTTGATTCAAACCAAACTGCTTGACCAAAATATATTTGCAATTCGTGTGAGAGATAGCCAGTTCAAATATCAAAATGAAGACGATCAGCGCCAATTTCCTTTAGTTGAAGCACCGTTAGATTTTGATGAAAATAAAATCACTCATTATATAAAAAATCGCGAGTTTACGTCCGATGTTCTCAATACGATTGGTTTTGTGCATTTTGAACCCTTGATGAAAACGAAAAATAAAGAATACCGTCTGCATTATTATTTTGAAAATGAAGAGATTGCTCGAAGTTACACTGAAGAAATCTTTGAGAAAATGCTGAGTTATGCCTTTTATCGATTAGATGCTAAAAAGGTTTGGATAGGTACTTTGAAGGATGATGAAACGAGACTTGAATTTTTACGTAAAAACGGCTTTAAATCAGAGCCTTCTGAAAAATTACCTTTTGTGGATGACCGAAAAGATGTACACTATTATTGTTTGCTTGAGCGTTTTTGGGACAGTTATTAACATGTTGCGAAATGAGGGATTCGATGCGTACCGACTTATTTATGAATCAAGAAGACCAATTAAATCAAGAGATATTAAACTACCTCGAGCGGATGAAATTCTCAGGCGTTGCGCATTATTTTTGTTGCTGGTCATATGGTTGGGCGAGAATCTTTCATCTAATGGATCGTTGGACAGGAATCACTACGACGACCGTATCCCCAATTATCCAAATGATATTGCGCTGTGATTTGCTCATTTTTACCAAAGATGAAATTTTGATAAAGCGTGTGAAGTTATTTGGCAAAGAGAGCCTACCAGCGCATTTAGATAACAAACATTTGGTGCGATTGTCTCGAAAAAATATCCAATCGTTACAAGTCAAACCGATAAAGAGTAGATTTATTGGTGAAGGCGGATATGAAATTATGGTTCAAGCGGATAAAAAATATTATTTTGAAATTCACAATCTTACTGACAATAGCTTTTCTGCTGTAAATTTCAAACAGATGTTGCGACAAGGATATTTCGAGTGAAAAGGTATGGAAATGAGTGATTTTACTTGAAATAGATTCAACAAATGAGCATAATAAATTTATAGATGAGTGGTCAGCTCATGGTCAATCTGATATTAATCTTGAACGTAATGGTCAAGTGGTGGCGGACACCGGAACTAAATCCGATATTGCTCTTGAACATAAGGGTCAAATGGTGGCAGACACCAGAATAAACCGACTAATAAGAACGACTCACACAGGTATTGGTGGGCCGTTTTTTTATATACAGTAATCTTAAGTATAAATTATGAGACAAATTTAGACTCAAAATCATCAATTTTTTGAAAATCTAAAGTCAGGTACCTTTTGCCTGGCTTTTTTAATAGATACTGTTGTGTAACCGTTACAAACTTGATAAAATAAATTAAAAATAACAATTATGAATGAACTAATTGAGGTGTTTCTGCATGAAAATAACGACTGAAAGATTACTGCTTAGACCATGGGAAGATAGCGATGCGGCTAATCTATATCAATATGCCAAAGATCCACAAGTTGGACCGCGAGCGGGTTGGCCACCACATGAAAGCCAAGTCCAAAGTTTAGCAATCATTCAGACTGTGCTGCGTGATCCATATTCTTTTGCTGTATGTCTAAAGGAAAGCGAAGAAATGATTGGTGCCATTGGATTTCATGACTCGCATTCGCCACACATTCATCCTGAAAATCATGAAAAAGAGTTAGGATACTGGTTAGGCGTACCGTTTTGGGGACAAGGACTCATGCCAGAAGCAATCGAGGCGATGTTGGCTTTTGGGTTTGAAGAACTCCTACTTAATACGATTTGGTGTGGCTACTATGAAGGAAATGAACAATCCAAACGCGCACAAGAAAAATGTGGCTTTACCTACCACCATACACTCGAAAATGTCGATGTGCCTCTACTAAAGGAAGTCCGTACCGAGCATTTCACTCGATTAACCAAAGAAGAATGGCATGTGAAAAGAGGAAAATAAAATGGACCGACTCACAAAATTTGAAGCGATGTTAAATGAAATCATGACCACAGCTGCAAAAGAAAAACAACAAATGGATGCACTCAAATTAGCCGGCAAAGAAAAAAGTGCGACTTATCGACAACTGATGGCCAACCGCTTAATGTACACGCGAATAATAGGACTATATAAGCAATATGGATTGGTGGATGAATAATAGACTATATCATTTTCCCATCTGATTATTTTGATGGAAAGCAAGTTGAAACAGAATACCTTAGCGAATATCAAGCTTGTCAGACAGAAACTCAAACTTTGATTTTTAATTATGAAAAATTTTTTGAAGAAAACCGACTAATCTTGAATCAAGTAAATTTTACGCCTGGTAGTGCTATTTATCGTGGTTGGATGATGACACCAAAACAATACCAATCTTTTTATTCGCAATTAAGAGATAAATATCAGATTGAATTATTAACTTCATCTGAGCAGTACGAACAATTTCATTTATTTCCAAACATTTATCCAGAATTGATAGAAGATACACCCAAAATGTTGACCTTTCCATTAGGGACTAGGGTAGATATAGAAAAA
This sequence comes from Enterococcus cecorum DSM 20682 = ATCC 43198, assembly GCF_000407565.1. Taxonomy (GTDB): domain Bacteria; phylum Bacillota; class Bacilli; order Lactobacillales; family Enterococcaceae; genus Enterococcus_E; species Enterococcus_E cecorum. Next base: position 770,666 of record NZ_ASWI01000004.1, read on the forward strand.
ATTCGTTCTCAGATGTCGGTATTTATGATTAAGGACTACGTGAAATCAGCAAAAGGAACTGAATTACCAAGCCGTATCTCTAGTGCGATTTCCCAGCAACAATTAGATGAGTATCTTGAAATTTTTTATCGTTATCGCGGGGATTTACTAACAGGTGGAATCTGTATCAAAGAATATGTTGAGTTAAAAACATTAAATGGTCGACATAATGAATATCGAGTTTTTTATGCGAATGGGAAAATGTTTTGTATTGCAGAATCAGAAGCAAATGATGAGTTTACCACACAGCCACCGAGAGAATTAGTCGAAAAATACCAACATTTACCAAGTCCATTTTATACTGTGGACTATGCCGAGTTGGCTGATGGCTCGTGGATTGTCATTGAAGCTGGCGATGGTCAAGTATCAGGATTGAGCGACCATCAAGATAGAGCAGCGTTTATGTCGAGTTTGTGTAATTAAATTCATAATGCGAGCTATGGAATATTTGGGTTTAGTTGAAAAGTATGATAACAATAGCCGACTTACATCTTTTGGAAAAACGGTAAAAGCTGAAGAAGATATTTATCTAAAAAATATCTTACTAATAAAATCTATTTTGAAAAAAAGAATATTTAGAGATGCTTTTATTGAATATTTGTTGTATGAAGAAATTAATAAGAACAAAACAGTTAGAAAATTGATGGAACTTTACAAAATAAATGATACAACAGCACAAAGAAGATTTAATACAATAAAGTCATGGATAGAATGGATTTTTTCATTTACAAATATTAAGTAACTAATCGGAGGTCCTATGCTTACTTTTAAACAGTTGATTGATTTAAATAATGCTTATATTGATTTTTGCGAATATGAATATGGACAGGTAGAACCTCTAGTTGATTTTTCGCAACCAGTTCAAATGATTTCTCGAGAAGTTTTTCCGCAAATGATTGATATTGCCTATACGGATGAAGTGGAGGATAGTTTTGGACGTTTTCGCTATGAAGTTGCGGCCAAGGTTGATATTCAAAATTGTGAGGAGATCTATCAGCTATCAAATGAGAAATTAACTGTTATCTGCGTGAAAGAGACTTCGGTGGATGAGATCATTTACAATTTGCGTTCGTGTTCTTTTGATGATTGGATTACATGTACAAATTGGATAGATTATGATGAAGTCACGCAGCTTACGGATGGAGTAATTAGCGAAGAAAATTTGTTTGCATTACATCCGGAAATGAAAAGGATAGAAATTGTGCGTTTGGCATCTTTCATCTAATTCTTTTCCTTAGTATAATGATATTAGTTATGAATGAAATGTAGGTGTTAGTCTTGGATGATAAATCTTTAGAGGTGATGCATAAAGGGTTATATCATGCTTTTGTGCAAGAAAGTGAAACAGCTGGTAATTTAGCTTTTCATCCTAAATTTGTATCAAATAATCAGCGAAAATTCCATAAAGTATTAACGGAAATCGAATATGAATTGCAAAACTGCGATGCATTCTTCATAAGTGTGGCTTTTATTACGATGAGCGGGATTACGCCTTTGTTGCAGGTCTTTAAAGAGTTAGAGCAAAGAGGTGTTCCAGGGCGTATTTTAACTACTGATTATTTAACCTTTAGCGAACCTAGAGCTTTGAAAAAGTTAGCTGAGTTAAAGAATATTGAAGTTAGAATGTATCGGACCCAAAATCAGTCATCTGGTTTCCATACAAAGGGCTATATTTTTGAAAAAGATAACTTATACCGCATGATTATTGGTAGTTCCAACTTGACCATGAATGCTTTAACAAAGAATAAAGAGTGGAATACAAAGTTGATTTCTACTAAAGATGGTGCGGTTTATAAGGACTTAGTCGATGAGTTTGAAGCACTTTGGAGTGATAATTCGCAGCAATATGATGAACATTTAGCAAAAATCTATGAAGAAAATTATCAACGCCAAAAAGCAATTCAAAAACAAAAAATTCAGCAAGAGTTCGAAGCGATTTGGCAGGATTCTCATACTGTACAATATGAGCAAGTAGCGGATAGTTATGATACACAATATGAAATTGTTCAAGAACAACGTGATGTGACTCGACAAATGGCTGTTCCTGAAATGGAAATGTATAAATTACAGCCAAATTCGATGCAAAGTGGATTCATAGATGAGTTAAAAGCGCTGATAGCTAATGGGGCTAAGCGTGCATTACTTATTTCAGCGACTGGTACTGGGAAAACCTATGCCTCGGCTTTTGCGTTAAGAAATATCAAATACAAACGTGCGCTATTTTTAGTTCACCGTGAGCAAATTGCCAAACAAGCCATTGCAAGTTATAAAAAAGTTTTCGGACCAACACGGACTTTTGGGTTGCTATCAGGTAATCATAAAGCCGATACAAGTGTTGATTACCTTTTTTCAACAATGCAAATGATGGCAAAAGAAGAGATTCGTCAACAGTTCCCTAAAGATTACTTTGATGTAGTAGTGATTGATGAAGCACATCGTGTAGGAGCTGGTTCTTATCAACGAATTTTAGATTATTTTGAACCTGAATTACTTTTAGGGATGACTGCAACACCAGAACGTACCGATAATTTTGATGTGTTTAAAGCATTTGATCATAATATTGCTTATGAAATTCGTTTAAAGCAAGCATTGGAAGAAGAGTTGCTTTGTCCATTCCATTATTTTGGTATTAGCGATATCCAGGTCAATAATCAACTACTAGATGAAACAAAAGATTTTACGCGCCTTTCTTCTAGTGAGCGGATCAACCATATTATCGAGAAAATAGAGTATTTTGGTTATTCGGGTGACAGGGTTAAGGGTTTAATTTTCTGTCGTTCAAAAGAGGAGTGCCAATTATTAAGTGAGGCTTTTAATCAACGAGGATATCGCACGGATTATTTGACTGGTTCAGATTCTCAAGAAAAGCGTGAAAAAATGATTTCTTATTTGGTAGATGATCAGCAAATCGATTATCTAGATTATATTTTTACAGTCGATATTTTTAATGAAGGTGTGGATATTCCAGAAGTTAATCAAGTGGTTCTACTTAGACCGACGCAATCGCCAATCGTTTTTGTTCAGCAATTAGGACGTAGCTTGCGAAAGGATAAGGATAAAGAATATCTAGTTGTGCTTGATTTTATTGGAAACTATAAGAATAACTACATGATACCGATTGCTTTATCTGGAGACCGTAGTTATAACAAAGATAATATTCGCAAGTTCATTTCAGAATCTGACCGTACGATTCCAGGTGCGTCAACGATTCACTTTGATGAAGTTTCACGTAAAAAAATCTTTGAATCGATTGACGGAGCAAATTTCGACTCCATTCAATTGATTAAGGATGCCTATAAAGGATTACGACAAAAATTAGGTCGAATTCCAGAATTGATGGAATTTGAAAAATATGGTGAACTTGATGTCATGCGTATTTTAGGAAATCCGAAATTGGGTTCATACTATCGCTTTTTAAATAATTATGAATCAGAGTATCATTTCGAGCTTTCGGAATCGAATGAACAAATGTTGAAGTTTATTTCACGCAAGTTTGCGAGTGGTAAACGTGCACATGAGTTACTTGCTTTTCGATTATTAATGCAAAATTCAGCACAAGACATTTATCCACTTTGGGAGTCTGAAATGGCTAGTCGTTACGGAATTACTATTGATTTGAAAGCAAAAGTAAATGTGGCTAATATCTTAACAGGCAGATTTATTACTGGTGGCGAAAAAGTAACATTCAAGGATTGTATCTTTATGGATGATTCTTCAGGTGAATGGTTGATTTCTGATTCATTTAAGCAAGCATTAACGGATGAAGAATTCGTCCATCAACTCAAGGCGGTGATCGAATTTGGGTTACACCGTTATGAACAAAGTTATCAGGACAGATATCAAGATACTAATTTTGTTTTATATCAAAAATATACTTATGAAGATGTGTGTCGCTTATTAAACTGGCAAGAAAATTCAGTTGCTCAAAATATTGGTGGTTATAAATTTGATAAAGATACGAACACTTTCCCGGTATTCATCAACTATCACAAATCCGAGGATATTGATGCGACGATAAATTATGAAGATCGTTTTATTAATGAAAACCAACTGATTGCAATCTCAAAATCAGGTCGCAATTTAAGCTCAAATGATGTGCAGAATTTTATCAATGCAGAAGAAAGGGGAATTAAAGTAGATTTATTTGTTCGTAAAAATAAAGATGACAAGACTTCAAAGGAATTTTATTATCTTGGTCGGATGAAGCCCACTGGTTTTGCGGAAGAGTTTCAAATGAAAGATACGAACAAAACCGCAGTTGAGATTGGTTGGCAGCTTGAAACTCAGGTGCGAGAAGATATTTATGACTATATTGTTGAAAGGTAGAGTGAGATGAAAGAGATAGAAGTTGTAGCAGCTATTATTCAAGAAGAGGGAAAGATTTTCGCGACTCAGCGTGGTTACGGTGATTTAAAAGGTGGTTGGGAATTTCCTGGCGGTAAACTAGAAAAAGGCGAATCACCTGAGCATGCTCTTGTTCGCGAAATTCAAGAAGAGCTAAATACAACAATTGAAGTTGGCGAATTGATTGAAACGGTTGAATATGATTATCCTACCTTCCACTTAAAAATGTATTGTTACTTGTGTCAACGTGTTTCTGGGCAGCTGGATTTGTTAGAACATAGTGCAGCGAAATGGTTAACTAAAGCGACACTTGATTCAGTAGACTGGCTGCCTGCGGATATAGCGGTGGTCAATAAATTAAAAGAGATATTATAAAGCGAGGTATGAATGAAATTAAGAAAGTCTTTTCATCATCAATTTACTCAAATAATCAATAATATGGGCATTCATAGGATACCTGGCCCCATGTTTTATCAAGCAAAGTATGGATTGCGTTTTGAAATGGGCGTTGGGGATCCGACTGATGAAAGGTTTAGGATCATACCAACTCATTTTGAAGAAGCTATCCATCGTGCGCTATGCATTTATCAAGCAACCGGGCCATATGATATTTTACGTATAAACGTATGGTTGGATTCTGAACATGAATCTGGAATACCTAACTACTTCACTAGTCTTGGCTTGCCTGAATGGGATGAATCATATATTGAAACGCACTATTCAGATGGTTATGAATATCAGATAAAGGCGTGTTATTGGGATTTACGAAAGCTTACCTTTAATTGGAAGAAGTTGTTTCGTGATATTGTATATACAGATTTCAAGGAACCACACTTTTTGGCGAGTAATGTTTTCTTCTTAAATACGAAAGCTGAAATACTTTACCACTTATATGATGATCGTGGCTTGGATGTAGTGGCTACAGATAAAATGACCTTGCAGCCGATTTATCAAAACTATCATACATGGTTGTTAGATTATGATCGAGAAGCAATGAAAAAAGTATTTGAATAAAAATTTTACATCGAGTCTCAGTTTTGGGGCTCGATTTTTCTTGACACTGGTGTTACACTTGTGTTAATTTTGTGTGGGGTGATGAACTTATGGCAACGGATAAAAAAAGAGTAATGATTAGTTTTGATGATAAGAGTTTAGAAAAGTTAGAATATCTTGTTGAGGATGCGCGAGATAGACGTGGGATGCGTTTGACTAAATCCCAAATTATTGAACTCTTATTACAAACAGTTGACCATTTTGACGATATCATGGGGGCGATTTATTCGAAAAAATAGATCGCAGCTTTTTTTAGCATATGGTGTAACACTAGTGAAAGAGGTGGGAGTATGATATACATCAGAGAAGCACAGTTTTTAGATGAAATTGCGATGAATAAATATAATTTAATGGTAGGTGCTCATTTGCGGGGAGAAGAAGTACAGTTTTATCAGTCTTTTACAGAAATTGGTAAGTTAACTGTAGATGATTATGTTTTTGATTATGTCCAACAGTCATATCAATTATTTGAATGGATGGGATTAACAGTACCTCTTCTAGATTATCCAGACGCCTTACAATCCTTATATGGTAGAAAAATCAGAACGTGTAAAATTGGTGAAATCGTAAATAATCCAAGTACATGGCCAGTATTTATCAAACCCAAAGATGGCTCCAAAGTTTTTACAGGACGTGTGGTATCCTCGATTAGGGATTTGATTGGAATTGGTTTACCGATGGATTATCCGGTATGGGCTAGTGAGCCTGTCGATTTCATCAGAGAGTGGCGCTGTTTTATTTTACATGGTGCAGTACTTGATGTTCGTCCTTATATAGGAGATTATCATGCACAATATGATGCTGCGGTGATCGACCAAGCAATTAAACTTTGGCAAGATGCGCCGTGTGCTTATAGTTTGGATATTGGTGTTACGAAAGATGGTCGGACGCTTGTTGTTGAAGTCAATGATGGTTTTGCACTTGGGCATTATGGGTTGACGCCGCTGAGAGCCTTGAAGTTTCAAAAGGCAAGGTGGCATGAGATTACTGCTGCTTATTTTAATGAACATGAGGTGTTTTCTTTTCCAGAAGAGGCTCTAAATTATTAGTCTTTTAGATTCGAGGTGAGTAACATGAAAATATCAGAGTTTTGGCAAGGATTTAAAAAGGAATATGCAATTGAGACAGACAGTTATGCGGCTTATGCATTTGGGGTAGATGAAGATGAATTAGCACAGTTAGTATTATCAGGAAAAAAGACTGCAACCTCCTCACTTTATTTGGCTTATGAGTTTGAAAATGAACCGTTGCCTCAAGTTGGTGCGTACAATATGATTTTGGATAGTCAGGAACAGCCCGTTTGCATTACTCAGACCAAGAAAGTATACCTATGTCCATATAATGAAATTACTGCTGAGTTTGCAAAAAAAGAAGGCGAAGGAGATTTGTCGCTTCACTATTGGCAAGTGGTGCATGAAGCATTTTTCCAATCTGTATGTCATGAAATGGGGACAAAATTTTCACCTGAGATGCTTGTTGTGTGCGAAGAATTTGTATGTCTATATCCGAAAAGCTTTCCACGCTAATTTCACATGGGCTAAATGTGTGTTATAATTTGTTTAGAAAATTGAAGGAAGTGGTTAGGATGAATGAGCAGACTACTTTGGAAAGCCGTCAGAAAACCAAAAATGGTGTGAAACGATTGATTTTCGTAGTGCTTTCCATTTTGCTCGAAGTGACGCTGATTGTTCTTTTATTTACTTCACTAAATGATTATGCCGAATGGTTGAACTTATTAACGCGTACACTTGCAGCAATTTTAGTGCTCTATATTTATAGCGAAGACAAGACTGCGACGATGAAGATGCCGTGGATTATACTAATTATGTTATTCCCAATTGTCGGTGTGACGATTTATCTTTTAGTAGGTTTGAATAAAGGGACTAGAAAGATGCGCGCCCGATATCAGGCAATTGACGAGGTGCTATTACCGCTCTTACCTGATTCGTCTGATTTAATCGAAAATTTAAAGCAAACACAGCCCAAAGCCGCGAGTATTTCTCATTATTTGCAGACTTATGCGAAATATCCACTCTATCAAAATACGGATGTGACATATTATAACGAAGCGGTCAAAGGATTAGAAGCACAACTTGAAGCTTTAAAGCAAGCCAAACATTTTATTTTTATGGAATATCATGCGATTGAAGATAAAGAATCCTGGCAACGAATTGAGGAAATCTTAGTTGAAAAAGTCAATGAAGGGCTAGAAGTTCGGGTATTCTATGATGATATGGGTTCGATTGGTTTTATCAATACGGATTTTGTACAAAAGATGGAAGGTCTAGGAATTGCTTGTCGGGTGTTTAATCCGTTTATGCCTGGGCTAAATGTGTTTTTGAATAACCGTGATCATCGCAAAATTACGGTCATTGATGGTGAGGTTGGCTTTACTGGTGGCTATAATTTGGCCAATGAGTATTTCAATGTAACGCATCCTTATGGCATGTGGAAGGATACGGGAATTCGGTTGGAAGGTCCTGCTGTGCGTTCCTTAACGATTGCCTTTTTGGAAATGTGGAATGCCGTCAAAGAAACGGATAAACATGATGAAAACTTTATGCGCTTTTTGCCTGTGGACAGCTATGAAGCAAGTGAGACTGGCTTTGTCCAACCTTATGCCTTTATTCCAATGTCTAGTGAACGGGTCGGGGAAGAAGTGTACATCAGTATGGCCAATAAGGCGGAAAAATATTGTTACTTTATGACGCCTTATTTGATATTAACGGATGAAATGGTGCATGCGATTGCTCTTGCTGCAAAACGGGGCGTAGATGTGCGAATTATTACCCCAGGAATTCCGGATAAAAAGATGGTTTATGGGGTGACGCGTTCCTTCTATCCTGATTTGGTTAAGCATGGGGTTCGTATTTATGAATGGACGCCAGGTTTCTGTCATGCGAAAATGAGTGTGGTCGATGATGTGATGGCAACTTGTGGGACGATTAATTTAGATTATCGTAGTTTGTATCATCATTTTGAAAATGGCTGTTTTATGGTTGACACGCAGTCAGTGCTTGATATTAAAGCAGATTTCGACGCTACTTTTGAAGAATGTCGTGAAGTGACGCAAGAATATCAAAAGGGAAGTAAAGCTCATTTGTCATTGAAAGAATTATTCTTACGTTTGTTTGCACAATTGTTATAAAATTTATCGAGTATCTTGTGAAAATTGCTTACAAGATGCTCTTTTTTTGTTATAATGTACGAAATGAAAAAGGAGTGGTGCGGATGTTGAAAAAATGTAGTGAGCAAGACCGGAAACGATTGACCGATTATCTTTATCAAAATCCCGTGTTGAATTTATTTATTATCGGTGACTTGTATAATTACGGTTTTGATTCGGACATTCAAGACTTATATATCGATGAAGATTATCAAGGTATTCATGGTTTGGTTTTACGTTATCGCAACAGCATTTTGGTGCAAAGCTATGAAGGTAGGATTTATCCTGAATTTGTCGCAGAGTTAGTTGAACGTCACCAGATTACACATATTAATGGGGAAGCGAGTTTAGTGGAAAAATATGACTTTACTGCAAGAGAGAATGTATTATGTTACTTCTCGCAATGCAAAGAACTAAAAAATGCACCTGAGATGACATTAGTTGAATCGTTTGGCCCTGAAGATGCGCAAGAAATTTCAGAGGTTTTTAAAAGTGTTTTTAAAAATTTTTCAGCGAAACCTGATGAAATCCAAGAAAGTCTAGCGAAAAAACTAGATCGTGTCTATGGTGTCAGAGTAGATGGAAAAATTGTATCGATTGCTAGAAGTACCGCTGAATGTCCTGGTTTAGCAATGTTAGTGGGTGTTGCTACGTTAGAATCTTTTAGAAGTCTTGGGTATGCACGCTAAACGGTAGCCAAACTAACCGCAGATTTACTCGCTGAAGGAAAGGAACCTTGTCTCTTTTACGAAAATCCAGTTGCAGCGAGAATATATGAGAGTCTAGGCTATGAACGCGTCGGACAATGGCGAGTAGTGAGATTGTAGGTGAGCGTATGTCTATTGTTTTTGCAAATGAAGAGGATATTTCTAAAATTTATGATTATTTAAATACGATATCTACACAGACGCAGTATCTAACCTTTGATTCAGATGGATTAAAAGTTAGTTTAGACGCCTTTTCTAAAGTATTTCTTTCTCAGTTATCCAATCCGAATATTAAATATTTTTGTTATAAAGTTAATGGAAATATTGTTGGTATTGCCAATTATCGGGTGGATTCTAGAACTAAGATGTCGCATCGTGCAAAAATAGGAATAAGTGTATTAGCTGATTATCAAAACAAAGGTATTGGTAAACAACTACTTGCTTCAATGATTGGGTATTTAGAGCAACAAAAACAAATCGAATTAGTAGAATTAGAAGTTGCCTCTGAAAATAAGGTAGCTATTTATTTATATGAAAAATTTGGATTTAAGAAAATCGGAAATCTACCTAAATTTTTTAAACTAGGTAATGATTATATGGATTTTATCATGATGCAATTACAACTTAATCGTCAGTAAACTTTACGTGATACATTTTAAACACGAACGATAAATAGAAATTGACACTAAAATATTGCTGTTTTGTTGATTGAAACGAATGGACAATCTATAATTTTTGTAGAATATACGAAAATGAGGGTTGGTAATGAGCAAATGTTTAGTGATTGGTTCTTCAGTTTGTGATTGTTTAATTTATACGGATGTGTTACCTAGTCGTGAAGGGGATGCACACATTAGTAACCAGAAAATGCAAATTGGTGGTTGTGCATTAAATGTTGCTGTAACTTTAAAGGGATTAGGTGTGGATTTTGATTTTTTATCTCCCGTTGGCCAAGGAATGTATGGTGATTTTGTTGCCAGTGAGTTGGCTAAATTACAATTACCTATATTTCGTGTTGAGGGTGAAAATGGGTGTTGCTATTGTTTTATCGAAGCAGATGGCGAACGAACTTTTCTTTCTTATCATGGCGTCGAATATAGCTTCCAAATATCTTGGTTAGAAAACTTTGATTTAAATGAATATGCCTATCTCTATCTTTGCGGATTAGAAGTGGAGGAAGCGACTGGCGAAGAATTAGTTGATGCACTCACTGATTTTAAAGGTAAAATTGTTTTTTGTCCTGGACCAAGAGTTTGTGAAATCTCCTCAGAACGAATTACACAATTGTTATCTTATGAACCAATACTACACTTAAATGAACAAGAAGTCTATTTGATGAGCGGTCAACAGGAATTATCCGCTGCGATTGAATATCTGTATGCCCAAACGCATGCACCAGTCGTGGTTACATTAGGTTCCAAAGGTGTGCTTGCCTATGATGGTGAATGGGCAGAATGTCTTTCTGAAAAAGTTGAGGTCAAAGATACTGTCGGGGCTGGGGATAGTCATGTAGCTGGGATGCTAGCTGGATTATTAGCAGATCATAATCTCAGGGATAGTTTACAATTAGCCAATCGAGTCGCTGGGGAAGTCGTACAAGTCTCAGGCGCATTATTGCCAAAAGAAAAATATCTGGAATTGCGGCTAAACGAAACATAAATAGCTGAAATATGGAGATTTATATAATGAGAAAAATGGATTATCTTGTTTACCTAATTAATATTGTAAGTAATCATTATTTTGCTGATGATTTAAAAAAAGGATATAGAACACTAAATGATAGTGGGCTACTTGCCTTTAACGATGAATTCTATGATGTACAACATACTTTGAGTAAGGAAGTACTACTAAAAGAAGTTGGTGAAATCATTCTTCAAAGTGATATTTGTCAGAATGATTACTTGAGAGACAACGTTGCCTTGGTTCGTTTAACAATTGGTGAAATTATGCGTCGTTTAAATATTAGTTATATGGATGCCATGGATTTATTCTATCAATCCATTACAGCTGAATTATTATCTGATGAAGATACTGGCTATTTTACTTATTCTCATCTTGATTTAGCTAAGTTAGTAATAGAAGAACAAAAAGTGAATAGCAGAGAAGAAAAAATTGATATACATGTTGAAGGAAAAGTATTATGTGTTTAATTTGTGAGAGAATCAGAGAAATTACTGAAAACAAGAATCCGTATTTTGTAAAAGAAATGACCACAGGATATGTAGTGATTGGGGATCATCAATATTTTGAAGGTTATACACTATTTTTGTGTAAGCGACACGTCAACGAATTACATGAATTATCACACGAATATAAATTGAAATTTTTAGATGAAATGAGTTTGGTTTCCCAGGCGGTCTCACAAGCGTTCCAAGCTGATAAAATGAATATTGAGTTATTAGGTAATGGTGAAAGTCATGTTCATTGGCATCTCTTTCCACGCAAAAATGCCGATTTAGGTAAATATGGGCATAATGGGAAAGGGCCTGTTTGGTGGTTACCTTTTGATGAAATGTATGATGAAAATGTAAGACCTGGTAACGAAAAATTACAAGAATTGAAAGTAAAATTAATTGATGAGATTAATAAAATTAGTTGAATGAATAGCGCTTGAATTGTCTATGGTTCAGGCGTTTTTATTTTGATATAATGAAATTTGAAGAATGTTGAAAGGGAAAATTTTTGGCTATGAATAATAAAATCTTAATCATCGGTTGTCCTGGTTCTGGGAAGAGTACTTTTGCGCGTAAGTTAAGGGATCAACGCCAACTTCCACTCTATTATTTAGACCAAATTTGGCATAAACCAGATCAGACGAATATTTCGAAAGAGGAATTTATTCAGCGTCAAAAAGAAATGATAAAGCAGGAAGAATGGATAATTGATGGAAATTATCTCACCACTTTAGAATTAAGATTGGCAGCTTGCGATACGGTATTCTTTTTAGATTTACCGAATGACGTTTGCTTCGAAAGTGTTAGAAAGCGAATCGGTCAAGTGCGCGAGGATATGCCTTGGGTGGAAGAGACGTTTGATGAGGAGTTCCAACAATGGATATTGGATTTCCCAACTAAACAACGACCAGAGATAATTGAATTGTTGAAGAAATATAAAGAAGGTAAGCAAATCATCGTCTTTCATACTCGAAAAGATGTTGAGGCGTATTTTGATCATCAATAAACCTCTTAGAAAGTGGTAAATAACAGATAAACTTATTTAATCTATAGTTTATTTTGATTATTTGATTTTAATAAGCAAGCTACATATTAATTTTGTTTTAGAAACGGGTGAGTTAAATGACAAAATTTGGAGTTGTATTATATCCTAATTACTCTTTGCAGGAAATTACATGCATAACGTCTACACTATCAATCTGGTTTAATGAAGAAATTGATTATATTGCTAGTGAGAATATTTGCTATTTTACAGAAGAGGGATTACCCACATATCCAACTAAGCTTATTCATGAAGTAAATATTACAGATTATGATTGTATTATCATCCCGGGGTCAATTAATCCATTAGTAGGGTTATATGATGATGAATTAATTCATTTTTTACATCAAGGTATTTCAAGCAATATTGTTTTTGCGGCAATATCATCAGCACCTCTTTTATTGGGAAAAGCAGGATTATTAAAAGGGAAAAAGTATACTGGAGGATTATTCGTTCAGCAATTGGATTATTTTGACTTTATGGAAATTGATAATTTTACTCATAAATCAATTGAGATAGAGGATGGATTAATCACCGGGATAGGGATGTATTTTGTTGATTTTGCTAAGGCTGTTTTGAAATATTTAGATTATCCAATTGATGAAACCTTTTTAAATCCAAGCCTGAAATACACTGAGAAAGATTTGCTTTTTTATTATTCGTAGGAAGATTATTTAAATTTTGTCAATGAAGTTAAAACTTTTGAGAAATAGAATGAATCTATTTGAAATTTATTTTTGTATCTGATTCTTTTTATAGCAGCTCAATTTGGGTTGCTTATTTTTGTGGAAAAACTAATTTTTTTGATATAATGTGCACTCTATTACTTGTTTATTTAGCTGTTTTGTATTCGGCTACATATAGAAGATAAGACAACGAATATGGTATAATTTAGAAAATGTTTTTGGGAGGGGCCTTATGCAAGCTTTATTAGTTATTGATATGGAGCAGGGATTTATGAACGCGGATAGATCTGAGCGAAATAATCCTGATGCAGAGAAAAATATTTTGAAATTAATGGATTATTTCCGTGAAACGAAACAACTAATCATTCATATTCAACACTTGAGTACTGATCCTCACTCAGCCTTTTTCACTGAAGAAGGTTATCAGTTCATGGAAGGTTTTGAGCCGCATCCTGGGGAGAAAGTTTTTCAAAAACACGTCAATAGTGCATTTATTGGAACGAATTTATAAGGATATTTACATGAAGAAGGGATTTGTCGACTCGTTATTACTGGTCTAACTTTGCCTCATTGTGTTTCTACAACGACTCGGATGGCTGGAAATCTTGGCTTTGAGACGACATTAATTAGTGATGCCACCGCTACATTTGCATTAAGAGACATTATGGGTAATTGGATAAATGCAGAGGAGTTGCATCAGTCTCATTTGGCAGCGTTGAACGAAGAATTCGCAAAAGTGATGAGCTGTGAAGAGTTTTTACGAGTCATTGATAAAAAAAGAGAATGAAATAGAATAATACAGGAACAAGAAAGTAGTTCTGTTTAACACTATTTCACTTTTTCCTAGTTTTTATTTTCTCTGTAATGTGTTATGATGAGAAAAGAACGAAAAAATAAGGATGATTTATCATGAATGATTATACAGACATCAAACGAAATCATTTCCGTTTTCCTGCTTTTTCAGATGAAGATGGAGTAAAACTTCAAGATGGTACTTTTCGTAAACCTTTCTCATTTGAAGAGGATTGGATTTTAACGGATGAAGATATTGATCGAAAAGCAAATAGACAAAATAAAGTAAATACTTCTCGTCGTGGAAATAAGACAATTGCGCATAAAGCTGGTCATAGTGTGAAGCAGATGGAAGAGTTGAAAAAACATCGCGAAAACTTACCTACTTATTCACGTCATCCAAAAGTGGAAGTGACGCCAACTGGCAAGAAAAACTTATTCGGTAGCAGTCATTTGCATGCGACTTATAAGGTGCGAAATGAAAAGGAAACGCCTGCCATTCATGCCAAACCACCTAAGACAGATGTGTTTAAAAAGTCGGTTTTCGAACCAACTTATGTACCTGCTTCATTAATCCCTGATAAAAAGGAAGAGGTAGACCAATCTGAGTTGTTGAACTCGATGCAAAAGAGCAAGGACAGCTATATGCTTTTCGATACCGAGCCAGCGCCTTATCAAGTAAAACAAGAGGAAAATGAACCCACTGTGAAGAAGTTCAAAGTTCCAAGTGCTACAAAAGATCGTAATAATTTACCGAAAGCAACACAAGAAATGATTGCAAAGAAAAAATCAGTCTTAGGTTCATTAGATACGATGATTGAAGAGGGTGCGAAAGAAAAACGCAATACCAAATATTTTGAATAATAATTATGTCTGGCTATTTTTTACGGCCAGACTTTTTTCTTAATTTTTCGAAATATTTTGCGTTTTCACTATAAATTTTCTGACAAATTGATATAATGGATAAAAGGCTACTTGGCTAGTAGAAAAGAAAAGAGGAAAACAAATGAGAAGGTTTGAAAAATCACATAAATTAGATCATGTTAGCTACGATGTTCGTGGTCCAGTCTTAGAAGAAGCTGAACGCATGCAAGAAAATGGCATTTCCATCTTAAAGCTAAATACAGGAAATCCTGCGCCATTTGGATTTGAAGCGCCAAATGAGATTGTTCGCGACTTGATTATGAATGTCCGCCAATCAGAAGGGTATTCAGATTCAAAGGGGATTTTTTCAGCGAGAAAGGCAATCGAGCAATATTATCAATTATTAAAGTTTCCAAATTTGTCGATTAATGATATTTATACTGGTAATGGCGTCAGTGAATTAATCACCATGTCGATGCAAGCTTTGTGTAATGATGGCGATGAAGTGCTTGTGCCGATGCCGGATTATCCTTTATGGACGGCTTCTGTATCGTTGGCTGGCGGAAAACCTGTTCATTACATTTGTGATGAAGAAAGTGAATGGTATCCAGATATTGCGGATATTCGTTCTAAGATTACTGCCAAAACGAAAGCAATTGTTTTAATTAATCCGAATAATCCAACAGGGGCAGTATATCCAAAAGAGATTTTAGAGCAAATTGTTGATATCGCGCGTGAATTTGAATTGATGATTTTCTCTGATGAAATTTATGATCGTTTGGTGATGGATGATTACAAACATATCCCAATTGCGACTTTGGCACCGGATTGCTTTGTAGTGACGTTTGGTGGCTTATCGAAATCTCATCGTGTGGCAGGTTTCCGTGTAGGTTGGATGGTGTTAACCGGGAAGAAATCAATTGCTAAAGATTATATTGAAGGTTTAAATATGTTATCTTCCATGCGTTTGTGTTCAAATGTTTTGTCCCAACAAGTCATTCAAACCGCACTTGGGGGCATTCAAAGTGTGGATGAACTACTTTTACCAGGTGGCCGCATTTATGAACAACGCGAATTTGTCTATAAAGCCGTGAATGATATTCCCGGACTTTCGGCAGTTAAACCTAAAGCTGCTTTTTATATGTTTCCAAAAATTGATGTGAAGAAGTTCAATATTACCAATGATGAGCAATTTGTATTAGACTTTCTTCATGAGCATCATGTCTTAATGGTGCATGGCGGTGGTTTCAACTGGATGCAGCCGGATCATTTCCGAATTGTGTATTTACCTAATTTGGATGATTTGAAATTAACAATGGATAAGATGCGCAAGTTTTTAGCTACTTATCGTCAAAAATAAACATTCTTCAGCTCGGTCTTCTCCCCGGGCTGATTTATTTTGAAGTAAAAGAGGTGAACGCATGGCGGATTACTTAGAGACTTATTTGACTTGGTATCCGAATAGTAAAATAGAACATTACCCCAAGATTTTCATACGACTTTATCTAGTGATGAGCGTAGTCAGTATTATCAAGCACTTGAGTTAAATCAGCAGCAACAACTGGAGTTACACCGCAAATATGAATTGCGCTCGAAATTTACTACTTTTGATTATTTAAAAGATACCCAATGGCAGTTTGATGAATACCGGGTGGACTACAATTATCCAAAGAGTGAGCCGGGATTGCGCTGTAAGTGTGGTAAAAAGTTGAAATATCAGTTTGTCTTAATTTCCAAAAATAAGCAAAAGAAAATGTATTTAGGCATGCAGCACTTTTCTGATCATCTAGGTGTATCGCAAAAGGTGGCTAATGAGATTAAAAAGGGTTTGTCACAAGTGGATTTTGGCATTGATGAGATTTTGTGGTTGCATCATCAAAAGTATCAATTTCCTAATGAACTATGGCGACGGTATTGTTTTGCGCATTATCGGAATAGTTTGATGAAGCAACCAGTCAAGCTTAACCGGCAATTACTCAAGCGATTGGCGAGTTTTAGACAAGTGGATTTACCGATTTATACGGTAGATTTTCAGCTGGTTTTGCGTGAGATTGCTTTGGTTAATAAGCAGCTACATGTGGAAGGCAACCAGTTAAAGCAAATTTATCAGCGAGAACATTTTGAAGCTTTTGCCCAAGATTTAGCGCAAGATATTTTAACATTTGACTTTAATTATGATAGTAAACGGATTTTTTCAGCGCAAGGCAAGAAATATCTAAAGAATCAATCATTCACGCGCGAACAACTGATGAGTGAATTGATAGAACGATTGCGACAATTGGATGGCCTTGAGGATATTTCTCAAAAACGTGCCAGTTTTCAAACACAAACCTTGCATTTACCATTAGCAATGTTTGAGAAAAATTGTTTAGCATATGTATTGGAAAAATATTTGCAATATGGTTTTCGTTTGAATTTCTTTATCAGTTTACCCCGCAGCCTCAGAATGGCCATGCAAAAAACATTGAAAGCCCAAAAAGCCATTCCTACCGTGCAAAGTTATACGCAAGAGTTGCAAGTACATTTAAATCAAATTCCAAAAGGCTATCAAAAAATGGTATTGGAAAGTTTGTTACGCGATTTAGCTGCAAGGGAGTAATCTTTTTTGAGGAGTTCAAAAATTTCCAAATGAATGGCTCTATCCCTTGCACTTCATGGATAACAGGTGTAGGATAAGAAACAGAGGTGTTGTATATGTCAGAAATTACATTAAATCAATTAGAAAACTTAGAAAATGCATATTTAAAAAATGATAAGTTAAATGTGCTTCAAAATGCTTTATTTAGCAATGATTTAACCAAAATTGCTTCTAATCAACAAGCAAAAGCAGCGCAACCATTTATTTTTTCAATTGACTTGAAAACACATGGAATTACCAACCAATTTCAATCTGGTCGTTGCTGGATTTTCTCAGCGATGAATGTTTTGCGTGAAGCTTTGATTAAAGAGTTGAAGATTGAAGGCGATTTTGAACTTTCTCAAAATTACATTGCATTTTATGATAAATTAGAAAAAGCAAATTGGTTTATGGAATGTGTCAAAAAAGAATTAGCTACTGATTTAGATGCGGAAAAAATGCGTTTCTTATTAGAAGGAGCAGTCAGCGATGGGGGTCAATGGAATATGTTGGTTTCATTGGTTGAAAAATACGGGGTTTGTCCGAAAGATGCGTATCCTGAAAGTTTCCAAGCTGGACATACTCGTAAACTAAACAGTTTGATGAATCGTCGTTTACGCAAATTCGCACTGGAAGCTAAAGCCGCCTTTGATGCAGGAAATAAAGAAGTAATTGATAAACTTCAACAAGAAACCCTTAAAGAAGTCTATCAATTATTAGCAACAAACTTTGGTCTACCTCCAAAAGAATTTGTTTTTGAATATTATGATGAAGATCATAAAGCGCATGCCAAAGAATTAACACCACATGAACTATACAAATTAACTAACTTAAACTTAAGTGACTATGTGAATGTGATTAATGGTCCTACAGCAGACAAACCTTTCTATCAAACATTCACTGTAGAACATTTAGGGAATGTCGTCGATGGTCAACCTGTTCAATTATTAAACTTACCATTAGACGAGTTCAAAGAAGCAACAATCAAACAAATGCAAGCAGGTGAATTGGTATGGTTTGGTTGTGATTGTTCTCAAGATGCTGATCGTGAAGGAGGTATGTGGAATGATGAATACTTCCAATACGAAAAAGCTTTTGACTTAGACTTGGCTTTAACGAAAGAAGAAATGTTAAACGTGAAGGAAAGTGCCATGAACCATGCGATGGTCTTAACTGGGGTAAACTTAGTCGACGGCGAACCTAATCGTTGGAAAATCGAAAATTCTTGGGGCGATAAAGTAGGGCACAAGGGTTACTATGTTGCCAGTGATACTTGGTTTGATAAATATGTGTATGTTGTGGCTATCAACAAGAAATATTTATCAGAAAAAGCCCTAAAAGCTTTAGAAGGCCAACCAACATTATTAAAACCTTGGGATCCATTCGGTACTTTGGCAGACTAAGATTGGTTTTAAATTAAATCTAAGCTATTCACAGCAGTTCGCAATACTTGTGAGCTGCTGTATTCATTTTAAGTGAATTTTATTGACTTTTTATTTTAAGCACGATAAAATAAAAAACAGATGAAGCAGATGTGGTGGAATTGGCAGACACGCACGCTTGAGGGGCGTGTGAGCACAGCTCGTGTGGGTTCGAGTCCCATCGTCTGCATAAAAATAAAACACAAGGTTTGAAAGTTGTTTTTCATACCTTGTGTTTTTTCTATTGCTTGTATTATTTTTTATTTTGCATTTCTTGGTCTTTTTGAATCGTAGCATCAATGCCCTTGATGATGCTAGTCATAAAGTTGTTTTCTTCCATCGCCAATAAACCAGCAACGGTAGTCCCACCAGGCGAGCAAACTTTATCTATTAATCCCCATGGGTTTTCTTCAGATTCTAAAATCATTTTGGCGCTACCTAAAACCGCTTGGGCAGCAATCTCAGTGCTTAATTGTTTGGGTAAGCCGTGTTTGACAGCTGCTCTGGCCAAAGTATCGATGAAAAGATAAGCATAAGCAGGGGAGCTGCCGGCAATAGCGGTAAAGTTTGAAAAGTCTTTTTCCGCCACGAACCATGCTTTCCCAACGGCATTAAACATATCTAAAACAACGTCTAATTGTTCTTTAGTGGCATGTGTATTTCCACAAATGGCAGCAGCACCTAATCCGACCATCGCATTGACATTTGGCATAATGCGAATAACGGGCAGTTGTTGATTTTCTCCTAAGGCGTGTTCTAATTGCGCAAGTGTAGTTCCTGCGGCGATGGATAAAACGACGCTATGATTTGCAACCAATTGTTTTTGATGTTTTTCAATCAAAGGTAATAAGACATTTGGTTTCACTGCAAATAGGACGTAATCAGCTAATTCAATTACTTCGTCTTCATTTTGCGCTAGATGTATTTGATATTCGTTTACCATATTGGTTAATTTTTCTAGATGATGATCATAGGCGATAATTTGATTACCTGCAATAAAGCCATGGGTAATAATTCCTTTAATGATTGCACTGGCCATATTACCAACACCGATAAAACCAATTTTCATAACGTTTCACTCCAATTTTTTTCTTTCATACGTGTTTTTATGTTACACCAAAAATTGTAAGAAAGCTACATAAAAAGTGGTATATACCAGTATTGACATTTTAGCTAAAAAGGCGTATGTTATAAGTGTAATTTGATTAAAAGGGAAGTGCGACAAGTGACAGAATACATTCATGCTCAAAAATTTTTCTTTACAACAGGTGTAAAAGAAGGCGGTTACTTAGAAATTAAGAATGGTAAGTTTGGTGCTTACTTAGAAGAAAAACCGGCCAAGGCGACAATTATTGATTATGCTGATAAGTGGATTGCGCCAGGTTTGGTAGATACGCATATTCACGGGTATAAGAATCATGATGTGATGGATAATGATCCAGAAGGTATTAAAGTCATGTCTTCTGCTTTATTGGAATGTGGGGTGACTTCATTCTTGCCAACGACTTTAACTTCTAGCCGTGAACGTTTGTTAGCCGTTTCTAAGACAATTCGTGCGGTGAAAGATGAAGTCGATGGTGCAAAGATTCAAGGGATTTACTTTGAAGGACCATTTTTCACAGAAGAACATAAAGGGGCGCAAAATCCAAGTTATTTCTCAGATCCATCGCTTGAAGTGTTCCATGAATGGCAAGAAGCAAGTGGTCATTTAATTAAGAAAATTGCTTTAGCGCCTGAACGTGAAGGTGTCGAAGAATTTGTTGAAACAATTACGAATGAAGGGGTCGTGGTTGCTTTAGGTCATAGTAATGCGACCTTAAAAGAAGCAACAAAAGCAGTGGATGCTGGCGCTAGTGTCTTTGTTCATGCATTTAACGGAATGCGTGGATTAAATCATCGTGAACCTGGGATGGTCGGTGCGATGTTAACTGTGAAGGAAATCTTTGCGGAATTGATTGCGGATGGTCATCATGTGCATCCTAAAGCCGTGGAATTATTAGTACAAACAATCGGTTATGATAAAGTGGCTTTAATTACTGACTGTATGATGGCTGGTGGAATGCCTGATGGGGATTATATCCTTGGTGAATTCCCAGTTGTGGTGGCTAATGGAACGGCACGCATGAAAGAAGGAAATCTTGCCGGTAGTATCTTGAAATTGTATGAAGGTATGCGCAATGTGGTGAAATGGGGTGTGGCTACTCCATATCAAGCAGTGATGATGGCAAGTTATATTCCTGCGGTAAGTTGTAATATTGCTGATCAATGTGGTTCAATTCAAAAAGGACGCGCAGCTGACTTTATCGTGTTAGATAAGGAAATGAATTTAGTGGCTACTTATTTAGATGGTCAAAAACGTTTTGAAAAATAAGTTGTCTTGCTTAGGTGGGGAATTTTCCTCCGCCTTTTTTTGTTGACATTGTGAATTGAAAAAATCTTAATTATCGTCTATGATGAACAAAAAGAGTTCGGAGGATAGTTATGAAAATTGGTTTACGAACAATTAAAACGGTGATTGCGAGTGTCTTAGCAATTCTAATAGCTACACAACTTCATTTATTATATGCAACAGCTGCAGGAATTATTGCGATATTAAGTGTCGGAAATACGAAAAAAACATCACTGAAATCCGGGTTAGGACGTGTACTTTCTTTAGGTTTAGCCATTATTTTATCTTTTATTTGTTTTACGACACTAGGGTTTCATACATGGGCATTTGGTGTCTTTTTACTCGTATTTATTCCTTTGTCTGTACGTTTTAATCTAGCGGATGCGATTGTGGTGAATTCGGTCCTTATTACGCATTTTCTAGTAGAGAAGAGCTTTTCGTGGCAAATGATTTTAAATGAAACGCTGCTTATGACCATTGGTGTCGGTTTGGCATTATTATTGAATCTATATATGCCGGATAATGAAAAACAATTAAAAGAAGATATCAAAGCAATTGAAGAAGATTTTCGGACGATTATTTTTGCGATGGCGGCCCATTTAAATCTTGAAAAAATTGCCCCATTAGATGATGCTTGCTTGGATTTGCGGTCAAAATTACGGGCAGCACTTAATCAGGCACACATTCATCAGAAAAACCAATGGATCAGTGAAGAAGATTATTATTCGGAATATTTTTCAATGCGTTTGGCCCAACTTAGAATTTTACGGGATATGGTCAATTTATTAATCGAAATTGATATTGATGGTTTATTTGTAGATGAGTTACGCAAAGTATTAATTTCGACAGCTGAAAACTTTGCTGAAGAAAATGACGGCAAGTTGATTTTATGGCAAATTGAAGCCGTCTATCAAAATTATCGTCAAAAACCATTGCCACAAACGCGCGAAGAATTTGAAAACCGTGCCTTGTTATTTCAATTTTTACAGTCATTTCGTAGTTTTGTAGAAATCAAAGCCATCTTTTACCAAAATGAACAAAAAATCTAAAGCTTTATTAAAGATGAGTGTAATTATTCGCAATTTTATTAAAATAGATTACAATAGAAGATGAGGACGTGATAATATGAGCGATGTTTATTTAATGATATTATTAGATGTAATTAAGGAAAAATATTATTCTGAGAAAGTCTTTTATCAAACGCAACTAGGAATTGATGAAGAGGCTTGGAACGATTTCAAACAAGGAAAGCGTTCATTAAGCGCAGAAAATACGCAAAAGTTAAAGAACTTGTTTACCGATTACGAATGGATGTTATTCCAAAAAGTGTTGCGACAAACGGTGGTTTATCCTGAAAAACGCGGAATTGCCGTCAAAGAATATCGCAAAATGAAATATTTAATTGCTAGTAAATGGATGAATCACCAATTAGCAAAAGTTGAAATCGTTGAAGAAAGCAACCAAAATCAAGAAAAACAAGCTTTACTTCTTGCGGTTCATTTAGATTATCAAGAATGGGGTTATGATGATATTTTAACCTTCAGAGTTCCTGCACGTTTACAAAAACAACTTGCAAGTGATCAAATAAAATTATTGGACTGGTTTGATGAGCAAATCGAAGAAAATTAATGGGGGTCAGATGAAGAAGAAAAAGTTAAAAAAGAGAAAACAAAATATGGTGCCTGTCATTTTGTTGGCCTGTATTATCATTTTTTTAACCTTTACGTTTGCCTTATCTCAATTAACGACACCGACGCCAGAAACGCAAGCACAACCCGAAGATCCTGATGTGGCTAGACAGGCATTCATTGACCGTCTAGCTCCGCATGCTAAGGAATTACAAAAACAATATGGGGTCTTGCCAAGTATTACTTTAGGGCAGGCTATCTTAGAGTCAAATTGGGGTAAAAGTGAACTTGCGAGTAAGTATCATAATTTATTTGGGATTAAAGCTTTTGGTGATCAAAACAAGGTGACTTTATCTACCAAAGAGTATGTGAATGAACAATGGGTTACGATTCAAGGAGATTTTAAAGTATATGAATCCGATCAAGCTTCGATGGATGACCATGCGCTGCTTTTTGTGAATGGCGTTGATTGGGATAAGAATAAATACCAGCCCGTGTTACAAGCACAAGACTATAAAACAGCTGCCTATGCCTTACAACAAGCAGGTTATGCGACTGATCCAACTTATGCGGAAAAAATTATTCAAGTCATTGAGGCTCATGATTTGCAACAATATGATTAATAATGCTAAAGTCTTCCTGAATTTATCAGGGAGGCTTTTTTTGAAAACACGAACATTTATGAAGCTCCTTGATTAGAATTTTATCATTTTTAAAGAAATTCATGCAAATCGATTGAATATTTCATGAAAATGGTTCATAATGATGTACAAGTTTTTCATAATTTAACGCTTATATAAAGTTGTAATAAGGACAACAGTTTCTACCCAATGCCGTAAATATTGGACTATAAGCAAATAAACGTTTGTTGATAAAACAGCGCTTTTTTGCTTTTAGGTAAAAGGGTGCTGTTTTATTTTTATTTCTCAATGCGTTGAATGGTGGATGAAAAGATAAAGGAGTTATAGCATGCAAGCATTAGTTGATCGTATTCAAAAAGATGGCAATATTTTAAATGGAGATGTCTTGAAAGTGGATGCTTTTATCACCCACCAAGTTGATCCTGTATTGATGGAAGAGATTGCCGAGAGTTTTTATCAAGCGTTTAAAGAAGCAGGAATTACCAAGGTAGTGACGATTGAAGCTTCAGGGATTGTACCAGCGGTGTATACTGCCCAAAAATTTGGTGTTCCAATGATTTATGCGCGCAAGTCAAAAAGTTTAACAATGAATGAAGAATTACTAACGACAGAAGTTTATTCATTTACGAAACAAGTGACTAGTACAGTTTCGATTTCTCGTAAATTCTTATCAAAAGAAGATAAAGTATTAATTATTGATGATTTTCTTGCAAATGGTCAAGCGGCAAAAGGGCTGATTGAATTATGTCGTCAAGCCGATGCGAGTGTTGAAGGAATTGGAATATTAATTGAAAAATCTTTCCAACCTGGACGCAAATTATTAGAAGAGATAGGGGTTAAAGTCGTTTCCCTTGCTCGTATTTCATCGCTTGAAAATGGTAAAATTGCATTTATTGAAGGAGACGCTTAGACAAATGAATCAAGTGCAAAATGGAAAAGCAGCAATTTTAGGGTTACAACATTTACTTGCGATGTATGCGGGTGCCGTCGCAGTGCCTTTATTAATCGGGATGGGCTTAGGATTTGATGAAGCACAAATGACATATTTAATCTCGATTGATATTTTTATGTGTGGGGTGGCAACTTTATTACAATTAACGGTGACAAAGTTTTTTGGGATTGGTTTGCCGGTCGTTTTAGGCTGTGCGATTCAAGCCGTTTCGCCATTAATCATTATTGGTTCTAAAAATGGTGTTGGGGCCATTTATGGTTCAATTATTGCAGCGGGCATTTATGTCGTATTGATTGCTGGTTTATTCTCAAAAGTGAAAGTATTATTTCCACCAATTGTTACGGGAACTGTCATTACGGTCATTGGCTTAACCTTGATTCCAGTGGCGATTACTAAGATGGGCGGTGGCGATGCAAGTGCCAAAACTTTTGGTGATCCAGCAAGTTTAATTCAAGCTGCCGTAACGATTCTTTTAATTTTAGGTTTACAAGCCTTTGCCAAAGGATTTTTACGTTCGATTTCAGTTTTAATTGGTTTAGTTGGTGGCACGATTTTAGCTTGTTTGATGGGCAATGTGAGTTTTTCAGCCATTAGTCATGCACCGATTTTCCACGTTCCGCAACCATTTTACTTTGGTATGCCAAAATTTGATGTATGGTCGATTCTTTTGATGATTATTATTTCAACGATTAGTATGGTTGAATCAACGGGTGTATATTTCGCACTTGGCGACATTACTGGAAAAAATATTGGTAAAGAAGATTTAAAACGCGGGTATCGTGCGGAAGGTTTAGCAGTTATCTTAGGTGGTATCTTTAATACTTTCCCATATACGGGATTTTCACAAAATGTTGGGTTAGTACAATTATCAGGAATTAAATCCACACGCCCAATTTACTTCTCGGCTTTCTTCTTAATTATTTTAGGTTTATTCCCGAAAGTGGGTGCTGTGGCCCAAATTATTCCAGAACCAGTACTTGGTGGTGGGATGTTAGTCATGTTTGGTATGGTGGCTGTGCAAGGGATGCGTATGTTGTCTAAAGTGAATTTTGAAGATGATAAGAATTTATTAATCGTAGCTTTATCTATTGGTTTAGGTCTAGGGTTTAATAGCTTACCAACCTTATTCCAACATTTACCACAAACCGTACAAATGTTTACCGAAAATGGGATTGTGATGAGTAGTATTACCGCAATTATTTTAAATCTACTCTTTCATGGATTAAAAGAAAAAGCTTAATTGTTTGAAGACTCATTGTGTTTACAGTGGGTCTTTTTATTTCCGAACTATTTTTAAGAAATATAAGATATTATTCGAATTTGTTTTGACTTAACTGTTTTTGCTTGTTAGAATATATGTGAAATCTTTATTAAAAGGAGCAAAATCAATGGAACCTGTTGTAGCTGTTGTCATGGGGAGTACTTCCGATTGGGAAACAATGAAAAATGCGTGTGAGGTATTGGTCGAATATGGTGTAGCGTATGAGAAAAGAGTTGTTTCTGCGCATCGTACACCGGATTTGATGTTTGAATTCGCTGAAAATGCTAGACAGCGCGGTATCAAAGTGATTATTGCTGGTGCTGGGGGAGCGGCTCATTTGCCAGGGATGATTGCAGCGAAATGTACATTGCCAGTGATTGGTGTACCCGTACAATCGCGTGCCTTGAATGGATTAGATTCGCTTTTATCCATTGTACAGATGCCAGCTGGCGTACCTGTTGCGACGACTGCTATTGGAAAAGCTGGGGCAACCAATGCAGGAATACTTGCAGTTGAGATGCTTTCCATGTATGATTTAAAGATAGCAGAAAAAATTCAGGAAAAACGTTTGAATTCTGAAAAAATAGTCAAAGAAAGTAGTGATCAGCTTGTTTAAACCGATTATGCCTGGAGAGACCATCGGAATTGTTGGTGGTGGTCAATTAGGGCGGATGATGAGCTTAAGTGCGAAAAAAATGGGCTTTCGTGTAGGCGTGTTAGACCCAACTGCTGATTGTCCGGCTGCACAGGTGGCAGATTGGCATATTGTGGCAAGTTATGACGATACCGTGGCGTTAGAAGAAATGGCTCGTCGTTGTGCCGTGATTACCTATGAATTTGAAAATGTTAGTGTGGAAAGTTTAAATGCCATTTTACCAATTAGCTATATTCCACAAGGGACAGATCTTTTAGCGATTACCCAAGACCGTCTATTAGAAAAAGCCTTTTTAGAAGCAAATAATGTCGTCATTGCACCCTATGCAACAATTATCCACCCAAGTGATATTCCAGATGCAATTGAAGGGATTGGTTATCCATGTGTGCTTAAAACGACTCGCGGTGGATATGATGGCAAAGGGCAATATGTCTTGTACGGGATGAAGGATTTAGCACCGTCAATGGATTTATTACGTGAAGGAACTTGTGAATTAGAGGCTTGGATTCCTTTTGAAAAAGAAATTTCTGTGATGGTGGCTGGCAATGGAAAGGAATATATTCCATTTCCAGTGGTTGAAAATATTCATCATAATAATATTTTACATGAGACGATTGCACCTGCTCGTATTGATCCAGAGGTGGCAAAAGAAGCACAGCGTATTGCTTTAGAAATTGCTCAAGCCTTAAATTTACATGGGGTACTAGGAATTGAGATGTTTTTAACTGAAACTGGCAGCATTTATGTCAATGAATTAGCCCCTCGTCCACATAATTCAGGACATTATTCCATCGAAGCTTGTGATATGAGTCAGTTTGATATGCATATTCGAGGTATTTGCGGATGGCCTTTAGCTGATGTGAAATTATTATCCCCAGCTGTGATGGTAAATATTTTAGGACAACATCATGAAAAATGTCGTCAATTAATTTTGGAAAAACCATCTTGGCAATTTCATGATTATGGCAAAAAAGAAGTGAAAACCGGTCGAAAAATGGGGCATATTACCATCTTGACTGAAAATATAGAAGATACATTAAAAGAAATTCAACAAACCAATATTTGGGATTAAAGGAGAAGAGTAATGTTACCACGTTATACTAGAGAAGAAATGGGTCGTATTTGGACTGATCAAAATCGTTATCAAGCATGGTTAGAAGTGGAGATTTTGGCTGATGAAGCCTGGGCCGAACTTGGTGAAATTCCAAAAGAAGATGTGCAAAAGATTCGTGCTCATGCTACTTTTGATATTGATCGTATTTTAGAAATTGAAGAACAAACTCGTCATGATGTGGTTGCTTTTACACGTGCGGTTTCAGAATCATTAGGCGAAGAACGTAAATGGGTACACTATGGTTTAACTTCTACGGATGTCGTGGATACTGCTTATGGTTACCTTATTCGTCAAGCAAATGATATTTTACGTGTGGGCTTACAACGTTTAACAGATGTAATTGCTAAAAAAGCCAAAGAACACAAATATACAGTGATGATGGGGCGTACCCATGGTGTTCACGCAGAGCCAACAACTTTTGGGTTAAAACTAGCTTTATGGTATTCTGAAATGAAACGCAATATCGAACGTTTTGAACATGCAGCTAAAGGGGTTGAAGCTGGTAAAATCAGTGGCGCGGTAGGTACTTTTGCCAATATCCCACCATTTGTTGAAAGTTATGTCTGTGAAAAGCTACAAATTCGTCCGCAAGAAATCTCAACACAAGTCTTACCTCGTGATTTACACGCAGAATATTTAGCGACAATGGCTTTAATTGCGACAAGTATCGAAAAATTTGCAACTGAAATCCGTGGCTTACAAAAATCTGAAACTCGTGAAGTGGAAGAATTCTTTGCTAAAGGGCAAAAAGGTTCTTCTGCTATGCCGCACAAACGTAATCCAATCGGTTCAGAAAATATGGCAGGTCTTGCTCGTGTGATCCGTGGTCATATGATTACTGCCTATGAAAATGTTTCTTTATGGCATGAACGCGATATTTCTCATTCATCAGCCGAACGTATCATTATTCCAGATACAACGATATTATTGGATTATATGTTACATCGCTTTAGTAATATTGTTGAAAAATTAACAGTATTCCCAGAAAATATGAAACGTAACATGAATGCGACATTTGGATTGATTTACAGCCAACGCGTGATGCTGAAATTAATCGATAAAGGCTTAACGCGTGAACAGGCTTATGATTTAGTTCAACCAAATACAGCAAAATCATGGGATGAACAACGTGATTTCCGTCCACTTATCGAAGCGGATGAAACGATTATGTCTCATTTAACCAAAGAAGATTTGGATGATGCTTTTGATTACCATTATCATCTGAAAAATGTTGATACCATCTTCGAACGAGTTGGTTTAGGCGAATAACTTAAAAATAGACGAATGATTTCCAGAAATCATTCGTCTATTTTGTTAGTTTATGTAAAGTGTTTTACTGAATGATATCAAACAAAACACGAACAATTTATAGAAAATAAGCGTAAAATATAAACAAATTATTGAAAATCTTTTGAAAGTAACATAGAATGTGAATAGATGAATAATACGTTCATAAATATGATGATTTTCGAGGTGCGAAATGGAAAAGCTAGAACTGCTTTATGAAGGCAAGGCTAAAAAATTGTATAGTACAGATGAAGAAGATGTAATATTAGCGGAGTATATGGATCAAGCAACGGCACTGAATGGTTTGAAGAAGGATGCAATTTCAGGTAAAGGAGCGATGAACAACCAGATTACTTCGCTTATTTTTGATAAATTAGCAGAAAATGGTGTACCCAGTCACTTTATTCGTAAAATTTCTGAAACCGAACAATTGATTCAAAAAGTGAAGATTATTCCGTTAGAAGTCGTCGTTCGGAATGTGGCTGCTGGAAGTTTTTCAAAACGTTTAGATATTAAGGAAGGAACACCTCTAAGTTTTCCAATTGTTGAATTTTATTATAAAGAAGACCGTCTAGATGATCCATTTATAAATGATCAACATGTCTTAGTACTAGATATTGCGACTCAAGAAGAGATTGATCAAATCAAAGCTTTGGCATTAAAAGTCAATGAAGTCTTAAAGGCATGGTTCTTAACTTTAGATATTCAATTAATTGATTTTAAAATTGAAGTAGGACGTACAAAAGAAGGCAAAATTTTATTAGCTGACGAAATTTCACCAGATACTTGTCGTTTGTGGGATGTTCATACCAACGATCATTTAGACAAAGATATCTATCGTCGTGATTTAGGTGATTTAGTCCCAGTTTACCAAGAAGTTTTACGAAGAATTGAAAATAATTAATAAAGGAGTACAATCATGGTTTTTGTAAAAGTTTATGTTACTTATAAAGAGTCTGTTTTAGATCCTCAAGGTGAGGCGGTTAAAGGAGCGTTACATCGCATGGGTTATAGCGAAATTGAAGAGGTTAGAATTGGTAAATATTTCGAAATG
The DNA here is from genome assembly GCF_000407565.1 of Enterococcus cecorum DSM 20682 = ATCC 43198. Lineage (GTDB taxonomy): Bacteria > Bacillota > Bacilli > Lactobacillales > Enterococcaceae > Enterococcus_E > Enterococcus_E cecorum. The sequence continues at coordinate 800,552 of NZ_ASWI01000004.1, forward strand.
CAAGTCAACCCTGGAACTCGTCCTGTTGAAGAAGTCATTGAAGAAGCTTGTGATAAATTATTAGCAAATGTCAACATGGAAACTTATCGATTCGAAATCATGGATGTGGAGGAAGCTTAACATGAAATTTGCAGTGATTGTATTTCCTGGGTCCAACTGTGATTTGGATATGTTATGGGCAATCAAAAATGTCTGTGGGGCAGAGGCAGAATATGTCCGACATGATGCAACAAGTTTAGAAGGATTTGACGGGGTTTTTTTACCTGGAGGCTTTTCTTACGGTGATGCGTTAAGATGTGGTGCGATTGCTCGTTTTTCAAATATTATGTCTGAAGTGATTCGTTTTGCTAATGAAGGCAAGATGGTTTTTGGAACATGTAATGGATTTCAAGTGTTAACTGAGGCTGGGTTACTTCCTGGTAGCTTGATTCGCAATCGTTCTTTACATTTTGTTTGTAAAACAGTCGGCTTAAAAGTTGTCAATAATGAAACGAAATTTACGAGCGAATATCAAAAAGATGAAGTGATTCAAATTCCTGTCGCTCACGGTGAAGGCAATTATTATTGTGATGAAGAAACTTTAGCAAAATTAAAAGCCAATAATCAAATCGTCTTTACATATGAAGAAGATATTAATGGCTCAGTTGAAAATATTGCTGGAATTTGTAATGAAAAAGGGAATGTCTTAGGAATGATGCCCCATCCAGAACGTGCGATGGAAGAATTATTAGGTAGTGCAGATGGCAAGCGTTTCTTTGCTTCTATTTTGAAAAACTTCGGAAAGGTGACGCAAAACTAATGAAGAAATTTATCGAACCGACTCCTCAAGAAATTAAAGATCAAAAAATATATACGCAATGGGGTTTAACTGATGAAGAATATGCGATGATTGAAAACATCTTAAATCGCATGCCTAACTATACGGAAACAGGTTTATTCTCTGTCATGTGGAGTGAACATTGCTCTTACAAGAATTCAAAACCAGTATTAAAGAAATTCCCAACATCAGGTAAACAAGTATTACAAGGTCCTGGTGAAGGTGCAGGGATTGTCGATATTGGCGATGGACAAGCAGTCGTTTTCAAAGCAGAAAGTCATAACCATCCATCTGCAGTAGAGCCATATGAAGGTGCAGCAACTGGTGTCGGCGGTATTATCCGTGATATCTTCAGTATGGGAGCTCGTCCAATTGCGATTTTAGACTCTTTACGCTTTGGTGAACTAGATAATAACCGTACAAAATACTTATTAGAAGAGGTTGTTGCGGGGATTAGCGGCTATGGTAACTGTATCGGTATTCCAACTGTTGGTGGGGAAGTTGCTTTTGATCCATGTTATGAAGGGAATCCGTTAGTCAACGCAATGTGTGTCGGCTTAATTGATCATAAAGATATTCAAAAAGGCCAAGCAAAAGGTGTCGGCAATAAAATTATGTATGTCGGTGCGAAAACTGGACGTGATGGGATTCATGGGGCTACCTTTGCTTCAGAAGAGTTTGTAGAAGGTGAAGAACAACAACGTTCAGCTGTCCAAGTAGGCGATCCTTTTATGGAAAAACTATTATTAGAAGCTTGTTTAGAATTGATTTTAGAGCATTCAGATATTTTAGTTGGGATTCAAGATATGGGAGCCGCTGGTTTGGTTTCTTCAAGTTCAGAAATGGCTTCAAAAGCTGGTTCAGGCTTGAAATTATATCTTGATGATGTGCCGCAACGTGAAAGTCAAATGACCCCTTATGAAATGATGCTTTCAGAATCTCAAGAACGCATGCTTATCTGTGTCAAACAAGGTTGTGAAGATCAAGTAGTGGCGCTTTTCAAAAAATATGATTTAGACGCTGTTTCTATTGGTGAAGTAACGGATGATGGGCTGTATCGTTTGTATCATCATGGGAAAGAAGTCGCGAATATTCCAGTTGATGCACTTGCTGAGGATGCGCCTGTTTATCATAAACCTTATCAAGAACCGGCTAGAATCCAAGAATTTGCGCAAATGGCTGATTTTGTACCAGAGCTGAAAGATCCTACGCAAACTTTCCTAGATTTATTACAACAACCAACCATCGCTTCTAAAAAATCAATTTATGAAACCTATGATTATCAAGTGCGTACAAATACTGTAGTTACGCCAGGTAGCGATGCAGCGGTACTTCGCATTCGTGGCACGCAAAAAGCTTTGGCCATGACGACAGATTGTAATGCACGATATCTATATTTGAATCCTGAAATTGGTGGTCAAATTGCGGTGAGTGAAGCCGCTCGTAATATCGTTGCTAGCGGGGGTCGTCCTTTAGCGATTACAGACTGTCTAAACTATGGCTCACCGGATAAACCAGAGGGCTTCTGGGAATTGTGGACTTCAGCCGATGGAATTGCTAAAGCATGTGAAGTGTTAGATACGCCAGTTATTTCAGGAAATGTATCTATGTACAACGAAACAAATGGCAAGTCCATTTATCCAACACCGATGATTGGGATGGTAGGTTTAGTTGAAAAATTAGAACATATCACGACCCAAGACTTCAAACAAGCGGATGATTTAATATATGTTGTCGGTCAAACTGCACCAGATTTCAATGGCTCTGAGTTACAAAAAATGTTACTAGGAAAAATTGAGGGTCGCTTAATGAATTTTGATTTAGCTACTGAAAAAGCCAATCAAGATATAGTGTTACGAGCAATTCAAGCTGGTTTAGTTGCAAGTTGTCATGATTGTAGCGAAGGTGGTTTAGCTGTAGCCATTGCGGAAAGTTGTTTTAAGAATGAATTGGGTGCCAAAGTAAGTTTTGACTTTGAACAAGCTTTATTATTTGCTGAAACTCAATCACGTTTTGTTTTATCTGTAAGACCTGAGAATCAAGCAGCTTTTGAAAAGTTAATGGGAGATAAAGCACAATTTGTAGGTAAAGTTGTTGCGCAAGATCAATTAGAAATGAAGGGGACAGATGGGGCAATCTCTACTTCTGTCAAACAAGCCAAACAATTATGGGAGGATGCGATTACGTGTCTTATGAAGTAAAAAGTCTAAATGAAGAATGTGGTATCTTTGGCGTTTGGGGACATCCAGATGCTAGCAAGGTGACCTATTTCGGACTTCACAGTTTACAACATCGTGGCCAAGAAGGGGCTGGGATTGTTTCAACTGATGGCGAAAAATTATATGGACATCGCGATTTAGGTTTATTGGCTGAAGTTTTTGCAGATGAACGTCAATTAAATCGCTTGGTAGGTAATGCTGCGATTGGGCATGTTCGTTATGCAACGGCCGGTAATGGCAGTGTGGACAATATTCAACCATTTTTATTTAAGTTTTATAATGGTAGCTATGGTTTGGCGCATAATGGAAATTTAACCAATGCCAAAAGTTTACGTAAACGCCTAGAACAAGAAGGGGCGATTTTCCACTCAAATTCAGATACCGAAATCTTGATGCATTTAATTCGTAAAAGCCATCGTCCTACTTTGGTGGATCAATTAAAAGAGGCGTTGAATCAAGTCAAAGGTGGTTTTGCTTACTTGTTACTGACAGAAGAAGCCATGATTGCCGCGCTTGATCCAAATGGTTTCCGACCACTAGCGATTGGACAAATGAAAAATGGGGCCTATGTGATTGCCTCAGAAACTTGTGCTTTAGAAGTAATCGGCGCAAAGTTTGTACGTGATGTGAAACCGGGTGAAATCATTATTATCAATGATGAGGGTATTCAAATTGATCAATACACCACAGATACGCAATATGCGATTTGTTCGATGGAATTTATCTATTTTGCCCGTCCTGATTCGAATATTGCTGGGGTTAATGTGCATACCGCGCGCAAAAACATGGGACGCTTATTAGCAAAAGAAGCACCAGTAGAAGCAGATATGGTTATCGGAGTTCCGAATTCTTCCCTTTCTGCTGCGAGCGGATATGCCGAAAGTTCAGGGATTCCGTATGAAATGGGTTTAGTCAAAAATCAATATGTTGCTAGAACCTTTATTCAGCCAACACAAGAATTACGCGAACAAGGCGTTAGAATGAAATTATCTGCGGTTCGCGGTGTGGTTGAAGGGAAAAGATTGGTATTAGTGGATGATTCAATCGTACGTGGGACTACCAGTCGTCGCATCGTGCAATTATTAAAAGAAGCCGGAGCGAAAGAAGTACATTTAAGAATTGCTTCACCGCCGTTAAAATATCCTTGTTTTTACGGGATTGATATCCAAACGCGTAAAGAATTGATTGCGGCTAATTATACGATTGAACAAATGCGAGAAATGATTGGCTGTGACACTTTGAGCTTTTTAAGTGAACAAGGCTTAATTGATGCGATTGGCTTGAATTTTGATGCCCCATATACAGGTTTGTGTATGGCATACTTTAATGGTGATTATCCAACACCATTGTATGATTATGAAGAACAATATCGTAAATCGTTAAAAGAAAAGACAGAATTTTTTAAAGGATAAGGAGTAATCAAATGGGCAATGCTTATGCTAAAGCTGGTGTCGATGTAGAAGCTGGCTATGAAGTTGTAAAAAGAATCCAAAAGCATGTACAAAAAACTAAACGCCTCGGAGTAATGAGTGCTATAGGTGGCTTTGGAGGTTGCTTTGATTTAAGTAGCTTGAATGTAAAAGAGCCTGTCTTAGTCTCCGGAACTGATGGTGTAGGTACGAAATTGATGATTGCTATTCAAGAAGATATGCACGATACCATTGGCATTGATTGTGTGGCGATGTGTGTCAATGATATTATCGCGCAAGGTGCTGAACCATTGTACTTTTTAGATTATATTGCAACGGGTAAAAATGTTCCTGAGCGTTTAGAAAAAGTCGTAGCTGGTGTAGCTGATGGGTGTGTCCAAGCAAATGCTGCTTTAATCGGTGGTGAGACTGCAGAAATGCCTGGCATGTATGGTGAAAATGATTATGACTTGGCAGGCTTTGCAGTTGGTATCGCGGAAAAATCAGCCTTAATTCAAAAAGCCAATGTCCAAGCTGGGGATGTATTAATTGGTTTGCCGTCTTCAGGTATTCATTCCAATGGCTATTCACTTGTACGTAAAATTTTCTTTGAGCAAAATGACTTTAACGGTGAAACAGTCCTTCCAGAATTAAATCAACCATTAAAAAATGTTTTATTAACGCCAACTCGCATTTATGTCAAAGCGCTTCTACCACTCATTAAGAAGCAATTAGTAAATGGTGTTGCACATATTACTGGTGGTGGCTTTATTGAAAATGTGCCTAGAATGTTCAACGAAGACGTAGCTGCACAAATTCAAGTGGGGACTTGGCCGGTATTACCAATCTTTGAATGTCTTGAAAAATATGGACAGCTTAAACATGAAGAAATGTTTGAAATCTTCAACATGGGCTTAGGCATGATTTTAGCAGTTAGTGAAGATAAAGTGTCTGAAGTCATGCAAATCCTAAAAGAAAACCAAGAGGCGGCTTATATTGTTGGAAAAATGGTTGAAAAAACAAACAATAGTGTTGAAATAGTGGAGGCAGGTCGATGAGAGTTGCTATTTTAGCTTCTGGTAATGGTAGCAATTTTGAAGCTTTAGCCCACCAATTTCAAGCAGGCTTACTACCTGGGGAGCTTATCTTTGTATTTAGTGATCATCATAACGCTTATGTTCTTGAACGTGCGCGACGATTGAATGTTTGTGCTTTTAGTTTTGAGGTTAAAGAATTTGCAAATAAAGCTGCCTATGAAAAAGCGTTATTACAGTTATTGCAAGAACAAGAAATCGATTTGATTGTCTTGGCAGGCTATATGCGTATTATCGGTCAAACGCTACTTTCTCATTATAGTAACCGTATTTTAAATATTCATCCCTCCCTTTTACCTAGCTTTCCTGGTTTGCATGGGATTAAAGATGCATATGAATATGGTGTAAAAGTTACTGGAGTCACAGTCCATTTAGTAGATGATGGCGTCGATACCGGTCCGATAATCGCCCAAGAACCCGTGATGATTTTACCAGAAGATAGCTTGGAATCTCTGGAAGAAAAAATTCATCAAACAGAACATCGTCTGTATCCAAAAGTATTAAGAGACGTATTGCTTCAAAGTGATAAAAATAAATCAAAAGGGGAATAAATAACTCATGAAAAGACGTGCATTGTTAAGTGTATCTGATAAAACTGGCTTAGTAGATTTTGCGAAAGTGTTGGTTGATGCTGGTATCGAAATCATCTCAACTGGTGGTACCAAAAAAGCTTTAGATGAACATGGCGTGCCAACAATTGGGATTGAAGAAGTGACTGGTTTTCCTGAAATGATGGATGGCCGAGTGAAGACTTTACATCCAAAAATTCATGGCGGATTACTTGGTCGTCGTGATTTAGCCACTCATATGGATGCGATGAAAGCTCATGATATTACACCAATTGATTTTGTTGTTGTGAATTTATATCCATTTAAAGAAACTATTTTAAAACCTGATGTGAATGAAGCAGATGCGATTGAAAATATTGATATCGGTGGACCAAGTATGTTACGTTCAGCAGCGAAAAACTTTGCAAGTGTAACAGTTATTGTAGACCCTAGTGATTATGAAAAAGTAGCTGCAGAACTTAAAGCAGAAGGTCAAACAAGTCTTGAAACACGTAAAGCTCTAGCAGCGAAAACTTTCCGCCATACAGCTAGCTACGATGCCTTAATTGCTCAGTATTTCAGTGAAATTGTAGGCGTGACGACACCTGAAAAATTAACACTTACTTATGATTTACGTCAAACTTTACGATATGGTGAAAATAGTCATCAACAGGCTTCGTTCTACCGTTGCGCTTTACCAAAGGCGTATTCGATGGCTAGCGCAAAACAATTGAATGGGAAAGAATTGTCTTATAACAATATTAAGGATGCGGATGCGGCTATTCGTATTATTCGTGAATTTGATGAACCAACTGCTGTGGCTTTAAAACATATGAATCCATGTGGTATTGGTACAGGTTCAACGATTAAGGAAGCTTTTGATCGTTGTTTTGATGCCGATCCAGTTTCTATCTTTGGAGGCATTATTGTATTAAATCGTCCAGTTGATTTAAAAACTGCTGAAGTGATGCGTCCAATCTTCCTTGAATTAATCATTGCGCCAAGTTTTGATGACGATGCTTTAGCGATACTTTCTCAAAAGAAAAACCTACGTCTATTAACATTGGACTTTTCAGAAAAGAATACCGAAGAAAATGAATTTGTTTCTGTTCTTGGTGGTTTATTAGTTCAAAACCAAGATGTCATCGAAGAAAATCCTGAAAATTGGCAAGTGGTTACAAAACGTCAACCAACCAAAGACGAATTAGAAGCGTTAACCTTTGCTTGGAAGGCTGTTAAACATGTGAAGTCTAATGCGATTTTACTTGCAAAAGACAATCAAACAGTCGGTGTCGGTGCAGGTCAAATGAATCGTGTGGGCTCAGTGAAAATTGCTGTGGAACAAGCGAAGGCAGCCGGTAAGCTTGAAGGTGCCGTGATGAGTTCTGATGCATTCTTCCCAATGAGTGACTCAGTTGAATTTGCTGCACAAAATGGCATTAAAGCAATCGTGCAACCTGGCGGAAGTATTAAAGACCAAGATTCAATTGATATGGCGGATAAATATGGTATTGCTATGGTATTTACCAATGTTCGTCACTTTAGACATTAAGAAAGGACTTTAGCGATGAAATTATTAGTCATTGGTAGCGGAGGTCGCGAACATGCGATTTGTCGTAAATTATTAGAAGATCCTCAAGTGGATGCTGTTTTTTGCGCAAAAGGAAATCCTGGTATGCAAAAAGATGGGGTTCAACTTGTTGATATTGCTGAAGATGATCATCCGGCTTTGATTCAGTTCGTCAAAGAAAATCAGATTGACTGGACTTTTGTTGGACCTGAAATTCCTTTATTAAATGGGATTGTCGATGATTTTCAAGCAGCTGGTCTAAAGATTTTCGGTCCTAATCAACAAGCGGCGATGATTGAGGGTTCAAAAGATTTCGCGAAACAATTAATGCGTGATTATCACATTCCAACTGCTAAATATCAAACATTTTCTGATTTTGAAGCTGCTAAATCCTATGTTCTAGAAAATGGAGCGCCGATTGTGATAAAAGCAGATGGTCTGGCAGCTGGTAAAGGTGTGGTCGTCGCGATGACTGAACAAGAAGCACTTGAAGCATTAGAAGATATGTTGTTAGATCACAAATTTGGTGCCAGTTCTGCTAAAGTGGTCGTTGAAGAGTTTTTATCCGGTGAAGAATTTTCGTTACTTTCTTTTGTAAAGGGAAATGAAGTCTATCCAATGGTCATTGCTCAAGATCATAAACGGATTTTTGATGGGGATAAAGGTCCAAACACGGGTGGAATGGGCGCGTATTCACCTGTTCCTCAGATTCCTGAATCCATGGTCCAAACAGCGATTAAAGAAATTGTACAAAAGGCAGCAGATGGCATGGTTGACCGCAAGACGCCATTTACTGGTATCTTGTATGCTGGGTTGATTGCTACTAACGAAGGTCCGAAAGTCATCGAATTTAATGCTCGATTTGGTGATCCTGAGACTCAAGTTGTTTTACCGCGATTAAAAACAAGTTTAGCACAAATTATTGATGATTTATTAAACAATCGCCAACCAGATATAACTTGGTATGATTTTGCAACACTTGGCGTAGTAGTTGCGGCTCCAGGGTATCCAGCTGATTATGAAAAAAATATTGCATTACCTGAAATGCAAAATACTGAGGAGCAAACAGTGTATTATGCAGGGGTTACAGCCAAGAAAGAGCAATTGGTTTCAAGTGGCGGTCGCGTATTTTTAGTTACTTCTCAGGGAACAAATTTAGCTGATGCCCAACAAAAAGCGTATGCGTATTTAAGTCAGTATGATTTGTCACAATTCTTTTACCGCAAAGATATAGGATTTAAAGCTTTAAAATAAATGTTTAAGGTGGCCACTGTGCTGCCTTTTTCATTTGTGAATTTTTACCAGTTAAAATAAAGCGCTTTACATATTTGTTAACTTGCTTTACAATTTTGATTTGGAGGTGTCTATGATGAAAAAAATGAAATTTGGAACCACAAATGAAGAAGTATCTGCAGTTGTTTTGGGCTGTATGCGATTAAATGGCGCAAAGGATCCCGTTAAAGTGCTCGAAACTGCCTATGAAAATGGGATTACATTTATCGATCACGCAGATATTTACGGTAAAGGTGAATGCGAAACGATTTTTGCTGAATCTTTAGCAAAAACTTCAATTAATCGAGAAAATTTATTTATTCAATCAAAATGCGGCATTGTGCCAGGAGTTATGTTCGACCTTTCTAAAAAACATATCATTGAAGCTGTTGAAGGAAGTTTGCAACGCTTAAAGACAGATCATTTGGATTCATTATTATTACATCGTCCAGATACTTGGATGGATCCGTTTGAAGTGAATGAAGCTTTCGAACAATTACATAAAGAAGGTAAAGTACGTTACTTTGGTGTAAGTAATCAAAATCCTAATCACATCGAATTTTTGAAAAAAGCGGTCAAACAACCACTTGTAGCGAACCAATTACAATTTGGTTTAAAACACACTGAGATGATTGATCAAGAATTGCAAGTTAATATGACATCAAAAGGTAGTTATGATCATGATGGTGGGATTTTACTTTATTCTCGTTTACATGAGATGACCATTCAGGCTTGGTCACCTTACCAATACGGATTCTTTGAAGGGGTCTTTATCGGTAATGAAAAATTCCCAGAGTTAAATCAAGCAATGGATGAAATGGCGGAAAAATACGGCATTACGCCAACTGGTTTAGCGAGTGCTTGGATTTTAAGCCATCCGGCGAATATGCAAGTCATCGCTGGTACTATGACACCCTCTCGTTTAGAAGAAATTGCCAAAGCGAGTGAAGTACAATTATCTAAAGAAGATTGGTATAAATTATATATGGCAGCTGGAAATATACTACCATAGAATATATAGAGATAGCCGAATGTTTAAAAACCGAACATTCGGCTATTTTTGTCTAAAAAAACAATAAAAATGATTGCAATATCTTAGTATTTATGGGTAAACTAGCTATTGGTGTGTGAATCATACCGAATATTTTCATTATCTGAGAGGATGAAATACTATGTTTGAAATGAAAGTTTTTGATTATGAGGATATCCAATTAATACCTAATAAGTGTATTGTCAATAGTCGTTCAGAATGTGATACGAGCGTGACTCTAGGCAAACATACTTTTAGAATGCCAGTCGTTCCAGCGAATATGCAGACTATTATTGATGATAATATTGCAGAGTTTTTAGCAGAAAATGGCTATTTCTATATTATGCATCGCTTTGATGAAGAAGCACGCATTCCATTTATTAAAAAAATGCAAGCAAAAGGTCTGATTACTTCTATTTCTGTAGGGGTTAAACCAGGCGAGTATACTTTTATTGAAACCTTGGCAAAAGAAAAGCTTATTCCTGACTATATTACGATTGATATTGCTCATGGTCACTCAAACTCGGTCATTAACATGATTCAACATATCAAAAAACATTTGCCAGATTCTTTTGTTATTGCCGGCAATGTTGGTACGCCTGAAGCTGTTCGTGAGTTAGAAAATGCTGGCGCGGATGCAACAAAAGTAGGAATCGGACCAGGTAAAGTTTGTATCACGAAAATTAAAACCGGATTTGGTACTGGTGGTTGGCAATTAGCAGCTCTACGTTGGTGTGCTAAGGCGGCTCGTAAACCAATTATTGCCGATGGGGGAATCCGTACCCATGGCGATATTGCTAAATCTGTTCGTTTTGGTGCTGCAATGGTGATGATTGGTTCATTATTTGCTGGTCATGAAGAATCTCCAGGTGAAACGAAAGTAGAAAATGGTATTGTTTATAAAGAATACTTTGGTTCAGCTTCTGAATTCCAAAAGGGCGAACGTAAAAATGTTGAAGGAAAGAAAATTTGGATTCAACATAAAGGTTCATTAAAAGACACATTAATTGAAATGCAACAAGACTTACAATCATCTATTTCTTATGCAGGCGGAAAAGATTTAGAAGCGATTCGCAAAGTGGATTACGTCATTGTTAAAAACTCAATCTTTAATGGTGACACAATATAAAATGGAAAATACAACAGTTCTATTTATTTAATAGTTCTGTTGTATTTTTTTGTATCTATTTAAAATTCTGTTATATTACAATTTGTGAAAGCTTATTGAAATATCGTGAATTTGTAACAAGCAATACTTGGATTCTTAAAGATGAATTAATTTTTGATGAATTAAAAGGATTTAATTTCTATCATTGTGTATTGCTGAACAGTTAGACTATCTGTACTAATCATTAATTTTGAAAGCTTTTTTATATCATCTGTTTTCGTAAACGTTTGCAAATAGTGATTAATTTCACTAAAAAGATTGATAGGTCTAGACATTTTTTAAAATATTTTAGTGCAAATTACTTGTATTTCTTTTTGAAAAATGATAGCTTATACATGTAAACGATTGTATAAGTAATACAGAAAGTTTAGCTGTTACAATTAAAAAGTAATAAAAGGGAAGTGTGATTAGATGACAAAGAAAACAACAATTGACTTTGAAGCTTTGTTAGAAAAAGTAAATGCTGATTTTCCAACTTATCAAGTGCTAGACAAAGATGGAAACGTTGTTAATCCTGATTTGATGCCTGAATTAAGTGATGATGAATTAGTAGAATTAATGACTCAAATGGTATGGTCTCGTGTGTTACACCAACGTTCAACTGCTTTAAATCGTCAAGGTCGTCTCGGTTTCTATGCACCAACAGCTGGTCAAGAAGCAAGTCAATTAGCAAGTCACTTTGCATTTGAAAAAGAAGATGTATTATTACCAGGTTACCGTGATGTACCTCAATTAGTACAACATGGTTTACCTTTAGCTGAAGCTTTCTTATGGTCACGTGGACACGTAGCTGGTAACCTATATCCAGAAGACTTAAAAGCTTTACCACCACAAATTATTATCGGTGCGCAATATGTGCAAGCTGCTGGTGTGGCTTTAGGTCTTAAAAAACGTAATAAGAAAAATGTGGTCTTCACTTATACTGGTGATGGCGGTTCATCACAAGGGGACTTTTATGAAGCAATCAATATCGCAGGTGCGTATAAAGCAAATGCTGTATTTTACATTCAAAATAATGGTTTTGCGATTTCTACACCTCGCGACAAACAATCAAGTGCGATGACTTTAGCTCAAAAAGCTGTTGCTGCAGGTATTCCTGGTATTCAAGTTGATGGTATGGATCCACTAGCAGTTTACGCTGTTTCTAAATTAGCGCGTGATTGGTCAGTAGCTGGTAATGGTCCTGTATTAATTGAAACTTTAACATACCGTTATGGTCCACATACATTATCAGGTGACGATCCAACTCGTTATCGTTCTAAAGAAATGGATAGCGAATGGGAAGCAAAAGACCCATTGATTCGTTTCCGTAATTTCTTAACTGCTAAAGGCTTATGGTCTGAAGAAAAAGAAGAAGCAGTTATCGAACAAGCGAAAGAAGATATTAAGAACGCAATCGCTGAAGCTGACCGTGTTCCAAAACAAAAAGTATCTGAATTCTTAAAGAACATGTTTGAAGTTCAACCACAATTAATTAAAGAACAAATTGAAATCTACGAAGCGAAGGAGTCGAAATAATTATGGCACAAAAAACAATGATTCAAGCGATTACTGACGCCTTAGCCCTAGAATTGGCAAATGATGAAAATGTATTAGTTTTTGGTGAAGACGTAGGTAAAAACGGAGGAGTATTCCGTGCTACTGAAGGCTTACAAGAAAAATTTGGTGAAGATCGCGTATTTGATACACCATTAGCAGAATCAGGAATTGCTGGTATGGCTTTTGGTTTAGCTTTAGAAGGATATCGTCCAGTACCTGAATTACAATTCTTTGGTTTCGTATTCGAAGCAATGGATGAAGTTGTTGCGCAAATCGCTCGTACTCGTTATCGTATGGGTGGCACTCGTAATATGCCAGTGACTATCCGTTCTCCATTTGGTGGTGGGGTTCACACGCCAGAATTACACTCAGATAACTTAGAAGGTTTAATCGCGCAATCTCCTGGTATTCGTGTTGTTATTCCTTCAAATCCATATGATGCAAAAGGGTTATTAATTGCTTCAATTCGTAGCAATGACCCCGTGGTATTCTTGGAACATATGAAACTATATCGTTCATTCCGTGAAGAAGTGCCAGATGAAGCTTATGAAGTACCTCTAGATAAAGCAGCAGTGACACGTGAAGGTAAAGATGTTTCTATTATTACTTACGGTGCAATGGTTCGTGAAGCAATCAAAGCTGCTGATAACTTAGCAAAAGAAGGTATTGATGCTGAAATTATTGACTTACGTACAGTTGCTCCTTTAGATATCGAAACAATTATTGCTTCTGTTGAAAAAACAGGTCGCGTAGTTATCGTTCAAGAAGCACAACGTCAAGCCGGTGTTGGTGCTATGGTTGCTTCAGAAATTGCGGAACGTGCAATTCTTTCATTAGAAGCTCCTATTGGTCGTGTAAGTGCACCAGATACAGTCTTCCCATTCGGTCAAGCTGAAAATATCTGGTTACCAAACGCAAAAGATATTGAAGAAAAAGTCAAAGAAATCGTTAATTTCTAATTGATCTCAGACGGTAAGTATAAAGCTGGTCTTTATACTTACCCTTATTAAAGAAAGGAAGAATTTTAATGGCATTTCAATTTAAATTACCAGATATTGGTGAAGGGATTGCTGAAGGCGAAATCGTAAAATGGTTCGTTAAAGTTGGCGATACAATCAATGAAGATGATACTTTATTAGAAGTACAAAATGATAAATCAGTAGAAGAAATTCCATCTCCAGTTACAGGTGTGGTTAAAAATATTTTAGTTTCAGAAGGTACTGTTGCTAGCGTAGGTGACGTATTAGTTGAAATTGATGCACCAGGTCATGAAGATAATGATGCACCAGCACCAGCTAGCGCACCAGCTCAAGAAGCTGCTCCTGCTGCAGCAGGCGGATATTTCCAATTCAAATTACCAGATATCGGTGAAGGAATTGCTGAAGGCGAAATCGTAAAATGGTTCGTTAAAGTTGGCGATACTATCAATGAAGACGATACTTTATTAGAAGTACAAAATGATAAATCAGTAGAAGAAATCCCATCTCCTGTAACAGGTGTAGTTAAAAATATTTTAGTTTCAGAAGGTACTGTTGCTACAGTTGGCGATGTCTTGGTTGAAATTGATGCACCAGGTCATAATGGTCCTGCCGCTGCACCAGCTAGTGCACCAGCTCAAGAAGCTGCTCCTGCTGCTAGTCCAAGCGCTGCAACGGTTGTAACAGCTTCAAATCCTAATAAACGCGTTTTAGCAATGCCATCTGTGCGTCAATATGCACGTGAAAAAGATGTTGATATTACCTTGGTAACACCAACAGGTAAAGGTGGCCGTGTGGTGAAAGAAGATATCGATCAATTCTTAGCTGGTGGCGCACCAAGTCAAGCCGCTACACCAGTTGCTTCAACATCAGAAGTTGCTGCTCCTGCTAAAACAGCTGCTGCTCCTGCTAAAGCTCCAGAAGCTAAGAAACCATTCACTTCAAACTTAGGTGAATTAGAAACTCGTGAAAAAATGTCTGCTACACGTAAAGCTATTTCTAAAGCGATGGTTAATAGTAAACATACTGCACCTCATGTTACATTACATGATGAAGTGGAAGTATCTAAACTTTGGGATCAACGTAAGAAATTCAAAGAAGTGGCTGCAGCAAATGGTACTAAATTAACATTCTTGCCATATATTGTTAAGGCTTTGACAACTACAGTGAAGAAATACCCAATCTTGAATGCTTCTATTGATGATGCAACACAAGAAATCGTGTATAAACACTACTACAACATCGGTATTGCAACTGATACTGATCACGGATTATATGTACCTAACGTAAAAGATGCAGATCGTAAAGGTTTATTTGCAATTGCAGATGAAATCAACGCTAAAGCAAAATTAGCTCATGAAGGAAAATTATCTGCAGAAGATATGCGTAATGGTTCTATCACAATTAGTAACATCGGTTCAGTTGGTGGTGGTTGGTTCACACCAGTTATCAACTATCCAGAAGTTGCTATCTTAGGTGTAGGTACAATTTCTCAACAACCTATCGTAAATGCAGAAGGTGAATTAGCTATTGGTCGCGTGATGAAACTATCATTAAGTTTTGACCACCGTATTGTTGACGGCGCTACTGCACAACAAGCGATGAATAATATCAAACGCTTATTAGCTGATCCAGAATTATTATTAATGGAAGGATGATTAATCGATGGTAGTAGGAGATTTTGCTATTGAATTAGATACAGTCGTAATTGGAGCTGGCCCTGGTGGATATGTGGCTGCGATTCGTGCGGCTCAATTAGGTCAAAAAGTTGCTGTAATTGAACGTGAATACATTGGTGGTGTTTGTTTAAACGTTGGATGTATTCCTTCTAAAGCATTGATTGCAGCAGGACATCACTATCAAGAAGCTCTAGATTCACAAATGTTTGGTGTGAATACAGATGGAGTTACTTTAGATTTTGCTAAAACACAAGATTGGAAAGACAATGGCGTTGTTAAAAAATTGACAACAGGTGTGTCATTCTTATTAAAGAAAAATAAAGTTGAAGTCATTACGGGTTCTGCGTTCTTTGTAGACGATCATACCTTACGTGTAATCAATGGTGATTCAGCGCAAACTTATTCATTTAATAATGCCATTATTGCAACTGGTTCTCGTCCAATTGAAATTAAAGGCTTCAAGTTTGGCGGCCGTATTTTAGATTCTACTGGCGGTCTTGCATTAAAAGAAGTGCCTAAGAAATTTGTTATTATCGGTGGTGGGGTAATCGGTGCTGAATTAGGTGGCGCTTATGCAAACCTTGGTGCTGAAGTAACAATTTTAGAAGGTTCTCCACAAATTTTACCTACATTTGAAAAAGATATGGTGAAATTAGTAGAAGATGACTTTAAGAAAAAAGGTATTACTGTTATTACTAAAGCTATGGCAAAAGAAGCTATTGATAATGGTGATAGCGTAACTGTGAAATATGAAGTTGACGGTAAAGAACAATCTGTTGTGGCTGATTATGTCATGGTTACAGTTGGTCGTCGCCCTAACACTGATGATATGGGATTAGAACAAGCTGGTGTTGAAATTGGTGAACGTGGTTTAATTCCAGTAGATGCGCAAGGACGTACAAATGTGAAGAACATCTACGCGATTGGTGATATCGTTCCTGGTGCTGCCTTGGCTCACAAAGCTAGCTATGAAGCTAAGATTGCTGCCGAAGCGATTTCAGGTAAGAAAGTTGCTGTTGACTATAAAGCTATGCCAGCTGTTGCCTTTACTGACCCTGAATTAGCTACAGTCGGAATGACAATTGCTGAAGCGAAAGAAGCTGGCTTAAATGCTAAATCATACAAATTCCCATTATCAGGTAATGGACGTGCGATTTCTTTAGGTAAGACTGAAGGATTTGTTCGTTTAGTAACTACAGTGGAAGATAATGTGATTGTCGGTGCACAAGTTGCTGGGGTTGGCGCTTCTGATATGATTTCTGAATTATCATTAGCTGTTGAATCTGGTATGAATGCTGAAGATATCGCATTAACTATCCATCCACATCCATCATTGGGTGAAATTGTAATGGATACTGCCGAATTAGCATTAGGCTTACCAATTCATATCTAAAATCATTAAAGATAAATTTAAAGAGACTCAATCACAAGTGGTTGGGGCTCTTTTTTGTTTTCATCGATTTTTATTTTTGCTATAATTGAGTTGAAAGGTGGGAGGATTATGCAATTTTTGAAATTATTTCTCATTTATCGTTGGTATGCTTTAGTATTTGCATTTATGTATGTCGCACTTATCTATCTGATATGCCGAAAAACTAAATTCGTTAAAGCCGGTATCATTTATGGGGTTGTTACAGAAATTATCTTTATCTTGTCGTTGTTATTTTTCTGTTTTCAATTATCGCAACCGAGTACTGTTTCAAGAATACCAATTTTCGAGCAGTTTTATAATATTGTGATTGTTTCGTGGTTTGTCTTTTATATACCGCTCGTCGTATTGGCTGCTTATCGTTTGCTTATTTGGATTAGGCAGCGACTCCATCTTGCTTTACAGATCATCTTAACCATTAGCTATATTATTACCGTGGTAGGGATCGGCTATTTCGGATTGATTGTTCATGTGATGTTATTTTATGGTTTTGCACCTTAAATGTTTAAGATCAAGATACTTCCAGTGTCTTGGTCTTTTTTCAGTTGCAAGCGAACGGATAACCTGTATATAATAGTAAAGTAAGGATGAGGAGGAAAAAGATGGAGAATTATCAATATCCTTTAGATTTGAACTGGTCTACAGAAGAAATGATTTTAGTCGTAAATTTTTGGGCTGATTTAGAAAAAGTTTATGAACAAGGCATGGATCGCCAAGCTTTTTTAGATAGCTATCAGTCTTTTAAATCAGTTGTCAAAAGTATTGGTGAAGAGCGTAAATTGGGTCGAGAGTTTGAAGAATTATCGGGTTATTCGCTTTACCATGCTGTAAAACAAGCAAAAGCAAGTCAAAATAAACGGATTAAGATGTGAGGTTTGACAATGGAAAAGATATATCGAGAAATTATTCATTTGTTGCATCAAGCTGGAGAATTAGTGAAAGAAGAGTTGGCACAACAAGATGTGGTAGTAAGCACTAAGTCTAGTCGAAGTGATTTAGTAACAAATATTGATAAGCTGGTTCAAAATTATTTGATGTCATCTTTAAACGTATTAATTCCTAACCTAAAATTTTTAGCTGAAGAAAATGGCTTAACTGAATTATCGGATTTTAGTGGTAAAGTTGCAGTCATTGATCCAATCGATGGAACGAATAATATGGTCTTGCAGCAAAAAGATTTTTGTATTTTGCTTGGACTATATGAAGAAAAAATGGGCCGCTGTGGTTTTATTTATGAAGTAATGGGCAATCATTTATTATGGGGTGGTCCTGAGATTGGTGTTTTCTATGATGACCAACCTTGGCAAATGCAAAAGGATTTGAGTTTAGAAGATGGATTGATTAGTTTTAATAGTAAGATTTTTCGTGAAAATATGCTGAAATCACATGAATTAAGTCAACGCGCATTAGGGATACGTATGACAGGATGTGCAGGTTTAGAAATGATGGATATCGCTTTAGGAAATCGCGTAGCCTATATTTCAAATCTACAACCATGGGATTACGCCGCTGGACAAATCATTCTTGAAGCGTTAGGAATGAAAGTGAGAACGATTTCGGGTAAATCATTGTCTTTAAATGGCAGAGAATTAATGATTGCGGCTACACCAAAAGCATATCAAGAAATATTAGAACGTATCGGTCATGCATAAAGTATCATGAAAAATCGAGTGTTTTGCTTTTTTTTCTGAAAATTTTTTGGTATAATTTCATTTTGAGTGAAGTCAATTAAATATTAAAGGAGTCATTAAATTGAATTATAGAGAAGATATTCGTAATATCGCGATTATTGCCCACGTCGACCATGGTAAAACCACTTTGGTAGATGAATTATTAAAACAGTCACATACATTAGATGCACGTACACAATTACAAGAACGTGCGATGGACTCAAATGCTTTAGAAAAAGAACGCGGAATTACCATTTTAGCGAAAAACACTGCTGTAGAATATAACGGTACCAAAATCAATATCATGGATACTCCTGGACACGCCGACTTTGGTGGAGAAGTAGAACGTATCATGAAAATGGTAGATGGGGTACTTTTAGTTGTCGATGCGTATGAAGGAACCATGCCACAAACTCGTTTTGTATTGAAAAAAGCTTTAGAACAAAAAGTAACGCCAATTGTAGTTGTCAATAAAATTGATAAGCCATCTGCTCGTCCTGAACATGTAGTAGATGAAGTATTAGAATTATTTATCGAGTTAGGTGCCGATGATGATCAATTGGATTTCCCAGTTGTTTATACTTCTGCATTAAATGGTACCTCTAGTCTATCTAGTGACCCAGCAGACCAAGAAAAAACCATGGCGCCCGTTTTCGATACGATTTTAGAGCATATTCCTGCGCCAATTGATAATTCTGATGAACCTTTGCAATTCCAAGTATCATTGTTAGATTATAATGAATATGTTGGCCGTATTGGTATCGGACGTGTCTTCCGTGGTACGATTCGTGTAGGAGACCAAGTTGCTTTAATGAAACTAGATGGCGATGTGAAGAAATTCCGCGTGACGAAGATTTTTGGTTTCTTTGGCTTAAAACGTTTAGAAATTGAAGAAGCGAAGGCGGGAGATTTAATTGCCGTATCTGGTATGGAAGATATCTTCGTTGGTGAAACTGTAACCCCTGCTGATCATCAAGAAGCTTTACCAATTTTACATATTGATGAGCCTACTTTACAAATGACTTTCCTAGTGAATAATTCACCATTTGCGGGACGTGAAGGTAAATTTGTCACTGCACGTAAAATTGAAGAACGTTTGATGGCACAATTACAAACCGATGTATCTTTACGAGTTGATCCAATTGGTCCGGATTCATGGATTGTTTCAGGTCGTGGGGAATTACACTTATCCATCTTAATTGAAAATATGCGTCGTGAAGGTTACGAATTGCAAGTGTCTCGTCCAGAAGTTATCGAGCGCGAAATTGATGGTGTGAAGTGTGAACCGTTTGAGCGTGTCCAAATTGATACACCAGAAGAATATATGGGTGCAGTTATCGAGTCATTAGGTATGCGTAAAGCTGAAATGCAAGATATGATTAATACTGGAAATGGTCAAGTTCGTATTATCTTCTTAGCACCTGCTCGTGGTTTGATTGGTTATACTACAGAATTCTTATCTATGACTCGAGGTTATGGTATTATGCACCACACCTTTGATCAGTATCTACCAATGATTCAAGGCCAAATTGGTGGCCGTCACCATGGCGCTTTAGTTTCTATTGATACAGGCAAGGCAACGACTTATTCAATTATGAGTATTGAAGAGCGTGGGACTGTCTTTGTTGAACCAGGGACTGAAGTTTATGAAGGGATGATTGTTGGTGAAAATTCACGCGATAATGATTTGACCGTAAATATCACTAAAGCAAAACAAATGACCAATGTCCGTTCTGCTACAAAAGACCAAACCGCAGTTATTAAAAAGCCAAAAATTCTAACGCTTGAAGAATCATTAGAATTTTTAAATGATGATGAATATTGTGAAGTGACACCTGAAAGTATTCGTCTACGTAAACAAATCTTAAATAAAAATGAACGTGAAAAAGCCGCTAAAAAACGTAAAATGGCTGAACAAGCGTAGTTAATTTTAAGGCGAGAACTAATCAATAGGTTTTCGCCTTTTATTATAATAGTAATTACTAGAAAGGACTGACTGAGATGCAAACAGTCGAATATATCCAAAAATTAACAGCAATTCCATCACCAACAGGCTATACACAAAAAGTGATTCAATATGTAAATGAAACGCTGCAATCATTTGGTTATAAGCCACAAATCACTGCTAAAGGTGGTTTATTAGTTACAGTGAAGGGTGAAAATGATAAGCAACAACGATTTGTCACAGCCCATGTAGATACACTTGGGGCCATGGTGCGTGCCATCAAACCAAATGGACGTTTAAAAATTGATTTAATCGGTGGTTTTGGTTATTCATCCATTGAAGGTGAAAACTGTTTGGTTCACCTTTCCGGAAGCGAGCGAACGATTTCAGGTACGATTTTAATGCACCAAACTAGTGTTCATGTGTATAAGGATGCACGTACAGCTGAAAGAAACCAAGAGAATATGGAAGTACGCTTGGATGCGAAAGTCTTTAATGAAGAAGATGTCCGTCAATTAGGTATCGAAGTAGGAGATTTTATTTCTTTTGATGCCCGCACACAAGTTACTGATTTAGGATTTATTAAGAGTCGTCATTTAGATGATAAAGTTTCTGCAGCTATTTTAATGAACCAATTGCGTCAAATCAAAGAAGATGGTTTAACACTGCCTTTTACTACACATTTCGCTTTTAGTACATTTGAAGAAGTCGGACATGGCATGAACAGCAATATTCCAAGTGAAGTGGTTGAATATTTAGCAGTGGACATGGGGGCGATGGGCGATGATCAACAGACAGATGAATATAGTGTTTCTATTTGTGTGAAAGATGGTTCAGGTCCGTATCATTTTGCTTTCCGTCAACATTTAGTACAATTATGTAAAGAAAATGCGATTGATTATAAGCTTGATATCTATCCGTATTATGCCAGTGATGCATCTGCGGCGCTTTCAGCTGGTGCCGAAGTTAAACACGCCTTATTCGGAGCAGGAATTGAATCTAGTCATGCCTATGAACGTACCCACATTGAATCTGTACAAGCGACGGAGCAATTAGTACATGCTTATTTATTTAGCCCATTAGTTTAAAGATTCTCTACAAAATTGATTCAAGCTGTTTTTTTACTTAAAAATTGTGCTATAATAAAACATACCATGACAAAATTGGAGTGAGTAAGATGAAAGAGGTTTCTAGAGAACATGCTGTAGAGTTATTACAAAATGAAGCCCAACGCATTCGCCGCTTAATAGCAAATCAAAAGAATAGTTTATGTGTCGCACATTGTAAAGCTTTTGAAGAAGTGGTGGATACACAAATGTATGGTTTATCACGACAAGTTGCTTATGCGATTCAGTTAGGTATTTTAGATAGTACAGAAGGTCAACAAATTTTAAGTGACTTAGAAAAAAACTTAGATTTATTGTATCAAGAAGTTTATAAAGAACAGCATGTTGCAGAACAAAAAGATGAAGATATAACTTTAAAGTAGTTAAATATAATGGGGGGATAACGAAATAGCTTTGTGAGTTATTCCCTTTTTTATTCATAGTTTATGTAATTAGAAAGGAAATGGGGCGACCCAAGGATGATCCATTGTCAAAGAAAGTTAAGAAAAGACATTTATTAGATTATAGTATTTTAATTCCCTATTTAATTTTGAACGTTATTGGTTTGATGATGGTATATAGTGCATCATCATACTCACTTATATCACAAGGGAAAAATCCCATAACCGATATGGTCAAGCAAGCTATCTTTTTATTTTTAAGTATTATTTTAATGGGTATCTTATATAAAATGAAGCTTAGCATGATGAAAAATTTGAAGTTTGTGCGGATATTTGTCGCACTTGTACTAGGTTTGATGGTGATTGCGTTTGCTTTTAAAACTGTTAATGGTGCCCATGGTTGGATTCAAATTCCTGGACTGGGAACGATTCAGCCAGTTGAGTTTTGGAAGTTTGTGATGATTTGGATGTTGGCTGCACAAATTTCAGATCGACAAGTATTGATACCTGATAAGATGGTTGATGCTGTAAAAGTTCCTGTAGGGCTTTGTACGTTGTCTATGGGAATTCTAGCATTATATCCCGATTTTGGGAACGCAGCGATTATTGCCTTACTGCTAATCGTAATGTTGATGATTAGTGGGATCAATTATCTTTATGGTTATATCATAGCGTTTGGCACTTTTGCATTTAGTATCCTTACGATGTTTATTATTCGTATCACTAATGGTAGTTTTTTACCTTCTCACGTTGCCTCTCGTTTCGCAGTATTCCTAAATCCATTTAAAGATGAATTTGGCAACGGTCATCAATTGGTAAATGGCTATTATGCAATGTTTAATGGTCGATTATTTGGTTTAGGTTTAGGTAATAGTATTCAGAAGAAAGGCTTCCTGAGTTTTGCTGCTTCAACAGACTTTATTTTTGCGATTGTTGTAGAAGAATTAGGATTAATTGGTGCTATTTTCATTTTAGGTTTATTGTTGTTTTTAGTTGGACGAATTATTTTAATTGGTATTCGTTCAAATGATGCTTTTAATTCAATGATTTGTTTAGGCGTCGGTTCATTATTTTTGATTCAAATCTTCATCAATTTAGGTGGAATTACTGGTTTGATTCCATTAACAGGGATTACTTTTCCATTCTTTAGTCAAGGTGGTTCCAGTTTGATTGTTTTATCAGCCTGCGTTGGTTTAGTTTTAAATATAAGTGCTGATGAAAAGAAGAAAAAATTGATGTTGTATTGAATAAATAAATTTAAGGAGTGGTTCGATGAAAAAAGTATTAGTCGCAAATCGTGGTGAAATCGCAATACGTGTTTTTCGTGCATGTGCGGAATTAGGAATTGCAACAGTCGGTATTTATGCAGCTGAAGATGAATATTCTGTTCACCGTTTTAAAGCAGATGAAGCCTACTTAATCGGTGAAGGTAAAAAGCCAATTGAAGCGTATTTGGATATTGAAGGAATCATTCAAGTCGCCAAAGAAGCTGGTGCAGATGCGATTCACCCAGGTTATGGATTTTTATCTGAAAATTTACAGTTTGCAAAACGTTGTCAAGAAGAAGGCCTGACATTCATCGGACCAAAACTTGAACATCTAGATATTTTTGGTGATAAGATTAAAGCAAAAGAAGCGGCCGTGAAAGCAGGGATTCAATCTATTCCAGGAAGTGACGGTCCAGTAGACTCAGTAGATGAAGTGCTTGATTTTGCAAAAGATTATGGTTATCCAATTATGATTAAAGCCGCTCTTGGCGGTGGTGGTCGTGGGATGCGTGTAGCCTTTGATGATGCTCAAGCTTTAGAAGGCTACAACCGTGCAAAGAGTGAAGCTAAAGCTGCATTTGGTAGTGATGAAGTCTATGTAGAAAAATATATTGCTGATCCAAAACATATTGAAGTGCAGATTTTAGGTGATATGCATGGCAATGTTGTACATTTATTTGAACGTGATTGCTCAGTACAAAGACGTCATCAGAAAGTAGTTGAAGTTGCACCTTGTGTATCATTATCAACTGAATTACGTGAAAAAATCTGTGGTGCGGCTGTTCAATTAATGAAACATGTCGGATATGTTAATGCTGGAACTGTAGAGTTTTTAGTTAGTGGCGATGATTTCTACTTTATTGAAGTGAATCCACGTGTACAAGTAGAACATACGATTACTGAATTAATTACAGATATTGACATTGTGACTAGTCAACTTTTAATCGCTCAAGGTAAAGATTTACATAAAGATATTCATATTCCACATCAAGAAAATATTTATCTTAAAGGCGCAGCAATTCAATGTCGCATTACAACCGAAGATCCATTGAATAATTTCATGCCTGATACTGGTAAAATCGATACCTATCGTTCACCTGGTGGCTTTGGTGTCCGCTTAGATGTAGGTAATGCTTATGCTGGCGCCGTTGTTACTCCTTATTTTGACTCTTTATTAGTAAAAGTTTGTACGCATGGTGCAACTTTCCAAGCAGCAGTTCAAAAGATGCAACGTTGCTTAAAAGAGTTTAGAATTCGTGGGGTAAAGACAAACATCCCATTTATGCAAAATGTCATTCATAATGAAGTCTTCCAATCAGGAAATGCCAAGACTACCTTTATTGACAACACACCAAGTTTATTTGAGTTTTCTAGTACGCGAGATCGTGGAAATAAAACCATGAAATATATTGGTGAAATTACGATTAACGGCTTCCCTGGAATTGATAAAAAAGAAAAACCATTCTTTGAAGTGCCTCGTGTACCAAACAAAATAGAAAGATCGAATCAAAAAATTGTCACAGCGAAAGATATTTTAGATAAAGAAGGACCAAAAGCTGTTTCCAAATGGGTTCAGCAACAACAGTCTGTACTTTTAACAGATACGACTTTCCGTGATGCGCATCAAAGTTTACTAGCTACTCGAGTCCGAACACATGATATTGAAAAAATTGCAGCTCAAACGCAACTAGCCATTCCACAGTTGTTCTCAAGTGAAATGTGGGGAGGGGCAACTTTTGATGTGGCGTATCGATTCTTGAATGAAGATCCGTGGGAAAGATTACGTAAAATTCGTCAACAAATGCCGAATACTTTGATGCAAATGTTATTTAGAGGATCCAATGCGGTGGGATATTCGAATTATCCTGATAATGTAATTCAAGCTTTTATTAAAGAGTCAGCCAAGCAGGGTATTGATGTATTCCGTATTTTTGATAGTTTGAATTGGACTGCTCAAATGGAACCAAGTATTCAAGCAGTCTTAGATACTGGTAAAATTGCTGAAGCGGCGATTTGTTACACAGGTGATATTAATGATCCGCTTCGTAGTAAATATGATATACATTACTATAAACAAATGGCTAAAGATTTGGAAAGTTTAGGTGCGCATATTATCGCGATTAAAGATATGGCAGGCTTATTAAAACCACAAGCTGCTTATCGTTTAATTTCTGAATTGAAGGATACTGTGGATGTGCCAATTCATCTTCATACGCATGATACTTCCGGTAATGCGATTATGACTTATGAAAAAGCAATTCAAGCAGGTGTAGATATTGTCGATGTGGCTATTTCTGCAATGAGTGCCCATACGAGTCAACCAAGCATGTCAAGTCTATACTATGCTTTATTAGGGGATAAACGCGCACCACAAATGGATATTCAAAAAGCCCAAGCATTGAATCATTATTGGGAAGATGTGCGCCCATATTATCAAAGTTTTGAAAATGGCATGAACGCGCCTCAAACTGAAGTCTATTTACATGAAATGCCTGGTGGGCAATATTCTAATTTACAACAACAAGCAAAAGCGGTTGGCCTAAGTGATAAATGGGATGAAGTCAAGCAAATGTATCGTAAAGTGAACATGATGTTTGGGGACATTGTGAAAGTGACACCTTCTTCTAAAGTGGTAGGGGATATGGCCTTATTTATGGTTCAAAATCAATTAACTGAAGAGGATCTTTACGAAAAAGGCGATACTTTAAGTTTCCCTGATTCAGTGGTTTCTTTCTTTGAAGGACAGCTTGGACAACCAGTTGGCGGTTTCCCTGAAAAACTACAAAAAATTATTTTGAAAGGCCGTCCAGCTATAACTGTGCGTCCCGGCCAGTTAGCACCTGCTGTTGATTTTGAAAAGGTACGTAATGAATTAGCTGAAAAAGTTGGCTTTACTCCTAAAGACGAACAAGTTTTGAGTTACTTGATGTATCCACAGGTCTTTTTAGATTACTGTAAAGCCTATGATCAATTTGGTGAAGTCAAGCTATTAGATACACCAACCTTCTTTTATGGTATGCGTTTAGGCGAAAAAATTAATGTTGAAATCGAAAAAGGAAAAGTATTAATTATTCGGTTAGATGAAATTGGTGAAGCAGACGAAGAAGGCAATCGTATTTTGTTCTTTAACTTAAATGGTCAAAGACGTGAAATTGTGGTAAATGATAAATCTATTCAAAGTACCATTGTTCATCGTAAAAAAGCTGAACCAACAGATAAAAATCAATATGGTGCGACAATGTCTGGCTCTGTATTACAAGTATTAGTGAAAAAAGGCGATCATGTGAAAAAAGGCGATGTCTTGATGATTACTGAAGCGATGAAAATGGAAACAGCCATTGAAGCACGTTTTGATGGGGTAGTCGATCATTTATATGTTCAACCTGGTGAAATCATTCAATCAGGTGATTTGCTTATCGAATTAAAATAGAATGAAACGGGAGGGATTGAAATGAAATATCGTAAATTATCATTTATGATTATTTTTATTTCAGTCCTTCTTGCTGTATATTTGCAGCCGATTTTTTATCCGATTAAGACGGAAATAAACTCTCAATCCAATACAATTAAACTCAAACAGCCTAGGCCGCAACAAAATGCTGAAAACATTGCAGCTGATATTTATGCTCAGATGATTGGTCAAGATATTAACACAATACGTGAAAAATTACCAAAAGAATTACAAAATGTTGATACAGGCTATGGGTATACTGAATATTTATTTGCCAATCAACATCAAAATTTTGATTTATTAACGAATCATAATGGTAAAATTCAAGAATTAACAGTCTTCGGTAACAAAGGGAAAGTAGGAAATCATTTTCATTTGGGGATGGACTTAGAAGACTTAATATCGCAAGCTGTCATCTCTAGTTCTTTGTCCATTAAAATGCAAGATAAAGAATACCAATTCGAATTATCAGAAGAAGATATGAATTATCGGCCCTTTATTAGCTACAATAATCAAGTCTATGCTATCTGCTATTTTCATCCAATTACTGGGAAATTGTTTGCTATTCGATACCTAGACGCACATTATCTGTTAAAAGTAGCTCCTTACCAACTTATAAAAGGTCAGTATGAAACTTATGATAATGAAAATCGACTAGCAAATTGGGAAGCGTTAAGTGTTCAAAAAGCGAATTATTTCTTGACTTTATTCAGTCGTCTTGATGAAAAGAAATATCAAATAGATGATTCTGAGTCAGCGAGTGTTGCCAATGAAGCATTAGCACAGTTTGAGCAAAGTCCTGAAAAAATATTAAGTACTGCAAGGATACTTCAGTTAAAAGAGATACGCACACAAAGAACGGAGCCATTTTTTACGTTTACAACGGATGAGATGAAACATTTAACAGATTCACTTCAATCGGAAAATGTTCGCGGTATCTTTTTGGCACCAAGTATTGATTGTATGGATGTCGCTATGCAATTACAAACCAATCCTATCTTACATAACAAATTAATAAATAATCAGTCAAAAGTATTAAGTATTGCATTTCATAAACAAGATATGTTAGTCTTAATACTGGATGAATGATAAAGTAAAGGGGGAATTTTGTGTGATTATTAATGAGGAATTAATCGCATTAGATGAAAAAGTCGATGAATTGCTCGCTAATATTGTACATTCTGATACCTTTCAGCAATATATCAAAGCACAAGATGCCTTAAATCAAGATAACGATTTACAAAAGGATATTCTTGAATTTCAGCATAAAAAAAATCACTTTGAAGAAGTGGAACGTTTTGGTACTTATTTGCCAGAATATAAACAAATCCGTCGAGAATTACAACGTGCCAAGCGCAAGATGGATATGCAACCTCAAATGATTGCTTATCGTCAGTCTGAAACAGCTTTGCAAGGAATATTAGATGAAATTTGTCTTGAAATGAGTACAGTTATTTCTAATGATATTAAAGTTGACGCAGGAAATCCTTTTTTTATTCGTCAAAATCATCATGGGTGTGGAGGAAGTTGTCATGTCTGAAAATGAATCAGCATTTGAAATAACCAAAAGACGGGGGATTATTGTCTGGGTTTACTCACTTAGACAATTAAAAAGCTTAAAACGTTTTGGGTTAGTTCATTATATTTCTAAAAAATCGAAATATGTTTGTCTTTATGTAAACGAAGAGAAGGTAGAAGAAGTGATAAAAAGAATTGAGAAGCTACATTTTGTACGTCATGTTGAACCTTCTTATCGTCCGGATATTGAAATGAATTTTGCCGAACGAATTGGTACCCAAAAAGCGTATCAAGTCGATGACGATGGTTATGAAGTAGAAGAGTTAAATACAACCATTCGTTTAGCAGATGAGGTGTTTTAGGGGGAGTTATGCGAGTTATTTCTGGAAAATACCGCTCAAGAAGATTAAAAAGTTTGAGTGGTGATAATACTCGACCAACTACCGACAAAGTAAAAGAATCCATGTTTAATATGATTGGACCATACTTTGAAGGGGGCGTCGTTTTAGATTTATTTTCTGGCAGTGGTGCATTAGCGATTGAGGCAATCTCTCGAGGGTGTTCACATGCTTATTGTGTGGATCGAAATTTTTCAGCAATCAAAATTATTAAAGAAAATATTGCTCTCACGAAAGAAACAGAATTATTTTCGGTGATTAAAGCTGATGCCAATAAAGCGATTGAACGTTTTAGACAAGAAGGACTTCAATTTGATTATGTTTTTTTAGATCCACCTTATGCAAAACAAGAAATTGAAAAACAATTAGAAAGGCTTCAAGAATATACGCTTTTAAGCAAGGATGCCATCATCGTTTGCGAAACGGATCATCAGGTTGAATTAGCCGATGAAATTGGTCAACTAAAACAAGTTCGTAAACAAAGTTATGGCATTTGTAAAGTAACTATTTTTGAAATGGACAATAATCATGACTAAGAAAATTGCCTTGTTTCCAGGTAGTTTTGATCCATTAACATTAGGACACCTGGATACAATTGAAAGGGCGAGTCATTTATTTGATGAAGTGATTGTAGGTATATTTACGAATACTTCAAAACAATCTTTTTTTACAATCGAAGAAAAGGTTGACTTAATTCGTGAAGCATGCGCCTATCTTCCAAACGTACGAGTTATTGCTAAACAGGCTGATTTAACTGTTAATATTGCTCAGGAATTAGGAGCAAAATATCTGGTACGTGGCATTCGTAATATGAAAGATTATGAATACGAACATGAAATCATGGAAATGAACTATCATCTGGATGATACAATTGAAACAGTTTTCTTTTTAGCAAAGTCTAAGTACACCCATATCAGCTCTAGTTTAATTAAAGAAGTCGTTTATTTTGGTGGCGATGTCTCTGATTATTTACCTAAAAATATTGATGAGGCGATTCGGAGGAAACAAAATGAAAGCTAAAAGATTGAAAAAGATTGTCAGTATACTCGTTTTTCTAATTCTTTTGTTAGCTTTCTTCTTTTATCCTGTCAATCGTTATGTGGAAAAACCCGGTGGTATTGTAGATTTGAGTACGCTAGTCAAAATTAATAATCATAAAGATAAAGAAAAAGGTTCATTTTCACTGACTTATGTGACTTTCCAACAAGCGAGCTGCTATCAATTACTCAGATCACATTTTGAACCATACTGGGATGTTTTATCTTATGAACAAGTGCTGGGTGGCTCAACGAATCAAGAAAGCTATGATTTTTTACAAAACTATTATTTTGAGAATGCCCAACAAATGGCGGTATATAATGCCTTTAAAGCTGCCAACGAAAAAGCAACGATTCAATTTAAGGGGTTATACGTCTTAGATTTCGTGGATGGCTCAAAGGCAAAAAAACAACTAAAAGTGGGCGATATCATCACTCATGTTAATGGTCAAAAACTTGAGAACAGTCTTACTTTATTTCAATTTTTAAAGAACGAAAAACCTGGCAATCAACTAAAACTAACTGTTAAAAGAGGAAATAAAACATTAACTATGGACATCACGTTAATGAAAGATGACCAAAATCAAGCGAAGTTAGGAATTATTATTGGTAGTGATATTGATTTGAAAACAAGTCAAAAAGTCGCATTTGATGCAGAAGGGTTTGGTGGACCTTCTGCAGGTTTAATGTTTACGCTCGAAATTTATGAACAATTAACCAAAGAAAATATTCGCCATGGTCAAAAAATCGCCGGAACTGGTACGATGGATGAACTCGGCAATGTTGGCCAAATTGGTGGTATAGATAAAAAAATAGTGAGTGCTGATAAGGCTGGTGTTGAACTTTTCTTCGTACCAAAAGATCAACAAAAAGAAGATGACAATGAAAAAATCGCCAAAAAAGTAGCGAAACAAATTCATACAAAGATGAAGATTGTGCCTGTTGCTACCTTTAATGAGGCACTGACTTACTTAAAAAATCAGAAATGAGGAATCAAAATGGAAATTATGAGAGAATTACCGATTGTGGATGCTTACCACTTTGATAATAATGTAGAAGAAGGGGAACAAACACAAATCCAAGTTGCTTTTGTTCCACTAGCAGCTAACAACCCAGAATTTACAGAAAATAATACGCTATTAGGTGCTCAAGTGCAATATAAACTTGTGCTAGGTTCATTTAAAATTTCAGGTCAAATTCGTCAGGTTAATCATATTAAAGATCGTAAAATTACGTCTCCTGATGATTTATCGCATGAGGAATCTGAAGAATTAGTTGAACCAATATTTGATGTTTTACGACGTTTAACTTATGAAGTAACAGAAATTATCACTGATGAACCTGGTATCAACCTTGAATTTAATTCTGAGTTTGAAAGTGACAGACAACAAGGAGAGTAATAATGTTTACCAATCAAGCACAATTTGTTTTGTATGTTTCTGATGTGAAAAAGGCTGCAGATTTTTGGCAGTCAGTTGGCTTTGAGATTTTGACAATTGAAGAAATGGATGGCAGTTTAGTTGCTGAAATTACGCCTTGCAAGGGTAGTCCATTGACCTTCAGTTTGTATGATCGCCAATTTGTGGAAGAACATGCGCATCAAGTGAATACAAATGCACCGCAAATTATGTTTTTTGCAGAAGATATTGTAAAATTATATCAAAAGATGCAAGAAAATCAGGTGGAAGTCGGACAATTAATGCAACTAGATGAAAATCGTTATATCTTTAATTTTGTCGATTTAGAAGGCAATTATTTTGCAGTCACTGGCAATTAATTTGCGCTTGCTAATCCTTTCAAGAGTGAGCACAGTTTTGTGGTTCACTCTTTTTATTTAAAACGATATTAAAGGAGTATAAAAATGGAGCAATTTATTATTCAACAATTAGTGACAGAACTTGCACCAATTACTAAGGTACAGATTGAAGCTGTTTTAAATCTATTGGCTGATGGTGCAACAATTCCTTTTATTGCACGCTATCGAAAAGAAAAAACGGGCAGTCTAGATGAGGTGCAAATCAAAAATATTCAAGACCGCTATCAATATTTAGAAAATCTACAAAAACGTAAAGAAGAAATCATTGAAAATATTTCAAATCAAGGAAAACTAACAGAAGAATTGCGCGCAGAAATATTAGCTGCTAATGTTTTACAAAAACTTGAAGACTTATATCGTCCTTACAAACAAAAGAAAAGAACAAAAGCGACCATTGCTAAAGAAAATGGGTTAGAACCATTATCAGAAGCAGTATTTCAAAATCAAGATCAGGCTGTTTTGGAAAAGATGGCGCAATTAAGCACGAATGAAGCAGTACCTACGCTAGATGATGTGTGGAACGGTGTACATGAAATTTTGGCTGAAAAAATTGCGGATGAAGCAAAATATCGTGAATGGATTCGCAACTTTACCTATAAAAATGGTCAGTATACCTGCCAAGTAAAAGATGAGTCATTAGATGAAAGAAAAGTATATGAAATCTATTATGAATTTACCCAACCAATCAAATCTATGGTTTCACATCGTATCTTAGCGACCAATCGCGGTGAAAAAGAAGGCGTCTTAAAAGTTAATCTAGAAGTAGATACAAATAAAATCCATGAATATCTGGCTAAAC
Source organism: Enterococcus cecorum DSM 20682 = ATCC 43198 (assembly GCF_000407565.1). Lineage (GTDB taxonomy): Bacteria > Bacillota > Bacilli > Lactobacillales > Enterococcaceae > Enterococcus_E > Enterococcus_E cecorum. Next base: position 832,712 of record NZ_ASWI01000004.1, read on the forward strand.
ATATTATTCCGAAAAAGGCCAATGAATGGGTTGTTGAAAAATTAACCACTGCTTATGAAGATGCCTATAAGCGTTTTATTCAGCCTGCTATTGAACGAGAAATCAGAAATGAACTGACAGCCAAAGCGGATGAACAAGCGATTGAAGTCTTTGGTGAAAATCTTAGAAATCTATTACTACAATCGCCATTAAAAGGAAAAGTTGTCATGGGATTTGATCCTGCTTATCGAACCGGTTGTAAATTAGCCATTATGGACCCAACTGGTAAGGTCTTAGCTATTGATGTGATTTATGCTACGATGGGCTCAGAAAAGCAATTAAAAGAAGCAGCTAAAAAGTTCATTCAATTAATTGAGGACTATCAAGTAGAAATGGTAGCAATCGGGAATGGAACAGCCTCAAGAGAATCTGAACAATTTGTTGCTGAACAATTGAAAAAAATCAATCGTAAAGTCTATTACATCATCGTAAATGAAGCAGGGGCCTCCGTTTATTCAGCCAGTGAAGTTGCCCGAGCAGAATTTCCAGATTTACAAGTTGAGCAAAGAAGTGCTGTAAGTATTGGTCGTCGTTTACAAGATCCATTAGCAGAATTAGTGAAAATCGATCCAAAGGCGGTGGGAGTTGGTCAATATCAGCATGATGTATCCCAAAAACAACTAGCGCAGCAATTAGACTTTGTAGTTGAGACCGTCGTTAACCAAGTCGGTGTCAATGTCAATACCGCTTCTAGCCAATTGCTTGCAAGAATCGCTGGTCTAAATAAGAAAACGGCACAAAATATTGTCAATTATCGGGAAGAAAATGGCGCATTTAGTCAAAGAAATCAATTGAAGAAAGTGCCACGTTTGGGTCCTAAAGCTTTTGAACAAGCAATTGGATTTTTACGTATTCCAAATGGGAAAAATATTCTTGATAATACACCAATTCACCCAGAAAGCTACCAGGCAACTAAGGATTTGCTTGATGCTTTGAATATTAATCTTACTATGCTTGATACACCGGAAGCAAAGAGTCAATTACAAAAAATAGATATCAAACAATTATCGGAAAAATTATCCATTGGTCGTGAAACCTTACAGGATATTATAGATTCCTTGCTTAAACCAGGTCGCGATTTGCGGGAAGATATGACAGCGCCTATTTTACGTTCGGATGTGTTATCAATTGAGGATTTAAAAGTTGGGATGAAGCTTCAAGGTACTGTGCGTAATGTGATAGATTTTGGAGCATTTGTCGATATTGGTGTGAAACAAGATGGCTTAGTGCATATTTCTAAACTAAGTGATCGTTTTGTTAAACATCCAAGTGAAGTCGTTGCAGTAGGAGATATTGTTCAAGTATGGATTACCAGTGTTGATACCCAAAAAGGTCGTATCGGCTTATCTATGCTTGCGAGTGACGGACATGAATAATCAAGAATTAACGCATCTTGTTCAACAAATTTCGCTTGAGTTTTTTAAAAGACCTTTCCTGCATTGCGTGCTATTTAATAAAAGATTGAAAACAACAGGTGGACGCTATCACTTGAACGATCATCATATTGATATCAATCCTTTACTTTTAAATGTAGATAAAGCAATATTATATGGTGTCATTAAACATGAATTGTGTCATTATCATCTGCATTTAGAAGGCAAAGGTTATCGCCATGCAGATCAAGACTTTAAAAAGCTATTACAAGCAGTAGGTGGATTACGCTATACACCAAGGTTACAACAGCCAAAATTCCACTATCAATGCATAGTTTGTCAGCAAGATTATTTCCGAATAAGATGTTTGGATGTGCGTAAATATGCATGTGGGAAGTGTGCTGGTCGTTTGAAATTAGCAAAAGACTATTAAAAAGCTTTTTAAAGTGCTGTGAAAAGAATTGATATTTCATGTGTTTTGTTAGATAATGAATTGTCTTTTCCCTTGTAATATCAATTATTTGACAAAAAACACGTGAAAGATTATAAAATTCCTATATTGAAAATACGAAAAGAGGCAACTGAATGATTAATAAAGATCAAATTTATCACTTTGTTGGGCTTAAAGGTTCTGGAATGAGCTCTTTAGCTTTAGTTCTTCATCAAAAAGGCTATCATGTCCAAGGTTCTGACGTGGAGCAATATTTCTTTACCCAACGTGATTTAGAAAAAGCAAACATTTTAATTTTGCCATTCAACGCTGATAATGTAAAAAAAGAATATATTGTGATTGCTGGGAACGCATTTCCTGATACTCATCCTGAAATCGCACGTGCTAAAGAAATTGGTGCTACTGTGATTCGTTATCATGATTTTATCGGTAAATTTATTGAACAATTTACAAGTATTGCCATTACGGGATCTCATGGAAAAACAAGCACAACTGGGTTACTTGCTCATGCAATGTCTGGTGTGGTACCTACAAGCTATTTAATTGGTGATGGTACTGGCCATGGTGAACCCGATGCTACTCATTTTGTTTTTGAAGCCTGTGAATATCGACGTCATTTCTTAGCCTATTCACCTGATTATGCGATTATGACGAATATTGATTTTGATCATCCAGACTATTATGAAAGTATTGAAGATGTGTTTACGGCTTTCCAAAGTTTAGCTCATCAAGTTAAAAAAGCGATTTTCGCTTATGGTGATGATGTCTATTTACGGAAATTACAAGCTGAAGTACCAATTTATTACTATGGTCTTAAAGATACCGATGATTTCCAAGCTAAAAATATTGAACGCACAACGACTGGTTCACAATTTGATGTGTATCACGGTACTGAATTTGTTGGTCATTTTGCTATTCCTGCTTTTGGTGAACATAATATTAAAAATGCGTTAGGTGTTATTGCAGTATGTTTTGTTGAAGGTTTTGATATGAAATTAATTGCTGATGAGTTAAAATCATTTGCAGGTGTCAAAAGACGTTTTAGTGAGAAGAAAGTGGCGGATATGACAATCGTGGATGATTATGCGCATCATCCAGCAGAAATTGCAGCTACGATTGATGGCGCGCGTCAAAAATATCCAGATAAGCAAATTGTCGCTGTCTTCCAACCACATACTTTTACACGTACAATTGCTTTACTTGACGAATTTGCTCAAGCACTTGATTTAGCTGATGAAGTTTACCTATGTGATATCTTTGGTTCAGCACGTGAAAAATCAGGTCAAGTAAGTATTGAAGACTTATCTGCAAAAGTGAAAAAAGGTGGAACAGTCTTAAAAGAAGAAAATATGTCCCCTTTATTAAATCATGAAGATAGCGTCATTATCTTTATGGGCGCAGGCGATGTACAAAAATTTGAAATCGCCTATGAAAACCTATTAAGCAAAACAACGAGAAATGTTTTATAAGGGGTCCCGAGCGCCTACGAGGAATTTGTATCGATAAGAAATAGATTTAAAAATTTCGCTGTTATTTTGTACATTTAACTTGACGGTGACATCTCTCTATTGTAAGTTATTAGTGGTACAGTTTTCAACCGTTTTAATTATAAAAAAGTGGTGCATTTTTAAATTGGCACAAACAGGTAACGGTTATTGCAGGTGTATTTCTTATCTATGGGTTTAACATGGATTTTATCATTAAAATCATGAGTATTGTCCGAGAGTGATTGGTCTTGCGTATGGTTAACCCTAAAGTTATGGAAATAAGACTTAGAAGCAAACTTAAGAGTGTGTTGATAGTGCATTATCTTAAAATTTTGTATAATAGGAATTGAAGTTAAATTAGATGCTAAAAATTTGTAATTAAGAAGGAGGGATTCGTCATGTTGGTATTCCAAATGCGTAATGTAGATAAAACATCTACCGTTTTGAAACAGACTAAAAACAGTGATTACGCAGATAAATAAATACGTTAGATTAATTCCTACCAGTGACTAATCTTATGACTTTTTAAACAGATAACTAAAATTACAAACAAATCGTTTAACTTCTGTATTTGTTTATAGATGTAATCACTTCAGGAGAGATTACATGAACAAAAATATAAAATATTCTCAAAACTTTTTAACGAGTGAAAAAGTACTCAACCAAATAATAAAACAATTGAATTTAAAAGAAACCGATACCGTTTACGAAATTGGAACAGGTAAAGGGCATTTAACGACGAAACTGGCTAAAATAAGTAAACAGGTAACGTCTATTGAATTAGACAGTCATCTATTCAACTTATCGTCAGAAAAATTAAAACTGAATACTCGTGTCACTTTAATTCACCAAGATATTCTACAGTTTCAATTCCCTAACAAACAGAGGTATAAAATTGTTGGGAATATTCCTTACCATTTAAGCACACAAATTATTAAAAAAGTGGTTTTTGAAAGCCGTGCGTCTGACATCTATCTGATTGTTGAAGAAGGATTCTACAAGCGTACCTTGGATATTCACCGAACACTAGGGTTGCTCTTGCACACTCAAGTCTCGATTCAGCAATTGCTTAAGCTGCCAGCGGAATGCTTTCATCCTAAACCAAAAGTAAACAGTGTCTTAATAAAACTTACCCGCCATACCACAGATGTTCCAGATAAATATTGGAAGCTATATACGTACTTTGTTTCAAAATGGGTCAATCGAGAATATCGTCAACTGTTTACTAAAAATCAGTTTCATCAAGCAATGAAACACGCCAAAGTAAACAATTTAAGTACCATTACTTATGAGCAAGTATTGTCTATTTTTAATAGTTATCTATTATTTAACGGGAGGAAATAATTCTATGAGTCGCTTTTTTAAATTTGGAAAGTTACACGTTACTAAAGGGAATGTAGATAAATTATTAGGTATACTACTGACAGCTTCCAAGGAGCTAAAGAGGTCCCTAGCGCCTACGGGGAATTTGTATCGATAAGGAATAGATTTAAAAATTTCGCTGTTATTTTGTACAATAAGGATAAATTTGAATGGTACCATAAACGACCGTTTATGGTACCTTTTCATTTTCCTGCTTTTTCTAAATGTTTTTTAAGTAAATCAAGTACCAAAATCCGTTCCTTTTTCATAGTTCCTATATAGTTATACTTAATGAGTTATGGTACATTTAAATTATAAAATTAAGGAGGTTTTTTTATGATTTTTGGCTATGCTCGAGTGAGTACGGATGATCAAAATCTTAGTTTACAAATTGATGCACTTACTCATTATGGAATTGATAAATTATTTCAAGAAAAAGTAACTGGTGCGAAAAAAGACCGACCGCAATTAGAAGAAATGATCAACCTACTACGTGAAGGAGATTCTGTTGTCATTTACAAGTTAGATCGAATTTCACGATCAACTAAACATTTGATTGAACTTTCTGAATTATTTGAAGAACTTAGTGTCAATTTTATATCTATTCAAGATAACGTAGATACTTCAACGTCTATGGGAAGATTCTTTTTCCGAGTTATGGCTAGTTTAGCAGAACTGGAACGGGATATTATTATTGAACGAACTAACTCTGGTCTTAAGGCAGCCAGAGTCCGAGGAAAAAAAGGGGGCCGTCCAAGTAAAGGTAAGCTATCAATTGATTTAGCTTTAAAAATGTATGACAGCAAAGAGTATTCTATTCGTCAAATTCTTGATGCCTCTAAATTAAGCAAAACAACCTTTTACCGTTACCTCAATAAAAGGAATGCTTAAGATATGGCTATGAAAAGAATTTTAACTACTTCACAGCGTGAACAACTTCTTTCTGTAGACCACTTATCAGAAGAGGATTTTAAAGCGTATTTTAGTTTTTCTGATTATGATCTGGAGGTTATTAATCAACACCGTGGAAAGGTCAATAAACTAGGATTTGCGATACAACTTTGTTTGGCCCGGTATCCTGGGTGTTCTTTAAGTAATTGGCCGATTAAATCAACCAGACTAACTTCTTATGTGAGTCGACAGCTCCATCTTGATGCAATTGATTTAAATTCATATGATCATAGAAATACACGTGCAAATCACTTCAACGAGATCTTAGAAGTATTCAACTATCATCGATTCGGTAGTGCTAATACACAAAAACAGTTAATAGAATATTTAATTGAACTAGCTTTAGAAAATGATGACTCTATCTATCTAATGAAAAAAACAATTGATTTCTTAACTCGAAAAAGAATTATTTTTCCATCTATAGCTACACTTGAAGACATTATAAGCCGCTGTCGAGATAAAGCAGAAAACAACTTATTTTCAATATTGCTCTGTTCATTAACAGATATACAAATTGAAAAACTAGAGAGTTTGTTTCAAATTTATGAAGAGACGAAAATAACTAAACTCGCTTGGCTAAAAGACATTCCAGGTAAGGCAAATCCAGAAAGCTTTATGAGTATTTGTAAAAAAGTGGAAGTGATTGCTTCCATGGGACTCGGGACAATTAATGTCTCCCATATTAATCGGAACAGGTTTCTTCAGCTAGCTAGACTAGGGGAAAATTATGATGCATATGACTTCTCCCGTTTTGAGCTTGAAAAAAGATACTCTTTACTTATTGCTTTTTTAGTCAATCATCATCAATATCTGATCGATCAACTGATTGAGATTAATGACCGCATTTTAGCAAGTATTAAACGCAAAGGGACACGTGATTCACAAGAACAGTTAAAAGAAAAAGGAAAATTGGCTACTAAAAAATTGGAACATTATGCTTCTTTAATTGATGCTCTTCACTTTGCAAAAGATAATGATAGTAATCCTTTTGACGAAATTGAACGAATCATGCCTTGGGAAGATTTAGTACAAGATGGAGAAGAAGCTAAAAAAATTACAGGTAATAAAAATCATGGCTATTTAGAAATGGTTCGAAATAAAGCTAATTACCTCCGAAGATACACGCCAATGTTATTGAGGACCCTTTCGTTCAAAGCAACTCCGGCAGCAAATCCAGTCCTCATGGCCCTAACTCAACTAACTGATTTACACAATAGTGGTAAAAGAAAAATACCGGCAGATACTTCTACTGATTTTGTGAGTAAAAAATGGAAAAGCCTTGTTCGGCCAGAAGAGGGGAAAATAGATCGGTCTTACTATGAGTTAGTAGCTTTCACCGAGCTAAAGAACAATATTCGATCAGGAGATATTTCAGTTGAAGGAAGTATGATCCATCGAAATATTGATGATTACTTAGTTGATTTATCTGCTTGTATTGATTCAGAAACTATTCCAGACACGTTTGAGGACTATTTAAAGGATCGGGAAATAATTTTAGATTTACAGCTTCAATTTTATTCGACAGTTGATAAGAGAATTTCAAGAGCAAACCTTAAAAAGTTGGAAAAAGTTACACCTAGCGAAGCAGAAATATATAGAAAAAAACTTTATTCAATAATTCCTAAGATAAGGCTTAGTGATCTTTTAATTGAGGTGGACAGTTGGACCAACTTTTCACAAGAATTTAGTCATGATTCTACAGGGAAACCGCCGAGTGAACAAGAAAGAAAAATTATTTTTGCTGCTTTGCTGGGTTTAGGGATGAATATTGGTCTTGAAAAAATGGCCCAATCAACTCCTGGAATTTCTTATTCTCAGTTAGCCAATGCCAAACAATGGCGCTTTTATAAAGAAGCTCTGACTCGTGCTCAATCTGTTTTGGTTAATTATCAGTTAAAGCTTCCTGTTGCAGACTTTTGGGGTGAAGGAAAAACCACTGCTTCAGACGGAATGCGCGTCCCAGTGGGCGTCTCAGCTCTAAAATCCGATGTTAATCCACATTACAAAAGTATGGAAAAAGGAGCTACAATGATTCGATCAATAAATGATAGGCATACGACTCATCATATCGAGGTTGCTTCAACTAATACAAGGGAAGCTACTCATACCCTTGATGGCCTACTTTATCATGAAACAGATCTAGATATTGAGGAACATTTTACTGATACAAATGGGTATTCTGATCAGGTGTTTGGAATGACCGCATTACTAGGCTTTGATTTTGAACCTCGCATCAGAAATATAAAAAAATCACAATTATTTTCTATCAAATCACCTTCCTACTACCCTAACTTATCAGAAGATATAAGCGGAAAAATCAATGTAAAAATTATTGAAGAAAACTATGATGAAATTAAACGAATCGCCTATTCGATTCAAACAGGAAAAGTATCTAGTTCTTTACTATTAGGAAAGCTAGGCTCATACGCACGTAAGAATAGAGTAGCTCTTGCACTGAGAGAACTAGGTCGCATTGAAAAGAGCATTTTTATGATAGATTATATTACAGATAGTGAGCTACGGCGAAGGATCACTCATGGACTAAATAAGACAGAAGCGATTAATGCTTTAGCTAGAGAACTATTTTTTGGGCGACGCGGAAAATTTATGGAGCGCGATATTCGCCGACAACTTCAAAGTGCTAGTGCGCTTAATGTGTTAATAAATGCAATAAGTATATGGAACGCCGTCTACTTACAAGCAGCTTATAATTATCTCGTCAAAATAGATCCCGAAGTAACTAAGTATATGAAGCATGTATCTCCTATTAATTGGGAGCATATCACTTTTCTTGGAGAGTATAAATTTGACTTGTTATCTATTCCTAAACACTTAAGAGAATTGAATATAAAAAATAAATAGGCCTTGAAACATTGGTTTAGTGGGAATTTGTACCCCTTATCGATACAAATTCCCACTAAGCGCTCGGGACCCCTATAAGAAAAATTTTTACCAGCTTGAGTTTGATTTTGAGCTGGTATTTTTTATTTTAAATTCAAGTATCAAACTTGCACTTTTCTCTAGATTTGATTAAAATAATTGTAATGAAATATTTGGAGGAATGAAATTTGAATATTGGTAAACCTAGAAAGCTTGGTAAAACAATTGAGGAGATAGAAGAGGGCGATTCGTTATCATTAACCGAATCTATCGAAGACCAGCAACTCTTACTATACTTAGGACTTACAAATGATGCGAATCCATTGTTTATTCAACATGACTATGCACAACAAACGGAATTTGAAAGACCAATCGTGCCTATGGTGATGTTAAGCGGCATTATTGCGAGTGCGATTTCTAAGCATTTGCCTGGTCCGGGATCACATATTGTGAATTTCTCAATGAATTTAATCGAGCCTATTTATCATTATGAAACTTTGACCTTTAATTTTGAGGTAATCAAGGTGGACAAGATGAAAAATGTCGTAACCATTTCTGTTGAAGGAAATAATCAAGAAGGTAATCGCGTACTCGATTCAGTCGTTATGGTTCAGCCGCCATTGATTATTCATCCAGATCTAGAAAATCAAGCGGAAATGGTTAATGAATAATAATTTATGAAATGAGGGTGAAATTATGAATCAGGAATTTACTACAACTACTGGATTAAATCGATTTTTTGCAAAAGTATATGGCATTTTTGGTGTAGGACTTGCCATTAGTGCACTTGCTGCTTATCTTTGTTCAACTGTTTTTGTCAATCAGTTTCTAGCTACTGTCAACCAAATGACTTTTATCTTATTTTGGGTTTTTGAAATTGTCTTGGTCTTAGTAATTGGTCGTCAAGCTTTTAAAAATCCAGCTTTGACGTTAGCCGGTTTTATTGTTTATTCACTATTAAATGGAGTGACGCTCTCTGTTACTTTATTGGTGTATGACTTTGGTACAGTGACGTCGGCATTTGCAGCTAGTTCTTTAACCTTTATTACAATGGCTGTCTTTGGTATCTTTACTAAGAGAGATTTATCCGGCATTGCACGTGCGTTATATTCTTTTTTAATTGGTGCATTGGTGGTCATCTTAGTCAATATTTTTATGCAAAGTAGTGCCGTTGACTATTTTATTTCTTTTGTACTTGTCATTATCTTTAGTGGTTTGACTGCTTATGATAATCAACGTATTCGTGAAGCTTATTTTAGCTATCAAATGGAAAATGATTTTGGTATTGCTACTTTTATGGCATTAAATCTATATCTTGACTTCATCAATTTATTCTTAGCATTTATTCGCATTTTTGCTAGGGATTAATATTTAGTCAATAAAAAATTTAAGCATCAAGACAATTTGTTTTGATGCTTTTTTTTTGGAGGGATAGGATGACGACTTCAACTAAATACCAGTTAGAAGCTGCCTTAAAAAAATATTTATTAAAGAAGCCATTAGATAAAATTACCATTCATGATTTAACCGAAGAATGCGGGATTAGTCGCATGGCTTTTTATTATCACTTTAAAGATATTTATGATTTAGTAGAATGGGCTTGTATAGAAGATGCCAAACGTGCGCTTAACGGGAAGAAAACGAAAGATACTTGGCAAGCAGGCCTACTAGATATCTTTGCTACGATTTATGAAAATAAGCCGTTTATCATGAATGCTTACCACTCCATTAATCGCGAGCAATTAGAAACGTTTCTATATCAGCGTACATTTGAATTACTTTATGATGTTGTCGAGTCACAAGTGAAAGATCATCAAATTTCAAAAAGTGATCAAGAATTCATCGCCCAATTTTACAAATATAGTTTTGTTGGTTTAGTTCTTGAATGGATTAATCAGGGAATGACTGCAGATTATCGTCCCTTAGCTGAAAAAATGATTACCTTAATGGAAGGGGCCATCGATACAGCCATCAACAAATTTGAAAAATAGCAAAAATTTTATCAATCTTGTTATATTGTAAACTATTTAGTTCAAAAAATTTTATCATTCAAGCTAAATTGTAAATGGTTTCTCTTTTTTAATCGCGTTATAATGAACTTGTGAAATGATTAGAAAAGAGGTCATGGATATGTCAAAAAAATTCAAACTTGGTCTTACTAGTGCCTTAATTGCAGGAAGTAGTGTGGCAGCTTATCAGTTAGCCAAAAAAAGACAAACAAACGTGACAAAAAATGCTGATGCCAAAAAAGCTGAAGCCAAACGACTAGCTGAATATCGTAATACTGAAAGAGGGCTAGATGGACGCAACAGCAAGGGTATTTATTATACAAGTGGGAACTATGAAGCTTTCGTCACTCCTGAAAAACCAAAAGGCATCGAAGAAAAACATGCTTATCTAGTTGGTAGTGGACTTGCCTCGTTAGCCGCTGCTTGTTTCTTGGTACGCGATGCCCAAATGCCTGGCGAAAATATCCATATTTTAGAAGCAATGGATATTGCTGGTGGTGCTTGTGACGGTATTTTAGATTCCACACGCGGTTATATTATGCGTGGTGGACGTGAAATGGAAAATCACTTTGAATGTTTATGGGATTTATTTAGAAGTGTTCCATCGCTTGAAAAACCAGGATTATCTGTATTGGATGAATATTATCGCTTAAACAAAGAAGATCCAAACTATTCTTTGTGCCGTGCAACAGAAAATCGTGGCCAAGATGCACATACAGATGGTAAGTTTAAGCTAAGTCAAGAAGGCATTATGCAAATTATGAAGCTCTTCTTCACAAAAGACGAAGATTTATATGACAAACGAATTGATGAAGTCTTTGATGATGAAGTCTTTAACTCTAATTTCTGGTTATATTGGCGTACGATGTTTGCGTTTGAAAATTGGCATTCAGCTTTAGAAATGAAATTATACTTCCAACGTTTCATTCATCACATTGCTGGTTTACCTGATTTTTCTGCTTTAAAATTTACGAAATACAATCAATATGAATCTTTAATTTTACCAATGCAAAAATACTTGGAAGATCATGGGGTGACTTTCCAATTCAATACGAAGGTAACTAATGTCGTCTTCAAATTTGAAAATGGTCAAAAGATTGCTTCACGTATTGAATGTTTAGTAAATGATGAAGCTCAAACAATTGAACTTACAACAGATGATTATGTATTTGTAACGAATGGAAGCTGTACAGAAAGCACGATTTATGGTAGTCAAGATCAAGTACCAACAGGAGACGCTGAAATTCGTGAAAGTGGTTGTTGGCAATTATGGAAAAATATTGCGAAACAAGATCCTAGTTTTGGCCATCCAGAAAAATTCTGCTCAGATATCTCTAAAACCAATTGGGAGTCCGCTACGATTACATTAAAAGATGATCGTATTATTCCTTATATTACCAATATTTGTAAACGCGATCCACGAACAGGAAAAGTGGTAACTGGTGGTATTGTCAGCTGTAAAGATTCTTCGTGGTTGTTAAGCTGGACCATTAATCGTCAAGGTCAATTCAAAGATCAACCAAAAGATGAAGTCTGTGTTTGGGTATATAGCTTATTTACTGATGTGAAAGGTGATTATATCCAAAAACCAATGAAAGAATGTACTGGTAAAGAAATTACAGAAGAATGGCTATATCATTTAGGTGTGCCTATTGAAATGATTAATGAATTAGCAACCAATCATGCAGTCTGTGTACCAACAATGATGCCTTATATTACAGCATTCTTCATGCCACGTGCCAAAGGGGACCGTCCTGATGTCATTCCTGATGGCTGTGTAAACTTTGCTTTCTTAGGTCAATTTGCTCAAACACCACGTGATACAATCTTTACTACAGAATACTCTGTTCGTACGGCAATGGAAGCTGTCTATGGTTTATTTGCTATTGAACGAGGTGTCCCTGAGGTTTGGGGTAGTGTCTATGATGTTCGTGCGCTATTAAATAGCAGTGTCTGCTTAATGGATGGTAAATCACCACTTGATATTGAATTACCATTTGGATTAAACGCTTTGAAGAAACCGATAATTAAGAAAGTTCAAGGGACCATTTTGGAAGACCTATTCCTTAAATACGGTGTATTGCGAAAGGATATGCTCGAATAAATAGTATAAACAAAAAAGCTTGGGGAAATATCTCCAAGCTTTTTTGTTTCATTTGCAAAAAGTTAACCTTATCATTCATTTGTTCGCGCAAACAAATATAACCTGAGAGAGGTATCAACAATTAAATATCATCATATTTTAATTTTAGGAGCTGCTGGACAAATCGCTCGAAAACTAACAACTAAGTTACTTTTAGAAAGTTTTAAAGATGCTGAAGTTTCACGTGAGGCTGTGGTTTAAGCAATTTATGATATTGTCACTGACGAAAATCAAGAAAAGTATACACGTAAAGGATTTGGAGTAGGGCGACCAAATATCCATTATGCAAAACCATCCTTTTATTAATGGAGGCAAAGCAATGATTGAGCAATGGATGAAATTACAAGCAATTCAAAGAGAAATCAATCAAGAATTATCTCAAGCCTTAAAGACGATTCCTGAAGCCATCTTATTGGACGAATTATATTTTTTGAATCAATCTCAAGGTCAAAGTTTAACAGTGAGTGATTTAAGTAAGAAAATTGGTTTAAGTATTAGTGCAACTTCCAGAATGCTCGTGAAATTTGAAGAAAGTTGTCGCGTAATTGAGCGAAAAGCAGGCGAAGATAAACGAGAAGTACAGGTTATCTTGACTGATAAAGGCAAAGATTTATTAAGTGAAGGAGTTAGCCTAATTGAAGACGTCTTATCACATTATCAATTAAATAAAATGGAAATAATTATCGAAAAATAAGTAAAATCACACTACAAGAATTTCATTTTCTGCTACAATAGGAAAGGAAGAAATGAATAACAATTAAAAGAGGTGTGATTGTGAGTCAGAAAAAAATTCTTTTAGTCGATGGCAATAGTGTGGCATTTCGAGCATTTTATGCGCTATATAATGTCATGGATAATTTTAAAAATGCAGATGGCTTATATACAAATGCAATTTTTACTTTCAAAAACATGTTTGAAAAGATCTTATTACAAGAACAACCAACCCATGCTTTAGTGGCTTTTGACGCTGGCAAGACGACATTTCGAACGGAGATTTTTAAAGATTATAAAGCTGGACGTGCCAAAACGCCAAGTGAATTTAGAGAACAAATGCCTTTCATTAGACAGCTAATTCATGGATTTGGTGTCAAAGAATACGAGCTTCCTAACTATGAAGCGGATGATATTATCGGCACCTTAGCGACAAAAGCTAGTCATGAAGGATTTGATGTCATTGTTGTTTCTGGAGATCGTGACTTAACACAGTTAGCAAGTGACAAGATTACGGTGTACATTACCGTCAAAGGAATGACAGAGTTAGAAATTTGTACCCCCGCTTTTATCGCCGAAAAATATGATGGCCTTACACCAAAGCAAATTATTGACTTAAAGGGGCTAGCAGGTGATAAATCCGATAACTTACCTGGTGTTACTAAAGTTGGTGAAAAAACAGCGATTAAATTATTAAAACAATATGAGTCTATTGAAGGCATTTATGAACATATTGACGAATTTAAGCCAAGTAAGATGAAGGAAAACTTGATCAATGATAAAGAACAAGCCTTCATGTCTAAACAATTAGCGACCATTAATGTGCAAGCACCGGTTGAGATTACTTTGGCAGATTTAGCTTATCAAGGTATGAATGAAAACGAGTTAATTGAACTCTATCGAAAATTAAATTTTCAATCATTTTTAGATAAGATGAATGTGGTCATGGATGATCATGAAATGGAAGAAATCACTTATGAATACATTCAAGAATGGCCAAATGATTTACCAGAAGCTGAAAAGTTAGCATTATATGTTGAAATGCTTGGGGAAAATTATCATTTAGAAGATATTGTGGGATTTGCCTTTGGTACTTCAGAAAAAATCTATGTGAGTGATAATCTTGATATTTTAAGTAGCCCAGAATTTATTGATTATGTGCAAAAGGCTGAGCAATTGATTACTTTTGACATGAAGTGCCAAAAAATTGCGCTATCACGATTTGGGGCAAAGAATGTTTCGTTTACTTTTGATACTTTATTGGCTGCCTATTTATTGGATACCACCGATAATAGTAGTGATATTAGCAGTGTGGCCCATAATTATGGTTTGACAGAAATTTTAAGTGATGAGCAAGTTTATGGTAAAGGTGCGAAAAAAGGACTGCCTACTCATCCAGATGAATTTTATGAACATTTAGCTCGTAAAATCGACACCTTACATCGTTTAGTGCCTATTTTAACGAAAGAGTTGGAAAATAAAAATCAATGGCAACTATTCACCGATATGGAGATGCCATTAGCCGATGTTTTAGCCAAAATGGAAATGACCGGTATCAGTGTCGACCCTTTAAGATTACAGCAAATGAAACAAGATTTTGCTGTTCGTTTAGCTGAAATTGAACAAAAAATTTATGACTATGCAGGTAAAGAATTTAATATTAATTCTCCAAAACAATTAGGCGTGATTTTATTTGAAGAATTAAGTTTACCGGTCATTAAGAAAACGAAGACTGGTTATTCTACGGCTGTCGATGTGTTGGAACAGTTAAAATCAGCGCATCCCATAATCGAGCAAATATTAAGTTATCGACAATTAGCTAAATTACAATCAACTTATATTGAAGGTTTGCTTAAAGTGATTCAATTAGACGGAAAGATTCATACGCGCTATATTCAGACTTTAACGCAAACAGGTCGCTTAAGTTCCGTCGATCCTAATCTACAAAATATTCCAATCCGCTTAGAAGAAGGGCGAAAAATACGTCAAGCCTTTGTACCTAGTCATGAAGATTGGGTTATGTATTCATCCGATTATTCACAAATTGAATTACGTGTACTCGCACATATTTCTGATGATGAACACTTAAAAGAGGCATTTATCCATGGTCAAGATATTCATACTTCTACTGCTATGCGGGTTTTTGGTATTGATGATCCTAGTAAAGTAACAAGCAATATGCGCCGGGATGCTAAAGCGGTAAACTTTGGTATTGTCTATGGTATTTCTGATTTTGGCCTATCTCAAAACTTGGGTATTTCGAGACAAGCTGCGAAAAAATATATTGATACGTATTTTGAACGCTATCCGAATGTTAAAAAATATATGCAAGATATCGTCGCAAAGGCTAAAGAAGATGGTTATGTTGAAACATTATATCATCGTCGTCGTTATTTACCTGATATCCATGCTAAAAACTTTAATGTGCGTTCATTTGCTGAAAGAACTGCCATTAATTCCCCAATTCAAGGAACGGCAGCGGATATTCTAAAGATGGCAATGATTGAACTAGATAAACGATTGCAAGCAAGTAATATCCAAACGAATATGCTCCTTCAAGTCCACGATGAATTGGTATTTGAAGTGAAAAGAGATCAAGTCGAGCAACTAGACGCCTTAGTAAAAGAAGTGATGGAACACGTGGTAGACCTTCATGTACCCTTGATTACGGATAGTAGTTGGGGAGACACTTGGTATGATGCAAAGTAGGTGAGAATATGCCAGAATTACCAGAAGTAGAAACCGTTCGTAAAGGGTTAAGTCAATTAGTAATTGGCAAAACGATATCCAAGGTAGAAGTCTTTTGGCCAAAAATTATTGAACAATTATCTCCAAGCGATTTCAATCACCGTGTTAGCAATCAGACCATTCATGAAATCAAACGCAGAGGGAAGTTTTTAATTTTTTGTTTGGATCAAGATGTCATTATTTCACATTTACGCATGGAAGGTAAGTATCATTATTTTCCAGAGGTAACAAAGCCAAATAAGCATGTCCATGTAGTATTCACCTTTTCAGATGGTAGTCAATTACATTATCAAGATGTGCGTAAATTTGGTCGTATGTGTGCGTATCATAAAAATCACGTGGAAGAATATCCTGGAATTGCCAAATTGGGTCCAGAACCATTTAACGAAACTTTTGACTTGAAAACATTTCAACAACAGTTAAAAAAATCTAGCAAAGCGATAAAGCCCCTGTTACTTGATCAAAAATTAGTAACAGGATTGGGAAATATATATGTAGATGAAGCACTTTGGCAAGCAAAAATTCATCCCGAAACCCCCGCTAATGAATTGAAGCCTAAAGAAATAAAAGAGTTGCACCGAGCGATTATTGAAGTGTTAGATAAGGCTATTCAAGCGGGAGGGACAACGATTCGCAGCTATGTCAATGCTTTAGGCGATGCTGGGAATTTCCAAGTTGAATTAAATGCCTATGGTCAAGAAGGATTACCCTGTCCGCGATGTGGCTCGCCCATTCAAAAAATAAAAGTTGCGCAACGTGGCACGCATTTTTGTCCAAAGTGTCAAAAGAAAAGAGGAAAATAATGGCTTTTGTATTAGGAATCACTGGCGGTATTGCTACGGGAAAAAGTAGTGTCGTTCAACATTTTATCGATCTTGGCTTTCCTGTAGTTGATGCTGATATTATTGCGCGTCATCTATTAGATCAAAATGAACAAGCCTACAATGAGGTAGTGAATGTATTTGGCTCAGAAATCTTACAAGAAAATGGCGAAATTAACCGTCAAGCATTAGGCGCGCTTGTTTTCAATCATCCAGATAAATTAAAGCAACTAGATGAATTAATGGCGCCCTTTTTGCAAGAAAGTATCCTTGCAGCAATCAAACAAGCAAGCCAAAACCAAAATTTAGTAATCGTTGATGTGCCCTTGATGTATGAAAAAGGGTATGATGAATGGATGGATCAAGTTGCTGTGGTTTACTGTACACCGAATCAGCAATTAAAACGTCTGATGCAAAGGAACCAATTGACAGAAAAAGAAGCGAAACAGCGTATTGATAGTCAACTACCCATAGAAATGAAAAAATTATTGGCTGAAGTCGTATTTGATAATTCCAATGATTTAACACAAACGATACAACAAGTGGATACTTGGTTAAGCAATCGAAAATATATTTGAAAAAGAGGAAAATTTAGTGAATGAAATGATAGAATTACTGCAAAATCATGTTTCTGTTAGAGATTATGCGAATCGTTTAGTCAGTGAAGAAATTAAAAATGAATTAGTGAAAAGTGCCCAGAGTGCTTCTACTTCAAATTTCGTCCAAGCTTATTCTATCATCGAAATGAAAGATCCAAAAGTGAAGGATGAATTGGCTGAAATCACGCAGTTTTCAGGACATTTGGCAAATGCGCCGGTGGTTTATGTTTTTGTAGCTGACCTTTATCGTCACGCTGTTCAATTAAAGAAAAATGATGTTCCTTTAGATGGTTTAAGAAATATGGAATCAATGGTTGTTTCAATGGTTGATGCGACTTTGGCTGCTCAAAATATGGCCATTGCTGCTGAAAGTTTTGATTTAGGTATTTGCTATATTGGTGGCATTCGCAATGATTTATATCGCGTGAAGGAATTATTGCATCTTCCTGAATTAACTGTTCCGTTATTTGCGATGACAATTGGTTACCCTGCAAGTAAAAATGATATGAAACCATGTATGCCACTAGAAAATGTGCTCGCTACAGATACTTATCAAACATCACTGACTGATCTAACTAATTATGATGAACAAATCCGTAGTTATTACCAAAATCGTAATAATCAACAGGCTGATACGACATGGACGCAAAAAAATGTCGACTTCTTCAGCATAGTTAGACGACCAGAATTTGCGCAATTTTTACTAGACCAAGGTTTTACTTTAAAATAAACTTATTTGCAATCTAATAAGCGAGAATTCCGTTTATTAGATTGCTTTTTTTACACACTTTTTAAGCGAAACATGTTATAATTTAATCAAATCAGAAAATAGATGAGGTGAATAATATGCAATGTCCAAAATGTCATCACCAAAATTCCCGAGTTGTTGATAGTCGTCAAGCTGATGATGGTCGGGCGATTCGACGTAGAAGAGAATGTGAAAATTGTGATCAACGTTTTACCACTTTTGAAAGAATAGAAGAAGCACCTTTATTAGTCATCAAAAAAAATGGGGTACGTGAAGAATTTAACCGTGAAAAAATATTAAGAGGAATTATTCGTTCGGCTGAAAAGCGACCAGTAGGCATGGAACAAATGGAAAAAATTGTCGATCACGTTGAACGTCGTGTACGTGAAAAAGGTGTGACTGAAATTTCAAGTAATATTATTGGCGAATACGTGATGGAAGATTTAGCCAAAATCGATGAAATTTCTTACATTCGTTTTGCAAGCGTCTATCGTCAATTTAAGGATATGTCTGTCTTTTTAGAAGAATTACAACAAATTGTCGAAAAGGCTAAAGGGAAGAAAGAGGAATAAGGAGGATTATCGTGGCACTTTTACCTAATGATAGTTACCAAGTTTATTGTAAAAAAACCATCAATGCGGATGAGTGGGCCAGTTTAACTAGTCTATACCAACCAATTATTGGCAGTTTTGCAACAAATTTATATCAAACACTTTTATTACAAGCACAATATGAATCAGATGACGCCTTTTTACATCTAGATTTATGTAATACACTTGATTTAGGGATTAGTCATTTAGAAAGTGTACGCGAAAAATTAGAAGGCATTGGTTTGCTTAAAGTTTATCGCAAGGAAGAGGAATTTCAGACTGTCCAATACTTTTATGAAATCATCATGCCAATGTTGGCCAACCAATTTTTAAAAGATGAGGTTTTAAGTTTTTTACTTTTAGAAAAAATTGGTGAGCTTAATTACCAAAGATTAGTGACACGCTTTACGAAACATACATTGTCGACAGCAGGTTTTAAAGAAGTAACGAAAAGTTTTAAAGAAGTTTACACCTTTGACCAACAAAAACTTTCGCATACATTAGGTGAGTTACAGAAAAACAAAGAAAAACTTGATTCACAAGTAAATAACCCAAATTTTGAACAACTAGCCTTAAAAGATGTAGCAATAGATTGGCAATTTTTATTTGATTTAGCTGCTAAAAAATTTATACAGCGAAAAAATATTACTGAAGAGATTTGTCGTAAATTAGCTTTATTTCATTCGCTTTATGGTTATGACGAGCTAGCCTTGGTAGATTTATTGGCGCAGTCGGTCAATTTTTCGACTAGCGAAATTGATGAAAAAGCGCTTGAGCATGAAGCACTTGTAAGAGAACAAGTTTCAAATACTGCAACGATACTTCCAGAAACTGATGATAACCAGTTACGCAAAGAGAGATTTTTAAAACAAGGATTTACGCAAGCGGACTGGGAATTGATCCTTCAGTGTGAAGAGTATTATCCGATTGAGTATTTACGTGAAATAAAGCAATTTAAAAATAGTTTTTCATCTAAACAAGAGGAATGGTTGGTTCGTGAATTAGTGGAGCGCAGTCCGTTAAGTAATCCAGTGATCAATTTTTTAATTAATTATCTCTTAATCGTCCAAAATCGCACCAATTTGCCAGCCCAATTAACAAGTACAATTGCAGCAGATTGGTCAGAAAAAAAGATTTTGCTTCCAGAACAAGCAATGATTCATGTGCGCAAAATTGTAGATGAAAGCAAAGATAAACAACGGAATCAACAAGCAAATCGCAAGGGGCAAAATTATCGTAATGTGCGTACCGAGCAAGTCCCTGAATGGATGAAAAATCCGCCAGAGGAAGTTAAAAATCCAGAAAGTACAGCAGCTGCCAAAAAAGCACTCGATGCACTGTTAAACAAAGAAGGTGATCAATAATGGAAGATGTGGGTAAAAATTTAAAACAAATACTTCAAAAGCGAAATTATTTTCAAGAATATCAGCAAATGGTCAAACAAATCAATGAAAATCCTGATGTTCAGCGTTTCTTGAACCAACACCAAGCAGAACTCACACAAGCAGATATTGAAAAAAGTTATAGTCAGCTTTATGAATATATCCAACAGAAAGAAAAATTCTTGGCTAATGATCCCACGATGATTGCGCCGGGGTATGAGCCTAAATTGCAAATTTCACATCATGTTATTGAGGTTACTTATTCTCCTACACCTGAATTATTGAAACGTAAACAACTACAACAGGTAAATGAACGTATCAAAACCTTTTATCTGCCTAAAATGTTACGTGAAGCTTCATTGGCCTCATTTGAAATTACTGATGGTCGTAGCCAAGCAATACAACAAGCTGCCCATTTCATCCAACAATATGAACAAAAACAATCTACTTTTGTTAAGGGATTATATTTAGTAGGCAACTTTGGTGTAGGTAAAACTTATCTTTTAGGAGCAATTGCCAAAAAGTTAGCAGAAGATGGCTATGATAGCACCTTAATTCATTTTCCAACTTTTGCGGTAGAGATGAAACAAGCGATTGGTAAAGATACCATGATTCAGTTATTAAATGAGATTAAGACTGCACCGATTTTGATGATTGATGACATAGGAGCCGATGCCATGAGTAGTTGGATTCGAGATGATGTCCTTGGGGTTATCTTACAATATCGTATGCAGGAAATGTTACCAACCTTTTTCAGTTCTAACTTTACGATGAAAGAGTTAGAAAGACATTTAACAGTAACACAAAAGGGCGATCAAGAACCAATTAAAGCGATGCGTATCATGGAACGTATTGCCTATTTGTCTCAAGAAATTATGATGATTGGCCAAAATCGTCGCAATCCATAAATGTGAGAGGAATGAAAAAATGAATGCACAACAATTATCTAAACGACTGGCAAAAGTAGGTGAATTTGTCCCGAATCAAGCTCGTTTAGCGGATATCGGCTCGGATCATGCTTATTTACCTGTTCGTTTAATGTTGGCAAATAAAATTAGTTATGCCGTTTGTGGTGAAGTAGTCAAAGGCCCTTATGAATCAGCTGTACATCAAGTAACTTTACAAGGACTAGCCGATAAAATCACTGTCCGTTTAGCAGATGGATTATTCGCTATTGAACCAAGCGATAATATTGATACGATTACAATCTGTGGGATGGGCGGTACTTTGATTAAACAGATTTTATTAGAAGGCAAAGAACAAATTACCGGTGAAGAATTACTTGTTTTACAACCCAATGTGGGAGAAGCTACTTTAAGAAAATATTTAGTAGCCAATGGATATACTATTATCTCTGAAGAAATATTAGAAGAAAATAAAAAAATCTATGAAATTATCGTTGCTAAAAAATTATCACAGCCAACGAGCCTGAACGAAGCGCAATATTTATTTGGGCCACACTTGATGCAAGCAAAAACACCGATTTTCATCAAGAAATGGCAAAGAGAATTAAAGCAAAGGCAAAAGGTTTTACAACAATTACAAAAAGCAACAACAAAACATATGGAAAAAATGACTGAACTAGAAGCTGAAATCAAATTAATTGAGGAAGTGTTAGTGTGAAACTAAGAGAATTCATAGCCCCATTTGAAGCTTATTGTCCGAAAGAATTAGCTTTGGAGAAAGATTTTTGCGGCTTACAAATTGGTTCTTTAGATGCGGAAATTCAAAAAGTCCTTTTTACCCTAGATGTACGTCCGCAGGTGGTTGAAGAAGCAATCAGAATAGGCGCTGACCTGATTTTTGCCAAACATGCACCAATATTCAGACCCATCAATCAATTGACGGATAATAATCCACAGTCAAAAATGTTTTTAGATATCTTACAAAATCACATCAACGTTTATGTCGCCCATACCAATATAGATGTGGTAGCAGATGGTTTGAACGATTGGTTTTGTGAAGTACTCGGCTTAAATGAAGTAGAGATTTTACAAAAAACACAGACAAAATCCCTTAAAAAATTGATTGTCTATGTCCCAAGAACACATGCTGATCAGCTACGTCAAGCTTTAGGAGAAGCTAAAGCTGGAATGTTAGGAAATTATCATCACATGAGTTATACTAGTAACGGACAAGGACGTTTTATCCCATCTGTACAAGCCAATCCAACTATTGGGCAAGCTGAGCAATTGAGCATTGTTGCTGAAGAAAAGGTAGAATTTATTGTTGAAAATCAATATTTGCCGAGTGTTTTACAAACAATGTATCGCGTCCATCCTTACGAAGAACCAGCTTTTGAAGTTTATGATTTAAATCCGGCTTCAAACGGTACAAAAGTTGAAGGGATTGGAAGGATTGGTCATTTAGCTGAACCACTTGAATTATCAACTTTTATCGATCGAGTAAAATCAGCTTTTCATTTAAAGCATTTGAAAGTTATCAAAGCAAGCCACATAAGCAAGCGACAACTTATTTCAAAAGTGGCGATTTGTGGGGGAAGTGCGGAAAAACTGTATCGAGATGCTTTAGCCAAAGGAGCGGATGTCTATATTACAGGAGATGTCTATTATCACACGGCTCACGATATGCAAGAGTCAGGATTAATTGTTCTTGATCCAGGTCATCATATTGAAGTTCTTTTTGCAGATAAGTTGAAAGAAAAATATGAACAATGGAAAACAGCAAATAAATGGCAGGTTGATTTAATGGTTTCGACCGTTAATACTGATCCATTTGAAATAATATAAAGGAGTTTTATTATGTATTCTAATTTATTACCAAGATTTTTAAAATATGTTAAAACTGAGACTCGTTCTAATCCGATGAGTACAACGACACCATCAACCCAAACACAAGTAGCTTTTGCCCATGAGTTAGCCAAAGAGTTGACCGACTTAGGAATGCAAGATGTCTATTATAATGAAGAAAATGGTTTTGTAACAGCCACTCTACCTAGTAATACTGATAAAGAGGTACGCTCTATTGGTTTTATTGCCCATATGGATACCGCAGATTTCAATGCAGTCAATGTAAATCCGCAAATTGTTGAAAATTATGATGGTCATTCAACAATCCAATTAGATAAGGATGGAAAATATACTTTAAATACCGTTGATTTTCCTAATTTGAAAAATTATGCTGGGCAAACATTGATTACGACTGATGGTACAACTTTACTTGGGGCGGATGATAAGTCTGGTATTGCAGAAATTATGACAGCAATGGAAATTTTAATCAAAAATCCTGATATCAAACATGGAAAAATTCGTGTTGCTTTTGGTCCGGATGAAGAAATCGGAGTTGGCGCAGATAAGTTTGATGCAAAAGGGTTTGATGTTGATTTTGCTTACACTATGGATGGCGGTCCAGTAGGTGAATTACAATTTGAAACTTTTAATGCGGCTCAAGCTGATTTAACTTTCCACGGTAAAAATGTCCATCCAGGAACAGCCAAGGATACCATGATTAACGCCATCCAAATGGCTATTGATTTCCAAAACGAATTTCCACAAGAAGAAGTACCTGAACACACGGAAGGTTATGAAGGATTTTATCATCTACACGGCTTCACTGGCACGCCTGAAGAAGCTCAGATGTCTTATATCATTCGTGATCATGACCGTGAAAAATTCGAAGCACGTAAACAATTTATCGTTGATTTAGTTGCAAAATTCAACGCAAAATATGATCAAGAACGTGTTGAATTAAACTTATTCGATCAATACTACAATATGCGTGAAGTAATCGAAAAAGACATGAGCATTGTAGAATTGGCTAAGAATGCGATGGAAGAATTAGCGATTGTACCGGTGATTGAACCTGTTCGTGGAGGGACTGATGGTTCTAAAATTTCTTATTTAGGAATTCCTACACCTAATATCTTTGCTGGTGGCGAAAATATGCATGGACGTTTTGAATTTGTATCTTTACAAGCGATGCAAAAGGCTACCGATGTTATTGTTAAAATTGCTGAATTAAATGCAAAATAATGAAGTCATAGCGAGTGTTGTATGCATAGTTTTACATTGCACACTCGCTATTTTTCTCGTTGAAAGGAAAACAAGATGAAGAAGATATTGATGATTACTACTGGCGGTACTATCGCTTCTAAAAAATCGCAACATGGTTTAACACCAGGAATCACTGCTGAAGAATTATTGACCTACATACCTCGAGTACAAGAAATCTGTCAAGTAGATACCTTAGCTTTATTCAATCTCGATAGTACCAATATGACCCCTAAACACTGGCTGGAATTAGCACGTACGATTGAGGAAAAATATACCACTTATGATGGCTTTGTCATTTGTCATGGTACAGATACCTTGGCTTATACCGCAGCTGCATTATCTTATTTAATTCAAGATTCTGTTAAACCTATTGTATTAACCGGCTCACAAAAACCCATTGATATGGATAGCACTGATGCGAAAGTCAATTTATTAGATAGCTTTATTTACGCTTGTGATGATTTATCGCAAGAAGTGGTTATTGTTTTTGATGGGAAAGTAATTGTTGGAAGCCGTGCAAAAAAAGTCCGAGCGAAAAGTTATAATGCTTTCACCAGTATCAATTTTCCATATATTGCGGTGATTTTAGATCAACAAATTATCCGCTATATTCCAACTCAACCACTTGTTCAACCAACTAAATTTTACCATCAATTGCAAGAAGACTTAATTACCTTAAAGCTTACCCCAGGACTAGATGCAAAAGTACTAGCATTTGCATTCGAAAATTATCGTTGCATTATCCTTGAAAGTTTTGGTGTTGGCGGTATACCAGAGAGCTTAGTTGCGAGCTTTTATCAGCTGATGAATAAATATCAAAAGGATCGTTTAGTGATTGTTAGTTCACAAGTAACCAATGAGGGTAGTGATATGACAGTTTATGAAGTTGGTAAGAAAGTGAAACAAGATTTTCAATTACTAGAAGCGTATGATATGACGTTTGAAGCAGTCGTAACAAAACTGATGTGGTTAATGGCAGAATATGAAAATATTGATGATATCCGAAAATATTTTTATCAAACCATCAATCACGATAGTATTTTGAACAAAAAATATTAAGAAAGTTTAAAAATAGCACTCATATATTAAGAGTGCTAACTTTTGGTTTGAACTTCATCGACTTTTGAATTATACTGTATGTGTACTTAAGAAAAAGGAATAAATAAGTACATCAATAGTAATCAATTATTTCATTCAACGATAGGAGGAATGGAGTTATGAATATTGAAAAGATGACAACGACAATGCAACAAGCCATTGCTCAAGCCCAACAAATTGCAATGACTAGACATCATCAAGAAATCGATATTGCACATTTATGGAAAATTTTCTTGCACACTGATCATTTTGGGGCAAATTTTTATAAAGATTTAGGTATCAATGTAGATGAATTTGAAGCAAAAGTTGACCAAGAATTAGATAAAATCTCTACAGTTGAAGGGAGTAATGTTTCTTATGGCCAAAGTTTTAGCCAAAATCTCTATCAATTGTTTATTGAAGCAGATAAGATTAGAGAAGCATTCCAAGATGAATATCTTTCAACTGAGGTCGTCATTCTTGCATTAATGAAATTAAAACATCATCCATTAACTCAGTATTTGATTCAACATCAACTATCTGAAAAAGATGTTAAGGATGCGATTGAAAATATCCGTGGGGGTGATCGCGTGACATCACAAAATCAAGAAGAAACTTATAAAGCATTAGAAAAATACGGCATTGACTTAGTACAAAAAGTCAAAGAAGGAAATATGGATCCTGTCATTGGGCGTGATGAAGAAATTCGTGACGTCATCCGTATCTTATCTCGTAAAACCAAAAATAATCCAGTATTAATTGGTGAACCCGGTGTTGGTAAAACGGCGATTGTTGAAGGTTTAGCCCAACGTATTGTTAAAAAAGATGTTCCTGAAAACTTAAAGGATAAAACTGTCTACTCACTAGATATGGGGTTATTAATTGCTGGGGCTAAATATCGTGGTGAATTTGAAGAAAGATTGAAAGCCGTATTAGATGAAGTGAAAAAATCTGACGGGCGAATTATTCTATTTATCGATGAAATCCATAATATTGTTGGTGCAGGTAAGACAGAAGGTAGTATGGATGCCGGTAACTTATTAAAACCAATGCTTGCTCGTGGTGAATTGCATACGATTGGTGCCACGACCTTGGATGAATACCGTCAATATATGGAAAAAGATAAAGCTTTAGAAAGACGTTTCCAAAAAGTTTTAGTCAAAGAACCAACTGTTGAAGATACGATTTCGATTTTACGTGGATTGAAAGAACGATTTGAGGTACATCACGGTGTAAATATTCACGATAATGCATTAGTAGCCGCTGCAACTTTATCAGACCGCTATATTACTGACCGATTCTTGCCGGATAAAGCGATTGATTTAGTCGATGAAGCTTGTGCCAATATTAAAGTTGAAATGAATTCTATGCCAACGGAACTAGACCAAGTGATGCGTCGATTAATGCAATTAGAAATTGAAGAAGCTGCTTTGAAGAAAGAAACCGATGATGCTTCTAAAAAACGTTTAGAAAACTTGCAAGAAGAATTAGCTGATTTACGTGAAGAAGTAAATTCAATGAAATTGCAATGGGAAACTGAAAAAGAAGAAGTAAATGCCATCTCTAATAAACGTGCAGAACTTGAACGTGTTCGCCATGAATTAGAAGATGCTGAAAACAATTATGAACTTGAACGAGCAGCTGTGTTACGTCATGGTACCATTCCACAATTAGAAAAAGAATTAAAAGAATTAGAACGTAAAAATGATTCTGATCAATTAAAAATGGTTCAAGAATCCGTGACTGAAAATGAAATTGCGGTTGTTGTCGGTCGTTTAACAGGTATTCCGGTGACAAAATTAGTTGAAGGCGAACGCGAAAAATTATTGAAATTAAATCAAACCTTGCATCAACGTGTGATTGGTCAAAACGAAGCCGTAGATGCCGTAAGTGATGCGGTATTACGTTCTCGTGCTGGTTTACAAGATCCAAATCGCCCATTAGGTTCATTCCTCTTCTTAGGTCCTACTGGGGTTGGTAAGACAGAACTTGCCAAAGCTCTAGCAGAGAACTTATTTGACTCTGAAGAACATATGGTACGAATTGATATGAGTGAATATATGGAAAAACATTCAGTGTCTCGTTTAGTTGGAGCCCCTCCAGGATATGTAGGTTATGAAGAAGGAGGACAATTAACGGAAGCTGTTCGTCGTAATCCATATACAATTATTTTATTGGATGAAATTGAAAAGGCTCATCCAGATGTCTTCAATATTTTATTACAAGTATTAGATGATGGTCGATTGACAGATTCTAAAGGTCGCTTAGTTGATTTCAAGAATACCGTATTGATTATGACTTCAAATATCGGTTCACAATTGTTACTTGAAGGAGTGACTGAAGAAGGAACTATCCCACAAGAAGTTTCTGATCAAGTTATGCAAGCTTTAAGAATGCACTTCAAACCTGAATTCTTAAACCGTATTGATGACACGATTTTATTCACCCCACTTAGTTTAGAAGATGTGAAGGGAATCGTTGATAAGATGGTTCAACAATTATCTACACGACTAAACCACCAAGAAATCGAATTAAGCATTTCCGATGAAGCCAAAACATATATTGCACAAAATGCTTATGAACCTTCTTTTGGTGCTCGACCATTAAAACGATATATTACCAAAGAAATTGAAACACCACTTGCCAAAGAAATTATTGCCGGTAAGGTGATGCCAAAAAGTAAAGTGACTGTAACTTTGCAAAATAATCAATTATCCTTTGAAACCGAATCGTTAACAGAAGAATAATTATACGATTTTAGACTAGTCTAGTTTTTTAGACTAGTCTATTTTTATGCATAATTTTAACTAAATACCCAAATATTCTAGAAAAATTAACAACTTCTGCAGATAATAATGTAAAAATATACATAAAACACTTGAAAAAAGCGGAATAATGTTGTATATTTATACACAACATTGCAAGGGAGTGTTGGTTATGAGTTGGTTATTTCCAAATTATAGTAGAAAAGATTTCGAAATTATAAAAGGTAATGGTTGTAAAGTTTATGATCAAAATAATCAGGAGTATCTTGATTTAACAAGTGGGATTGGTGTTACAAATCTAGGACATAATCATCCTGAATTAAAAAAAGCTTTACTCCAACAAATCAATAATATTTGGCATATGCCGAATTTATATCATAGTGAGATTCAAGAGCAAGTCGCATGTAAATTAGCCAATCAAAAAGATTATGTGGCTTTCTTTTGTAATAGTGGGACAGAAGCCAATGAAGCCGCCATTAAATTAGCAAAAAAAGCAACTGGTCGTAATAAAATTATTAGCTTTTGGCAATCTTTTCATGGTCGTACGTTTGGTTCAATGAGTGTGACCGGACAAGCTAACATTCAGGCAGGTTTTGGTTTGATGTTACAAGATGTGGCTTACTTTCCATTCAATGAAATTGATGAATTAAAAGAAGCCTTAGATGAGAAAGTGGCAGCGGTGATTGTGGAATTAATCCAAGGAGAAAGTGGGATTCATGTCGCTTATCAAGGGTGGATAAAGGAATTAGCACATCTTTGCCAACAAAATGGCACCTTGCTTATTGTGGATGAAGTGCAAACAGGGATTGGTCGATGCGGTTCGTTATTTGTTTATGAACAATATGGTATTACTCCTGATATTATTACCAGTGCAAAAGCTTTAGCCAATGGATTGCCGGTGGGCGCAATGTTAGCAAATAAAAAATATGCCAATGCTTTTTCTCCTGGTAGTCACGGAAGTACGTTCGGAGGCAATAAATTAGCTTTAAGTGTTGCTAATCAAGTTTTAGATTATGTGCAATCTGCTGAAATAGTAGAAAATGTTAAAATGCGTAGTCAGCAATTTTTTGATGGTTTAGCGCATATTCAATCTAATAAACTGATAGATATTAGAGGAAAAGGCTTAATGATAGGAATTGAATTAACAGATGAATATGTATTGCAACATGTGATGCTTCAACTTGAAAAAGAAGGTGTTCTTACTTTAAAAGCCGGTAAAAATGTCTTACGGTTATTGCCTCCTTTAACAATCAGTCAAGAAGAAGTCGATTTTGCATTAGATAAAATAGCGAAAGTTTTAGTGGGGTAGGTGATTGGATGAAAGCAGCAATTGTAGGTATAACTGGTTATACGGGTGTGGAGTTAATGCGTCTTATTGAACAACATCCCTATTTAGAAATCGGAACCCTTCATCGTAGTGGGAAGAAAGCATCCTACTTAACAGAAGAATTTCCTCATTTTTTACCATTAAATGCGAAAATTCAAGCATTCGATGCAAAAAATATCATGGCTCAAAATGATCTTGTCTTTTTTGCAACACCTTCTGGAGTAAGTAAGGATTTAGTTAAACCTTTTGTAGATAACGGCTTTCCAGTAATTGATCTTTCGGGTGATTTACGATTAAAAAATGGGGAAAGTTATCGAAAATGGTATAAAAAAGAACCAGCTAATCCAGATATTTTAATGCAAGCCAATTATTCTTTACCTGAATTTCAAACAAACAAATCGATGCTCATCGCCAATCCAGGATGCTATGCCACGGCAACTAATTTACTTTTAGCACCACTAGTCAAAGCTCAAATTATTCGAACGGATTCGATTATTGTGGACGCAAAATCAGGATTATCAGGTGCAGGCAAAGGATTGAGCCAAAGCAGTCATTTTGTGAATGTTTATAACAATATGAGTATGTACAAGGTCAATCAACATCAGCATATACCTGAAATCATTCAATTCTTACAACAGTTTGACAATCAATTACAAAGTATCCAATTCACGACAAGTCTTATACCAGTCTCTAGAGGAATTTTTGTATCAGCTTATGTTAAATTGAAACAAAATGTTGACCTTTCACATATTAAAACAGCTTATGAAAATTGTTATGCTGATAAATATTTTGTTCGCATCAATCATCATCAAAAGTTGCCAGATTTACATCAAGTGATTGGTTCGAACTTTTGTGACATTGGTTATATTTATAATGAATGTACAGGCATCTTAACGCTTGTCGCTGTGATTGATAATTTGATCAAAGGTGCAAGTGGTCAAGCTATTCAGAATTTTAACCTATGGGCAGGATTAGACGAAACATGCGGGTTAAAACAAATGCCTAATTTTATATAAAAAGGTTTATTGATAAAAGGAGAAGGTTGGTTATGAAGAAAATAAATGGAAATATTGCAAGTCCTAAAGGTTTTAAAGCGGATGGTATCCATTGTGGGTTAAAAAGAAAGCGTAAAGATATCGGTTGGATTATTTCAACAGTCCCCGCTCAGTGTGCTGGCGTATTTACGACTAATCAAGTCAAAACAGCACCAGTATTAGTGACAAAAGAAAAGCTCAAAAATAAATCCTTACAAGCAATTATTGTTAATTCAGGAAATGCCAATGCTTGCACAGGTAATCAAGGCTATCAAGATGCTATAACAATGTGTGAAAAAACCGCTGAACATTTAAATATTGACGCTGCTCAAGTCGCAGTTGCCTCTACAGGAATTATTGGCAAGCATTTACAGATGTTTCAAATCGAAGCTGGCTTAGAATTGTTGGCAAATAATCAAGACTGCGCTGCTGAAAATTTTCAAGAAGCAATTTTGACAACCGATACGTGTCAGAAGGTAAGTGCCTACCAAGAAGAAATTGATGGAAAAACAATCACAGTAGCAGGTTGTGCAAAAGGTTCAGGTATGATTCATCCAAATATGGCTACCATGCTTAGTTTTATTACCACTGATGCGAATATTTCCAGTGATTTACTACAAGAATTACTAAGTGAGCTGACTGAAATTACTTTTAATCAAATTACTGTGGATGGCGATACTTCCACAAATGATATGGTACTTGTCTTAGCAAATGGTGAGGCGAAAAATGCTGAAATACAAAAAGGGTCGCTAGCCTACCAACAATTCAAAAATGTTTTACAAGCTGTTTTCACCGATTTAGCAAAATCAATTGCTAAAGATGGTGAGGGAGCAACGAAACTGATTGAGGTTCAAGTTGAAAATGCCGTAGATGAATACTCTGCACGTATGCTTGCAAAATCAGTTGTCGGTTCAAGTTTGGTCAAAAGTGCAATATTTGGTCAAGATCCAAATTGGGGAAGAATCCTATGTGCGTTGGGCTATAGCGGCATCGATTTTGACAGTAATCAAATTGAAATATATTTGGAAGATACGCTAGTTTTTGCCTTTGGTGTACCAACAGATTTTTCAGCTGATCAACTGAGTGAAAAATTAAAACAAGCAGAGATCACGATTAAAGTCAACATGCATGATGGAGTTGCGCAAGGAAAAGCTTGGGGATGCGATTTGACTTATGGATATGTCAAAATCAATGCATTGTACCACACATAATAGGAGGTCAGAATCATGAAAACATATGTAGTTAAAATTGGTGGCGTTGCAAGTGATCAGCTTAATGCGCAATTTTTTTCAACCATACGTAAATGGCAAGCACAAGGAATTCAAATCGTCATTATTCATGGTGGTGGACATTATATCACTGAACTAATGGAACAATTTCAGATTAAACGCCAAATCAAAAACGGCTTAAGAGTAACGGATGAAACAACACTTGAGCTAACCAAAATGGCGCTATTAGGTCAAGTACAACCTAGATTAGTTTCCTTATTTCAAAAGGAAGGTTTGCAACCAGTGAGCCTTCATGCTGGTTGCGATCAACTCATACAGGGAAAAGTCATCAATTATGCGGAATTAGGTTATGTTGGCCAAGTAACGGCAATCAATCATCAATTGTTAAAACTGCAAATGAATCATCGCAAAATACCTGTGATTGCTCCTCTAGGCATTACAAAAGACGGCCAATGGTTAAATATTAATGCTGATGAAGTCGCTTGTAAGATAGCAAGTAGTATTCAAGCGGATGAATTGTTTTTATTGACTGATGTGCCTGGAATTAAGGAAAACAATCAATGGTTGAAGCGTATCAATTTATCAAAGATTGAGATGCTCAAGAATCAGAATATCATTACTGGTGGCATGATTCCAAAATTAAATAGTGCAAAGTATGCCTTGCTACACGGTGTAAAAAGTGTGAATATTAATAATAATATTCATTGCTTTGGGACCAAAATTACTGCATAAAAAGTGGGGTAGGAAAATTTCCTAACCCCATTTTCTTATTTTGTTTGTCTTTCTAGAATTTCTTTTTGCAATTTTAATCCAGTCGGACTCGTTGCTAAGCCACCTTCTGCAGTTTCTTTAAAAATAGATGGCATTTGACGACCCACGCGATACATCGTGGCTACAACTTCATCTGGTGGAATTACACTTTGTATTCCTGCTAGAGCCATATCTGCTGAAATCATCGCTTGACTCGCACCTAATGCATTTCTTTTCACACAAGGGACTTCGACTAAACCCGCGACTGGATCACAAATTAAGCCTAACATATTTTTTAAGGTAATCGCTAAGGCATGAGCTGCTTGTTGCGCTGAGCCACCTTTTAAACAAACTAAAGCTGCGGAAGCCATCGCACTTGCAGAGCCAACTTCAGCCTGACAGCCACCTTCAGCACCAGCAATCGAAGCGTTATTCGCAATCACTAATCCAAAAGCACCAGCAGTAAATAAGTAATCTAATTGTTGGTGTTCAGTTAATTGCAAGCTTTCACTAACAGCCATCAATACACCAGGAACAATCCCAGCACTACCAGCAGTAGGAGTGGCACAAATTAAGCCCATCTTCGCATTAACTTCATTTACCGCAATCGCATTACGCACGGCACCTAAAATTGTCGAACCTGAGTAAATATCACCTTTTAAAATATAATCATTTAGCTTGGTCGCGTCTTTTCCTGTTAACCCGGTAACAGAGGTAACGCCATCAATTCCTTGCTGAACAGAATGCTTCATCACTTCCAAATTTTTCTTCATTAAAGCAATAATTTGTTCTCTAGAGCGTCCGGTTAATTCAATCTCTGTGGCAATCATTAATTCAGCCACACTTTTATAATTCTTACTTTGTTGAATAATATCTTCAATTGAATAAAACATGCAAATCCTCCTAATCAAAATAGGTCACAGAATCAATGTGTGACAATTGACGTAGTTTTTGGCAAATATCTGGATGGCGCTCATCAATTTCAATAATCATAATTGCTTTTTCACCTTTAGACTCACGCGTAACAGTCATCGTACCAATATTTACATTCATATCAGATAATAGTTTTG
Organism: Enterococcus cecorum DSM 20682 = ATCC 43198; assembly: GCF_000407565.1. Lineage (GTDB taxonomy): Bacteria > Bacillota > Bacilli > Lactobacillales > Enterococcaceae > Enterococcus_E > Enterococcus_E cecorum. The sequence goes on from NZ_ASWI01000004.1 coordinate 866,271, forward strand.
TTACTTGAGCAATAATACCTGGCACATCTTGATGGACGGTAATAATCGTAGGCGTTCCCATTGTTAATGAAATCTTAAAGCCATCCAACTCAGAAATTTGGATATTTCCGCCACCAATGGAAATACCAGTTACAGTCATTTGACGTTTTCCTTTTTTTAGCAACATTTTAACTAAATTTGGATGCTCAGCTTTTTCTTTTTTAGGCACGAATAGTACTTCCATGCCATTTTCATGAGCAATTTTCAATGAATCACTTAATCTTTCATCATCAGGCTCCATCCCTAATAATCCACCAACAAGGGCAATATCAGTTCCATGGCCACGATAGGTTTTGGCAAAGGATTCAAATAGAAAAATATCGACACTCTCTGGTTGTTCGCCAAAAATAGTTCTTACAATTTTTCCAATGCGTGCAGCCCCTGCCGTATGAGAGCTACTTGGTCCAACCATGACCGGTCCAATAATATCAAAAACGCTACGATACTTTAAATGTTCCATAACGAAAATCTCCTTTATATTTCAGTTTTATTAGTATAACACAACATAATCAAAATGTTTAATGATGTGAAAAATTTTAGCAAACCTTTGATATTTCCTAATTTTATATCATTGGAAACACAAGGTTAGACAAGAAAAGGAGAAGCATACATAGCAACATAAGATAACTAAATTAGTGAATATGAATTTTAAAGTTTTTGAAATACTGAATGCTTGTTTTTTTTGCTCGTAAATAGGCATATACACTAGCAATCAAACTACCACAAGTATTAACAAATAAATCGCCCATGGTATCAAGTAATGCTTTACGTCCAATTAAAGGTTGCCCATGAAATAGGTAACGTTGTAAATTCAGTCCTAAAAATTGATCACATAGAAATTCCCAAAATTCCCATAAAACCCCACACATCTGTGCAAACGCAAAACCAAATATCATAAAAAACCAAATAGAAGGGTATTGACTTCTTGACTTTTCTAGGAAATAGGTAAGAATGCCATATCCAAGAAAGGTTAATACAATTGGGCTACTGAAATGCAATAATTTATCATAATATTTAAAGTAAGAAATTAAATGTAAGCAAGTTCCTAAAAAGACCGAGATCAAGATGAAGAACCAATACATAAAAATCAATTCATTCGGAAAAGAGATTTTAAACCATTTTTTAAATAGGAAAGGGGCATAAATCAGAATAATCCCTAATAAGCCCTCAATAATAAAAATGATACCTGATTTCATACTCACTTTTTGAAAAATACATTCATACACATTAAAAGCTACGATAATGAATGCGATGAATGTATATCCTTTTAAAATTTTTCTCATGATACTTACCTCCGTTCACTCAAATTATAGCACAACTGATGAATAATGTTTTAATCTGAAGACAATATTTGTTATAATACATTCATGTAATGAAAATTTGTGAGGGGTCTTATGGTAACAATTAATCAAATCGCTCAAGAAGCAAAAGTATCAAAAAGTACGGTTTCGAGATATCTAAATGAAGGATATGTAAGTAAAGAAACCGCAAAAAAAATTGAAAAAGTGATACAAAAATACAATTATACACCTAACGAATTTGCCCGGAATTTAAAGGCACAAAGAAGTAATTTCACTGGTGTCATTATTCCTCGTTTAGATTCACCTTCTGTAGTGCGTATGCTTTCTGGATTAGAAAAGAGCGAACGAGAATGTGGACGACAAATCATGATGGTTAATTCAGAACTAAGCATCGAACGTGAAATTGAAAGTTTATATAATTTACAACAAAACAAAATCGCTGCAATCGTATTAATGGCCGTGGCTATCACAGATGAACACGTGAAAGCAATCAATAAAATCAAAACACCAGTACTTGTGCTAGGACAAAAAGATCGTCGTTTAATTACTTTAACACAAGATAATTACTTTGCAGGTCGACAAATGGCACTAGGTTTAAATAAATATGGACATAAAAAAATTGCTTATGTCGGTGTTGGTCCTCACGATATTGAAGTAGGGGTTCGTCGTAAACAAGGGGTTATAGATGGCCTAAAAGAAAGCGGGATATCCACCGTAAAAGAGTATGAAACGACATTTATGGTGAATGATTCCTACAAGCTAGGACTAGAAATATTGCCAAAAAATGATGAAACCTTATATATTTGTGCTACAGATAATATTGCCATCGGTCTAATTAAAGCAGCGAACCAATTAGGTATAGCTATTGGGAAACAAATTTCTTTTGCTGGCTTTGGTGGTCATGATACAGGAGAATATGTTTATCCAACTTTGACAACGGTGGACTTACATTATGAGAAACTAGGGATATTAGCTTCAAAATGCGTAGATATTATGTTGAAAAAACAACCCATTCCCGAAACAACAACCATTGCTACAGAAATGATTCATCGTGGTAGCGTTGGATATTACCATGAATAGTCAAAAAAGAAGAAAGTAAAGAATGCCGCTTTCTTCTTTTTTTTGGATTTTTTTTTAAAAAAAATCCAAAAAAATGATTGACAACGATTTCAATCATGTGTATACTGAAAACGTAAATAAGAGACCGGTTCCACAAAATAAAAGTTCTGCTCTTATCTTATTTTTTTGATCTATGTGGGAACGGTACCGCAAAGAAAGGAAGAAAATAATGGAAAATCGTGAAATTGCACAAGCGGTTATTGATGCTGTCGGTGGAAAGGAAAATATCAGAAGTGTTGCTCACTGTGCGACTCGTCTACGTTTAATGGTTACTGACCAAGATAAAATCGACGGTAAGACAGTCGAAAACATCGAAAAAGTTAAAGGGGCTTTCTTTAACTCAGGTCAATATCAAATTATTTTTGGTACAGGTACAGTAAACAAAATTTATGATGAGGTCGTTGCATTAGGCGTTAGCGAATCATCTAAAGGTGAAATGAAAGCGGAAGCAGCCAAATCTGGGAATGTTTTCCAACGTATGATTCGTACCTTTGGTGATGTCTTCGTTCCTATTATTCCAGTTTTAGTTGCTACCGGGTTATTCATGGGGTTACGTGGCTTATTGACACAACCAGAGATTCTGAGTATTTTTGGAATGACACCAAAGTCAATTGATCCGAACTTCTTACTTTATACTCAAGTGTTAACGGATACAGCTTTTGCCTTCTTACCAGCTTTAGTTGCTTGGTCAACATTTAGAGTATTCGGTGGTAGCCCAGTTATCGGTATTGTATTAGGTTTGATGTTAGTTAACCCAGCTTTACCAAATGCTTATGAAGTTGCTTCTGGTGCTGCAAAACCAATTATGTTAATGGGATTCATTCCTATTGTTGGTTATCAAGGTACTGTATTACCTGCCTTCTTTGCTGCATTACTTGGGGCGAAGTTAGAACAGCGTCTACGTAAAGTGATTCCTGATACTTTTGACTTGCTATTAACACCATTCTTAACACTATTAGTGATGAGTTTACTTGGATTGTTAGCCATTGGACCAGTTTTCCATTCACTTGAAACAGTTGTCTTAAATGCTACTGAATTTGTATTAAACTTACCACTTGGGTTAGCAGGTCTCATTATCGGCTTTTTAAACCAATTAATCGTCGTAACAGGAGTTCACCACATCTTCAACTTCCTTGAAGTACAATTACTAGCAAATACTGGTAAAAATGCCTTCAACGCAATTGTCACATGTGCGATTGCTGCTCAAGGTGCTGCTTGTTTAGCTGTGGGTGTAAAAACAAAATCTGCAAAATTAAAAGCATTATGTTTTCCATCAGCATTATCAGCTTTCTTAGGAATTACTGAACCGGCCATTTTCGGGGTAAACTTAAGATATGTTAAACCTTTTGTTATGGGCTTAATCGGTGGTGCTGCAGGTGGTTTTGTTGCTAACATTTTAGGTTTAGCAGGTACAGGTATGTCTATCACTGTTATCCCTGGTACATTATTATACTTGAATGGTCAATTATTCCAATATTTATTAGCTAACTTAGTGGCAGTAGGTGTTGCTTTTGCATTAACTTATACAATCGGTTATAGTGATAAAATGCAAGAGAACGCCTAATAGAAATTAGAAGGGAAATGTCAGATGTTAGATGGAAATGTAAAAAATTCAAAATATCCTATTGGTTATCATATTACACCTTTAGCTGGTCTATTAAATGATCCAAATGGTTTAGTAAAATTTGAAGGTATCTATCATGTGTTTTATCAATTAAATCCAACAGATACGATTCATAAAAATAAACACTGGGGGCACATCTACTCTGAAGACCTTATAACTTGGCATCGGGCGCCTATCGCTTTGGCACCCGATGCTTGGTATGATAAAGATGGGGTATATTCAGGTAGTGCAATTATTATCGAGAATCAATTACATCTTTATTATACAGGCAATGTCATTGATGAAGCAGGAGAAAAACATAGTTATCAATGTTTAGCAACTTCAGAAGATGGCTTTATCTTTGAAAAACAAGGACCGATTTTTGAACATCCAAAAGGTTTTACGCGCCATGTCCGGGATCCAAAAGTTTGGTATGATGAAAAAGAGCGTTGTTATTATCTTGTTGTTGGCGCCCAAAGAGAAAATTTAACGGGGACAACTCTAATCTATCGTTCAGTTGATGCTAAACAATGGGAAAACTTAGGTGATTTAGTTATAAATCCAGATATTCTTTCTCAAATCGGTTATATGTGGGAGTGCCCGGATTTAGTATTTATTGATAATCAAGCTGTTTTTATCTATTCACCTCAAGGAATTGAAGCACAAGGTCACCAATATCATAATATATATCAAACAGTTTATGCATTGGGAGAGTTTAATGAAGGGCATTTGCTGTTAGATGATGATATGCAAGAAGTTGACTTTGGATTTGAATATTATGCCCCTCAAAGCTTTTATGATGGAGATAGAATTTTATCATATGGCTGGATGGGAATCACTCAACCGGAATTTGAAGCGAGCATGCCAACAATTGAAGAAGGTTGGATTCACTGTTTGACAATCCCAAGAGAGTTAACACTAGACGGAAATAAATTATGCCAAAATCCTGCAAATGAAATCTATCAATTAAGAAATCAAGAAATTCAGCTATTGAATGGTACGCAAGAAATACAGTCATCTATGATTGAGCTTATCTGCGAAAAAGAAGTTCAAGAAGATTTTAATATTAAGATTGATGACGTTTTCACTTTAGCATATCAAGCAGACACCCATGAAATAACTTTGATACGAAAAAACTGGTATACAAATGAGAATGAATACCGTAAAGTTACCCTTGATGAACCTTTACAAAATTTTGACTGGTTTATCGATGGTTCGGTAAGTGAACTATTTGTAAATTCGGGTAGATATGTGGCAAGTGCACGTCTTTTTAATTCAACTTATGCTCATTCAAAGAAAATTGAAATGACATCCGCACAGTCATTTGTTAAAGGTTATCAATTAAATGCAATGAATGTTCATTAATCTGAAATGGTTTTAGTCTTGTACTAGAACCATTTTATTTTTATAATTAGGAACGAGGAGGGATAAAATGCAACTAAGATTAGCACAATTAGAGGATCTATCAGACATTTTACCCATTTATGAATCAGCTATCCAATTACTGGCCAAACAAAGTTCTACTCAATGGCAAGATGGTTATGGACCAACAAAAGAAAATATTCAGGTTAATATTTTGAATCAGGAACTATATTTATTAATCAATGATAGCCAAATTGTGGCGCTGGGAACATTACAAGCTGGTGTTGATCCGGTGTATTCTGCCATTATTGGTCAATGGAAGGGGACAAATAACTATTTATCGATTCATCGTATCTCTGTTAATCCATTGGTTCGACAAAAAGGCTACGCGAAAAAGCTGCTTCAAGCATTGATTTTACAAGGAAGAAAATTTGAGTATCATGATTTTCGAATTGATACACATCGACTCAATATAGGTATGCAAAAAGCTATTTTAGATACTGGATTTCAATTTTGCGGTGAGATTTACTTCCCAATCCCTGATGGACACCGTTACGCTTATCAGTTATATGACAAGGTTGATTAATACTTGAAATATTGTTAATATAAGAAGGTAAGGACGGTGCAATATGAAGAAAAGACTAAAAAAGAAAAAAGCATACAAAAATTATATTCGTTCTATTTTTAAGGGATATGAAGAAATGCTTGAGAATCCTGAAATTAAAGAACTACGCTTTGAATACTTAAAAGAAGAAACGATTCTATCAAGAGATGACAAACAACAAATTCGCTTTAGAACTAAAGATAAGTGAGAAAGAACAATTTAGGCTTGATTCATCAGGTCTAGATTGTTCTTTTTTTCAAGCGATTTCATGTAAATTTAATAAAAAGTATGTTAGAATAAATATAAAATGTTAGGAGGGATTTTCTATGCCTACATCTCAAGAGCAACAGCCAAGTTTTGGTGAGGTAAAAGCTAGTGCCTCAAAAAATATTGGACAATTATTACAAGATTTGCAGTCTTTTGAGCATGCAATCGAAACTGAAAATGTGGCTGAAATCTATCGCATTTATCAAGGAAAACTGCATAAAGAACTTAAAGAAACCTCAAACCAAAATCATGAAATTGACAACTTATTAGCTAGAAAATTACATGATGCTTTATTAGCTAGATTTGAATATCTACAGTTCGTCAAAAAAATAAGTCCGACTCTTTTACAATATCGAATTGGACAATATTATCATCAACGTCCAACGATTATGGTTGATGTCAGTGTGCCTAAAATCTATATTGAGCCAACTGTCTTAAATGAATGGCGTAATTTTAACGAAACGGATCAATCTCAACTAAAAGAAATTGAACAAAAAATCAATCAATTAGATGTGCAAAATCTAACATTACAGTCTGAAGTAGAAGAATTAGAGAAAAAATTATTGCCAATTAATAAGCAGATTCAACTAATGTCTCAACAAAAAACGATTTTTAACCGTGTGAAAAACGAGGAAGAATATTTACAATTGTTGAATACCAAAAAACAATTAGAAGCGGATATACAAAAGCTAAATGCCCAAAAAGATGATGATACAACGCTAAATAGAAGAAAAGAGGCTTATCAGCAAGATTATTTCAATATTCAGCTACATCGGGCATTAATTACAAAAGAATTGCGCTTAGTTCAAAAATACGCGACTTCTTTAGATCATTTAGAAGCTGAATTAATGCAATTTATTACTGATTATTTATTACCAAGAGAGGAGGTTCAAGCAAATGACAAAGGATTCTAAACTTGAAGTACAAGAAAAAGAAGTGATGCATTTTTCTGAATCATCCATTACTCGAGAAGATTTTGATTATACCGCTGTCAATGAAGAAATGAATATCCAGACAGTTTATGATGAAACCAAACAAAAAGATCATCAAAAAATTCTTTCATTAATTCAAGCAGCTGAAGATGAACTCGCCGATTTGAAATTACGTCGGGTGATTATGGAAGCAAATTTTGAAAAATTATTGTCGCTTTTTCATCATCATGTATTAGATGAATATAAAATCTCCGCTCTAGCAAAGCAAATTTTAATTGAATATATTAGCTACGAACTTCTTAGACCTTTATCTGCCATTGATTTGCAAAAAGGAGATAGCTTCAATCGTTGGTATACCAAGCATTTTCAAGTCATCCATCGCTTAGACGAGCAAAATAGACTCATTTTTGAATTTCAATTAAACGTCTTAAACCCAAGCATGAACGCTGCATTTATTCCATTGCTAGCTTTTGATTTACTTTCAAAAGAAGTGGAAATATTTGATCATCATATGGCTTCTTTGATCCGTTTATGGTATGAAGACCATATTTTATCCAGAAATCAACTGGCTTTATTTAATCATGACTTAAATCAGCTCTTACTCTATGCCAAAAAATTAGGATTTACGGTTGAGCAAAGTTTATTAGATAATGCCTATGAATTGATTGTTAACTTTACTAGTCAAAGAAAAGTTTCAGAGTTAATCATTGATCGCATCTTTATTAAATTGATGTCAGTCAAAGAATATGATTTTGAATTAGTTGAGCAGCAGGCTTTCGAAATCCTGCTTGATCATCAGCAAAAAGTAAAATTTTATCTTGATGAAAATCAGTTTGCTCAAATTACCATCGATTCTGCTCAACAGCGACGATCGATTCTTGATTTCTTAACTAGTTATCCATTCTTAGTGCCACTGTTAATTGGTAGCGAGTGAGAATGATTGAATCTAATTGAAAATGAAATTTCTAACCAATATAAGATTTTACAATATGAATCGATTTTAAAATTATAATAATTATAACTAAAAGGTTGACCGATAACATATTTTTAGGTATATTTATATTGAGAGTTGTCTCAAATATTTAAATTATTGGAGGAATAGCCATGTCATTAATTGGTAAAGAAGTAATTGAATTCAAAGCAAATGCATTTCATAACGGAGAATTCATCGAGGTTACAAATGAAGATTTTAAAGGTCATTGGAGTGTTGTTTGCTTCTATCCTGCAGACTTCTCATTTGTTTGTCCAACAGAATTAGAAGACTTACAAGAACAATACGCTACGCTAAAGAGCTTAGGAGTTGAAGTATACTCTGTTTCAACAGATACACACTTTACCCACAAAGCTTGGCATGATCATTCAGAAGCTATTTCAAAATTAGAATACATTATGATTGGTGATCCATCTCATCAAATTTCATTAGGTTTTGATGTATTAGATGATCAAGGTTTATCACAACGCGGAACATTTATTATTGATCCAGATGGCATTGTTCAAGCACTTGAAATCAATTCTGATGGTATTGGACGTAATGCTGCGATTCTTGTTGATAAAATTCGTGCAGCACAATATGTTCGTACACATCCAGGTGAAGTATGCCCAGCCAAATGGAAAGAAGGAGCAGAAACACTTAAACCAAGTCTAGATTTAGTTGGTAAGATTTAAGAAAAGGGGATTGTCAAATGGCTTTAGATACTGAAATTAAAGCGCAATTAGCCCAATATCTTGAATTACTTGAAAATGATGTTGTTTTTGCTGCTCACTTAGATGAAAGTGAAAACAGTCAAAAGGTTCGCGAGTTTCTAGATGAAATCCAAGCAATGTCACCAAAAATTTCATTAGTAGATAAATCATTAACTCGTACACCATCTTTTATGATTAATCAAAAAGGGCAAGCAGATAGTGGTGTTGAGTTTGCAGGATTACCACTTGGTCACGAATTTACTTCATTTATTTTAGCGTTATTACAAGTAGGTGGACGTAAACCAAAAGTTGAAGAAGATGTGATTCGTCGTATTGAAAAAATCAATCGACCTTTACACTTTGAAACATATGTTAGCTTAACTTGTCATAATTGTCCTGACGTTGTTCAGTCTTTAAACATTATGTCAGTCTTAAATCCAAATATCAGTCATACAATGATTGAGGGCGGTATGTTTAAAGATGAAGTAGATGCTAAAAAGATTATGGCTGTGCCAACTGTCTTTTTAGATGGTGAAGAATTTGCGAGCGGACGAATGAGTATCGAACAACTTGTAGATTTAGCTGCTGGTCCAAGTTCTGCTGAAGAATTCGAAGATAAAGGATTATTTGATGTTCTTGTTGTCGGCGGGGGTCCTTCTGGTAGTTCAGCGGCAATCTATGCTGCTCGTAAAGGTATTCGTACAGGTATGGTTGTAGAAAACTTTGGTGGACAGGTAATGGAAACAGTCGGTATTGAAAATATGATTGGTACACCATATACTGAAGGTCCAAAATTGATGGCCCAAGTCGAACAACATGTAAAAGAATATCCAGTTGAAATCATGAAAGGTCAACGCGCAAAAGATATTCGTAAAACAGATGTCGTGGAAGTTGAACTTGAAAATGGTGCTGTATTAAAAGCTAAATCTGTTGTATTAGCTTTAGGTGCTAAATGGCGTAATATGAATGTGCCAGGAGAACAAGAATTCCGCAACAAAGGCGTTACTTATTGCCCACACTGTGACGGTCCATTATTCACTGGTAAGAAAGTAGCAGTTATTGGTGGGGGAAATTCAGGTATTGAAGCTGCCATTGACTTAGCGGGTTTAGCTGAACATGTATATGTTTTAGAATTTTTACCAGAATTAAAAGCCGATCAAGTTTTACAAGATAGAGTAGCAAAATTAGATAATATTACCGTATTGAAAAATGTTGCTACGAAAGATATTGTGGGATCTGATGAAGTAACTGGGCTTAACTATGTTGATCGTACCACGAATGAAGAACATCATATTGATTTATCTGGTGTATTTGTACAAATCGGTCTTGTACCAAATACTGCATGGTTAAAAGATAGAGTGGAACTTACAAATCGTGGTGAAATCATTGTTGACAAACATGGTCAAACAAGTATGCCTGGTGTATTTGCTGCAGGTGATTGCACAGATTCAGCCTACAAGCAGATTATTATTTCCATGGGTTCTGGTGCAACAGCGGCTCTTGGTGCGTTCGATTACTTAATTCGTCAATAAAGAAGTTCAAACGTCTAGAGAATGGTGCAATCCATTCTCTAGACGTTTTTTTATAAAAAAAGTCGCAACCTATATTGCGACAGATTTAATATCTATGATGAGCAGTGGGATATTCTTGATCATAAATATAGAAATAATTGGATTGATTTTTGCTCTTTTGTTGCTTCATTTTACGTTTTAACATACGATTACGACGATCATCCCAAGCCATAATCCATAATATGACGATAGGCGCTAGATAGATAGGGATTTGATGATTGCCATAATCCCCAATGAATAGACCGAGAAAGAAAATGATGAGTAATAAGCCCATTTGTCGAATAAATTTCATAAATACCCCTCTTTTCGAACGTTTGTTTGCATATCATTATTATACGAATGTTTGTTCGAAAAGTAAAGAAAAAAATAAAAAATCTTCTAAAATAGATAAATAGAAGATTTTTTTAAGGAATTAATAATTACGATATAGGCCAACTACAACACCTAGAATCGTTACTTCATCTAATATAATCGGTTCTAACAAATCATTTTCAGGCTGTAAACGAAAATGATTGGCTTCTTTATAAAATCTCTTACAAGTGGCTTCATCATCTGCCGTCATCGCAATCACGATTTCACCGTTACGTGCAGATGATTGTTTGCGAACAATGACTTGGTCACCATCTAAAATACCTGCATTAATCATACTTTCTCCACGAATCGTAAGCATAAATAAAGGTTCACTTTCATCCGTTAATTCTGGTGGAACAGGGAAGTAATCCTCGGTCTGTTCAACTGCTAAGATTGGATTTCCGGCTGTAACTACACCAACAATCGGAATTTGTTGTTTGACGATACCAATTTTTTCCAAACCATGTGCGGTGAGTTCTAAAGCTCGTGGTTTTGTTGGATCACGATGAACTAAGCCTTTTTTTTCAAGTCTTTCTAAATGACCATGCACAGTGGATGATGACGCTAAGTTTACAGCTTGGGCGATTTCTCTAACAGTTGGTGGATAATTCTTTTCTTGTAAGAAATCATGAATATATTTTAAAATATTCAATTGACGTTCTTCATTATATCTAGGCATTTTCATCACCTTTTCTTCTTTTTTTACAATTATAACATACTGCCAACGTTAAATCAAACAAGCGTTCGTAATTTGATTTAGATTGTTGCTTTTTGAGGAATATTTATATTATTATATAGTTATCACAAATATTCGGAGGAAGAGAATGTTATCAGAAGAAAAAATTAAACGAATTAATGAATTAGCAAAAAAGAAAAAAGAAGAAGGTCTCACTGAGGCAGAACAAAAAGAGCAACATTTATTGCGTCAAGAATACTTAGAAGCCTTCCGTGGGGGGATGCGTCATCATATTGAAGGGATGAAAGTTGTTGATTTGCAAGGAAATGATGTAACTCCTGAAAAACTTAAAAAAATTCAAAAGCAAAAAGGGTTGCATAATCGATAATTGATTATAAAAAAATGGTTTCATCAAGCTATTGCTATTTTTAGTAAATTTCGCTATAATGTAAGCGTAATTAAAGTAAAAAAAACTAAAAATGCTAGGAGGCAATATTACTATGTTTGATACAATCGATCAATTAGGCGTCAATACTTTACGTACACTAAGTATGGATGCTATCCAAAAAGCAAATTCTGGACATCCTGGTTTACCTATGGGCGCTGCGCCAATGGCTTATGCACTATGGACAAAACACCTAAAAGTGAACCCAACAACTTCTAGAAATTGGGTAGACCGTGATCGTTTCATTCTTTCTGCTGGCCATGGTTCAGCCTTATTATATAGTTTATTACACTGTGCTGGATATCAAGTTTCTATTGATGATTTGAAAAACTTCCGTCAATGGCAAAGTAAAACACCTGGACATCCTGAAGTCAATCATACAGATGGTGTAGAAGCAACGACTGGTCCATTAGGTCAAGGTATTGCAATGGCTGTGGGTATGGCAATGGCAGAAGCACATCTAGCTGCTAAATTTAATCGTGATCATTTCAACGTGATGGATCATTACACTTATGCTATCTGTGGTGATGGTGACTTAATGGAAGGTGTTTCACAAGAAGCAAGTTCATTAGCTGGACACTTAAAATTAGGCAAATTAATCGTTCTATATGATTCAAATGATATTTCTTTAGACGGTCCAACAAGCAAAGCCTTCACAGAAAATGTTGGTCAAAGATTTGAAGCTTATGGTTGGCAACATATTTTAGTTAAAGACGGCAATGATTTAGAAGCAATTTCTAAAGCGATTGAAGAAGCTAAAGCAAACACTGAACAACCAACACTTATCGAAGTTAAAACAATCATTGGCTTTGGCGCACCTAAACAAGGTACATCTGCAGTTCATGGTTCACCACTTGGAGCAGAAGGAGTCAAAGCCGCTAAAGAAAGCTATGATTGGGAATATCCTGAATTTACAGTTCCGGATGAAGTAAAGACACGTTTCCAACAAGAAATTATCGAAAAAGGGCAAAAAGCAGAAGAAGCTTGGAATCAATTATTTGCAGCATATGAAAAAGCTTACCCAGCATTAGCAGAAGAATTCAAACAAGCCTTCAGCGGTGAACTTCCTGTGAAATGGGATCTTGATTTACCAAAATATGAAGTTGGTTCTGCTCAAGCAAGTCGTGTCTCAAGTAAAGAAACGATTCAAGCTATCTCTAAAGCTGTTCCTTCATTCTGGGGTGGTTCAGCTGACTTAAGTGCTTCAAATAATACAATGGTTGCTGCTGAAAAAGATTTCGAACCTGGTAGTTATGAAGGCCGCAATATTTGGTTTGGTGTTCGTGAGTTTGCAATGGCAGCAGCTATGAATGGTATTCAACTTCATGGTGGTACAAAAGTTTACGGTGGCACTTTCTTCGTATTCGTCGACTATTTAAGACCAGCCATCCGTTTAGCTGCTCTACAAAAACTTCCAGTAACTTATGTATTAACACATGACTCTGTAGCTGTTGGGGAAGATGGACCAACACATGAACCAATCGAACAATTATCAAGCTTACGTAGCATGCCTAATTTGAATGTGATTCGTCCTGCAGATGGTAACGAAACACGTGCAGCTTGGAAAGTAGCAATGGAATCTACTGAAACACCAACTGTATTAGTATTAAGTCGTCAAAACTTACCAGTCATTGAAGGAACGAAAGAACATGCAGACGAAATGGTTGCAAAAGGTGCTTATGTTGTTTCTCCAGCTAAAAACGAAACGCCAGAAGGTATCTTAATTGCAACTGGATCAGAAGTTAATCTTGCAGTTCAAGCACAAGCAAAATTAGCTGAAGAAGGTATTGATGTATCTGTTGTTTCTATGCCAAGTATGGAACTATTTGAAAAACAAAGTGATGAATATAAAAATGCTGTTTTACCAAGAGGCGTTAAAAGACGTGTTGCTATCGAAGCAGGCTCATCATTTGGTTGGAGACAATATGTGAAATGTAAAGGTAAGATTATTTCTATTGACGAATTTGGTGCCTCTGCTCCAGGTAATTTAGTACTTGATTCATTTGGCTTTAATGTAGAAAACGTAGTGAATACCTTCAAATCTTTCTAATAAGACTGATTTAAAATATTTATGAGAAACAAGGATAGTTTTGCTATTGAAGCTATCCTTATTTATTTTTCTTACTTTTGATCGATAAAAATTCTTTATCACAACGAATTGAATGATTTGTGTTTTTCTATTTCATTCGCTAAAATAGAATCAACAAAAGCATAGAAGGTGAATGTAATGAGTAAAATTTATAATTCTATTACCGATTTAATTGGAAATACGCCAATTGTCAAACTAAATCATTTTGCTCCTGAAAATGGTGCTGATATTTATGTTAAGGTTGAATCATTTAACCCTGGAAGCAGTGTGAAAGATCGTATTGCATTAGCGATGATTGAAGCCGCTGAAAAAAATGGGCAATTAAAACCAGGTGATACGATTATTGAACCAACTTCTGGTAATACTGGGATTGGTTTATCTATGGTAGGAGCGGCAAAAGGCTACAATGTTATTATCGTAATGCCTGATACCATGAGTATTGAACGTCGTAAATTAATGCAAGCTTATGGCGCTAAATTAATCTTAACTCCTGGTAGTGCGGGAATTAAAGGATCAATTGATAAAGCAACCGAATTAGCAAAAGAAAAGGGCTACTTCTTACCATTACAATTCGAAAATCCGGCGAACCCTCAAATTCATGAAGAAACAACTGGGAAAGAAATTGTCGATGCCTTTGGTGAAGATGCACCTGATGCATTTGTCGCTGGTGTGGGAACTGGTGGTACAATTACTGGTGTCGGTCACGCATTGAAAAAAGCTTATCCAGATATTAAAGTCGTTGCTGTAGAACCTGCAGAATCAGCTGTATTAAGCGGACAAAATGCTGGTCCACATAAAATCCAAGGTATTGGTACCGGATTTGTTCCTAAAACATTAGATACCGACGTTTATGATGAAGTGATTGCTGTTAAGAGTGATGATGCTTTAGCTACAGGACGTACTTTTGGTCAAAAAGAAGGCATTTTAGTTGGTATTTCATCTGGAGCAGCCCTAAAAGCGGCTTACGATTTAGCTGTTAAATTAGGTAAAGGCAAGAAAGTCGTTGCGTTACTGCCAGATAATGGCGAACGTTACTTATCAACTGCTTTATACCAATTTGAAGATTAATACTCAAATTTAATCCAGCTACAATATGTTGGCTGGATTTTTTGTTCTTTTACAATTTAGAATTATTAAAAATCACTAGCATTCTTCACAAATTAATAGTAGAATAGAATTAGTTTCAGAAATGGAGGGATTCGTTTGAGCACAACTTTAGAACACGCAATCTCTAAATTAGAATCAGAAAATGTTCGATTAACCTCACAACGTATGGCTATATTAGAATATTTAGAGAATCATCATATACATCCCACAGCTGAAGAAATTTACCACGGAATCAAAGAAAGTTTCCCTGGTATCAGCGTGGCAACTGTATATAATAATTTAAGATTATTTACAGATTTAGGCTTCTTAAAAGAGATGAGCTATGGTGATTCATCAAGTCGTTTTGATTTTACAATTAAACCACATTACCATGTTATTTGTGAAAAATGTGGGAAAATTACCGACTTTTTTTATCCTGGTTTAGACGATGTGGAGATGGCTGCGGGAAAAATTACCAATCATTTAATCCATAGCCATCGTTTAGAAGTTTATGGTATTTGTGAAGAATGTCAAAAAAAGGGAGAGAAATAAAATGATTATTCATACAGATGATGCACCTAAAGCCATTGGACCATATGTTCAGGCAAGAATTGCAAACGGATTTTTATTTGCATCTGGACAAGTACCGCTTGATCCAAAAACAGGTGAAATTGTTGGTCAAAATATTCAGGAACAAACTGCACAAGTCCTAAAAAATATTCAAGCAATATTGAAGGCTGCTAATCTTACTCCAGACAACGTAGTAAAAACAACATGTTTCTTGAAAAATATGGATGATTTTGTCGCATTTAATGAAGTATATGCAACAATGTTCAATGATAAGTTACCTGCACGTTCAGCAGTTGAGGTAGCTAGACTTCCTAAAGATTTGCTAGTAGAAATTGAAATTATTGCGGCAATTGATTAATTTATTTTTACTAACTGGTTCAAACTACATTGAGCCAGTTTTTTCACTTTTAATAAAAAGGGAGGTATCTATTTGCTTAGAGAGTTCCAAGAAGCAGGACAAACCGTCGTAAGTAATTTGATATTAGATTATTACCAAAAAATAGGCATGAATAATGAAGAATTCATCATCTGGTTGCAACTTTATCGTTATGTACAAGAAGGGAATCGATTTCCAGACGCCAGTGTCATTGCTGAAAAATTAAATTTACCCTTAAATACCGTATTTTCTGCCATTAATAATTTGATACAAAAAGAATTGATTCTCATTACGCAAAAGGAAGATTCAACTGGTAAAAAAACAGATTGTTATGACTTTTCGCCAATTTACGATCGTATTGAGCAGTTAATTACGCAATCTTCAAAACAAAATGAAAAAAATTCCACACAGATGAAAGTGAAAGAATTATTTCAACATTTTGAGGAAGAATTCGGTCGTACATTATCTTCTATTGAGTATCAACGCATCAATCAGTGGCTTCAGGAAGATCATTATTCAGTTGACTTAATCTATTTAGCCTTGAAAGAAGCAGTTATTAATCAAGCCTATAGTCTCAATTATATAGACCGCATTTTGTTAAGTTGGGAAAGAAAAAATATTACCAGTCCGCAGCAAGTAAAAGAAGAGCAAAATAAACGTAAGCAAAAATTTACCTCCAATGGTCAAACTACAAATCATAAATCACCTAAATCTAAAATTACTATGTATAATTGGTTGGAGGGAAAATGATGTTAGGCAAAGAAAAAACACAAAAAGTACTTGCAATCATGTATGAAATGTTCCCTAATGCAAAGTGTGAATTAAACTATCAAACACCTTTTCAATTACTCATTGCTGTCATATTAAGCGCCCAAACTACCGATGTAAGTGTGAATAAAGCAACACCACAATTATTTGCTCGCTTTCCTGATGCTTTTCATTTGGCCAATGCACCAATTGAAGAGGTGCTAGCATGTATTCGCTCCATCGGCTTATATCGCAATAAAGCCAAAAATATCAAAGCTTGCGCCCAACTATTATATGAAAAATATAATGGAGAGGTGCCACAAACGAGAGAAGAACTTATTGCTCTACCAGGCGTGGGGAGAAAGACGGCAAATGTTGTTTTAGGAGAAGCTTTTCATGTACCGGCTCTTGCTGTAGATACCCATGTTGAAAGAGTGAGTAAACGATTGGCAATTGTGAAAAGCGAGGCCAATGTATCAGAAGTAGAAGAAACGCTAATGAAGAAAATTCCCAAAAATAAGTGGGTACAAACACATCATACATTGATTTTCTTTGGTAGATATCATTGTACTGCGAAAAATCCAAAATGCGACCAATGTCCATTGTTACAATATTGCAAAGAAGGTAAGAAAAGACTTGGTATAAAATAAGACACAAGTTGTAGAGATAAATCTACAACTTGTGTCTTTTTCATTATTGATTGTTATTATTGGTAGCACCATTATTGCTATTGCCGTTGTTATCGTTTTCATTCGGCGAAGAGGACCCATTATTATTCGTTGTATTGTTTGTATTGCCATTTCCGTTATTATTTTGGTTGCCATTTCCATTATTATTTTGGTTGCCATTTACACCATTATTTTGTCCTGGATTATTCGGTTCTACTACAGCTGTTGTATCTTCAGAAGAGGTAGTGGTTGCTTGATTATCTTCAGTTTTTGATTCTTCTGTTGTCGTTGAACTTTCAGCTTTTGTACTTGATGGCTGGGTTGGCGTATTCGCTTTTTTGGCTTGAGAATAGCTTTTTGAATTGGTAAAATACAATTCTCGTCCATATCGTACAAGTCCTGATGGCATCTTCCAATCCTTACTTTCGTTGCCATCTGTCATATAGCTCATCAACTCACGATACACATCTGAGGCAACTTGTGAAGAATCATCGGTTACTGGTGTTTTACGATCATTATAACCAGTCCATACAGCTAATGAATAATTAGGTGTATAGCCGACAAATGAAATATCAGGATAGGCACCTCTTGAAGTATCAATATTGGCTAATTCTTCAGTTGTATAGTTTGAAGTACCGGTTTTCCCTGCTTGAATTAACCCACTAATTTGTGCATTTGTCCCTGTACCATATGTGATAACATCTTTTAGAATATCGGTAATCATATAAGCCGTAGTTGATTCCATTGCTTTTGTACCATCTGCTTCAAAAGCTTCTTCTGTACCATCTTGATAGACAATTTTATTTACATATTGTGGTTCATAGTAAGTACCACCATTCGCAAAAGCAGCATAAGCAGCGGCCATTTTCAGACTAGAAACACCATACTTAGTACCATCTTGCTTGCCTGTATTACTAGAAATCGCATTAAATTGTTGTAAATCAGAATAATCGATATTTAGTCCATTCAAGAATTTCTTCACATTTTTAACATCTACATCCATAAACAGTTTAGCAGCAGGAACGTTTCTTGAAAGGTATAAAGCTTTACGCAAAGTCATTGTGCCATAATATTGATTATCCCAGTTGTTTAATTGAATATTGGTTCCAGCATAAGTGTAAGGTTCATCAACTATTGTTTTTCCTGTTGAGTATTTTAAATATTCAAAAGCGGGACCGTAATCAGTTATTGGTTTAACTGTTGAGCCAAAATCTCGTGAAGTACTTACAGCTAAGTTATAACCTAAAATTGTCCCAGCCGGAATATTACGTCCACCAATCTGTGCAAGAACCTTACCATTATGCACATCCATTAATGTCGCAGCGACCTGCATATTTTTATCAGGATAGTAGACATAGTTTTCAGAATTCACAATTTCATATAGTCGTTTTTGAGCATTCACATTTAAATTAGTATAAACTTTTAGGCCATCTGTATAAATATTTTTTCCAGTTTTTGATTTCACTTCATTAATGACTTCTTTGATGTAGTTATCATAATACTTCCAATCAGCATTTTGTGTTGCAGGGGTAGTAAGTAACCCATCATTAATTGGGGTTGCCACAGCTTGTTCATAGTCAGATTTACTGATTTTTTTATTTTGATACATGGTTAGCAAAACAATGTCTCTACGTTTTTTTGCTGAATCTGGATTGGCATATGGATCAAACAAGGTAGGGGCGTTTGGTATGCCAGCTAATAACGCAGTTTGTGGTAAGGTTAATTGGTCTAAAGGCTTACCATAAAAAGCTTTCGAAGCAGTTTGCATCCCATAAATACCATTTGACATATAGACTTTATTAATATAGTAAGTCAATATCTCTTGTTTAGATTTCATACGTTCTAATTTAATTGCTAATACGGCTTCTTGTGCTTTTCGCTTTAAAGTTTGGTCTGATGCTTTAGTAGAGAAGAATGATAATTTAATCAATTGTTGTGTTAACGTACTTCCTCCTTGTAATCCACCGGAACGTACATTAGAAACCAGTGAGCCAACGATACGAATTGGATCTACACCGATATGTTTATAAAATCTTTTATCTTCCACTGACACAACCGCATCAGCAAGTTGTTGTGGAATCTCAGTTGCACTGATTTTTTCACGATTTTCAGCACCAATATCTGTAATTTTTTCACCGTTTGCATCATAAATGATTGATGAGACAGTCGTATCTAAGGATTGGTCTGTTAATTCTGGCGCATCTTTTGCATAGAAAAAGAATAGACCGACACCCGCTAAGAATAGTACAAGACAAGCAGCAAACACAATACCGATTAGTTTCACAAATAATGAGCCGCTTGAATTTTGCTTAGATTTCTTATTCATCGGTTTTTTTTGATGGTGTTTGGCCTTTCTAGTCGAGGTTTGATTTGCCATTTCTGTGTTCTCCTTTATTTTCTAAAAATTGTTTAACCGCTGCTAAATAATCAATTCGAGGAGCGATTTTCATGGTAATTTCAATTCCTTTTGCTTCTATTTCGTTTAGCGTAATCGATTTTCTCTGTTGCTCTTGACTATCCCATTTTTCAATTAATGTCTTTGCATCTAGAAAAAAACAACGCTTCAAAGCACTAAAATAAAGCAATACAAAACAAATTCCGCCTTGGAGTAAACAATTTCTCATATGCTCAATCTGATGAGAATGGAAATTTTTTAAAGGAAATGAAGTTTTATTTTGGGTAGCTTTTGCCTCAAAATCAAGATAATATCCTTGATAAATCCCATTATAATCTGTAGTTGAAGCTTCTTTAAAATAGGCTTCTTTGATTGTTGCTGCACTACGTTTGGGGTAGTCGACTTTCACAATTTGAATGGGGGTGGGCTTTTTATGTATGACAGCAATTTGTTTATTTAAGTAATATTCATTACTTTCATTAATAGCCTCTTCAAAACGCATCCCACGATTAGCAAAAGTGAGTGGCGATTTTTTTGCTGACTTCCATCCTGTCTTGTGATAAACTTTTCCATTGGGATAATGAAAGTTCATAAATTTCACACTCCTGAAACTATTATACCAAAAAATAAAATAGAAAGAAAAGTGTAGATGAAAAAACGGAAAATTATTGCCATCACTGGATATCGTAATTATGAATTAGGGATTTTTCAAGCAAAAGACCCGAAATTAGCAATACTTTATAAATTTATTAAACATTCTTTACGACAATTAATAGATAATGGTGCACAATGGTTTATCATAGGCGGTAATTTAGGGGTTGAATTGTGGAGTGCACAGATGGCTTTTGAATTACAAAATGAGGGATATGATATTCGGATAGGTGTCTTACTACCTTTTCAAAATTTTGGCGAAAATTGGCAAGGTTATAATCAACAAACATTTGAAGAAGTCATCCAACAGGCAGACTATCTCAATTTTGTTAGTCAGAAAACTTATTCTGATCCTTCACAATTAAGAAATCATACCCAATTTATTGTGTCACATGCCGATGTAATGTGGGCAATTTATGATAAAGAATTTCCTGGCAAATCCCAATATTTACTGAAAGAATGGGAACGAACAGGAAAAGAATTAATACTAAATTCGATGGATGACTTACAAAGTTTTGCAAATGACATCTTTGAAGAAAGGTAAATGATAAGAATTAGCTTTTTGGTTAAATTTTTATGAAAAACAATAGAAATTTTCTAGAAATTGTTTGATTTTATTTATGGTTTTATATAGAATAGAAAAAGAAGTGTGGACAAAAGAGACTATGAGGTGAAAATAATGGCAAAGTATAACTACAAAGCAATTGATATTTTTAATAAAGAATTCAAAGTAAAAATGAGAGGATTCGATCCAGATGAAGTGGATGAATTCCTAGATAATATTATGAAAGACTATGAAACTTTCAATAAAGAAATCCTTGCATTACAAGAAGAAAATGACCGTTTAAATGCTAAAATTAACCAATTAAATAAGAGTCAAGCAGTAATGTCAAAAATCCAACCTGAAAGCCAAAAGAGTCAAACAGTAACAAATTTTGATATTCTTAAACGCTTATCAAATCTTGAAAAAGAAGTCTTCGGTAAAAAATTAGATCAAGAAGTGACGATTGAACCTTCATCTTCTTTAAGTAGTTTGAGTGCTAATTATACCAATAATGATGATGAAGATGATTTAGACAAAACACGTCTATTTTAATGAATTTAATTGTGGTTTTCGGATAATCGCGGGGTATTCTTTACCCTGAGGAAAGTCCATGCTCACACAAGCTGCGATGCTTGTAGTGTTCGTGCTTAGCGAAACAATAAGCTAAGGTATAGTTTTACTATAACGGCGGAAGTAATGGCTAAGGAAATTTCTATGCCAGAGAATTCCTTAACGTGCAACAGTGAC
This sequence comes from Enterococcus cecorum DSM 20682 = ATCC 43198, assembly GCF_000407565.1. Lineage (GTDB taxonomy): Bacteria > Bacillota > Bacilli > Lactobacillales > Enterococcaceae > Enterococcus_E > Enterococcus_E cecorum. The sequence continues at coordinate 888,097 of NZ_ASWI01000004.1, forward strand.
GATAAATAAGAGAAATCTTATTGTGAAACGGGTAAACCCCTCGAGTGAGCAACCCAAATTATGGTAGGGGCGCCTTTTGGACGGAAATGAACGGATCAAAGGGGCATTGAATGCAGATAGATGATTATCCATATCTTTTTTCCCTGGATAAGATAGGACAAAACATGGCTTATAGAAAATCACAATAAACAGGGTTTGGCTGACAGTGGTTCAGCCGTTTTTTTTAGTAAAATTTAGGAGGAAATTATGCAAAAAGAGCAGACTTTTCAATTAATTGCAACTGCAGCAAGTGGGTTAGAAGCATTAGTCGGAAAAGAATTACGAGAAATGGGCATTGCATGCCAAGTAGAAAATGGCCGTGCTAGATTTCGTGGAAATATGGAGACAATTGCTAAAACGAATCTATGGTTGAGATGTGCAGATCGTGTCAAAATTGTAGTTGGCGAGTTTGAAGCAACCAGTTTTGACGAATTGTTCAATAAAGTAAAAAGTTTACCTTGGGAAGATTATCTACCTTTAGATGCAAATTTTCCTGTAGAAGGTAAATCAATTAAATCAAAATTGTTTAGTGTTTCTGACTGCCAAGCGATTACAAAAAAGGCTATTGTCAATCGTTTGCGTGAATATTATCATCGACCAAGTCATATGCCACTTCCTGAAACAGGGGCATTATATAAATTAGAAGTCGCTCTGTTGAAAGATAAAGTGACCCTCACACTTGATACCACCGGACCAAGTTTATTTAAACGAGGATATCGTCTGGATAAAGGGGGCGCGCCGTTAAAAGAAAATATGGCTGCTGCAATGATCATGTTAACGAATTGGCGAAAAGATCGTCCTTTTATCGATCCAGTATGTGGTTCTGGAACATTATGTATCGAAGCAGCTTTAATCGGTCACAATATTGCACCTGGCTTTAATCGTGAATTTGTCTGCGAAACATGGAGTTGGTTTGATCAGGATATTTTCGAAAAGGTTCGTACTGAAGCGGATGAACAAGCGGACTATGACGTTGAACTAGATATTTTGGGAATGGATATTAATGAAAACATGATTGAAATTGCCAAACAAAATGCACTCGAGGCTGGACTTAGCGATTCAATTACCTTCAAACAACAAGCTGTTAAAGACTTTAAAACAGATAAAGAATATGGTGTAATCGTTGCGAATCCGCCTTATGGAGAGCGTTTAGGTGAGCGCGATACTGTTAGAAAACTTTATCGCGAAATGGGGCAAGTCATGAAACCACTAACGACTTGGAGCAAATATATATTAACAAGTGATTTAGCTTTTGAAGAATTTTATGGGCAAAAAGCAACTAAAAAACGAAAACTATATAATGGGGCGTTAAGATGTGATTATTTCCAATATTGGGGAACACGGCCACCTAGAAAAGAGAAGAAGGAGGAGATAAAATGAGTTTTGCAGCCTTTCAATTACAAGATTATTTATTGACTGCGATTGCGGATAAGGGATTTAAACAACCTACAGAAGTGCAAGAACGATTAATACCTGTCATTCAAGCTGGTCGCAGTGTTGTGGGACAGTCTCAAACAGGAACAGGGAAAACTCATACCTTTTTATTACCGATTTTTAATCAATTAGACTCGGAACAACAAAATGTGCAAGCCGTTATTACAGCGCCTAGTCGAGAATTAGCTACTCAAATTTATCAAGCGGCCAAACAATTAGCTGATTTTTCTGGTGAAGAAATTTCAATTATAAATTTTGTTGGTGGGACAGATAAATTACGTCAAGTAGAACGATTAGCCACTAAACAACCGCATATCGTTATTGGTACACCAGGGAGAATTTTGGATTTAGTCACTTCAGGGGATTTATTGATTCATACCACGCAAGTTATGGTTGTTGATGAAGCTGATATGACTCTAGATTTAGGATTCCTAGCTGATGTTGATCAAATTGCCGGTAGAATGCCTGATAATTTACAAATGCTTGTATTTTCAGCTACAATTCCTGAAAAATTACGTCCATTTTTGAGAAAATATATGAACAATCCTTTAATTGAAGAAATTAAACCCAAGACGGTCATTTCAGAAACAATTGATAACTGGTTAATTTCAACTAAAGGTAAAGACGTGAACCAAATTATTTATCAATTATTAACAATTGGACACCCTTATTTGGCGATTGTATTTGCGAACACGAAACAAAGAGTAGATGAAATCAGCCAATATTTGAAAAACCAAGGATTAAGTGTCGCAACGATTCATGGCGATATCTTACCTCGTGAACGTAAACGCGTCATGAAGCAAATTCAAAATTTAGACTTTCAATATGTTGTCGCAACCGATTTAGCTGCACGTGGTATTGATATCGAAGGTGTATCTCATGTTATCAATGCTGAGATACCGGATGATTTAGAGTTCTTTATTCATCGTGTAGGAAGAACCGGACGGAATCAATTACCAGGCACAGCTATAACTCTTTACGAACCAAGTGATGAAAGAAAAATTAATGAAATTGAAGCACTAGGTATTACTTTCAAACCAAAAGAAATCAAGAATGATGAGGTCATTGATTCCTATGATCGTAATCGTCGTCAAAAACGTGAAAAAAAACGCGATGAGTTAGATACGACATTGATTGGCTTAGTGAAGAAGAAAAAGAAAAAAATTAAGCCTGGCTATAAGAAGCAAATTCAACGAGAAATTGAGAAATCAAATAAACAAAAACGTAAAATGGAACGTCGACAAAAAGGACGTACTGCAAGAAAACATAAGAAAAACTCAAGTATATAATCTAAACAGTCTCCCATTTGTATGCGGAGGCTGTTTTCATTTTACGAAATTTTTTTAAAATCATTCATCCGATTAATGTCAAGTATGTTATAATGTGAGCATGTATAAAGGTTTTGGGAGTGATTACATGAAGGTTATCGATGCTTTGGACTGGTCAAATTGGAAAAATTATTCTGTGAGCACTAAAAGAGATTTATTTAGTCAAATACTGGCTTATTATGTCAGTCCCCTCAAACAAGTAAGTCATATTACTCTGAGTCAGTTTGAATTAGCAGGTGTTAAATGTGAAACTTTTGAGGTAAATCTAGATGAGGAAACTTTTGTCTTTTTACCAGGAAAAAAAGGTGCTATTTTAGGTTGGGATTCTGGTACACAACCTTTACCTGCTTTTTATTGGGATATGAAAAATGCCATTTATACGAAAAGAGTGCAAGACTATCAAAAAAATTACGGATTACAAACAACTGAAGAATGGGATATTTTTATTAATGAATCAACTTCTAGTTTACGCCAGATTGATATTCCACCAATGTTAGTGGCAAAATATGCCTTGCCAGTCGGCTGTAGTTACTTAGGAGAATACCATGCAGTAACAGGTGAATTCATTGGTGCCTTAGATGAATTTGTAAAGTATGAAAATCAAATTAAACAGGCCTTAACTCCTCCACAAAATTTCGAAGACTCTTTATTCTTTGAGTTTCCAAATGAATTATTTCACGAAAATCAATTTTACGCCAAACTAAATCCTGAACTTGAAAACTATACGATATTTTCACATCAACTCTGTACGCAAGAAGAGTTACGTAAATATTTACAAAAAGAAGTCATGGATTTAATGAACGAAGACCAATGGGAATATGCGGTAGGTGGTACGACTCGACGATTATTTAGATGGGGGAATGAGCTGTTAGAAGACCATTCATTTTGGAAAAACCAAATACATAAAATCGTGAGTCGGCCGAATATGTTTGGTTTAAGTTTTGCTGGAGATTTGAAGCAATTTGAGATTACTGCTGATCAACAATTAAAACTAGATCAATGGGAATATTGCCAAATCCCACTTTTAGATTATCTACCACTATCAACTTACTATCGTCCTAGAAAATCTATTTCGCCTTTTGAAGTTCTTTCGCCTAAAGATTATACTTATCGTAAGGCAATCATTATTGAAGAATAATTAAATAATTTTTTTAATATTTTAATTTGTATTTAGGGGATGACAATGCTAGTATTATCTAGTAATTGTTGTTTTTAGGAGGATGAGGATGGATAAAAAAATTCTGAAAATTATTATTACACTTTTACTAATGGTTTCTGTATCTGTTATTTGTATTTTCGGATATAATTATTCTCAACGTCATACAGATACACAATCAAAAGATGTCATTGAAAATTTTGTTGAAAATGTGAATCAACAATATGATCAAGTGAATAAAAAAGTTGCAACAGGTTACTTAAACAAAGAGAAGATATTCCTGGCTAAAGATCTAGATCAAAAGAAATTAGATGATATTCAACAAAGTATCAATAATTTTGAAAATGAATATAATGCAGCTTTGGCTAATCTAAAAAGTTTGAATTCTGATGATCTAGCGTCTTATCAATCACAAGTTCAAGCTGTAAAAGATAAAGTAAATCAATTACTAACAAACTTCCAATCATTACAAAAAAAATTTGCTAGTCAAAAAGCAATCAATGGTTTATTTGAACATCCATTTCTGACAGGTGATAAGCAAAATAAGGAAGTATTGATTACGGCGTCTTTAAAGCAAGCTGATTTTGATCAAGTGAAAAAAGCAAATTATACGAAAGATGCCAAAGATGATTATCAAAAAGCATTAAATCAAGGGTTAGATATTGCTGAAGGACAAATCAAAGCTGTGACTCAAGCTAAAGACCTATATAACCAATTATATAAAGATCAAACTGTGACTGAACAGGCAAATCAAGCAAGCTTAGATCAGGTGAAACAATTGATTGGTCAAATTAAAAATCCAAAAATCAGAGATAGTTTTACTGAAGGCTTACAAGCAATTGAGGCAATGGTCCAGGCCCAAGCAACCACACAAACAGAAACAACAACTGCTTCAGCTACAAACACTGATGGCACAATGAATCAAGATACAACGATATATGATAATACAACACCAAATTATAATTATGGTGGCAATAATACATCAAATTATAATCCATCAGCAGGAAATGGCACTAATACGGGTGGAACAGGTAACCAAAATAATCAAGGACAACAAACACCTGGGAATCAAGATACTGGTGCTGATACTGGTACCGGTAGTAGTGAAGAGCCTACACCATCCACACCAGATCCAGAAACACCACAAAATGATAATGAGTTTATTGGTGAAAATGGCGGTAATTTTACTTGGAATGAGTAATTTGCATTGACATCTTATACAAAATTACCTATACTATGAAAAGTAAAGGATATGGTATTTAAGATAGTTGTTCTAGAGAGTCTTATGGTGGTGGAAGTAAGATACAGCCGTTAAATATTGCTCCCTTTATTCCATTGGTAGAAATATCAACGTGAATCTAGCGTTAATAGATATAAAGAGGTAATGATCAGACATCATTGCAAGCAGGGTGGTACCGCGAGTTTCGTCCTTGCATGCAGTGATGTCTTTTTAATTTTAAAGAAAGTAGGAGAATTATGAAAGAATTATCTAGTGCTCAAGTGCGCCAAATGTTTTTAGACTTTTTTAAATCAAAAGATCACAATATCGAACCAAGTGCATCTTTAATCCCAGTTAACGACCCAACACTATTATGGATTAACTCTGGGGTTGCGACATTAAAAAAATATTTTGATGGTTCAATTGTTCCTGAAAATCCAAGAATTACCAATGCTCAAAAATCCATTCGTACCAATGATATTGAAAATGTGGGTAAAACAGCCCGTCACCATACCATGTTTGAAATGTTAGGAAACTTTTCAATTGGTGATTACTTCAAAACAGAAGCCATTCACTGGGCTTGGGAATTTTTAACTTCACCTGAATGGATGGCCTTTGATCCAGAAAAACTTTATGTGACTGTCTATCCAAAAGACACGGAAGCTAAACGTATTTGGCATGAAGAAGTTGGTCTACCTAAAGATCATATCGTGGAAATTGAAGATAATTTCTGGGATATTGGTGCTGGTCCAAGTGGTCCGGATACAGAAATTTTCTATGACCGTGGTCAAGAATTTAAAAATGTGGCTGAAGATGACCCAGAAAACTATCCTGGGGGCGAAAATGAACGTTACTTGGAAATTTGGAATCTTGTCTTTTCAGAGTTCAATCATAAACCAGATGATACTTATGAACCACTTCCACATAAAAACATTGATACAGGGATGGGGCTTGAACGAATGGTTTCTATCGTCCAAAATGCACCAACTAACTTCGAGACTGACCTGTTTATGCCAATCATTAAAGAAGTGGAAAAATTAAGTGGTAGTGTTAAATACGGACAATCACCATTAACAGATATTTCCTTTAAAGTAATTGCTGACCATATTCGTGCCTTATCTTTTGCAATTGGCGATGGAGCCTTACCGTCAAATGAAGGCCGAGGCTATGTTTTACGTCGTTTATTACGTCGTGCGGTCATGCATGGTCAAAAACTAGGCATTAAGCAAGCTTTTCTATATCAATTAGTCCCAGTTGTTGGAAAAATTATGGAAAGCTACTATCCTGAAGTTCTTGCTAAAAAAGACTTCATTGAAAAAGTTATCAAAAACGAAGAAGAACGCTTCCACGAAACAATCAATGAAGGTCTAGCCATCTTAAACCAAGTCATCGCCCAATTAAAAGAAAATCACGAAGATACTTTACAAGGTAGTGATATTTTCCGTCTATATGACACTTATGGTTTCCCTGTTGAATTAACGGAAGAAATTGCCAGTGATGAAGGATTTAAGATTGATCATGCGGGATTTGAAGTAGAAATGAAAGCCCAAAGAGAACGTGCGCGTAATGCTCGTAGCAAAGAATTATCTATGGGAGTTCAGTCTGCCTTATTGACTGATATTAAAGTTGAAAGTGAATATGTCGGTTATGAAGTATTAGAAGCTGAAAGTGAATTATTAGTCCTCATTCAAGACGAAGCGATTGTCGACAGTGTATCTGAAGGTGAAGTCCAAGCTATTTTTGCACAAACACCATTTTATGCTGAAATGGGTGGACAAATTGCTGATACCGGAGATATTATCGATGGCAGTGGACAAGTGGTCGCTCATGTAACTGATGTCAAGAAAGCACCAAATGGCCAATTCTTACATGCACTTGAAGTAAAAGAAGCATTAACTGTGGGGCAAACTTACCAATTAGTAGTCGATAAAGCGCGTCACAACCGTATTATCAAAAATCACACTGCAACCCACCTTTTACACAAAGCATTAAAAGAAGTGTTAGGAAGCCATGCCAATCAAGCGGGTTCTCTTGTAACACCGGATCATTTACGATTTGACTTTACGCATTTTGGTCAAGTAACCCCCGAAGAATTAATTCGCATGGAACGCATTGTGAATGAGAAAATTTGGGAAGCTTTACCTGTAGTAACCATTGAAACAGATATTGATTCTGCTAAACAAATGGGCGCGATGGCTTTATTCGGCGAAAAATATGGCCAATTTGTACGTGTGGTGAATGTGTCTGACTGGTCTATTGAATTATGTGGTGGAAATCACGTGTCAAATACTGAAGAAATTGGTATCTTCAAGATTGTTGCTGAATCAGGTATCGGAGCTGGTGTGCGTCGTATTGAAGCCGTAACAAGTAAAGCAGCTTATGAATTGCTTGAAAATCAAGAGCAAATCTTAAAACAAATTGCAAGTTTAGTGAAAGCACCACAATATAAAGAAGCTACAACAAAAGTAGAACAACTTCAACAACAATTACGTGAAGTACAAAAAGAAAATGAAGCACTGGCAAGCAAATTAGCAAACCAACAAGCGAGCGATGTCTTTAAAGATGTCAAAGTTGTTAATGATGTGAAATATATTGCTGCTAAAGTGCAAGTGAAGGATATGAATCAATTGCGTCAACTTGCCGACCAATGGAAGCAAAAAGCCATTTCTGATGTGTTAGTTTTAGCGACAGAAAATGATGATAAAGTGAATCTATTAGCTGCCGTAAGTCCAAATGGCTTAGAAAAAGGAATTAAAGCAGGTGACTTAATTAAAGCTATTGCACCAAAAGTTGGTGGTGGCGGTGGTGGCCGTCCTGATATGGCCCAAGCTGGTGGTAAAAATCCAGCAGGTATTCCGGATGCATTAAATGAAGTGGCGAACTACTTAGCATAATAAACAAAAGAAGAAGCTCTGAAAACAAAGAGCTTCTTCTTTTTTATGGATTCATGATTTTTCTTAATCTGAACATTTGGTACGTTTGACTAAGCGCTAAACCAAAGAATAGTAAAGCAGTTAACCGAATCGCTTTAAAATGATAATGATGACTCAGTAAGGCAATGGTGAAAGCCCCAGCAAAAAATGACATGACAACAAATAAATAATGGAAAAATTGACGTAGATTTTGTTCTTTCCCATGCTCAAGATAATCGAATAAATTAGTTGCCATTGATTTTAAATTACCGGTAGTCATAATACTGGTATAACTCATACCGTTAATCCGTTCAAAACTACACCATTGCATCGCCGTAGCAAACGAAATAATAATGGTAATCACGGTAATCGGCAAATCTACAATAAACAAACTTAGCATAAAAAAGACTAGTGTTTCAAAATATAGAATGCCTAGACGCCAGAATGGATGATTTTTTTTGCGAAAATAGCTCACTAAAAATTTCGTCAAGATAATCCCTAAAAAGAAAAAGAGGGTGGACAATAATTTCTCGCCTACTAAAGTAAATTCACCCTTAACAGCATCGATAATCGCTAACACGAGATTACCTGTTTGTGTGGCAGCGAAAGTATTGAAATGATAATACGTAAATGCATCAATGCCCCCGCCAATAAAAGTCAAGAGTAAGCCAACAAAGCGGTTTTCATGGAATGTGGTTTCCATTTTTTCAACTCCTTCAATTCATGCCTTATTAGCTTTAGAATAGAATAGTTTCTTGAAAATTTCAAGTTCATTTCATCAAAAAAAGCCCTCTAAAAAAGAAGGCTTCTCCTTAAAAGATATTTGAATTTTTATAACGAAAATGATTAATAATCGCTGTAATACCCATCACAATTAGAATAGCACCACCAAATTGAATAACCACTAAAACACCTGTAAACGGATTTAACAAAATGGTTAAGCCAGCAATGATGATTAAAATACTATAAATGATGCTGCCGATATGATGACCGACTGCTTGTTGAATGTTGATATTCATCATTAATTGACTAATACCAGAAATCAATACGCCCAAACCAATAATAAAAGGTAAGAAAGAAAGTAATAATTTTGATAAGAAAAAGACCACTAATGCTGCAATCAACAAACCAACCCCACTACTCATGCGACTATCATAATAGCCCATTCGTTGTTTAAAGCGATAGGCATTATAACAATTTTTGGCACCAAAGAATAATAAGACAAGTGATAAAATTGTAATCACTAACTGTAAAGAGTTTTTTGGCGCAATGATTAATGGTAACCCTAAGATAATATAAGCAAGTCCAAGAAATAGTTGATTTACTTGGATGGTTTTAAAAAAGGTATTCATTTTATCCACCTCGATATATTTGATGATTTAATTATAACACAACTAACATATAATTAGAAATAAATCAAAAGTATGATTTTGTATAACTCGTACGCACGTTTCCATTAAGTATTATGGTATAATAATCGTAAATAGTAATTATCGCAAAAGGAGTGGTTCTTTTGACTTTGCAGTTTATTTATGGCGATGGAACAAGCAATCATTTAACAAGCTTAATGCAAAAAGCACAGCAACATTTAGCACAGCCTAACCATCAAGTTATTTTCATTGTGCCTAACTATAATAAATTTGAACGCGAAATTGAAATATTAAAAGCTTATCAACAACTTGAAAACACTCGTGAATTTTCAAGTACGAATTTACAAATTTTTAGTTTTCAACGATTAGCTTGGTTTTATACCCAAAAACTTCCTGTAGCCATTCATCATCCGCTACAATCCGTAACGAAAGAAATGATTTTACGTCAGGTATTGATTGAAACGAGTGAGCAATTACGTATTTATCGTGGTGAAATCATGAATCAAGGGTTTATTCAGCAAGTACTAGACTTATTTAACGAATTTGAAAATGGTCGAATTCAAATGCAACAACTACAAGTATCAAATGAATCCACACAGCATGCTGAATTAGCGGACAAACTAGCCGAATTACAAATCATCTATCAAGCATTTGTCCAAAAATGTCTAGATTTTGATTTCCATTATGAAACTGTTTATCAGCAATTTCTAAACATATTAGCTGAATTATCAAGTGAAACGTCTACAAAATTAACAGTAAATGAAAAGCAACAACTCAAAGCAGAGTTTGGTCATACCTTATTTATTGTTACTGGCTTTTCAGACTTCTCCAGTGAGGAATTTGAATTATTACAACATTTCATGGGCTACGGACAGCTTTGTATTGATTTACTCATCGACAATCCCAAAAAAGCTTTGAGTCCTTTAGATGTCTTTTATCCAACGAGCCAGACTTATCAACGTTTAATTGAAATGGCGAAAGAAAATCAATGTAAAATATTACTGGATGAAAAAGTGAAAGAGCCCGCGAATGAATGGCAACAAACCATTCATCAAATATGGATGAATGCCAATCAAAACGCTCAATTTGATATATCTCAGGCACAAACTTTTTCAATTGCTCGGGTAGAAAATCCACAAGAAGAGTTAAGAAGAGTAGCCGTCAAAATTAAACAGCTTATACAGCAAGAGCAAGGAAATTTGCGTCTAAGAGATATCCAGATTTTTGCACCGGATTTGTCGATCTATCAACCATTTTTACAATATACATTTGATGAGGTGGGGATTCCATTTTTTGTTGATACGCCTCAATTGATGAATCAACATCCTTTAACTGATCTTTTAAAATCGCTTTTTGCTTTTCATAAATATCATTTTCGTTTCACAGATGTCCTGCACTTTTTCAAAACGGAACTCTTTATCCTTGATGATTTATTAGAACAAGAAGATTTGCAACTTGGTCATTTACAAATGCGACGAATGATTGATGAGTTAGAAAATGTTGTTTTAGCCTATCATTATCAAGGAAATGACTGGGTAAAAGAGGAGGATTGGGTACTCCCACATTATAATTTCGAAGATGAAAAGGATATTAGTGAAGAAATCAAATCTTTACAATTACAAGTTAATCAGTTAAGACAAGCCTTTCAACAAAACGTAACACCTTTTGTCCAAAAACTCAAATCATTCCAAACTTTTGGAGAAGCTATCACAACACTTTATCAATGGTTCATCGACTGTCATATTGATCGTGAAATTCTTTATTTTAGAGATGAAGAACTAGCTAATGGTCATTTAGAAAAGGCAAGATTACATGAACAGTCTTGGCAAGCCTTAATGGATATCTTTGACCAATTTTATGATATTTTTAAAGATACACCATTTGAATTGGACTTATTCGAAGCTATTTTATTTAGTGCCATTGATAATTATGAGTTTAGTCAAATTCCAGCAACCATTGATCAACTGAAAGTGAACCGTTTAGAGTTGATTCGCGCCAATCAGACAAAAGTAAGTTTTATCTTAGGGTTAAAAGAAGGAGCCTTTCCACGAAAATTTGAGAATAAAACATTATTATCAGATGAAGAGCGAGATATTTTAGCAAACCAACTAGAGCATGCGCAACAATTAGGTGCAAATAGTAAGTCACAAAGCCTTAAAGAGAGTTTCATTGCCTATAATGCATGGTTAAGTGGCTCGCAACAGGTCTATTTATCTTATCCAATGAATTATGATAATAGTCAAAATTTAAAACCATCTTTTTACCTTTCTCGTTTGGCTAAACAATTAAACTTAAATATTGAGACTTATACCGCGATTCAACCACAAGTATCTCCAAGTGATTATCTTGTGAGCCCACGTGCTTTGATTCGTCAATTAAATGTCTTATATCGACTCACACAAGAATCAAAACAAGCGCTGCCAACTGTTTGGGAACAACTCAAAGATTACTTGCTTAAGTCTAATCAAGCAACATTAGCAAAACAAATCTTTCGTAGTTTAAATTATCGTAATACAGCCACCTCGCTGGCACCTGAACAACCATCGCAGTTATATCAAAACAATTTATATAGCTCGATTTCTAGTTTAGAAACTTTCTATTCTTGCCAATATCGCTATTTCTTGAATTATGGCTTGAAGGTTAGAGAACGCCAAGAACAAATACTAAGTCCAGCATTAACTGGTAGCTACTTTCATGATGCTTTGGACCAAATCGTGCAACAAATTATTTCACAAACAGAGCCTTTAACACAAGAAAAGCAAGCAGAACTCTTAGAAAAAGTATTAATCAAATTATTAGGTGATAGTCGTTACGAAATCTTTGCAAGGTCAAAACGGATGGTTTATATTCGTCAACAATTAGAAAAAACCATTAAACAAATGTACTGGGTCATTCGTAACCAACAAGAACGTGGCTTAATGCAATTTAAACAAACAGAACTTGTATTTGGTCATTTAGCTGGCACTCGTGAGGCTCATGCAAAAGGTCTGACAATTGATTTAAATGACAAACACCATTTACATTTACGTGGAAAAATTGACCGGATTGATCTTTTCAATCGTCCAGAAGAAGCTTATGTCAGTGTGGTTGATTATAAATCTGGCAACAAGCAATTTGATTTGGCTGAATTCTACAACGGTCTTTCGATGCAGTTAATTACTTATCTAGAAGTGGCTATAAACTATGTGAAAGAGGAATTAAAGCGCGATGACATTAAACCATTGGGCGCGTATTATTTACATGTTTACCGTCCAAAAAGAAAATTTGAAGAAGCAACAGAAACCGATTTGCTTAAAAAATACAAGTATGAAGGACTTTTTATTAGTGAAGAACAAGCTTTTGAAGTAATGGATGCACAATTAGAAGCCAAGGAAAATTCTTATGTCTTTCCATTACGTAAAAATAAAGATGGTCAGCTTGGTATTGTTTCCCAAAGTAAAAATAAATTCTATACAAATGATGAAATGAAACAGCTATTTGATATCAATCATCGAAATATGCAACAAGCTGGAAATACCATTTATGAAGGGAAACTTGAAATTAATCCATCGTTACACAACAATAAACGTGCTTGTCAAACTTGTCCATTTAAGAGTATTTGTCAATTTGATGCTTTATTACCAGAAAATCGTTATCGTATCATTGAAAAAGCAGTGCGTGACGAAATATTAACGAAAGAGGATGCTCCAAATGCCTAATATTCCTTTAAAACCTAATAATGAATTATTTACTGATACCCAGTGGCAAGCGATTTTTGATGGTGGAGATAATATATTAGTCAGTGCTTCGGCTGGCTCAGGTAAGACGACTGTTTTGGTACGACGGGTAATTGAAAAGCTTAAACTTGGTAGCCACGTTGACCGTTTATTAATTGTGACTTTTACTGAAGCTGCAGCCAATGAAATGAAAGAACGGATCCAAGTAGCGCTACAAGATGCCATTAATGCTGAGTCAGATGAACAAAAGCGAGCCCATTTTAGTCAACAGTTAATGAACTTACCGACGAGTCATATCTCTACCTTACACTCGTTTTGTTTATCGGTTATTCGCAAATACTACTATTTGATTGACCTTGATCCTAATTTTCGTTTGCTTAGCGATGAGACGGAACAGACTTTGTTGATGGATGAAGCCCTTGAAAATGTTATTAATCGCCATTATGAGAGTGAAGATGATATCTTTTATCAATTTGTACACCAATTTGGCAATGACCGTTCAGATGAGGGCATGTTGCGTCTCATTTTGGATTTATATCGTTTTGGTCGAGCCAATGATAACCCTGATAAATGGTTAAATCATATGGTTGAAAGTTATGAACCGGTTGAAGCACTAGAAGACTATCCAATCTTTAATGAATACACGAAACCATATATTCTCTCTCTTTTAGCAGATATGATCAAATACCTTGAGCAAGCCCTAACGATGATTGAATATACTAGTTTGGAAAAAGTCGAACAGCTATTAAAAGATGATATCGCAATGATCCAAGCACCTATCGAAAGCCTAAAACAAAATCAATTGACACAAGCTTTTGAACAAATTCAAAATATGAAGTTTGCAAGGTATACAATAGTGAAAAAAGATCATGCAGACTATGACCAGGCACAATTAGCGAAGTCTTATCGCGAAATGGCGAAAGAATTACTCGCAAATGCGCAAAAATCTTGGCCAACAGATCCTGAGTTAACGCTAGAATTAATTGCTAAAAGTCAAGAAATGATCAAAATTGCGGTGAGTCTGACGAAAGAATTTATGGTAGAATTTTCGCAATTAAAACGGCAAAAAAGTGTCCTTGATTTCAATGATTTAGAACATTTCGCTTTAGCAATTTTACGTCATGAAGTCGATGGTGTAAGTATTGCAAGTGATTATTATCGCCAAACCTTTGATGAAGTCTTAGTAGATGAATATCAAGATGTGAATCGCCTACAAGAAACGATTATTTCTTATGTGCGAAAAGCCGAAAATCCTGGGAATATGTTTATGGTAGGGGATGTTAAGCAATCCATTTACGCCTTTCGTCAAGCTGATCCAACACTTTTTATCGAAAAATATACACAATTTGCGCATGACGAGGATGGACGTCGCATTATCTTAGCTGAAAATTTCCGTTCTAGAAAAGAAGTATTAGACTTTACGAATTTAATTTTTGAACAATTAATGGATCAAAAAGTCGGACAAATCGAATATGATGAAGCGGCTCAATTAAAATTCGGCTTCACAGCTTTTCCATCAAGTGAAGATTTTCATACCGAGCTTCTGATATATGAAAAACAAGCCGAACTTGATGATATGGCAGATGAATTTGGAATTGATGATAAGACACAAGGTGAATTTCACGTGATTACGAATAAAATCCAAGAGTTAATCGAACAAAAATTTCAAATTTACGATAAAAAACAAAAGAAATTTCGTGACATTACTTATGGTGATTGCGTCATCTTATCTTCAACGCGAAAAAACCATCTCCATTTATTGGATATATTTGCGCAAAAAAATATTCCGGTCCAATTAGCCGATGCCCAAAATTATTTCCAAGCTACAGAGGTCCAAACGATTCTAGCGGTATTAAAAATCATTGATAATCCGTTACAAGATATTCCTTTTGTAGCTGTGCTTCGAAGTCCAATCGTTGGTTTAAATGAAAAACAACTAGCTCAAATAAGAATTAATAGTAAGAAAGAACGTTTTTATGATGCTTTCTTAGAGAATTTATCAATAAGTAGCGACTATCAAGAAAAGATTGCTCATTTTTATCAACAGTTACTCAAGTGGCGAAATCTATCTAAGCGTGATTCATTAGAAAACCTACTTTGGACCATTTATCAAGATACGGGCTTTTTAGATTTTGTCGGTGGTATGCCTTCTGGAGTGCAACGTCAAATGAATTTGCTCAGCTTTATTAGTCGTGCCAAGTCTTATGAACAAAGTAGTTTTAAGGGCCTTTATCAATTCATTCGTTTTATTCAAATCATGCAAGAAAAAGAACATGATTTAGCAAAGCCTGTTAGTGAAATCAAAGAAAATGCCGTACAAATTATGACTATCCACCAAAGTAAAGGTTTGGAGTTTCCAGTATGTTTTGTGGTAGATTTAGCCAAGAAATTTAATCAACAAGACTTCAAAAATTCATACATTCTAGAAGAAAAATTAGGGATGGGGACGAAATTTTTAGATGAGCAAGAGATTCAATACCCAACTTTACCTTATCTAGTCATTAATCAATTGAAAAAACAAAAAGCTTTCTCTGAAGAAATGCGTAAATTATATGTTGCTTTGACCCGTGCTGAACAAAAATTATATTTAGTCGGAACCGTCAAAGATAAAGAATCCATGCTAAATGAGTGGCAAAAGGCGGCAATGCAAGAAAACACCGTATTAAGTCCGATGCTTAGATTAAATGCAGATACTTTTATCAACTGGATTGGCTATTGTTTAATTCGCCATGAGTCATTTGCCAAAGAAGTAGATGAATCAATTGCAACAGCCATGACCATTCAACATCCAGCTAAATTCGGCATTCATTTTTACCAAGCTGATCAACTTGTCGCACCAGAACAAAATACACCTGAAAGTTTAGCTGAGACAAGTCAGCAAGAAACAACGAATCATCAAGCTTTAGATGAATATATCCAGCAAATGACCAAAGCTTATGATTATCCATTATCGACCAAAACAGCTAGTTATCAGTCCGTTTCTGAACTGAAGCGATTATACGAAGATCCAGATGAGGAAAAGCTGAATAAATTAGTTTGGCAAAATCGTTGGCAACAAGAAACACAAGGCTATCGTAAAACTTCAAATGAATTAGCGATACCTAAATTTATGCAAGAAGTTAAAATTACGGGTGCTGAAATTGGTAGTGCGACTCACAAGTTGTTGCAATTGATTGATGTCACGCAGCCTATTACACCAGATTCCTTACACCAATTAGTGCAAAGACTAAAAGAAAATCAGATTCTTGATGAAAAACTAGTCTCAAAAATACCTTATCAGCATATCTTATGGTTTTTCCAATCAACATTAGGACAAAGAGTCATCCAAAATGCTCAGTCCTTAAAACGAGAAGTACCTTTTGCGATGTTAAAAGAAGCGAATGAAATTTTTCAAGACTTCGATGAAAAAGAATCACACATGCTTGTACACGGTGTAGTTGATGGCTATTTTATCGAAAATGAACAAATTATTCTTTTTGATTTTAAGACTGACTATTTTAAAAATAATATTGAAGAAACCGCCAAAGAACGTTATTATGGTCAGCTTAAACTTTATAGCCAAGCCTTAAGTCAAGCCTTACAATTACCAGTTAGCGAGAGAAAATTAGTTTTACTCACACATCAAAAAATATTAGATTTCTAAATTTTTGGTAATTTTTTCAACTCGCTTACTGACAATCAATGATATACGCGCTATATTGTAAAAAAAAAGCAAAAGGATGATTTTAATGATGAATAAAAGATTACTATGTTGTGCCTTGCTTATTGGTGGCATTGGTTTTACTACCCCTCAATATGTAGAAGCTGATACAAGCAATGTCCCTGATTCAATCAATGCTATTGCTTTAGGAAATGCGTTAACAGACGATCAAAAACAGCAAACCTTAAATTCACTCGGGCAAGTGAAAGAAGTACCCATTTACACAACTGATGGTAATGATTTAATGAACTATATTTCTAAAACTGACTTTAATGCACAATGGAAAGTCTATTCATCCGTACATTTAGAAACAAAAGCAAAAGGTGAGGGAATTGAAGTAGAAATTGCAACGCCAGCAAATATTACTTCAATCACCGCCAATCAGTATAAAAATGCGGCTCAAACAGCAGGAATTACCGATGCTAAAATTACAGTGGCTTCAGTGATTCCAATCGATGGTTCGGGTGCCTTAGCTGGTGTGTATAAAATTGTAAAAGAAGCGGGTGGTACAGTTGATACTACACGGACACAAGCAGCTCAAGAAGAAATGAAAGTCTTAAATGACATCACCCAAGAAAATCAAAATGTCTCTGGTTATTCTGATGAAAAACTAAATGCGGCCCAAGAAGAAGCTAAAGAATTACTAGCTAAAGCAGCTTCGGAAGGTCAAAAAATTGATAAGGATACTGTTACTCAAGCTGTTAATCAGGCCCTAGAAAATCAAGGGTTACAAGATATCTTAACTAAAGAACAGGTCAATAAAATTATTGATTTACTAACAATGCTGAATCAAAAAAATATTTTTAAAGACTTGAGTAAAGAAATTGATCTATCTAATTTAAAGAATGAACTTGAAGCAAAATCCCAAGGGTTATGGGAAAAAATCAAGAGTTTCTTTGCCAATATTTGGGCAGCAATTTCAGGACTTTTTCAAGGTGGCAATGACGAGCCTACGCAAACAACTAATTGATCCTGAACTCTTAGTAGAAATTGAAGTCTTTGCCAAAAAATAAATTTAACTATTTTTAAACTTTGATTCTTGCTTGCAATTTAAAAGAATCTCTTGTAAACTATTCATTAGTTAAATATCAAAAAAGACAATGATGAAAAAGAGTAACTTATTTCAAGCAGAAACAGGGAGACTTGCCATAGACTGAAAGCAAGGGCTGGGCGAATAAGCGAAGTTCACTTTCTAGTCAATCTAGGTTATCTAGGTCGGTAAACTTTATCGTTAACGAATTAAGTGCGTAAAAGACTATATTTGCTTTTACGAATTAGGATGGTAACACGACAACTCGTTCCTTTCAATAGGAGCGAGTTTTTTATTTTTATCAACGCTCTAATATTCATTTCAATCAATATTTTTTGATAGATTCAACTTATAGGAGGAATTTTGATGTCTTTACAAGAAAAGTTAGAAGCACTCAAACATGAGACTTTGGCTAAAATTGAAGAAACAAAAGAATTAGCTGGTTTGAACCAAATTCGCGTAGAAACATTAGGTAAAAAAGGACCAATCACTGAAGTTTTACGTGGTATGAAAGATTTATCTGCTGAAGAACGTCCGAAAGTAGGTAGTTTTGCCAATGAAATTCGTGATATTATCACGAAAGAAATTGAAGCAAAGAAAGAATTATTAGAACAACTAGCCTTACAAAAAGCTTTAGAAGATGAAACAATTGATGTGACCTTACCAGGTAAACCAATGAAACAAGGGACGCGTCATGTATTAACGCAAATTATTGAAGAAATTGAAGATATCTTTGTTGGGATGGGTTACGAAGTGGTCGAAGGATTCGAAGTGGAACAAGATCACTATAACTTTGAACGCATGAATCTACCAAAAGATCACCCAGCTCGTGACATGCAGGATACTTTTTATATCTCTGATGAAATTTTAATTCGTACCCATACTTCACCGGTACAAGCGCGCACCATGGAAAAACACGATTTCTCTAAAGGGGCATTACGCATGATTTCACCAGGTAAAGTATTCCGTCGTGATACTGATGATGCGACTCACTCTCATCAATTCCATCAAATTGAGGGATTAGTGATTGATAAGAATGTTACAATGGCTGATTTAAAAGGAACATTAGAAGAAGTTATGCAAAAAATGTTTGGTGCAGATCGCAAAATTCGTTTACGTCCAAGCTATTTCCCATTTACTGAACCAAGTGTTGAAGTCGATGTTAGTTGCTTCAAATGTGGTGGTGAAGGTTGCTCCGTATGTAAACACACCGGTTGGATTGAGATTTTAGGGGCAGGTATGGTGCATCCAAATGTCTTGAAGATGTCAGGAATCGATCCTGAAGTTTACTCAGGTTTTGCTTTTGGTTTAGGACCAGACCGCATCGCCATGTTACGTTATGGAGTCAATGATATCCGTAACTTCTATCTTAATGATTTGCGCTTTATCAGTCAGTTTAAGGGGGAGTAAGTGAATGTTAGTTTCATATAAATGGTTAAACGAATATTTAGATTTATCAAAAGTCACTGCGAAAGAATTAGCCGATCAAATGTCATTAACTGGTATCGAAGTCGAAGCAGTAACAAGACCAATGGATGGGTTGAAAAAAATTGTCGTTGGTGAAGTAAAAGAATGCGTGCCACATCCTGATTCTGACCATCTATCTATTTGCCAAGTAGATATTGGTGAAGAAGAATTATCTCAAATCGTTTGTGGCGCACCAAATGTCAAAGCCGGCATTAAAGTGATTGTTGCTTTACCAGGCTCTAGAATTGCTGGAAATGTCAAAATTAAAAAAGGTAAAATGCGTGGCCAAGTTTCCAATGGTATGATTTGTTCCTTACAAGAAATCGGCTATACGGACAACGTCATTCCAAAAGAGTATGCTGAAGGTATCCAATACTTACCTGAAGACGCCATTTGTGGAGATCAAGTCTTTAAATATTTAGATATGGATGATGATTTAATAGAACTATCTATTACCCCAAACCGTGCAGATGCTTTAAGTATGCGTGGGGTGGCTTATGAAGTTGGCGCCATCTATCGTCAAACACCACAATTCAAAGACCTATCGTTAGTCGAAAGTAATCAATTAGCTAGCGATAAAATCAAAGTTAGCGTAGAAGATACAAATGATGCCCCAAGTTACCAAATTCGTGTCATTGAAAATGTGAAAATTGCGCCGAGTCCTCAATGGCTACAAAACCGTTTAATGAATGCGGGAATTCGCCCAATTAATAATGTTGTCGATGTAACAAACTATGTACTCATGCTATTTGGTCAACCTTTACATGCTTTTGACTACGATCGTCTAAATAGTCAAGAAATTGTTGTTCGTCGTGCGAAAGCTGGTGAAACCCTAGTTACTTTAGATGACGAAACACGTGAACTAACGCCAGAACAAATCGTTATTACCAACGGAAAAGAGCCTGTAGCCTTAGCAGGGGTCATGGGGGGGAGAGATTCTGAAATTATTGAATCAACTACAACCGTTGCCTTAGAAGCTGCTTTATTTGAACCTATTGCGATTCGTAAAGCATCTAAAGCCTTTAATCTACGTAGTGAATCATCTGCGCGTTTTGAAAAATGTATTAACCGTGCAACTGTGAGTCAAGCTTGTGACTTTGCCGCTGCGATGATTCAACAATTAGCAGGTGGAGAGGTCTTAGCTGGAGCAGTAGTTGGCTCAAGTGTGGATGCGAAAGATGTAACAGTAGCTGTCAAATTAGAACGTATCAATCAATATCTTGGAACTGATTTAACAGTTGACCAAGTTGATGAAATTTTTACAGCCCTTGGTTTTACTTTTGAGCGCAACGAAACAGCTTATCAAGTGAATGTGCCACCAAGACGTTGGGATATCAGCATTGAAGCTGATTTAATTGAAGAAGTGGCGCGTATATATGGTTACAATCAACTTCCTTCAACACTACCTAGTGGAGAAACAGTTGCAGGAAGCTTAACTCCTGAGCAAAAAGCTTTACGAAAAATTCGCACTTTATTAGAAGGCGATGGATTAAACGAAGCAATCAGTTATGCATTAACGACTGAAGAAAAATCTAAACAATTTACATTTAAGGATAGCATCGTGACACGTCTAGACTGGCCAATGACTGAGGATCGTAGTGTATTACGCATGAATCTAATCAGTGGGTTACTTGATGATGTGCAATATAATGTAGCTAGAAGAAATACCCAAATCGCCTTATATGAAGTTGGTCGTGTCTTCTATCAAAATGAAAATCCTAAGAAAAACTTGCCTTTAGAAGAAAACCATATTGCTTTTGCTTTAAGTGGACAATGGCAGACTAAAGATTGGCAAACAGCAAATGAAAAAGTTGATTTCTACCATGCAAAAGGTATTTTAGATCAATTATTTGAAAAGTTAAGTGTTGCTGATGAAATTAAATATGAACGCGCGCAAAACATGAAGGATTTACATCCAGGTAGAAGTGCCTATATCTACTTAGGGGAAGAATTAATTGGCTTTGTTGGCCAAGTCCATCCAACGACTGCTAAAGCTTACGACATTCCAGAAACTTATGTCACAGAATTAAATGTTGAAGCGTTAATTGCGGCATCATTTGGCAAGTTTAGCTTTAAACCAGTTTCTAAATTCCCATCCATGTCACGTGATATTGCGATGTTAGTATCAGAAAAGATTTCAAACCAAGAAGTTATCAGTGTCATTAAACAAGCTGCTGGTAGATTCTTAAGTGATGTAGCTATCTTTGATGTCTATCAAGGTAAAAATATCGATCTAGGCTTCAAATCATTGGCTTATTCACTAACATTTACAAATCCTGAAGCCACTTTAACAGATGAAGAAGTGAATAAAGCGATGGAAAAAGTAACCAAAGCCTTAACTGAAAACTTCTCAGCGATTATCCGATAAATGATTTTAAGACCACTAGTTCTCATTTTATTGAGCTAGTGGTTTTATTCGCTTTTTTTAGTTTTTCGTGTTATGATACTTTACGCCAAATTTTATTTAAAGGAGGAGATTGTTTTGCCAACTTATCAGGACAATCCTATCGTTCAAAAAAATCGCTGGCTTATTTTAATTGCAGTGGCGAGTTTTACATTCATGTCAACTTTAGATGGTAGTATTGTAAACATCGCATTACCCGTCATTTCAAAAGATTTAAATATTCCGATGAACCAAGTAGAGTGGGTAGTTTCGATTTATTTAATGACTGCCTGTGCATGTTTGTTGGTTTTTGGAAAATTAGGGGACAGCATCGGAAAAATTAAAGTATTTCGTCTAGGGATGATTATTTTTACGTTAGGTTCTTTTTTATGTGGCTTTAATCATTCTTTAGGTCTATTATTAGTCGCTCGTATTATTCAAGCAATTGGTGCAAGTATGACGATGGCCACCAATACCGGTATTATCACAGAAGTTTTTCCAATGAGTGAAAGAGGTCGGGCATTAGGATCCATCGGTGCTTTTGTCTCTCTAGGTTCAATCGCTGGTCCAGGAATTGGTGGGGTAATCTTAGGACAGTTACCCTGGGGCTATATCTTCTGGATTAATATTCCAATCGGTATTTTAACCTTTATCTTAGGTACCAAAGTTTTACCTAAAGATATCCATCGCTCAGGTCATCCGATTGATACAAAAGGATTTGGCTTATTTGCCTTGTTTATCATCACTTTATTTGGTGGCATCTTTATCGGACAAGAGATCGGATTTACACGCATTTTACCAATCATTTTATTCATCGCCGCCATTTTGTCTTTTACAGGCTTTATTTTAGTGGAAAAACGCGTAAAATTGCCATTAATTACTTTTGGTATTTTCAAAAATCAAACCTTCAGCCTCAGTTTATTATGTGCAACTTTGATTTTTGCTTCAAACTTTTTTATTAATGTCATTGTGCCATTTTACTTGCAACGTACTTTAAATCTTAAACCAAGTGTGGCAGGATTATTAATGATGGTTTTCCCAGTCGTTATGGTCGTTGCTTCACCATTAAGCGGCTTATTAACGGACAAATTTGGTCCAAAATATTTAGTTATTTCTGGATTAACGATTTTGTCAATTACCCAAATTTGTTACATGTTTTTAGATATCCATACGCCGATTTTTGTCTATGCAGTGATAACAGCATTTGTAGGTCTAGGTAACTCATTATTCCAATCACCTAATAACACAATGGTCATGAGTAGTGTCACAAGAGAAAATCTTGGCCTGGCGGGAAGTTTAAACTCATTTGCGCGAAACTTTGGGATGGTTGTCGGTATTAGTTTAGCAACCACTATTCTTTATCAAGCAATGAGTCTCAAAGCAGGGTATAAGGTAACCACTTATTTGAATCAACATCCAGAATTCTTTATTTATGGTATGAAAATTGCCTTTTTTGGTTCATTTTTACTATGTTTTAGCTCATTGATAATCAGTATCTATCGCTTACGTAAAATATAAGTTTAAAAGTAATCTAGAGAATTAGGATTTTTCTGATTTTCTAGATTTTTTTTATGGTTTTAAAAAGCTTTTCTCCCTATTTTGCGTATTTATAAAGTAGAGCATAAAAAGAGGAGAGGATTACCATGAATGATGTAGATTATCAAGCAGTCTATTCAAGAAAATTATCGCAAAGAGGAGAAGCTAGATACATTATTATAAATGTGACAACTGGGGAAATATTAGATGATGCCCAAGGATTTGGTTATAAAAGTAAGAAAAAAGCTTATGCCGGGTATTATTATAAAAGAAATTATGCCAAAGAAAAAAATCAAAATAAGGCAGTTGAATACTGGTTACATAGTCATCCAGAATTTTGCGATGAACTGACTTATCACGTATTTGCTCATTTCAAAGAAGGTAAAAAAGAGAAACTAGATGAAAATCTGGTTCAAATGTTACTTAGAGAGTTTGGTTTAGATGCGCCCTGTAAAATTAATAAGTTAATTACCGTTTGGGAAAATTTAAGATAATGAAAAAACGAGGATTGATCTTGTTTCAATCCTCGTAAATCGATTAAAAATATTGAATACCCATCGCTTTTTTCACATCATCAAGGGTTGCAGCTGCTACTTTTTCAGCTTGTAAGCTACCTTGTCGCAACATTTCCATCACAGCTTGTGGGTCTTTGGCAAACTCTAAACGACGGGCACGAATTGGGGCTAATTCAGCTTCTAATACATCGATTAAGTAGCGTTTAATTTTCACATCACCAAGTCCACCACGACGATAATGTTCTTTTAGCTCTTCAATATAGGCTTTATCTTTGCCAAATACATCAAGATAAGTAAAGACCATATTGCCTTCAACTTGCCCAGGATCTTCAACGTGAATATGATTTGGATCGGTGTACATAGACATGACTTTTTTCTTAATCGTATCCGCATCATCAGCCAAGTAAATACCATTATTTAAAGACTTACTCATCTTACCATTGCCATCGATACCTGGTAAACGCCCCATTCCTTTTTCAGGTAATACAGCTTTAGGTTCGACTAAAACTTCACCATAAGTACTATTAAAGGTATGAACAATTTCTTGTGTTTGTTCTAACATTGGCTTTTGATCTTCGCCAACGGGTACTAGATTTGCTTTGAAAGCCGTAATATCAGCTGCTTGGGAGATAGGGTAAACAAAAAATCCGGTTGGGACACTTTCACCAAATTTCTTTTGTTCAATTTCACTTTTAACAGTGGGATTGCGTTTCACACGCGCAACCGTAACTAAATTCATGTAATACATCATCAATTCAGCCAATTGTGGAATTTGCGACTGAATAAATAAGGTTGATCGTTTTGGATCTAAACCAACTGCTAAATAGTCAAGGGCAACTTCTAATACGTTTTTAGAAACTTTTTCGGGATTTTTGGCATTATCGGTTAAAGCTTGTACATCTGCAATCATGATATTCATTTGATTATTTTCATCAGCTTGCATTTCAACACGTTTTTTTAAAGAACCAACATAATGACCTAAATGCAATTGACCTGTTGGACGATCACCAGTTAAAATAATATTCATTGTTTTCACCTTTTTCTACTAATTCTCACAAGTTTTATCCTACCTTGTTTTACTAGATTTAGCAACCAGTTTATGACTTTTTAGTTGCAAAGATTAAAATTTATTTTGGTTTGCTAAGATTTCAAGATAATTACTTGCATTCTTAGCGAAAAAAAGCGAAAATATGGATGGATAAAATATAAAAAAAGGAAGTTTATTTTATGATAAATACTGCTCCAATTGGTTTTATTGATTCAGGAGTAGGAGGGCTAACCGTTGTTAAGGAAGCTTTAAAACAACTACCAAATGAAAATATTATTTTTTTAGGAGATAATCTGCGTTGTCCATATGGTCCACGTCCAAAAGAACAAGTCATTGAATTTACTTGGCAAATGACTTATTTTTTACTAAAACAAAATATTAAGATGCTTGTAATCGCTTGTAACACGGCGACTGCAGCAGCTTTAACCCAAATTAAGGAACAATTAGACATTCCAGTTGTCGGTGTGATTTTACCTGGAACTAGAGCTGCTGTCAAAAATACAAAATCGCAACGAATTGGGATTATCGGCACACAAGGAACCATCCAAAGTGGCAGTTATGAACAAGCCATTCTTTCTAAAGTACCGACTGCTCAACCTGTGAGTTTAGCGTGTCCTAGATTTGTTCCGATAGTAGAAAGTAATCAAGCAAATTCAAGTGTGGCAAAAAAAATTGTCGCTCAAACACTACAACCGATGACGAAAAAAAACATCGACACCTTGATTTTAGGATGCACACATTATCCTTTACTACGTCCGATTATTCAAAATGTAATGGGCAAAGAGGTGGTTTTAATCGACTCTGGCGTTGAAACAGTCGGAGAGGTCAGCATGCTTTTAGACTACTTTGATATTGCCAACTCACCGGAAAATACCACACCAACACGTCAATTTTATACAACCGGATCAACACAAAGTTTTAATCAAATTGCTAAAAATTGGTTAAATATTCCTGATATTCAAGCCAAACATATTCAATTATAAAGGGGGAATTTACATGCGTCATGATGGCCGTCAAGTAAATGATTTAAGAAGAATTGATATTCAAACAAATGTCTTTAAGCATCCAGAAGGCTCGGTTGTGATTTCTTTTGGAGATACACAAGTCATTTGTTCTGCGACAATTGAAGAAAGTGTGCCACCATTTTTACGTGGTAGCGAAACTGGGTGGGTAAGTGCTGAATATAGTATGCTACCACGAGCAACCAATACTAGAAATCGCCGAGAAAGCTCAAAAGGTAAATTATCTGGCCGTACAATGGAAATTCAACGTTTAATTGGTCGGAGTTTGCGTGCGGTGGTTGATCTAGAAAAACTTGGAGAACGTAGCATTATTGTCGATTGTGATGTCATTCAAGCAGACGGAGGTACACGTACAGCAAGTATTACTGGTGCTTTTGTTGCTTTACAATTAGCGATTAATAAACTGATGCAAACAGGGGAGCTAAGCGAAAATCCAATTAAAGAACATCTAGCTGCTATTAGTGTAGGGATTTTAGAAGATGATAGTTACGCCGTCGACTTGGATTACATTGAGGATTCTGCCTGCCAAGTAGATATGAATTTAGTCATGACTGAATCTGGCCGCTTTGTTGAAATTCAAGGGACAGGAGAGGAAGCTACCTTTGATGGCGACCAATTAAATCACTTATTACACTATGGAAAAGAAGCCATCGAATCTTTAATTGCTTATCAAAAAGAAGCTTTATATGTACAGAATACAGCTAATGATGCTGTTGCTGATAAAACGATTATGATTGCAACAGGAAATATGGGTAAAGCGAAAGAATTTGAAAAAATGTTTGCTAAAGCGGGCTATCAAATTAAAACCATGAAAGATTTTCCTGAACTACCTGAAGTGCAAGAAACCGGTCAAACTTTTGAAGAAAACGCCCGATTAAAGGCGGAAACAATTGCCAATATCCTTCAATGTCCAGTATTAGCTGATGATTCTGGTTTGACTGTCGATGCACTTGGAGGTATGCCAGGAATTTATTCCGCACGCTTTGCCGGTGAACAAAAGAGTGATGCCTCCAATAATGCCAAATTACTGCATGAATTAACCAACGTAGCAGATGAAAATCGTACAGCGCAATTCCATTGTACCTTGGTCTTTGCTGCGCCACAAAAAGAATCGCTCGTTGTTGAGGGCATTTGGAACGGACGTATTGCACGAATTCCTAGAGGTGAAAATGGTTTTGGCTATGATCCATTATTTATCGTTGATGGTCTAGAAAAAACATCTGCTGAATTAACACCAGAAGAGAAAAATGAGATTTCACATCGTGGTCAAGCGATGAAAAAATTGGATGGATTATGGCAAGCCTGGTTAGAAGCATAGAGAGGAAGAATGATTATGAAATATCTTGTACTGAGTGATAGCCATCAAGATCGTCAAATTGTAGTCGATGTATTCAAACAATGGAAAGATAAAGTAGATTACGTGATACATTGCGGAGATTCAGAATTGTCTAGTGATGATGAATTATGGAAAGAGATTCATGTCGTAGCTGGAAACTGTGATTACGATAATGGGTATGAAGATGTTAAAATCATTACCACACCAGAAGATAAAATCTTGGTGACACACGGTCATCTTTACGGAGTACGAATGGGACTACAAAAACTTGCTTATTTAGCGGAACAAAGTCATGCTGATATCATATTGTTTGGACATACCCACTTAATTGGTTGCGAAGTGGTGAATCATCGACTATATTTAAATCCTGGTAGCATCTTACTACCACGAGGTCCAATTCAACATCGTAGTTTTGCGATTATTGAAAGTACACCAACACATTGGAAGATTCAGTACTACAATCGTGCAAATCAACCAATTGCCGATTTAGCTTTTGAATTTGAAAAATAGGTGGATATGAAATGATTGGTAAACACGTCAAAGAATTATTAACTGAAACAGAAGATACTTTTTTAATCGAAGCTGAAAATGTTGCAACGGTACTTTACACCCATCCATTAGAACATGCACTTTTAGTCCTTACAAATGTGGGATATTCAAAAATACCAGTATTAGACAGTGAAGATCATTTAGTAGGCTTACTTTCATTAGCAGATATTATGCGCGCAATTAGCGGCTTAACTGGTTTTGATATGAGTCTACTTGAAAGTTTAACGGTTGCTGATGTAATGGAAGTAAATGTCACAACCATTCATCAAAACGAAGGGCTAGAAGTCTTGTTGCGGCGTTTGGTCAATGAACCCTTTTTACCCTATGTAACAGCAGAAAATGTTTTTTTAGGCATTTATACAAGAAAAACGATACTCAAATCTGTCAATCATATGGTACATGAAATTGAAAGTAGATATTATCTAATAGAAAAAAACGAGCAGAAAAAAGCTCAATAAACAAAACCGCACATCACCGATTAATCTTTTGGCGATGTGCGGTTATTTCATTTCGTAATAATTGGTGTATTAGGAATGGTGTAGCCGTTTTGTACTAAGGCATCAATACAAGCAGTTAAATAGGCTTGCTTAATACTAAATTGTTGGCCATTTGAAACATACATAATACTGCGAATCGCAAAATTATTATTTCCTAAGTCAACCACACCAAAAATACTTGGTGGCGTCTTAATGACTTCATGATGGACTTGAGCAAATTCTTGATTCACCGTTGTAATAATTTGTTTCATTTCCTCGATTCCTTCATTAGGATTAATTCTCACATCAACCAATACTTGCATATTTTCACGTGAGGTATTGCTAATGACAGTGATATTACGATTTGGAACGTAATGTAGGGTACCATCTGTTGATTTTAATTGTAAGGTACGTATTCCGACAGACATGACCGTGCCTTCTATTCCTAAATTTGGTAGGCGAATATAGTTCCCTACATCGATTTGTTGTTCCATAATAATAAAGGCACCTGTAATAATATCATTCATAAATCCTTGTGCACCTAAACCGATCGCAATTCCGGCAATTCCGGCACCTGCAAGTAATGAACCGATTGGAAAACCTAAAACAGATAATAAACTATAAACGTAAAAAAAGCCGAGCGTATATTGAATGATATTATGCATCAATGTTTTAAAGGTGTTTAAGCGATTTTCATTCATACTGTATCTTTTGGCATATTGTTTATAGACACGATCAAGTAAAAAGAAACTCAAACGCTGAAGGATAAAGAATAAGAGGGTGAGTAAAACCACACCAATTGCTTTATCAACAATTGTATTAATAATATTCTCCCAATTAATATTATGCCACCAACGTTGTAAGGCATTTAATTGTTTTTCTGTTGTTTCTGCTACAGAGCCATTATTCGTAGCTAACATAAAATCCCTCCTTTAAAATAATTGTATCATAACAAAGTAAAAATCAAAAGAAAGGGAAGGTAAAGAATAAAGTTTACATAATACCTTTACGATAGATGAACTCCTTTATCAACAAATATAACTTCGCCAATAATGCCACTTGAAAGGGGACTCATTAAAAAAGCACATACATTGCCGACTTCTTCAATTGTGACGCCTACATTATCCGGTGTACGATCTTCTGACAATTGTAATAGTTTTTGATAATCTTTGACACCCGTTACAGCAAGTGTTTTAATTGCACCAGCTGAAATAGCATTGACCCTGATTTTTTCAGGAGATAATTCCGCTGCAAGATAACGTACAGACGATTCTAAAGCCGCTTTGGCAATCCCCATCATATTATAATTTGGTACTGCACGCTCAGCCCCTAAGTATGTTAAGGTTACAATCCCGCTATTTTCAGCAAGGATAGGTTTAGCATATTTCGTAACAGCAATGAAAGAATAACTGCTAATGTCTTGCGCTAATGCATAACCTTGACGTGAAATTTCTGTTACTTTTCCTTGTAAATCTTCTTTATTCGCATAGGCAATCGCATGAACCACACCGTGAATTTCACCAGCATAAGATTTGATTTGTTCAAAGGCAGATTGAATGGATTGATCATCAGCGACATCACACTCAACCATGAAAGGCTCTTCTCCAACTAATTTGACCAATGATTTAGCCATTCGTTCATTTTGATAAGTATAAATGACTTCAGCACCTTGTTGAATCAACGCTTGAGCACAGCCCCAGGCAATGCTTTTTTTATTGGCTACACCCATAACCACAATTTTTTTACCAGTTAAAAAACTCATAATATTTCTCCTTTATTGTCATCAATTGATATTTTCATTTATGATTTCTTATTATCATCTAAATTCTTTTGATTGTCAAACTATTTTTAATTGAAATATATGTATTATACCCGTGGTGCTAGTTTATTTCAAAATACAATAAAAAGCCCAAATGGACTATACTGTAAGGGATGAAACATACAGGAGGTTAGTCCAAATAAGCCACTTACACTATACCGTTAAATCTCATCATTTACAATGGAATGTACGCCAATTATGTCAAATTTGTCATCATTTCTACCAAAACTATTGCCCCGATTTCTTCAAACATCGGCGTAATGTTAGTTTAGCCAAAGTTTCAGATGAATCAATTCTTGTCTTGCTTTTGTTACAGGCTGAACTAGGCATAACGTCACAGCGTCATTTCTACAGTATCTGCCACCTCTTTCCTTGTGGGCAGCTACTAGAAAGAAGTCGTTTCAATCGTCGGTCAAAACAATTGATTTGGCTCGTCCAATTAATCCGGAAAGCTATGAGTGAAATGCTTCCATCTGATAAACTAGCCATTATAGATAGTTTTCCTTTGCCACTTTGCCAACCTATTCGCAATCACAGAGCTACCATTTTTAAAGGATTAGCCGATATTGGCTACAACGCCTCTAAACATCTTTGTTTCTACGGCTTCAAAGTTCATATGCTGGTGACCTTATCTGGTTATATTCTGAACTATGTTGTCACACCAGCCTCTGTACATGATATCAAGGTGGTTTATGAACTATTAGAGGGACGCAAGCAATCGATTATCCTAGGGGATTTAGGCTATAACTAAGCAGTGAACTCAAGAAGGCCTTAGAACAACAAGGTTACCATCTATGGACGCCATTTCTTAAAAGCATGACAGGAGCCGAAGAACATAATGATTGGAAACTGATGGCCATGAGACGAACCATTGAAACACGATTTTCTGAACTGTGTCGTCTCTTTAACATCGAACATACATTAGCTAGAAGCCTAGCCGGACTACAGTTACGAATTGAACAAATTATTCTAGCTAATAACTTACGCTATTTTGAAATGAACTAACATCACGGGTATGAGTTTTATTTCATGTCATTTATTGTTGACAAGAGAAATTTTTGTTGGTATAGTGTTAATGACAAAACGTAATGCTTACGATTTGCGGCATCTAAATCAAAACGAAAGGATTATAAATGTATATGGCAAAAAAGTCTAAAATTGCTAAAGCAAAGAAACAAATGGAAATGATTGAAAAATATGCAGACAAACGTCAAGAATTAAAAGCCATAGGAGATCGCACCGCCCTTGCGAAATTGCCAAGAGATTCAAATCCAAATCGTCTGAGGCTTCGTGATCAGACGGATGGCCGTCCAAGAGGGTATATGCGGAAGTTTGGTATGTCCCGTATTAACTTTAGAGAGCTTGCCCATCAAGGTTTGATTCCTGGAGTAAAAAAAGCGAGTTGGTAAGAGGAGGAAATATCATGGCAGTACCAGCAAGAAAAACATCTAAGGCGAAGAAACGGTTAAGAAGAACTCATCAAACTGTAGTAAAACCAGAAATTTCATTTGACGAAGTGAATGGTGATTATAGACGTAGCCATCATGTATCTTTAAAAGGGTACTATAATGGAAAGAAAGTAATTAAAGGAGCTTCAAAATAGTTTAATATATAACTTTTAGGAGGGAACCAAAATGGAAATTATTTACCCACCTTTAGTTGAAGAAGGATTAAAGTATTATCTTGAAACGACACAGCAATCGCTAGATAAATGCACTTTTTATCGTTTGATGGTAGAGAGAGGAATTATTACTGAAACGGGTTTACCGACCCAACAGGCAATTAAAAATGGATTAGTCAAAGATTACTATGAGGACCAAGGTTTATCATTTGATGATTTTTTAAGAATCTATCCAATTTTTGAAGAGTATGACGAGGAGTTATTTCAATGTATCGATGGTTATTGGGAGATACCTGTTGATATGAAAGAAAATTTAGTTTCACAATTGGAATCTGGCGAGTTAACTTTTGAAGATGCACAACAAATTCAAGCATATCTTGAAGATCGATAAGTATTGAAGCATAGTGGTGTTAAAGTCAAGAAAATTTTTAATTTAGTTTTTACGATAAAACCACATTGATGGCGCACTTAAATAAACCTAGCGAAATAAAACGTTTTTACCAGGTTCTTGCCAAGAAAGATGCATCTAGAATCATGTTATTCTAACTCTCCACGCTCCTTGGTGACGTATAGAGTTGATGGTTACGTAGCAGCGTATCCACCAGACGAACAAATTTTCTTGCAGTTAAGACGATAGCACGTTTATGTTGGTGTTTAGGTGTTTCTTGATACTTCTTACGATAAAATTCATTATATTCAGGGAGATGTCTTCTTACAGAATTGGCGGCTTCAATTAAGTAATAGCGAAGAAACCTGTTTCCCCGTTTCGTAAGTAGTGTGTTTTCAGATTTATTATTACCAGATTCACTTTTTTTCAAATGTAATCCAGCGTATTTTGCTAGTTTTGCTTAATTTTCAAAGCGTTGTATTTGTCCAATTTCAGCGATTAATCCCGCGGCGTAGACAGGACCGACACCAGGAATACTCGTTAGACATTGATACTCTAGTAGGGCCTTTACGATTTGTTCGATGCCCTTTTCTAGTTGCTTGATAGAAGCTTCTAGAGAACGAATCTGCCCTACAAGAGTGGCCATAACGATATCAACGGATGTTTCAAGCGTAGGGGTCAGGCGATAAGAAGAACGGATGACTTTTTGAATCGTTTTTGCTAATTTTTCCGGATTCTTGAATCGCCCTCTACTCAGGAAAACAAGCAACACAGCCAATTACGCTTTATCATCATGATCAACGCCGAAGCGGCTTAGCAGTTCAAGAATTTCTTGGCGAATATGATGGCTATGTTCACTGTGATATGTGGTCAGCGTATCGCCAATTACCTAGGGCAAAGTTAGTAGGTTGTTGGGCACATGTGCGCCGAAAATTTTTTGAAGCAACGCCTAAACAGGTAGATAAGAAGTCATTGGGGCGCAAGGCATTAGATTATTGTGATCAGATGTTTTCACTAGAAGCATCTTGGGCTGAGCTGCCTTCAGGTGAAAGAATGTGCAAGCGCAAAGAAAGCTTAGCGCCATTGATGACAACGTTCTTTGATTGGTGTCGCAATCAATCAGTGCTCCCAGGATCGAAATTAGGCCGTGCGATCACCTATGCCTTAAAATATGAGGAAACATTTAAAACAGTTTTAACAGATGGTTCCTTAGTATTATCCAATAATCGAGCTGAGCGTGCGATTAAAGGATTAGTCATGGGACGTAAGAATTGGCTTTTCTCTCAAAGTTTTGAAGGAGCCAATTCTAGCGCAATCATCCTTTCGCTTTTGGAAACTGCCAAACGAAATGGCTTAGACTCAGAGAAATATCTCACCTATCTTTTGGAGAAGTTACCCAATGAGGAGTCTTTCGCAAAAAAAGCAGTTCTAGAAGCTTATTTTCCATGGTCAGAAACTATACAAGCAAATTGTAAATAAAGAAAAGAATCTCCAAAGTCGAGTGACTTTGGAGATTTTCAATATACCTCGTTATTGGGCGCTTACTCTTTTTTTGTTTTGAAAACTACTTACTATACAGGTAGTTTCAAATAGTTCTGTCATCCTAATCTTCAGCAACAGAAAAAAATTCTAAATTTTAAAATTTAGGCTTGACTAAAATATATTTTTTGTATACCATATATTTGTGATAATCATTATCATATAGAAGGAGAAAGTTATGTTAGAAGTGAAAAATCTTACTGTTTGTTATAATGATTTTTTAGCATTGAACGATATTTCTTTAAAAATACAAGAAGGTACTCTAACAGGTATTATTGGTCCAAATGGTGCTGGAAAATCTACATTACTTAAAGCAATGTTAAATATTATCCCTCATCAGGGAGAGGTCTCCATTAATAATGAAGATATCAATAAAAAACTGGTAAAGATTGCATATGTAGAGCAAAAAGCTGATATTGATTTTACTTTTCCAATAAAAGTAAAAGAATGTGTATCTATGGGAACGTATGCCGGAATAAAAGTTTTTCAAAGAATTAAAAATGCAGAATGGCAAAGAGTTTCAAAGGCTTTGGAAAAGGTCGATATGGAAGAATATTCTAATCATCAAATAGGAGAATTATCTGGAGGACAATTTCAACGTGTACTTTTAGCAAGATGTCTTGCTCAAAATGCGGATTTTATATTTTTAGATGAACCATTTGTAGGGATAGACTTAATTAGTGAACGAATAATTATGGATACGTTAAAAGAATTGAAACATCAGGGAAAAACAGTGCTAATTGTGCATCATGATTTAAGCAAGGTAAAGAAGTATTTTGATAATATTATTCTTTTGAATCGAAATCTAATTGCTCACGAAAGTGTAGAATCTGTCTTTAATGAAGTGAATTTAAAAAAAGCTTATGGAGATACTATATTTATTGGAGAGGGGGAATAATATGCTTCAAAATTTTATTAATGGTCTGTATGACTTTCACTTTTTACAGAATGCTCTAATTACATCTGTAGTTATAGGGATTGTTTCTGGAACAGTAGGTTGTTTTATTATTTTAAGAGGAATGTCTCTTATGGGCGATGCTATTTCTCATGCTGTTTTGCCAGGAGTAGCAATTTCTTATATTTTAGGCATTAACTTTTTTATTGGTGCGATTGTATTTGGTCTATTAGCTTCTATCATTATTACTTTTATAAAAAGCAATAGTGTAATAAAAGGAGATACAGCAATTGGCATTACTTTCAGTTCTTTTTTAGCACTAGGAGTTATCCTTATAGGTGTTGCAAATAGCTCAACCGATTTATTTCATATCTTGTTTGGAAATATTTTAGCTGTACAAGATATTGACAAGTGGATTACAATTGGCGTTTCTGTTTTAGTGTTGGTTATAGTAGTTCTATTTTTTAAAGAATTATTAATCACTTCTTTTGATCCATTAATGGCAAAAGCAATGGGGATGAATGTCAATTTTTATCATTATCTATTGATGGTTCTATTAACTTTAGTAGCAGTAACAGCTATGCAAAGTGTAGGAACTATATTAATTGTTGCAATGTTAATCACGCCAGCAGCTACAGCATATTTATATGCAAATAGTTTGAAAACTATGATATTTATTTCTGCAGCAGTCGGGGCAAGCTCATCATTACTTGGATTATTTATTGGTTATAATTTTAACATAGCCGCAGGATCAAGTATTGTTTTAACAGTGGCATCCTTATTTGTAATTAGTTTTCTAATCTCACCAAAACAAAAATTTTTAAGAAAGAAGGAGAGATCATCATGATGAGAAAATGGAAAGTAGTAGGCAGTCTGGGGATTTTGATTGCTCTTTTTATATTAGGAGCGTGTTCAACAAATAGTAAAGATAAAGTGACTTCGAACAAAAAATTAAAAGTAGTAGTTACTAATTCGATTTTAGCAGATATTACTGAAAATATAGCAAAGGATAAAATTGATTTACACAGTATTGTACCTATTGGGAAAGATCCTCATGAATATGAACCTTTGCCTGAAGATGTTCAAAAAACTTCAAAAGCAGATTTGATTTTTTATAATGGTGTTAACTTGGAAACTGGAGGAAATGCTTGGTTTACAAAATTAGTTAAAAATGCGAACAAGGAGGAAAACAGAGACTATTTTGCAGCAAGTGATGGCATAGATGTTATTTACTTAGAGGGTCAGAGTGAGAAAGGGAAGGAAGATCCTCATGCTTGGTTAAATTTAGAAAACGGTATTATTTACGCTAAAAACATTGAAAAACATTTGGCGGAAAAAGATCCTGGTAATAAAAAATTCTATAAAGAAAATCTAGATAAGTATATTGAAAAATTGGATGCGCTAGACAAAGAAGCAAAATCTAAATTTGCTTCAATTCCGAATGATAAAAAAATGATTGTTACAAGTGAAGGATGCTTTAAGTATTTCTCGAAAGCATATAATGTGCCTTCTGCTTACATTTGGGAAATCAACACTGAAGAAGAAGGAACGCCAGATCAAATTAAACACTTAGTTGAAAGACTACGCACAACAAAAGTTCCTTCCTTATTTGTAGAAAGCAGCGTGGACGATAGACCGATGAAAACAGTATCGAAAGATACCAATATTCCTATCTATTCAACGATTTTTACTGATTCAATTGCAGAGAAAGGACAAGATGGTGATAGTTACTACGCGATGATGAAATGGAACCTGGATAAAATTGCTGAAGGCCTTTCGAAATAATTTGGAGGATAGGTATACTACAAATTAAATCAACTACTATACTAATTTATTTACTAGCAATTCAGAAATTATCAAAAAGAAAAAAGAAATTAAAAAATAATGATTTAGCAAAAGTTCTAAGTGTTAGTCCAGCATCTGTAAGTGAGATGCTGGCTAAACTTAGATATGAAGACTATTTAGATATAGGATTTCAATTAACTGATAAAAGGAAAACCTTTATTGACGATTACAAAAGATGATGAAGATATAGAAATTAAAGAGTTTGTTCGTTTACGTAAAAACGCATGTAAGGCTCGAGGAGTTATCAAAAAACAAATTAATGCTTTTGTATTACGTCATGGTTTCAACTATCAAAGAAGTAAGTGGACGGTAGCTCATATTAAATGGTTAAAACAACTTGAATTATCGGTAATACTACGGGAAACACTCAATGAGATGTTGCTCCAATATTACGATTTTAACGATCAAAATGATGAGATTTAACGGTATAGTGTAAGTGGCTCATTTGGGCTAACCTCCTGTATGTTTCATCCCTTACAGTATAGTCCATTTGGGCTTTTTATTGTATTTTGAAATAAACTAGCACCACGGGTATATTATAAATTTAAGTTGCAATATATTCAAAAGTATGATAGTTTGATAATCAAAGTAAATTATACAAAAATGAGGTTAGTTATATGGCAAAATTTATGACTGAAACAGAAGTAATGGATTTAATTCCCAATCGTTTTCCAATTATTTATATTGATTATGTAGATGAAATGATTGATGGTAAGAAAATTATCGCAACAAAAAATGTCACGATAAATGAAGATTTCTTTCAAGGACATTTTCCTGGAAATCCGGTAATGCCAGGTGCACTTATTATCGAAACATTAGCTCAAGCTGGCTCAATTCTTATTTTGAAATCAAGTCAATTTCAAGGAAGAACTGCTTATATTGGTGGTATCAATAAAGCAAAATTCCGACAAAAAGTAACTCCAGGCGATGTCTTGAAATTAAGTTTTGAAATTACGAAATTAAAAGGTTCTGTTGGTACAGCCGACGCCATAGCAACCGTAGAAGGTAAAAAAGTTGCTGAATGTGAATTTACCTTTATCGTGGGGAATCAAAGATAAAAAATAAGAGTGGGTAAGTCCCACTCTTATTTTGCTTCTTGGATAATATTGATTTTTTCTACTTTTACAGGATCAACAGGTGTAGATTTTTCGCCTGTTTCACTTGTTTTAACTTCCGCTTTTGCAATTTTGTCAACAACATCCATTCCTTCAATTACTTGACCAAAAACTGTATAATTGCCATCTAATTGTGGCGTGCCACCTTTTTTATAAGCTTCAATTATTTTTTCTGGATAATATTGAATAGCAAGACCATCTGAGACATCTTGATCATTTTGAACAATATAAAATTGACTACCTTGACTGTCTAGAGCTTGACTTCTTGCCATCGCTAAAGCACCTCGAATATGATAAAGACGATTCGATATTTCTACCTTAAAGCCTTTTTTCCAAATACTTTCGCCACCTGTACCATCACCTTTAGGATCGCCACCTTGAATCATAAACTCATCTATGACACGATGGAATGGGGTGCCGTTATAGTAGCCTTCTTTTGCATGTGTCATAAAGTTTTCAACAGCTTTTGGGGCTATTTCAGGGAATAATTTTGCTTTAATATTTCCTTGAGTCGTCACGATTTCGACTACATCTTCATTTTCTTTTACGTTTGTCTCTAATTGAGGTAAGTCTAAAGCATTTAAGTCAACTTTTTTTGATGAAGTTGTCGTTTCTGCTTTTGTTGAAGTAGTTGTAGATGTTTGCTTACCTGAACTACAAGCACCTAATAAAAAGGTACAAGTCAGCAAAGTTAATAGCGTTAATTTTTTCATGATTGTTGTTGCTCCTTTAAATTTTGACTTAACGTGATAAATTATACTAAATAATGGTCAAGATTCCAATGAACTTTCTGTGAATTCGTTAATATTTTCGTCTTTTGGAATAAAAAGAATAGACAAAGATTTTTTTGCTAGGTACAATAAAGTAGAGTTGCAAACTGTAATAGAATTGGAGTGATAGATAAAATGTCCATGTTTTTGGATCAAGTAACAATTGATGTTAAAGCAGGTAAAGGTGGCGATGGGATGGTTGCCTTTCGTCGTGAAAAATATGTGCCTGATGGTGGACCCGCTGGTGGCGATGGTGGCCGTGGCGGAAATGTGGTTTTAATCGTGGATGAAGGTCTTAGAACATTAATGGATTTTCGTTTTAACCGACATTTTAAAGCGCAACCTGGTGAAAATGGTATGAGTAAAGGCATGCATGGCCGTGGCTCTGAAGATTTATATGTGAAAGTTCCTCAAGGTACAACGGTTCGTGATGCTGAAACTGGTCGTCTATTAGGTGATTTAATTGAAAATGGTCAAACCCTTGTTGTAGCAAAAGGGGGACGTGGCGGACGAGGCAATATTCGTTTTGCTTCACCGCGAAATCCTGCACCTGAAATTGCCGAAAATGGCGAACCAGGACAAGAGCGTAAAATCGAATTAGAACTAAAAGTGCTCGCTGATGTCGGATTAGTCGGTTTTCCATCTGTTGGTAAATCTACCTTACTATCAATTATCTCAGCTGCTCGTCCTAAAATTGGTGCTTATCACTTCACCACACTTGTTCCTAATTTAGGTATGGTCAATACAAAAGATGGTCGTAGTTTTGTTGCAGCAGACTTACCTGGTTTAATTGAAGGGGCAAGCCAAGGTGTAGGTTTGGGTACGCAATTTTTAAGACACATCGAACGTACACGTGTCATTTTACATGTGATTGATATGTCTGGAATGGAAGGTCGAGACCCTTATGAAGATTATTTAGCGATTAATCATGAATTAGCTAGCTATAATCTACGTCTAATGGAGCGTCCACAAATTATTGTCGCAAATAAAATGGATATGCCAGAAGCTGAAGAAAATCTAAAAGTTTTTAAAGAAAAATTAGCTAAAGAACAAAACGATGAATTAGATGAACCAATTCCGGTCTTTCCAATTTCAGGGGTGACTAGAAAAGGAATTGAGGCTTTACTAAGTGCCACTGCTGATTTATTAGAAGTTACACCAGAATTTCTTTTATATGACGAAGAAATTGAAGAAGATGTGGTTCATTATGGATTTACAAAAGACGAACAAGAATTCCAAATTGATCGCGATGATGATGCTTCATGGATTTTATCTGGTGAAAAACTAGAAAAATTATTTAAGATGACAAACTTTGAACACGATGAAACCATTATGCGTTTTGCCCGTCAATTAAGAGCGATGGGTGTTGATGAAGCTTTACGTGCGCGCGGTGCAAAAGATGGCGATATTGTACGTATTGGTAACTTTGAATTCGAATTTGTAGAATAAGCATTGACTGATAGTACTGATTATTTAGTACTATCAGTTTTTTTATAGATTTTGAGATTTTTTATTTTAAATTAAGTTTAAAACTGTTAAAATTAGTGAGTAATTTAATTGATGAAAGTATGGATATTATGGAATTAGAATTTTTAGGTACGGGTGCGGGGGTTCCCGCTAAACATCGTACAGTAACAAGTATAGCTTTAAAACTACTAGATGAGCGAAATGCTGTTTGGCTCTTTGACTGTGGAGAAGGGACACAAATGCAAATTCTCAAAACAGCGATTCGCCCACGAAAAATTGAGAAAATCTTTATCACGCATCTTCATGGGGATCATATTTTTGGATTACCAGGCTTATTGAGTAGTCGTTCTTTTCAAGGTGGAGAAGAAACCCTTGAAATTTATGGACCAAAAGGCATTGAAGAATATGTTCGAACAAGCTTAAATCTTTCAAAATCACGTCTAGGTTATCCATTAAAATTCATTGAAGTTCACGATAAAGAAGTGGTTTTTGAGGATAGTCAATTTAAAGTCTATGCCGAAAAATTAGATCATGGTATTTTATCCTATGGTTATCGCATTGAAGAGGCTGATTTTAAAGGTGAATTACAAGTTGAACGCTTAAAAGAATTAGGCATTCAACCTGGTCCAATTTATGGTAAAATTAAAAATGGTGAAACAGTTACTTTGCCAGATGGTCGAATCATTGATGGACATGATTTTATTGGTGAGTCTATTAAGGGAAGAATCATCACAATTTTAGGTGATACACGATATACACAGTCTTCTATTGAGTTGGCAAAAGAGGCCGATGTCTTAGTTCACGAAAGTACATTTAATAAATCGGAAGCCAAACTTGCCAAAGCTTATTTTCATTCAACTACACACCAAGCAGCTACGGTAGCCAAAAAAGCCAATGTCAAACAATTGATTCTGACACATATTAGTTCAAGGTATTTAAACAGCGATTTGTCTGCATTAGCTAAGGAAGCACAAGAAATTTTTGAAAATACTACTGTCGCAAAAGATTTAGCTGTTTATAATATTCCAATGAAAAAAGTCAAAAAATCTTAAATAAGGAGTCTTTCTTATGCAGAATTTAGCAAATAAAGTCGTATTAGTCACTGGTGCTTCTTCAGGTTTAGGAGAACAAATTTGTTATCAAGCCGCAAAACAAGGGGCAATCATTATCGCCTGTGCTCGTAGCGTAGATAAATTACAACAAGTCAAAGAAAGATGCGAGGAGCTTAGTCAAAATCATTGCTATGCGTTTAAAGTAGATATGTCTGATGCTCAAAGTATCGAGTATTTAGTTCAAGCTATTTATGCCAATGAAAAAAATATTGATGTCTTAGTAAATTGTGCTGGCTTTGGTTATTTTGAAGATTTCATTGATTTTGATATGAGTCAAGCGAGACAAATGTTTGAAGTAAATATTTTAGGGATGATGCTTTTAACGCAAAAAATTACAGCAAAGATGGTGTTACGTCAATCAGGACATGTAATTAATATTGCTTCTATGGCTGGTAAAATGGCTACTCCTAAATCAACTATTTATTCTGCTACAAAATTTGCGGTAATTGGTTTTTCGAATGCCTTACGTCTAGAATTAAAACCTTTTGGCATCCATGTTACAACGGTCAATCTTGGACCAATTGAAACCAACTTCTTTAATATTGCCGATCCAAATGGTAGTTATTTAGATAAAATTGGGGCGATGGTGTTACAAGCAGATGACCTTGCAAAAGAA
This sequence comes from Enterococcus cecorum DSM 20682 = ATCC 43198, assembly GCF_000407565.1. GTDB lineage: Bacteria > Bacillota > Bacilli > Lactobacillales > Enterococcaceae > Enterococcus_E > Enterococcus_E cecorum. The sequence continues at coordinate 929,520 of NZ_ASWI01000004.1, forward strand.
ATTGTCAATACTTTTGGTAAAAACAAGCGTGAAATTAACCGTCCACGATTGATGAATACGGCAGCCTTTTTCTATCAAGTATTTCCAACGATTGGTGATTATCTAGCAGGTGGTATTTTTAACAAAAAATAATTTTCTTAAGCTACTATCCAGCGATTTTTGATAGTAGCTTATTCATTGAAAAATATAGAAAGGACGTTTGATATTGAGAAAATCCACTCATCACTGGGTATATCCAAAAAAAGCAACGATACATACAGCATTTGGCGACATTTTAGCGCAGCAAAATATCCATCCAGTGATTCAAAAGTTACTCGTTCAAAGAAAAATAGATACAGCAGAAAAGCTAAATCAATTTTTAAATCCTAGTATTGAAAATCTATATGATCCATTTTTAATGCACGATATGCAAAAAGCAGTTGAACGTTTACAAATTGCAATTGAAAATGGTGAGTCTATTCTCGTATATGGTGATTATGATGCGGACGGAATCACAAGTACCTCGGTCATTGTCGAGACTTTAGAAATGCTTGGTGCAAATGTCAGCTATTATTTACCCAATCGTTTTAAAGACGGTTATGGGCCAAATGTCGATGTTTATCGGCAAAAAATTGAAGAAGGTATCGAATTAATTTTAACAGTTGATAATGGGGTTGCTGGTCATGAAGCCATTGATTATGCCAATCAGCAAGGGATAGATGTCATTGTAACCGATCACCATGAATTACCTGAACAACTTCCTGATGCATTTGCCATTGTTCACCCTAGACACCCTGAAGGCAATTATCCTTTTGGTGAATTGGCTGGAGTAGGGGTTGCATTTAAATTAGCCTGCGCCTTAATTGAAGAGGTGCCTTATGAATTATTGGAGCTAGTTGCAATTGGTACGGTAGCTGATATGGTTTCTCTAACTGATGAAAATCGTATTTTTGTACGCTTAGGTCTAGAAATGATGAAACAAACGCAACGAATCGGATTAAAAACCTTAATGGAAGTCAGTGAAGTCAATCCTAAAGAATTAGATGAACAAACAATTGGCTTTGCACTTGCTCCAAGATTGAATGCCTTAGGTAGACTGGATGACCCTAATCCAGCGGTTCAATTAATGCTAACTTTTGATGAGGAAGAAGCCTATCAATTAGCCAAACAAATTGATTTATGGAACCAAAAAAGAAAAGATTTAGTCGATGAAATCACCAGTCAAGCTATAGAAAAAATAAATCCCAATAATTATGTTCATGTGATTGCTGGACAAGATTGGCATGAAGGTGTGCTTGGTATTGTAGCTGGTAGAATTTTAAAAGAAACTGGGAAACCGACCATCGTTCTTTCTATTAACGAAAATAATCAGGCAAAAGGATCCGGCCGAAGTGTGGATAGCTTCAACCTCTTTGAAAGTATGGGACAAGTCAGAGAAATATTTGAAAAATTTGGTGGTCATCATTCTGCAGTGGGACTGACTATCAAGTTAGAAAATATTGCTAAATTACAAGACCATTTGAATCAGTCGGCATTGAGTCAGCATTTAACTTTTGCTGAAGGTTTACCACTTCAAATTGACGAAATCATTGAGATAAGTGAAGTTAGTGTGTCTTTAATTGAACAGTTTAAAGTCTTGGCACCATTTGGAATGGATAACCCTAGACCAAACTTCCTAATTAAAAATGTCAAAGTATCCCTAAAGAGGGCAATTGGCGCAAATCAAAATCACTTGAAACTAGTTGTGAATGATAAAAGTGATCATCAATTAGATGTCGTCGGTTTCAATCAAGGCATGTACATTGATGAATTAGGCAATGAAAATATTAATTTGGTGGGGCAACTAAGTATCAATGAATGGAATGGCAATACTTCTTGTCAATTAATGCTCAGTGATTTTTCGATTGACGATTTACAGGTATTTGATTATCGTCCCAAAAAATTCTATCGTCAATTGAACTTTGATTTACCAACTTTATATATCGCAAGTTTCGAAAAAAATCGAAAAAACTTCCAAAAAATTCTAGATAAGCCGATTTATTTAGTGGAAGAAATTGATGAAATGACTGATGTTATAAATTATCAACAAATTGTATTTCTGGATTGTCCATTACAAGCCGAGGATTACCTTAAAATTTATCAGCAATTCTCGGTTAGTCGCGTCTATTTTGTATGTTATACCCATGAAGATGCTTATGTAGATGGCGTTGGAAGCAAAGAACAATTTGCGAAATTATTCAAGTTTATCCAACAGCAAAAACGTATAGATGTCCGCTATAAGCTTGATTTAGTCGAAAAGTATCTCAAAATCCCAAAAAAATTATTAATTTTCATGATTCAGGTGTTTTTTGACTTAAAATTTGTTAAAATAGAAGATGGCGTGTTAAGCTATATCGAAAATCCACCAAAACATAGCTTAACAGAGAGTCAAACCTATCAAAATAGATTACAAAAGATTAAAACAGAAGAATTTTTCTTGCTGTCAAATCTGGAGACATTAAAGAATTGGTTAATCCATTCGCAGGAGGAACATTAATATGAATTTGAAAGATTACATTGCAAGTATTCCAAACTATCCATCTGAAGGTATTATTTTCCGTGATATTTCACCATTAATGGCTGATGGTGAGGCTTACCGTGTAGCAACTCACGAAATCGTTGAGTACGCAAAAGAAAAACAAATCGATATGGTTGTTGGACCAGAAGCACGTGGATTCATCGTTGGTTGTCCAGTAGCTTATGAATTAGGTGTTGGTTTTGCCCCTGTACGTAAAAAAGGAAAATTACCTCGTAAGACCATCGAAGTCACTTATGATTTAGAATACGGTACAGATACTTTAACGATTCATGAAGATGCAATTAAACCTGGTCAACGCGTACTTATCTGTGATGACTTATTAGCAACTGGTGGTACTATTAAAGCTACTATTGATCTTGTAGAACAACTTGGTGGTGTTGTTGCTGGTTGTGCCTTCTTAATCGAATTAAATGACTTACATGGTCGTGATAAAATTAAAGATTATGATATCATCACTTTGATGGATTACTAAAATCTTTTAAAAGTCATCAGCAGTTCAATCATTGAACTGCTGATTTTTTTGTATTAACGCTTCACTATGAACGACTCACACATAAGCCTCTTAAAGTAAAATATTGATATAAGGGGATTTGCTTTCTATTAAAAGATATGCTAATATAGTTTTATAGAAAATCACTGTTTTCTGTAAACCATAAAAGAGTGATTTTTCTACTATATATCAAAAGACATCCTCCATCGATTTAGTATTTTAATCGTCACTTCGATAATGACAATATATTGAAGATTTTTATAAAGTTTTAGAAAGGTTTTAGATATCATGCAAGCCACGCAAGCAACAGCCAAGGCCAAAGTATTGGAAAACTTACCTGAATATCCGGATTTTGCTCAAGAGTATTTTCAAAAGAAGATTGAAGAAGAATATTCATCTGTCACATTGTTCGAATATCAAAAAGAAATGAAACGTTTTTTAGAATGGCTTATTCGTGAAGGCTATTCAAAAGCAACAGTAATGAAAGATATTCAAATTGCTGAATTAGATGTGTTGACCGAAAAAGATTTGAGCTTATACAAACGTGAACTTCAAAATCGCAAAAAGAATGTTTCAAAAGAAAAACAATCGTTATATGAAGAGTCAGGAGATGAGTTGCCTGGCTTATCAAAAAGTACCATAAAACGCAGTCTGACAGCTTTACGATCACTCTTTAATTTTTTATCAACTACGATTAATGATGAAACCAACAAACCTTATTTATCATCTAATCAAATGCAAGGCGTCAAAAATGTGAATGATTCGGTTAAAATGAGTGTTCGTACTAAAAAAATGGAGCCTATGATTTTCTTTGATAATGAAGGTCTGGCTTTTCTACAATTTATTGATCATCAATATCAAGAACTACTCACCACCCGTCAAGCCATTGCTGCATTTGAAAAAAATAAAATTCGTGACTTGGCAATCTTGGCATTATTTTTAGGAACTGGTATCCGTTTGTCCGAATTGGTCAACATTAATCTACGAGACATGGAATTAACGGACGAATCTATGCATATTCGGGTTATCAGAAAAGGTGGACAAATGGACTGGGTTACTGTAGCCTCTCCTATGATATCTTACATTACTGACTATCTAGATACTCGCCAAACTACCTATCAAATTACAGAAAATGTCCAACCCCTCTTCTTATCAACTTATGGTGGTGCAGCTAAACGTCTAAAAGCCAATGCAATTGAAAAAATGGTTGATAAGTATTCTAAAGCCTATAATAAGCGGACCACTCCGCATAAACTTAGACACTCCGTTGGTACTCAAATTTATCGAAAAACCGGCTCAATTGTTACCACTGCACAATTACTTGGTCAAAATAATACCAACTCAACTAGTATCTATACCCACATTGGTGCCAAAGAACAAGTCAACATCATGAATCATTTATACGATTAACACAAAACCAGCCATCATTAATTAGCTTTGATGGCTGGTTGATTTTAATCAAAATAATAGTTTTTAAAATCATATTTATAGACACGATATAAATATTTTGTATCCGTTTTTTGTGTAAACCGTTGAATCATTTTACCTGAACTCGTATATTCTGCAAAAGTAGCTTGTTGACCGGAATCAACAATAATATGATTTTGATAATTCTGGACACTTGACACATAAGCTGAATAAGGAACATCAAAACTTTCCACCAGTTTATAAGAATTTGTCTTTTCATCTACCAGATATTTCATATATTTAGAGGTTTTCCCTGCTGTCTTATCTGCAATTTTCGCTAAAGATATATCAATCCGCGAATCCATAATAGTCGAATTATTATTAAAAAAGCTCAAATAATATTGGCCAGCTGATAAATCTTCTGCTGTCTCATACGTAATTGAATGTTGTCCATATTGAGAAGTAAAACTGCCTTCTTTTTCTAGCAATAATTGGCCGCACTCTCCTACTCCCTGCCAAATTGCTTCATCCCCCATCATATATTCTACTTGATAGATGCCTTGCTCATCTGGTTTCAAGGCAAGAATAGTCGAAGTTTCCCGAGAGCTGACCAAGAGTTGCTGATTATCTGTTAATTGAAGACTATTGATATGAACAGGATCTAAATACCCTTTATTGTTGCTATGTTCTTCAATTCCTGTTGCTTTTTGATATAAATCAGGTAAAAGTTCTTCAAAATTAGCAATCTCAGTGACTTCTTGCGTGGATAAATCAATAGTTATGATTCGATCTTCTACATAGCCCGCTTGTTTTTTAGCAGTTTTACTTGTTGCTAAAGCTATCAATTGATTCTTATCATTCAATATGTAATCATGATGTAAAAGATAGTCGGTATTTGCTAAATCAAGAACTTGTTTAACTTGCCCTAACGCATTGATCTTTACAATTTTGGAATCTGAGACAGCCATAAACATTTCTTGCTGATCATTAAAAACTAAGCGCATGGAATTATAATTAACAATCGGTATTTCTGCACGAATATAGCCATCGTTATCGACTAAATAGGTTGCTTTTTCGCCAGCTTGATTTCCAATTACTGCAAATAGACCCTCACTCAAACTTTCATCACTTTCTTGTTTTGACAATTGATAGTTCATTTCAGAGGTTGTACTTAATTTAGGCGGTGTGTAGTGAAACTGCATCTGCTGCTGTTGCCCATCTTGAGTAGTCGCAGTCAAGGTAATGAGATTATCAACATTTGGAATACAGCCAATGATTTGATACTGATGACTCGTCGCATATTCTTCATTTTGTTTCAAATTTTTTTCAAACGATGGATATCCTTGGGCATCAATACGATAAGAAATTTTTACTGCTTCATCTGTTGAAAAGGCCAAATATAAGCCAGTGGTATTGGTTAAAAATGGATTTGATACAATCAGCGGTTGCGTAAAGGTTGGTGTTTGCGATTCAATCAATTGTAATAATTGCTCTTGAATTCTTTCCTGTGTCGATAATTGATAGACATCCGCCATCTTTTCAATATCCATATCACTATAATTTAATATATGAATGGTTGATCCAGTTGCTGAAGTCAAGCGATTCACTAAATTATTTTGCGTTGTCTGTGCCATCTTTACAGTTTCTGATGAACGATGTTTTTGAATGATATCATAGCTAGTTATCGTTCCTACAACTAGGAATAAGCTAATAGCCACTATAGAAAGCTTTCGTGACACTTTCAAACGAATCTTCCTCTCTATTTTTGATAACTCTATTGAATCATTTTAAACTTAAGCTTAACTTAAAACGGTATTCGAAGGGTAGCTACATCACATCTAAGCCGGCCTGCCTAGGGAAATCTTAAAACACGATGGATTTTCCTGCCATTCCGGACAAACTTAGCTGCGCGTAGCTGTTCGACTCTTCTCATAACCTGGATAAAAACAACCGATATACCATCAAAGTATATCGGTTATCCAAAACTATAAGATTTCCTCTAATTGTTGTACTTGCTCTTTTGTCGTTGCCCAACTTGTTGCAAAACGAATCACCGTATGACTTTCATCATATTTTTCCCAAAAACCGACTCTTACCTGTTCTTGAAGTTGACTTAATTTTTGATTTTCAACGATGACAAAAATTTGATTAGTCGTTGTTTCAATGAAGAATGGGTATTTTCTTTCCTTAAGTAATTTTCTAATTTCATCCGCACGCTCAATCGCATTTTGACTCATTTTAAAATAAAGATTATCAGTAAATAAAGTATCGAATTGAATCCCTAACACCCTTCCTTTGGCTAAAAGAGCACCATGTTGCTTGATTTGCGTAATAAAATGTTTAGGCGTATTACCTTTAGTGAATACCACCGCTTCACCACATAAAGCACCTACTTTTGTCCCACCAATATAAAATACATCCGCAAGTTGTGCTAATTCAGGGAGTGTCAAATCACAATCAGCAGCTTTAAGTCCATAACCTAATCTTGCGCTATCAATATATAGTGGAATTTGATAGTTTTGACAGATAGCTTTGATTGCAAGTAATTCATCTTTAGTATATAGCGTACCATATTCAGTTGGGAAAGAAAGATAGACCATTCCTGGAAATACCATATGTTCATGATTTTCATCTGAGTAAAATACCTGTAATAATTGACTCAGATCTTGTGCGGACATTTTCCCTAAATTTTCAGGTAGTGTTAAAACTTTATGACCGGTAAATTCAATGGCTCCAGCTTCATGTGAGGCAATATGACCTGTTTGGCAAGCAATGACACCTTCATATGGAGCTAACATCGTATCAATAATAATTTGATTCGTTTGAGTACCCCCTACTAAGAAATGAACATCTGCATCTGGTAATTGACAAGCCGCTTTAATTTTTTTCTTTGCTTGTTTTGTGTAATCATCAGAGCCATAACCTGGTAATTGTTCGAAGTTGGTTTGGATAAACTTTTCTAAAATTTTAGGGTGCGCTCCTTCAGTATAATCTGATTCAAATGAAAGCATTCAAACATTCCTCCTTTTTTGCTATTTTATCAAATCTTTATTCTAAATACAATTTATTTAATATATGTATTATGTAAACAAAATTCTAGTATGGTGAATAAAAATACGAATGTGGTAAAATAAACATAGATTTTTTTGGAGGTGGGTACATGTATCTATTACTCGGACTATTTGTTGGAAGTCTTTTACCAATACAAACAGCATTTAATTAAAAAATGAGAGGTATCGTGCAATCCCCTTTTTTAGCTTCATTATTTTCATTTGCTATCGGTACGCTTTTTTTAGCTTTGATTGCAATTTTTCAAGGGGTGCCCTTATTGATTACCTCAGATGTTTTTGCCAGAACTCCTTGGTGGGCCTATCTTGGTGGTTTACTCGGAATGCTTGGACTAACAGCGAATATTCTGCTTTTCCCGATTTTAGGTAGTGTTCAGACAGTCATATTACCTATTTTAGGCCAATTATTGATGTCAATTCTTATTGATCATTTTGGCTTATTTCATACCTTACTACGTCCATTATCATTCATTCGCTTTTTAGGACTTATTTCATTTATTGTGGGCGTACTTTTAATTGTATTTTTACCAAGTTACCTGCAACAAAAACGTCAATTGATGAAAGAGACGAAAGAACATGTGCCATCCAAATTTCTCTGGCAACTAACAGGTATTATAGCTGGTATGTTAATGTCCACACAAGTTGCTATTAATGGCTTTTTAGGTAAACAACTGCACTCATCTATCCACGCAGCTTTTATTTCATTTTCGATTGGTACATTTTTAGTTTTAGTTGTTGTATTATCTGAAAAATCTTATCGAAAATTACAATTAAGCATCCTTAAACAGGCACCAAAATACATTTATCTTGCCGGCTTTTTCGGAGCAAGCTATGTCTTTTGTAATGCGTATTTAGCACCATTAATTGGCACTGGAGCGGTGGTCACTCTTTCATTAGTGGGTCAAATTATTTCTAGCTTAGTCATCGATCAATTTAGATTACTAGGTGCTATTAAAAAACCAATCAAATTTATCCAAGTGATTGGCATTATATTTCTATTTATTGGTGTGTTAGGAATTGAACTTTATTAGAGAGGTGAAAATCGTGAAACAAAGAAACACTGGACCTGTAATTACTGAAGAGAGTAGATTAATTTCAATTATGATTCAACTTTACTATCAAAAACATCCAAACGATGAAATTAGTAAAGACGAAATGCTAAATTATGCGCTAGACCGACTTGCCTTTTGTCGCTTTGGTGAAAAGAAAACAACGTGTAAAAAATGCCCGGTTCATTGTTATCAGAAAAAATACCGTCAACAAATGAAAGTCATTATGCGCTATGCTGGCCCACGCATGTTATACCGTCACCCCATTTTTTCTATCAAACATTACTATCGACAATGGACACGCTCACATGAATTAAAAAAAGCTAGATAGTAAGAAAACTATCTAGCTAATTTTTTTATTCTGCACTAAAAGCTAACCCGATTGCTTTTTCACCTAAATGGGTACCAATTACAGGACCGAAGTAACCAATTTCTACTTGAATATCAGGAAATTGTGCTTCTAACTTCGCCTTTTCCTCTTTCGCAACTTCCAAATTATTGGCATGAATCACATAATATTTTACCTTACCTGGACATTGTTGTGCACTTTCAAATACTAGTTCCTCTGCCTTAGCAAATGCTTTCTTACTTGAACGAATCTTTTCATGCAAGACAATTTTACCATCTTCAAAAGTTAAAATCGGCTTAATCTTCAATAAACCGCCAATAATCGCAGCCCCATTTGTTAAACGGCCACCACGTACTAAATTGTTCAAATCATCGACAATTAAGAAGGCGCGGGTATTTGAGCGAATATAATCTAAATAATCCAAAATTTCTTCAATAGATTTGCCCGCATCTTTCATTTCAAGCGCTTTTTGAACCATATTACCCATTGGCATGCTAGTAATTTTTGAATCAAATGGATGGATATTGATTCCCTCAATCGTTCCTTGTAAAGCAAATAAGGTATTGACAAAACCAGAAATCCCGCCTGATAAATGGATACTAATGATATCAGTGTAACCTTCTTTTGCTAATTTCTCATATAAACTAACCACTTCACCTAAAGCTGGTTGAGAAGTAGTCGGGAATTCTTTAGAGGCTTTAAGGAGATCATAATATTCATCTGCATGGATATCAATGCCTTCATTATATATCTTGCCATCTAAAATAACAGGGATTGGTAATATATATATATCCGGATGATTACTAATAGCTGTTGGTATAAAAGCCGTACTATCCGTAACAATTGCTAATTTCATAGAATTATAAATCCTCATTTCAATATATTAGTCATATTATATTAACTATAGCATAAATAAGTTGTAAATAAAATGAAATTCAGTTAATTTTTCAAAAAGTTTTCAATGGCATCTTGATTCATTTTTTTATCCACTTCTAAATAACTGCCAGCTTCATAGCTTTCACCATATTGCCATGAATTATCTACAGGAATACTCAAACGTTGAATCCCATTTGCATTTTTAGCCGCAATCAAACCATGTTTTAAAATAAAGCTCATTGGAATATCATTGGGTGAATAACCCATCACTTTTCCTGCTGCATAAGGCATTTTAGAAATTGCTGAAAAACTTTTAACTTGTTTGAAAACCTCATTCATCACTTGTTGTTGACGTCGTACTCGGCCAAAATCGCCTTCTTCATCCATTCTAAACCGCGCATATTGTAATAGCGTAAAGCCATTCATTTTTTGTGGTCCTTTTTTAATTGGCACATCAATATAGGCACTCATATCTTTTTCAGCATCAATTTGTACGCCATCTGGAAATAGTGCATCAATTACCTTCTCAAATGTTTTAAAATCAACTAAAAAATAATACTTACAATCAATATTAAAGTTTTGTTTTAAAGTCTCACGTAATAATTCTGCCCCACCATAGGCATAAGAAGCATTAATCTTATTATCCCCTACGCCAGGAATTGTCACATAAGTATCACGCATAAAGGAAATAATTTTAGGTTTACTATTAAGTGAATTTCCTATGTGCAAGACCATGATGCTATCTGAACGTGAATTCTCACCGTCACGACTATCATTACCAATCAATAAAATATTCTCGGAACCATCACTAGAAGTAACGCCATGAAACGTTTGAGCTGATTGGGTATGCTTTTCTTTTTTGGCTTCATTATACCCTTTTTGATAACCATATACACTATAAGCCCCTGCACCCAAAACGATCAAAAGTAAGAGAACAAATAACTTTCTGAATGGATGATGTTTTTTTCGTAACTTCTTAGTAGAATGCACATTTTGGTGATGTTCATGATGATGTTGGAGCTGTTTTTGATATATTTGTTGTTGATTTTCATAGCTATTTTCAACATTTCGATGAGTATCCTCTTCAAAATGATGCGCTTGTTCTTCGTGCCGATTTCTTGTTTTACGAGCAAAGCGATTCGCATGCTGTTCAGATTGACGTAATTCATCGCGCAATTTTTTATTTTTTTCCATTCGATTCATAAAAAATAACCTCCACCTAAGTCAAATCCATTGTAGCATAGTTTACCTATAAACGAATCTGGAATGGGGAGGATTTAATATTTTTTAAAATTTTCACATCCAAATTAGCTGTGATGTAAAACTGGATACATTCCTAAATTCTGTACCACACAGCCTAATGCTTCTAACTCTTCTATCGCATTTTGATACAAGATATGTGGACGATTAACTTGTAAATCAACAATAAAGAAGTACTCTCCTAATTTGGTTTTTTGTGGTCGGGACTCAATCTTTACTAAGTTTAAATCACGCCAAGCAAATGCAGCTAATACTTTATGTAAAGCCCCCGGACTGTCTTTAGGTAAAGTGATATACAATGTTAATTTTTGCTCACTGGTTGTTAACCGTGAAGTATCGAAATGCTTCTTTCCTAAAATCCAAAATCGTGTCTGATTAAAGTCATTATCTTGTATATTTGAAGCTAAAATTGGCACTTGATAAAATTTGGCTGCTTGTTTACCGGCAATTGCAGCTAAACTTTTATCTTTTCTTTGCGCAATTTCAAGCACCGCAGCTGTAGTTGACTGAACGGGTTCTAAGAAAGCGCAAGGAAAATGCTCTTCAATATACTTTTGACATTGGGCTAAAGCTTGTGGATGCGATAAGATTTTCTTGATTTGTTTTGCATCATAACCAATCAGTTGTTGATGGATGGGTAAGACAATTTCAGCTTGCACGTAACACTCTTTTTGATCATACAAACGATCCACACTAGCATGGACAGAACCTTCAAGCGAATTTTCAATTGGAACCAAGGCAAAATCAAGTTTTTCCTTTAATAAAGCATCTATACATAGTGGAATAGAAGCAAATTCTACCACTTTTTGATGATCAACGACTTGTTTTAACGCTTGAAAAGAAAAGGAATTGACCGGACCTAAATAGCCAATCGTTTGCTGTGCTTGAATAATTTGTTGCACCACTTCATCTACAGTTAAGCTTGAAGTATCAATAGTTAATGACGCAACCTCATCATAAAAAGGTTTGCGCTCTTGATAAATTCCTTTGATTTGCTCAGCCGTTTTATTTTGGACCACGGGGCGAATGTTTTGCTTATCCCCGAAAATTCGCTTAACAAGAACATCGCCTTGACAATCTAAAAACACCACCCAAGCATCCTTTAAAAGATCACGATTGGTTTTAGAGAGCACAACGCCTCCACCTGTCGCGATAATTCCTGTTTGTTGTAAAGACTCTTGTAAAACTTGTGATTCTAATTTTCGAAAGGCAGCTTCTCCTTGTTTGGCAAAAATATCAGGAATAGACAACTGTGCACTTTCTTCAATTTTTTTGTCCAAATCTACAATCGGCATAGCTAATTTTTCAGCTAATAATTTTGCAACAGTACTCTTACCAGCACCCATATATCCTACTAATACTATTGTTGTTTTCACATTTAACCCTCTTTTAATTTATTAAACTAGCTAAATCTTCAAAGAAATGTGGATAAGAAACGGCTACAGCTTCAGCCTTGTCTAATTCGACTATCTTCTCTGTTAAAAGTGCAGCAATCTGTAACATCATACCAATGCGATGATCCCCTCGAGAACTTACTTTTCCACCATGTAATTGAACTGGACCATGAATAATCATGCCATCATCAGTTGGTTCAATATTGGCACCTAGTTTTTGTAGCTCTTCACAGGTTGCATCAATCCGATTGGTTTCTTTTACTTTTAATTCTTGAGCATCTTTAATAATGGTCGTGCCTTCAGCTTGTGTGGCTAATAAAGCAATGATTGGTAACTCATCAATTAAACGTGGGATATCCGCCCCTTGGATAGTGGTCGCCTTAAGCGTAGACGAAGAAACAGTAATCGTTGCAGATTCATTGGCTTCATCGATTTCACTGAGTTCAAATGTACCGCCCATCGCTTCTAACACATCTAAAATACCAGTACGCGTTGGATTAATCCCCACATTTTTTAAGACTACTTGACTGTTTTTCAAAATTGCGGCTGCCACGATAAAGAAAGCTGCTGATGAAATATCCCCCGGCACAATCACTTCTTGTCCAGTAAGTTGTTGTGGACCTGTAACACGAATCGTTTTTCCTGATACTTCAATCTCACCGCCAAACTGTTTAATCATTTGTTCTGTATGATTTCTAGAAGGTTCTTTTTCAATAATGGTAGAAGTTCCTTGAGCTTGTAAGGCCGCAAAAATAATGGCTGATTTTACTTGAGCACTTGCGACGGGCATTTCATAAGTAATCGGAGCTAATTTTGCACCTTGAATACTAATTGGCGGATATTGCGTATTTTCAAAGCCAACTAGATGAGCGCCCATTTGATTGAGCGGTGCCATCACCCGTTGCATGGGACGACGATTTAAATATTCATCGCCAAATAGGGTTGTTTGAAAATTTGTTCCTGCTAATATTCCCATCATCAAACGGATACTTGTACCAGAATTACCTAAATCAATTGGACCCAAAGCTGGTTTTAATCCTTCAAATCCCACTCCTTGAATAGTGATTGTTTGTCCATCATCTTCAATCGGAACCCCTAATTCTTTAAAGCCATTTAAAGTACTTAAACAATCTTCCCCACGCAGAAAATTCTTAACAGTTGTCGTGCCTTTTGCAATCGCCCCAAACATAATACTGCGATGGGAAATAGATTTATCGGCTGGAACTTCGATTTGACCATTTAACTGTTTTGCACGTAGTAACTCCATAATATCCTTCTTTCTATTTTTACTTTACTCTACAATGATAAGGGGTATTGGCTTCGATACAGGCTTTACCCGCTAAAAGATCGGCCTGATTCTTAAAGGAAACTTGTAAAACCCCGATAATATCTTCACGCGTTTCTAAAATCTTAATATTTATAATCGACAAATTGGCTTGCCCCAATAAAGTGGTTACTTCGGCGATGACCCCTGGTTTATCTGGCACATCAATGAATAAATCATGGAAGGCCGGAATCGCACCATTGCTATGAACCGGCAAGCGACCTCTGGTATCTTTCGCATTTTCAAAAAACTGATAAATTTGTGTTTGGTTATCAGATGTTAACCAAGACTTTACTTCAGCCATTTTTTCTTGCCATTGATCAATCAAATGAATTAAAGACGTTTGATTACTCAATAAAATATCTGTCCACATTTTAGGATCTGAAGAAGCAATCCGTGTGATATCTCTAAATCCGCCAGCAGCTAATCTTTTGGCATGCGGATGAAGTTGATTAAATTGATCCGCTTGATTCACCAAAGCTGCGGCAATAATATGCGGTAAATGACTAAGCATCGCCGTGATCTCATCGTGCTCTTGCGGTGTTAAAATAATTTGTTTGGCTCTTGTCCCACTAAATAAATCTGTTAATTCAGCTACACGCGGATTTTGTTTATCAAATGGGGTGAAAATATAATAAGCATTTTCAAAAAGATTCACATCGCTTGCTTGAATCCCTGATTTATGTGAACCTGCCATAGGATGTCCACCGATAAAATCAAAATTTAAGTTCTGCGCAAATTCACTAATCTCACACTTGGTACTACCTGCATCTGTAACTAAAACTGATTCTTTTAAGGAGTATTGATTTAATTGTTTCAGATAATCCAAGGAAATCTTAACAGGCACTGCTAACAAGATAATATCTGAAGTTTGCGCAGCTTCCTGTAAGTTTTGGGTAAATTTATCAATAACTCCTCGTTTAACCGCTGTTTTCCCAGAAGTGAGATTAGCATCAAAACCAATAATGTGATAATCCGGATGAGCAAGACGAATGCATTTGGCTAAAGATCCTCCGATTAAGCCTAGACCTATCACTAGAATTTGCTTAGTATGCTTTAAGGTATTCACGATAACGACTAACCTCTTCTACTAATTCTTCAAAGGAATCACTGGCAAATTTTTCTAATATTTCACCAGCTACCACAGTTGCCACAACATTTTCACACACGACACTTGCTGCTGGGACTGCCGTTGAATCTGAGCGTTCGATACTTGCTTTGTATGGTTCTTTGGTATCAATATCCACACTCAGTAATGGTTTATACAAAGTAGGAATTGGTTTCATCACACCATGTACAATCAATGTCTCACCATTTGTCATACCACCTTCAAAGCCACCTAAGCGATTGGTTTTACGGGTATAGCCCTTTTCTTGATCCCATTGAATTTCATCCATGACTTGAGAACCTGGTAAATTTGCCATCTCAAAACCGATACCAAATTCGACCGCTTTAAAGGCATTGATACTAACCACCGCTTGAGCAATTTTTGCATCTAGCTTTTTATCCCATTGAACATAGCTTCCTAATCCAGCAGGAACATTATCCAGTTGTACTTCCACAATTCCGCCAATCGTATCGCCATTTTTCTTGGTTTGGTCGATTAAGTCTTTCATCGCTTGTTCCACACTTGGATCAATGACGCGTAATTCTGACTTTTCTGAGATGGCTTTGATTTCAGCCACGCTTGGATAATTTTCTGGATTGACGCTAATCCCACCTAGTTTTACAACATGGCCAGCTACAGTAATATCTAGTAAAGACAATAATTTCTTACATACTGCACCAATTGCCACGCGCATCGTTGTTTCACGCGCGGAAGAACGTTCCAATACATTACGCAAATCACGGTGATGATACTTCATACCACCTACTAAATCCGCATGTCCTGGACGAGGTTTAGCCACACGACGCAAATGACGTTCCTTTTCTTCAACTTCACTGACACTCATGACCGTTGTCCAGTTTTTCCAGTCTTTATTTTCAACGACTAAAGTGACGGGTGATCCCAAAGTCTTACCATGTCTAACACCAGAAGTAATGCGAACTTGGTCTTTTTCAATTAACATTCTGCCACCACGGCCATAGCCGGTTTGTCTTCTTGCTAATTCTGTATTGATATCTTCTACTGTTAAAGGCATGCCTGCAGGTAATCCTTCAATAATTGCTGTCAACTCTGGTCCGTGTGATTCTCCAGCTGTAAAGTAGCGCATAAATTAATTCTCTCCTTTAATGTATTCTTTAATATTCTCTATTGGAATTGGTGTGATTTGCGCTTGGCCAATTTCTTTTAAGGTAATAATCTTCAATTGGCTTCCACGCGCCTTTTTATCATGCGTAATCGCCGTATAAATAGCTTGTGCATCTAGTTCAGGATAGCTCGTTGGTAAATGGAATCTTTCTAGCATCGTTTTTAACGCTTGAGTAGAATTTTTTGGTGAAAGTCCAAGCGCTTCAGCATGCGAATTTATCATCATCATCCCGATTGCTACTCCTTCACCGTGACTGACCACACCATAACCTGCGGTATTTTCAATGGCATGTCCAATGGTATGACCAAAATTCAAAGTTAAGCGACTTCCATGATCAAAAACATCTTCTTCAACGACTTTTTTCTTGACGTTTAATGCTGCCGTAATGACTTTTTCGGCATGGTTTAATAAATCATGTTCATCAGAAAGCGTCCCTAAAAATTCCCAAAGCACTTTATCCGCAATCGCTGCAGATTTGACAATTTCAGCAATTCCTTCACGAATCCGGCGGTCATCTAAGGTTTTCAATACAAAAGGATCAATTAAGACGCCATCAGGTTGGGTAAAGGTTCCCACTAAATTTTTCGCCTTTTGGGTATTGACCGCTGTTTTTCCGCCAATACTGGAATCAACTTGAGCTAAAAGTGTAGTTGGAATTTGCAAGAAATGAAGGCCACGCATAAAGGTTGAAGCCACAAAACCAGCTAAATCGCCTACTACGCCACCACCTAAAGCAATAATTCCATCACTTCTAGTAAAACCTAAATCGGCTAATTGATCATACAAATCACTAGCACATTGTAAAGATTTAGATTTTTCTCCAGCCGGAACCACCAAGACTTCTGCTTCAAAGCCAACATCATTTAATTCTTGCTTGACTTTGTCTGCATATAATTTTTCTACATTGCTATCCGTAATAATGGCAATTTTTTGCTCTTTCCATAAAGATTTCACCCATTGACCACAGTTATCTAACGCGCCTTTTTTAACAATAATTTGATAACTATGATTTGGTAAATTGACTGCTAACATAAAATCGCCCCTTAAGCTTCAATTTGTTTGATTTTCTTCATTGCATCCACTAAAATATTGACTTCTTTCATCATTTGCAAATAGGTCTTTTCATTTAATGATTGCATGCCATCTGACCACGCATTTTGTGGATCTGGATGAATTTCAACAATCATCCCATCAGCACCAGCAGCAACCCCAGCTCTTGCCATCGGAGTGACTAAATCCCACACACCGGTACCATGACTTGGATCAACAATGATTGGAAAATGACTTAATTTTTTGATTAAAGGTACAGCACTCAAGTCAAACGTATTTCTTGTAGCTGTTTCATAAGTACGAATACCACGTTCAATAAAGATAACCGGACTTTTTTCTTCAACTGCAATATACTCTGCTGCATTTAACCACTCATCTATTGTACCAGAAATTCCACGTTTTAGGCCAATGGGTTTACCTGTTTTCCCAACTGCAGATAATAATTTAAAGTTTTGCATATTACGAGCACCGATTTGAATAATATCACTGTAATGAGCAACCATATCTATGTGGGCTTCATCCATCACTTCAGTAATGACTTTCATATCAAACTCATCCGCTGCTTGACGAATATATTTCAAGCCTTCTTCGCCTAACCCTTGGAAAGCATAAGGAGACGTTCTTGGTTTGAAAGCACCACCACGTAAGATTTTCGCTCCACCCGCTTTAGCCATTCTTGCTGTTTCACGAATTTGCTCTAAACCTTCAATCGAACAGGGGCCTGCCATAGTAACAAAAGAACCATCGCCTATTTTCACACCATCCACATCAACCACCGTATCTTGCGGGTGGAATTCACGAGAAGTTAATTTATAAGTGTTTGAAATACGCATAGTTTTTTCAACACCTTCATAACTTAAAAAGGCCACATCTTGAATAGAACGTGTATCACCGATCAAACCTAAAACAACTTGTTCACTTCCTTGGTTTAATTGATAGGTTAATCCTTCCGCTTCCACTCTTTGAATCACTTTGTTTAATTGTTCTTTTGTTGCTCTCGGTTTCATAATAATAATCATTTGACCAACATCCTTTCTATTTTTCCTTTTTAAAATAAATGTTCCTTCACATAATCTACTGGCATCTCTTGGTTTGTCCATAATTTAAATGCCGCTGCGCCCTGATGTAACAACATGCCAAGTCCATTGATCGTCAACGCGCCTTTTGCTGCAGCCACTTTTAACAATTTGGTTTCTCTTGGATGATAAATGGCATCATATACAGGCAAATCAGCTCTTAAAACTTCTTTATCAATTGGTAGTTCATCAACATTAGGGTACATCCCGACACTCGTTGCATTCACCAATAATTGACTCTTGTTCACTGCTTGATAAACAAGTGGTTGGTCTTCAAGTGAAATGAGCTCAATTGGACAATTCGTCGCTTGCATAATTGCCTGTATTTTTTCTTGATAAGTTTTAAAATGAGCACTTGGACGATTCAGTACATAGATTTGTTTTACACCATCTAAGGCCGCTTGGGTAATCATCGCCGTAGCTGCCCCGCCTGCACCAATGATGGTCATCGTTTGTCCAATGATATCAATTTGATTTTCAGCAAGACTAGCAATAAATCCGATACCATCTGTATTATGCCCAATCAATTTTCCCTCATGATTCACAATAGTGTTGATTGCACCGATGATTTTGGCTGCTGGCGAAAGTTCGTCCACGTAGTCTAGTGCAGCAACCTTATGGGGCATAGATAAATTTACCCCTAACATTTGCATATTACGAATAGCTTGAATTTGTGTGGGTAAAGCTTCTTTTGTTACTTCAAACGCTAGATAGACCGCATCAATGCCTAATTTTGAAAAGCTTAAATTATGCATTTTAGGAGATAAACTGTGACGAGCAGGATTAGCATAAAACCCAACCAATCTAGTTTGTCCACTGATTTCTTCAATACTTTTCATGTTTTCCCTCCTTATAAAATAAAAAACGTACACTTTAAATGTCTACAACAATCAAAGTGTACGTTAAAAGAAAAAAGCCACTGTAGATTGTTGCGATCTCTACGTGGCTAGTGTATGCAAGATTAAATGCTTTAGCCATCATAGATACAAACATACTTTTCGTTTGTACCCATAATGAATATGAATACAAACCTATCTAAAATAGCTAAAGTAAAAATTATTCAGTTTTTGCGGATTATTCTTTTTCATATCGATTCGCTCCAAACTGATGTAAGATTGATAACAGTATAAGCCGTGTACATGCAATTGTCAATACGGAAAATGAGAAATTGTTAAAAAAAGTGAAAAATAAATGAATAAACTAAATAAAGTCATCTTCAAAAAAGTGTAAAACTTCATTCATCGTCAATTTTGCTTTTTCTTCATTTGATAAATCCTTAATAATCTTCCCTTTTTTCAATACAATTAAACGATTACCATATTTCAGTGCGTCTTCCATGCGATGGGTAATCATCATACAAGTTAACTGCTTTTGTTCAACAATTTCAGCTGTTAAATGCATTAATTGTTTGGCTGTTTTTGGATCCAATGCCGCTGTATGTTCATCAAGCAATAATAATTTTGGTGATTGGATAGTAGCCATTAATAAACTTAAAGCTTGTCTTTGTCCGCCAGATAAATCACCGGTCGCACTTTGCAGATGGGCTTCGAGTCCATTTCCGATTTGGGCACATAATTGATAGAATTCCTCTTGATATTGTCCAAGCTTTCTTAACTTTAAGCTCCGTTTTTGCCCACGGAATTTTGCTAATAATAAATTTTCAGCTACAGTCATTCTAGGTGCAGTCCCCATTTTAGGATCTTGGAAAACGCGAGCAATAAAAGGTGCTCTTAATTCTTCACTAAGATGCGTGACTTCTTGATTATCGATAAAAATCTTACCGGAAGTAGCTGGTAAACTCCCCGAAATCGTATTAAAAAGTGTACTCTTGCCGGCACCATTTCCTCCTAAAACCGTCACAAAATCACTGGCATTAACCTGAAAATCAATATGATCCAATAGTACTTTTTCTTCATTGCTACCATTATGAATGATTTTAGTAATATTTTCTAATCGTAACATACTCATTTACTCATCCCCTCTAAACCTGTCTTTAAGTTCAGTGCTTTTCTCAATTGTGGAATTAATAGACAAATCGCTAATATCATGGATGAGAAAATCTTGATGTATGTTGTAGGGAAACCAACCTTAATAACGAAGAGAATTAATAATTGATAAATAATACTACCAATCACAATGGCTATTAAACGTTCAAATAAAGTTAAATTTCCATATAATACTTCACCAATGATAATCGAAGCCAAACCAATAACAATTACCCCTACACCTTTAGAGACATCTGCATAACCATCGTGTTGCGCAATTAAGGCTCCAGATAAAGCAATCACGCCATTAGACAAAACTAAACCTAAAATTTTCATCGCATCTGTATGGATTCCTAATGATTTGGCCATCGTTTCATTATCACCCGTCGCAATATAGGCTTGTCCTAAATGCGTATCAAAAAAGAAATATAATAATGCAACGATAATCGCAACAATGATGAAGCCCATAAAAACAATATCAAAATAATCTGGAAGAGGCATCTTATTAAAAAAGTCAAAAAGTCGCTGTTGGTGTAATAATGAAAGGTTTGGAGACTGCATCACAAATAGCATTACAGAGTTTAGCCCAGACATGACTAAAATTCCTGCTAAAATAACCGGAATTTTGCCTTTCGTATAAAGCAGGCCTGTCACGAGTCCGGCCCCCATACCAGCTAAAATTCCTAATAGAGTTGCTAATACTGGTGAAATCCCATGCGTAATTGCTGTAACACAGACTGCCCCACCCAAAGGAAATGAACCTTCTGTCGTCATATCCGGGAAATTTAAAATACGATAGGTCATAAAGATACCTAGACCAAGGACACTCCATAAAAGCCCTTGACCAATTGCTGAAATAATCATTTTAACCTCCAAGCGTTATCATCAAAAAATTTAAAATAAGTGAAATAAGTCCAAGTCAGACCTATTTCACTATATCATGTTTATTATTTATTGCCTACAATTTGTGCCTCTTTTTTCAGATTATCTGGAATTTGAATACCTAAAAATTCGGCTTGTTTTTCATTCAAGACGGTCACACCTTCTTTAAAGGTATAGACTGGCGTTACAGAAGGATCAGCACCTTTTAGAATCTGCACGACCATTTGCCCTGTTTTCTTACCTAAAGTATATTGATCAATCCCAACAGTTGCTAAACCACCTTGTTCAACCATCGTATCTACTGAAGTAATAATTGGTGTTTTAGATTTATTTGCTTCTCCAACTACTGCTTGCATCGCATTGGCAATCGTATTATCAAGAGGGATATAAATAAAATCAACATTTTGACTCATCACTTGAACGGTTTGCGCAATTTCATTGGTTGAAGCAACTGGATATTCTTTCACTGCCATCCCAAGTGATTCCGCTGTTTTGCTAGCTTCATTCACTTGATATTTTGAATTGACTTCTGTTGATGAGTAAAGCATCCCTACTGTTTTCGCATCTGGCAATAATTCTTTACCTAATTTAATTTGAGAAGCGACTGGTGGTTGGTCAGATACTCCAGTAACATTTCCTCCAGGATTGTCTAAACTAGCGACCAATTTTGCCCCCACAGGATCAGTAACTGCCCCTAAAACAATTGGAATATCTTTAGTCGTATTCGCTAAACTTTGGGCAGCTGGTGTCGCAACCCCAACCAATACATCGGCTTTTTTGTCGACTAACTGTTGACTCATAGTCGCTAATTTACTTTGATCGGCTTGACCATTTTGAAAGACAATCTTTAAATTCTTACCTTCTTTATAGCCAGCTTCTTTTAAAGCATCTTTCACTCCCTTTGTAATCGTATCTAAAGCTGGATGTGAAACAAACTGTAAAATACCGACTGTTTGCACTTTATCCTCAGCTTTTTTTGCCGTTTTTGCTGGTGTATTCATTGTTTGATAGATAAAAAAGCCAATTACAACGGCAATAATCACAACGACACTAGCGATTAATCCCTTATTTTTCATCATTCATTTCTCCTAACTCATTTAAATTTCATCTTTTAAAAAATAAAAAAGCAACCTCCTATTTGGAAATTGCCTAAACAAAAACCGCATAGGATCGACATCTATGCGGGTAAATTCAATTATAACCGGCATAGATACAAACTTTTTCGTTCATCAAAAAGATTGTATCTATGGAATTGTCCTCAATACAATCTTATCTACGCCAAAAACGCCATGCTTTGTATGCAGTGTTTTGTTTTGATAATTTCATAATGACGACCTCCTAAATTTGATGGTTCTAATATACAAAAATTTTTAAGACTCGTCAATAAAAAAATGAGAAATTTTTAATCCTTCTCTATTAGTTTCATAATACAAATACATCTAGATAATAGAGATTATATTTTATTTTTAATAAGAACTTAGCTATAATAAGTATAGTAATCTGAAAGAAACGAGGAAAGTATATGTCATTTGATGGAATCTTTACCCACTTAATGGTTGATGAATTAAATCAACAACTAAGTGGTGGTCGAATCAGTAAAATTCATCAACCTTATGAAAATGAAATTATCTTAACAATCCGCTCACAAGGAAAAAATCATAAATTATTAATCTCTGCGCATCCAAGTTATGCACGTATCCAATTAACACAAACCCCTTATGTTAATCCAGATACACCGCCAAATTTTATTATGATGCTTAGAAAATATCTAGACGGTGCCATTTTAGATTTTCTAGAACAAATCGACAATGATCGGGTTGTACATTTTCATATCAAAAAGCGCGATGAACTCGGAGATATGCAAGAAATTATTTTGATTGTGGAACTTATGGGCAGACATAGTACGATTTGCTTAGTGAACAAACAAACAGGTAAAATTTTAGATGCCATTAAACATATCGGCAGCTCACAAAATAGTTACCGCCAATTACTTCCCGGTGTCGAATATGTCCATCCACCAAAGCAAACAGCAGCCAATCCATTTACCATCGATAAAGTACAGCTATTTGAATTACTCTCTCAAACCAATGAATTAAATACCAAATACTTGCAACAAAGCTTTCAAGGACTTGGAAAAGATACCGCTAGTGAGTTAATTTATCGTTTGCAACAACATCCAAACGATAAAATCCTAGTTTGGCAAACATTCTTTCAAGAGTTAAAACAAGTTCAGCCAACTTTAACACGTATCAATCAAAAAGAATTTTTTAGTCCAATCAATTATACTTACCAAACAAACAAAGCTGAAGAAATTCAGGAATTTAATACCTTAAGCGAATTACTTGAAGCCTTTTACCATGATAAAGCCCAACGAGATCGCGTACGCCAACAAGGGAATGAATTAATCAAAAAAGTAGAAAATGAGCTGAGTCGCAATCAAACCAAGCTCAAAAAACGTGAACAAACATTAGCAGAATCCGAAAATGCTGAAATTTTAAGACAAAAAGGCGAATTGCTTACTACTTTCATGTCACAAGTACCCAAAGGAGCTGAAAAAGTAACTTTAGATAATTATTACGAAAATAATCAGCCATTAACAATCGTATTAAATCCAGCCTTGTCTGCTAATCAAAATGCGCAAAAATATTTTCAACGCTATCAAAAATTGCGCAATGCAGTCAAATTAATTCACGAACAAATTGATGAAGCAAAAGCCGAAATCGATTATCTTGAATCTGTTCTAGCACAATTAGAACTAGCTGAACCAACTGAATTACAGGGAATTCGTGAAGAACTAGTCAGTCAAGGCTATTTAAAAAACAAACAAATCAAAGGAAGTAAAAAAGCAACACCAAGTAAACCAGATAGCTATCAAACATCAAGTGGGATCGAAATTTTAGTCGGTAAAAATAATTTACAAAATGATCAATTAACCTTAAAGCAAGCTAGAAAAACGGATTACTGGTTCCATACCAAAGATATACCTGGATCACATGTCATTTTAAAAACGGACCAACCAAGTGATCAAGATATATTAGAAGCAAGTGAACTAGCTGCCTACTTCTCAAAATATCGCTATTCAGCCCAAGTGCCTGTCGATTGTGTACAAGTCAAATATATCAAGAAACCAAATGGTGCAAAACCGGGCTTTGTCATCTACACTAATCAAACAACTAACTTTGTCACACCTAAAGCTGATGTTATCGAACGTTTAAGAAAACAATAAAGAAAAAACGTTATCTTTCCGAATAGGTCAGATAACGTTTTTGTTATTCTTCGTGATAATAAATCAAGCGTCCTTTTCTCTTCTGTAACGGGCGATTATTTTTAAGAAGTAGCTCATTTTTAAACATTTTAATAAATTCGCTATTCATTTGTCCTACTTCATCAAAAATAAACCACTGAATCGGTCCTACAGTAGGCGGTGTTGTTAAGGAACCGACATAATGATAATAACTTTTTTGATTTGGTAAAAAGATATCCGGATTAAACCACTGAATATGATGATCAAAATCCCAAATTTCATCTCCATGATCGTGACATATGTGATTTGACATAAAGACAGTTTCAAATAAGATGCCCACAACCAGATTCACTTGTTTTTTACTAGTATGCACCAAATGAAATTCTAAAGGGGCTTGAATTTCATCTAATACATGTTCACTAGGCATATGAAAATGAATATCGGTTAAAAAATATTTTTCACCATGATAAACCAAATGCGAAAGTTGATCAAAAGGAACAAAGTGAATGGTATTTTTGAATTCCTTCTCTGTAAATTTTTGTTTCTGATAAAAGAATTGAATCTTCTCTGATGTTGGAATCGCTATTGTTTCTTGCTTTTTTAAATGAATCGGAGACTGATAGGCAAATTCCGCTCCTTTTTTAAATCTATCGCACAATAAATGCCAACATTCTGGTCCAGTATTCCCACTATAATCCCAATAAACCTCTAAATTTTGATGCATCGCTTTCACCGTCCTTTATAATAAAAGGCTAATACTCACTTTTCAATTGATTAAAAGTAAGATTAGCCTGATATCCTTATATTAACAAAAATGGATTATTTTAACCAATTTTCTGGATCGTGTTTCCAAGCTGTAAGTAAAGCTAAGTCATCCTCTGAAATATAACCTTCTTCAAGAGCAGTTTGAATAAGCGTTGTATAATTGGTCAAGGTAACAAGTGGTAATTTTGCTGTGTTAAAATTAGTCGCTCCTTTTGGTAATTCATAGGTAAAGATAGCTGCTACCCCTAAGACATCAGCTCCTTCTCGTTTGGCTGCCTGACATGCTTCTAGTACACTTCCACCTGTAGAAATTAAATCTTCAATTACAACCATTTTTTGACCAGGGGTAATTTGACCTTCAATTTGATTGCCTTTTCCATGATCTTTCGCTTTACTACGGATATACACCATTGGTAAATCTAAAATTTCTGCTACCCAGGCAGCATGCGGAATCCCAGCAGTGGCAGTGCCAGCAATTACTTCTACGTCAGGAAATTGCTTTTTGATTTTTTCAGCTAATCCCTTGGCAATTAAACGACGAACCTTAGGGAAACTCATCGTTAAACGGTTATCACAATAAATTGGACTCTTAATCCCACTCGCCCAAGTAAAGGGTTCATTTGGGCTTAAAAATACCGCCTTAATCGCTAATAAATTTTGTGCTACTTGTTGTTCAATTGATAGACTCATTCTTCACCATTCCATTCTTTTTTTATTGCTTGGTAAGCTTCATAAGGATTCACAGCTTGAGTAATTGGTCTTCCCACCACGATAAAATTAGCACCATACGCTTTGGCTAAGGCTGGGGTTACGACTCGTTTTTGATCACCAACTTGACTGCCACTTGGACGAATACCAGGTGTTAAGCAGACAAAGGCGTCACTCGTTGCTTGGTGGATGGCACTAGCTTCTAAAGCCGAGCAAACCACTCCTGCTAAACCAGCTTGTTGGCTACATTTGGCGTAATTGATAACACTTGCCAATAAATCACCAGGAATTTTTTGTTCTTGGTTCATCTGTTCTTGGCTAGTAGAAGTGAGCTGCGTAACTGCAATTAACATTGGTACCTCTCCATTGCTTCCTTCCGTTAGTCCTTTTAGTGCCGCTTGCATCATTTGAATGCCACCTGCGGCATGAACATTGGTTAATTTTACGCCAAGTTTAGCAATTCCTTTCATGGCTTTCTCGACCGTGTTAGGAATATCATGTAATTTTAAATCTAAAAAAATATCATGACCTTGTTCTTTTAAAAATTGGACAATCGCTGGGCCTTCTTGATAAAATAATTCCATCCCAATTTTCACAAATAGTGATTCGTCTGCAGGGAATTTCGCTAAAAATTGTTCGATTTGCGCTTTAGAAGCAAAATCTAAGGCAATGATAGGTCTATTTTCTTGCATTTTTCTTTTCCTCTCTCACTTCTTGAATGAATTGGGATAGACTTTCAATTCCTAGTTCATCCATCCGCTTTGGTAAGGCCTCAATTAATTTTAGACAAATATAAGGGTCCGTGAAGTTCGCTGTGCCTACCGCTACGGCACTCGCTCCAGCAAGATACATTTCAATGACATCATCAACATGCATTACGCCCCCCATCCCAATAATAGGTAAATCAGAAACGCTCGCTACTTGATGAATTAAGCGAATAGCTACTGGTTTAATAGCCGGACCAGACAAGCCACCTGTTTGATTAGCTAAAATTGGTTTTCGGGTATTTAAATCAATGCGCATCCCTAATAAAGTATTAATCATTGAGAAGCCATCAGCACCAGCACTTTCAACCGCTTGAGCAATTGGAATGATATCCGTAACATTTGGTGAAAGTTTGACATAAATTGGTACACTACTGACCTTTTTAACCGCAGTGACTAAATCAAATATCACTTCAGGATTAGTACCAAATGCAATTCCGCCATGTTTGACATTTGGACAAGAAACATTTAACTCGATGGCATGTACATTTTTGGCATCCCCAATTTTACCACAAACCTCGATGTAATCTTCTTTTGTAGAACCAGCAACATTGGCAATAATTGGTAATCGTGGGAATTCTTTTGCTAAATAAGGCAAGATTTCATTCATGACAACTTCTAAGCCAGGATTTTGTAAGCCTATCGCATTTAACATGCCACTGGGTGTTTCTGCCACACGCGGCGTAGGATTACCAAAGCGAGCAAGAGGCGTGGTCGCTTTAATCATGACTGCCCCGAGCTGTTCAATATCATAATATTTTGCATATTCTTTCCCAAATCCGAAGCAACCAGAAGCGGGCATAATTGGATTTTTCAGATCTAATCCAGGTAGTTTGACTTGTAATCGATTCATTAGTAAATCACCGTCCCAGCTTGAAAAATTGGTCCCTCATCACAAACTTTCACACTTGTTTGTTTGGTTGGATCATCTTTTTTATGACAGACACAGGCATAACATGCACCCATTCCGCAAGCCATTCTTGATTCCAAAGAGAGTTGAACATCGGCTACTTTTTGATAAAATAAGCTTTCTACTTTTTTTAACATCCCATTGTTGCCACAAGTGAAAACTGCTTTTGGCATTTCTGTATTTTTTGATAAATAATCATCTAAAAGCTGGCCAACATTTCCCTTAAAGCCAATCGAACCATCATCTGTAGCAATCAACGTGCGACCAAGAGCTTGAAATTCATCAATATAATAGCTCACTTCACCATTGGCATAACCTAAGAAATGCACAGGGCGTACTCCTTTTTCGATTAATCGTTTGGATAGTTCATATAATGGCGGAATGCCAATCCCACCGCCAATAATGTAGACCTCATCACCTGAATGAACACCCTCAAGACTAAATCCATTACCTAAAGGCCCCATACAATCTAATTGATCGCCTGCTTGTAATTGAGAGAAAACTTGTGTCCCTTGTCCTTGTACACGATAGATTAAAGTCACTGTTTGTTTTTCTTGATTGATTTGATTAATACTAATTGGTCGACGTAATAACAAATCTGCTTGTGGGACACGTAAATGTAAAAATTGTCCTGGATGATGCATTTGCTTGACCAATTGTCCGGTTAAGACTAATTCAAAAATTTTAGGTGCAAGTTGGTGATTTGAGACTACTGTCATTAATTCTTGTTTCATGCCACTACCTTTCCTTTCCTGCCATCATTTTAAAAGATAAGCAAGAATGACCTTGCCTATCTTTAACGTTAAATTGCTTGCGTAGTAAATGCTTGAGATTCCATCACTTTTAAGATTGCATCAGCTGTATCTAATGAAGTGAAAAGCGGCACACCATGTTCAACAGATTCACGGCGGATATGGAAGCCATCTTCAGCATTATTTTGACGATTTTTATCCATCGTGTTAATCACCATCTGTAAGCTACCATCACGAATATAGTCAATCACATGTTTTTCAAAGGCTTGATGAATCTTAGCCACTGTCTTACATTTGATACCATTTTGCTCAAAGTATTTCGCTGTTCCTGAAGTGGCTAAAATACTAAAGCCAATCTCGACAAAACGTTTGGCTAAGGAAAGTGCTTCTTCTTTACTATCATCTGCAATGGTAAATAAAACAGTGCCAAAACTTGGAATATGCAGACCACTCGCCTCAAAAGCTTTATACAAGGCTTTTTCCAGATTTTTATCTGAACCCATAACTTCACCCGTTGACTTCATCTCAGGTCCTAAATACGTATCTACTTTTAACAATTTCGTAAATGAAAAGACCGGTGCTTTAATATGAACGTTTTCACTAGTTGGATATAACCCGTTTGGATAGCCCATTTCTGCCAAATCTTCCCCTAGAATCGCTCTAGTTGCTACTTGCGCCATAGGAATACCAGTTACTTTACTTAAGAATGGTACAGTACGACTTGCTCGCGGATTGACTTCAATGACATAAACTTGATCATCGTGAATAACAAACTGGATATTCATCATGCCCACACAATTTAAACCAATGGCTAGTCGCTTAGTATAGTCTTCAATCGTTTGAATTTGTTCTGGTGATAAAGTTTGTGGTGGATAAACAGCCATTGAATCTCCTGAGTGGACACCGGCACGTTCGATGTGCTCCATGATTCCAGGGATTAAGACATTTTTACCATCACTGATTGCATCGACTTCGCATTCTTTACCAACCAAATAACGGTCCACTAAAACGGGATGTTCTGGAGAAGCTTTAACCGCATTTTCCATATAGTCTTCTAAGTCGGCTTGATTTTGGACAATTTCCATCGCACGACCTCCCAAGACATAACTTGGACGGACTAGTACCGGATATCCAATACGTTTTGCAATTTCTACGGCCTCAGCTTTATTCGTCGCGGTATCACCAGGTGGCTGTGGAATATTTAAATCTTTTAAGGCTTGTTCAAATAAATCACGATTTTCCGCACGATCAAGATCTTCAATTTGCGTACCTAAAATATTAACGCCATTTTTTACTAATTGTTCAGCTAAATTAATCGCAGTTTGCCCACCAAATTGTACAATCACGCCAATTGGTTGTTCTAATTCAATCACATTTAAAACATCTTCAATCGTCAATGGTTCAAAGTATAGTTTATCTGAAATTGAAAAATCTGTAGAAACTGTTTCAGGATTACTATTCATAATGACAGCTTCATAACCAGCTTTTTGAATCGCTTTAACCGAATGAACGGTCGCATAGTCAAACTCTACCCCTTGACCGATACGGATAGGACCTGAGCCTAACACTAATACTGAGTCTTTAGGCGAGCGAATCGATTCATTTTCAAATTCATAAGTACTATAGAAGTATGGTGTACTTGATTCAAATTCAGCCGCACAAGTATCAACCATTTTATAAACAGGTTTAATTTGATTGGCTGATCTAAATTGGCGGACCTCTTCAATCGTCATTTGCCATAGCTCAGCAATCTTTTTATCTGCAAAACCATTTTGTTTGGCTAAACGTAAAGTATCGACATCTTTTACTGTTTCTTTCAACTGTTGTTCAATTTCGATAATATGCAATAATTTATCAAGGAAGAATAAGTCAATTTTTGTCATTTGATGTAACTCTTCAATGGTAAATCCACGACGTAAAGCCTCCGCTAAGTAAAATAGACGATCATCCTGGGCCTTAACAATACGATTCATTAAATGTGCGTCATCGACTTGACCCAATTCAGGAATTTCAACATGGATACAACCAATTTCTAGTGAACGCACAGCTTTTAACAGTGATTCTTCAATATTACGCCCAATTGCCATGACTTCCCCAGTTGCTTTCATTTGTGTACCAAGTAGACGTTCACCAGTTTCAAATTTATCAAATGGCCAACGCGGAATCTTAGCGACCACATAGTCTAAAGCTGGTTCAAATTCAGCATAAGTAGTACCAGTGACAGGATTTTTCATTTCATCTAAGGTTAACCCTACTGCAATTTTTGCTGCTAATTTGGCGATTGGATAACCCGTTGCTTTACTTGCTAAGGCAGAAGAACGAGAAACCCGAGGATTTACCTCAATCACATAATAATTAAAGCTATTTGGATCTAAGGCTAATTGAACGTTACAGCCTCCTTCAATTTTCAAGGCACGAATGATGGATAGAGAAGCATCCCGTAACATTTGGTATTCAATATCAGATAAAGTTTGGCTTGGTGCAAAAACAATCGAATCACCGGTATGAATACCAACTGGGTCAAAGTTCTCCATATTACATACCACAATGGCATTATCCGCACTATCTCGCATCACTTCATATTCAATTTCTTTAAATCCTGCAATACTGCGTTCAATTAAACATTGCGTAACTGGAGAAAGTGTTAAGCCATTTTCGGCAATTTGACGGAGTTCTTCTTCATTATTACACATTCCGCCACCAGTTCCACCTAAAGTAAATGCTGGTCTAACAATGACTGGATAGCCGATTTCATTGGCAAAATCAACTGCAGCATCCACGCTATTGATGATAGTCGATTCAGGAATAGGTTGGTTTAAATCTTCCATTAATTGTTTGAATAAATCACGGTCTTCTGCTTGGTCAATGGCTGAAAGCTTAGTCCCTAATAATTCGATTCCTAATTCTTCCAAAATTCCTGATTTAGATAATTCCATCGCCATGTTTAAACCAGTTTGTCCACCTAATGTTGGTAAAATGGCATCTGGTTGTTCTTTACGTAATATTCGCGCTAAAAACTCATAAGTAATCGGCTCAATGTACACTTTATCAGCAATTTCGCGGTCGGTCATAATGGTTGCTGGATTAGAGTTTACCAATATAACTTCATAGCCTTCTTCTCTCAAAGCTAAACAAGCTTGTGTGCCAGCATAGTCAAACTCAGCGGCTTGTCCAATAATGATTGGCCCTGAACCAATGACTAAAATTTTTGAAATATCTGTACGTTTAGGCATTTTTCTGTTTCTCCTTCCATGCTTCCATCATTTCGATAAATTCATCAAATAAATATAAGGCGTCATGCGGACCAGGGGCAGCATCTGGGTGGAATTGCACACTAAAAGCTGGATAGTGGCGATGACGAACCCCTTCAATCGTGCCATCATTAATTTCCACGTGCGTTACAATTAATTTTTCAGGATCAATCGTATTGGCATCTACTGCATAGCCATGATTTTGTGAGGTAAAGTCGACACGGCCGGTTGCGATTTCTCTTACTGGATGATTTAAACCGCGATGGCCGAATTTCATTTTAAAAGTATCCGCACCATTTGCTAATGAAAATAGTTGATGACCTAAACAAATACCAAAAATCGGCACTTTTCCTTGAATTCCTTGAATCATCTCAATGGCTTCTGGGACACTCTTAGGATCTCCTGGCCCATTTGTCAGCATGACACCATCTGGAGATAATTCTAATATTTCTTTAGCAGTCGTATTATAAGGTAAAACCGTTAAATTACATTGACGTTTTGAGAACTCTCGCATGATACTATGTTTCAAGCCAAAATCTATCACTACTACATTTAATCCAGTACCAGGGCTTGGATATGGCTTAGCAGTAGAGACTTGAGCGACTTGATTCGTTGGAAGAACAGCTGCTTTTAATTGGTCATAAGCATGATTGAAATCATCAGCTGCATCTACAATACTTGCTTTCATCGTTCCATGTTGACGAATTTTACGCGTTAAAGCACGAGTATCAATCCCTGAAATGCCTGGAATTCCTTTACGCTTTAAAAATTCATCTAAAGTCATTTGATTACGCCAATTGCTTCCACGTCTAGCATGTTCTTTTACTACAACCCCTTTACAAGTAGGTGCAATTGATTCATAGTCATCACGATTAACCCCGTAATTTCCCACCATTGGATAGGTAAAAGTAATGATTTGTCCATTAAAACTTTGATCAGTGATGGTTTCTTGATAACCGGTCATACTTGTAGTAAAAACCAGTTCACCAACCACACTATTTGTCGCGCCAAAGCCTTCACCAACAAAATGCGTCCCATCTTCTAAAATTAACCAACGTTTCATTAGTTGTTTGCCTCCTTTTGATAGACAATTTGACCATCCACCATGGTTAGATAGGTATCACCGAATAATTTCCAACCTGTAAACGGCGTATTATCAGCTTTTGATTTAAAATTAGCCGCATCAATCACATATTCATGATCAATATCAAATACTGCAATGTCCGCTTGACTACCAACAGTTAATTGACCTGCTTGTAACGCAAATATTTCTGCTGGTTTGATAGCCATCCAATTCATGACTTGTTCTAAAGTGAAAATACCTGTCTTAACAAATTTTGTATAAATTAACTGAAAGGCATACTCAGAACCAACAATTCCAAATGGCGCTTTTAAGAAAGATTGACATTTTTCATCATGTCCATGAGGAGCGTGGTCGGTTGAAATACAATCAATCGTACCATCTAATAGTCCTTCAATTAATGCTTGCTGATCTTCACTCGCTCTTAATGGCGGATTCATCTTCCAAAAGCCATGATCTTCAGGAATATCCATATCATTTAACAGTAGATGGTGCGGACAAACTTCACAAGTCACATGAACCCCAGCTTTTTTGGCCTCACGAATAATTCGCACACTTTCTTTCGTTGAGACGTGACAAACATGATAGTGAACCCCAGTTTCTTCGGCTAAGATTAAATCACGGGCAATTTGAGAACTTTCTGTCGCACTTAAAATTCCTGGTAAACCCAATTCTTCTGCACGTTTGCCAGCATGCATCACGCCACCAAATAAAAGTGATTCGTCTTCTGTGTGAGCCACGATGGCCATATTATTTTTAGCAGCTTCTTTCATGGCCAAATACATGGTTCCAGCTGTTTGAACACCAACACCATCATTCGTAAAAGCAAAGGCACCCGCAGCTTTAAGTCCCACTTGATCCGTTAACACTTCACTTCTTAGTTTTTCAGTTATAGAAGCATATTGATACACTTTCACACAAGCATCACGATCAATTATTTCCTGAACTTTTTGAAAATTCTCTACACTATCTGGAACTGGATCTAGATTTGGCATCGCACAGACACTGGTGAAACCACCTCTTGCCGCTGCTTGACTTCCTGTTAAAATCGTTTCTTTATACGTAAAACCAGGTTCTCTAAAATGAACATGCACATCAACCAAACCTGGCATAACTAATTTTCCTTTTAAATCAATCACCTGATCAAAGTCTTTTTCTGCAAAATCTAATCCGATAGCGAAAACCTTTTTATCCTCTACCCAAATATCTACTTGATGACAGGTATTTTCTTTTGTAACCATTCGTCCATTTTTTAATAAAGTTTTCATATACTTACTCCTTATGCCTTTCCATTTAATATTGCTTCTAAAACCGCCATGCGAATATACACGCCATTAGTCATCTGTTGCACAATTCTTGATTGTAACCCTTCCACCAAGCTATCTGCCAGTTCTACATCACGATTCACCGGTGCAGGATGCATGATAATCGCATGAGGTAACATTCTCTTCGCACGTTCAAGGGTCAATCCATAAGTTTGATGATATTGCTCTTTAGAAAATTGCTGATTTCCTACGTGACGCTCATGTTGTACCCGCAGCATCATCATCACATCCACTTTATCGACTAACTCATCAATTGCAAGATACTTTCCATATACTTCAAAGGATTCATCATACCATTCAAGCGGACCAGAGAAGTAAACTTGTGCCCCTAATCGTTTCAGCATTTGCATATTTGATTTTGCAACACGTGAATGGGTTAAATCACCAACTATTGCTACTTTCAAACCTTCGAAATAACCGAATTCTTGATAAATCGTCATTAAATCTAATAGACATTGCGTAGGATGTTGGCCACTACCATCCCCACCATTAATCACACTACATTGGATTGTCTTACTTTCTACTAATTCATTATAATAATGTTCAGCACTATGACGAATAACCACAGCATCAACACCGATAGCCGACATTGTCAAGACGGTATCATATAACGTTTCACCTTTTTGTACTGATGAAGTAGAAGCATCAAATTCAATCACTTCTAAGCCTAATTTTTTCTCGGCCACTTCAAAACTTTTATGCGTTCGCGTGCTGTTTTCAAAAAATAGGTTGGCCACAAAATATTTTTCTTTAGGTAATACACACTTAGCACCCGCTTTAAATTCACTCGCACGTTTAATTAATCCTAAAACTTCTGCTTCACTTAAACTTTCAACTGTTAATAAGTGCTTTAAACTGATTGCCTGTGATTGAATGATCATTTGCCTACTCCTTCATCGATTATTTATTGATTAAAATTCTATCTTGCTTGTCAATTTCTTCCATTTCAACAATAATTTCTTCGTCTGATGAAGTTGGAATGTTTTTTCCGACATAATCGGCACGAATAGGCAGCTCACGATGTCCTCTATCTACCAATACAGCTAAACCAATACGATTTGGTCGACCATAATCCATTACCGCATCCAAAGCAGCACGAATGGTACGTCCGGTATATAAAACATCATCTACTAAAATGACTTCTTTACCTTCAAGCGATACCGGCATTACGGATTCTTGCTTTTCAGATGAGTGCTTCTTTTGATCATCGCGATAGGAGGTAATATCTAACTCCCCAACCGGCACTTCAATTTCTTCAATCTGTTTTAAACGTTGGGCAATGCGTTGGGCGATATAGATACCTCTTGTTTTAATTCCAACTAATACCAAATCTTCCAATCCTCGGTTACGTTCAATCATCTCATAGGTCATTCGTGTAATTGCTCGCTTCATAGTAACTGAATCAATGACTTCTTTTGCTGACATAAATATCCCTCCAAAATGTCTCATCCTTTATTTTTGCCTTCCGTTTACAACAAAAAACTCCCACCTGCGCGAGGTCGGAGTGAAGTTCACAAAATTATCTATAACAAAGGCGCCAATATTCAAAAATGGATAGAATATTAGCTAGATATTTATTTTGATTGCTTCCTTCTTAGCCTCACGGGACTAAACTTAAAGGACTAATATTTCTTATTACAACCAATATACGCGCAATTACGAATAAAAGCAATCTATTTTCGTGAAAATTTACATATATTTTCAAGTAAAACAGTTTATCTTAAAAATATATTTCAAAACTACTAATAAAATAAAAAAAGCACCCCAAAATTGAGTGCTCTGTAGATTATATATTTTCTTTTCGTAGTTTTTCTAAAGTAGTTGAAAAAACTTCTGGAAGTGGACAAGAAAATGCTAGCCACTCTTCTGTCGTTGGATGTTCAAAACCTAAATCACGTGCATGTAAAAATTGGCCGTGACCTTTTAGTGTTTTTTTCGGACCATAAACCGGATCACCTGCTAATGGATAGCCAATATATTGCATATGGACTCTGATTTGATGGGTTCTCCCCGTTTCTAATTTACATTCAATTAAAGTAAACTGATTAAAGCGTTCCAAAACAGTAAAATGCGTCACTGCATCCTTACCATCTTCCACCACTGCTTGTTTTTTGCGATCTTGCTTACTTCTTCCAATCGGCGCGTTGATGGTTCCCTTCTCATGAGGAATCACGCCATGCACTAGAGCGACATATTTACGTAAAGAAGTTTTTTCTTTTAATTGTTTGGCCAAGCTTTCATGGGCCATATCATTTTTAGCAATCATTAACAATCCCGAGGTGTCTTTATCTATGCGATGAACAATCCCTGGACGAATCACACCATTAATAGAAGATAAATCTTTCAAATGATAAAGTAAAGCATTCACCAATGTATGATTAGGATGTCCGGCAGAAGGATGAACCACCATTCCTTGAGGTTTGTTCACAACAGCCACATCTTTATCTTCATAGACAATCTCTAAAGGAATATCTTCAGGCAATATTTCCAATTCTTGCACTTCAGGTAGTTGAATTTCAAAAGTTTCTGTGCTCTTCACTTTATAATTAGCTTTGACAACTTGTTGCGC
Organism: Enterococcus cecorum DSM 20682 = ATCC 43198; assembly: GCF_000407565.1. GTDB lineage: Bacteria > Bacillota > Bacilli > Lactobacillales > Enterococcaceae > Enterococcus_E > Enterococcus_E cecorum. The sequence goes on from NZ_ASWI01000004.1 coordinate 965,908, forward strand.
AGTGATTGAAAAGACTAAGCCATCTTTTAGCCAAGACTGAATTTGTGATCTTGAATAACCAGCCAATTGTTCCGTTAATAATTTATCTAAGCGACCTTTTTGATTAGTAATTGTTACAGTTAATTTTTCACTCATTGATGTTTGAAACGCTCCTCAAAAATAATATAAATAAACATAATCACTACGCCAACAGTTAACTCAATATCCGCGATATTAAATATCGGAAAGTTGATAAAATCAAGTTTAAACATATCTACAACATAACCTAAGCGCATGCGATCAAAATAATTACCAAATGTACCACCTAAAATCATACTTAAGCTTAACGAAAACAACCAACCATTTGTTTTCCCATATTTAGAAAGTAAGTGACTGACGGCAACAATGGCTAATAATGTGATCACAGTGAAAAACCACATTTGACCTTCCAACATGCTCCAAGCAGCACCTGTATTGCGAATATGAAAGAAAGATAAAATACCAGGAATGACATTCACTTCATCACCCAATGGAATTTGTTTGACCACCGCCAATTTGACTAGTTGATCCAAGATGGCAAACAATATCGCCAATAAATAATAAATATACACTAATTTTCACTCTCTTCTAATTTAATTAAATCTCTAGGACGAATCACACCCGTAATTGGCAATTCTTCCTTTCCTTTTGCACTTACAAAAATCACTTCTAATTGTGGATACTGATGAAAAAATTTTAACACATCAGCTACCAAAGTTTGTTCACCCACAAATTGATAATTGGCTTTTTTTCCTTCAATTGTTAGGATATCTTTCGCTTTTAATTGCTCGATAGGCGTATCATTGGCTTCAGTGAGATACTGACTAAACCAATAGCCCAACATTCTTAATGTAATCACCCCAACGAATTTCCCTTGATTGTGTAACGGAAATTGCGAATATTTTTTATGGCTTGCAATTTTTAATAGTTCTAACAAAGGCGTCCCTTGTTCAAAAGACACAACCTTCTTACAAAAGACATCGCCCACTTTTTTGGGATGATAGAGCTGCTTTTCAATAGTCAAAATCCGATCGACAATCCACTGATTCGGCTGGGCGATAATAAAATCCGGGGCAATGGTTTCATGTACAATCGCATTTCTTAACTGCGCAATCTGTATTAAATCATCCTCATATTTAGCAATCGTGGCATCACCATTTGCACGAGCCTTACGCACCAAATTGGTAAAACCGATTGACTTATCAAGTTTGAAACTATTTTGTAAATATTTTTCTATCCGATTAAAACTTGACAAAAAGATTTCAGCCGCTTCCATGTTACACACCTCATTTTCTAAGCAATTAATATCATAGCAAAAAACAACGTAAAAATAAATAGTCTACATTCAGTGGGTGGTTCCCTATCATATAAGCCGCTTTGGCTACGAAAGGTTAATTCTTATGGGCTTTCTTCCAAATTTGGAAACCTCATCTGACTGGAGCAAATCCACCCACTTCATGCTAAAAAAGAGCAACTTAGTTAAGTGTAGTGACCCCAAAAAGTTAGACTTTTTATAGAGTGGATTTTTCCACTCTATTTTTTATGCAGTTTTTTGATTGAATTGACGAAACTCTACTGGGCTTTTCCAGTTAAGTTTTTCTTTGATTCTGTAATGATTATAATAATAAATATAGTTCTCAATGGCTTGGCGTAACTCATTTTGGCTTTGATAAACTTTTCCATAATACAATTCTTGTTTTAGAATACTGAAGAAATTTTCCATAGGAGAATTATCTAAACAAGTTCCTTTCCGAGACATACTTTGAAAGATACCATTATCCTTTAATGTTTGTACATAGCTGTTCATTTGGTACGCCCAACCTTGATCAGAGTGAAAGGTGCGACGATAGGGACAATCATTTGTTTGAGAGATTGCTTCTTCCAGACCTGCCATAACGGTTTTACCATTTGGTTGAGTTGAAAGGCTGTAGCTTAGAATTTCACGGTTATACATATCCATAAACGGGTCTAAATAGAGTTTCTTCTGACGAAGAATGCCTGTTTTATCTACTTCAAAGTATTTAAATTCAGTTGTATCTGTCGTGATTTTTTGATGAGAGACTGAAGTGTTGAATCTTCGATGAATCAAATTTTTAGCTACTTTCCCAACGGTTCCTTTATAGGAATTATATTTCCTAGATTTCTTGGTAAATGCTTTGACTTGTAACTGTAGCTTTTGCATTAATCGCTGTACTTTCTTTTTATTTACTGGATATCCACGTCGCTTTAACTCCTGTGTCATTCTTCTATAGCCATAATGTTGATGTTTCTTACGAATCACTTGAATTTCTTCTTCCAACTTTTGTGTTGAAGTAGTTCTGTCGAGGCGTTTTTGCCAGTACATATAAGTGGCTTTTGGAAACCCTAAGGTTTCCAAAATATCTTTTAATCGAAAGTGTCCTCGGAGGCTGTGAATAACTCGTGCGATTCGTTCATTTTTTGTTCGTCCTCTAAACGCAGCCTCCTCAATTTTTTTAAATAGGCATTCTCAATTTTTAACATTCTATTTTCTTTTTCTAGTTTCTCTAATCGAGAGAGTTCACTTGGTAATGGCTGGATGTCATTTCGTTTCTTCTAGGTCATTGTAGGTGGACGTCCTTTCTGTTTAGAGAGTCCATCTACACCAAGCTTACGATACGTTTTAAGCCAATACGCAATCAATGATGGATTGTTTATTTTAAGACAATTGGCTACTTCTTGATAGTACAACTCTGTTGTTAAATACAACTCTATCGCATCTAGCTTAAATTGAATAGAATAATTCTTGTTTTTTCGACTACGAAGTAGTCCTTCTTCACCAAGTTCTTTATAGGCATTAATCCATTTTTCTATTTGAGAATTCGTTTTAACCCCATACTTCTTTGCGAGAAACCATATACTTCCTTGACCAGATAAGTAGTCATGGACAAGTTTAAGTTTCAATTCAAAACTGTATTTTGCCATACAAAAAAAACCTCCAAAAGTTAGATTTTCAGGTCTAACTTTTTGGGGTCGGTACAAAGTACTAAATCACTCTTTATCGTTCTTAAAATAAACCAAGCGTATTTCCTTTTTCGTCAACATCCATATTTAAAGCTGCTGGTTTCTTAGGCAGTCCCGGCATCGTCATCACATCGCCTGTTAAAGCCACAATAAAACCAGCGCCTAATTTAGGTACAAATTCGCGAATATGAATTTCAAAGTCTTGTGGTGCACCCAATTTACTTGGATCATCTGAAAATGAATATTGGGTTTTTGCCATACAAACCGGCAATTTATCCCATCCTTCTTTTTTGAATGTAGCTAATTGATTTAAGGCTTTTTTCGAGAACGTTACTTGTTTTCCATGATAAATCTTTTGAACAATCGCTAAACATTTTTCTTCAATTGATTGCTCATCTTGATAAAGTCTTTGATAGTTCGATGGCTGCATATCGATTGTATCAACAAGGACTTGCGCTAATGCACGGCCACCTTTACCACCATCGGCCCAAACACTAGCTCTTGAAATGTTAACATCCATTTCTTGACAAAGTTTTTCTAAAGTTTCAAATTCTTTTTGGGTATCCGTCACAAATTCATTGATGGCAACGACAACTGGAATTTGATATTGTTGCATGTTTTGAATATGTTGTTTTAAATTAGCAAACCCCTTGATTACCGCGTCAACATTTTCTTCAGTTAAAGCAGTTTTATCAAGACCGCCGTGCATCTTTAATGCTCGAATTGTTGCGACAACTACAATCGCATCGGGTGCTTTGGATAAGTGGGGAACTTTGATATCTAAGAATTTTTCTGCTCCTAAATCAGCACCAAACCCTGCTTCAGTTATGACATAATCGGTTAATTTCAAAGCTGTTTGAGTAGCTAAAACACTATTACAGCCATGTGCAATATTCGCAAACGGTCCACCATGAACAAACGCTGGTGTGCCTTCAATCGTTTGCACTAAATTTGGTTTTAAGGCATCTTTTAATAATAAGGTTAAGGCGCCTTCAACCTTTAAATCTGCCACAGTGACCGCTTTACGTTGATAAGTATATCCAATCACGATATTGGCAAGCCTTGTTTTTAAATCTTGTAAATCAGTCGCTAAACATAAAATAGCCATGATTTCACTTGCTACAGTGATATCAAATCCATCTTGGCGTGGCACTCCTTGAATAGGACCACCTAGACCAACAACAACCTCACGTAAAGCGCGATCATTTAAATCGACTGCCCGTTTCCAAATCACTCTTCTAGTATCAATATTCAATTCATTTCCTTGATGAATGTGATTATCAATAAAAGCTGAAAGAGCATTATTGGCAGTTGTAATGGCATGCATATCACCTGTAAAATGCAAATTGATTTCTTCCATAGGTAATACTTGGGCATATCCACCACCTGCAGCCCCGCCTTTTACCCCCATCACAGGTCCTAAAGAAGGTTCACGCAAAGCAATCATCGCATTTTTGCCAATCTGATTTAAACCATCCGCTAAACCAATTGTAACAGTAGATTTTCCTTCACCAGCCGGCGTTGGATTAATCGCTGTTACTAAAATTAATTTTCCATCTTTATTTTGCTTTACTTTTTCGATGGTTTGATAATCAATTTTCGCTTTATATTTCCCATATAGTTCTAAATCATCAAAGGTTAGACCAATTCTTTCCGCAATTTCAACAATAGGTTTTAAAGTCGCAGCTTGAGCAATTTCGATATCAGTTTTCAATTTTTTTCTCCTTTAAATATATTTTCATGAATATTATAGACGATTTTAGGAAAAATATCAGCAAATAAATTGAACAAAACAAATGATTTTCAATAGAACGTTCGGATTTATATCGAAACAAAAAGATGACAGCTAAATTTTAATTTACATTAGCTGTCAATTCTTCAATATTTATTTGTTTTAAAAGTTTTTTTTGGTTCTTAGTTGAAATCTGGCATTCAAATGAGCCAAAATCACCTTTTAAAACCACATTACGCTGATTGATTTGACAATTAGAAATAGCAGATAAGGCGATTTCTTTCCTCTTCCAAATACGTGCATAGTAGATGATGAGCTTATCTTCATCAATAATCATGTAACGATGAAAACCAGAAAAGAATAAAATGATTCCTAGTCCCATGACAAGATTACTCGTTAAATAGGGCGCTGTGTTTTCTAGTGCTAATATCAAGCCATAAAATATAATTCCCAGTGCGACAGACCAAAAAATAATCATTTGTGATAATTCTGGTTGCCAAAAAATTTTTTGTTTCTTCATTGATTCTTCCTTACTTTTCCTTTAAAATTTATAGTACTTTATTTTAATTAGAAACGAGGGATAAATATGTTAAAAGTATACGTTGATGCTGCAAGTAAACCACAAACGCCTTATGGTGGAATTGGGATTGTCCTAAGTGAAAAAGAATTCTATCAACAAATTGCCATCCCTATCCAAGGCGACTTTGACAATCATGAATTAGAATTCCAAGCAGTCCTTTACGCGCTAGAAGAATGTTGCAAACATCACTTTCAAGATAAATTTATCAATATTTACTCAGATAGTAAAATTGTAGTCCAAACTTTAGAAAAAAACTACACGCGTAATGAAAAATTTAGTAAATATTTAACACTCATTAACGAAAAACTGACAACCTTCCAATTTGTCTTTTTTCATTGGATTAGCGATAGTCAAAATAAAGGCGCGGACAATCTAGCACGCCAAGGTTTACAAAAAGCACTAAAGAATCGGTGAAAGTAAACGAGAAAAACTTTGCTTAAATCGTAACCAATAGGATTGCTCAGCTATCATTTCATTCGTTAATAAGATACAACGTGTCATATCATCTTCAAAATGGCCAGTCAAAGTATCGACCACATCCCGATTATAAACAAAAGCACTTACTTCAAAATTTAAAGAATAAGAGCGAATATCCTGATTCGTTGTACCGAAACTCGCAATCGTATCATCCATAATAACCGTCTTAGCATGAATAAAACCTTTTTGATATAAATAGACTTTGACGCCTCTTTTTGTTAAATAATTAGCATAATACTGCGTAGCCCGATAAATAAATGGATGATCCGGCATACTCGGAATCATAATACGTACATCTATTCCTGATCTTACAGCAATCAATAAAGCATTAATCATCGTATCGTCCGGAATCAAGTATGGGGACTGCAGCCAAACACGTTTTTCAGCCGCTAAAATCATCTTAATAAAACCACCATGTAAGATTTCCTCAAAGTTTTCTGGACCATCTGCCACGATTTGCATACTGATATTGCGTTTTGGATCATAAGTCGGCAACTGGAAATACTCATCTACATAATCCATTTTATTGGCCTTTTTAATGGCTGAAGCATTCCAATCTCGAATAAATATTTCTTGTAAAGTAAAAACAGCTGTACCAAAAATTCTGCCATGAGTATCGCGCCATGGCCCAAATTTCTTACTCTTACCTAGGTATTGATCACCAACATTAAAACCACCCGTCCAGCCAATCACACTATCAATAACCACAATTTTGCGGTGTAAGTGATAATTTAAACGCGTTTTTTTAATTAAGTTGCGTGAAGTGATAAATGGAACCACTTGGCCACCTGCATCAATTAACGGTTTGAAAAAGCGCATATTGACATTGCCTCCCCAAGGATCAAATATCAAGCGTACCTCTATACCCTCGTTAGCCTTTGAAACCAATAAGTCTCTTAATTGGGTACCTATCTGATCTTTAAAAATAGCGTAATACTCAATATGGATATGGTGTTTAGCTTGCCTGATATCTTTAAATAAGTATTCAAACTTAGTATAACCGTCCGTATAAAACGCTATATCATTTCCTTTAGAAAGTGGCGATTCTTCTGTATTTCTAAAGTAGTTTTTTAAAAGATTAGATTCCGGGGTTTTAACCGTTTGATGATATTGTAAATTATATTCCTGAATGGAACGATTAATTTCTGTAATTCTGCCTTGATATTTTTCCGTGTACTTATAAACAATCTCCCCATCAATTCCCCGACCGCAAAACAAATAAAGTAAGAATCCAAATCCTGGAATAAATACTAAAGTCATCATCCAAGCAAAGATACTTGCAATGGAACGCGGCTTTCTGAATATGGTAATAAAAGCCCCAATTGTATTAATCGCAATAAAAAACACCGAAACTTGAAAAAGAATATCAAATTCTTTGGCAAACATCTTCTTGTCTCCTTATAATAAATAATTATGGTCAAAAATGATTTCAACTTGATGATTTGGAAATTCCTGATTTACTTTTTTAGTCAGAATTGCTTCTAAAAACTCATCAGTGAAAGGAAAATTTAAAGGAATGACTAAATCAAAACAAATACGATTTTTTTCCAAGCGTAAATCATGCATCCTTAGTTGCCCATCGATTTCTGCTAGTTCATTTTTAATCAGCTGTCTTAAACGAATATGGGTTTGATTGTCAATTGGCACTGGATCTAAATGACAAACAAGTTCCACATCTAACTCATCTTTAAATGTTCGCTCAATACCATCAATAATATCATGTGCCTGATTCAAGGTTAATTTTTCGTCCACCTCTATATGAACGGAGGCAAAACGATTTTTAGGACCATAAGAATGAACGAGTAAATCATGAAACCCTACGATATCCTCACATGCTTGCAAACACTGCTCCATTTTCTCAATTTCTTCTTGTTTTGGCCGACTCCCCAATAATACATCCATAAATTCCGTAATCATTTGGTAGCCAGAATAAAGAATATAAATGGCTAAAGCAAAACCAAAATAACCATCTATCCGCCAAGAAGTTACCCATTGAACAGCAGCTGAGATTAACACAATCAAGGTAGTGTAAACATCATTTAAACTATCTTGACTGGTTACCATTAATGCATTGGACTTAATCATTTTTCCAAAATAACGGTACATCAATACTTGCAGGATTTTAATCACTATGGAAAGCACTAAAACAAAAAAAACAATCGGTGATAGCTTAATAGCGACCGGATGAATGATTTTTTGGACTGAACTTTCCAAAAACTTAAAGCCTACAAATAAAACTAATATCGAAACAATCAAACCACTCACATATTCAAAACGTTCATGCCCATATGGATGCTCTTTATCTGCCGGTTTGCCAGCTATTTTAAAACCAACTAAAGTTAATAGAGAAGAAATAGTATCCGATAAACTATTAATTGCATCTGCCATAATAGAAACCGAATGCGCAAAAACCCCTATCAAAAACTTTCCGATAAAAAGGACAAAATTACTGATTAAACCTAAAATACCAGCTAATATTCCAATTTGATTGCGGTTGTATTTTTGTCCAATATTTTCACACAGTTTCATCATATGCCTACTCTCTATTTTGTGATTTACGAATAAATAAAGATAAAATACCAGTAATTAATAATATGCTAGCAGAAATATAATATGGAAAATGTTGGTTTATATCAAATAACGCACCAGAAGCTACAGGGCCGATAATATTCCCAAAACTTGTAAATGTCGAATTTAAGCCATTAATCGTTCCTTGATTTTCACCAGCGATTTTTGATAGATAAGTCGTCACTGCAGGTCTGAATAAATCAAATGCTAAAAAGACCACAAAAGTCGCGATAACAAATATGGTTGAGTTTTTTGTAAAAGCAATGATAAAAATAAAAATTGCACTTACAAAAAAGGTAATTTGAATTAAACCAATCTCTGAAATTTTTCGAATAATATGATCAAATAAAAATAATTGGAAAAATAATGCGAGAATGCCACTTACTGTAATTATAACAGCAATTTGAGCAGGATTAAAGCCAAAAATAATCGTTGTCATAATTGTATAAATACTTTCAAAAGCTTGTAAGCCAAAGGAGGAAATAAATATAATGATAAAAATAAATAAAACTCCTGGCTTAGTAAGAAACTCTCGCACAATTTCTTTAGCATTTGTATTTTGAGAAGACTTTTTGAATTGAATATCATGATGTGGTTCAATCAAGATACTTTGTGTTAACAGACAGCCAACGATTGCAATCATACCTGCTACAAAGAATGGTACACGATGACCAAGACTTGCCAGTACCCCACCAATTCCAGGACCAATAATAAATCCGCCGCTAATTGCAGCAGAAACATACCCCATTGCTTTAGGTCGTTGCTCAACAGTTGTCATATCCGCCACAAATGCAGTAACCGCAGGCATTAATAACGCAGCGGCCACACCACCTAAGCCACGAGATAAATAAAAAATGTATTTATCATTAGCAAATCCAAAAATAAATTCTGAAATAGCAAATAAAGACATTCCAAGCACAATCATCTTTTTGCGGCCAAGTTTGTCAGATAAATAGCCCATAATCGGGGAAGCAAGCAATTGAGTGATTGAAAATACAGACAACATCATGCCCATAATTGTCCCATTAAAATGCATATCCTCCATCAATAAAGGCATCACTGGAATAACTAATCCTACCCCAGTAAAAATTAAAAATAAATTACTAATGGCAATAATCAACATTAAATTCTTTTTTTCCAACTAATCATCTCCCAATTCTATAGATGTTTCTATTTTACTAAATGATAGAAATATTGAACAGTAAAAACAAAAAAGAAATAGCTGATTCACGAAAACTCATTGTGAACAGCTATTATTCAATGACATGATTAGAAATTAATTGTCCTTTATCATATCGATATCTTAATTGTGAAAATTCAAAAGGTCGTCCATCTTTTAAACTTACGACTTGCTCGACTTCTAATACGGGATCAGCCTCTTGACAATCTAAAAAATCATGATCATATTGGTCAGAACGATCGGCTTTTATTTTACGTAAGGCAGAACCAATCTTAAGTGATAAGGAATTCGAAATATAATCATATAATGACTTTTCAACCACTGATTGATCAAGGTTTTTTACAATATTTACAGGCATAATAATATACTCTAGTCTAAAAGGTTGTGAATTCAAGTATCTTAATCTAATAATATCATAGACGCGACTACCCTCAGGTAATTCCAGTTTTTCACACTCATCATCATCGGCTTGCCTGACATGAAAAGAAATAACTTTATTATTAATATCCATGATTCCTTTAAACTTAGCTGTTAATCCAATGCATTCATTAATATTAGATTGCATAATGGAAGATTGTTTATTTTCAGTCTTAACAAAAGTGCCATTTCCTTTTTTTACATACACATAACCCTCAGTAATTAATATTTGAATAGCTTTTTGAATCGTTAAACGACTTGTTTGATAGGAAGCAGCTAATTCAATTTGTTTTGGAAGAGGGTCACCAGGCGTAAATTCGCCATCTTCAATTCTGCTAATTAAATCCTCTGCCACCCGATGGTAGTAACCTGATCTTGACATACTACTGAACCCCTCCTTGACAGATATATTTAAGCTTACTATAATTCTTTCAAAGAAAGTGCATCGAAACAAAAAAACACATGTAAATTTATGAACAAATAATATTAAAAGAACATCATCATATTTACTCTTCAATATCATTATACTAAATTAAACATAAAAATCTAGTTAAAAGCGTTAAAAATCAAAGTCACATTTATGAACTTGACAGAAAACAATATTTATATGACTTCTTTCTTGTTATGGATTCAAAAAATTTTTCAAGCTTTTATCTGAAGTATCGTTAATAACAAAAGTTGTTAATTGATTACTACTTTGGTCAAATTTCACAACAAAATACGTTTCTACATTTTCAATCGGTCCAAAAATAATAAAAACAACATTATTATCTAATACTTTCAGTTGAATTGCTCCTTGTTTAAATAGTTGTTGAAAGGAACGGACTAAGGTAAATTTTTGTTCTGCCTTCTCAACTGCTTTACTTAAAGAATCCCCTTGATCCATATAATTTTTTATAAGCTGGACTTTTACAACCATAAATAAACGATATTTTCTCGCAACCGGATTTCCAGACTTTTCTTCCACACTTTGAATATATCCCTTTTGTTCCCAATATCGTAACTGTCTTGGCGAAAGGTTGCACATTTTACTTAATTCACTAATCCCCACCAATACATTATCATTTGCAAAAATTTGTTTAAGAAAATCACTCATTTTTCCTCCATTATTCATCAAAAAATATATTATTTTAAAATGTTGTTTTAAGTAAATATTTTCTTAATATTTTTCTTCTCTCACATAATATTTTAGAAACTGCAACATAAATGTCAAGTTAGTTGACAATTTTTCGGATTCAGAATATATTAATTTTTGTCATTTTGAAAATTTCAAGAAAGTGAGTGAATTTCATGAAAGATTTTACTGCAGTTGATATCTATGGTAAAAAATATAACCGCGGTTTATTAGTTGTCGTTTTATTGATTGGTACCTTTTGTACAGTATTGAATCAAACCTTACTTGCAACTGCTTTTCCAACATTAATGAAAGAATTTGATATCAGCGCTTCAACCGTTCAATGGTTAACCACTGGCTTTTTATTAGTAAACGGGATTATGATTCCAGTCAGCGCTTGGTTAATCAATTCTTTTAGTTCTAAAAAATTATATATTAGTGCAATGACTACCTTTTTAATAGGAACAATCATATGTTTTCTTGCCCAAAATTTTTCTGTTCTATTAATAGGTAGATTAATTCAAGCTATTGGTGTTGGGCTGTCCATGCCACTATTACAAAACATTATGCTAACAATCTTCCCGCCTGAAAAACGTGGTTCAGCAATGGGAATGGCCGGAATCGTTATCGGCTTAGCTCCAGCATTGGGCCCAACATTATCAGGATGGATTATTGATCATTATTCATGGCGTGATTTGTTTGGCATGGTTATTCCAATTGTTATTTTAGTTTTAGTACTAGCCTTATTCTTTATGAAAAGTGTCATTGAACTGACCCATCCTAAAATTGATACTATTTCTGCTATACTATCTACTATTGGCTTTGGTAGTTTACTTTATGGTTTTTCAAGTGTAGGTGATAAAGGTTGGCTAAGTAAAGAAGTATTAGGTTTCTTAATTATTGGTATCATCTTTATCTTCTTATTTTCTAAACGCCAATTAAAAATTGAACATCCATTTTTAGAATTACGCGTATTTAAATCGAAAATCTTTACAATTGCTGCTGTTTTAGCTGGGGTTACCAACATGGCGATGATTGGTGCTGAGATGGTCTTACCTTTATATATTCAAAATATTCGTGGAGAGAGCGCCTTTCATTCTGGGCTAATGTTGTTACCTGGAGCCTTAGTAATGGGTTTAATGATGCCAATAACTGGGGCAATATTCGACAAACGCGGCGCTAGAAAATTAGCGATTACGGGTATGTTCATTTTAACCAGTGCAACCTTACCTTTTGCCTTTTTAACAAGTAAAACTTCAGTCATAGTAATAGTTGTCTTGTACGCCATTCGAATGTTTGGTATTTCAATGGTAATGATGCCAGTAACAACCTCTGGAATGAATGCTTTACCTGCCCACTTAATTAGTCATGGTACAGCTGTCAACAATACTTTTAGACAAGTCGCTAGTTCCATTGGTACAGCCATTTTAATTAGTGTATTAACAAATGTAACTAAAAATAATTTACCAACAAAATCTATATTAGAAGCAACACCTCTAGCTTATAAAGATCAAGCTATCAACGCTACACTCTCGGGATATCACGCAGCTTTCTTAGTAGCGGTCATCTTTGGCTTCATCGGTTGGTTAATTACTTTTACATTAGCTAAAAAGAAAAACTATGTACAAGGAGGAGATAAATAATGCTACTTATCTTATTAGTCTTAAGTGTCATACTTTTCGCCATAAGTAATGTCTTTGCAAGTAATAAATGGCAAATCGGACTGTCCTTTGTATTTGGCTTTATTTTTATTGCTTCCTTAACTTTAGTAACACTTAATGTCACCCACCACTTTGGTATGAAACAAGAAGTAATCACCAAAAAAGTTGAATTACAATCATCTGTGGCACAAAGCCAGATGCCAATCTTGTTGTATCAAGGTTTAGGTGATGGAACTGAAAAAGTGTATCTTTATCGAACAGATGAGCAACAAAAGAAACCCAAAGCAACAAATACTGATAAGGTAAAAAATGTTGTTAAACCTATAGACGGCACTAAAGCCTATCTGACCAATAAGAAAAAACAATGGGTCTATAAAAATAGCTTTTATCGATTTCTGTTTAATATCGCGGATAATAACCATGAATACATCAAACAGACAAACGAATTTTACTTACCTGCTTCTTGGGTTACTTTAAGTGTCAAACAAGCAAAAGCACTAGAAGAACAAGTAAAAAAGAATCAAGCAAAAATGGCTAAAGAAGTCCAGGCATATGTCATGAAAAAAATGAAAGAAGCAATCCTAACTAATCTGCAAATGGATGAAGTGGCTTAAAAACAATTAAGTGAAAAATTCCAAAAAGAATATCAATCAAAAGCCATCGCTGAAATCATTCAAAAAGTAAAAAATGAAAAATAAACAAAACCTTCAAGAATGCATTCCCTACATCATTCTTGGAGGTTTCTTTTCAATTAAAAATTTTTCCGTTTATTCTTCTACTGTAACGCATGTAAGATTTGTATAAAATAATCATCTGGAGATTGCTGTACTGGATTATCTACTTGATTCACAAACTCAAAACAATCAATAAGCTCTACGTTATTCCATCTTGCTTTATTTTCTTTATTGAACGAAAAATCATTCAATTCATAATATCGTACTGCATCAGGAGAAGCTGGTTCATTCGCACTAGTAATCGAATACTCTGAAAATTGGTTAACTGGATATTGCATATGAATCACCTTCCTTTTAATCATCTCTGCCCTCTCAAGATTATTTTACCACAAAATTTGTTATTTGTTAAATGAATCAATCACTATGGAAACCTGAACCTTTACTTATTAGCTTATGTTTATTATTCTTGTTTTTTTATATCTTGTTATAATATTGTATATTATCTACACAATTCATATTTTTTGTATTATCATAGAGTTAAATATAAATAAAAATGAGTGGAGGTACTAGTGAATGATTAAAATATTTTCTATTGTTGTTTTACTATTCTTTGCGTATTCTTTTATCGGCTGGCTTTGGGAAACAATTTACTGCTCTTTTAATGCCCGTCATTTTGTTTATCGTGGATTTTTATTAGGTCCCATAACACCAATTTACGGATTTGGTATTCTAGGGGTGCTCTATTTTGTCGACCCTTATCAGAAAAATATTTTCGTCTTATTTTTCGTTTCAGCAATCTTAGTTAGTTTATTAGAATATGTGACAAGTTTCTTGCTAGAAAAATTATTTTCATTATCATTGTGGGATTACAATGATGTTCCTTTAAATATTAATGGTAGAGTTGCTGTCCCTGTTTCGATATTTTGGGGAATTTGTTGTGTATTTATTGTCAAAGTTGTCCAACCTTGGATGCTTGATCATGCATTATTAGCCTATCAAAAATATTCAGTCTTTCTTCCTATTCTCTTAATTGCGATTACATCCTGGGATTTTGGTTATACTTTAGCTAATCTTGCTAGCTTTACAAAAGCAGTTAAGGAAATTAACGAAAGAATGGAAAACAAAAAACAAGAGCTTGGTAAAGAATTCAGCTTATTTAGACAAGATACTGAAAAATTATCTCATCTATTATTTGATGAAACGAAACGTGAAATGCCAAAACTTAATTTCCAAGAAAAACGTCTATTCCTTTCCTTCCCACATATGAAATTCAAAAAACTGAAAGATGCATCTAGTACAAAAGATATTAAAGATATTTTGCGATATTTTAACAAATAAGCTAAAAAGCGAAGGCTGCGAATTTGCGCCTTCGCTTTTGTTTATGGTTGATAATTCAAATGAAAAAAATAAGAATCGGGTAAAAATTGCGCCTCAAACTGAAACTCACTCGCATATCCTTCTAAATGGAAACCTAATTTCTGTGCTAAACGGATGCTACGCGTATTTTGACAATTAATTACTAAAAAGAAATGTTTCAGGGATCTACTTGAATACAAATAAGTTAAAAAATCACTAATAGCCTTATGAGGTGACCCCCAAAAGTTAGACTTTTTTACGAGACGACTCCGGTCGTCTCGTTTTCATTATGCAGCTAAAAGATGGAGCCTATATTGAACAGGACTCATCCATCCTAACTTTTCTTTTATTCGTTGTTCATTATAATACTTTATAAATCGTTCTATTTCCATTTTTAATTCCTCATAGCTATAGTAATTAACGCCATAGTATATCTCTTGCTTAAGCAGACCGAAGAAATTCTCCATTACGGAATTATCTAGACAGTTGCCCTTTCGAGACATGCTTTGAAATATTCGTTCTTCTTTTAGCCTGTGAGAGTATGCCTTCATCTGGTATGCCCAACCCTGGTCAGAATGGAATGTTCGTCTATAAGGGCAGTCTGAAGTGATTTCAATGGCTTTATCCAAGGCATTCATTACATTCTTTGCTGAAGGTTTCTTATCGATACCGTAACTTAGTATTTCTCCATTACACATATCCATAAATGGATCTAAATACAGCTTATGCATTGTCATATGTCCTTTGACATCAACTTCATAATACTTAAATTCAGTCGTATCCGTTGTGATTTTTTGATGGGGTATGTGCGTATTAAAGCGTCTGCGAATTCTGTTGGGTGCAATGGTACCAGTCCTGCCCCTATAGGAACTATATTTCCTACTTTTGCGTGTGTAGGATGTCACCTGCAAGCCAAGTTTTTGAACTATTCGCTGAACCTTCTTTTTGTTGATGAGATATCCCTGATTATGAAGCTCTCCATGTATTCTACGATATCCGTAATCCTTATTATTCTTACGGATTTCTTGGATTTTTTCTTCAAGTTCTTTGTCAGGATTTTCTCTATCAAATCGTTTTTGCCAATACATATACATATATGTTGCTTTAGGCATGCCTGTATAAGAGAGAAGGTCTTTTAGTTTGAATTCTCGTCGGAGACTGTTGATGACGAGTGCCTTTCTCTCATTTTTTCCTCGTCCTCTAAACGCAGCCTCCTCAGTTCTTTTAAAAAGGCATTCTCAATTCTCAATTTAAGAAGTTCCTCTTCTAGCTCTTTTACATGTTCTGCACTTGTATCAACAGAAGATTCTTCAACTGGTTTGTTTTGTGTATTGCCATTAGTTGTATTCAATGTTTTCTTTCGTCCCTTCTTGCGTGGTCTTAGGGCATCAGGACCAGCTGCACGAAAGCGACTCACCCAATTTGCGATCATACTTGGATTAGTAATTCCTTCTTGCAGAGCTAAATCTTGATATGAGATTTCACTTGATAAATATAACTCTACTATAGAAAGCTTCTTTTCAAAAGAATAAAAATCTTTTTTTCTAGAACGTTTTAATCCTTCATCGCCAAATGCATTGTAATTATCCACCCATAGTTTAACTTTATTATCAGATGGAATGCCGAACTTATTTGCAAGATAAGTATAACCACCTTCGCCATTAAGATAAGCATTTACAACTTGCTTTTTAAACTCAAAAGAATATTTGGACATAAAAATACCGACCTCCAATTGTTAGATTTTATGGTCTAACTTTTTGGGGTCGGTACATTAGACATAATCCCTTTTTGTTGAAAATTTCGATCTAGCCAATAACTTAAATAGGCTGATTTCAACGAATAATTGATTTCATGCGCCTCAACAATACCAATAACTTGATTTTTGTAGCAAATCACTTGAACTTCCATTAAGTGTTCTTTCATCTGAGATTGATAATAGTGAAAAAATTGCGTAAAGTCGGCATGATTTTGAATCATTGCTGCCCAATCTAACCATTGAATGAATTGCGCTTGATTCTCTTTTACAAGCAAATATAATGCCTCTTCATCATTAGGCTGCAAAGTTCTTAAGGATATTTGCTTATTCATTAATCAAACACAACTTGCCAATTTGGATCATTTTTAGCTTGAAAACAAAGAGCAATCTGTTCTGCCGTATTTTTAGCACCTGATAATTCGGGAAGTTCATTTAACGCAAAATATTGAAAGCCCAGGGTTTCGCTATTTTCCTGGAATTGACCGCCAATTAGTTTACATAATACGAACACCTTACAAATATTGTATGGATATATTGGCAAGTTATGTCTTTTGCGGTCATGAAGTGCGATTATTTTTTGACATTCGACCTCTAGTCCCGCTTCTTCTTTGACTTCTTTGATCGTATTTTCGCGAATGGACAAATCAAAATCCACCCAACCACCCGGAAGTGACCAGCGACCGTCCTTTTCCTGAACTAATAATATTTTTTCATCTTTAAAGATAGCTGCTCGGGTGTCTAATTTCGGGGTTTGATAGCCAAACTCCGTGCAAAATAAGTCATAAACTTTTTCTTTTGAAACTTCGGTATACTCAGATAAGATTTCTACAGATAATTCTCTTAATCTAGTATAACGTTCTTTATCAAACTCGTCTTTACCATACCATAAACCATTTTGGGCAATTGCTTGAATTTCCATCGCCCACTTCAGCCATTTCTCTTCTTGATTCATTTCTTTCACCACTTTTTATCAAATTATAGCAAAAAACACAGGCGAAATAACCAATCGCCTATGTTCTTTACTATTTTTTATTATCTTCATCATCTGTTTTAAGAACTGCCATAAATGCTTCTTGAGGTACTTCCACAGAACCGATTTGTTTCATACGTTTTTTACCTTCTTTTTGTTTTTCAAGCAGTTTACGTTTACGTGAAACATCCCCGCCATAACATTTAGCTAAGACATTCTTACGTAAAGCCTTGATATCTGTACGAGCGACAATTTTTTGACCAATCGCTGCTTGAATTGGCACCTCAAATTGTTGACGAGGAATTAATTTCTTCAATTTTTCAACAATTAATTTACCACGTTCATAAGCAAATTCACGATGCACAATAAAGCTTAGCGCATCCACTTTTTCACCATTCAATAAGATATCCATCTTAACCAAACGACTTGCACGATAACCAGCCATTTCATAATCAAGTGAAGCATAACCTTTTGTACTTGATTTCAATTTATCAAAGAAATCAAAAACAATCTCAGATAATGGAATTTCATAAACAACATTTACCCGATAATCATCTAAATAATCCATCGTCACAAAATCACCACGTTTTCGTTGAGAGAGCTCCATCACTGCGCCAACATAATCGTTTGGTACCATAATTTGCGCTTTAACATAAGGCTCTTCTACACGATCAATTTTCACTTGTTCTGGAAAATCTGCTGGGTTATCTACTGTAATCATCGTACCATCTGTTAAATAAACATTATAAATAACTGACGGTGCTGTGGTGATTAATTCCAAGTTAAATTCTCGTTCTAAACGTTCTTGCACCACATCCATATGCAATAAGCCTAAGAAGCCACAACGAAAACCAAAACCTAAAGCTTGAGACGTTTCTGGTTCAAATTGTAAGGCCGCATCATTTAATTGGAGTTTTTCTAAAGCTTCTCGCAAATCATTATAACGCGAAGTATCGATTGGATATAACCCACAATAAACCATAGGATTCATTTGGCGATATCCTTCTAGAGGTTCACTTGCTGGATTATTGGCTAAGGTAATCGTATCCCCTACACGCGTATCTTGAACGGTCTTAATTGAAGCAGTAATATAACCTACATCGCCCACCATTAAATAATCACGTTGGATGGCCTTTGGAGAAAAAACACCTACTTCAGTAACTTCAAATGTTTTACCGTTACTCATTAATTGGATTTTATCGCCTGGCTTAACCATCCCCTCCATAATTCGCACATTCAATACAACCCCGCGATAAGAATCATAAACTGAGTCAAAAATTAAAGCCTTCAATGGTGCTTCGATATCCCCAGTTGGAGCAGGTACATATTCTACAATTTGCTCTAAAATTTCTTCAATACCAATCCCTGCTTTGGCGCTTGCTAATACCGCTTCAGAAGCATCAATGCCAATTACATCTTCTATTTCAGTACGAACACGCTCTGGATCAGCAGCTGGCAAATCAATCTTATTAATCACTGGCAATATTTCTAAATCATTATCAATAGCTAGATAAACATTTGCTAAAGTTTGAGCTTCAATCCCCTGTGCTGCATCAACCACTAAAACTGCCCCTTCACAGGCTGCTAAACTACGTGATACTTCATAGGTAAAATCGACATGCCCCGGTGTGTCAATTAAATGAAAAATATATGTTTTGCCATCTTTAGCAGCATAATTCAATTCAACAGCATTTAACTTAATCGTAATGCCTCGTTCGCGTTCAAGATCCATTGAATCAAGCAACTGATCTTGCATTTCACGAGAAGATACAGTATTTGTTTTTTCTAAAATACGGTCTGCCAAGGTAGATTTCCCATGGTCGATATGGGCGATGATTGAAAAATTACGAATCATCTCTTGGCGTTTTTTCATTTCTTCAATCGTATGCATGTTTTTCTTCCTCACATCTTTTTTTCAGTCTTTTTATTATACCAATGATTCTAGCTGTTTGGCAATAGTTAAAAAATACACGCACATTAAAGAAATCATGCAGCCTAATGATTCGTACTAGACTGCATGATAACTATTATGTTTTTTGTAAATTTTTATTGGCAGTTGATAACATTAGACGAATACGATTTAACTGATTCACAATCGATATTCCCGGATCATAGTCAATTGCTGTAATGTTGGCATTTGGGAAAGATTCACGTAAGGTTTTAAGCATCCCCTTACCTACGACATGATTTGGTAAACAGCCAAATGGTTGCATACAAATGATATTATCAACTCCTGATTCTAATAGATGTATCATTTCGCCTGTTAAGAACCAACCTTCTCCTGTATGACTACCAATCGAAATGTATTCCTGCGTCGATTGTGCCAAATGTTTAATCGATGCAATACCGTCAAAACGTTGAGACTTCTCTAGCTCCTTATGCATTGGTTTTTCTAACTCTTCAATAATTTTAAGGGCTAAACTAGATAAATATTGTGCTTGTTTACTCTGACCAAGATACTTACTACGCCAAACTTGATTGTATAAAGAATAGTTCATAAAGCCTATCAAATCAGGAACAACTGCTTCAGCCCCTTCTGATTCTAACAATTCAACAATATTATTATTTGCAATTGGCGAATACTTCACTAAGATTTCACCTACAACTCCAACACGCGGTTTTATCATATCTAGAAGTTCAATTTGATCAAAAGTGCGAATAATTTGTTTCATATGATGATTGAAACGTGAAAATGAACCTTTGCGAACATCTTCTTTAGCAATTTCTAAGTAATGTTCATACCAATGATTCACTTCACCTTGATTTTTCTCATAAGGTCTTGTGCGATAAACCACACGTTCAAATAAATCACCATACATCGCAGCAAGCCCAATTCGTTTGACGAGCGGAATCGTTAATTTAAAGCCTGGTGAGGATTCAACACCTTTATTTCCCATTGATAGTGAGATAACAGGAATTTGGGCAAACCCTGCATCACTTAATGCTTTTCGCAACAACGGGATATAATTCGTAGCGCGACAACCACCACCAGTTTGGGTCAACATGACTGAAGTATTGTTTAAATCATATTCCCCACTTTGGAGCGCTTCTAATAATTGGCCAATGGAAATAATTGCGGGATAGCATGCATCATTATTCACGAAACGTAACCCCACATCAATAGCCTGAGAATTTTCAGTCGGTAAAGATACGACATTATAACCACACGCTTGAAAGGCTTGGTCTAATAAACCTTCTTGATGAATTGGACTAAGCATTGGTAAAAGTATAGTATGTTTTTTCTTCATTTCTTTTGTAAACACAATCGAATCTGGCACGACAACTTCGCTATAATCAAGCATAGATTTTTGTTCTCTTTCATCAATAGCGGCTTTTAAAGAACGTAGGCGAATCCGAACAGCACCTAAATTAGTTCCTTCATCAATTTTCAAAACAGTATATAGTCGATGATGACGATTTAATATTTCTTGCACTTGATCACAGGTCACCGCATCAATCCCACATCCAAAAGAATTTAATTGTACAAGTTCCAAGCTTGGTGTATGACTGACTACCTTGGCCGCAGCATATAAACGCGAATGATACATCCATTGATTAACTACACGTAATTTTTCAACATCCCCTAAATGTGCAATACTATCTTCAGTAAACACGTGGAAACCTTCTTGAATCATCATTTCTGCAATTCCATGATGAATTTCTGGATCCAAATGGTAAGGCCGGCCTGCCAAAACAATGCCTCGTTGATTTTTCGACAACATTTTTTCAAGCAAGTCTTCCCCTTTTTGTTGAATATCTTCACGACACCTCGTTAATTCCGCAAACCCTTCAGTAACCGCTGTTTGCCATTCTACTATGGAAATAGGAAAATCATTAAAACATTCAGCTAGATTTTGGGCAACCACTTCAGGTTTAGATAAATCGAAATAAGGATGACGATAATCTACTTTTCCTGCTCTAATTTCATCAAAATTATTTGCAATCACTTCTGGATAACTTTGGACAATCGGGCAGTTAAAATGATTTTGGGCATCGGCAAATTGATTCTGCTCAAATACAACACTTGGATAAAAAATCCGATCGACGTTTTGTTCAATAAGCGCTTGAATATGCCCATGAACTAACTTAGCAGGATAACAAACTGTATCACTTGGAATCGTTTCAATCCCTTTTTCAAACAATTCTTTATTCGACCGCGGCGATAAAACGACTTTAAACCCAACTTTAGTGAAGATTGTATGCCATAATGGGTAGTTTTCATACATATTTAACACCCGAGGAATACCTAATGTACCATATACTGCATCTTTATCTTTTAATGAGCGATATCTAAATATTCGACGATACTTATAATCTACTAAATTGGTACGACGATTTTCTTTAGGGATTTTAATTTTAGCCCCACGTTCACAACGATTACCAGTGATAAATTGACGGCCATCGTTAAAAAGTGTGACAGTTAGCATACAATTATTTTCACATAGACCACAATGAGTAAATTCTTTTTCACAAGTAAAGTGATCTAATTCTTCTTGTGTAGCCATTTGAGATTTTTCATCAATTTCGGCATTTTCTAAAGCAATCAGCGCACAACCGAACGCCCCCATTAACCCAGCAATACTCGGACGGATGACTTGGCGACCAGATAATAATTCAAAAGCACGTAAAACAGCATCATTATAAAAAGTACCGCCTTGACAAACGATTTTTTCGCCTAAATCTTCTGGCTTTCTGACTTTGATCACTTTAAATAGGGCATTTTTAATGACTGAATAGGATAGTCCAGCTGAAATATCTGCTACACTTGCGCCTTCTTTTTGGACTTGCTTTACTTTTGAATTCATAAAGACCGTACATCTAGAGCCCAAATCAACCGGATGAGCAGAGGTAAGAGCAATTTTAGCAAAATCTTCAATATCATAATTTAAACTTTTGGCAAAAGTTTCAATAAATGAACCACAACCTGATGAACAAGCTTCGTTTAATTGAATGGCACTTAAAGCCCCGTCTTTTATGGTCATCGCCTTCATATCTTGACCACCAATATCTAAAATAAAATCCACTCCTGGTTGAAAATGATTCGCAGCTTTATAGTGAGCAATGGTTTCAACTTGACCTAAATCAAGCTTTAATGCATGCTTAATCAGATGTTCACCATAACCGGTAACACAGGACTTGGCAATATAACAATCTTCAGGTAATTTTTGATAAATGTCTTGGATAACTTCGATGACACTTTCCAATGGTTTACCTTTATTATTGCCATACGATTGATAGCAAATTTGGGAGTTTTCATTAATCAAGATAACTTTACTCGTGGTTGAACCAGCATCAATCCCTAAAAACAGCGGTCCTTTTTGCTGAGAAAGTAATTGGTAAGAGACAGTACTTTCCTGATGCCTTTTTTGAAATTCAGCCAATTCTGCTTGATTTTTAAAAAGAGGTGGCAGCGTCTGACTTACACTCACACTGGCATTTTTCTCTGATTCTAATTGTTGAATCAATGAATCAATCGTTCGGGTTTGTCCATTATTTGCTAAAATAGCCGCACCAACCGCAACATAATACTGTGAATCATCCGGGAAAATAACCTGTTCAGACGACAATTGTAAGGTCTCGATAAAACGATGGCGTAACTCAGATAAGAAAGTTAAAGGACCGCCTAAAAAAGCGACATTTCCTTTAATTTTACGGCCGCTCGCTAAACCAGCAATCGTTTGATTCACAACTGCTTGGAAAATACTGGCAGCAATATCATTTCTGGAAGCTCCCTCATTGATTAAGGGCTGTACATCGGTTTTGGCAAATACGCCACAACGAGAAGCAATCGGATAAATTTGTTCATAATTTTTTGCTAACTCGTTTAAACCAACGGCATCGGTTTGTAATAGTGCAGCCATTTGATCGATAAATGCTCCTGTCCCGCCAGCACAACTTCCATTCATTCTTTGTTCTAAACTACCTTCAAAAAAAGTAATCTTTGCATCTTCGCCTCCTAATTCAATAGCGACATCGGTTTGTGGAATTTTTTCTTCAATCGCTTCCGTACAGGCAATCACTTCTTGCACAAAAGCTAAGTCCAATATTTCAGCTAATCCCATTCCTGCTGAACCAGTGATTGTTAATTTTGCCGGACCATCATATACCTTTTGTGCCTGCTTTAAAACATCTAATACACAATTTGCCACATCAGCAAAGTGTCTTTGATATTTTTTAAATATGAGTTGCTTATCCTCATTTAAAATGACCACTTTGACTGTCGTTGAGCCAACATCAATTCCTATTCTCATGTTTCCACCCTTTTTCTTTCAAACTATCATCAATAATCATAAATTAGATTTCCAACACCTGTTGAATATTGAGCAAAGTGTTTGATATAATACATAATATATTTTAAAAATTCGTGATTAAAAAAGCAATCGACAATAAAAAAGCATTTGTGAGATAAACAACAGACAAATATTATTTGTTGAAAAAAATTGAAATTTGGTGAGAATAAATTGAAAAAAGAAGATTTACGTACGAAAAGAACAAGAAAAATGATTTTAGAGGCTTTTATCAATCTTGTGGAAGAAAAAGGGTATGAACACGTTACAGTTTCAGATATTGCCAACCAAGCCATGATTAATCGTGCAACCTTTTACGCTCACTTTAAAGACAAACAAGATGTCTATGATTATATTTTTAAAGAAGCGGTCGAGCAATTTATGATGGTTTTAGCTCCTGTCCAACTTGGCAAGACCAATCAATTACAATTACATACCATTGAACAAATCATCACGCATATTTTTGAGAAAATTCAAGCAAATCGCGTCTTTTTTAAAACAGTCTTGAATGCGCATGGTAATGAACAATTACGTAAACAAATCAGTCAAATCCTTCGTTCCACTTATGCCAATATTTTTGACCAAGTTGAAATTCGGGAAAAAGACTTTATCGTTCCTATTGATTTTATAATTGAATATATGAGTTCGACCTTTATGGCAAGTTTACACTGGTGGATTAATCAAGAAATTAGTTTTTCTCCAAAGCAAATGGCACAATTAATCATTAAACTAGTCGGTAGCAATCATCTGAAAGTATTAGGTATTCAAATTAAAGAATAAAGAAACGCTCAACAATATGTCTACCATTCATACTGTTGAGCGTCTTTTAATACCAAAATTGTTTCAACTGATTTAACATACTAAATAAATCATGCACAACTACACCTTTTGACCAATGCGAAGGATAAAGCTGCATATAATCCTTACGACTAAAGCGCTGATCGATTAATAGAATCACCCCTCGGTCTTCTTCAGTTCGGATCACCCTGCCTGCCGCCTGCATCATCTTATTAAATCCAGGTAGTTGATAGATATAATAAAAGCCTTGCTGATTTTTCTCATCAAAATATCTCTTTAATTCTTCTTGTTCTTTGGAAATTTGTGGCAAGCCAACAGAAACAATGATTGAGCCAATTAATCGGTTCTTTTTTAGATCTATTCCTTCTGAAAAGACACCACCTAACACGCAAAAACCAAGGACGACTTGCTCATTTTGTGCCTGAAAATTAGCCAAGAATGCTTCCTTCTCCACATCTTTCAATTCACGACTTTGTATGAGTACCTCAGCTTCTGGATACAATTGGATATAGCGCTGATAGACTTCTTCCATATATGAAAAAGAAGGGAAAAAGCAAAAATAATTACCCGCTTTGATATCCGTCGCTTTTTTAATCAATTCACATAAAGAATCTACAACTTGGCTACGATATTTATAAGTCATTGGTAGATAATCAGCTACTAATACTTGAAATTGATTCTGATTAAAGGGACTAGATTGTCTAAACGTTAAATCGTCTGTATGTCCTACTAATAAATTTTGATAGTATTGTACAGGTGATAAAGTAGCTGAAAACAAAACACTACCCTTTCCGAAATCCAACTTCTGCTTAATGAAGTGAGCGGGATCCAAGCAGAAAATTTTAAATTGCAACTCATGGTTAACCAGTTCTACTAAAAACGAAAAATGGTCATCATAATATTCCGAGATTTTTAAAAAACTCATTAAATCAAAATATAGATTTTGCAACCAAGTAGGAATCTCGTCTTTTAATTCCAATAAAAAATCTCGAAAATATTCACTCCATCGATAACCTAAATCAATTAATTTATCAGGCAGTTCTTTTTGAAACAAATAGTCTCGGTCTTTTAAAAGTTTTCTTGATTCCTCACAATATTCGATGAATTGTTGTAGTATTTTATGATGTTTGCGGTGATGTTTGGGTAAAAGCTTTTTAAAATCTTTAATCAATTGCAGACTTAACGCTTTAGAATACATCTCTCTTGCTCTTGAAATAAGATTATGCCCTTCATCAACAAGAAAATAGCTATCCGTTTCTTCTAATTCAAAAAAGCGTTTCAGATAGACTTGTGGATCAAATAGATAATTATAATCACACACAATGACATCTGAATACAGACTTAAATCAAGACTAAGTTCAAAAGGACAACATTCATATTTCTTTGCAACTTCACTAATTTGTTCACGGGAATAGAAATGCCCATTATTTAATAAATCCCAAATCGCTAATTTTTGTTTTTGGTAATAATTTTTTGCAAAGGGACAATAATCCGGATTACATTTGCACTCATTCATGAAGCAAATTTTTTCTTTAGCTGAAATTTCAATCGTTTTAATTTCACTTTGTTGCTCCTCAAATAACTTCATCGTATCTAAAGCAACTTGTCTTGTAATCGTTTTGGCTGTTAGATAAAAAATACGTCCTTGATTGTATTCTCCCATAGCTTTCAGTGCAGGAAAAAGGGTTGATAATGTTTTTCCCGTTCCCGTAGGTGCTTCCATAAACAAACATTTTTCTTGGGACAATGTACGATAGACTGCAATGGATAATTCACGTTGTCCTTTTCGATAATTGTTATAGGGAAATTGTAATGCTTGTAATTTTTTTTGCCGATTTTGCCGATATTTATCTAAGAATATGAGCCACTTTTCATATTCTTTCATTGTCTCTTGATAATAATCATTTAATTCATCGAAACTATATTGATTTTGATATTTATCGATTTTTTCATCTTGTGTACAAAAATAACGTACCATCACGACAACTTCTTCTAACTTTTCTTGCAAGGCATAAATGTAAGCATAAATTTTTGCCTGTGCCATAAATAGCTGCAGTGTCGCATCTTCTAATTGCTCAAAAGTGTGTTCACCCGTCTTGATTTCATCGATAATAATTTGATTTTCCTTTTGCCATATTCCGTCACACCGACCTTCTAACTGAATATCAAATTGTTTCCCTTGATAAACCGTTTTTAAGGATACTTCCGATTGGTAATTCTCATCCATTGATTGCTGTAGTTTTCGATGAATTTTACTTCCTTCAAGTGCAGTATGATTACTTTGTTTGCGGTTATCAATGCTTTCTTCATTATGGACAAAAGCAACTAATTCTCTTACTGAAACTTTTTTACTTTGCATCCTACCCCTACTTTCAATCTCAGTCTAACAAAAAATGAACAAACACGCTAGACGGTCTGCTCATTTATCGGTATATTTGATATTCTACATAATTTTCATCAATTAACTTATTTTCGGTCACATAATCAAAGCGGATACTATAATCACTCGAATGGATATAAAGATGGTTCCCGTCATCAGTGATTTTACAATTTTTTATAGAACGCTGATAAACTGAGTAAGGCTCCTGTTCAAGCTGCTGATTAGGAAATGTCTTTTGAAAATCTGCTGCTATTTTTTGGCGATAATTCCGCTTTTCTTGTAACATCGTATCTTCTTCTGAACTTTGAATTTCAGGGATATATTGTTTGACGATATGCAAAACACCCTTTTTATAGTCAAACACACCTTGACTTTGTGGAAAGCCTTGATTATCCACTTGCATAATCATAAAATCATTTACGATATCTTCTTGCTTTTTCATTTGACTGGTAGTTGCTTTAACAGGATTGATTTTTTGTTCATTATCCTTACATCCGCCCAAAAGCAATGGCAAGACAAATACGAAAACAATTAATAAATAATTTCTTTTCATTACTACCACCAACCTTACTAAATATTATAGCAAAATATTGTATAAAATATTTTTTTATAGAATATTTTTAACTGACTATAAACAAATTATTATTTTGTTTTCAGATAATTATAAAATTCTAAATCCCCTTCACTTTCATTGTTTATAATCTCAATTTAAGATATACTATATTTGTATTCGTCACAAAGGAGGAATTTGCATGCATATCAAAGGACTAGCTACTGGCCCAATTCAAGAAAATTGTTATCTTGTATATAACGATGATACACTTTTAATTATTGATCCGGGCGAAGATGCTCCCCAGATTATTCAATTGATTTCAGAAATTCGAATTAAACCAATAGCAATCTTATTAACACATACTCATTATGATCATATCGGTGCAGTTGATACTTTACGTGATTATTATCATATTCCAGTATATGTCCATCCACTAGAAAACGCTTGGCTATCTGATCCGGTAATGAATCTTTCAGGAAATCATCCAGAATTTGGTCGTATAACTGCTAGACCTGCGGATTATTTATTTGAAATGACCGACTATCAATTAGGAAGTATTCATTTTAAAGTCGTCCCAACCCCTGGACATTCTTACGGTTCTGTAAGTTTTATTTTCGATACTTTTGTTGTATCTGGTGATGCTTTGTTTAACGGCAGCATTGGACGTACTGATTTGCCAACTGGTGACTTTGAACAATTACTTCATAGCATTCAAACGCAATTACTAATTTTACCTGACGATTTTGCAGTATATCCAGGGCATGGCTTACCTACAACAATCATTCACGAAAAGCAAACCAATCCATTTTTAAGAGGTTTCAAATAGGAGGAGATTCTTATGGCTAAAACACAACTTTATATTGTACGTCACGGAAAAACAATGTTCAACACTTTACAACGCGTTCAAGGCTGGTGTGATACGCCGCTTACTGCTGTTGGTGTCCATGGAATAGAAGGTACAGGAATTGGGATTCAAGATATTGATTTTGTTGAAGCTGTATCAAGTGATAGTGGACGTGCGATTCAAACAATGCGCATTTTACTTTCTAAACATAAAAACGGTGCAAACATTCCTTATCACACAGATCCTAGAATTCGAGAATGGAATTTTGGCTCACTTGAAGGCGGATATGATGCTGAAATGTGGGGTGTTTTACCTCGTGTCTTAAATTATCGTACCTATGATGAATTAATCGCAAATCAAGTCAGCTACAAAGAAATTTGTGAAGCTATCTATGAAGCAGATACAGCAAATTGGGCTGAGACATATGATGAACTAAAAAACCGTGTCTTAACAGGTTTCGAAGATGTCGCTTATCGTGTTGAAAAACAAGGCGGTGGTAAAGCTCTAATCGTCTCTCATGGCTTAACTATTGCCTTTTTAATGCATTTGGTCGATGAATCAAATGGTTTAAGAATTGATATTGACAATGGCTCAATTTCTATTTTAAACTATGAAAATGGACAGTTTAGTATCGAAACAATTGGTGATAAATCTTTTAAAGAAAATGGTTTAGCTAAACTTTCCGAAAAAACGGAATAGAGAGGATTTTTAGATGTTCTTTGCAAATTTTATAAAAGCAATCATCCTTGGTATCGTAGAAGGAATCACAGAATGGCTTCCTATTAGTAGTACCGGACACTTAATTCTTGTTGATAATATTTTAAAAATGCAAATCAGCAAAGAATTTACTTCGATGTTTAATGTAGTCATTCAATTAGGGGCAATTATGGCAGTTGTTTATTTATACTTTAATAAACTAAACCCTTTTGATCAACAAAAAAGTAAACTAGAACAAAAACAAACCTGGGATTTGTGGTTAAAAGTAGTCGTTGCTTGTTTTCCTTCTGCAGTTATCGGGCTCTTATTTGACGATTGGTTAGATGCCCATCTTTATAAACCATTCCCGGTTGCACTTATGTTGATTATTTACGGTATTGGCTTTATTTGGGTTGAAAATCGTAATCGCAATATCAAACCTAAATGTACTGATTTAAATCGTTTCACCTACAAAGCAGCGATTATGATTGGTGTCTTCCAAGTTTTAGCATTAATTCCAGGAACTTCTCGCTCTGGTGCAACTATTCTAGGTGGAATCCTTATTGGCGCTTCAAGATATGTGGCCGCTGAATTTTCTTTCTTCTTAGGAATTCCAACAATGTTTGGCGCAAGTGGACTTAAGATTTTTAAATTTATCAAAAACGGTAACTTCTTTGACTTACAATCAACTTTCATTTTATTAACAGGTATGATTGTATCCTTCATCGTTTCTGTTTTAGTCATTAAGTTCTTAATGGATTATATTAAGAAACACGATTTTTCGGTTTTCGGATGGTATCGTATCATCTTAGGAAGCATAATTATTTTAACTATGATTTTTTAAAGATACATTAAAAAAAAGTAGCTTATCGCATTGGATAAGCTACTTTTTTATATAAGTTACTAAGTATTTTTAATGATTAAATTACCAATTAAGTCTACTGCATTTTCAGTACTATTTGAGATCCATTCATAACGCTCATAAATCTCTTTCCATTTGATAATTTCTAACAAATCATTATCTCCAGAGAATAATTCTTTTTTCAAACGACTGAATAATCGATCTGCTTCAGATTCAGTATTTCTCACAACTTTTAATAAATCACGTAAATTTTTGGAATTTTTAAATTTAGGGAATTCGCGCATTGCATCTAATACACCCTTTGTTGCCTTTACAACCAAGTTAGCAAATAAATCTGTATCCGCACGCAATTCTTTAATAGATAGATTTTCAAACATATATGTAATGCCATTAATTCCATCTAAAATATCATCAAGTGATTCAGCTAGCAGCATGATGTCTTCGCGATCAATCGGTGTGATAAAGGCATCATATAATTCATTAGTTAATTCTAAAATTAATCTGTCATTTTCTTTTTCTAAGTGATGGATCAATTCTGATTCAGTTTCTAAATGGTCTAGAGAATAATTTTGCATTATTTTTTCTAGAACTTCTGCTGACTTATAGCCATTCTCTGCAATATTCTCTAATGTCTTAAAATAATCATACTTTTTTCTTCTTGCCATAATAAATTCTCCTTAAAAAATAGCTACAAAAAACTTAGCCATTACATAGGCAATAACCCCACAACCAGGGAATGTCATTACCCAAGCAAAAATCATTTCTTTTACAATGCGCCAATCGACACTACTTAAGCGTTTTGAGGCACCAACCCCCATGATGGCTGTTGTTTTCGTATGGGTTGTTGAAACTGGAATACCAAATACAGAAGCTAAGAATAAGCATATCGCCGCACTTAAATCTGCTGAAAAACCTTGGTAAGTTTCTAACTTAACCATATCCATACCTACTGACTTAATAATCTTCATTCCACCAACACTGGTTCCTAATCCCATGGTAATTGAACAAAGCGCCATCACCCAAAGCGGAATAGTAAAGCCATTGCCAGTTTTGTCTGCTAACCCATTATAAAATAATCCTAACATGAATACGCCCATAAATTTTTGACCATCTTGCGCACCATGTAAAAAGGCATTAGCAGCAGCCGAAATAGCTTGACCAATTGTAAAGAATTTATTCGCTTTTCTTCGAGGAATATTTTGGAATATTAATACTAATAATTTAGTTAATAAGTAACCTCCAAAAAATCCCATAATTGTTGAAACGACTAGACCGATAATAACTTTAAGCCATTCATCAACATTAACTGCGTTTAGTCCACCTAAGGCCATCGCTGCTCCAGTTAGACCGGCAATTAACGCATGCGATTCACTTGTTGGAATACCAAAATACCAAGCTGCTACTGCCCATACAACAATTGCAAACAATGAAGCGGCTAAGGCGACTTGTGCAGCCTGTATTCCTTGTGCATCAAAACTCACAATATTACTGATAGTTTCGGCAACTTGAGCATTAAAATATGTCATTACTAAGGCACCCGCAAAATTCATCACTACAGCCATCCAAATTGCAAAATTAGGAGCTAAAACTCTTGTAGATACCGCAGTAGCAATCGCGTTTGGCGCATCTGTCCAACCGTTAACAAAAATCACCCCTAATACAAGGGCAACGGTTATAAATAGTGCAATACTCAAATAATTCACCACCATAAATTTACTCCACCTGTTATGATAGCATAAAAAAAGAAAGATGTGTATATTTGACCTTAAGAAAGTTTTAAACAATTATCTAAAAAGTTTCTCATTTAAATCAAATATCGTAACTATTGTTGTAAATATCTATCTATTTTAATCATTCCTTCATCAAAAACAAAAAAATTTGTGTTAAGTAAAAATTCTTTACAACTTATTGTTGCAAAGCGTGCCGCCATTAGGTATAATGACAATTGTTGATTTATACGAAATTCGTATAAGAACTAATTATCGGAGGTGAAATAAATGCCAAACATTGAATCTGCAATCAAACGTGTTCGTACAAGTGAAGCTGCTAATGCTAAGAATTCATCTCAATTAAGCGCAATGCGTACAGCTGTTAAGAAATTCGAACAAGCTGTTGAAGCTGGTGCTGAAAACGTAGCTGAGTTACACAAAGAAGCAATCAAAGCGATCGACATGGCTGAATCAAAAGGATTAATCCACAAAAACAAAGCTGGTCGTGATAAATCTCGTTTAAGCAAAAAATTAGCTAAATAATGCTATCGATAAAAAAACCACGGTTAAAAACCGTGGATTTTTTTTAGCAATTTTTTAATAAATACATTTGAAAGGCAAAGTTTTTTTCTACCTGACCAGACTTTATTTGGTAATCCAACTCGACTAATTGATCAAATAAGTGTAATAAATCATGCATTTGATATTTTCTAACCTCTTGCATCGCTAATTTCACACGATAAGCATGGATTTTCAGCATATCCGCAATATTTCCTTGCTGATACCCTTGTTTCATCAAATATTTCACTTGAATGAGTAAACGAAATTGGCCAACTAATATTGCAATTAGTTTAATCGGCTCTTCATTTTGAATGCTCAAATCATGAAATAATTGCAAAGCTGAATTCGTTTGATGATGCAATATATATTGGGATAATTCAAAAATGTTCTGCTCTAGGGTTTTAGGTATTAATCGGTCAATATCATTTTTACTTACTTGATTGTCCTCACCTAAAAATAAATGTAACTTTTGATATTCCTGAATCACTCTAGAAAGTTGAAAATCACATTGTTTCAAAAAATATTCCAACACTTCTCTAGGAAATGTCATACCTTCGTTTTCTAAAAAATGTTGGAAATATTGTCGTACTTCATTTTCTTTTAAATATTGCACATCAATAATCTTCGCATTTTTCTTTAAAGCTTTTGTCACTTTTTTGCGTTCATCCAATTTTGGATAATCTGCAAATAAAACAAATATTGTCGATTCATTCGGTTGTTGGAAATAGTGAATCAATTGTTTTAACTGTTCTTCCTCTATGGCACGCTTGTCACTTGTTAAAAAATAGGGATGCTCTAAAAAGACTAACCGATAATCGCCAAAAAAAGGACTTGCTTGGATTTCCTCAAGTACAATTTGCATATCTACTTCTTCCCCGTCAAAAGCAGCAAAGTTTAAATCATCCTCTTGTACATTTAAACGATTCATAAATGCTTTTTTGACTTCTTCAATTAAATACTTTTCCTGGCCGCTTACCAAATAAAGATTAGCTAGTGCTTGTTGCGAAATAGCCTGTAATGACTGTTGTATACTCAATGAAATATTTCCTTTCCCACTTTTTTCTACATACATTATAACAAATTTAGTAAATTAATGCCCAAGATATTCCTTAATGTGCGAAGAAAAATGCCAACGATATTGAATCATGCCAAGCTGATCAGTTCGCCTAATTTGCACATGGTTTTCTTTTAGCGTTTGGATTGTCTGTTGGTGAGGATGACCATAACGATTTTTCTCACCGACCGAGATAATAGCCATTTGCGGCCGAATCTGTTGAATAAAGGTTGCATCTGTTGAAGTATGGCTTCCGTGATGTCCAACATGCAAGATATCCACTTTAAGTGTAGGGTACTTCCTTATCAACTCAATCTCACCTTCTTTAGGTAAATCACCCGTCCACATGAAAGATAGCGTATGAATTTTCGTGTAAAGTACCATAGAATCTTTATTTTCTCCTAAACCAGCTTTACTAGGCGCCAAAACCTGTAATGGTATTTTATGACCGATAATTTGGTTGGCTAAAACTTCATAAATTTTTGTTTGCTTTGGAAGCTGCTTTAATTTTCGGTTGATTTTTTCATTATGATGTGCACCTTTTGTTAGATAAACTTTTTTAACATTAAATTGTTCGCATATAGGCAACAAATCACCCATATGATCCATATCTCCATGCGAAAGAACCAGTGCATCAATGCGGTGAATACCCTCCCCTTTGAGATATGGCACTAATGAATAGTTACAATTCGGCTTTGATTTTCTTTTTTGCCACCCTTTCTTCTCCATTGCTATTTTACCTCCAATATCAATTACAATAACTTCTTGATTAAATGCGCTCTGGATCACACTACACGCCCCTTGCCCAACATCTACAAAAGTCACACGCACAAACAGATGCGTAAATGAAAAATATAAAAAAGGTAAGAACAGACAGATAACCGGCACAAGATAATGATAGCTTGATTGCAGGAATAATAATCCTAAAATCAAACAAATACCGACCAACCAACTAGGGATAGTCCCAAAATGAAGTTGAAAATTCACTAAAAATTGTAAGCTATACTCGATTCCTTTGACAATCCAATCAAAAGGCAGATTAAAAAATGGCAGCAATGGTGGGATAAAAGTTAGTAGAAACAATCCAAAACAATAAGGTAATAAAAGAAAAGTAAATAGATAGGAAAAAACAGCGGTTAATATCCCACCTAAAATCGGCCATTGAAAAAAGACACAAAACAAAAATGGTGCAGTTAATACATGTAAATATTGCATGAAAAGAAGCGACTGCCATTTTGATTTTGCATGCGGTATAAAAATCAGCAAAAATGAGACAAGTAGTGATAGCTGACCTGATAAAACTAAGAGCGTATTTGGAAATATAACCATTAAAATTAAGAGGACGATGCTAAATCGATCTAAACGGGATAACTTGATAGAAAGATGATTCAGTAAATAAGTGAGTAAATACGTAAAAGTTGCTCGTAAAACACTCATCGAAATACCAAATAAAAACATAGCCGTCAATGCACAAACAATAAACGGTAGCATTCTTTGCGCAAAAGATAAATGAAGGCGACGAAAAAAATAATCGAATAATCCCAAGAAGAAAATGACATGCATACCTGAGATCGTAAATAAATGTAAAATACCACTCATACTGTACAGAGATTGCATTTCTTGAAAATCCTGATTTTTATATCCAAATACCAAAGCTTGCACGTATTGACTTGCTTTTCTTGATAATTGTTCATGTACTTGCTTTATGCAATAAAAACGTAATTGAGATAGCAAAGTTTGCCCAGCTGAACCAGAAAGCACACGATATTTTTCAACAACAAACAAGCCGAAATAATTTTTATCTTGCAAATACTTCTCATAATCAAAGGCATGCTGATTACGAGAAGTATTTACTGACTGAAAACGACCCGTACAAGATAAACGGGTAAAGCTAGGGGCATCCATTCGCCACTTTTGCTGTTCATTTTCAGATTTTAATTGAATTTGAAGTCGGACTAATTTTCCTTTCATACGCCCATCTGCCGTTAATAAATCACCATTCACTGTCACCGAATCTGGATAGATAAGGCATTCCGTTTGAAGCAACTGACTACTTGGCGACTGCTGATGTCTTTGCAAATAGCCACTTCCTAAGCACAAAATTAGTACAATAAGGCTCAAAATACATAAAGTAACTTTTCTAGCATATAATAAATAAATGAATACATATCCTGCTATGAGTAACAATATCAATTGCGATAAAACCAAGCCATAGTAGCTACAGACGGTAAAAAGCGTACAATAGGCTATTTGGTTTATCCATGAAAAATCGCAATGCTTAAAACTATTTGGTAATGGAAGTAAGTTTTTCAAAATACTTTGGATCCAACTTCACTTGTTGAATCTCTACTCCAAGTTTTTGAATTAACTCGATTGCATAAGGATCATTATGATAGTCATGTAGATAATAGATTTTTTTAATTCCTGCTTGTAAAATAGCTTTCGTACAATGTAAACAAGGAAAGTGCGTAACATAAATTTCGGCACCATCCGTTGAAATACCTAATTTAGCACATTGTAATAAAGCGTTCATTTCAGCATGAATGGTCCGAATACAATGACCATCCACAACGTAACAGCCATGATCGATACAATGATTATCTCCGCTAACTGCCCCATTATATCCACCAGCAATGATACGACGATCTTTTACTAAAGTAGCTCCAACTTCCAGACGCGTACAAGTACTTCTTAAAGATAACAGTACCGCTTGAGCCATAAAATACTGATTCCAGGGAATTCTTTGATCTACCATATTGGCACCTCCAAAACTTGTTTTTAGTTATATTGTAATCGAGTCACGTAATTTTTCAACCGTCTTTTCACCAATTCCTGTCACTTTGGCTAAGTCTTCAATAGTCTTGAATGAACCATTTTCATTGCGATAATCGATAATTGCTTGTGCCTTTTTTTCACCTATGCCACTTAGCTGTTGAAGTTGTGTCAAATCTGCTTGATTAATATTTAGTTTTTCAGCATCTTTTGGCGATTTTTCAGCAGATTTTTCCTCCAAATGACCATTATTAGGGATATTTTCTGTATCTAGACTCTGTGCTTGATCTTGCGTTAAGATTATTATTTTTTGTTGATCTTGTATAACCATCGCCTGGTTTACCGTTTGAATCGCTGCATCTTCAGTTAACCCTCCCGCTTGTTTTAATAAATCGAAAAGCCGAGCCCCTTCTGATAACTGATAAACGCCTGGCTGTTTAACCGCACCTGAAATATCTACATAAATTTTTGCAGATTTAGATTCATCATTCGCTTGATCTTGCTCCTTTTTTGTGTCTACCGTTACTTCAGTAGTCGATGAAGTCTCAATTAGTAATTCTTTGTCTTCCTTTTCTTGTTGCGTAACAAGTAAAAATACTGCTATACCTAACAAAACTATGCCACATACGCCGACAACAAGCTGCCAAGTTTTTATTTTACGCCACCAATTTTGCATTTTTTTCACCTCTCTAATATATAAATACGAAAAAAATGAAAAAAAGCGTCAAAAAAAGACGAATAAATAAACTATTCGCCTAAAAATTTTACTATTTCTGTTAATGAGTGAACTTCATGATGGGCCTGTTTGATTTTAAAAAGTCGCTCATCATTATAAAAAATACTTTGTACACCGGCATTAATTCCCGCATCGATGTCCATTGGTCGATCACCAATCATGACTGTCTCTGTTTTATCCATCTGATATTTTTCAACTAAATACAAGAGTGAAGTCGGATTAGGTTTGCGGGGAAACTTATTTTCTGGACCAACGATTTCAACGAACAGTCCATCTAATTGTGAACCTTGTAATAACGCCTTGGCAGAAGCATTTTCGCGGTGGGTCAGTAAATAATTCTTACCACCTTTTTCAATCACTTTTTCTAATATGTATTTTGCATCATCATAGGCAAAAACATTACTCGTATCACTTTTTTCAAACTGCTTATATATTTGATCAAATTCTTCAAAATCTAACTGATATTGGTTTGCTAAGTCTTTGGATGATTGGATTTTAAGCGTTCTGTAAATAGCTGATGGCGTAATCGAAATTTGATAATGTTGCATCGTTTTTACATAAGCTTTCAACATTTTCGGATAGGTATTAAATAATGTGCCATCAAAATCCCAAATGAAGTTTTGATACATTTTGATTCCTACTTTCAAAGATAATTCCTTTTTACCTTATCCTAAATAGCTTTATTTTTCAAGAAAAAAATCGTCTTTTTACAGAAAATTTCCATAAAAAGACGATGCTGTTAATTTTTGAATGAATGAATTGGTGATGGAATTCGTCCGCCACGTTGAATAAATACATCCGAACTAGCTGAGTTAACCTTCATAACTGGCGCACTTCCCAGTAATCCACCGAATTCGATGGTATCACCAACTTTTAACTGATTGGCTGGAATTACTCTTACAGCAGTCGTTTTGTGATTAACCACGCCGATAGCTGCCTCATCTGCAATCATTGCCGCAATCGTACTCGCTGGTGTATCTCCTGGAATGGCAATCATATCTAAACCTACTGAACAAATTGCAGTCATTGCCTCTAATTTTTCAATATTTAAATAGCCTTGTTCCGCAGCTTGAATCATTCCGGCATCTTCGGAAACTGGGATAAAAGCACCTGATAACCCACCAACATGATTACAAGCCATGACACCACCTTTTTTGACCGCGTCATTCAGTAAGGCAAGTGCTGCAGTAGTCCCGTGAGTCCCAACTGATTCAAGACCCATTTCTTCTAAAATTTGAGCTACACTATCACCAACAGCAGGTGTCGGCGCTAAGGACAAATCCACAATACCAAAAGGGACCTTTAACCGTTCTGAGGCGATTTTACCAACCATTTGACCCATACGCGTAATTTTAAATGCCGTTTTTTTGACCGTTTCCGCAACAATATCAAAACTCTCACCTTTTACTTTTTCAAGCGCTCTTTTGACAACACCCGGTCCACTAACACCCACATTAATGACACAGTCAGCTTCACCTACACCATGAAACGCTCCGGCCATGAAAGGATTATCTTCTACTGCATTGGCAAATACGACCAATTTGGCACAACCCATATCAGATTTAGCAGCAGTTTCTTTGATGACTTCACCCATCAATTTAACTGCATCCATATTAATACCAGCTTTTGTCGAACCGATATTGACACTTGAACAAACAAAATCAGTTTGCGCTAGTGCTTCTGGAATGGATTCAATTAAGGCTAAATCACCAGCCGTAAACCCTTTTTCGACTAAAGCGGAATACCCACCGATAAAGTTAACCCCCACTTTTTTGGCAGCTTTATCTAAAACTTTAGCAAACTTCACACAATCTTTTGCATCAGCCTTAGAAGCCGCAGCAACAATTCCGATTGGGGTAACAGAAATACGTTTGTTAATAATCGGAATGCCATATTCTAATTCAATCGCTTCACCTACTGCAACTAAATTAGCTGCCTTTGTTATAATTTTCCGATAAATTTTTTCACAACTTCGATCAATATCTTCATCCATACAGTCTAACAAAGAAATACCCATAGTGATTGTACGAATATCTAAATTTTCTTCTTCGACCATTCGTATGGTTTCTAAAATTTGATTTACTTCCATCGTATTCCCTCCACTACAACTTATGCATGGCATCGAAAATTTCGGCATTTTGAATACGAATATCCACACCCAATTGTTCAGCCGTTTGATCTAGCTTCTCACAAATAACCTTAAAATCAGCATTTCCTTTTGATTCTAACACCATCATCATCGTAAAATATTCATTTAATATTGTTTGTGTGACATCAATAATATTTAGGTCTAAATCTGCTAAGGTTTGACTAACTTTAGCAATAATACCTACTTTATCCTTACCAATAACCGTTAAAATTGCTCTCATAACGAGTCCTCCTTTTTTTGTACAGTATAACACAAAAATTTTGCTTTAAAAATAAATATTTCATAAAAACAGCTTTTTTTAGATAGATTATCGTCTATTTCCGAACAATCCCCTCAATAAGAAAAAAATCCCTTCTGTAAAAACAAAAGGGAAAATGATAAATTAATCTAAAATTGTTACTTTGACTGTTCTTCTACCCCACTGAATACATTGTTCGTATGTAGAAAAATGAACATCAATAATATTACCTTTAATCGCACCACCAGTATCCGAAGCAATGGCCTCACCATAACCTTCAACATATAAGCGCGTACCTAATGGAATCACATTTGGATCAACTGCTACAGCCATTGGATTCGTTAATAAATTTTGGCCAGTTGCCGTTACTGTTCCTCCACCTAAACTGTCTCTTGGATCTGAACTATAAGCCGTTGATTCCATATACAGAACTTTTCCAGTTACTTCATCAGGCGTGTTTTGCGAATCCGCTACTTGCTTTTCTTGTACGGTTTCTTCAGCTTTTGTCTCTTTCGGTGTTTGATCAATAATTACTTTATTGTGACGAATTAACTTGATACCACCTTCAGATTCTTGCGTTTCAATCTTTAATACTTGACCATCAAAAATCAAGTTTGGATTATCTATTTGATTATCTTTTGCAATTTTATCGACAAAATCGGTTGACCCAAAATATTTTTCTGAAATTTTCGAAAGTGTATCGCTTGAAGTCACAACATGTTTTATTTCTTCTGCATGTGCATTCACACTTCTAACATCAAATGACACAATCACCATCAAACCAATGACGAGTGCTTTAATTGTCTTCATTGTATGTATATTCTCCTCTTCAATGTTGTTTGTTGTAAACCAACGTTGAATATCATATCTGAAAAATTGCATTTATAGGTTTCAATTACGTAACGAAAAATTGCAAGTTAATTAAACGTAAGCAAGATATTGTCGATTTTTTAATAAAAGTAGGCATAAACATTATGAAAGCAACATTTTCATTTATTGTCACCTCCGCAAAAAAAGAAGTTAAACCCTATGATTTTGCATAAAAAAATAAAAAAATGAAGTGATATTTACCCTAAAATGAGTAAATATTTCACTTCATTAATAATTATTACAAAAAAGAAATCGTTTTATATTTGGATTTTATTCAATTGCTTACCGTAAATAGATTGATCAAAATTGAAAAAGTAAGCAAAAGCACACACGATAAAGAAATAAGGAAAATAGTTAAAACCAAACACTTCACATCCAATTAAGATAGGGGCTAATAAAGTATTGGTCGCACTTCCAAAAACTGCCGCATATCCCAAAGCAGCCACTAAAATGACAGGCATATGAAAAAGACCGGCTAATACAATACCCAAGGATGCTCCGATTGAAAATAGTGGTGTCACTTCGCCGCCTTGGAATCCAACTGATAAAGTAACAATTGTAAATAATAATTTTGCGATAAAATCATATAAATAAATGGTTTGCCCCGAAAAGCTAGCGGCAATTAAATTTGTTCCTAAACCGGCATATCTCCCACCATGACAAAGTAATAAAAGTATACTCAAGACAATACCAACAATAAAAATACGCCAATAAGGGTTCACAATTTTCTCAGCCATAAAGGTTTTAAGATAAGCTAATCCTTTAGCGAATAAGCTACCTGTCAACCCAAAGATTACTCCGATAATCATCAGTTTGGCAAAATTTACAAAATGAAAAGCAAATGCATCGGAAACAAACACTTGAAATTTTTCTAGACCTAAGAAATGAGAAGTCCCACTTGCAATAAAAGCTGCAATCAATGCTGGTATCAACGCTGGATAAACTAATTGACCTACAAACATCACTTCTAACGCAAAAAATGTCGCTGCAATTGGTGTTTGAAACAATCCAGCAAACCCCGCTGCCATACCAATCACGATTAAAGTCGTTTGATGTTTTTTCAGATTTAATTTCTGACCTACTGTATGTGAAACTGTAGCCCCAATTTGGACAGCAACACCTTCACGACCAGCACTCCCCCCAAATAAATGTGTTAACCAAGTCCCACCAATAATAAATGGTACCAAACGTAACGGAATATCCGACGCATTTTTTTGCCCAACATCAAATATCAAGCCCATGCCTTGCTGGCTATTCTTTCCATATTTTTGATACATAAAGATGATGAACACCCCAATAATGGCTAAAAATGGAATAAAATAATACGGATGATCATCTCTAATATCCGTAATTGCCAATAATCCCATACCAAAATAGGCATCAATCACACCAACAATTAAACCAATAATAACAGCCAACGCAATCAACAATAGATACTCACCATAATAACTTCTTAACTGTAACCATATTTTTTTCACTTTCATCTTCCTTTCACAAAAAAAGCTGATGCCTCCATGATAAAAAAAATCATAGAAGTCATCAGCTGTAATAGCAGTTTAGGTAAAAACCAAGGGAGAACCTCATTCCCTATATTTGGAAGTATAGCCGACAAATTTGAGTGAGTCAATCATTTTTTATTTTATTCATGAAGTTCTAGTGGTAGCCCGTCTGGATCAAAGAAAAACGTCATCTTCTCACCCGTATAGTCATCTATTCGTATAGGCTCACATTCAATCCCTTTTTCAATCAATGCTGCCACAACTTCCTCAATATTTTCTACTTTGAAAGCTAAATGACGTAACCCACACGCTTCAGGATAACTTGGTCTTTTAGGTGCATCTTTCACACCAAAAATTTCTAATTCACAATCACCTAATTGTAAATCTAATTTGTAATCATCACGATGCGCCCGATAATTTTCACGAATGACTTGAAATCCTAATTTATCAACATAAAAAGTTTTACTTGCTTCATATTTTGCTGTAATAATTGCTACATGATGGATTTGACTTAAATTCATTGATAACCTCACATCTTTCCTTATTTGTTAATCATTCTAGCAATTCCCATTACAAAAAACAATGCATTGAGACAAATGAAAAGGAATACATAATGGCACTTTTCGTTTGTGAATGTTTTTGCTATAATTAGTTTGGAGGTGTTCCCATGGAAAATGCAGTAATAAAATTTGATCATCAATACGTTGATGGTGGCTGTAATGCATGTGGTGTTTTACGTTGTGAAACCTACAGTATGGATTATTTAAATAAAGAAGTTGGTTTTTCCTTTTTAGATATTGAAAGTTTGATTCAAGCCATCGCCCAAGTCAATCAATGGCGTCAAGACTATCAAGAAATTGGGATTGGTGAAGAAATAGATGGACTAACAAAAGCCGGTATCTTTGTTGAAGTTGAAAAACTAGGAAAACAAATGCGCTACAAAAATCAAGTAACAAATCAAATGTTAGTCGTTGATAATCAATACGACTCCAACGAAAAACTTTTTTCTACTATTAACCAAATCTTGCAAACCATTTTCGCTATTGATGAAATCCATTTTTCATTAGTTGAAATCGACAAATAAACAAAAGGCTAAGAAGTAAGTGCATCAACATACTTCCTAGCCTCTTTTTTATTCTTCTGTAGCAATTAATGCTTCTTGATCATTCAACACATCACGATTTAACTCATGAATACGATGGCTAGTCACTACACCGGCAACCATGCTGTCACTGACATTTACCAAAGTACGAGCCATATCGATTAAAGGTTCAACAGAAATAACTAATCCGACAATGGCAACTGGTAAATTCATTGAACCTAAGACGATTAAGGAAGCAAAAGTTGCGCCCCCACCGACACCTGCGACACCAAATGAACTAATCGTTACCACCACAATCAACATCAAGATAAAACTTAGACTATGAACGTTAATTCCGACTGTTGGTGCTACAATTGTCGCTAACATCGCTGGATAAACACCTGCACAACCATTTTGTCCAATTGATAAACCAAAACTTCCAGCAAAGTTAGCGGTTGTTTCATCTACACCTAAAGCCTTGGTTTGCGTTTCGATATTTAATGGTAAAGTCCCTGCACTTGAACGTGAAGTAAAAGCGAAACTTAAGGTAGGTAAGGCTTTTTTGAAATAAGTAATCGGATTAACTCTAACACTTAATAAGTATAATGAATGAACCCCTAATACAATAATTAAGGCACTATATGAAGCTAAGATAAATTTACCAAGATTAATGATTGCCTCAAAATCACTGGTTGCTAAAACATTAGTCATTAACGCAAATACACCATATGGAGTTAAACGCAAAACTAAAGTCACAATTCGCATCGTAATTTTATATAAACTTTCCATCAAATTTGCAAAAGTTTCTGCTTCTTTAGGTGCTTTTCTTTTCACACCTAGATAGCTAATACCGACAAATGCTGAGAAGATTACCACGCCAA
Source organism: Enterococcus cecorum DSM 20682 = ATCC 43198 (assembly GCF_000407565.1). Lineage (GTDB taxonomy): Bacteria > Bacillota > Bacilli > Lactobacillales > Enterococcaceae > Enterococcus_E > Enterococcus_E cecorum. The sequence goes on from NZ_ASWI01000004.1 coordinate 1,009,363, forward strand.
TGGTACTTGTTGGACGTGTTCCTGCTAAATCAGCAAAAACATTTGTAGGAATAAACGAAATAATTTGTTGTGGGATAGAAAGGTTTTCCACTTGGGTTTGACGCTCAGCTAATTGAGCAATTCTAGCTGTTTCGGCGGCACCTTTTGTAAAAGTAGCCCCATCTAAATGGAAAGCTAAGACTATCAAGGAACCAATCGTTGCCGCAATAGCTGTAGTTGAAAGTAAGACAAATAATACATTGGCACTGATTTTACCGATTTTATTGCTTTCTTTTATTCGCACAAAAGCACCTACGATAGAAACAAACACTAGCGGCATAACTAACATTTGTAGTAAATGCACATAGCCTGAACCGACAATTTGAATCCATTCTAAACTGGTAGTTAGGCTTTGATGTCCAACACCTAACACCACTTGTAAAATGCCTCCGAAGATTACTCCGGCAAACAATCCGATAAATACTCGATTTGAAAACTTCACATGCCTTTTTTGTAATTGATAAAACGTAACTAAACCAATAATAAAAATTGCAATAATCATTAAAGTAATTAGATTTGTCAATTTCTGCACTCCTTTAAATACACTGAAACCAGGTTTTTCTTTTTGACAAGTCTATCAGAGGAAGTAAAGGTTCCACAGTGACCATTCTCCAACAGTTCACTCTAATTGCGCGCTTCATTAGTGACAGTGTTTAGTATAGGGAGAAATTTCTCTTATGTAAACTAATCCAAGCGAATTTAGCGATAGAATGTTTTTATCGCAAAAAACGTCAAGCCCTAAAGCCTGACGTAAAAAATCATTTTCATTAACGATCATTAGTTAGATTGAATTTATCTAAAACATAAAAGATTAAGCCCATTAACATCCCCACAACACAAGCTAAAACCATACCAGTTAGTTGGATAGAACCGAATTGGACTTTAATCCCAGATAATCCTGTGACCATAATTACTGAAGTCATCGCCATATTTCTTGATTTACTGTAATCTACTTGTGAATCCACCAAAATACGGATACCTGACGCACCAATCATACCGTAAAGTAGGAAAGAAATCCCACCAATAACCGGCCCAGGAATAGTACTAATTAACGTTGTCATCTTACCAATAAATGAACTAATAATCGATAAAACCGCCGCACCGGCAATGACATAAACACTGTAAACTCTCGTCATCGCCATAACCCCAATATTCTCACCATAAGTAGTCGTTGGAACAGAACCAATAAATCCAGAAATCATTGTAGAAAAATTATCCGCAAATAAAGTCCGATGCAAGCCTGGATCTTGCAATAAATCTCGTTCGACAATCTTACTTGTTACAATTTGATGGCCAATATGCTCTGAAGTAACCACTAGCAACACCGGGATAATCGTTACAATCGCCTCTAATTTAAACTTCGGCATTGAAAAGTTAGGAAGTGAGAAAATAGGTGCCTGAGCGACTGGAGCAAAATCTACTATGCCACAAAATACCGCGGCAATATAACCGACAATAATTGCGATTAAGATTGGAATAACCGATAAAAATTTACGAAACATCACAGACCCAAATACAGCTACGAGTAATGTAACTAAAAAGACTGTTACGTTGGCACTAGAAATTTTATCCCCGGTCAATCCCGCATTACCAGCTGCTGTCCCGGCTAATTCTAATCCAATGAGCGCTACAACTGGACCCATCGCAGCTGGCGGTAATACTACATTAATCCAATTAGAGCCAAATTTGTAAATAATAAATGATAAAACGCACCCTAAGAAACCAACAGCCACAAAGCCTCCAAGTGCATAAGAATAGCCCCACTTAGAAATGACGATACTAGCTGGTGCCAAAAAAGCAAAACTAGATCCCAAATAAGCTGGAGCCTTACCTTTAGTAATAAAAATAAATAATAGTGTTCCTAAACCATTCATAAATAAAACGATTGCTGGATTAATCCCAAAAATAAACGGAACTAAAACAGAAGCACCGAACATCGCAAACATATGTTGCAAGCTCAAAGGTAATAAAAGTTTAAATGGTACTTTTTCTTCAACTTGAATGATCTTTCTTTCTGCCACAATCATTGCCTCCTTGAATTATTCAGATAAAAAATTTTATCTTTGTTAGGATAGCATAAACTCTGGTAAAAAACTAGTAAAAATCGCAAAAAAATATGTGTTTTAGAAAAAATATTCGGCTTTTATCGTTTAAAGTTTCTCACCAATTTTTTGAATATGGTTTTCAATGATTTGATAAGCAAAAGAAGCATACTGTGAATGAGTAGTTATCTTATCTGGTGCATATTGTTGGACAAATTCATACAGCATTTTTAAGTGATTGGGTCGCTTAACTTCCTGTTCCCAATCAATAGCTAATAGGGCCTCATTTTCTTGATTGAGATCAATCAATGCGAGATAGCAAATCATCAAATATTCCTCTTTACAATGAATTTGATAATCAAAACAATCAATATCTTCTAAATAATCCAAAAATCTTTGAATCCCTTCGACTACATTCTCACTCAAAAAAATAAATCATCGTACTGATATAATAGATTTCTGTTGGTAGGGCATTCATTTTCAAGGAAAGGCGTTCACAAATAAAAGCCATCTTATCTTGAAATTTGCTGAATGATTTGACAGTGACTGCTAAACAAAATGACGTTGCTACGTTCACATCAGCACCTGGCCAATCATAGCAAGCATGTAAATTTGGGTAGATTTTCTTTGTAAATTTACAGAATTTATCGTAATCAAATTTTTTTATCATAGGAAAAACCACCTGACAAGTTTCTGGAAGATATAATGCAGACGGATAATGATGATATAAGCGATCTAATATTTCTTGAAGTATCGATTTATGTGTCGGTGTAACTTTAAATTTCAAAAAAGCACCTCTTTTTGGATAACATTTATTCCATAATAATGAATATCTATCTAAAATACAAGTCCCTAACCACACTTATTATCTTGTTATCTTGGCTAGGGACTAAAAATTTATAATTCAATTCGTTTTGTAGCAATTTTATCTTGGAAAACTTCATCATGTTCCACAAAAATAATGGTCGCTTTAGAAGCTAATAGCATCGCTTCAATTTGCATTCTAGACTCTAAATCAATATAATTTAACGGTTCGTCAAAAATATACATATGACAAGGTTGACACAAAACGGCAGCTAAGAGCACTTTTTTCTTTTGCCCAGCACTCAAATCTGATAAATTTTTTTCAAACTGTTCACGTGCAAACCCCAATTTTCGTAATAGCATCAAAAAATGGGTGACATCCAAGTGCTGATCTTGAGCAAATTCTTTAAAAGTACCACTTATTTGGCTAGCATCTTGCGCTACATAACCAACCATTAATTGCGGACTAATTTCGACCTTCCCTTTATACTGAGAATGTTGATCTAATAAAACTTTTAAAAGACTGGATTTTCCTGAGCCATTTTTCCCAGTAATCAACACTCTATCCCCTTGATTGACTTCAAAACTGACTGGATTTTCATACAAGGCATGCTGATTAAAATAAATATTTAAATTTTCAACATAAATCATTCGCTTTTTAGGAAAATCTAAAATAGGTAAGGTTAACTGCTCTACTTCTTCAACATTTTTTAAAAGTTTTTTCTTATCTTCTATTGCTTGATTCATTCGCGCTTCTTGCACTTTTGAGCGCTTCATCATCTTTGCTGCTTTATGACCAACAAAGCCACGATCTGCTACACCATGGCCAATTTTAGTTGCTTCCACTTGGTCTGACCACCCAGCTTTTTGACGCGCACTCTGACCTAGACGCTTGATTTCTTTTTTAAGAGACTCATTTTTATGGATTTCAAATTGCTCTTGTCGTTTTTTATTTTCATACCAACTGGAAAAATTTCCTTGTTGTAATTCGATATTAGCTTTATTTAATGCTAAAACATGGTCAATACAACTATCCAGTAACTTTCGATCATGCGAAACAAGAATAAAGCCTGATTTTTGTTGTAAATAATGACTTACAGCCTCTCTTGCCTCGTCATCCAAATGATTGGTTGGTTCATCAATTAATAAAAAGCGTGCTTCTCCGGCGAAAAGACTTGCTAAAAGAAGCTTGGTCTGCTCACCATTTGATAATTGCTGATATTGCAAATAAAGATGTTCAATATCAAATTGTAACAAGGTCAACTCGCGAATTATCTCCCAATCTTCAGCCAGTGGATTAACTGTTTGGGCGACTTCAATAGCCATTTGTGTACGTTGCTCATCATGCATGGCGTACGGAAAATAGAGCATTGGCACTAAAGCATGAATTTCACCTTTACAGGGTAGTTGTCCAGCTAAAATTTTTAAAAAAGTTGTTTTGCCTCGTCCATTTCGGCCAATAAATCCTAATTTCCAAGTAGTATCTAAGTGTAAATTCACTTGATTAAAAATAGTATCAAAACTACCTTCATACTGAAAGCTTAAATTTGAAATTTGAATATTTGACATATTTTTCCTCCTAGGTAAGTATAGATGCTTATCTAAGTCGGAATTGCGGGTAATTACGCTACACACTTCCCGACTTTATAATGGTGTATAGCGTAAGACATGTACAATTTCACTTTCTAGCAACATCCTCATTCCTTTCTTAATTTTAGTAAACGTAATGAATTGAGCAACACAAGCATCGTGCTACCTTCATGTAACGTAACACTTACAAGAACCGATAAATGCCCAAAGAAGGTTAAGCCAATTAAACATAATACACTTAACATGGCAAAAATCATATTTTGGTTGGTGATTTTCTCCAAACGGTGAGAGACTTGAATCGCTTGCGTAATATTTGGCAATTCATCCTGCATTAATATCATGTCCGCTGTTTCAATAGCAATATCGCTTCCTTGGCCCATCGCAATCCCAATATCGGCTTTCGCTAAAGCAGGTGCATCATTGACCCCATCGCCAACCATTGCCACGAAATCATATTTTTGTTGCAATTTCTGCACAATTGCAGCTTTATCCTCTGGTAATACTTCACTGATTACTTCATCTATTTCTAATTTATCAGCTATACTTTGTGCCGTTAACTGTGCATCACCAGTAATCATAATCGATTTGATATTCTGTTTTCTTAGTTGTGCAATAACTTCAGCAGATTGTTCTTTTGGTAAATCTTGAAACGCAAAATAACCAATGACTTCTTGATTAAGCGCAAATAAGACAACCGTACAGCCAGCTTTTTCATTTTTTGTCACTTTTTCTTGCCAAAAGGTATCTAAAGCGGTAAAGTGCGACGGTTTTGCAATTAAAAATTCATTTCCCTGATAATATCCCTTGACCCCAACACCTACTTCATTTTTTATTTCCATGTCTTCTATTCGTGCAACATCAGAAAAGCGTGTGACAATCGCTTGAGCAAGTGGATGATTGACTTGTGCTTCCATTGAAACGGCCAATTGAACGAAATCTTCGCTTGTAAACCCATCGCGTGATTGCATCTCATAATTCACGAATTGCGGTTTGCCTTGGGTTAAGGTGCCTGTTTTATCAAAGGCGATGGCTTGTACTTCTTTTAATTGATATAAGTAGTTGCCCCCTTTAAACAAGGTCTTCGCTCTAGCCAAACTTGAAATGGCACTTAAAGTAGCTGGTACAACAGAAACAGCTAAAGCACATGGAGAAGCAGAAACTAAGAACACTAACGAACGATTGAATGAGACATCGCGACTCCACCCAAATAACATTGATCCAAAGAGTAGTAATAAAATAAATATTCCAATAACAAAATTGACATACACTGGCTCATAACGATCGATTTTTGTTGCAATCTTTGGTACATTTTGTTGAGCTTGTGAAACAACTTGGACAATCTTAGCAAAGACAGTCTGTGAATACTTTTTCGTCACTTGAATCACAAGCGGTGCATCAAGATTAATTGTCGCACCATATACTGTATCGCCCACTTGTTTTTCACGAGGGATGGATTCACCGTTGATAGTGGATTCATCAATACTACTCATCCCTTTAATAATCAAACCGTCAATTGGGATTTGTTCACCATTGGCTACTTGAATATAATCGCCGACATGTAATTCTTCAACCAACACTTCTTCTAATTGATGACTGGCATTTAATCTTTTAGCCTTTTTAGGACTAAGCGACATTAAATTGGTAATTTCTCGACGACTCTTTCCTTCCACATAATCTTCTAAAAAGTGGACACCCGCAAAAATGAAAATTAACACTGCGCCTTCTAGTGCTTCACCTAACAATACCGTCCCAATTGCTGCCAATGTCATCAATACATGCGCATTAGGTGTCAAGCGATGGCGGATTTTTGTTTTTTCAATCGTATCTTCTATTCCTTCAAACATCACATGATAGCCAGAAATAAATAATGACAAAGCAAAAAGCACTTGTTTGATTGTTGGTGAAAAGGGTAAGATTAACGCTAAAAGGGTCAAAATTATTCCTGCAAAATATAATAGTAAAGCTGTTTTTGATTCATGATGATGGTGATGATGATGTCCTTCATGAGAATGTACATGATGGTATTCACAATCATGATGATGTGCATGTTGAATATCCATAATAATCCCTACTTTCTTTTTATCAATTCCCTTGCTATACTCATAGTATAAACTATACCTTAAAGGGAGACTCAAGAGTTATTATGGAAAAATCTCAACTTTTTACCATTCATCAATTAGCTAAATTTACCGGCATCCCCATTAAAGCCCTACGTTATTATGAAAAAATTCAAATATTAACCCCACGATATATCGATGAAACCAATCGTTATCGGTATTATTCATATGATCAAGTTACTTATGTCAATATTATTAAAATGTGTGCAAATTATGGGATTCCACTGAAAAACATTCAAGAATTTATAATTCAAGACAATAAAATAGATATGCAAAAAATCATCGACTTGATGCAACAACTATTAGAAGAAAATCAAAATCAATTACAAAAAGACCGCGCCTTCTTACATAATTTACAAAGTCAGATAAATATTTCTAAACAAGTACACAAATCCCATGAACTAGCCGTCACGAAAGAACATAATGACTATTTATTACAACCATTTGAAGGAGAGTTTTTTACTAGTGAATATTATGTTGGTTTACAAAAAATGTTGGAATGTATCCAAGAAAGACATATTCAATATTATAATCGGATGGGGTGCTTTATCTGTTGGCAAAACGGAGAATTAAAAAAATATCTAGCCTTAGAAATTGAAGGCCACACACGAGAAACAGCTAACCTACAAATCCTTCATTTACAAAACCAAGAAGCCTGTATTTGTCATATTCAAAAAAATGAGCTTGATCAACAACTAGACCAATTAATCAAGAAAGACTTCCATCAGTTCCTAATATTAGAAACTTTTGAAGCCACCTACCACATGCACCATCCTCATTTAGAACTACAAATATTGCACTAAAAAAGGACGCAACTCAATGAGGTGACCCCCAAAAGTTAGACTTTTTTACGAGACGACTCCGGTCGTCTCGTTTTCATTATGCAGCTAAAAGATGGAGCCTATATTGAACAGGACTCATCCATCCTAACTTTTCTTTTATTCGTTGTTCATTATAATACTTTATAAATCGTTCTATTTCCATTTTTAATTCCTCATAGCTATAGTAAATAACGCCATAGTATATCTCTTGCTTAAGCAGACCGAAGAAATTCTCCATTACGGAATTATCTAGACAGTTGCCCTTTCGAGACATGCTTTGAAATATTCGTTCTTCTTTTAGCCTGTGAGAGTATGCCTTCATCTGGTATGCCCAACCCTGGTCAGAATGGAATGTTCGTCTATAAGGGCAGTCTGAAGTGATTTCAATGGCTTTATCCAAGGCATTCATTACATTCTTTGCTGAAGGTTTCTTATCGATGCTGTAACTTAGTATTTCTCCATTACACATATCCATAAATGGATCTAAATACAGCTTATGCATTGTCATATGTCCTTTGACATCAACTTCATAATACTTAAATTCAGTCGTATCCGTTGTGATTTTTTGATGGGGTATGTGCGTATTAAAGCGTCTGCGAATTCTGTTGGGTGCAATGGTACCAATCCTGCCCTTATAGGAACTATATTTCCTACTTTTGCGTGTGTAGGATGTCACCTGCAAGCCAAGTTTTTGAACTATTCGCTGAACCTTCTTTTTGTTGATGAGATATCCCTGATTATGAAGCTCTCCATGTATTCTACGATATCCGTAATCCTTATTATTCTTACGGATTTCTTGGATTTTTTCTTCAAGTTCTTTGTCAGGATTTTCTCTATCAAATCGTTTTTGCCAATACATATATGTTGCTTTAGGCATGCCTGTATAAGAGAGAAGGTCTTTTAGTTTGAATTCTCGTCGGAGACTGTTGATGACGAGTGCCGTTCTCTCATTTTTTCCTCGTCCTCTAAACGCAGCCTCCTCAGTTCTTTTAAAAAGGCATTCTCAATTCTCAATTTAAGAAGTTCATCTTCTAGCTCTTTTACATGTTCTGCACTTGTATCAACAGAAGATTCTTCAACTGGTTTGTTTTGTGTATTGCCATTAGTTGTATTCAATGTTTTCTTTCGTCCCTTCTTGCGTGGTCTTAGGGCATCAGGACCAGCTGCACGAAAGCGACTCACCCAATTTGTGATCATACTTGGATTAGTAATTCCTTCTTGCAGAGCTAAATCTTGATATGAGATTTCACTTGATAAATATAACTCTACTATAGAAAGCTTCTTTTCAAAAGAATAAAAATCTTTTTTTCTAGAACGTTTTAATCCTTCATCACCAAATGCTTTGTAATTATCCACCCATAGTTTAACTTTATTAGCAGATGGAATGCCGAACTTATTTGCAAGATAAGTATAACCACTTTCGCCATTAAGATAAGCATTTACAACTTGCTTTTTAAACTCAAAAGAATATTTGGACATAAAAATACCGACCTCCAATTGTTAGATTTTATGGTCTAACTTTTGGGGGTCGGTACACAACACGTCCTTTTTTTCTATTTAAAAATATAATCTTTTAACAATAAGGCAACTATAAATTGAATAGCAAAGATAACAGGCAATCCATAACGAAACATAAATTTTCTCGTTTTATGTTGGAAGGCTGCCATCCCTAATAGACCGCCGACACTTCCGCCAATTATCGATAGTCCAAATAATGTTGCCTCGCTAATCCGCCATTTATGACGCATAGCACGCTGTTTATCAACCCCAAACACACAAAAAGTTAATAAGTTTATCACTCCAAAATAAATATAACCAAACATTTTATCACCTTCTTATGTATTATTGAAAAACATTATAGTCTAAGAGAGATGAAAATGAAAATCATTGACTTAAAACTTTGATAAATCTTAAGAGAAATGGCAGAGAAATCATTGCCGCTAAAAGAAATGCTAGTGGTTGGGCCATTTGGATACCCATTAAGCCATAAATATTTGGCAATAAATAGATTAGAGGGATGAAAAACAAGCCATTTTGCGCACAAGCTAGAAACGTTGCCTTCCCACTATTACCAGTACTTTGGAAAGTCATATTGGCAATCGATACAGTTGGTAAAAATAATTGAGCCACACAAGAAATTCTCAGTGCCAATACACCGATGCTTAAAATTGCTACATCGTGTCTGAAGAAATGAATCAACTCAGGTGCAAAAATAAAGCTAGCTATACTTAAAACAGCGATGACTAAACTTGAAAATCCCCATGTAAAAAGAATTCCTTGTTTCACCCGTTGAAATTTTTTTGCCCCATAATTAAATGAAGATACAGGTTGAAATCCTTGCCCAATCCCCACACAAACAGAAAACATCAATTGCATACACTTAGCCACAATACTCATCGCCGCTATACAAGCATCTCCGTAAAGACCCGCTTGGACATTCAAACATAGATTAGACAAACTATTCAAACCTTGACGTGTTAAACTTGGAAAACCATTTTTAATAATATTTAACATCAGTTTTGGACTAAAATTCAAATATCGCCATTCAATCCTACTTTGTGACCGCTTCTGAGCAAACATCGCAAAAAGGATAAACATACTGATATACTGCGAAATTGCAGTAGAAAGACCGGCACCTTGAATACCTAGATGAAAAGTAAAAATCAAGATGGGATCTAAAATCGTATTTAATACCCCGCCTGTAACAAGTCCGACCATCGCTAATTTCGCTAAGCCTTCATAACGTAATATATTATTCATGACACAACTAGTTGTAAACGCAGGGGCTGCAATTAATATGTAAAAACCGTAACTTTTCGCATAAGGTAAAATAGTTGGCGTACTCCCTAAAAAACGCATCAAAGGCGTAATCAACCAAAGCCCAAAAAACAAGAAAAAGATGCCCATTAAAAAAGCCATCGCAAAGCCTGTTGTACTGTATTGGCGCGCACGTTCAATCTCTCTTGCGCCTAATAAACGACTAATCCAACTACCCGAACCATGCCCACACATAAAACCGAATGCCTGCAAAATCGCCATTAAGCTAAATAATATTCCTACAGCACCACTAGCAGAAACACTAATTTTTGAAACAAAATAAGTATCTGCGGCATTATAAATCGTTGTAATCAACATGCTGATTACCGTCGGCACACATAAAGATAAAATCAACTTATTGACTGGCATTTCCGTCATTTTACGATAATGGATTTCTGCTCTTTTTTTCATTGCTTCTTCCATAAGTCATCTTCTTTCTAAACTTCCACTTTTCTTATTCGGTTAAAGGTTCAAGATAATGGATCTTTTTCCCATGCTCATGCGCATATTGAATTTCAGAGGCCGTGCTCTTACCAATGTAGCCACCCACATTAATCACAAAAATTTCATCCGCTAAATCAATTTTGCGCTTATGCATATCATCAAGCATCGTTTTTGTCTGACCGTCCCAAGCTTCAACATCACCTGAATGACCAAACAATCCCACACTAATCACAATATTCCCTTGAAGCGTTAAATCCTTTTGCGCTTTTATGAATTCATCTTTAAACCGTGTACTCCCACATAGCGTAATAATTTTATACTTGCCAATCATTTTAAAAACCTCGATTCCATGAAAATAACCGCTAACCAAAATCGGCTAGCGGACAGTTGATAATCTTTCAAGCTGTTGCGTTAATTGTTTAAAATCAATTATTCTTGCCTGGCGATGAAATTCTTTGCCAGAGTGAAATAAAATCACAACTGGCGCAGTAAACAAACTTAATTGCCCTTTTAACATCGGCACCTTTTCTAAATCGACAAAGTAAGCTGGAAAATCATATTGCTGAACCAAACGCTCAACCTTTGGAAAATCCGCCATACAGACACTACAATTGACTTGTTTGCCATAAAGAAGAAAAGTTTGTTTTTCATCTAATAATTTTTGATAACTTTCAAAATCTTGAATTTCAAACATATTAAGCCTCGTAACTATCTAATTGCGGATAAAAAGCTTGTAATAATTGTGCTGATTTTTGTAAGCCAGCTAATTCTTCATCGGTTAACTTAATTTCCACAATTTCTTTGGCACCTGTTGAATCAACAATTGTTGGTACACTTAAGAAGGCTTTTTCAACACCGTATTCCCCATTTAATTCAACAGTTACTGGATAGATACGATTTTCGTTAAAGAGGATCGATTTTGCAATAGCCGTTGTCGCAGCCGCAATACCGTAACAAGTATTCCCTTTACGATTAAAAATTTCCCAACCAGCTTTGATCGTTTTTTGTAATAAAATATCTTTCGTTACATCTTTTGTACGGGTCGCATTATCAGCTAGCACATCTTCTACCTTCTTACCGCCAATGGTTGCACTACTCCAAGCCACCATTTCGCTATCACCATGCTCACCAATAACAAAAGCCTGAACACTCTTAGAATCCAAATCATACATTGCGCCTAATTCACAACTCAAGCGGGCACTATCAACAGTTGTACCACTACCAATCACACGATGAGCGGGTAGCCCTGATAATTTACGTACATAATAAGTCATAATATCTACTGGGTTTGAAACGATTAAAAAGATTCCATCAAAACCAGAGGCCATCACACTGTTCACGATGCTAGTCATGATATTAATACTTGGTGCTAACATCTTCAAACGGTCATTCGATTCTTTTGGCATAGGTGCTGAAGCCGTGATAATCACGATATCTGCATCTTTACAATCACTATATTCCCCAGCTGTTACCTTAATATTTCGATTTAAAAAATGAATGGATTGTTGTAAGTCCATCGCTTCGGCATAGGCTTTTTCTTTATTCACATCGATTAAAACAACCTCTGCACATAATCCTTGACTAATAATACTATAAGCAGTTGTCGCACCTACATTACCGATACCGACAATAGCTACTTTTGAATTTTTAAAATCCATGATAATCCTCCAATTATTACATGTAATTTCATTGCTTATTTATTCTATCACAAAAATTTTCAAGATGAAACGAATCTGCCTTTGCTACTTTTCATGACGTTTTGCCGAATAATTTTGAATAATCACCTTTATCACTTGAACACGACCAACCATTTTTTCATTAAATTCAAAATCACGGTTCGTTTGTGTTTTCATCAGACATTCCATCGCTCGTATCTTTTCTTGTGAATCAATCACAATGTATGCTTGTCCTTCTCCCATCAATGAACCAAAAGCAGTAGAATACTTACATGGATTATCGCCTCCATCGATTGCTTCTACATCCGCGGTAATTTCGATAAAAACATTTGGATTATGGGCAATCACATCAAACTTTCTTCCCGCCTTAGCCCCATGCATAAACAAAATTAGTTGTTCATTTTGCCATTAATAGCCGTAATTTAAGGGTACGATATAAGGAAAATCACCATCAATCATGCCAAAATGCACGACTTTACCTTTTTCTAATATTTCTTCTATTTGAGCTAATTCCGTCACTTCTCGATCTTTTCGATGCATTTTTTAACCTACTTAAATTAATATTCCTTTACAATGATCGATTTCATGTTGGATAATTTGTGCTGTAAAATCAGTAAAGGTAGCACGTTGTTTTTTGAATTGATCATTAAAATAGACTACTTCTATTTTTTGATAACGAATGGTGGGACGTACACCGACTAATGATAGACAGCCTTCCTCAGTTTCATATGGGTTTTCTTTTTTTACAATTTTAGGATTATACATCACAACTGGACCTGCAGGCGTTTGAATAGCGATGATTTGCTTTTGGACACCAATCATATTCGCAGCTAGTCCGACACATCTCTCCTGATTTGCTTGAAGTGTGTCCAATAAATCTTGCGCATGTGGTTTATCCTGCGCCGTTGCACGTTGACTCGGTTGTTGTAAAAAGAAAATATCGTGATTGATTTCTCGGATCATTGCTCACTCAACCTTCCATGCTTACTTAATAATACTTTCAAATCTGCTAAAGCTTGGTTCTCCGATAAAACTTGAATGCCTTGCATACCCAAACTTTGTGCGGCTTCAATATTACCTTTAATATCATCTAAAAATACGCAATTTTGAGCCTCTAGCCCATATTTATCCAATAGATACTGATAAATTGCTACATCAGGCTTCACCATTTCTACTTCATAAGATAATATTTTTCCGTCCAAGATTTCATCAATGGGTAAGTAGCCTTTTTTTGCTAAATCATAATAAGACGCCGCAGTATTTGAGAGCACAAAAAGTTTATATCCTTGCTTTTTTAATTCTTGCGCATAGTCTTGCATTTTGGAAAAAACATCTGCATACTCATACCAATGATAATAAATTTGTCGTAAACTTTCTTGATAAGAGTCATCTAAAAGCGCCAAAGACATATGATAGGCCTTATCTGCATCTAATTCACCGGTATCTTGTCTTGGCCAATAACCCGAAGTAAAAATAGCTGTTCTTAACTTGGCAATTCGTTCTTCATCTGTTTCAATTAAATGTAAAAATTTCTCTGGATTCCACTCAATTAGTACGTTGCCCATATCATAAATAATTGTATCTATCATTTTAATGCCCCCTTACTTTATTCTTTGCACAAACCTTTAATCTAAAAAAACTGTTGCCCTATTCGGATAATCATTTCACCAAAATTAAATATTTCTACTTGAGCAGATACAGGAATTTTATTTTTCCATAGCCAGCCAACAAAAAATGTGGAATAGCCATTATGCAACTCAGTGATAATTTCAAATTCTTGATGATTGTACTGTTGAATAAAGTCCTGCATGGCTATCCTTTGTCCTGAAAACTTTTCCTCTGAAAGTACACCATCATAAACCAAAACCCAACAATCTTCCAAATGACACCTTGTAAAAATAACTTCTGCTTCAAATCCTTGTTCTTCTCCACTCTTAGAATAGTGAAAAACTTTATCCACAGTAAAAACCAGATGATCATCCGCTAAAGTAATTTTCTTGATTCTGCTGTCATGAAGACCATACTCAGTAATTGAATTTCTATTTCTAATCATTTCCCTCATGAAAATTGCTCCATTCCTTTTCGTTCATTATAACAAAATATTGGTGTAAAAAAAATAAGTGAATGATTGACCATCCACTTATTACTAAATTATTTCGCTAACACACTGATACGCTCTTTGATATGATGTCCCTTTTGTGCTTCATCCACCATTGCGATGGCATAATCCGCATAACTAATGACACTTTCTCCACGATCATTTACAGTAAAGACTTCACCTGCTAAAAGGTAATCTCCTGTACGCTTTCCTTCTACTTGGAAATCGGCAGCAGGTGATACATATGTCCAATTAACATCATTACGCGTTCTCAAGTAAGCCAAAGATTCTCCCATCGCATTAGCCACTGGTAAATAACTTTCAGGAAAATCAGGAGTTTGAAATAATTGGGTTGTTAAAGAATCATCTACATACAAACTACCAGCCCCACCAACAACCAATAAGCGTTTTTCGGTATTTGCTACTAAATTACCTAATTTTTTTAGTGATTCTGTATGAAGTGGTAAAGTTTCAGGCGTCCAAGCACCAAATGAATCAATGACCACATCCACATTGGCTAAATCTTCCTTGGTTAAATCAAATAAATCCTTTTGAATAAATGCAATTCCTTCATTCTGATTAGCTGAACGTGCGACGCCAACTACTTCTAAACCACGACTTTTTGCTTCTATAATAATTTCTTTCGCAGCTTTTCCATTTGATCCGATAACCATTAATTTCATAAAAATATCCTCCAAATAGTTGTAATGATTTTCGTTACAACAAGAATATAACTTATTCATGTTGTAATGTCAATAGTTACAACTAAGAAATTTTGTAATTATCCGTAAACTACTCCTCTCTTCTGTTTAAAGCTTTCAAAACGAACCAAATGAAAGGTGCAAACGACTTAAATCATAAAAAAAGCACCTAGTAAATACTAAGCGCTACTTTAATATTCGTATTGATTTGATTTGGCTTTCATATAAAGTAATTTCTAGTGGGGCACCGAATTTTCGATTGATAAGATCAATATTTATCTCATCTTCTTCCTCATTGTCGACTTCATCTACAAAATCATAGACATAACCTCTATAGATTCTTCCTTTTGTATCAATAACTTCTACATTCTCACGTAAATAATTCCATAATTTAAGACCCGCCATTTACATCTCCCTTTTTCATAGTTAGTCAATCACTTCTATTGATACAATTTCATTTTCAGCATATGCATAAAATTCAATAATAATTTCATCATATCCATCAAGTGTATAACCGTCATTTTAGTCTTCTACTACACCAATAACTACAGTATTATCTTTTAATACAACCTTTACTTTTTTCCTACATATTGCCATAATTTCATTACAATGACACCTCATTACACTAGTTAAACCTTTAAAAAGAATAAAAAGATTACTGACTTTTTTCTATCAACGCCTTTGTATCATCCAAAATATCTTCTAGTGTCATAGACTTCATTTTTACCTCCATCGCTTTTTGAATCTCTTCTAATCTATTGTCCAATACCTGATGTATATTTCTTCCTACTGGACAATCTGGGTTAGGTTGATCATGAAAACTAAATAATTGTTGATTCTCAATACTTTCGACTGCATTAAAAACATCTAATAGCGTCATTTCTGCAAGTGGCCTAGCTAATGTTGCACCGCCTGAACCACGCTGAACTTGTACTAAATCAGCATTTTTCAATTGTCCTAAAACTTTTCGAATAATGACTGGATTGACATTTACACTTCTAGCAAGAAATTCACTGGTTACTTTATGCTCGCCCTGAAAAATACTAATGCAAGTCAAAGTGTGAATGGCAATCGTAAACCGACTAGAAATTTGCATACATTTCACCTCGCAATTTAGTATAAGCAAATATCGTTGTAACGTCAATGATTACAAAAACAACCTTTGAAAACAAGCACTAACATTGCGTTTCCAAAGGTTGAAAAGATTATTTCGTAATAAACTCGGTAGTATGTGGCAATAACACCACATCTCTGACTAATTTTGTGAAGATTTGAAGCTGTTCATCAGGAAGATTTAGGGTAGTCAGTTGTTCTAACTTAACGGTTTGATTGACAGAAGAAAGATTAAGAAGAAGAAGACTCATCTCATTCTGGTTAAATCGCACAATACCAAAAATATTTTCATCGTAAAAGAGCGCAAACTCTCCATCAATTAATACTTTTTGCGCATTGCGATGACTAATCCAACGATGATAAATTTGATAACTTGCTTCATTCACACTTTCCCACGGATAAAATTTCCGATTTTGCGGATCTTTACCACCAGTTAACCCAGCCTCATCGCCATAATATACACAAGGCACACCAGGTACATACATCATCATCGCCACAGCTTGTTCTAATTTTTTCACATCTTCATGAAGCATGGTCGCAATTCGTTCGGTATCATGTGTCCCTAAATTATTAAACAAATTATAGAAGATATCACGAGGATAATTTTCATATAATTGCATAAAGCGATGTGCAATTTGTTTTGGCGTTTTCTGATGGTTCAAAAGTGCTAATACTGCATCTCTAAAAGGATAGTTCATCACACTATGCAAATGATCACCAAGAATATATTTTCGGCGCGTGTTATAGGAAACCTTGTTGGAGGCATCTTCCCAGACTTCACCAATTAGTACTTTATCTTTAAAATGATTTAATTGATGACGAATCCCTTGAATAAATTCATCCGGAAGTTCATCCGCAACATCTAAACGCCAACCATCAATTCCTTTATCCAACCAGTGAGCAACGACACTTTCATCTGCTTTAAAGATAAAATCTTGAAAACTTTCATCTTCTTTATTGATTTGAGGTAAATCCTTTATCCCCCACCATGAGCGATATCTATCTGGATAATGATCAAATTCAAACCAACTAAAATACAAACTATGCGGATTACGTGCAGCACCATTATGTTTACCGTATGCACCGTCATAGTTAAAATATTGACTATGACGGCCCACATGACTAAAGACACCATCTAAAATCAAGTGCATATTATTTTTGTGCAACTCATTCACTAGCGCTGAAAAATCTTCATCCGTTCCTAAGACAGAATCAATCTTAAAATAATCGGCAGTATCATAGCGATGATTACTACGAGCTTCAAAAATCGGATTCAGATAAAGAGCATTCACACCTAATTTTTTTAGATAAGGAATTTTCTTCATAATCCCTTTTAAATTACCACCATAAAAATCCCAACGCACAACTTCACCATCAGAATTTTTGATATACATAGGTTCATCTTGCGTTTGCCCATAAATGAAACTATTTGGTTTTGGTTGATTAATTACGCCATTCTCGTTACCATTATAAAAACGATCAGGGAAGATTTGATAAAAGACACTTTCACGATACCATTTAGGTGCTGCATCTTTTTGATTGAAGCAAGTTAGTTGATAATCCCATACAGCCTCAGCACAATCATAAATTTGGCCGACACCTCCAAGCTCATTCGAACCATAATAGACGCTACGAGCTTGTCCATTTTCTTGATAAATAATCTCAAATGAATAGTAGTAGAGGCCGGCATTTTTTCCTAATTGATATTGGCATTGATAAAGATCTTTACCAACCAAGTGCATATCAATTTGCTGATTTTCATGTCCATCTTTATGAATGGCTAAACTAACACGGTGCACATCAAGCCCACTCACCCGTATCGTGAAGCTAACAACTTTTCCTTTTTCAACTGCTCCAAATGGTCGTTTATATTTACTGGACCAAGGATTGTAATAAATCTCCAAAATCTTAATTCCTCTTTTCCTTATGAAGGTTCACTGGTGCAATTTGCCAGATATCTTCAGCATATTTCATTACTGTGTAGTCAGCAGAGAAGATACCAGATTTCGCAGTATTCGTCAAGCTCATCTTACGCCATTTTGTTTGATCTAAATAATCTTGACTGACTTGTTCTTGAACTTTACAATAAGGTTCAAAATCTTTTAATAAGAAGAATTCATCATTATATTTCAATAGAGAATCAAAAATTTCTTGACCTTCACGTTGAATATTTGGAATCGTACCATCTACAAAGGCATTTAGCACCCGACGAACGACTGGATCTTGATCGTAAATGGCTTGAGCAGAGTAATCCCCTTTTTCATAATAGCGATAAACTTCTTCTTCAGTCAACCCAAAGACATATATATTATCTGCCCCCACATAATCGCGAATCTCAACGTTTGCGCCGTCCATAGTTGCCATCGTCACAGCACCATTCGCCATTAATTTCATATTACTTGTACCAGAGGCTTCTTTAGTTGCTAGCGAAATTTGTTCACTGACATCTGCTGCTGGAATAATGATTTCGGCAAGTGAAACATTGTAGTTTGGTAAGAAAACAATCTTCATCTTATCGCCAATATCTGGGTCGTTATTGATTAAAGTGGCTGTTTCATTAATTGCTTTAATAATTGATTTCGCATAGGTGTAGCTTGGAGCAGCTTTTGCACCAAAAATCCAGACCCGTGGTACAAAATTACGATTTGGATCATCTTTTAAATCTAAGTAACATTTCACAATATGCAATAAATTCAATAATTGACGTTTATAAGCATGTAGACGTTTAATTTGTACATCAAAAATAGCATTTGGATTAACTTCAATATTGCAAGTTTCTTTGATGTATTTAGCAAGACGAACTTTATTTTTATGTTTGGTATCGGCTAATAATTCTAATAAACGGTCATCATCGTAATAATTCATCAACATTTGTAAATCCGTTGGTTCTTTGCGCCATGAAGTGCCAATTGTTTCATCTAATAGACCAGCTAAAGGTTCATTAGATAATTGTAACCATCGTCTTTGTGTAATCCCATTTGTTTTATTATTAAAACGTTCGGGATATAGTACATAAAAATCATGCAATACAACTGATTTTAATAAGTCAGAGTGAAGTTTAGCTACACCATTTGTACTATGACTACCAATAATACTCAAGTTCGCCATATGAATTTGGTCTCCTTGAATAATACGTGTACGTTGAATTAAATCATCTGGGTATAAACCTTGTAAATTTGTCACAAAACGACGATCAATTTCTTCAATTATTTGATACATTCGAGGCAAGTGATATTTCACCATCGAAACTGGCCATTTTTCAAGTGCTTCTTGCATGATAGTATGATTTGTATAGCTCATCATACTTACTGTTAATCCCCACGCTTTTTCCCATGATAAATCGAATTCATCAAGTAAAATACGCATCATTTCAGGTACACATAAGGCTGGGTGCGTATCATTAATATGAATAGCAATATATTCATTAATACGACTAATTGGCATTTTCGTTTTCTTGTAGTAACGAATAATACTTTGAATCCCTGCTGAAACAAAGAAATATTCTTGAGTTAAACGAGTTAAACGTCCTTGTTCATTGGAATCATCTGGATATAATACAGCAGTTAAATCTTCAACCATGCGTCGTTCTTCAATACTACGATATTTTCCTTCTTCAGAGGCTGGAATTTCTACACTCCATAGACGTAAAGTATTTACTGTATCATTTTCATAACCAACAACACCTGTATCATATGGCACAGCTTTTAAGATTCGTTCGTTTTCGGCAACTGGTTTTAAACTACCATCAGGCATCTGTTTCATATAAACGTTACCACCGAAATGAACATTGACCGATTCACTTTCACGACGAACTTCCCATACATTGCCACTCTTTAACCAAGCATCTGGTAATTCAACTTGGTAGCCATCGACAAATTGTTGTTTGAATAAACCATAGTCATAACGAATACCATTTCCGTTACCTGGTAATTCACGGGAAGCCAAACAATCTAAGAAACAAGATGCTAAACGACCTAAGCCACCATTTCCTAAAGCCATATCATTTTCGACACGAAGGACATCGTCAAAATCAAAGCCAAATTCTTCTACAGTATCACGCACCATATCCAACATACCTAAGCTTAATAAATTACTCTTCAACATTCGTCCTGGCAAAAACTCAATAGAAAAATAATAAGATTGTTTTTGTTTATGTTCTAAATAACGTTGACGTGTACGGTGCCATGAATCCGCATAGCTTGCTCGTACAATTTGACCAATAGCAACAAACAACTCATTTGGTGTTGCTGTTTCAATTTCCATCGCAAAATTTTCTCTTAATCTTTTTCTTAAATCTTCAATAAATTCATCACGTGTCATTACTTGACGTTCCGACATCTTCTTTTCCCCCTCGTTATGTATGTCTAAATAAATCAAATGACATTGAAAGGCAAAACTCCAAAAAGATGAAACCTCTTGGAAATTTTGCCTTATTCATCTTTAAACATTAAAGGATTGAATTATATAATTGTAAATAAATCATACAACTTTGATGCCAACTGAAATCACGACTCATCGCATTTTGAACCAATTGATTCCAATATTGCCGATGATTTGCATATAAATCAACAGCTTGTAAGAGTGTTTGCATCATAATAAATGGTCTAAAGTCATTAAATCCAAATCCCGTACCTTCATTGGTAATTGGGTTATAAGGAACAACTGTATCTTTCAAACCACCGATTTCATGAACAACAGGTAAAGTACCATATCTCATCGCCACCATTTGTGATAAGCCACATGGTTCAAAAGCAGAAGGCATTAAGAATATATCTGAGCCCGCATAAATCAATTGAGCCAAACCTAAATTGAAATCAATATTGATTGCACATTTTTCTGGATAACGTGCCCCAATTTGACTAAAGGCAGCTTCAAATCGCGGATCACCTGTACCTAACAAGACAAATTGAACATCAAATTGCAATAGATTTTCTAACTCTTCCACAACCAAATGGAACCCTTTTTGGTAAGTTAGACGACTAACCACCCCAATGACTGGAACATCTTCACGTTGTGGTAAATGCATCTTTTCTTGCAATAGTCGCTTGTTTTCAGCTTTACCACTTAAATCCTCTTTTGAATAATGATAGGATAAATGCCTATCCGTTTCTGGATTATTGACTTCCATATCAATACCATTGACAATCCCCGATAATTTACTATTCTCCATTCTTAAAATGACATCAAGTCCACAACCAAATTCACGAGTTTGGATTTCTTGTGCATAAGAAGGTGAAACTGTAGTAATCTTATTGGCATAAAGAATTCCAGCTTTCATAAAGTTTACACAGTTTTCAAATTCAATGGTACCATCATCGTAACGCTCAGCTGACATACCAAATAAATCGGATAAGACGATACGATTATACTTGCCTTGGAATTCCAAATTATGAATGGTCAAGACTGTTTTAATTGGACGATACGCTTCAATCCAATGATATTTTTCACGTAATAGAAATGGAATCATTGCTGTATGATAATCATTTACATGCAAGATATCTGGAATAAAATCAACTCTTTCCATCATTTCAATAATGGCTTGTTGAAAAAAGGCAAATCTTTCACCATCATCATAATATCCATATAATTGATCACGATTAAAATAGTATAAGTTGTCAATGAAATAATATCTGACATCCCCTAATTTCAAAGTTTTAATGCCACAATATTGACTGCGCCAACCCACTTTTACTTCAAAATTTAAGACATTCTCTACTTTTTCTTTATAAGATTCATTCATCTTTTTGAAGTATGGCATGACTACAGCAACTTCCACGCCTTCTTTGGCTAAAGCTTTAGGAAGTGCACCAGCGACATCACCTAAGCCACCTGTTTTAAAAAATGGCGCACATTCACTTGCTGCAAATAAAATTTTCATTAATTCATTAGCCTCCAATAATATCTTCTGTTACATTGCTTGCTTTAGATACCACTACTGGATTTTCAGGTGTACCAATAATTGAAACATGGTCTGATACTTTACAATCTTTATCTAAAATTGCATATTGAATTTTGGCCCCTTCTCCTATTACACAAGAAGAATGAACTAAGGAATCTTCAATTTTAGCACCTTGTTTAACCACTACTGTACGACCAAGTAGCGAGTGAACAACTTCACCTTCAACTTCACAGCCAGTACCAAACTGCGCGTTATTAACAACCGCAGAATCAGAATAGTAAGTTGGAAATTCATTATGAACTTTTGTATAGATTTTTTGATTTGCATACATTAATGAATTGAACTTAGCTGGTATCAACATATCCATATTTGCTTTATAGTAAGATTTCACATCAAAAATGTTACTTAAATAACCAGTATATTCATACGCAGTAGCATTTTCATCAATCATTGAACGCAAACAACTTTCCACGTGAGTCCCTACACCATCTTTTTGACTTTGACGTAATGCTGCTAAAAGACGTTCAACTTTTACAATGTAAATATCGGTACAAAGATTGGCAATTTCACCATCAGCAACATCTTTTCCACTAGTTTTACTTGCTACTTTGCTATCTTCATTAAAATTCAACACCAAATCGGTATCGTAAATATCTTCTTTTGGCATTTTTTTGTAAACAACGGTTAAATCACTATGGTCTTCATGTAATAAATGAATGTTTAATAAAGCTTTTAAATCAATATTACATAGAACTTTGCTACTGAAATAAACCATATATTTTGATTTTGCTTTTTCTAAATAATCAATAACAGCATCGTGATAACCATTATGATCTTTCATTTTTTCTGCTTCTCGTTCAAACAAATAAATGAAGAAACGGTTATTGATACCGTCAAGATTCCATTCGGTCCCACCACCTAAATGGTCAAAGACAGAACGACTTTCATCATAGTTAAATACCATAAATACTGAATGGATATTAGCATTAGCGATAGATGATAAATTAAAGTCAATTAAACGATATTTACTATCAAAAGGCAAGGTTGCTACGGGGCGATGATCCGTTAATGGAGCTAACCCCTCATAATTATGCAGATTTCCTAAAAAAGCACACATTCTATTAGTCTTCATCAGCAGCCACTCCAATCACTTCAGAATATCCAACGACAGCAATTTCATCTGTACCATCGATTACTGCGTTATCACCAATAATTGCATTTTCACCAATAATGGCACGGTTAATCGTTACATTTTTACCAATTGTTGCGCCAGACATAATCACACTGTCTTTTACACTCGCACCTTCTTTTACTTGCACTTCATCAGAAAGAATAGAGTGATCAACGGTACCAGCAATATAACAACCATCAGAAATCAAGGAGTTTTTAGCTGAACCAGTTTCAGTAATTGAATGAGGTGGCGCAATACGGTTTTTAGAATAGATTCGCCATGATTTATCACGCATTGCTAAATCTAGGCTAGGATCAATGAATTCCATATTTGCTTCCCACAATGAATCGATGGTACCCACATCTTTCCAATAACCACTGAAGCGATAAGCAACCACATTTTCACCACTATCAAGGTAAAATGGAATGACGTTTTTACCAAAGTCATTCATATCATTTTCTTTTGTATGGCTGTTCATCAAAACATTGCGTAAACGGCCCCAGTTAAAGATATAAATCCCCATTGAAGCCAAATTATTTTTTGGTTCTTTTGGTTTTTCTTCAAATTCAATGATACGATCATTTTCATCAGTATTCATAATACCAAAACGTGAAGCTTCATGCATTGGTACTTCAATAACTGCCACCGATAACGAAGCATTATTTTTCTTGTGGTTTAACAACATATCTTCATAGTCCATTTTGTAAATATGGTCACCAGACAAGATAAGCACATATTGAGGGTCCATTTGATCAATATAATCAATATTTTGGAAGATAGCATGAGCAGTACCTTCAAACCATTTACTACCTTCTGAACTTGAATAAGGTTGTAAAACAGTCACCCCTGTATTAATCCCACTCAATCCCCAGCTAGAGCCATTTCCGATATGGCTGTTTAAGGCAAGTGGTTGATACTGTGTCACAACACCTACATTTTTAATACCGGAGTTCGCACAATTACTCAATGTAAAATCGATGATACGGTAACGACCTCCAAAGGGAACAGCTGGTTTGGCAATATTTTTTGTCAATTTTCCTAAACGGGTACCTTGACCACCAGCTAAAATCATTGCAAGCATTTCAGTTTTCATTCATTCGGTGAAATAATTCACCTTTCCCTCCTTTCGACAGCACAGCAAAATTTATTTAGAACGAACATTCACTTTCTTAGGTTTTATAATTAAGGCACCTAACGAAGGAACAATCGTCTGAATCTGATAGTGAAAATCCTTATATGCTTTTTTCTCTGCAGTCATCGGTGCATTTGGTTTCACCCAAGTTCCGCCAAATTCTGCCATTTCGGTATTTAGTAATTCCTCGTATTCACCAGCATAAGGAACACCAATCACAAAGTCTTTACGTTCAACAGGTGCAAAATTGATAACAAAAATCAAGAAATCTTTTTTAGTCTTGCCGCGACGAATAAAACTCAAAACAGAATCTTCACTATTATCTGCGTCAATAAATTCAATCGTTGTATTTTCATCATCTAATTCCCAGAGTGAACGTTCATCATGATACAGTTGATTTAAAACTTTGGTGAAGTGTTGCATTTTGGCATTCATATCATCTTGTAAATCACGCCATT
This sequence comes from Enterococcus cecorum DSM 20682 = ATCC 43198, assembly GCF_000407565.1. Lineage (GTDB taxonomy): Bacteria > Bacillota > Bacilli > Lactobacillales > Enterococcaceae > Enterococcus_E > Enterococcus_E cecorum. The sequence goes on from NZ_ASWI01000004.1 coordinate 1,034,285, forward strand.
CAAGACCTTCAGCATATTTCCATTCCAAAAACTGTCCCCATTCACTCCCCATAAAGAGTAATTTTTTACCTGGATGAGCTATTTGGAAAGTATACATATTACGAAGATGAGCGAATTGCTTGTAACGATCGCCCCACATCTTATGCATTAAACTCTTCTTACCATGAACCACTTCGTCATGAGAAAGTGATAGAATAAAGTTTTCGTTAAACATGTACATAAAAGAGAATGTGGCTAAGTTGAAATGATATTTACGATAGACTGGATCCATCTCATAAAATTTCAAGATATCATTCATCCACCCCATATTCCACTTGTAATCAAAGCCTAGCGCTCCTGTTTCAATCATGCCAGTAACCTTGGTATCAGCAGAACTTTCTTCAGCAATCATAACAACTTCTGGATGAGCCAATTTGATCACTGCATTCATCTTTTGTAAGAAGTAATAGCCTTCTAAATTGCGATTACCTCCTTCATGATTTGGGTGCCATTCACCTTCGTCGTAATCGCGATAAATCATATTAGAAACCGCATCTACCCGAATACCATCTAAATGGAAAGTCTCTAACCAAAACATCGCACTAGACAGAATAAAACTTTGAACTTGTGGTTTCCCTAAATCAAAATTAAGTGCACCCCAACGGATATTCTTTGCGCGCCATTCTTCTTGATATTCATAAGTTGGCGTACCATCATAATACGCTAAGGCATCATAATTCACACAAAAATGTCCAGGAACCCAGTCCATAAATACACCAATATTGTTTAAATGACATTGTTCGACAAAATCTTGAAACTCCTCAGGTGTACCATATTCATGCGCTAAAGCAAAATAGCCTGTGGTTTGATAGCCCCATGAAGCAGCTAAAGGATGCTCGGTCAACGGCATGAACTCCACATGTGTATAATGCATTTCTACCAAATAAGGAATTAATTCTTCCGCCAATTCACTAAAAGTATAGGCAGTACCATCTGCATGACGTTTCCATGAACCCGCATGTACTTCATAGATATTCATTGGACGTTTAAAGAAATTGGAACGTTTTTGACGACCTTTCCATAAACCATCTTTCCACTTTTTAGCCGGTAAATGGTAAACTTCAGCAGCATTGTTTGGTCTTGCTTCATAGCGGATTGCCATCGGATCAAACTTCATGCATTCCGTGCCATCAGCTTGACGAATCTTATACTTATAAAGCTGACCTTTAATATCCTGGTCGACAGAAATCTCCCAGATGCCAGAATCTCTCTTGTTCATCGGCATGGAATCGTCCCACTGATTAAAGTCTCCTTGTAACCAAACTTGTTGCGCATTTGGTGCCCAAACTCGGAAAGTGTAGGACCCATCTGCAAACTGACAACCTAACAGATGATGCAGATAAAAATTTTCACCTGTCAAAAAATGTTGCTCAGCTTCTAAAAATTCTTTGGTACTTGTCATAAAATCGCCTACCCTTATTAACCATTTCTTACCTATTAGAACATTTAATAGATAAATAACAACTAACAATTTACAATATCAGTATAACACTTCCTAAAGATAATAACTAATAAAATTGTGCAAATTTCTTCAAAAAAAAATATTATTCCGAATATAAAACAGTTTACTTAAATATTATTAACTAATATTCCTAATAAAATTAGCATTATTTAGCTCCTACCAATTCGATATTGACAAATCATTAATTTTATTTAGCAAAATATTTTTCACAAGCTTACCGGATATAACAAAATATGCTACTTTTTCTGAAAGTTACAAAAAGTTATTGTAAACGCATAAGATAACTTTAAAAAACGTTTGAAAGATTGTGAATAGCGTTGTTTTATTTTTCATATTTTCGAAAATTGCAAAAAAATAGTCTGGATTATTCCTTATCTAGAAATAAATTCAGACTATCTCAAACAATATTTATTTTTAATTACCCACGTTTTCTAATGATATATTTTGAATTAAATTTACATTGTTATTATTTAGAATTTGCGTCAGTAGCATTCTTTGTTCGCAAGCCGATTTTTGAGCAAACCTTTCTAGTAACACAGGTGCAATATTTACATGTGAATCCAATAACAAATTTGGCGCGAATACTAATTGTTCTTCTCTTTGTACAAAGCCAAAATGGATTGCTGACTGAACAAAGATAGAATCCCTGATACGACGGCGTTTATGTAGAATTTTATCGAATAATGCTTCATATTGGTCTAATAAATATTGCGCATCGACATCACCCAACAAGTTATACATGTCCATATATTTGTCTAAATGCATTTGCTGCTGACAGGCTTGTAAATATCCTGCAAGATGTTGCCCAGTTACCTCATTATAAAGCATCTCGATATGCATATATCCATTCGATAGTACATCAAAATGAGCAAACATAGCCATATCCATCGCATAAAAGCTATCATTTTCTAACGGTTTTAAATTTCTAGATAATTCAATCATAGTCGTTGGATCAACAACCTCGTTAAATGCATTATCTTTGATGATTTCACTATAAATTGGGAAATGCAAAGTATATCTTCTTGCTTGACGCCTAATCAGACCATAAGCAATTAAAGTATCTAAGCGTTTATCAAAATGTGCATCAGTAGTTAAATCAGCTTTTAATTGACGTAGCGTAACATCTTGGTGTGTATTTAAATACTGTACCACTTCCATAAAAAAAGAGCTATGAATTAATGGTGCTATTTTCTGGAATTTTTGTCCATAAAAGAATTCCATAAAAACCTCCAAACATCCTAAAAAAATAAAAAATCAGCAAAAAGCATAATGCCTTCTACTGATTTTAAGTCTTAACTTAACCTTCAAATGCAGCAGTTAATTGAGGAACCACTTGTTTTTTACGTGACACAACACCTTTTAATAGTGCACGGTTGTTGTCAAGAGTCACATTAAAGGCTTTCTCAACATTTTCTTTTGGTTCACCCACAATTAAAATTTCAGAATCACTATCTAAAATATTTGTAACGACCAACACAAATAAATCATAGCCATTCGCAGTATTTGCCTCTTGCATCGCTGATTCTAACTCAGCTTGACGTGCAAAGACTTCAGCTAAATCAACAGTATTTACTTGAGCGATTCTTAAGTTGCTACCACCCATTGGGAAGCTTTTAGCATCTAAATCAATTAAGTCAGATGCTGATTTTGTTCCTAAGTTTGTACCTGCTTTTAACATTTCCAAACCATAGCCTTCTAAGTCAACACCAGCAATCTCAGCAAGTTCTTTTGCAGCTTTAACATCTTCTTGCGTACAAGTAGGTGATTTAAATAATAAAGTATCAGATACAATCGCAGAAAGCATCATTCCCGCAATATTTTTTGGCACTTCAACATTATTTTCCTTATATAGTTTCAAAATGATTGTTGAAGTACAGCCAACTGGTTCTGCACGATAATATAATGGATTTGCTGTTTGGAAGTTTGCAATACGATGATGATCAACAACTGCTAAGATTTCCACTTTTTCAATATCAGCAGCACTTTGTTGGAATTCATTGTGGTCTACCAACATCACTTGTTCCACTTCATTAGCCACAGTTTCAACCACACGTGGGGCAGTTAACCCAAAGTGATTTAAGGCAAAAGCTGTTTCTTCATTTGGTTCACCTAAAGCCACTGCCTCAGCATCTTTACCTAATTCTTTTTGTAAGTTCGCAAATGCAATCGCTGCACCAATTGCATCAGTATCTGGATTTTGATGTCCGAAAACTAAAATTTTTGACATTTTCTCCACTCCAATCTATTTTATCTAATCATCATGATAACAAAAATAGAGAAAGAATCAATATAAAAATCAATTCTTTCTCAAAAAATTAGTGCGCTAAATAGCCTTTGTATTGATCTACATGTAACAACTCACGCGCATTTTTAATTCGATCTTGTTCTGGTGGCTTAATCCCTTCCAATGGATATTCCAAACCTAGTTTATCCCATTTAAATTTACCCATTGTATGATAAGGCAATACTTCCACTTTTTCGACATTATTTAAAGTTTGAATAAACGCATCCAAACGAATCAAGAATTCATCATAATCGGTTCTTTGAGGAACTAAGACATGACGAATCCAAACGGGTTGACCGACCTCAGACAAATATTGAGCCATTTCTAAAATATTGTCATTACTTTGACCAGTTAATTCTTTATGGCCTCGATTATCAATGTGTTTAATATCAAACAAAATCAAATCAGTATATTGAAGTAATTCATTAAATTTGCTAAAAAATGGTTCTTCTTTAGTAAATGGTTTCCCACAAGTATCAATTGTGGTATGAATACCTAGTGCTTTAGCCTTTTTAAATAAATCTAATAAAAAGTCCAATTGAAGTAATGGTTCGCCACCACTAACGGTAATTCCGCCATCTTTACCCCAATAAGCACGAAATCGCAAAGCTTCTTGTAATACATCATCAGCCGAACGTTCCTTTGAAGTATCAGTTTTCATCTTCCAGGTATCTGGATTATGACAAAATTGACACCGCATTTTACACCCTTGAGTAAATACAACAAAGCGTACTCCAGGGCCATCTACGGTACCAAAATTTTCTGTGGAATGTATCATCCCTAATGCTGAATCTGACATAATCTTACTTCCTTCCAATCTTTCTTGACTTAACTAAAACGAAAAATCAAGAAAAACAACGAATTTTTCATCAAAATAGTCGAAACCATAGAATGAAATCTAGAAAAAAAGGATGACAAAGAACTTGCCATCCTTTCAAAAATCAACAAATAATTATAATCTATCGTGAGCAGTTCTTGAGATAACGTCTGCTTGTTGTTCAGGAGTTAAATCACGGAACTTAACAGCGTAACCAGATACACGAATTGTCAAGTTTGGATATTTTTCTGGATGAGCTTGTGCATCTAGTAATAATTCATTTGTAAATACGTTAACGTTTAAGTGGTAACCACCTTTATCGAAATAACCATCTAAGACATTACGTAAGTTTGCAATACGAGTTGCATCATCTTTACCTAATCCATTAGGGTTAATTGTTTGAGTATTTGAAATACCATCTAATGCATTGCGGTAGTTCAAACGAGCAGTTGAGTTAAGTGATGCTAATAATCCATTCTTTTCACCTAAGAATTTACCATCACGATAACTTGGGTTAGCACCTGGAGCTAAAGGTTTACCAGCACGACGTCCATCAGGAGTATTACCAGTAGCTTTACCATAAACTACATTTGAAGTAATTGTTAATAGAGATGTGGTTGGTGTAGAGTTACGGTAAGTATGTTGACGTTTGATTTGTGTCATGAAGTATTCTAAGATCCAGTTTGCCATTGCATCTGCTTCTTCATTATCATTACCATAAGTCGGGAATTCATTTTGTGGTACATAGTCAACTGCTAAACCATCTTCATCACGAATGACTTTAACATTACCATGTTTGATTGCCATGATAGAGTCTGTAGCATGTGAGATACCAGCAATACCAGTTGCGAATGTACGACGTAAATGAGAATCCATGAATGCTAATTGAATAGCTTCATAAGCATATTTATCATGCATATAGTGGATAACATTTAATGTATTTACATATAATTCAGCTAACCAGTCTAGGATATCTTTGTATTTTTCCATAAATTCATGGAAATCTAGAGTATCACCAGTCATTGGGCGGAATTTAGGAGCAACTTGCATCTTAGTCTTTTCATCCACACCACCATTAATAGCATAAAGAACAGCTTTAGCAAGGTTAGCACGCGCACCGAAGAATTGCATATCTTTACCCATTACAGTTGCAGATACACAACATGCAATTGCACAGTCATCTGAACCCCAGTTAGCACGTAATAAATCATCATTTTCAAATTGGATTGATGAAGTTTCTTTAGCAATACGAGCTGCGAATGTTCTGAATCCTTCTGGTAAACGAGATGAATAAAGAACAGTTAAGTTTGGTTCTGGTGATGGTCCCATGTTGATTAATGTGTGTAAGATACGGAAGTCGTTCTTAGTAACTAATGAACGTCCATCAATACCCATACCAGCGATAGATAATGTAGCCCAAATTGGGTAACCTGAGAATAATTGGTTGTATTCAGGTGTACGTGCGAATTTAACCATACGTAATTTCATAATTAAGTGGTCAATTAATTCTTGAGCTTCAAATTCAGTAATCACACCGTTTTCTAAGTCACGTTGGATGTAGATATCTAAGAATGCTGAGATACGTCCGATTGACATAGCCGCACCATTTTGTGATTTAATTGCACCTAGGTAACCGAAGTATAACCATTGGATAGCTTCTTGTGCGTTTTCGGCTGGACGAGAAATATCAAATCCATATGAAGCAGCCATTTTCTTCAAGTCATTTAATGCACGATATTGTTCAGCGATTTCTTCACGTAAACGAATCACATCATCAGTCATGACTTTGTTACCAGTTAAATCATGGTCTTTTTTCTTTTGTTCCATTAAGTAGTCGATACCATATAAGGCAACACGGCGGTAGTCACCGATGATACGTCCACGACCATAAGCATCTGGTAGACCAGTGATGATTTTGTTTTTACGAGCTAAACGCATTTCATCAGTATAAGCATCGAATACACCTTGGTTGTGTGTTTTACGCCATTCTGTGAAAATCTTAGTCATTTCAGGATCAGCTTCGTAACCATTTGAAGTTAAAGCTGAGTTTGCCATACGGATACCACCAAATGGCATGAATGCTTGTTTCAATGGCACATCTGTTTGTAAACCAACGATTTTTTCTTCTTCTTTAATTAAATATCCAGGACCATGAGAAGTTAATGTAGCAGGAATGTTGTTATCCATGTCGTACACACCGTTTTGTTGGTGTTGCACTTCAAATAATTCTTGTAGTTTTGTCCAAAGTTTGTCAGTACTTGGAGCAGCTGGTTGTAAGAAGCTGTCATCTCCACGATATTCAGTGTAGTTTTGTTGGATGAAAGAACGAGTGTTGATTTCTTTTTTCCAATCGCTTCCCTTAAAGCCCTTCCAAGCAGTTTCGTTAAATGTTTCTAATTTGTCTGTAACTGATGTCATTATCAGGTCCTCCTTAATACTTATCAAAGGTATGTAACAGTTTTTACATGTTCAGTATAACACATAGGCAGATTAATGCAAGTGTTTTCATATATATTTTTTTAACAAATTTCAAAAAATAATAGTATAAAAATACCTAGATACTGATAAATCAGGCTTTTTATAATTGTGAAATAGATATTTTTGTTTAAAAGATTTTTTGAAAAATTTAGCACAGAATAATCTCTGTTTTGATACAGGGGTATTCTGTGCTATCATTTTTGTAACAGTTTTCTAAATTAAGTTATTCATTCGCAGGCTCCGGAAAAATGACTTCAACACTGGTCACATCGCCACCGTCCGTTTCATTCATCATCATTGAACCGTTGGACGTCCGCCCACCAATTGGAAACTCAGTAGGATGAAGCTCATATACTTCCCCTTTTTGATTTTGCATCTGATAGGTTTGCTCTTGCCCTTCTCCCATAAAAACGACGCGATGTGGATGGTTTTTCAATTCGCGAAAGACCATTAATCCACGACCAGCGCGATTAGCTGAAGGCAATTCTTGTGCAAGCATTCTCTTCACTGCACTTCTTTGTGAGACTAAAACAACTGGCGTATCTCCATTTGAGTACACTAACAAACCATTGACAATATAATCCTCGTCTTTTAAATTCATTGATTTGACACCTGCAGCTTTCGGACCACTAACAGGCACTTGATCTAAACTAAAACGTAAACCATATGCTTGATGAGTCACTAAAAAGACATCTTGTAAATCTTGCTCTGAAGTAAGGTAGATATTGACTAATTCATCTTCGCCTTTTAGATTCATGACAGTACTTGCCTTTGATTTATACGTACGCCATGGTGTTAACTCTGCAAATTGCACTTGTTTTATCATGCCATATTTTGATATCAAGACTAACGTTGGCTCTGGGGTTAACTCTTTATAGCTAAATGCTGCAATAATCGTTTCATCCATTGCTAATTTCGTAATTGTTTGCGAAATATGCTCACCAATTTCTTTCCATTTCAAATCAGGAAGCTCATGAATTGGTCGATAAATGACATTTCCTTTATTCGTAAATAGTAATAGATGATCCAGTGTGTTTAATTGTTCACAGTAAAGTAAACAATCACTTTCTTTCATCGCAAGCTCATTAAAATCAGAGGCTGCATAAGAACGTAAACTACTGCGCTTCACATAACCTTCTTTTGTCACAGTTACCATTACATCCTCAGAAGCAATTAAGACTTCGGTTTCAATCTTAATTTCTTCAATTTCTGCTTCAATTTTTGTCAAACGTGGATTACTATATTTTTTCTTCACAGCTTTTAATTCTTGCTTAATCACGCGCATCAACTCTGCTTGTTCATGTATAATCTTTTGTAACTGGGCAATTTTTATAGCCAGTTCCTCAGCTTCTTTTTGCAACTGCGTAATATCTGTATTCGTTAAACGATATAATTGCAAGTTCACAATGGCTTCAGCTTGAGGTTCCGTAAATTGATGCATCATAATCAAATTATTTTTGGCATCTTTTTTATCCTTGCTTTGACGAATGGTTTGAATCACTTCATCTAAAATCGACAAAGCTTTCATCAATCCATCGACAATATGTTGACGATTTTGCGCTTTTTTTAAATCATATTGACTCCGACGCAAGACAACTTCTTTGCGATGTTCGATATAACTATGCAAAATATGCTTCAAACCAACTTGTTGAGGGCGCATTTCATCAATAGCCACCATATTAAAGTTATAGTTGATTTGTAATTCAGTATTTTTATATAAATAATTTAAAATTCCTTCTGCATTGGCTTCTTTTTTTAGCTCAACAACAATCTGTAAGCCAGTGCGGTCACTTTCATCGCGCACTTCAGCAATTCCATCAATCTTTTTATTGATGCGAATTTCGTCGATTTTGCGAACTAAATTTGCTTTATTCACTTCATAAGGAATTTCATTGATGACTATTTGTTGTTTATTTCCTTTAATATCTTCAATTCGTGTTTGCGAGCGAAGAATGACTTTACCACGGCCGGTTTGATAAGCTTGTTTGAGTTCTTTGGTCCCTTGCAAAATGCCGCCAGTTGGAAAATCAGGCCCTGGTATATATTTCATCAATTGATCCAAAGTAGCATCTGGATGATCAATCAGATAAATCGTACCATCAATGACTTCACCTAAATTATGTGGTGGAATCTCGGTGGCATAACCAGCTGAAATCCCTGTCGAACCATTGACCAATAAATTAGGAAAACGAGCTGGTAAGACAGTTGGTTCTTTTTCGGAATCGTCAAAGTTCCAAACCATATCAACTGTCTCTTTTTCAATATCCGCCAACATCTCACCACTTAATTCAGACAGACGGGCTTCTGTATAACGCATGGCAGCTGGTGGATCGCCATCCATACTCCCATTATTTCCGTGCATCTCAATAAGAATTTCACGTAACTTCCAGTCTTGACTCATCCGCACCATGGCTTCATAAATACTACTGTCCCCATGCGGATGGAAAAAGCCCATAATATTTCCGACAGACTTAGCCGATTTACGAAAGGCTTTTTCAAAAGTATTGCCGTCTTTATTCATCGCAAATAAAATACGACGCTGCACTGGTTTCAAACCATCACGAATATCAGGCAATGCACGCTCTTGAATAATATATTTTGAATAACGTCCAAAGCGATCTCCCATGACCTCTTCAAGCGTCAACTCTTCAATATTATGCTCTTGCTCCAAAAAAAAAGCCTCCTTAACTAAATATCAAATATACTAATTTCTTCATATTTTGGATTATCTTGGGAATGATTATCATGCTGCGTTTCGTGCGTCTCATGTAAATCATCAATCGCCTTCCGATCTAAAATACTACCATCTTCTTCTAACGTGAACTGCACATGACTTTCAATCCATTTACGTCTTGGTTCAACTTTATTCCCCATCAATGTCGTTACACGTCGTTCTGCTTGAGCCGCATCATCAATTCTGACTCTAATTAAAGTACGTGTTTCTGGATTCATAGTCGTTTCCCAAAGTTGTTCGGCATTCATTTCACCAAGTCCTTTGTAACGTTGAAGCATATAACCTTTACCAACTTTTTTAATCTTTCCAGCTAATTCTTCATCAGTCCACGCGTATTCAATGACTTGTTTTTTACCAGTCCCTTTAGATACCTTATAAAGTGGTGGTAAAGCAATATAAACTTTCCCTGCTTCGATTAAAGGCTTCATATAACGATAGAAGAATGTTAAGAGTAATACTTGAATATGCGCACCATCTGTATCCGCATCGGTCATAATAATGATTTTATCATAATTGCAATCCGCTACGTCAAATTCTGGACCAACCCCAGCACCAATGGTATAAATCATCGTATTAATTTCTTCATTTTTTAAGATTTCTTGCATATTGGCTTTTTCAGTATTTATGACTTTCCCACGCAATGGTAAAATCGCTTGGAATTTACGGTCACGACCTTGTTTTGCCGAACCACCAGCAGAATCCCCCTCGACCAAATATAATTCATTCTTTTGGGCATTTTTAGATTGAGCTGGAGTAAGTTTACCAGATAAGAGCGATTCACCTTTTTTCTTTTTCTTACCAGTACGGCTTTCTTCTCGAGCTTTACGGGCTGCTTCTCGAGCTTCTCGGGCTTTGATGGCTTTTCGAACGAGCATTTGACTCAGTTCACTATTTTCTAGTAAAAAGAAACTAAACTGTTCTGAAATCGTCGCATCTACGGCATTTCTGGCTGCTGGTGTCCCGAGTTTACCCTTTGTTTGTCCTTCAAATTGTAATAAGTTTTCGGGAACCTTAATAGAAAGCACCGCTGCTAAACCTTCGCGGAAATCACTACCTTCAAGATTCTTATCCTTATCTTTCAGTAAGTTAACTTTTCGTGCATACTCATTGAATGATTTCGTAAGCGCCGTTTTAAAACCAACTTCATGTGTACCACCATCTTTGGTACGGACATTATTCACAAATGATAAAATATTTTCAGAATAGCCATCATTATATTGGAAAGCGACTTCCACTTGCATCCCATCTTTTTCACCAGAGAAATAAAGAATCGGGGTCAAATCATCTTTTTCTTCGTTCAAATAAGCAACAAATTCCTTGATGCCTTCTTCATAATGGAAAACTTCCTCAACAGGCTCGTCTTTACGTAAATCTGTTAAAGTAATTTTTACATCACGTAACAAGAAAGCCGACTCACGCAAACGCTCTGCTAAAGTTTCATAAGAGAATACAGTGGTCGAGAAAATACTAGCATCGGGCTTGAAATGAACGGTTGTACCATTTTTTTCTTTGGTTTTGCCGACTTTTTTCAAGGTTGTTGTAGGTTTTCCTCCATCGGCAAAGCTTTGCGTATATTTGTAACCATCTCTAACAATCGTTACATCTAATTCACTAGATAAAGCATTGACGACACTGGCACCTACACCGTGCAAACCACCAGATGTCTTATAGCCACCTTGACCAAATTTACCACCAGCATGCAATACAGTAAAAATGACTTCAATGGTTGGAATTCCTGAAGCATGCATTCCGACTGGCATCCCACGACCGAAATCTTGCACGGTAATACTATTGTCTTTTTCAATTGTGACATTGATTTGATTACCAAAACCAGCTAATACTTCATCGACAGCATTATCTACAATTTCATAAACTAAATGATGTAGACCGCGGCCATCCGTAGAACCAATATACATCCCTGGACGCTTGCGAACTGCCTCAAGTCCTTCTAATACTTGAATGGATTGATCATTATATTCATCTATTTTTTTTGTCAAAATGGTCGCTCCTTGTCTTGCTTATTTTTTACATCTTTAAAGACACGCTTACTATTATATCACACCAGCCGAAGAAAACTAGCAAAAAATAGCAAACTTCTAATCTTCTAACAAACGTTGATATTCAATCTTAATACAACGATTCATAATATATGCTTTATGATGCTTTTCTAAAATTTCGGCAGCTTCATCATTTTCAATTCCTAGTTGCGCCCAATAAACTTTTGCATCAGTTTTGACAAATTCTTTTGCAATATCAGGTAAAAACTCGCTACGTCTAAAAATATCAACAATATCAATTTGCTCAGGCACTTCCGCTAAAGAAGCATAAACTTTTTCACCAAGGACTTCTTGACCTGCTAATACCGGATTGACCGGAAAGACACGGTAGCCTTTCTCTTGTAAAAAAGCGGCAATGCGGTGGCTCGTCTTTTCTGGATTGGCACTTAAACCAATCACGGCAATATTCTTGCTATTTTCTAAAACGTTCTTTAGTTGTGTATCATTTAGTTGCATATCAATCGCTCCTTCATTTATATATATCCTGATTATATCATATTTATTTCATCCATTTATAGTTTACTTAATTGATATTTTAATCAAACTTCCATTGTTGTTATATTAATTTCATGGTACAATCGAGCTAGTTTATTAAAAAAGGTGGCAATTATGACAAAATATTATTTATTCTTAGTCGCTTATCTGTTAGGCTCGATTCCATCAGGTGTCTGGATTGGCAAAATATTTTACCACAAAGATATTCGTCAATTTGGGAGCGGGAATACCGGAACGACGAATACTTTCAGAGTTTTAGGCAAAAAAGCTGGAATTGCGGTCTTAATCATCGATATTCTAAAAGGAACACTTGCAACCATGTTACCGACGTTATTTGGTATCACTCAGGTCAACCCGCTTATTTTCGGTGTAGCAGCAATTATCGGACATACTTTCCCTATTTTTGCTCATTTTAAAGGTGGTAAAGCAGTAGCGACTTCTGCAGGAATGTTACTAGGTTATCAACCAATCTTTTTTATCTATTCTTGTGCGATTTTTATCATTTGTTTATTCATCACAAGTATGGTTAGTCTTTCAAGTATGATTGCAGCTATATTGATTACTTTATCAACTATCTTTTTACCCTATATTTGTCCGGTACTTTTACCAAAACATAATTTATTATTAACAATTATTGCAATTTGCGTATCAACATTTATTTTTTATCGTCACAAAGATAATATTAAACGAATCAAAAACGGTACAGAAAGTCGTGTGCCGTTTGGTTTAAATAGCAGCAAAAATAATCCACAAAAATAGTCCTTCATAATCGAAGGACTATTTTTTATTACTCAAAACGAATCATATATTGATATTCTTTTTGATCACCGATACTTAAGGATTCAATCCCATATTTTTCAGTTAAATCACCACTTGTTGTTGTGATATCTGCCACACTTGCCCATGGTTCAATACATACAAATGGAGAGGCCACAGGATAGGTTGACCAGATGCCTACAAATGGTAAATCTTGATAATTTACGGTAATCTTATGCGAATCTTTTGTTGAACTTAACACAATTTCAATCGGATCAGTTGTGGTGGTATAGACTAAAGCATCACCTTTAAACAATTCATGTGTCAATGGTATTTGACTCACTTCAGGATTTTCCACCGCTTTTTCTAGATTTAATAAATTATCTTCTAGTGGAATCAAGCGCTCTACTTTTCCTTGAGTGAATGAAAGCTGATAATCCGTAAATTCTAAGTCTGGCACTAAAGGTACATTAAAGGCAGGATGTCCACCAATGCCATAGTATATCGTATCATCTGATAGGTTATACACCCGATAATTTACCACTAATTGATTTTCATGTAAAGTATATTTCACATAAAGGGCAAATTCAAAGGGATAACGTTCAAAAGTATTTTCATCTGATTTCAAGACAAAAGTAATTGAAGTAGCTGTTTGCTCAAACAAATCAAAGGGTAAATCACGGGCAAAACCATGTCGTGATAGTTCATAAGTTTGTCCCTTTAATTGATATTGCCCATTTTTCAACCCACCAACGATTGGAAATAAAATTGGTGCATGCTTACCCCAATGATTAGGGTCTGCTTGCCATAAATATTCTGTTTGGTCTTTTAAATTGACAATACTCGTTAATTCAGCTCCCTTAGCTTGAAAATTAACTTTTAAAAATTCATTTTGAATCGTATACATATGCTCATATCCTTTATTGTTTATCTAATTCTTGTTTGAAACGATGATTTAAAATTCTTAAGTAAGTCCCCTTCATACCAAGTGAGCGAGACTCAATAATTCCAGCTGATTCTAGCTTTCTCAAGGCATTAACAATGACAGAACGTGTAATGCCGATTTCATCAGCAATACTTGAAGCCGTTAAACGACCTTCATCGCCATCCAAAGCCGCAAAAATCGCTTGAACAGCTTTTAGCTCAGAGTAAGACAAGGTATTGATAGCCATTTGTACAGCTGTAGCATTGCGAATATCTTCTTCAATATTTCTTGATTGTTGGTACAAAATTTGCATCCCTACAACTGTCGCACTATACTCAGCTAAAACTAAATCATCTTCATTGAATGCATCAGACAATTTGGAAAGGATAATCGTACCTAGACGTTCACCAGCACCATAAATAGGTACAATCGTTGTTAACCCATCTGGATACATTTCACGAAATTCAATCGGAAAAGCAGTCAAATCATCGGTAATCGGAATATTTTCTTTGGTTTTTTCCAAGCGGTCGACTAAATCAGTATAAGACACTGGAAATTGACGTTCCACTAAGATATTCTTCACACGATCATTATTAATATCATATTTTTCATTAATTCCCAATAGCTTCCCATCACTACTAATAATATAAGTGATAGTATCCAAAATATCCCCTAATATCATCGCCATGCGGTTATACGGCATACTACTAGTGTTCATGAGTGTATTTTTTTGTTGCAACAACTCATTAATTCGTCTGGTTTTCTGTAGTAAAGTCGTCATTTCATCTACCCCTTTTTTATAAAATATAACGGCTCATATCTTCATCTTTAGCAATACTGTCTAATTTTTCAGCCACATATCCTTCTGTAATCGTAATCTCACCCATTTGCATATCAGGTGCTTCGAATAATAAATCTTCAAGCAAACGTTCAAGAATCGTATGCAAGCGACGTGCCCCAATATTATCCGTATCACGATTCACTTGAAAAGCAATTTGGGCAATTTTTTCAATCGCTTCAATCGTAAAGGTTACTTGAATATTTTCTGTAGCTAATAAAGCAATATATTGTTTGACTAGCGCATTATTAGGTTCGGTCAATATCTTCACGAAATCTTCAGCAGTCAAATCATCTAATTCCACACGGATTGGAAAACGACCTTGTAATTCAGGAATTAAATCACTAGGCTTAGATAAATGAAAGGCTCCAGAAGCGATAAATAAAATGTGGTCAGTTTGGATTGGGCCATATTTTGTATTGACTTGCGAACCTTCAACAATTGGCAAAATATCTCGTTGCACGCCTTCACGTGAGACTTGACCTGACTGTTGTGATTTTGAAGTGATTTTATCAATTTCATCAATGAAGATAATGCCTTGAGATTGTGCTAATTTCAAACTTTCCGAATGAATATCGGCATCATTCACTAATTTAGCAGACTCTTCATTAATTAATAATTCGCGAGCCTCTTTGACTGTTAAAGTACGGGTAATTTTCTTTTTCGGTCTTAATGAGCCTAGGGTTTCTTGGATATCAATCCCCATTTGTTCTAAACCATTATTCAAACTTGGCATTGCTACTTTTGGTTCATCAATTTCAATGGTCACTTCACGATTATCTAGTAAACCTTTTTCTAATTGTTCATAGACCGCTTGACGAGTGCTGCGAATTTCATCAGTCAACTCTTCTTTAGGCTCTGTTTCCCCTGCTTGCATGCCTTGGAACATCGTCATCATTTGTTCATAAGGATTATTTGACTTACGCTGTTCTTTCTTAATACCCGGAACTAAGGCCTTCACTAAACGACGATTCGCCTTTTTAGTGGCTTGCACTTTGACACGATTATATTGTTGTTTTTTCACAATTGTAATCGCATTTTCAACTAAATCACGAACCATGGATTCAACATCGCGACCCACATAACCAACTTCGGTAAATTTAGTGGCTTCGACTTTTACGAATGGGGCATCCACAATTCTTGCTAGGCGTCGAGCAATTTCAGTCTTACCTACCCCTGTTGGCCCAATCATCAAGATATTTTTAGGTGTAACATCCTGTTGCATTTTTTCGTCTAATTGCATTCTACGATAACGATTACGAAGGGCTACCGCAACAGATTTTTTTGCTTGATTTTGACCAACGATGTATTTATCTAATTCATTTACAATTTGTCTTGGTGTTTGATTCATCGAGATACCTTCCTTAAAATTCTTCTACAATAATATTATGGTTTGTAAAGACACAGATATCTGCTGCAATTGTTAAAGCGTTTTTAGCAATTTCAGCAGCGGATAAATCTTGTCCACTATAATTTTTCATCGCACGGGCTGCAGCTAAAGCATAATTTCCACCTGAGCCAATCGCTAAAATACCATCATCAGGAGCAATCACTTCCCCAGTTCCCGATACAAGTAACATTTCTTTGTCATTCATAACGATTAACATAGCTTCTAACTTTTGCATTGACTGCTGGGTACGCCACTCTTGCGCTAATTCCACAGCAGCACGTTGTAAATTCCCATTATATTCGTTTAGTTTACCTTCAAACTTTTCCTCTAAAGTAAAGGCATCCGCAACACTTCCTGCGAAACCTACAACAACTTGATTATTATAAATACGACGAACTTTACGTGCAGTCGCTTTCATAACAATTTGTTCGCCTAGGGTTACTTGACCATCCCCAGCCATTGCAAATTTTCCGTCTTTTTCTACCGCACATATTGTGGTGGAATGAAATTGTGATTCTACCATATATTAAGCGCCTCCTCCAATCATGATTATGAGACAAATTGTAGTAATTCTCAGAAAATTCTAATACTTTTATAGAATAAACTTTAACATATCTTTTACTGAATTACAACAAATTGTCAGAATTTTCTTTGTCTCCTATACAATAACATGATATTAGCATATTTCGCAAGCGTTTAATAGTCTAAATAGTTGCAAATTTAGCAAACTTTTAATATATTCAAAATTTTTTCATCAATTCTTCTAAAGTGTCAAAAATAGGTAAAAAAAGTTGCTTGCTCCCGACTATTTTACACTGCAATTTTTCATTAAAAAAGGATTACCACCTGGAAGATAGTAATCCTAATTCTTTTAAGCTAATTCATTTTTGACTTGTTCTAAACTTTCTAACGCGCGATTTGCTAGCGTTTCATAACGTAATTTCTTATCGCGAATTCGTTCAGGAAGCTCTGGGAATAGGCCGAAGTTGGCATTCATTGGTTGGAAATGCTTACCTTCAGCATGCGTGATATAGTAAGCCATCGAACCCATCGCAGTTTCACGAGGGAAGACAACAAGTTCTTCACCTTTGGCTAAACGCGCTGCATTGATACCAGCAATTAATCCACTGGCTGCACTTTCCACATAACCTTCAACCCCCGTCATCTGACCCGCAAAGAAAATACGACTATCTTTGCGTGATTGATAAGTTGGTTCTAATAACTCTGGAGAATTCATAAAGCTATTACGATGCATGACACCATAACGGACAAATTCAGCATTTTCCAAGCCAGGAATCATTTGGAAGACACGTTTTTGTTCGCCCCATTTCAAATGAGTTTGGAACCCAACGATATTATAAAGTGAAGCTGCCGCATTATCCTGACGCAATTGGATAACCGCATAGGGACGTTTACCAGTTTTAGGATCTTCAAGGCCAACTGGTTTCATTGGCCCAAACAACATCGTTTTCTCACCACGAGCTGCCATCACTTCAATTGGCATACAGCCTTCAAAGTATTTTTCTTTTTCAAACTCTTTTAATGGTGCCACTTCCGCATTAACCAATTCTTTATGAAAAGCCTCGAACTCTTCTTTGGTCATCGGACAGTTCAAATAAGCTGCCTCACCTTTATCATAACGTGATTTTAGATATACTTTATCAAAATTGATTGAAGATTTTTCAATAATTGGCGCAGCGGCATCATAGAAATAAAAACCATCCGAACCATTGAATTCTTTAATTGTTTTTGCTAACCCTTCAGAAGTTAAAGGCCCAGTCGCAACTACGGTAATCCCTTCTGGAAATGCTGTTAATTCTTCTTCATATACAGTGATAAGTGGATGATTACGTAATTTTTCAGTTACCGTTGCTGAAAAAGTATCACGATCCACCGCTAATGCACCACCAGCAGGGACACTAGTTTCATCTGCGCTATGAATAATTACTGAATTCATTCGACGCATTTCTTCTTTTAAGACGCCAACAGCATTTTGTAAGCTATTGCCTCGTAATGAATTTGAACAAACCAATTCAGCAAATTGATTTGTATGATGGGCAGGTGTTTTCTTTGTTGGACGCATTTCATATAGATGAACTTCCACGCCTGCATTTGCAATTTGCCAAGCTGCTTCACTTCCTGCTAGCCCAGCACCAATAACATTCACATAAACCATCAATTCTCTCCTATCTATTTAATGACATTTTCTTCGTAATCACCATTTGGACAAACGACTTGCTTGCCACCTTTGACTTTTTTCTCAACTAAGAAGTGATCACATTTTGGACAATTTCTGCCAATTGGTTTATCCCAAGAAACAAACTCACATTCAGGATAATTACTGCAGCCGTAAAAAACCCGATTTTTCTTAGATTTTCTTTCAATGATTTGCCCTTTATGACAGTGTGGACATTCAACCCCGATTTCTTTTACAATAGGCTTCGTATTGCGGCATTCTGGGAAATTACTACATGCATAGAATTTGCCATATTTTCCTAGTTTTACGACCATCGGATGACCACAAACATCACAGTCAAAGCCAGCTGGTTCATCTTTAATTTGGACTTTTTCAATTTGCTCTTCTGCCACAGCCAATTCTTTCGCAAATGGTTGATAGAAACCATCGATGACTTTTACCCAGTTCTCTTTACCTTCTTCGACACGGTCCAAACTGTTTTCCATTTCAGCAGTAAAGTGAATATCAACAATTTTAGGGAAGAAGTCAACCGTTAATGTATTAACAATTTCTCCTAATTCTGTTGGTTCAAATCGTTTTTGTGCCAATTTGACATAGTAGCGACGTTGAATCGTATCAAGCGTTGGTGCATAAGTTGAAGGACGACCAACACCATTTTCTTCAAGCGTGCGAATCAAAGTAGCTTCACTATATCGTGCAGGCGGTTGAGTAAAGTGTTGTTTAGGCTCAACATCTACAGACTGTACAGTTTCCCCTTCGACTAATTCTGGCAACACATTTTCTTTTTCTTCCTTGCCATCATCGCGACCTTCAACATAGACTTGCATGAAACCTTTGAATTTCACTTTCGATCCGTTGGCAATAAAAGTAATCCCGTTTTGAACTAAAGTCACTTTCATTGTATCAAGGACAGCAGGTGTCATCTGACTAGCCACAAATCTGGACCAAATCAAAGAATATAGCTTCATTTGATCTTTATCTAAGTATTTTGCTAAACTTTCTGGTGTACGCAACACACTCGTTGGACGAATCGCTTCATGGGCATCTTGGGCACCTTGCGCATTGACAACTTTTTTGCTACTGTGAGCCGCAAATTCACTACCATAAGTTTCTTCAATAAATTGTGAAGCCTCTTGTTTGGCTGTATCGGCAATTCGTTTAGAGTCTGTACGCATATAGGTAATTAGACCGACCGTACCTTGACGACCTAGGGCAATTCCTTCATATAATTGTTGCGCAACCATCATTGTTTTACGTGTTCTAAAGTTTAATTTCCGCGCAGCTTCTTGTTGTAAACTACTCGTTGTAAATGGCGCTGCTGGATTGCGTTTACGTTCTTTCTTTTCAACTTTGGTTACTTGATAATCTTTAGAATCGACACGTTGTAAAACCGCTTGAACATCTTCTTGCGTCTTTAGCTGATGTTTTTTACCATCTAAACCCCAGAAATTGGCTTTAAACTTTTGACGTCCTTTTTTAAAGTTCCCATCAATCGTCCAATATTCTTCTGGCTTGAACTCACGAATTTCTTTTTCGCGATCAATTATCATCTTCAAGGCAATTGACTGTACCCGACCTGCACTCAAACCTTTTTTCACTTTTTTCCATAGAATCGGACTAATAGAATACCCTACAAGTCGGTCTAACACACGACGAGCTTGTTGCGCATCCACTAAATCTAAATTAATGGTACGTGGTTCTTTAAAAGCCGCTTTGACCGCATCTTTGGTAATCTCATTAAAGACAACACGGTTTTTATCTTCCAGTGACAAGCCTAGAATATGTGCTAAATGCCAGGCGATTGCTTCCCCTTCTCTATCCGGGTCACTTGCAAGATAAACTTTTTCCGCTTTTTTTGCAGCTTGACGTAAACTCTTAATGACATCGCCTTTACCGCGGATTGAAATATAGTGTGGTTCATAGTTGTTTTCTACATCAATCCCCATCTTACTTTTAGGTAAATCACGTACATGCCCCACACTGGCAACGACTTTGTAGTTCTTTCCTAAATACTTCTCAATTGTTTTTGCTTTTGCTGGTGACTCCACTATGACTAAATACTTATATGCCATCAAATCAGAGCTCCTTTATAAAATTTTTCTTCTATTATAATAAATGAATTCAAATTATATCATTTTCAAATTTTGTCCAAAATGCTTAAAGACATGAACAAAATTATTTTTTTTCGTAAATCGACTACAATCATAGCGATAAGAATTAGGTTTGTCAAGAAAAATAGCAAAGCAAAAATATACAAACGATTATTTTACGCGAAAATTTGGCAATTCATCAAGAATATCCGATGCTGAAATCACGCATTTTGCTCCATCTTGAATAAGCTTTAAAGTTCCGGTATTACGACGACTTATAACTTCTCCTGGCACACTAAAGACACTGCGACCTTCATCAATAGCAAGCTGTGCCGTAATTAAAGAACCGCTCTTATCTTTAGCCTCAATCACACAGACACCTTCAGCCAGTCCAGCGATAATACGATTACGAAGCGGAAAATGAAAACGTCGCACAGGGGTAGTTGCCGGATACTCACTCACTATTAGCTGCTGAGTTTTCATCCGCTCATATATCGACCGTACTTCTTTAGGATAACAAATATCAATTCCACATCCTACTACCCCAATCGTCTTTCCGTGATAAATCATCGCCAATTGATGGGCATAACTATCTACCCCTTTAGCCAAACCACTCGTAATGACCAAGCCTTCATCAATCAATGGTGGTAAAAGCTGCTCCATTACTTGATAGGCGTACGGACTGGCTAATCGCGAACCCACAATGGCGATTTGTCGTTGCTGCAATAAAGATTTATCGCCTTCATAAAAAAGAACAAGCGGTGGTTGATAAGTTTCTTTTAAAACATCAGGGTAATCATCTGATAATATAGTGATAAATTTCTGCTCAGCTGTCAAATCTGCTAGTTTTTGCTCATCTAATTCCTGCCAATACTGCAAAAATAAATCCTGGTGCTGACTGATTTGTAATTCGCGCATAATAATTGGCCCTTGTTGTGCTAGTTCAGTCAACGGATGCGCCACAAAATAGCCAAAAGCCCGCCATTTTTTCTGAATGCTCAATGGTAAATAACTTAATTTCACACATAATTGTTCTAATTTTGATAATCGTTCAAACACAAAAATCCCTCCTCATTTACTAAATACGCAAAAAAGGAGGGAAAACTTTGAGGTGACCCCCAAAAGTTAGACTTTTTTACGAGACGACTCCGGTCGTCTCGTTTTCATTATGCAGCTAAAAGATGGAGCCTATATTGAACAGGACTCATCCATCCTAACTTTTCTTTTATTCGTTGTTCATTATAATACTTTATAAATCGTTCTATTTCCATTTTTAATTCCTCATAGCTATAGTAAATAACGCCATAGTATATCTCTTGCTTAAGCAGACCGAAGAAATTCTCCATTACGGAATTATCTAGACAGTTGCCCTTTCGAGACATGCTTTGAAATATTCGTTCTTCTTTTAGCCTGTGAGAGTATGCCTTCATCTGGTATGCCCAACCCTGGTCAGAATGGAATGTTCGTCTATAAGGGCAGTCTGAAGTGATTTCAATGGCTTTATCCAAGGCATTCATTACATTCTTTGCTGAAGGTTTCTTATCGATGCTGTAACTTAGTATTTCTCCATTACACATATCCATAAATGGATCTAAATACAGCTTATGCATTGTCATATGTCCTTTGACATCAACTTCATAATACTTAAATTCAGTCGTATCCGTTGTGATTTTTTGATGGGGTATGTGCGTATTAAAGCGTCTGCGAATTCTGTTGGGTGCAATGGTACCAATCCTGCCCTTATAGGAACTATATTTCCTACTTTTGCGTGTGTAGGATGTCACCTGCAAGCCAAGTTTTTGAACTATTCGCTGAACCTTCTTTTTGTTGATGAGATATCCCTGATTATGAAGCTCTCCATGTATTCTACGATATCCGTAATCCTTATTATTCTTACGGATTTCTTGGATTTTTTCTTCAAGTTCTTTGTCAGGATTTTCTCTATCAAATCGTTTTTGCCAATACATATATGTTGCTTTAGGCATGCCTGTATAAGAGAGAAGGTCTTTTAGTTTGAATTCTCGTCGGAGACTGTTGATGACGAGTGCCGTTCTCTCATTTTTTCCTCGTCCTCTAAACGCAGCCTCCTCAGTTCTTTTAAAAAGGCATTCTCAATTCTCAATTTAAGAAGTTCATCTTCTAGCTCTTTTACATGTTCTGCACTTGTATCAACAGAAGATTCTTCAACTGGTTTGTTTTGTGTATTGCCATTAGTTGTATTCAATGTTTTCTTTCGTCCCTTCTTGCGTGGTCTTAGGGCATCAGGACCAGCTGCACGAAAGCGACTCACCCAATTTGTGATCATACTTGGATTAGTAATTCCTTCTTGCAGAGCTAAATCTTGATATGAGATTTCACTTGATAAATATAACTCTACTATAGAAAGCTTCTTTTCAAAAGAATAAAAATCTTTTTTTCTAGAACGTTTTAATCCTTCATCACCAAATGCATTGTAATTATCCACCCATAGTTTAACTTTATTAACAGATGGAATGCCGAACTTATTTGCAAGATAAGTATAACCACCTTCGCCATTAAGATAAGCATTTACAACTTGCTTTTTAAACTCATAAGAATATTTGGACATAAAAATACCGACCTCCAATTGTTAGATTTTATGGTCTAACTTTTGGGGGTCGGTACACTTTTTTAAATCATATCTTTTATTGGAGCAAATGTTTTGCGATGAATAGGTGTCACGCCATATTTCGCTAATCCTTCTAAATGTTCCTTCGTGCCATAGCCTGCATTTTTGCCAAAACCATAGCCAGGATACTGTTTATCCAGTTCAACCATTAAATGATCACGATAAACTTTAGCAATAATACTAGCTGCGGCAATACTTTGACTCCGTGCATCACCTTTAATTAATGAAGTTTGTTGAATATCTAAATCTAATTCCATTGCATCAATCAGCAAGTAATCTGGTTGCACCGCTAATTGTTCAACAGCTTTGGTCATTGCTAGTCGTGCTGCTTGATAGATATTGATGGCATCAATCGTTGTTTCATCTACCACCCCAATTCCAATGGCCACGGCTTTTTCCTGGATAATCTGATACAGACTTTCGCGTTTTTTTTCGGATAATTGCTTAGAATCATTCAATCCTAAAATCAATTCATCATTAGGTAAAATCACCGCTGCAGCCACTACAGGTCCAGCTAATGGTCCCCGGCCTACTTCATCAATTCCGCAAATCGCCTGATAACCTTTTGCCAATAATTCATTTTCAAATTGCCGCATTGTTTTAGCCTTGTTAATCATTGCCTGTTCTTTAGCTAAACGATTTTCAAATTGCTGGATTAATTTTTGCACGCCAGCTCGTTCATCTTTTCGTAATTGTAAAACATACGCATCTTGTGCATTATGGATTTGTGCCAATTTTTCTTTAATTTGGGCAATCGTCTCACTCATAGCCACTCACCTCTTCAGCGCGGTCCAAAGTATAGCGTCCTAATTTCCCTTGACGAATATCGTGAATAATCCGCTCACAAGCCCGTTCATAATCTTCTCTAAACCCGAGTCCCTTGGTCAAGTCCATAATTAATTCGCCACCAAGTAGACTTTCATCAGCAAATGAATAGCGAGCTTTTATTTGCCCAGGATAATAACGGGCAAAGAAGTCCAACCCATAAATGGTCAAATCATCTAAATGTAATAATTGGTCTTTAATCGCGCCGGTCAAAGCTAACTTCATCCCAATTTCTTGATCATCAAATTTTGGCCATAATATTCCTGGTGTATCAAGTAACTCCAACTCATTTCCTAGTTTTAACCATTGTTGGCCTTTTGTCACCCCAGGCTTATTTCCGGTTTGTGCAATTTTTTTACCTACCAAGCGATTCAACAAGGTCGATTTTCCCACATTTGGAATACCGATAATCATCGCACGGATTGCTCTGGGTTTAAGTCCTCGTGCCTTATCACGGGCAATCTTTTCGGCTAGTGCTTCTTTAGCTAAAGGTAAAATTTGCTTTACTCCTTGATTTTCTTGGGCATTAATGGCTAAAGCTAAAATCCCTTGAGCTTTAAAATAGTCAATCCACTGCTTAGTTTGCTTTGGATCAGCTAAATCCGCTTTATTTAACAACATAATCCGAGGTTTTTGTTGTAAAATTTGATTTAACAATGGATTTCTAGAAGATAAAGGTAGTCTTGCATCCACTAATTCAAACACGATATCGACAAATTTTAATTTTTCACTTACTTCCCGTTTTGCTTTTGCCATATGGCCGGGAAACCACTGAATATTCATAATAACTTCCTTCCTATACTTTATGAGTTAATCGTTGGTAATGCTTATAAATGAAAGAAAATTTACCACGGGCATTTTTCTTCCACGGCTTATCTTTACCACAATAATGTAAAAAGACCGTATTTTGCACAATCCAATCTGCATCAATCAGACCAGCCGTTTTCGCATAATAATAAGCATGATAACGCGCATCAAAGTTATAAATCTCATCTGCGACTAATAAAATTTGATGCCCATATAACGCATTTAAAACATCTTGGTCTGGCAAAAATAATAACGGACCATTTGTAGCAATATAATCCATAATATCTTCTCGCTTCACCGTTTTACGGATTTGCTCAAGATTCATTAATAAAACACCAGAATTAACATAAGAAGTTGCCTCAAAATTTCCAAGTCTAGCTTTATTAATTAAATCACGAATATTTGAATCCGCAATATGACTCGCCGCTGCATATAAAAAATCATCCAGTTTCATTTCATAAATCGTTGAAATATCATTCAGACACAAAATATCGGCGTCAATATATAAGACTTTATCCAAATTTTGTGGTAAATATTCATGCGCTATCAACCGATAATAAATCGTTTCTGGATAACGTTTACTAGTTAGTGCGTCTTGGAATTCATCCTTTCCAATAATGACAGGATAGTAAGTAACGCCTAATCTTTTGCAAAAATCAAGTATTTCGGCATTCCGTGTTAAAGCCTCTTTTTGTAAAATATATACTGATAATTCTTGAAAATTGGAATTATGCACAATCGAAAATAGTGTTACCTTCCATTGGTCCACATAAGTATCATCGATTGAAAAAAGTAAATTCATCACTGCACCTCTCTTCACTTTTCCATGATAACCAAAAAATCACAAAAAAACAACTCTCCACCCTAATCCTAGCGCAAAGTAATTCGCTATTTATTTTTCCACAGGTTAAGAAGTGAAATTTTGTGGCTTTCCTTAACATTCCTAATTTAACAGGATTTTTGAAATAAATACACTTAGCAATTTCTGGAAAAATGCGTTTTTTCATCTTTAAAATGTTTCACATTTCGTGTAACAGAGAAACAAGTTTCACAACCGACTATTGATATTAGTCAATATTGAGCCCCTAAACTATCTTCCTAAAAAAATACAGCCCCTTGACATCAAAGAGCTGTATCTAAAACTTTAAATTATCAATTATCTTTGAGCATAAGCTGCTGATTGGTTACCTGCTTGGCGACTGAAAATGACGATATCAGCCACAGCATTTCCACCAATACGGTTATTACCATGTAAACCACCAGTTACTTCACCTGCAGCATAAAGACCAGGAATGACTTCACCTTTAGTATTAATCACTTCGGTATTCGTATTAATCTTCACACCACCCATTGTATGGTGAATACCAGGCGCAATTTGAATCGCATAGTAAGGCGCTTTGGTTAAATCATAATCCATTGCTGTAGAACGACCAAATTCTGGATCTTTCTTATTAGCAACATCTTGGTTCCATGTATCAATCGTTTGTTTCAACGTATCAGCGGGAACTTTAATCTTCTTCGCTAATTCTTCAATGGTCTTACCTTCAACTACGACGCCTTTAGATTTATAGAAGTCAATTTGTTTTGCGCGACTAGCTAAAGCATCATCAAATACGATGTAGGCATATTGTTCTGGTAAAGCGGAAATAGCTGCTGAAACTTTATCACGTGTTTCTAATTCGTTGAAGAATCGTTTTCCTTGTTGATTCACTAAGATACCACCTTCACCACGAACGGTTTCAGAAACTAACATACCATCTTTTTGAACAAATGACAACACAGATAATTATATAACATTTTGTTATATATCGGTTATTCATCCTTATTAAAATGAGCAAAATCTGGCGTAAAATCCCCTAATTGCTTTCTACCTGCATCTTGAGTTATTTTTTGATTCATGTTCATCACTTTCCATTCTTTCTATTATTTTCAACCATTGTACAGCCTTGAAAAAATATTTTTCTTTTTCTCCACTTACACCCCAAGTCTACACCTTAAACTTCACTTTAAGTCAATAGATAATTGGCAGAAAAAGTCAAAAAAAGAAGAATTTCATCCGTACACAAAATACGCAGAAATTCTTCAAAATTCTTATTCTATCCCTACTTGGAAAATTTGGCGGATATCTTCTTCGGTTAATTGAGAAAGGGAAGACTCATCCCCTTGCATGACTTTATCAAAGAGTTCACGCTTGCTTTGTTGGAGCTCATAGATTTTTTCTTCAATCGTACCTTCTGTAATCAAACGCCATACTTCGACCACTTCTTTTTGTCCCATTCGATGGGCACGGCTTGTTGCTTGGTCTTCTACAGCTGGATTCCACCATAAATCATACAGAATCACCGTATTCGCCCCAGTTAAGTTCAATCCCGTACCACCAGCTTTAAGCGAAATTAAAAAGACAGATTTGGCTCCTTGATTAAAGGCTCCTACCATTTCCATACGCTGCTTGCTCGGTGTGCTGCCATCTAATTTGAAGCATGGAATATCTAACTGCGCTAACTCTACTTCGATTAAGTTCAACATACTAGCAAACTGCGAGAAAATTAAGATGCGGCGATTGTTTTCCAAAGCCTGAGTCAGTAATTCCTTTAACTGTTCTAATTTTCCAGACTCCCCATGAAAATCATCTAAATAAAGCTGCGGCGAACAACAAATCTGTCTTAAGCGAGTTAGACCAGCTAAAATGCTAATGCGATTCTTTTTAAACTCGTCACTATTCATTTGGGCTAACGTTTTTTGAATTTGTTCTAACTGTGCTAGATAGATTTCTTTTTGCTCTTTGTTTAATTCATTGAAATAATTTGTCTCAATTCGTTCTGGCAAATCAAGCAAG
This sequence comes from Enterococcus cecorum DSM 20682 = ATCC 43198, assembly GCF_000407565.1. Classification (GTDB taxonomy): domain Bacteria; phylum Bacillota; class Bacilli; order Lactobacillales; family Enterococcaceae; genus Enterococcus_E; species Enterococcus_E cecorum. The sequence continues at coordinate 1,061,962 of NZ_ASWI01000004.1, forward strand.
ACTTCTTCTTTCGTTCGTCTTAACACAAATGGCTGAATCATCTGAGCAATTAATTCGGTTGGGAATTTCTTAAACTTCGCCTTACTTGGGAAAAATCCCGGAATAATCACTTGAAAAATTGACCATAATTCCTCAAGTTTATTTTCCACTGGCGTACCACTAAGGGCAAACCGTTTTGGAATCGTTAATTTACGCAAGGCTTGGGCCGTTTTCGTTTGACTATTTTTCACCATCTGCGCTTCATCTAAAATCAACACTTGATAGGCTATTTTGGCATGTAATTTTTCATCTTGACGGAAACTTTGATAGCTTGTCACATATACATCCGCTTCAGTCGCGAGTTGTTCAGCCCGTTTATCTTTCCCACCATTTACGACTTGCACTTTTAACTCAGGTGCAAACTGCTTACACTCTTGATACCAATTATAAACAAGGCTGGCTGGTACGATAATTAAAGCCTTCATTGATGGATCATTTTGCTTTTCAGATAACAGATAAGTAATCGTCTGAATCGTTTTTCCTAGACCCATTTCATCCGCCAAAATCCCCCCAAGCTGATAATCACTTAACATCTTCAACCAGCGAAATCCCGTTAATTGGTAAGGACGTAAACTAGCATTTAATCCACTTGGTAAATCCACCGGATAGTCTTGTGGATGGGTTAAATGTTGAACAAAAGTCGTAAAGTCTTGGTTGACCTCGATTTGCTCATTTTCTAATCGGGCTAACTGTCCACCGCGATATAAGGGCATCTGGAATTGGTTGGCTTTTTGTTCACTGACTTGTCGAATCAAGGACAATGACTCACTTGCTTTTTGGAACTCCTCTTGAGACAAATCAAGCAAGCGGCCATCATTTAATCGCACAAAATCCGCATTCTTACTTAAAGCAACTAAAGCACGCTCGACATCTTCTAATTCAATACCGTCGACTTCAAAAGATACATCTAAAAAACCACCATTTTTAATAATCGACAATTTTGGCTTATACTGTTCCTGATTGACAAACATTTCTTGAAGTTTTTCATCTAAAATCACTTCACCGAATTGGGCAAATTGCGTCAGTGTATATTTTAAGAAATGATAGAAGTCTTCATCACGAGAAATCGATAATTGATAACTAGCCTTTTTTTCGACAAATTGATTAGCCAAAATAAACTGTTCGATACGATTTTCCTGATCGATATCACGAATTAACTGATTGGCTTGGTCAGCATTTTGGCGATAAGCTGATTTTTTCGCAAGCACGATATCACCATATTGCAACGTCAAGTCTAACTGGACCCCAAATCTTACCTCAGAAAAATAAAACTTCGGAACTAATGGCGCAACAATCATATTTTCTGTCAAAGTCGGATCAATATCCACAACCGCAAATTTTTGAATTACTGGTAAATATTTAGATAAGAAAGCATTTGCCTCTTGTAAGGAGAAACGAAAGATTGAATCAAAACCGTAAATCAACCTATCAAACTGCCACGTCACATAACGATATAATTTTTGTTGAAAGTCAGAATAAGTGTCATATAGTAAAACAGACTGATAATCCAAACGATACAATTGTCCCTTAATCACCGCACACAAATACGTAAAGTCGGTCATTTCAAGATTATCTTCAAAAAACAGTGTTACTAGATTCTCATCGACCTTTTGAATATGACAAGTAATAAATGAATCCAAATCCGCTGGCATGGTGTGAAATTGCGTAAATTCTTGATTGTCTACAGTAATTTTTAATAAATGATTCGGGAATTTTTCTAACAGCTCGTCCATTGTCGTACTATCCAACACAACTTCTTTCTCTTGACTATGTTCGCGATAATCTACATAGTTTAAATGTCCTAAATGAGTAGCCATTAACCATTGAATCAACGCAAAGTCCTCTTTTGAAAAACACTCTGGGGCTACTGCTATCGATACTTTAGGCGTCAACTTATAGTGATCTGTATAAAAGCACTTATTTAAAAATTCATGAATATTTTTTATCAAATAATTACGCTTTCCATTATTGACATACAGTCTTAAATAAAAGGCAGTTTGCCCTGATTTTTGAGCATAATCGAGCTGATAATAAAGTTTAAGTGGCTGTAATTGTTCTGGACTTACGGAAACTAAAAAATGATTTTGCAGACTATCCATGAATTGTGTTAAAGCATCAACCTTGTATGTTTCGATTTTCTTTTCATTTTCCTCATCGTGCAATTCTACATAAGCATCCTCCCACGAAATCGACAATCCTACTTCTGCCCTTAAAGCCATAGTATGCTCGCAAGCACCGTATTTTCCATATGTCTGGCATTGACAACTATCACTTCTAACAGACCCCATACTAACCTTTGTCTTGAGGATAACAAAATCATGATAAAATTCTCCATAATAAAAACCACTTTTACGATAATCACGTAAATTAATGAGACTATTTTGATTTATTAATACTCTAGCTTTCTTAAAAATGTTCTGATATTGGTCTTTATTCATCTTATTCCTCGCAGTTTTATTTATAATTTGAGCATATCATTATTTCAGTCGCGATACAACAAAAACACGAACCTGATTTTGACTCGTGCATCTGATTATTCATGTTCTGTACTTTGGCTCAAAGCAACATTTTGATTGACTTCTTCGACCACATGATTGATTTGATGTTGTAATGTGGCAAGTGCTCCCACGCCTAAGTATAAACGGCCCAGTGCTTGTTCCATGTGAGTCACTGCTATAATCGCTTGGGCTACTTTAACAGGATCGCCACTTTGATTATGATTTAAGCGGTCAAAACCAGACATTGTTTGGCGAACCACATCATAGTCTTCAATTTGTTTGGCCGGACGCTTCATCGAGGTTTGGTCCAAAAAGTCGGTCCTTACGCCACCTGGACAAATCGCAGTGACTTGAATATTGAATATTAAATGGTCGCACTTCTTCATTTAATGCCTCGCTCAGCATAATCACAGCCGCTTTGGTCGCAGAATAGACCCCTTGCGTAGGACCGGTTACACTTCCAGAAATCGAAGCCATATTGATTATTCGGCCAAATTGTTGTTTACGCATAATTGGTAAGACTTCCTGAATCACTTGGAAAAGACCAAAGAAATTCACATCAAAATTCGTACGTACTTCAGATAATGAAAATTCTTCTATTGCACCAAGTAAGGCATATCCCGCATTATTCACGAGATAATCGATTCTTCCAAATTTTTCAATGATTTTTGCAATGCCTTGACGAATCCCCTCTTCATCAAATGGCATATTCACCGCATAAAAATTGGACTGAAACTCAGGTAATTGCGTTTGAACTTCTTGGGTTAAATGTTCTTTATTACGACTTGTTGCGACGACTTGGTAACCCGCCTTTAATCCAGCTAAAACGATTTGTAAACCAATACCTTTAGAAGCACCAGTTACAACTAAAACTTTTTTCTCCATCTGTTTTCCCCTATTCCTATTTGTTATCAAAACTATTTTTATCGTACTGAAGGAAAGAAGGATTATCAAAAATGCTGTTTCTTGTTCTAAGGTATCTCTTAATAAATTCTTAAATAATTTTGTGAAGAAAATGTCTTGGTAGCAAAAAAAGTTTCCTAAAAGATACCTACTGCCTTTAAAGTGCCTACTTCACAAATTTTACAACACGCCGTACACTTTACACGTAAAACGAAAACACAAAAGAAAAGAGGAAAAGTTTATGAGTATGCAAGATTATCGAATTGACCCTAAAAATGGTTTAGAATTTGGCCTTTATTCCTTAGGTGACCATATGCCAGATGCCCTAACCGGAGAAAGGATTTCAGCCAAAGAACGTGTCGACCAAATTGTCCAAGAAGCGGTCTTAGCCGAACAAGCAGGCCTTGATTTTTTCAGTATCGATGAGAGCCATCAAAAATACTTTGTTGGACAGGCCCACGCCGTCATGTTAGGTGCAGTCAGTCAAGCCACTAAAAAAATTAAAATTGGTTCAGCTGCTACCATCGTCTCTACTTCTGATCCTGTCCGTATTTATGAAAACTTTGCGACATTAGATTTACTTTCAAATGGACGCGCAGAGATTATTGGTGGACGCGCATCACGTGTAGGATTGTTTGAATTACTAGGCTATGATTTAAAAGACTATGAAGAACTATTTGAAGAAAAATTTGAACTCCTACTAAAAATCAATCAAGAGAAATTCGTCACCTGGGAAGGCAATTTCCGCGCACCTTTAAAGAATGCAGAAGTCTTACCACGACCATTAAGTGATAAGATGCCGATTTGGCGTGCAGTTGGTGGTCCTGCAGAAAGTGCCATTAAAGCTGGCCATCAAGGTGTTCCAATGGCCATTGCAATGTTGGGCGGTCCGGTAAGTATCTTCAAACGTTCAGTCATGGCTTATCGTGAAAGCTTGGCCATCAACGGCTATAACCCAGATGATTTCCCAGTAGCAACCACCGGACTTTTCTATGCAGCCAAAGATAGTCAAACAGCTTTACGCGAATTTTATCCATATGTCAATAAAGGGATTGAAATCGCGAATGGTACTGGCTTTAACAAACGCTTATTTGCCAATGGTGCGCATCCTAAAGACGTAATGGCTATCGGTAGTCCGCAACAAATTATTGAAAAAATTCTATATCAATATGAAGAGTTTGGACATCAACGTTACATGGCCCAAATTGATTTTGGTGGGCTGCCATTTAAGAAAGTCATGGAAAATATTGAAATGATTGGCACGACCATTCTGCCTGCCGTCAAAAAATATACAAAGGAGCAATAATTGATGAAAGTGGTAACCTTATCAAGCGCAACTATTGGTAGTAAAACTGCCATCGCTATCCAAAAAGCAACAGATTATCTCAAACTAAAATTTACAGAAATTGAAGTCGAAATGATTGATCTTTGTGAAAAAGATTTAGTCTTTAGTGACGGTCGAAATTACTTAGAATATAGCGGTGATACACTCGAAGTAACGTCTAAATTAATGCAAGCTGATGCGATTATCATTGGAACACCTATCTTCCAAGCGTCCATTCCTGGATCATTAAAAAATATTTTTGACCTTTTACCGGAAAAAGCTTTACGTGATAAAGTAGTCAGCATTGTAGTCACAGCTGGTTCTAGCAAGCATTATCTCGTCCCTGAAATGCAACTAAAGCCAATATTATCGTATATGAAAGCACAAGTCTTACCAGAAATTGTCTTTATTGAAGGACAGGATTTTAACCGCCATGAAATCGAAAATATCGATATTCATTTTAGACTCGAAAAACTAGTAGAAGATACCGTCTTAATGACAGAAGTATACCAAGAATTCAAACGAAAACAAGAAGCGTTGCTATTTTGACATCTTATCACTATATACTAAAAAGAGCCATCCTAGGACAAACTTTCCTTGGATGGCATTTTTGTTTATACGCTAGATTGATTTTCTAAGTCTATACAAACTGACTAGATGATTTAGGTTTTATCTATTCAATTTCTATGTTTCATTTAATCAATTAGAAACCTTCCGAAAAGAGCCAAAATAATCCATTCATCAATATTTTCATAATCATTGTAATGGCTGTACTAAGTCCAATAAACGATCAATATAGCTTTTATCGTGTCCTAATTCATTTTTGGTTTGATTTGTTGTCTTTAACTCATCAGTGATTAACCCATCAATTGGGGTTTGTAAATAATAGCGGATCTTATCAGGCGAATTGATTGTCCATACGAATAATTTTTTATTCATTTGATGAACCTCTTCTGCTAACTGGGGACGATAGGAGAAATCCTCGATAGCATAAAAATCTACTGGTTCATTCGGCAGTTTTCCAAACTGAATTGGAATAACATACCCTGTATCTAGGTCAGGATCTAATTTTTCGACAGCAATAATCGTAGGAAGATCCAGTGACATAATTTTGACTTGATTTTCCATTCCACTTTGCTTAAGCTCATTTACAAATCGAATGACATAGCTACTGTCCTCGTTTCCAGTAGGTTTTAATTCTAAAATCAAATGCATCTGTAACTGCTTCGCGATTTTCAAATAATCTTTCATGCTTACAATCTTACTTGTATGTCCATCTTGTTTGATTTTTAAGCCGATTACTTTATTAGCAGGTAAATCAGACACTTTTTTATCTAGACCAGCCAAACGTTTTAAATCATTATCGTGTATGACTACAAACTGATGGTCTTTTGTATAAAGTAAATCCAATTCAACATAATTTGCCTTCATTTTTTTAGCGGCTCTCAATCCTTCTACTGAATTTTCAACCGCCTTAGCTACATAGCCACGATGACCGACAATTTCAATTTTTGGATTATATTCTAGCGTTGCCAATTGATTGGTTTCACCTAAATAAAAACTTGCAAAAACCATAAATAATAAGGCCAAACTTGCAAATTTGCGTTTCTTTTGGACATTATGTAAAGGTAAATTATTACTAAACGATTGCATATTTTGAATCAGTAAATGAAAAATACCAATTTTTACAAATAAATTGGTGGCAAAGATACATCCATTAATCAAAGTCAATAATAAACTTTCTAAGAATAGATTACTGCCGTTATTATCTAAAATTAAGGCTAAAGCTATAGATAATAAAAACACAGGCAATAATATGAGCAGTAATACAAATTCAATCATGGTAAAACTTAAGAAAAATTCAATTAATTTACCTTTTGTCATTTGCCAACTTCGCTTATAAATTTGTGGGAAATTCAAATCAGTCAGTGTAAATAATGGAACTACAAATAAAAAACGAAAGGCTAAATAAATCAATGTCAAGCCCCAAACAAATAGTAAAACTGCACTAGTTGGTGACTTACTCCATTCACCTGTAATAAAATCCGGAATGTATAGTTCGTTTGTCAAAGTAGTAGATAAACCTAAATTGGCAATCGGAATTCCTAAAATAACATATACTAAAAAATACAATCCGTTGAATATATTTTGCTTATTCAACTTTAAATGCGTTGGATGAAATAATTCTTTCCATGCTATTTTTTTCTGGTTGCTTGCCCCTAGAATCATTAAGCAAAAAACTTGGTATTCAAGAAATAATAATACTACCAGCAATATTAAATAAACAATTAAACTAATAAACCCAATTGGATTCAAGAGTATCTGAATAATATTTGTGTTATTCAAATTATCCTGTCCTGTCATCAACAATACAAAGCCAAAGATTCTTCTAAGCATAAAGCTTCCCGCAACACCAAATATTAACTGGATTAAAATCCCTGTATACAAATAGCGCCATTTGTTCTTATTTAAATCTTTTAACGTCTCTTTTGCTTGTTTTAAAACACGTTGAATCATCTGTCTTCCCCCTTTTCATGCATTTTATTATAGTGAAAACGACCTTTGATTTCCAGTTTATTTTTCGATTGTAAATTATCATATTAGGTTATTTATTCGTGATGCTAATAAATTTGATAAAATATCATCATTCTGTTATGATGAAAAATGGAGGGGTTAGAAATGAACGAGATTATACTTTTAGTTTTACTACTATTTTTAGGAAGAGTGATTAATTCCAAACGACTTGAACGTTTTATTTTCTTTAAAACTTTAGCTGTTTTTGCCGCAATGCTATTCTTTTCAACAACTGTATTTTTAATCCTAGTATTTGGACTTTTGCTCATCAGCCAATATATCGTAACACCACTTGGAAAGTCCCCCTTTATGACAATGTTTATGCTAATTTTGGTTTCAGGAGTCATTTTATATTTTCTAGTCAGTAAACTTGCAAATAAATGGCATATATCAATGACCATCTTCACCTTAATTGAATACTATATTCAATGGGGACTCATTTATATCACTTTGTATCAGGTGGCTGTTGATAATTTTATTAAAGGTACTGACATTGAAAAGTTAATCGAAGGGGGAGTCAGTAGTCCGGCCTATCTCATGCTCGCATTCTTACCATCATTTATTTCTGTATGGATTGCCACAATTATGTACAAACTTGAAAAACATGAAATATAACTCATATCAATTATATCACTCACACTAATAGTACAGCTATCTTTTTTTTGCAATATAAATATTTGACACAAAAGGCTCACTAAGGTGTAATATCACAAAATAAATGATCTTACACCTAGTGAGTCTATATTGTATTCATTATAAGTACAATCTATTCATCTGAATACTTCCTACTGTATTTCGTTCAAAAGTTTTGAAAAAATATCAATTTAACAAATAAGTATGGCGTATGCTAATATCAAAAAAGATACACGGAAAATCATAACTTTTGAAAGCTATTTAGTATTAATATACAATGAATTCACAAGCTAAAGTAAGAATCCCTCAAATACTTCATTCCCTAGAAAAAGTCCTTTTTTGGTTAGTTGAATATAGCCGTTATCCGTTTGATTGAGTAATCCTTTAGATACATAATTTTCAACAACAGAACCGTATATTTGATGAAAATCAACACCAAATTTCTCATTAAAGTGCGCAATGGAGACGCCTTGTGCTTTACGGAGTCCTAAAAACATCTCCTCTTCCATACGTGCTTTTTGATCTAAGGTTTCTTCAGAGAGAATGGGCAATTGTTGGTTTCGTAAAGGATTTAAATAATGTTGAATCGGGCCATGATTTTTATATCTTACTTTGTCGACATATCCACTAGCCCCAGCGCCGAAGCCAAAGTAGTACTCATTATTCCAGTAAACAAGGTTGTGCTGTGACTGAAAGCCTGGTTTAGCAAAGTTTGAAACTTCATACTGCTCATAACCTTTTTGACGCATCACATCCATCGCCAAGGCAAACATTCCCGCCTCTTCTTCCTGGCTAGGTAATTCTAATCGACCTTTGCGCACCCAATTCATAAACATCGTCTTATTTTCCAAAATCAAAGAATACATCGAGTAATGTGGCAAGTCATAACTAAGTGCTTGCTTTAAGGTCTCATCAAAATCTTGCTGCGTCTGACCTGGTAAAGCATAAATCAAATCAATACTCACATTATCAAAATGATTCTTCGCTAAAAAGTTCAGTGTATCATCCACATCTTTAACCGTATGCTTCCGACCAATTTTCTTTAGCAAACGGTCATTAAAAGTCTGCACACCCATTGATAACCGATTGACCCCAAATTCTTGCATAATATGAAGTTTATTTTCTGTTAAATCTCCTGGATTCGCTTCAACAGTAAATTCTTTGGTTGTCGTCACATCAAAATATTTGGTTACACTTGTTAATAAAGAACGTAACTGAGCATCATTTAAAGAAGTTGGCGTCCCTCCCCCAATGTAGATGGTTGGTGTTTGTTGTTGCGGATATTTTTCTAGCCATAATTTCATTTCCAAATCCAGTTTTTCTAGGTACTCATCTACGGGTTGTCCTTCATAAAAGACTTTATTAAAATCGCAATAATAACAAATATGCTCGCAAAAAGGTATATGAATATAACTTGAAATAGCCTCTAACATTTCCATCCCCCTTTCTTTCTCATTTTTGATATAATATACACAAGGAAGTGATTGTCATGGAAGAAAATGTCCTTTTTAATCTCGGAAATCTCGTAGCCAGCAGCAAAGATGAAAAAGAATTAATCCGTATGGCACAGATTGCAAGCGGAAAAAATATCAAAGACGTTTCCCCTGCGACTTTGCCAGACGGATTTCTCATCATAAAAGTGCCTGATAGCGAAGAATTTCAGCTAATTAATGTTCAAAAATCATGATTCCTTCGCTAAGGTCGCAAAATATGCTCTTGTATCTACCTCATCTTGATGGAGTTGTTGAATCAAACGCTCAGCTCCATCAAATTTAATTTGTTCACGGAGTAGATGTAACCAACGCACTTCCACAAATTCTCCATAAATTTCTTGATGAAAATCTAAAATATAGACCTCTACTGTTAATTTACGGCCTTCTCCAAACGTATCATTATGGCCAATTGATCCCATTGCTTGATGCCAGGTATTCCCCACTTTAAATTCACAAACATACACGCCTTCGATTGGTAAGCGCGTCGTTGGGGTAAAACGAATATTCGCTGTAGGAAATCCCAGTGTACGGCCACGCGCATCGCCATGCATCACCGTTCCTTCTATCGTATAAGGATAGCCTAATAATTCATTGACTGCTTGCATATCGCCTTTTGCCAAAGCTTGGCGAATGGCAGTCGAACTAACCTTTTGTCCATGTTCGCTTAATTCAGGGACTTCGATAACTTCAAAGCGTTGGTTTGCTAATTGCGCTAAATCTGTCATTGTTGCTTTTCCTTGATAGCCAAATGTATAGTCAAATCCAGCCACAACTACTTTAGCATGTAACCCAATGATATATTGTTCGATAAATTCTTCGGGCGTTAATTTTGCAAAGGCTGAAGTAAAATCAACCACATATAATAAATCCACCCCAGCTTTTTCAAATAATTGCGCTTTTTGATGCATGCTCGTTAAATAGGTCATCGTTTCTTTAGACATTTTTTGAAAAACAATGGATGGGTGTTGGTTAAAAGTCATCAGTGCTAGTTTCAGATTCTTTTCTTTTGCTAGTTTTTTCCCCTGTTCAATCACTGCTTGATGTCCGCGATGTACTCCGTCGAAAAAGCCTAGCACCAAAACAACTTCTTCCTTGATGACTCGTTCTTGGTGATATGGATGTCTTAATTCAATGATATTCATAACTATTATTCCTTCATTTCTAATTGCCTTCTTAACATTTTTTTTGGTTTAAGCATATTATTATCACTTGGACTGACTTCATAGATACTTAATACGCACTCTTTGTAATATAAAGCGATTGGACGATCTGGACAAGTATTAAAACCAAATTGCCAATACGGAATCCGCATCCCATTCATCACTTTTTTAGTCAACTCTTCAGAAATATCAATGCGTGGAAAATCACGAACCCCATACTCAATGGGTAAAAGCAGCTTTTCTACCTCATTGTTTGCCATCGCTTGAGCTACTTGGTCTAAAGTTACGGCTTGCTCTTTGGTAAAACCACCACTTTTTATCCGTGTTAAATCGGACATATGAGCAGCAAAGCCTAATTTTTTCCCTAAATCAACAGCTAGCGTACGAACATAAGTACCTTTGCCACAAGCTACCTGAAAGCGCCAAGATAGCGTGTGTTTTTGCGCATCAAAGACCGGTTCCGTGATTCTTTGAAAGCGATAAATTTGAGCTTTTCTGACAGGTCTTTCAACAGTTTCACCATTACGTGCATATTCATATAATCGCTTACCATTCACTCTAACTGCTGAATACATGGGTGGAATTTGCGTAATCTCACCAATAAAAGTCTGCATTGTGCTATCAATCAAATCATTTGACAGAACTTTTTCAACGGGTGTTAAATCAACAATCTCCCCACTCGCATCCTCTGTCGTCGTCGAATAGCCTAGAGTAATTTCGCCTTCATATACTTTTCCAGAATCCGTCAAAAATTCAACAACCTTAGTCGCTCGTCCGATACAGATTGGTAAAATGCCATCAACATCAGGATCCAAAGTCCCGCTATGACCAATCTTTTTCATATGTAAAATTTTGCGTAACTTAAATACACAGTCATGACTCGTTAAGCCACGTTCTTTCCATAAAGGTAAAATGCCTTCCATGATTTCCTTCCTTTTCTATAAAATCACACTTCTCCATTTTATCCTACATATGAAATAAAAACAAGTTAACAAATCAGGCACAAAAAATCACCTTGAGCGAATCAAAGTGTGCATAAAAAAATTAAATGGCACTCTTGTTTTTTTTCAGACAAAAGCACCATTTAATTTACTGCTATCCTTTTTCCAATCATTTAGATTACTTCTCCTATACAGAACTTTTCCTTTATTCACCCATATTTTAATGCGCTTAGCAAAATCTTGCAATAGCCCTTTTCTAATATGTTAAAAAGAAAGTTTACATATTGCTATTGTGCCTCAAAACTTAATGGATATCTTTGTGCTAAATCCTGTAAGTAGTTTTCCCATCTATGTGCTATTTGTGACTCATCTTTACGAATACGACCACTATTTACCGCACCAATTAGCCCATGAATATATGCAAAGGCCTCAATAAAGAAGAATTTTTGTTCTTTATCTGTTAAGTTACGTTCAAATTCAAAAATCTCCGTCATAAAATAGGTTTTTAACTTTTCATTTACCCCTTTTGGATTACCACTTATATCTTGAAAACAGCTCTGATACCAATTTGATTTCTTTAATGCATAGCGGATAAAAGATAAGGGGTAATTTATCATTTTACGGCTATCTTTTTTATGCTTGAGCTCCATATAATTATGACATCGTTGCCATAACTTCGCGACAATCGCATCTTTCAAATCGTCCATATTTTCAAATTGCAAATAAATGGGTTGTGGGGAACAGCCTAATTCATTAGCAATAGCACGAGCGGTCAAATGTTTAAAGTCTTGTTCAAAGATAACATTTAATCCAGCGTCGACAATCATTTCTTTCGTATAAGTTACTCTTTTCATAAATTTTTCTCTCCTTATATCCTCCCCGTATTGTACACCTTTGTACGTGAAAACGCAAACAGATAGAGTAATTATTGTTATAGAATTTTTTAATAATAGGCGAAGTTTACTCTTTGTTGGACAAATAGTAAAGACACAAATCAAAAATTGTAATAAAAAAACTGAGCCAGATGATACTTTCTGACTCAGCAAAAAATTAATATTCTTTATTTAAATTTCTTAGCATTTCATCAATTTTATTTCCATAGTCAATAGATTCATCATAGCTAAAGAATAGTTCAGGTGTTTTATATAAGGTTAACACATGACCCAATTCTCGTCTGATTAGTCCAGTTGCTTTTTCTAACCCTTGTTGTGCTTTTGTACGATCTGAAGCAAGATTAGATAAAATGGTATAGTAAATCGTTGCTTGTTGTAAATCTCCAGTCACACGAACTTCAGTAATTGTTACTTCTTGTACGCGTGGGTCACGAACTTTTTTACGCAAGATTTGATTGACTTCTTTTTGGATTTCTTGTGCTAAGCGTCTATCACGATAGTTTGCCATAATTTCCTCCTTAGCAGCAGTCTATTAGTCTACTTTGACTTCTTCCATGATGAAGGCTTCAATAATGTCGTCTACTTTGATATCGTTGAATTTCTCAATCATCGCACCACATTCAAATCCCATTTTGACTTCTTTGACATCATCTTTGAAGCGTTTCAAACTAGCAAGTTGTCCTTCGTAAATAACGATACCATCACGAATGACACGTACGCCGCTATCACGTTTAATTGAACCTTCTAATACATAACATCCAGCAATTGTACCGACTTTAGATACTTTATAGGTTTCACGGACCACCATTTGACCTGTAATTTTTTCTTCGTATTCTGGATCAAGCATCCCTTTCATCGCAGTTTCAATTTCTTCAATCGCTTTATAGATAATACGATGTAAACGAATTTGCACACTTTCAAGTTCGGCTTGTTGTTTCGCTTGTGGTGTAGGGCGAACATTGAAACCAATGATAATCGCATTAGATGCTGCTGCTAGTGTGACGTCACTTTCATTTACCGCTCCAACCGCTGAGTGAACGATATTAACACGAACACCCTCTACATCAATTTTTTGTAAAGAGGCGGCTAGAGCTTCCGCAGATCCTTGTACGTCCGCTTTAATAATCACATTAACTTCCTTCAATTCACCCTCTTTTAGGCTATCGAATAAGTTATCTAAAGTAACGCGATGTGTAACTGCACGTTGTTGGACTAAAGCACGTTTCGCACGTTCTTCACCAGCAGCACGCGCCGTCTTTTCATCTTCAAAGACAACGAAACGATCACCGGCTTGTGGTACATCATTCAAACCAGTAATTTCCACTGGAGTTGCAGGGCCAGCAGCTTTTTCACGACGTCCTAAGTCATTTGTCATCACGCGGACACGACCAAATGTATTACCGACAACAATTGGATCACCAACATGCATCGTTCCTTGTTGTACTAATAATGTAGCAACTGGTCCTTTACCTTTATCTAGACGAGCTTCAATAACCGTACCAATTGCACGTTGCGTTGGATCAGCTTTTAAGTCTTCCACCTCAGCAACTAATAGAATCATTTCTAATAATTCATCAATATTTTGACCGAATTTCGCTGAGATTTCTACAAAGATGGTATCGCCTCCCCAGCTTTCTGGAATTAATTCATATTCGGTTAATTCTTGCATCACGTGTTGTGGATTAGCCGCTGGTTTATCAATTTTATTTACTGCTACAATAATTGGTACATTGGCAGCTTTGGCGTGGTTAATCGCTTCAACAGTTTGTGGCATAACTCCATCATCAGCCGCTACGACTAAAATAGTGATATCCGTGATACTTGCACCACGAGCACGCATACTTGTGAAGGCTGCGTGTCCAGGTGTATCCAAGAAGGTAATTGGTTTACCATCGATATCAATTTGGTACGCCCCAATATGTTGGGTAATTCCGCCAGCCTCTCCACTTGTTACCCGTGAATTACGTAAAGTATCTAGTAAAGTCGTTTTACCATGGTCAACGTGTCCCATGATTGTCACAACTGGTGGACGTGCCACTAAATTCTCTTCATTGATTTCTTCAGGTTCAAAGAATTTATCAATATCTGCAATATCGACTTGGACTTTTTCTTGCGCATCGATTCCATAGTCTGCTGCTAATAATTCAATGGTATCCGTATCTAATGGTTGGTTTTGATTCACCATTACGCCCATCATAAATAATTTCTTGATAATTTCAGCTGGTTCACGGTGAATTTTTTTCGCAATTTCAGCGACATTCATACCATCTGTATATTCCAATACTTCTGGTAATTCACGGAACTTGCGTGGTGGCACAGCTGGTTTCTTTTCTTGTTGCTTATTATTTTTGCCTTTTTTGCCCTTGAATTTATTATTTGGTTTGTCGAAATCTTTCTTATTATTCGTTTTAGCATTTCGTCCTCTACCAAAATTAGCGTCTTCATAGCGATTATTGTTATGTTGTTTTTTCGCTTTGTTTTTTGGTCGCTCTTGTTTACGATTCTCTTGTTCAGTGGCAACTGGGGCAACTTTTTTCGCTTTTTCTGATTTTGATTGATTTTCTTGTTTCATTGATTTCCCTTGCTTTTCAGGTTGACTCACTTGAGATTTCTTTTCCTTTTTATCATTTGACACATTATCAACAACTTTCATTTCTGGTTTTTCATTTTTAGGATCCAATTGAGGTTGCTCAATGTTTACTTCTTTTTCACTAACTTTAGCAACCACCTTTTCCTCTGCTTTCTTCTCAACTACTGTAGCTACTTTTGGTTTAGGTGTTTCCTTTTTCTCAGGCTGAACTGGAAGTACTTTTTCAGCTGGTTTTTCTTTAGCAACTTTAACTTCAGTAGTTTGCTTCTCTTGTGAAACAACTTCTTGCTTCACTTCTTGCTTCGTGACTGCTGCTTTTTTCACTTCAGTCGCTTTAGGTTGCTTCTCTTGTTCAGCTTTTTTAGGAGTCGCTTTGGCTTGAGTAACTGGTTTCACTACTTTATTTTTGCTTGCTGATTCATTTTTCGAAGCATCGGCTGGCTTTTGATTTGCGCCATTTTTTGTATTTTTGCGATTTCGATTATTTGAATTCGCATTTCTTTGTTGTTTATGACGGTTTAGAAAGTTTGGATTGTTTCTTTGGGTTTGGAATTTCTTATGACCATCCGTTTGTATCACTTCACGATTTTGAAACTCAGCTTTTAATTGTTGCGCTTCTTCTTTCGTGATGGCACTGCGATGATTTTCAACTTCCATTCCAATTGTTTTGGCTTTCTCGACTAATTCTTTACTGGAGATATTTAAATCTTTCGCCAATTCATAAATTCTGACTTTACTCATTCAATCACCTTCCTATTCGTTCAATAATTCCCCCATTTTCTTAGCAAAGCCGTGATCCATCACCGCAATTGCTTTTCTTGGTTTTCCTAAAGCTTGGGTCAATTCAAGACTAGTAAAAGCTTCACTTAGAGGGATTTCATAATATCTTGATTTATCTTGCAATTTCTTTAAGGTATTCTTACCCGCATCGCTTGCTACAAAAACATATTTTGCTTTCTGTGCTTGGATTTCTTTGGTAACAAGTTCTTCACCTGTTACTAATTTTCCTGCTCGTTGGGCTAGACCTAAGAGATTTAATACTTTTTGTTTATTCATTTCCAAATAACTCTCGACGTGCTTTTTGATGTTTGACATAATCTAGTAATTCTTGATAAAATTCGTCACTTAACGTCACACCAAATTTTTTATCAAAGATGCGTTTTTTCCAAGCAAGTTCAGCTTCTTCTGGCTCCATCGCGATATAGGCACCGCGACCAGGCATTTTACCCGTTGGATCGATGGAAACGACACCTTCTTTTGAGCGCGTAATTCTTAATAATTGTTTTTTGGGAATCACTTCACCGGTTACAACAGAGGTTCTTAAAGGAATTTTTCTTTGCTTCATAGGTACCTCCTATTCTTCAGTTAAAGTTTCATCTTCACTTTCTAAAACTTCTTCTACATCTTCTTGTGTAACTTCATCAGCTACGACATCATCATTTACTTCTTGAGCTACTTCATCGAACGCTTCTTCTACTAATTCTTCCTCGTAATCTTCTTGTGCTTCTTGCGCTTCAAGTTGAGCATAGAATTCTTGCATTTGAGATTCAGGCTTGATGTCGATTTTATGGTTGGTTAATTTAGCAGCTAGACGAGCATTTTGACCACGTTTACCAATCGCTAAGGATAATTGATTGTCTGGCACAACAACCGTACATGATTTTGGATTTTCTAAGTCAAAGATTACATCGCTGACTTCTGCTGGATTCAACGCATTGGCAATGTAAACAGCTGGATCTTCATCCCATTCGACGATATCCATGTTTTCGCCTTTTAATTCATTGACTACATTTTGAACACGTTGACCTTTTGGACCGACACAAGTACCCACTGGATCAATATCTGCATCAAATGAACGAACCGCAATTTTAGAACGGTCCCCAGCTTCACGGGCAATACTCATGATTTCAACAGTACCATCATACACTTCTGGGACTTCTTGTTCAAATAAACGGCGTAGTAAATCCGGATGACTACGGCTGACAAAAACTTGAGGGCCTTTTGAAGTATTTTCTACCTTGGATACAAAGACTTTAATGCGGTCATGTGGTTGGTAGAATTCATTTAACATTTGGTCTTGTTTTGATAAGACGGCTTCAATCTTCCCTAAATTCACGTAGATATAACGATTATCTTGACGTTCAACGATTCCTTGAAGAATTTCTTTTTCATATTGTGAGAATTCTTCATAAATAATGCTACGTTCTGCTTCACGAACACGTTGTAAGATGACTTGTTTAGCAGTTTGAGCAGCAATCCGACCGAAATCTTTTGGTGTCACTTCAAAACGAATCTTATCTCCAATTTCATAATGCGGATTAATCGCAGTCGCATCTTTAATTGAAACTTCTAATTGACTATCCATGACTTCTTCAGTGACTTCTTTCACCGCATAAACATGGATGTCCCCTTTCTTTTGATCAAATTCAACTTCCACATTTTGGGCTTGTCCATAGTGGCGTTTATAGGCAGAGATTAAAGCGGCTTCCAAGGCTTCAATCACGATTTCTTTGGCAATACCTTTTTCCGCTTCTAAAGTTTCTAAGGCCGTTAACATTTCTTTACTCATTTGACTATTTTCCCTCCATAATTAAAACTGAATTGCTAAACGTGCTTTGGCAATATTGTTTCGATCAAAAGTGATTTGTTTTTCACGTGTTTTGATGCGGACTTTTAATGTTAATTGATTTTCATCGAAGCTTTCCAAAAATCCTTCATAAACTTTTTCATCTTGAACCGCTTGATATAAAGAAATATGAATGTATCCTCCTAATGCTTTTTCATAATCTTTTTCTTTCTTCAATGGGCGTTCTGCTCCTGGTGAAGAAACCTCTAAAAAGTAAGCTTGTGGGATTGGATCAGGATCAACATTATCTAATTTTTCGCTTAATTGTTCACTGACAAGCGCACATTCTTCAATATCAATTCCGCCTTCTTTATCGATAAAGACACGAAGATACCAGCTTTTTCCTTCTTTGACAAATTCTACTTCTACTAATTCAAATCCATGTTCATCAACAATTGGTGTAACTAAATCGGTAACTGTTTGGACAACGCTACTCAAATTCTTCAGACCTCCTTTAGTGAACTTCAAGGCATTTTTTCATTAAAAAGAGTGAGCAATTAAATATCGCTCACTCACCTTCAAGTATCATTACTAATGAAAATATAGCATACTTTTTTCATAAAATCAAATAGATTGCAAAATTAATCCATGAAAAGTCCGTTTGATAGTGTATGAACTTGGAATACTGTGCGGCATTAATAATTTGTATCCCTAACAGCATCTTCACCTTTCCAACCATCGTTCTTAAAATGTGCTATTTATGCTTCGGCGTATGCTACAACTTTGATTTGTATGGCTAAACCTAAACCTTTTGCATAACGATTTAAGGTTGCTAATGTCGGGGTAGAATCCAATTGTTCAATTTTAGCCAATTGAGATTGTTTCATTCCTATTTTTTCGGCAAGCTCAGTTTGAGAAATACCGCGGCGAATTCTTTCGGCTTGCAAATAACTTAATGTATCAATTAGTTTAATTTCATCTTTAGAAATATTTTGTATACTATTTTTAAACAATGTCCAATCGTCCATGATTAATACCGTAACTCTAAATTAAAACATTTGAAACCTAGAGTTTATTTTAAAATTTTTTCAAATCAAGGTCATACGGTTAACCTATTCCATTTAAACAAATAACTATTTCAACATCTTTTATTTTATTTTTAAACAAAAGCTTAGCCATACAATCTTTATTTGCTTAAACTTCTAAAATTACGACCATACAGGGATAAACACAACTCTCTTAGGTTGTTATCTATTTGCCATGGAAGAATTTTTTATATGTAATATTTTAATTAATTTTCGTTTCTTTAAAACCTTGACCACGCCTTGCAATCACGTAAGCTGCACCGGTATGTACATTTTTCATCTTTCATCACTGTCGAAATTATCTTAAATATTTCGATACAATCTTTCATTTGTGAACTAATATGTATTTTCCAACCTTGAGTCGGTATGTTATTATCAAAAAAATAATATCTCCAAGTTTCATTTTCTTTATACGATACAGAACCTTTTGTTAATTCCTTTTCTAAGACATCCATCATACTCCCCCTCAAAAATAAATAAAGGTCTAAATAGATTAGACCCATATTGCTAAATGAAATTAAAATTAGAAAAAAACAAAGAAATATACGGCACTACATCATTTGTTTTTCTAATAAAACGCTAAAATTAGCTACTTGTATATGTGCACGTAAAAATGAATTGCTCAAAAATTGATCTAGTTGGTTCTTCATACGGTAACTCTTCTAATTCTAACAACGATTTCATAATATCACCTATCAATAAATTTTAAGCTAGCTTAAAAGTATTCAAACAAAATTAAAAAGATGTCAAAAATTTAATTTTTGAAATACAAAGAAAAGATGCCAAACCGATATCAATACGTTTGGCATCTTTATCATTTTGTTTCACTATTTACGGCTGTAGTTCTTCACGTCCGCAACTATCGCATCGATAAACATGTCTAGTAATTCTACATGTGTTTCTTTGCTACCGTAGCGGCGGATATTGACGGTGCCTTCTTCCACTTCTTTATCCCCAACAACGATTTGGTAAGGAATTTTTTGCGTTTGAGAAGCACGGATCTTGTAACCCATTTTTTCGTTACGATCATCCACTTCGACACGTAATCCTTTTTCTTGTAGACGACGTTTGATTTCATAAGCGTAATCACTATGCGCATCCACAGACACAGGAATAATGGTTGCTTGAATTGGTGCTAACCATGTTGGAAAAGCCCCTTTATACACTTCTGTTAAGTAAGCGACAAAACGTTCCATAGTTGAGACGATTCCACGGTGGATAACGACTGGGCGGTGGGTATTTTCGCCATCTTCACCCACATATGTTAAATCAAAACGTTCAGGTAATAAGAAGTCTAATTGGATAGTAGATAGTGTTTCTTCCATACCTAGTGCTGTTTTTACTTGGACGTCTAGTTTAGGACCGTAGAATGCAGCTTCTCCTTCTGCTTCAAAGTATTCTAAGCCTAATTCATCCATCGCAGCTTTTAACATGGTTTGTGCATTTTCCCACATAGCATCATCATCAAAGTACTTATCTGTATTATTTGGATCACGATAACTTAGACGGAAACGATAATCATCAATACCAAAATCATGGTAAACAGAAGTCATTAAGTCTAAAGTACGTTTGAATTCATCTTTAATTTGATCTGGACGCACAAATGTATGTCCATCATTTAAAGTCATTTCACGCACACGTTGTAAACCAGATAAAGCTCCTGATTTTTCATAACGATGCATCATTCCTAATTCAGCAATACGAATTGGTAACTCGCGGTAGGAATGGATGTCATTTTTATAGACCATCATGTGGTGCGGACAGTTCATTGGGCGTAATACCAACATTTCGCCATCGCCCATATCCATTGGTGGGAACATATCTTCATGGTAGTGATCCCAGTGGCCAGAAGTCTTATAAAGGTTCACATCAGCCATCACTGGAGTATAGACATGTTGGTAACCTAAGCTAATTTCTTTATCAACAATGTAGCGTTCAATGGTACGACGGATCGTAGCGCCTTTTGGTAACCAGAATGGCAAACCAGAACCAACTTCCTTAGATACCATGAATAAATCAAGTTCTTTACCTAATTTACGGTGATCACGTTCTTTAGCTTCTTCACGTAAACGCAAGAATTCTTTTAAGTCTTTTTTATCAAAGAAGGCAGTACCATAAACACGTTGCATCATATGGTTGTCAGAATTTCCGCGCCAGTATGCACCTGCCACTGATAATAATTGGAAGACTTGGATACGACCAGTTGAAGGAACATGTGGGCCACGGCAAAGGTCTACGAATTCACCTTGTTGGTAAGCAGTAATCACTTCATCTTCAGGTAATTCGGTAATTAATTCCACTTTATATGGATCTTGCGCAAATAATTCTAGCGCTTCTTGTTTTGTTAAGACACGGCGTTCGATTGGTAAGTTTTCTTTCACAATCTTCATCATTTCCGCTTCGATAGCTGGTAGGTCTTCTGCAGTAATTGCATTTTCGCCATTATCTGTATCGTAGTAGAAACCAGAATCAATGGCTGGACCTACGCCAAAGTGAATTTTGGGATATAAACGACGCATTGCTTGAGCCATTAAATGGGCACTTGAATGGCGTAATAGGCTCAACGCATCTTCATGATCTGGCGTAATAATTTCAATTGCTCCATCTTCATTGATTTCGCGTGTTAAATCAATTAATTGGCCGTTTAATTTACCGGCTAATGCTTTTTTCGCTAAACTCTTTGAAATACCTTCAGCGATTTCTTTCGTTGTGACACCTGCAGCAAATTCCTTGACTGCACCATCTGGAAAAGTAATTTTAATCATCTTGTTTTCCTCCATATTTCTGATGATTCACGTAAAACAAAAAGTCCTAGCATAGCCATAATCTATGACTACACTAGGACGTATCTACGTGGTTCCACCTAATTTTAAGTATTGCTACTCCTTGAAAGTCTTAACGGTCTGCACCGCCCCTAGATTAATAAGGGTCTTGTGAAAGTGGTCTGCCCTTGGTTTTCTCCTAGAAGGTTTTCAGCCACGACCTTCCTCTCTTATCAGAAGACTCTCAAGTTTAGGTGTCTTTCTCATCGATCAATTTACGTCTTCTATTTAAACACCATTTCTTGAAAATTGCAAGAAAAAATGAAAAGAAATGCTAGAAAAATTGAACAAAAAATGCCTAGAAGATTTCCAGACATTTTTGAACTGCTTATTTTTTCCACTCACCGTTTACACCATAAGTGCCTTTTTTCATTTCATTAATAATGACATGAATATGCTCTTTAGGTGCACCAGTATTTTTGTGAACGGCTTCTGTCACATCTTTCATCATGTTTTCTAATTGTTCTTGGCTACGACCTTCCACTAATTCAATGTGTACGAATGGCATCAAAATTCCTCCTCAAAAATAATCTAATTTTATGATAAACGAACGAACTAAATTGTCAACTATCTTTTAGCTTTTAGTTAAAACTTCGAAAGTAATCACTTATCTTCTTTGTAACATACTTTTTACTATCAAATGGTAGTTAATCCCCCTAATCTATGCTATAATTTTAAGTCAAGAATTGTTAGGGGTGATTACAATTAACGCAAAAGAACAAGAAATTCAACATTTAAATATCACACTCGTTAATA
This sequence comes from Enterococcus cecorum DSM 20682 = ATCC 43198, assembly GCF_000407565.1. Classification (GTDB taxonomy): domain Bacteria; phylum Bacillota; class Bacilli; order Lactobacillales; family Enterococcaceae; genus Enterococcus_E; species Enterococcus_E cecorum. Next base: position 1,084,239 of record NZ_ASWI01000004.1, read on the forward strand.
TAGAACAAGAGAAAAATATCTTAAGTCGAAAATTACAAGAATTAAACGGCCATTTTCAAAGTGATTTAAAAGAATTAGCCGATATAAAAATTCAAACAGGTTCTGAAGAGGCTTTTTACGAATCTGTCGTAGAATATCAAAAACACGAACAAGATTTAATGATGAAATATCAAAATGCCCAATCCCAAGAAAAACGTATCCAAACACTATCCGCCATGCAAAAAAGCCCGTATTTTGCACGGATTGATTTCAAGGAAGAAGCGCTTGACGAAACACTGTACCTGGGAATCGCTTCTTTACGGGATAAAAATGAAGAACCAACCATTATTGACTGGCGTGCACCAATTGCCAACCTATATTATGAAGGTCATCTTGGAAAAGCGAGTTATCAAACCGATCAGGACACCTTTGAAGTCGAACTTACTTTAAAACGACAATTCAAAATCACAGACGGCAAACTACAAGCAATGGTCGATACCAATGATACAATTAATGATGAATTCTTGCTTGAAGTATTAGATGAAGCCAGCAGCAATCAAATGAAAAATATCGTGGCGACCATCCAAAAAATGCAAAACACCATCATCCGTGACAGCCATAGTAAGGCAGTTTTAATTCAAGGGATTGCTGGAAGTGGAAAAACCTCCGCACTCTTGCAACGGGTGGCCTATATTTTATACCATAATCGTCAATGGCTAGATGAAAAGCAAGTCCTCGTTTTCTCTCCTAACCGTTTATTTACCGATTATATTTCGATGGTGCTGCCGTCTTTAGGTGAAAGCCAAGTGCCGACCTTTACTTTCAATGATTTTCTACAACAGCTCTTGCCAACGATGGAAATTCCTAAAAACACGATGAGTGAAGAAGAATTTTTGGCTGATTTAGAAAATGCTGTCGATAGCTTTAAACAAAGTGTCACCGCCGTCTATCAAATCAAGCCATATCTCAAGAGCATCACCGCTGTTGGCCCATTATTTAGAAATCTAAAATTAAACGACCGCATGCTTTTATCTAAAGAACAAATACGTGCTTATTATTTAGAAACTAATCCAAACTTGCCAATTCATCAACGCATGCAACTCTTACAAACAAGACTATTGAAAAAAATCGGTGGCCTGATGAAAGATGAAGCAAAATTGCCTGAAGTAAAAACGCTTGCTGAAGAAATGCTCCAACAAGCTTTTGAAGATAATCCAAATTTAGAAGCCGACGAAAAAACGGAGCGCAAAATGTTAAAAGAGTTTCGCCAACAAATCGTCAAAAAGAAATTTAGAAAAATCAAACGTGCAGTGAAAAATTATACGTTCATCAATTTGGCAGCCCAATACTTACATTTCTTAAAAACTATTGCGCCTGTGTCTGGCATTGATATAGCGGAATATCAAACGCATCTAGTTGAAGTAAAAAATCGTTTGCGCAATCGCCAATTAACAACTAGTGATGCAACATTATACTTCTTATTGGCAAAAGGACTGTATCCGATCTATGTCGAACAAAAGGGGCGCTTTATCTTTATCGATGAAATGCAAGACTTTCCACCAGCTCAAGTCGCTTTATTGCGTAGTTTATATCCAAAAGCGAATATCAGTCTATGCGGGGATTTAAATCAAAAAATCTTTGGTAATGATTCAATTGTCGGCAGCCTCGATCGTCTTTTCCCAGATGTTGAAGTGACTAATTATCAATTAACGACTAGTTATCGTTCTACGCAGGAAATTACGGACTTTGCGAACCAGTTTTTATCTCAAGAAGACCAAGTTGTGGCTACTGCTCGCCATGCCAGTCTACCTACTTTATGGACACTTGATAAAAATGAAAAAATCACTTGGTTCAATCAATTTATCCAACAATGTAGTGCCGAACAACCCCATTTACGAACGGCAATTATTTGTAAAACCACGAAAGAATGTCAGGAACTTTACCAACAATTAGATGAGAAACTAAAATCAAAAGTCCAATTGCTTGATTCAGAGGAAACCTTTATGAAGCGTGATATCATGATTATTCCTGCCTATCTTGCAAAAGGCTTGGAATTTGACCGAGTGATTGCTTGGGATGTTAACCAACAATTCCACACTGCACATGACCAATTAATTCTATATACGATATTTACTCGTGCCATGCATGAATTACATATCGTTTCTCAAAAAGGTCAGTTAAGTCCTTATTTATTAGACTTAAATCCTGAAAGTTTTCAAACCAAATAATGCTTATCCGTGTCTTTTTTGGGGCACGGATATTCTTTTAAACAGCAAATTGAAGAATACGCTTTCTTGTTATAAAATAAAAGTGGTGACTGAAAATGAAAGTAAAAGAATACGCAGAAAAATACCAAATATCCATTTCTAAAGTCTAACAGATGATTAAAAATGAAGAATTATATGCGGTGAAAAATGAACGTGGACACTATGAAATTGATACCGCGCGGATTAAGTTTCCCTATCTAAAAGGAATGTTAGAAGAACGCGAAAAAATTGAAGAAAATATCAAAAAATGTCAATCTCTCATCGCTAAACAAGTCGAAATCAATAACACCTTTAATCAATTGGTCGATGTACAAGATAAAACAGAAGGTAAAGTGCCATTGTGCCCTGTTCAGCCTAAAATTATCCAACAATAATCAGCCATCGCACAATATTTACAAAATAAATTGCAATTATTTGACGTGAAAATCAAGCTCATTAAGGATAAATACGAATTTCTAGAATTTTTACTCAGTGACCTACCACTTAAGAATTTCCGACCGGCGCACTCTACTATTTCAGTTTATTTTGAGATTCCGACCACTCATTTACCGATACTATTAAATCGAAAAAGAGATTTTCTAAAATCATTGAAAAAAGTACTTGTGGTTCAGTAAAAGTTTCGGTATACTGGTATTGATTTCGCATATCGTTCACTCATTTCTGTGGTTGGTTTCGAGTTTACTTTATGCGAAATCTTTTATTTTTTCCAGTATTTTTCAACTAGCACAACGAGTATAAATATATTTTGGAAAACAAGAAAAAAAGACCAGACACTTCTTTTAAGCATCCAGTCTCATCATTACAAATATTTTATTCTTCGCCTAAGTCTACATTGTGGTAAACGGATTGAACATCTTCTAAGTCTTCTAAAACATCAATCATTTTTTCAAACTTAGCTAAGTCATCCCCAGTTAATGTCACTTCATTTTGAGGAATCATTTGCATTTCAGCCACGCTAAAGTCAGTGATCCCTTTTTCTTTTAGTGCTTCTTGAATCGCATGGAAATCAGTTGGTTCACCATAAACCATAATTTGACCATCTTCAGCTTCAACATCACGTACATCGATGTCTTTATCCATTAAATATTCTAGGATTTCATCAGCATCATCGCCTGCAAAACCAAATAATGCTGTATTATCAAACATATAGCTAACTGCACCAGTTACACCCATGTTTCCGCCGTTTTTACCAAAGGCAGCACGGACATCCGCAGCAGTACGGTTGACATTATTTGTTAAAGTGTCCACGATGACCATTGAGCCATTTGGTCCGAAACCTTCATAGCGTAATTCTTGGTATTGTTCATCGCCGCCACCTTTTGCTTTTTCAATGGCACGGTCAATGATATGACGTGGTACATTATAAGTTTTCGCTCTTTCAATAACGAAACGTAATTTTTGGTTAGAATGTGGGTCAGGTTCACCCGATTTTGCAGCTGCATAGATTTCAATACCAAATTTCGCATAAATTCGGCTATTATTTGCATCTTTCGCCGTTTTCTTAGCGACGATATTTGCCCATTTACGACCCATAATTTCACTTCGCTTTCTAATAGTTTCATTTCATAAATACTTAAGGTCCACTCCATATTATACCGATATTGTAAGTATCTGTGAAGTTTTTTTCATCAGTTTTTTCAAAAATGTTGTCAGATGCGAATGACCGCTCTTGAAAAATTTTGTTCTTGAATCTTTGAATGTGCCAATTGATAGACTTCATCGGCTCGAATGGTTAAAAAGAGTTGCTCAGCTTGTTTTTGCCCAACTCTAGCAATCAATGGCCAATCAAGTGATTTTTTGACTTGCTGTAAATACTTTTGTCCTTTTTCGGTAAAGCCTAATACTCTAAGACTGGGGTTTTGCCAAGACTTTTTAATTTCCGCCTCTTTTACATTCAATAAGCAATATAACAATAAACGCTGGATACGTGTCTGACTATAACGTTTACTCTTCAATTGGTTGACGAAGCTTTCATAAGACTCGCAGCTGGCAATACATTTTTTCATCCGTACTGCTAAGCCTGCTTCCATCTGATAGATTTGTTTTAAGCTGGCTAAGTCCATGGTTAATATGCGGAATTTCAAATACGGAAAATAATCTTCTAAACAGACTTTTTGATCCTCTAGATGGTCTAGTGAACTTGTTGGGACATAAGGTGTGATCTCTTCACCACAAAAAATGCCTCGTCGAATCGCTGTAGCACTAGCAATCGTCTCTGAAGTGAACCCTTCATCATGATAGCCACTATTCTTGCGCTCAATAGCTAATAATTCCATCGGCTTAGGCAGTTGGCTATTCGCTTTAGCATAACTCAATCCAAGAATATGATTTGGTTGCTTGTGATCAAAAGGAATGTCCATTTCTAAAGCTTGAAAGACGCGAATCATATTTTCAGCATAGGAAAGCTTTTCATCCGCCGTTTGATGAAACAGTTGGTCTAATTGTTGGCGTCTTTGATGTAAAAATTGGCCAATATGCTGATAATCAATTTTTTTATGGCTATCCGTTCCAAAACAAAGATACTCACAACCAATCGCTGCTAACATATTGACACCGCCTTGTGCAAAATAATCCGCCGACTGAACTGCCCATTCAAAGGGTAATTCTAAAACAATATCCGCCCCATTTTGTAAGGCACTATTTGCTCGTTGCCACTTATCAATAATTGCCGCTTCCCCACGCTGTAGGAAATTCCCACTCATCGCACAAATCATGACATCCGCTTGAGATTGCAGGCGAGCTTGCTCCAAATGATAGCGATGTCCATTATGAAACGGATTATATTCAACAATCACGCCACATGCTTTCATCTAATTCCTCCTCAAAGTAGACGGTGTTCAGCAGCTAGACATTGTGAACTTCGCCCTCCTGCTTGAGAAAATCTCCTTTCATCCGATTTTCTCAGCGGTAGGTAAGCACGAAAATTTCTTCTAGGCTTTCGGAGCTGCTTCACATCCTGTACTAATCAAAAAGATGATTGAACTTGCCAACCATCTTTTCTTTTTACTGTATTATTTTTCACAGACAAAGAACCAACGTCGACTTTTTTCATTTGGTTCGCTATCGATAAAATCGGCATAGGCTTCCACTTTTGCAAAGCCGGCATTTTCTAGCATCATTAAATATTGGTTTAATGGATAGGTTCTTTCACGGTGAATCTCGTCACGGCGCTCAAATAAGCCATCCTCATTTTGTACAAAAAACGTTAAGAAATGCTCGATACTATGTGGCACATCTACAGCATAACTATCCCATAAAAAGGCAAAATCCTCTGTTTGATAATGATAGCTATAATCTGGGAAGACTTCATCAATTTGATAAGTAGAATGCACATCGAAAATAAAGACGCCATTTTCTTCTAAGATTTGATACACGCCATCAAAGACTTGTTGGACGGCTTGTTCATCCTCCATATAACAAATCGAATCAGAAAAACAAGTCACCGCTTCATACGTATCAATATCGGTTAAATCCAACATATCCCCTTCAACAAACTGAATATCCACATCGGCTTCTTGCGCGCGTGAACTGGCAATCATTAGCATTTCTTCAGATAAGTCTAAAGCTGTCACATCAAAACCGCTTTTGGCAAAATCTAAAGCAAGTGCCCCGGTCCCGCAAGCAAGCTCTAAAATTCTCTTGCGGTCACCTAAAAAACGCAACGAAAAATCTAACCAACGTTGATATAACGAGGTATCCATGACTTCATCATAGACAAAGGCAAAGGTCTCATAAGCCACTATCATTCACAACCATTTCACTTAAATCTACTAAAGGTGCGTCTGACCAAAGTTTTTCTAATTGATAAAATTCACGTTCACTTTGATTAAAGACATGGACAATGACATCGCCTAAATCAATCAAGACCCACTTACTAGCCTCTTTTCCTTCGACACGTTTGACATCCATTTGATTTTTGTAGGCTTGTTCGACCACTTCATCGACAATTGCATTGATACGACGGTCAGTGTTTCCCGAACAAATGACAAAATAATCGGCTAATAAGGAAACTTCGCGGACATCTAAAGCAACGATATCTTGTGCGTGTTTGTCATCTACTGCTTTTACAGCTACTTCTAAAATTTGTTTGCTATCTATAGTAATCTCCTCCTAATGTTTGGCTACATAATAGTTATACGTTTCTATCGTTTTTGGATGAATCGCTTGCCCTTTTGAAATCAAGAATTGTAAAGTATGTGTTAATTCATAGCGCACGGCTGCATCCAAATCCGAAATGGCTAATTCGCGAGCTTCTTCAACTCCTGGAAATTGGCGATTTTTTTCCACATAATCCGCTACAAATATGACTTTATCTAAAAGACTCATTTCTCGTGAACCGGTCGTATGCACACGAATAGCTTGTAGAATTTCTTCATCTTCTACACCTAATTCATCGCGTACAAATTCTGCGCCAACAACGCCATGCCAAATTGCATTATTCCATTTTAGTAAGGCTGGACTGAGCTGTTTGCGTTCAATCTCAAAGATAAAATCATCATCGCTACGTTCTTTAGCGTAATCATGACATAAAGCGGCGATACTGGCTTTATTAGGATCTGCGCCATATTTTTTTGCTAAAGCCACCGCCATCTCTTCTACACCTAGTACATGCACAAAACGCTTCTCGCTCATCTGCATCTGTACTTGTTGCATCAATTCTTCACGCATCGCCGGATTATATTTTGCTACATCAACTTTCAAAATAAAGCCCCTTTTCTAAAATATAATTTCGCACAGCCTCAGGTACAAGATAACGAATCGAACACCCTTGTGCAATCTTTTTACGGATTAAACTAGAAGACAAATCCATCATTGGCGCATCTAACCAAATAATTGGATAAGGGGTATCAATTGTATATCCAGGCCTTTTAACACCCACAAATTGCACCATTTCGACTAATTCATCAATTTTATACCACTTTGGTAAATATTCTACCATATCCCCGCCAATGATGAAATAATAATCCGTATCAGGATTTTGGGCAATCAATGCTTTCATGGTGTCATAAGTATAGCTTTTTCCTTTACGTTGTAACTCGGCTTGTTCGATATCAAATAAAGAATTGTCCGCGATGGCTAATTTTAGCATATTCAACCGGTGTTCAGCCTCAATCGTGTCCTTTTCATCAACATGGGGTGGTAAATATTCAGGCATCAGATAGACCTTTTCTAAATTCAAAGCCGTCCCCACTTGATCGGCAATTAATAAATGCTGATTGTGAACCGGATTAAAATTACCGCCTAATATACCTACTTGCTTTCTTGACTGCGTCGTTTGTACTTGAATTAATGGTTCAACTTCAGTGATAAACTTTGCTTTCAAACAATTCATCCCTCATCTAATCTTACAATAATTTCAATTGTTGCGTCAGGCGTTGGTATTTTTCTTTACTTGAAGCTTTGTATAACACAATGACCCGCCCGATGACTTGTACGACTTCACTGTTTGTCGCTTGTGCAATCTCTAATGCGGCTTCATCTGCTACTTCATCGGTATTTTGTAACAATGAAACTTTGATTAATTCGCGTTTTTCTAGCGCTTCAGCAATTTGGGTATTCATCGCAACGTTTACGCCACCTTTACCAATTTGAAAAATCGGTTGTAAATGATGGGCTTGACTTCTTAAAAATCTCTTTTGTTTTCCCATTAACATATCTTTCTCACTTTCTTTATATTAATGCTTTACGAACAATAACGTCGACTCCCTTAGGTGCATATCCAGCTACAATTCCTGGTTGGCGAACTGTAATCCAACCAAGCCCGGCAAAGACGACATCTGTTTTTTCTTTAATTGCAAATTCAAAGCGCACCAATTCTGGAAAATCAGCGACTTCCTCTTTTTGCGGTGGGGTTAATAAACTACCCACATGTTTTTGGTAAAATTCATCTGCTCCTTGCATTTTGGTACGATGAATATTTAAATCATTCGACACATAAGCGACAAATGAACCTTTCTCACCGCTCACATAGTCAAATCGTGCTAAACCGCCTAAAAAGAGCGTTTGACCTTCGTTTAGCTGATAGACTTTTGGCTTAATTTCTTTTTGTGGTGCAGTTAGTTTCAAATCTTTTTTCCCTAAGTAATGCGCCATTTGATGACGGTGGATAATCCCCGGTGTGTCAATTAAAAAATGTCCATCATCAAGCGGAATTTCAATCTTATCTAAAGTCGTTCCTGGAAAACGTGAAGTCGTAATCACATCTTTCACATTGGCAACTTTAGCGATAATTTGATTGATTAAAGTTGATTTTCCAACATTGGTTACACCTACAACATACACATCACGGTCCTCGCGGTATGCTTCTATTTTTTCTAGTACTTCATCCATTTCATGAGCTTTTTTGGCACTTGTGAGTAAGATATCTATCGGACGCAAACCTAATTCATGGGCACGTTCTCGCATCCATTGGGTTAATTTCCCACGTTTTAATGATTTTGGCAAGACGTCCACTTTATTGCCAATCATTAATACTGGATTTTTACCAACAAAACGATGCAAACCAGGGATAATCGAACCATTAAAATCAAAAATATCCACGACATTGACAATTAAGGCGTCATGCTCCCCAATTTCATTTAATAAGCGCAAAAAATCGTCATCAGTTAGGGAGACATCTTGAATTTCGTTATAATGACGCAATCTAAAACAACGCTGACAATAGACTTCATCATTAGCAATTCCTTTTTCTAGCGCGGACTTAGGTGTATATCCTAACTCGCTGGGATTTTCTGTTTGGATTTGTGCGCCACAACCAATACAATGTAAGGCTTCACTCATTTTCAATTACTCCTTTCCAAATCATATCTTGATGTTTTTTCAACAAATGATTCATCACTACTTTTTCACGCATCCGATTGATTCTCGTATTCCAAGCATCAGTTTTGACAATCGGTTTTACCAAAACGCTACGTACGTTGGCCGCATGAGAAGCACGTATATCAGTCATTAATTGATCGCCTACCATAATGACTTGTTCAGGCTGTAAGTTTAACTGTTTCATTGCTCGACGAATCCCTAAGCCAAATGGTTTCATCGCTCTTGAAATAAAATCAAGGCCAAATGGTTTTACTGCCCGTGCGACTCGGCTAGCTTTATTGTTAGAAACAACAACCACCGGAATATTCGCTTCTTTCATTTCTTCTAACCATGCACGTAATTCAGGTGTACCATCCGGATTATTCCAAGCAATCAATGTATTATCTAAATCCGTCAAAACAGCCTTTATCCCTAATTTTTTCAATTGTTCAGGGGTAATTTGATAAATCGACGACACCATCCAAGTCGGTTTATATTTTAAAAACATAAATACTCCTATCTACAAAAATTTAGGAGCATCTCATGCGGACACTCCTTGCTAAATAAAAATTATACACTATTTACTTGTGAATTACTAGCAAAAAAGGATGAGCAGCCAGTGATACGTATAAAATGATGTATGGGAAAAAAAGCAAATAGTTTTCCACCTTGGTAAACATAATAATTACTTTGGCTCTTCACGAGATGTATTCTTAATCGTTTCTCTCATCATCTCTATAACCTTATTTACAGCATACCCTTAACTGCCGTGTTGCCTATCTTTTTCCACCATAAGCAATTTTTCCGATAATTGTATCATTTTTTCTTTTCTGTTGTGGCTTTCTATCTGCATAATAACGATACCTCCCATTTGATTAACTTACTTTATCAATATTATCCTCATTGTTTATTCTCTAGTCAATTTTATTATCCATGAATACATTCTTAAAATCAAAAAAACAAAAAATCCGATAACTTTTAAGCTAAGTACCTATCTTTACTGACCACACTGCTTGACAAAGAGACACGTTACCAAAAAGAGGCTGACCCAAAAGTATTTTAGCAAGATAATTAAAAAAAGAAATCCTTTTGATGAAATAAATAATTAATAAAAGACAAAGAAAATCCGAATGTTCAACTTGATTACTCATGAAGTCAACAATGAACGTTCGGATTATTTATATACTCATTTTTTATTAGAGACTAATGGGTCAGCCCCTTTCGCACATTATTCAATCGTAAATAATTTTGCCTGTTCCAATAAAGCCCCCACCATCAACAGAAGATCTTCACGTCCTTTAGAAGCCATAAATTGAACACCTACTGGCAAATCATTCACTCGACCTGTTGGCAAACTGATTGCAGGTTGTCCAGTTAAATTAGCTAATTGCGTATATGGCGTAATAGAAAGGCTTTTAGCAAACATATCATAGACTAGTTTTTCTTTTTCTTTCGGGGATAATTCATGTGCAAATCGTAATTTTTCCCCAATCTTAGGAGAATAAAATTCAGTATCGACACTCGGAGCTACTTGCGCTGTACTAGGAGTTAAGAATAAATCATACTCTTTAAATAGGCTTTCTGTTTTCACTGCTATTTCATCCCAATATTGCAGACTTAATACATAATCGCTCGCTTTTAAATCAAGCCCGAATTGATACATCGCCCAGGTCATCTCTTCCATATCTTGATTCGTTAATGGTCGCTTTAATTTTGCCTGCATTTCTTGAAACATCGCTGCCGTATCTGCTGCATTCATTCGATAATATTGCTGCATCAAGGTGACCATATTCGCTGGATAAGGAACTTCCTCTACATCAAAGCCCTCTTTTTGCAAGAAGTCAACTATTTTAAGCGTCTCAGCTCGTATACGATAATCTAAATCACTTACTTTATTATTCAAACAATAAGCAATACGAAGAGGATAACGAACCGCCTTTTCATAATGCATCCATTCACGTTTTGGTGCTTGATAGGGTGCTTCTGGTTGACTCGTTCGCAAATTATAAAATACATTCTCTGTATCACGAATAGATTTCGTTAAGGCAAATGCTATCGAAGCACCTTGCCATGAACGCCAATTTCCTGGCCCCACTGGCATACTTCCACGGGTCGGTTTTAAACCAATCAAGCTACAAAAACTTGCTGGAATACGAATGGATCCGCCGCCATCACTTGCTGTGGCTATCGGTAAAATCCCACTTGCCACTAATGCTGCAGCCCCACCACTGGACCCGCCAGCAAATCGTGTCGTATCAAAAGGATTTAAGCAATTCCCGTAAAGTTTAGAATCCGTAATATTTTTAAACCCATATTCTGGTACATTGCTTTGACCAATTGGAACAAAGCCTAAATTTTCAATTCCTTGTACAAAATAATCAGTCACTTTCGCTTTATTTTCAGCTAAGAGTAACGATCCCGAAGTACTTGGCCAACCTTTTTTCGATTGCCCCAAAGCCTTTAAAGCAATAGGTAATCCTGCAAAAACAGTTCTACTCAATTTATCCTGATTTTTTCGATAATTTTTTTTTGCTCCAGATAAATCAAGATAGGTCCAAGCGTTTAGTTTTGGCTGTAATTGATTGGATTTCGTTTCAATATCTGTAAGCAATTCCTCAAAACTAAGCTTTTGCGCACGTAATAATTCGGCCATCGCTGTAGCATCTTGCATAAAAATCACCTACCATGGAATTTCTGTTGATAACTTAGCCGCAAAATCTTTATATTGATTTCGTTCGGCTAATCTTGCTTGCCTGCGCTTTTCATAACCCGCACAAACCATTTTTTCTTCTTCCGTTTCTGGAATAACAGCTGGCACCTGGAATTCTTTTTCTCCATTCATAAAAGATGGCACTGCGACAAAAGTAGTAAAACAAGTGGCAGCTAAATAACGTTCACCAGTAACTAAATCTTCGCCCACAACTTTTACAAAGACTTCCATTGATTTATGATGCGCACCACTAACAAAGGTTTCAATACATGCAGAATGATTTGCATGTAAGGGCTTTAGAAAATTTAAAGAATCAATTGACGCCGTGACCGCACCACGCCTACAATGTCTTGAAATAGAAATCGACGAAGCATCATCAATCCACGCTGTTAATTTACCGCCATATAAAAAGCCAAATGGATTAAGGTCAAAAGGAAAAATGCGATGGGTTTGAATCACCTTAGACTCTCGACAAAATTTACGCTCTCCCATAAAACTCACCAAACTCTCTATAAAATAATCATTGTCACAAATGATTATACAAAAAATTAAACAAAAAGTATAATATCCAAGCCTGATTTTAGCAAAAAAAGAACCTTAAGCCCTAAAAATATTGCTTAAGATTCTTAAACTATAATCTATAAAACTTTACTTAAAAAATCTTTGGTACGATTATGCTGTGGATTGCCAAAAACTTCTTCTGGCGTCCCTTCTTCAACAATGTATCCACCATCCATAAAGACGATTTTATCTCCGACTTCTTTGGCAAATCCCATTTCATGCGTTACGATTACCATGGTCATCCCTTCTTTAGCAAGTCGTTGCATGACGCCAAGTACTTCCCCTACCATCTCAGGATCTAGGGCTGAAGTTGGTTCATCAAACAGCATCACATCTGGTTTCATTGCCAAGGCTCTGGCAATCGCAATTCTTTGTTGTTGCCCACCAGATAATGACTGCGGATAGGCATTGGCTTTGTCCGGCAGCCCCACTGTTTGCAATAACTCTTTGGCATAAGTTTCAGCCGCTTGTTTATTTTCTTTTTTGACCTTTACTGGTGACAAGGTAATATTGTCTAATACGGACATATTAGGGAATAGATTAAAGTTTTGGAAAACCATCCCCATTTTTTCACGCATCTTAAAGATATCATTTTTTGGATTGGTAATATCTTGGCCTTCAAATAATATTTGTCCAGAAGTTGGTGTTTCAAGCAAATTCATACAACGTAAAAAGGTACTCTTACCTGAACCAGACGGACCAATAATGACGACCACTTCACCTTGTTTGATCTCATAATTAATATCTTTTAAAACTTCATTATCGCCAAATTTTTTACTTAAATGTTCAACTTTTATAATTGTTTCCATCTGAAATCCCCCTCTATTTACGATAGCCTTTTCCTAATTTTTTCTCCCAGGCATTCAAAATTCTTGAAGTCGTGAAAGTCAAAATAAAGTAAATGGCTGCAGCGACATATAAAGGAGTCAAAGGAATATAAGAAGAACTAATCACAATTTGAGCACTATTCATTAATTCATAGATACCAATTGTTGATAATAGTGATGAGTCTTTAATTAACACAATGAACTCATTTCCTAAAGGTGGTAAAATATTCCGTAAAGCTTGCGGTAAAATAACATAACGCATGGCTTGAGCTGGACGTAAACCTAGTGAGGCCGCGGCTTCTTGTTGACCAAAATCAACCGCGTTAATTCCCCCACGAACGATTTCCGCTACATACGCCCCAGAGTTCAATGAAATGGCGATAATTCCTGGAAATAGTCGGCCAAAATCAAGACTCAAAATACCTAAATCAACAGTAGGTAGTTTAAATAATCCTTGAAGCAAGCCAAATGCGATTAAAATTTGCACAAGCATCGGTGTACCACGCAACACTTCAATGTAAATATTAGCAAACCAACGTAATGGCTTGATTTTTGATAATTTCATCAAAGCAATCACCACACCAATGATGGTCCCTAAAATGACAGTAATCACTGAGATAATTAAAGTGATGATTGTACCCGATATAAAATACGGATAAAATTCCTTTAAGAAAGAAAAATCCATTGTTAAAACTCCAATCTATTTGCTTGCTTGTTTATCAGCAAGTTCTGTATTCTTTTCGATGAATTCATTAATCTTGTCTTCATCTTTTAACTTATTGATTACTTTATTAATTTTTGCTTTTAATTCTTTGCTATCTTTTTTCAAAGCGATGGCATATGATTCGTTATCACTTGATTTTAATTTTGCATCCGCGATTGCTAATTCAGGGTTTTGTTCTACATAAGATTTGGCAACGGCACTTTCTAATACTAAAGCATCAAGAGAGCCTTGTTTCACTTCAACAATTAAGTTAGGCACTTTTGCCAATGAAACTAATTGTGCTTTTGGTAATTGACTCGTTACAACAGATTCTTGAACAGAACCTTTTTGGGCGCCGACTTTTTTATCTGCTAATGCTTTCACATCGGCATATTTTTCAGCATTTTCTTTCTTCACAACAACTAATTGTTCTGGAACAAAGTAGTTTTCAGAAAAGTCAAATGTTTTCTTACGTTTATCTGTTGCAGAAATTCCTGAAATCGCCACATCTGCTTTACCTTGATCAAGAGCGGTTAATACTGCGTTAAATTCCATATCCATAAATTCAACCTTAACGCCTAATTCTTTACCGATTTCATTTGCTAAATCCACATCCGCACCGACAATTTTATCTTTGCCGTTCACTTTAGTATGGAATTCAAATGGTGCAAAGTCTGCAGAAGTTGCAACTTTCAATACCTTTGCATCTTGAATTTGTTTTAATTGATTGCTACTTTCTTTTTTGTCTGAAGAACCACAGGCAGCTAATGCGAATGTTAATGCTGCCACACCTACTAAACCAAATACTTTTTTCATATGAGACACTCCTTATTTTTATGCATTTTTATTTAATATTCCAACTATATTATGCATATTAACACATAATCTTGAAAAAAGAAACTAAAAAATGCAAAAAAATTGAATATTTTTTCATCGTTTTTTTGGTAACGTTTTCTATTAATAACTAAATTATTCGCATAATACTAAGAAATTATGCCATTCAATCAACAATTAATATTTATGCAAAAACAATATACAAAAAAAGCGAAGAAGCCTAGTATAAGGTTCCTTCACTTTCACTTAATATTTTCTAAATCTTTGATAGCGTCGTTTGTGTAATTCGTCCACTGATAACTGACATAATTGCTTCAAAGTATAGACTAATTCGATACGCACTTGAGCGATGATTTCTTGATGGGTCAAAGCTCTTTCTTGCATGACTTCAGGAATCACTTTATCAATAATCCCTAATTCCTTTAATTCTTTTGCTGTGATTTTCATTAATTCACTGGCTTCATTTGCTCTTGAACCATCTTTCCATAATATAGAAGCAAATCCTTCTGGTGAAAGTATCGCATATATAGCATGTTCCATCATCCAAACCTCATCGCCTAGTGCCAAAGCTAAGGCGCCACCACTACCCCCTTCTCCGATAATAATGGCAATAATCGGTACTTTTAAGTCAGACATTTCAAGAAGATTCCTAGCAATGGCTTCCCCTTCACCACGTTCTTCTGCACCAATCCCACAGAAGGCGCCAGCGGTATTAATAAAGGTAATCACTGGACGATGAAATTTTTCAGCTTGTTTCATTAATCTGAGCGCTTTTCGGTAACCTTCAGGATGTGCCTGTCCAAAGTTGCGTCGGAGATTTTCTGGTAGATTTTTACCTTTTTGGATTCCAATAACAGTCACCGGTTTTTGATCTAACAAGGCAATCCCGCCAACAACAGCTTCATCATCAGCAAATAGCCGATCCCCATGAAATTCTTGAAAATCAGTGAATACTTGTTCAAAAAGGTCTAGAGCAGTCAGACGATCTTGTTTACGAGCTAACTTGACAATTTCAGCAGCTGTCTTACTCATTTGACAACCATCCTTTCTGCGTATGAAGTTTGATAAGGGTACTTAAGCGTGTGCGCAACTCATTTCTTGGGACGATTTGATCGATAAAACCATGTGCCAATAAAAATTCAGCCTTTTGAAAATCATCAGGTAGTTCTTGTTTTAAAGTTTGTTCAATCACACGTCGGCCAGCAAAACCAATTAACACCCGTGGTTCAGCCAAAATAATATCCCCTTGCATGGCAAAACTTGCAGTAACCCCACCAGTTGTCGGATCTGTCAGTACCGTAATATAGCATAAACCAGCATTGCTATGCGCCTTTACTGCAGCAGAAATTTTAGCCATTTGCATCAACGAAAAGATTCCTTCTTGCATCCTAGCTCCACCAGAAGCGGTAAATAAAACGACTGGCAAGGACTTTTGTGTAGCATATTCAAAAAGACGCGTAATCTTCTCACCCACAACGGTCCCCATACTGCCCATAATAAAGTTCGCATCCATGATACCAATCACAATGGTTTGTCCATCAATTTTAGCAATTCCCGTTAAAACTGCCTCATGTAAGTGGGTTTTACTTTGCATTTGACTAATTTTTTCTTGATAGCCGGGAAATTGTAAGGGGTCTTTGGTGACTAAATCAGTATCAAATTCAACAAAACTTTTTTTATCGACAGTAATCGCTAGTCTTTGCCAGGCGTTTAGTCTAAAGTGATAGCCACAATTGGGACAACTTTTTTCTTGTCCAATCTCTTTCGTATAAATGGTCTTTTTACAGTTGGGACATTTAGCCCACAAATTATCAGGTACACTAGGCTGATTTTTGGGGTGTTCTTCACGATTGGGTGAAATACGAATATAATCTTTTTTCTTCCTAAATAAAGCCATTTACTCACTTCCTAGTTCAAACTTTCTTGCCAAGCGGGTAAAAATGTTTCTTGTAAAAATGAAGTATCATAATCACCAGCAATGACATTGGGATGACTAATCAAGTCCATTTGAAACTCAGCGTTAGTCGTGACACCATCAGTTACTAATTCACCAAGCGCACGTTGCATCTTCATCAGTGCTTCAAAACGCGTTTGACCATGCACGATAATCTTGGCAATCATCGAATCATAAAATGGTGGAATAGCATAACCCGAATACATCGCGCTATCCACTCTTAACCCCATGCCGCCACTTGGTAATAGTAGATTTTCGATTTTACCAGGGGCAGGGGCAAAATGAAAGGCTGGGTTTTCAGCATTAATCCGACATTCAATCGCATGACCACGCAACTTAATATCTTCTTGTTTAATGGTTAATTTTTCACTAGCAGCTACTTCGATTTGTTTTTTCACCAAATCAATCCCTGTCACCATCTCAGTAATAGGATGCTCTACTTGGATACGGGTATTCATTTCCATAAAATAAAACTGACCAGACAAATCCATCAAAAACTCAATCGTCCCAGCATTTTCATAAGACACCGCTTTTGCTGCTTTGACCGCAATCGCACCAAGTTTTTCACGATTCGTTTCAGAAATCACAACAGATGGTGATTCTTCTAATACTTTTTGATTATTGCGTTGTAAGGAACAATCACGTTCACCAAAATGAAGGACATTCCCATATTTATCGCCTAACACTTGCACTTCAATGTGTCTAGCTGGATAAATAATTTTTTCTAGATACATTTCATCATTACCAAAGGCGGATTTTGCTTCTTGTTGGGCAGAAGTAAAGGCACCTGGTAATTCAGCTTCAGATAATACTTTACGAATGCCCTTACCACCACCACCTGCCGCAGCCTTCAGCATGACAGGATAGCCCACTTGATTGGCAATTTCTAGTGCTTCTTTGACATCGACAATCGCTCCATCGCTTCCTGGAATGACTGGTATACCTGCTTTTTTCATCAATTGGCGCGCATGAATCTTATTCCCCATTTCATCAATGGTTTGGCTTTTGGGACCAATGAAGGTGATATGGCAAGCCTCACACATTTCAGCAAACTGACTATTTTCTGATAAAAAGCCAAAGCCTGGATGGATGGCCTCCGCTTTCGTCAAGACCGCAGCGCTTAAAATTTGTTGTTTATTTAAATACGATTCGCTTGCTTTACTTGGGCCAATACAAACAGCTTCATCGGCTAATTCAGTATGCATAGCTTCTCTGTCAGCTTCAGAATACACCGCCACCGTTCTTATTCCTAATTCACGACAAGCGCGAATAATTCTGACCGCAATTTCTCCACGATTTGCAATTAATACTTTTGAAAACATTTGCCTCTATCCAATCATAAATGTGAGCTCGGCTTCAGCAACTTTTTTGCCGTCTACACGCGCAATTCCCTTACCTAAGCCGGCATTTGCTTTAATTTTTAGAATCTCAACTTCCAAAATCAAAGTATCTCCAGGTGTTACTTTTTTGCGAAATTTTGCTTTATCAATCCCACCAAAATAGGCAGTCTTTCCTTTAAATTGTGGTAATGATAATAAAGCAACTGCGCCTGCTTGGGCCATAGCTTCTACAATTAAAACGCCAGGCATCACAGGCTCATGTGGAAAGTGCCCTTGAAAGAAAGGTTCATTGATTGTCACATTTTTCTTCGCCACAATTCTTTGCCCTTCCATTAATTCCTCAACACGATCAATAAGTAACATAGGATAACGATGTGGAATGATTTCTTTGATTTGTACAATATCCATTAATGACATGTTTATCCCTCTTTTACAGTAAATAATACTTGGTTATATTCAACCATTTCTTCGTTGGAGACATTTATCTCTACAATTTCACCATCAATGTCACTCGTAATTTCATTCATGACTTTCATCGCTTCAATAATGCAGACGACTTCCCCTTTTTTGACCTTATCGCCAACTTGCTTAAATGGGGCTTTGTCTGGAGATGGTTTTAGATAAGCCACGCCCACTAATGGCGATTGAATGGTCAGGACATCTTCTACCACTTTGTTCGTACTTTCTGACGCTTGAACTGATGGAGTAGTGCTTTGAGAACTTGGTAATTCTGTCACTCCCACTGATTCTTGTTGGATGGGACTAGAGTTAAGCACAACACGATTTTGCTCATTTTTACTTAGATAAAGCGAAACATCTGCTTGCTTTAAATCAAATTCGCGCACATCAGAATCATTAAATAGCAAAAATAACTCTTTAATCTCTGCTAAATTCATGCTTCATCCTCCCATCGTTTCAATAAAATAACCGCATTGTGACCACCAAAACCAAGTGAATTACTCATCGCATAATCAAAAGTCGCATCCATTGCTTGATTTTTAACTACATTTAAAGTAATTTCTGGATCTTGCTGGGAAACATTAATCGTTGGTGGAATAAATTGATGTTGCAACGCCAATAAAGTCGCCACTGCTTCAACACCGCCTGCAGCACCTAGTAAATGACCGGTCATCGATTTGGTAGAACTCACATAAGTATTTAAATAATTCTCACCCAAGCCATAATGAATCGCCACTGCTTCAGACTTATCATTCGCCGGCGTGCTAGTCCCATGTGCATTGATGTAACCAATCTTATCAGGTGTGACATTGGCTTCTTGCATGGCTAATTTCATCGCTTTACCGGCCCCAGAACCATCTGGATTAGGCGCAGTCATATGATAAGCATCACAATTTGCCCCATAACCGACCACTTCACCCAAGATAGTCGCCTTTCGAGCTAAAGCATGTTCTAAAGATTCAAGCAGTAATACACCAGCACCTTCTCCCATCACAAAGCCATTGCGATCAACATCAAACGGAATCGATGCATGGTTAGGATCCTCACTTGTTGATAGTGCAGTTAAAGAAGCAAAACCGGCAATCCCGATTTCACAAATAGTTGATTCAGAACCACCCGCTAACATCACATCGGCATAACCATGCTTAATATTTCTAAAAGCTTCACCAATCGAATGCGTTCCGGAAGCACATGCAGTTACGGTAGTCGTACAAATTCCTTTTGCGCCCACACGTAAGGCAATATTTCCTGCAACCATATTGGTAATCGACATTGGGACAAAAAGAGGTGAAACACGTTTGGGGCCTTTTTCATTCATCCGCGTAACTTGCTCTTGAATTGTAGGCAATCCGCCAATCCCTGAACCAACCATCACCCCAAAACGATCCTGGTCAATGTTTGTTACATCCAATTTTGCCATTTCCATCGCATCTAAAGCCGCATGGATACCATAAATCGAGAACAAATCCATCCGTTTTAAATCTTTTTTGACAAAATATTTTTCTAATGGGAAATCCTTGACCTCACCTGCTACATGTATTCCTGTCTGGCTAGCATCGAATTTCGTAATCGGGCCAATCCCATTTTTACCAGTTTTTAAACTATCTAAAAAGCTATCCGCATCATTACCAATTGGCGAAACAATACCATAGCCTGTAATTACGACACGAGTCACTTGAAACACTCCTATCCATTCATCACTAATCCACCATCAACATTAATCACTTGGCCTGTAATATAAGGACTCTTCGCTAAGAAAACTGCAGTATTTGCAATATCTTCTACTTGACCAAAATGTTGTAATGGTATGTTTTTTGTCATCTCTTCACGAATTTTGTCACTAAGCTCGCTAGTCATATCTGTTTCGATAAAACCAGGGGCAATCGCATTGCAAGTAATTTTGCGTGGGGCAATTTCCCGAGCGACTGTCTTCGTAAATCCGATTAACCCCGCTTTACTGGCTGCATAATTCGCTTGACCGACATTTCCCATTAACCCTGAAACACTCGAGATATTAATAATTGTTCCTTTTCGTTGCTTTAACATACCCATTAATAATTGCTGTGTCATGTTAAAACTGCCTGTTAAATTCACTTTCAAAACTTGTTCAAAATCTTGTTCATTCATTCTTAACATCAATTTATCATTGGTAATTCCCGCATTATTGACCAAAATAGTCACAGGAGCAAATTCATTCGCTTGTTTGACCATTTGTTTGACTTCCTCTGAATTAGAAATATCTCCAGAAATACCAATACAATTCACACCTAAAGCCTTGATTTCGGCAATGAGTGCTTCACTGACTGGGCGTCGACCATTTAAGATAATATGCACACCTTGTTTCGCAAATGCCTTGGCAATCGCTAGGCCAATTCCTCGTGTACTACCTGTGATAAATGCTGTTTGTCCTTTTAAATCCATTTTTACCTCGTTTATTTTCCTTTTTCCGCTAATAACACTTGTAACGTCTCTTCATTTTCAACACGAAACAGTTGAATCGACTTATCTATTTTCTTTATAAAACCTGATAAGACCTTGCCAGGACCTACTTCAATCATTTCCGTAATCCCCATGCTTTGTAAAGTGGCGATACTTTCATAAAAGCGAACCGGTGATTGAACTTGCAATTCTAATAAATGTGCGATTTCTTCTTTAGGCACCACTTTTGCAGTTGTATTACTAATAACCGGTATTTTAGGTGCATGGAAAGCCACTGTTTGAAATAAGTCATGTAGATTTCTTCCAGCTGGCCGAAGCAAAGCCGTATGGAAAGGGCCACTCACATTTAACTCGATCATTCTTTTGACACCCGCACGATGTAATAAAGTCACCGCTTCATCTACCGCGTCCACTTCACCACCAATAACAATCTGATTGGGCGTATTATAATTAGCTGGGGCAACCACTCCTAAATGACTCGCTTTTTGACAACATTCTTCTATGGTTTCAATCGGTGCATTCATAATTGCCACCATTTTTCCTGTGCCAGTTGGAGCGGCTTGTGTCATATACAGACCACGTTTTGCAACAATCTTTAATGCTGTTGGAAAATCTAAAACCTCGCTAGCAACTAAAGCCGTGTATTCTCCTAAACTTAATCCCATGACTGCATCTGGTTGTATTTGATATTCAGATAACAAACGTAAAATAGCCACACTAACCGTCAAAATTGCTGGTTGGGTATATTGCGTTAAGTTTAATTGTTCATTTTCTTCAAAACATAACTTCTTCATATCTATACCCAAGATTTCACTTGCTTCATTAAATGTTTGATCAACAATCGGATATTTTTCAGCCAAATCGCGCCCCATTCCAAAATATTGTGCGCCTTGTCCACTAAATAAAAAAGCCGTTTTTGTCATACCTAGCTCCTTCACTCTATCAGGTGTTTTTTTCTAGCAATTAATAGTGAAAAGACAGGAAATGGTGTTTCTCCTGTCTTTATTTGATTAATTTTGGTTATTTGCCACAAAGTTAACTAAATCTTCTACTGTTTGGATGCCTTCTTCTGTTTCGATTTTAACATCAAATGCATCTTCAATTTCATTAATCACTTGGAATAAATCTAAGCTATCTGCCTCTAAATCTTCTTGTAAATTCGTTGTTAATAAGATTTCTCCAGCTTCTTTATCTAATTCCTCTGCAACAATTTCTTGAATTTTTCCAAGAATTTCTTCTTTAGTCATTATATAATCCTCCAAAAATGTTTTTTCTAAATTTATTTGTTTACGATTTTTAAATGGTTGTTAAGATATGTCCGTAACTTAAGCCCCCACCAAAACCGGAAAACACAAGTTGTTGATGCGAATTCATCTGGATTATTCCTTTTTCTACCGACTCCGATAATAACAGAGGAATCGATGCTGCCGATGAATTACCATAATATTCCATATTTTGCAAAAATTTTGCGCGGTCCACCTTTAATTTCTTCGCCATAATATCAAGAATTCTGACATTGGCTTGGTGTAAAAGAAAATAGTCAACGGAGTCTTTAGCTTCTCCTAAAAATTCGTCTAAGCTATTTGCTACCGTTCGTGTCGTAAAATCAAAAATATCACGGCCCTTCATGTTTAACTTATCAGAAATCATTTCTTGGGATAAACGAAAAGGACTCTGATTGGCAATAAACCCGCTCGTTAATGACTGTGCATAATGACCATCTGCATAACAGCGACTTTTGATAATCCCAAATTCTTCACTCGAACGTACGAGTACTCCCGCGGCAGCATCACCAAATAAGACACTTGTTGTGCGATCTTGCCAATTCACTACTTTGCTTAAGGTCTCCCCACCGATAATCATTCCGACTTGACCCGCTGGCAAATCATGAAGCAATCCTTTAGCTGTGTGCAAGGCATAGACAAACCCCGCACAAGCAGCTGTAAGATCAAAAGCGAAGGCCTGATGCGCATCTATGGCTCCTTGAACTTGACAAGCAACCGATGGACTTTGATAATCAGGTGTCATCGTCGCCACCAGAATAAAACCAATTTGTTCAGGAGATATGTTAGCTTTATCTAATAGTTGACGTGCAACATTGATGCATAGATCAGATGTATTTTCTGTTTCAACAATGTGGCGAGTCTTGATACCTGTTCGCGAATAGATCCATTCATCAGAAGTATTCATCATTTTGGACAAGTCTTCATTGGTGATTATTTTTTGGGGAACATAATGTGCAGTTTGAAAAATTTGCAACACAATGATACATCCTATTCTTACTTATATTCTTGTAAAAATGAATGTAAATTATTCAAAGCCTTGAGCAATGCTTGTGACTCCGCTTCATCCATTCCTACTAATATAGCCTTAATCATTTCGCGATGAAAATGTTGGTGTACGCGATATAATAATCGGCCTTTTTTTGTCAAACCTAATTTCACTACCCGGCGATCATCTTCACTGCGAATTCTTTCCACATAGCCTTTTTTCACCAACTTATTAATGGCGATGGTCAGGGTACCCACAGTAATGGACAATTCTTTTGCAACTTCTGAGGTGGTCTTTTTCTTATACATACTAATCGCTTCAATCGTATGCATTTCTGTAATTGATAAATCATTGAACTGGGACTTCTTTAGCTCAGATTCTTCAATCACCAAGATATCATTAAATACATCGACTAATAACTGATTAATTTGTTCGTAATTATTTTCCATATTGCTTTCACCTAGATAGTTTGATATTCAAAAGATTTGATAATCAAACTATATCTAATCTCCTTTCATTTTGCAAGCCTTTTTTGCAAATTTATGTAAAAAATTTTGATATTCAAAGTTTTTAAAGAACAAAGAAAAGATGCAAAATAACTATCTAATCAAGCTATCTTGCATCTTTAGATAAACTAAGACATGAATTTTTTCAGGCTTAATTATTGAATTAAATCATAAATTTCCATCGCCACGATATCGATGTTATCAAATTGGTATGGTTGATTTGATTCTGCTTCAGTTAATTCAAAAGTTTCTGTTGAGCTATCGTAAGTCACGATACATTTCTCAACACCTTCTTTTTCAAAACGACGAACTTGCACCTCGCTGTCTTGTGCTTCAATCATCGCTTCTAAACGTCTAATAATGGCGACTAATTGCGAACTTTTCATCCGACAATCCTCCCTTTAATCATTTCTGTTATATTGTATCAAAAACCATTGGAACTTGCATTAATTTTCCGTAAATTCCTTACCTTTTTTTAAGGTTTTTTTCCTTCATGCCAGAATAATTTAATTAAACTTTGTGTGCCATCATTTTCAAAGCCTAACTCTGCCAGTTGTTCATACAATTCGTAAGCCTTTTGAGTTGCAGGTAAATTTAAATCCATCTTCTTCGCTTCATCTAAGGCAATTTTTAAATCTTTAATAAAGTGTTTTACAAAAAATCCAGGTGTAAAGTCTTCTTTTAAGATACGTGGACTGTAATTAATCATCGACCAATTAGAGGCACTTCCACCAGCTAAAGTATCTAAGACTTGCTCTAAATTGAGGCCAGCTTGATTCGCATAGACTAACATTTCCGTCATACCGGTCATTGTTCCGGCAATCATAATTTGGTTGGCCATCTTAGTGTGTTGACCTTTTCCGGCAGTCCCTTGATAGTTAAAGGTTTTCCCAACAATTTCAAATAACGGTAAAATCTTATCATAAACCGCACGATCACCACCAACCATAATCGTTAAGGTCGCATTTTTCGCACCTAAGTCTCCACCAGAAACCGGAGCATCTAAGCTATCTGCACCTTTTTCTTTGGCTGTTTGATAAATTTTTTCAGCTAGCGTAGGGGTACTCGTCGTAAGATCAACCAAAACTTTTCCCTTCACATCTGCTTGAAAAATACCTTGAGGACCATAGTAAATTTCTTCTACATCTTTTGGATAACCAACCATAGTAAAAATAACTTCTGCTGATTCAGCTACTTTTTGTGGTGTTTCTGCCCAAATTGCACCATTAGCGACTAATTCATCTGTTTTTGATTTGGTACGATTATATACAAATAACTCGTGACCTGCTTTTTGTAAATGACCGGCCATCGCTTTACCCATCACACCCGTACCGATAAATCCTAATTTCATGTCCATTCCTTCTTTGTATTTTATTTTTCACAAATTTATTATACAAAAAGAAAGTATCTAAGACAAAGACAAAAACTTCATCTCAGATACTTTCCTATTTTTCTCTTGTAATTGAAGGTTTGATTGCGGATAGTTTTACCTTGATTTTAGCGATGGATGAGGATTTGGTTTTAATTTCTTTTTGTGCATATTCTGCCAAAACTTGTTGATAAAAGTCAAACATCGTATCACCAAAGCAATCAGCAGAAATACTATATAATTTATCTTTCAAAATTTGTGCATCTGGCTGAACACCTGAATGAATATATGCCACTAAGCATTCCGCAAAATCAGCATCTTCTTTAAAAGTCACCCCTAGACTCGGATGATCAATCAAAGCATCCAAATAGGCATTTCCTTCCACCACAATTGGCGTACCAGCTGCCATTGATTCAGTATAGGTCAGCCCCTGTGATTCAGAAGTCGAGGCGCTCACGAAATAATCGGCTGCACGATAATAATAGGCTACTTTATCATTTTCAACTTCACCAGTAAACTGCACATAATCTTGCAACCGTAAATCATGTACTTGTTTTTGCAGATTTTCAAGATATGGTCCCTTACCAACCACAACAAGACGAACATTGGGCATCATTAATAAGACTTGCGGCATTCCTTGAATAATAGCTTGAATATTTTTTTCATATGAAATACGACTTAAAGATAATAACATGATTTGATCTTCTTGAATACCTAAGTCTTTTCTTAATTGTGCGGTCATCTCTGAGGTAATATCCGGACGTACAAATCTTTCTAATTCAATCCCCGTCGGAATCACTTTTAACGGTCGGGTCACACCGTAATCTATCAAAGTCTGACTTACTCTTTCACTCGGACACACGACAGCATCCGTATGATTTGCGTAAAGTCGGGTCAAGTAACGTACATGACTTTTACGAATGACTTTTCCTTTAGCGATATAATGCAAATAATCCTCATACATTGTGTGATATGTATGAATCACTGGAATTTTTAATTTTCTAGCAACTAATTGTCCAAGCAAACCAACACCAAATTCTGTTTGGGTATGAATTAAATCCAAGCCTTTTTCTTTAGCAATTTGATATGCATCAATCATTCCCCTAACCACAATACGTCGATCTGTAAAAGAAATAAAAGGGACACTAGGCATACGGATAATTTGTGGATCATCAACCGTAACATTAGGATCTGTTGTTGTAAAAATATAAACTTCATTTCCTAAACGTTCTAATTGGTCTTTTAGCGTCTTAATGGAAGTCGCCACACCACTGACTTGTGGAAAATACGAATCAGTAAATAACCCAATTTTCAACCATTCCACCTCTTTTCAAAATCTTTCAAAACGATTATACCATATTTTTCTGAAATTTTTTGTCGTCCTTTAGTCTTAATTTCCATTTTTCAAAATATTTTTCAAGTGCTATACTAAAATCAAAAATGAAAAGGACGGATGAAGATGCCGATTATCGACTTGCACTGCGACACAATCATGAAACTTTATGAAAACCTAAATAGCAATCTCTTAGAAAATCATTTTCAAATTGACCTTAAGCGACTCCAACAAAATGATTTCTTGTTGCAAACTTTTGCGATTTTTCTAGATAAAAGGCAATATCCTAACCGCAAAGAAACGGCCTTAGAAATGTACCAGCGTTTCATCAAAGAGCTAGAAAAATATCCAGCTACAATTGGTCTCATCAAATCTCAGACTGACTATTATAAAAATAAAGCAAAGAAGCGAATCAGTGCATTATTAACCCTTGAGGAAGGCGGGATTCTAGAAGGAAACATCGAAAATTTAGAGGAATTTTTTCAACTTGGTGTACGCTTAATTACTTTAACTTGGAACTATCCGAATGAAATTGGCACGCCGAATATCCTATATTGGGACAAAGAAAAGCAAATTTTAGCAGATAACCAGACTGGCTTAACTAAATTTGGCTTTGAATGTATACAAAGAATGAGCGAATTACACATGATTATTGATTTATCTCATGCTAGTGATCAAGTGGCAAAAGATATATTGGCTTCCTCCGCTCAAGGAATAGTTGCCAGCCACTCAAATGCGTGAAAATTAACACCTCATCCTAGAAATTTAAGCGATGAACTGATTCAAAAAATTGCTGATAAAAATGGTCTGATTGGGATTAATTTCTTTGATCAATTTCTAAAACTCAAACAACCAACAAATCTGCCAGCAGCGATTAGCGAACATTTATGGTATATGTATCAATTAGTCGACGAAGATTCTCTATGCTTTGGATCAGATTTTGATGGCATCCCTATGCATGCAGACTTAAACGATGTCAATAGCTTCCCAAAAATTATCCAGGCACTTAAGCAAAAAGGATTTACAAGTAGACAAATTGAGAAGATCAGCTATCTAAATGCTGAAAATTTTTTACAACATTATTTACCTAAAGGAGAAGTGAAATGACCAAATTAAAAGAACGTTTTGATACATTAAGCGATGCGATAATTGCCATCATTATGACGATTTTAGTACTTGAAATTACCGTTCCGCATAATACAACTGAATTAATTGGTTTATTTGAAGAAATTGGTCTATTTATCATTAGCTTTATTATCTTAATCGACTTTTGGTATCAACGCACCAATTTGATGAATTTAGCAAAACAAACGACACATCAAGCTTTTGTGGTGGATGTCTTATTTCACCTAAGTTTATCCTTGTTTCCAATTGCGGTTAAAATGTTAGTGAACTATCCAAATCCAACCATAAGCATTTTATTTTTTGGTAGTATCAACTTAATCGCTGCCCTACTTTATCATTTACTGGCTTTGATTATTGTCAAAAATGAATTAAGCACACGGCAATGGCAAAAAGCAACATTTATCCATCGTTGGTTAGCGAAAAGAACGGTATTTGTCTTTTTATTCGATATCATTTTGCTTGGTATCGCCTTAAGTATTCCAAAATATGGCATCTTCATCTACTTTCTAACACCGATATTTGAATTTATCGCAAATTACCGTAAAGGCATCCGTTTTGAAGAGCTGATTAAACAAGTAAAAGTCAATTTATCTCAAAATTCAACCACTACAAAAAAAGACTAGGCCAAAAACCTAGTCTTTTCATATACAGTTATTATTTAACGTATTCATTGATTAATTCAACGACATCTTCCATTGTATCGCAGTCATTTAATGCACGGTCTGCTAATTCTTTCATCTTAGCAGTATCTAAGCGTTTCATTAAGCTACGAGTCTTAAGAACTGAAGTCGCACTCATTGAGAACTCATCTAAGCCCATACCAACAAGTAATGGCACAGCAGTTTGGTCGCCAGCCATTTCTCCACACATACCAGCCCATTTACCTTCTGCATGTGCTGCATCAATTACGTTCTTAATTAAACGTAAGATAGATGGGTTATATGGTTGATATAGATAAGATACGCGTTCACTCATGCGGTCAGCAGCCATTGAGTATTGAATTAAATCGTTGGTACCGATACTGAAGAAATCAACTTCTTTAGCAAATTTATCAGCTAAAACAGCTGCAGCAGGAATTTCAATCATGATACCTACTTGGATAGCATCTGAAACTGCTACACCTTCAGCAACCAATTTGGCTTTTTCTTCTTCAAACATCTTCTTAGCGGCTCTGAATTCTTTAAGAGTTGCAACCATTGGGAACATAATACGTAAAGTACCATATACGCTTGCTCGTAATAAAGCACGTAATTGTGTTCTAAACATTGCATCGCCAAGTTCAGATAAGCTAATACGTAATGCACGGTAACCTAAGAATGGATTCATTTCATGTGGTAAATCAAGATATGGTAATTCTTTATCTCCACCGATATCCATTGTACGAACAACAACAGGTTTGCCATCCATACCTTCTAATACAGCTTTATAGGCTTCGAATTGATCTTCTTCAGATGGGAAGTCAGGTGAATCCATGTATAAGAATTCAGTACGGTATAAACCTACTGCTTCTGCCCCATTATTATGAACACCTGCTAAGTCTTTTGGTGTACCAATGTTAGCAGCTAATTCAAAATGTTGACCATCCGCAGTGACTGTTTTTTCATTTTTTAGTTTTTCCCATTCTGCTTTTTGAGCGGCATAGTCTTCACCAGCTTTGATGAAAGCAGCTTGTTGTTCTTCAGTTGGATGTACAATCGCTTCACCAGTAATACCGTTTACAGCAATTAAATCACCAGCGTTCACTTTTGAAGTGACTGAATTTGTACCTACAATTGCAGGAATCTCTAAAGAACGTGCCATAATTGCAGAGTGAGAAGTACGTCCACCGATATCAGTGATGAAAGCTTTAACGAATTGACGGTCTAATTGTGCAGTATCACTTGGCGTCAAGTCATGCGCAACAACGACTACTTCTTCGTTAATCATAGCAGGGCTTGGAAGTACAACATTTAATAAGTGAGCCAATACACGTTTTGTTACGTCTTTAATGTCGGCAGCACGTTCTTGCATGTATTTATTATCTTCCATACCTTCAAAAATAGAAATAAACATATCCGTTACTTCTTTTAAGGCAGCTTCTGCATTTACTTTATTTGATTTGATTGCGTCTTTAATTTGACCAATCATTTCTGGGTCTGATAAAACCATCAAGTGTGCATCAAATACAGCTGCTTCTTCTTCACCTAAAGTACTTGCTGCTTTTGCACGAATTTGTTCTAACTCAGCTTTTGATTGTGCTAAAGCATCGTCCAAGCGAGCAAATTCTGCATCAATATCTTCAACATTAACTTTGGTAAATGATAAATCTGGCTCAACTAATAGGTAAGCCTTAGCTACAGCAACACCATCACTTGCGGCGATTCCTTTTAGCATTTCAACCATTAGTTAGACAAACCTTCTTTAACCATTGTTTCTGTAATAGCTGCGATTGCTTCTTTTTCATCAGCACCTTCAGCAGAAATAGTAACGTCAGCACCTTGTCCAACACCTAAAGACATAACGCCCATGATAGATTTAAGGTTTACAGATTTACCTTTATATTCTAAGTTGATATCTGAAGCGAATTTGCTTGCAGTTTGTACTAATAATGTTGCAGGACGAGCGTGAATTCCTGTGTCAGCAACTACGTTAAATGATTTTTTTTCCATATGAATCGATCTCCTTTATTGAAAGAAATATTATTGTTAGGGTTTTCTTTTTTATCAGTATATAATTACTGTATTACGTAACACCCTTTCCTTGATTAGATTACCATTTTTTTTGCATTTAGACAACCGTTTTTGAACAATTTATTCAGAATGTGTGATGATTCATTTATTTTTTTATTCTATATATGATACGTCCGTTTAGACCCGCCTCACCGATCACATCATTACGGTTTGGCAATTTTAACCAAGCTTCTCTAAAGTTGAAATACTCAGCTTGCTCCACAACTAATTCTTGAATTGTCCCATCCAGTAGTTGCTTCAATAGTGCCGCATACTCTTCTGTTGTTTTCATGAAACTTTCACACCTTTCTTACATCTTGTTGTTATATTTATCTAGTTTACGATAGATTCATCACCACTTTTATTATATCGACTTTAAAAAAATTGAAAAGAACGAAAATAAATATCTTCGAGAGCATGTTTCTTGCTTAATTAAGAAAAAAACGTATAATAAGGTCATAAGGTCAATATTGGTCAAACAATAATGTCTGAATACATTTTTTAGTAAAGGATGATGTCCATGAATTGCCAAAACTGTGGTAAAAACGAAGCAACCATCCACCTATATACAAGTGTCAATGGTCAAAAAAGACAATTTGATTTATGTCAAAATTGCTATCAAAAGCTAAAAGCAAATCAAGGAAGCATGAATCAAAATATGTATCAAGATCCATTTGGCTTTAGTAATTTTGATGATTTATTAAGTCAATTTTCAA
This sequence comes from Enterococcus cecorum DSM 20682 = ATCC 43198, assembly GCF_000407565.1. Classification (GTDB taxonomy): domain Bacteria; phylum Bacillota; class Bacilli; order Lactobacillales; family Enterococcaceae; genus Enterococcus_E; species Enterococcus_E cecorum. Next base: position 1,115,138 of record NZ_ASWI01000004.1, read on the forward strand.
GACAAATGCAACAAAATCCTCAAAATCAACAAGTCCCACCTACTCAAAGTGGTTTTATGGGTGGTCAACCTCCACGACAAGGACAAAACGGAGGAAATGGCTTGCTTGATCAATTTGGTGTAAATATTACCCAACAAGCACGTGATGGAAAAATTGATCCAGTCATTGGTCGTGATCAAGAAATTAATCGTGTCATTGAAATTTTAAATCGTCGAAATAAAAATAATCCAGTACTTATTGGCGAACCAGGTGTTGGTAAAACCGCTGTTGTTGAAGGATTAGCCTTAAAAATCGTTGCTGAAGAAGTACCTCAAAAATTACAAGGAAAAGAAGTTATTCGCTTAGATGTAGCCTCTTTAGTTCAAGGTACAGGAATTCGCGGTCAATTTGAAGAACGCATGCAACAATTGATTCAAGAAGTTACGAATGCCGATAATATTATTATTTTCATTGATGAAGTACATGAAATTGTCGGTGCAGGTTCGGCTGGTGAAGGTGCATTAGACGCAGGCAATATATTAAAACCTTCCCTTGCGCGTGGTGAATTACAGCTAATTGGTGCAACTACATTAAATGAGTACCGTATGATTGAAAAAGATCCTGCACTTGAGCGTCGTATGCAACCAGTCCAAGTTAACGAACCAAGTGTTGAAGAAACGATTACCATCTTAAAAGGGATTCAAAAACGCTACGAAGATTATCATCATGTAAAATACACAGATGAAGCAATCGAACAAGCGGCTATTCTTTCTAACCGTTATATTCAAGATCGCTTCCTACCAGATAAAGCAATTGATTTACTCGACGAAGCTGGATCTAAAAAGAATTTAACCATTGCTTTTGTCGATCCTAAGTCTATTGAAAAGAAATTAGACTATGCGCAACAACAAAAACGGGAAGCCTCTCAAGAAGAAGACTTTGAAAAAGCTGCTTATTACCGCGATCAAATCACAAAACTTGAAAAATTGATGAAAACACAAGTAGAAGATGAAGAAATGCCTTTTGTGACTGAAAAGGACATGGAAAAAATCGTGGAAGAAAAAACAGGTATTCCAGTTGGTGATTTGAAAGAAAAGGAACAAACCCAATTGAAAAATCTTGCTGACGACTTAAATAAACGGGTCATTGGTCAACAAGAAGCCGTTGAAAAAGTAAGTAAAGCTATTCGTCGTAATCGCATTGGCTTAGGGAAAGTGAATCGTCCAATCGGCTCTTTCCTATTTGTTGGGCCAACTGGTGTCGGTAAAACTGAATTAGCCAAACAATTAGCCTATGAGTTATTTGGTTCAACCGATGCAATGATTCGTTTTGATATGTCTGAATATATGGAAAAACACAGCGTTTCTAAATTAATTGGTTCCCCACCAGGATATGTCGGCTATGAAGAAGCCGGCCAATTAACTGAAAAAGTACGTCGTAATCCATACAGCTTAATCTTATTAGATGAAATTGAAAAAGCACATCCTGATGTCTTACACATGTTCCTACAAATTCTAGATGATGGTCGTCTTACAGATGCGAAGGGATGTACAGTCAGCTTTAAAGATACCATTATCATTATGACAAGTAATGCAGGTGCTGGTAAGATTGAAGCAAGCGTTGGTTTTGGTGCAGCTATCGAGGGCCGAACAAAATCGGTTCTTGGTCAATTAAACCAATTCTTCACGCCTGAATTTCTTAACCGTTTTGATGGTATTGTTGAATTCAAGGCTTTATCAAAAGAAAATCTATTATTGATTCTTGATTTAATGCTATCAGGAGTCAACGAACAATTGGCACGTCAAGAAATTCATGTTGATGTTGATGATGCAGTGAAGGAAAAATTAGTAGAACTTGGCTATAACCCCGCCATGGGAGCTCGTCCACTCCGCCGCGTCATTCAAGATAAAATTGAAGACCAAGTAGCTGAATGCTATCTTGATGCACCCGATGTTAAAAACATGCACGCTGTCTTGGATGAGAATGGTGAAATCATTGTAAAAGCAGCAGAGTAATCATTAGCAGCTATCGAAAGTTATTCTATTCGATAGCTGCTTTTTTTGTATTTATTATTTAAAACAATTGTTATAAACAAAAAGTATAAATATTTCATGAATGATTTCATAGTATTTTCATAGGTGTAAAATATTTTTGAATTTATCTTTTTACTAGTTTAATTTTACACAAAATTCATATATAATGAACGTAGGGAAAAGCAGATCAGAGGTGAGTACCATGAAACTTATCAATGTCACAAACAGTCATTCAAGGTTGGTAATGAGTCAATTAGAAAGTACTGATGCTGAGCTAGTGAAAGTTTACACAGCCGGTGATACTCTAGTGATTTACACGCTTGCTCCAAGCCACGTTGAAATTTTACTTTATAACAATAAACGTAAAATCCGACACAGCGAAATTGAAGAAATCCGCAATTATTTTATCCAAAAATTACCTGAAAATAGTTTTAACGAAAATGAAATCAAAGTTTTGGATTCAGAAGGATTAATTGAAATTTCTATCCCTAAAAAAGCATCTTAATTTAGACTCATTTACCAAAAAGAGCCGCCTAAATCCCGGGCGACTCTTTTTATTTTACAATAAACTTTTTAGTTCAACATTTGGATATTTATCGGCAAACCAACGCATCGCAAACTCATTTTCAAACAAGAATAACGGTTGATCAAAGCGGTCTTTAGCCAAGATATTCCGACTAGAACTCATCTTTTCATCTAAATCTTCTGGCTTAATCCAACGTGCGATTTTATTGCCCATTGGTGTCATAACCACTTCAGCATTGTACTCATTTTTCATCCGATATTGGAAGACTTCAAATTGCAGTTGACCAACCGCCCCGATAATGTATTCATCAGTCAAATACGTTTTGTACAATTGGATGGCCCCTTCTTGTACTAACTGATAAATTCCTTTATGGAAAGATTTTTGCTTCATGACATTTTTAGCCGTGACACGCATAAAGATTTCTGGCGTAAAGGATGGTAGCTCTTCAAACTGTACTTTTAACTTCCCTTCTGTGAGTGTATCGCCAATTTGGTAATTTCCTGTATCATATACCCCAATAATATCACCGGCCACCGCTTCTTCAATATTTTCACGCGTATCAGCCATAAATTGGGTGACATTACTTAGTTTCATCTTTTTACCTGTACGTTGTAAAGTGACATCCATTCCACGTTCAAAAGTACCAGAACAAATGCGCACAAAAGCAATTCGATCGCGATGGGCTGGGTTCATATTAGCTTGAATCTTAAAGACAAAGCCGGAAAATTCTTCTGTCATAGGATCCAATAACTCACCGTCCACTGTCTTATGTGCATGAGGCGCTGGCGCAAACTGTAAGAATGTTTCTAAAAAGGTTTGTATGCCAAAGTTTGTTAAAGCAGAACCGAAGAATACTGGCGTCTGATCACCTCTAGCAATCTTTTCTTCATCAAAGGCATCTCCAGCTTCTTTTAGTAACTCAACCTCTTCTAACACTTGTTGATAAATACTATTTTGCGTTAATGGATGATTGGCGTCGATTTCACCATTTTCATCAAGCGGGATAAAACGTTCATTATCATAGCTTTCTGGACGATACAATTCAATACGATGGTTGAAACGGTCGTACAAACCTTCCAAGCCTTTTCCCATCCCAATTGGCCAGTTCATTGGATAAGATTCGATATTAAGCAATTCTTCAAGTTCTTCTAGTAAATCTAATGGTTCACGGCCATCACGGTCTAATTTATTAATAAAAGTAAAAATTGGAATCCCACGTTTTTTAACAACTTGGAATAGTTTTTTAGTTTGTGCTTCAATCCCCTTCGCACTATCAATCACCATGACTGCACTATCCACAGCCATTAATGTTCGATATGTATCTTCAGAGAAATCTTCGTGCCCTGGTGTATCCAAAATATTGACACGTTTGCCATTATAATCAAACTGCATAACTGAACTCGTTACTGAAATCCCACGTTGTTTTTCAATTTCCATCCAGTCAGATTTCGCAAAGTTCCCAGTCTTTTTCCCTTTAACCGTACCTGCTTGACGAATCGCGCCACCAAAAAGTAAAAGCTGCTCGGTGATGGTTGTTTTACCAGCATCCGGGTGAGAAATAATCGCAAAAGTACGACGGCTGTTCATTTGTTCCTTTTGTTTTGGATTATGCATCTTTGTCTTCGTTCCTTTCAAATAAATATACATACCTTGCTATTTTAGCATAGCTTGCAACAAACAAAAAGAGAAACCACACAAAATTGCATGATTTCTCAAAATGATTAACGTCTTGGTTCATCTTCTTCAAATTCTTTGCGGAATACACGACGTTCTTCTTCTGGCTCGACTGATTTTTCTTCATGGAAGATGGCCCGTAATTTTAGTAAACGTGTACCTTCCATCTCTTCAGCTACCAAGGTCACATTATCGACGTCAAAGGATAGCTGCTCTCCTTGATCAGGAATCGTACCTAGCGCTGTAATTAAATAGCCAGCCATTGTATCCACATCAGACATGTGCAAATCTGTTTCAAAAAGTTCATTAAACTCTTCAATAAGCATACGTCCCTGAATAATATATTCGTTATCATTTACTTTTTCATATAGGGTTTCGACTTCATCCGATTCATCATCGATTTCACCAACGATTTCTTCTAATAAATCTTCTAATGTGACAATACCAACCACACCACCATATTCATCAAGTAAAATAGACATTTGATTTTGGGTCTTCTTCAATTCATAAAGCAAGTCATCAATGAAAATGGTTTCCGGTACAAATAAAGGCTCCTGCAATAGCTTTTTAAGATTTAAATTTTCAAATCCTGACTTAAAGGCACCTTTTAATAAGTTTTTTGTATGTAAGATTCCGATAATTTTATCTTTATCATCATCATAAACCGGAATTCTTGAAAAGTTTTCAGATAATATTTCACTTACAATTTCATCGATTGGACGGTTAATATCCACCATAAAGGCATCGGTCCGTGGAACCATGACTTCACGAGCCACTTTTGTATCAAGCGAGAATACCCCTTGTACCATTTCGAGCTCGTCATCTTCTAAGACACCTTCATTTTCTAACATATAACGCATTTCATCACGCGTCATCTTAGAATCTTCATCATCAAAATCCATAGGTGTAAGTTTAGCTAAAAGTGAAGTTGAAGCAGAAAGCAACCACACAAAAGGTTTCGCTACAATTCCTAATAAACGGATTGTACCAGAAGTTAAGTCGGCCACTTCTTCTGACTTATTCATCGCAATTCGTTTTGGATATAACTCACCAAAAACGATAGAGACAAAAGTTAATATCGCTAAAACAATCACACTAGCAATATTTTTAGCTGCTGCACCACCACCTAATAAAGGTGCTAAACGATTGGCTAAATTATCTGCCAAAGAAGCCCCTGACAAGATGTTAACCAAAGTGATACCTACTTGAATCGTTGATAGAAAATTCGTAGGTTCAGCAATAATTTTTAATAATTTTTTTGCTTTGACATCACCTTCATTAGCTTTTTGCTCGAGACGATTACGGTTAACTGAAACAACAGCAATCTCTGAAGCTGCCAAGAAGGCATTTATTAATGTTAAAACAACTAATAGTAAAATTTGCGCTAATAGCGACTGACTCTCAGGGTCAGCATTCATAGTATTATCGCTCTCCTTAAAAATAATATAATATAGAAAAAAAAAGCGTGGAATAAACCACGCTAAAATAGTACCATAAACTTGCTCAATTTGCAATCTAGAAAAACAAAATTTATACAAATTGCAAGATTCGTGGCATTATTTTCATTCAGTAAACTTTAAACATTCCTTTTAATACAACCTTATTCTTTCAGCATACGATATCCAAAAGCTAAAACTGTACGCCCAATCGCATATAAAGGCACGCCTAAAAAGATACCTAATAAACCAGCTAGATTGCCTGCGACTAATAAAATGATAATAATCGTTAATGGATGGATAGATAAAGATTTTCCGATAACGTTTGGATAAATGACGTTGGAATCAATTTGTTGGACAACTAATACGACACCACAACAAATAATGGCTTGAAGTGGATTATTAAAAATAGTGACCACTATAGCCGGTAATAAGCCTAGATAAGGACCCAAGTACGGCACTAAATTTGTAAAACCAGCAATCACGCCTAATAAGAATGCATATTTAATACCAAAAATCATATAACCTAAAAAAGTAAAAGTTCCGACAAAAAGACACTCTATCATCTGTCCGCTAATATAATTGGCTAAGGTCTGATTCATTTCTTTTAACAGATTTGCCACTGATTCTTTACGTTTTTCTGACACAAAGCGCAAAATATTAGGCACCGCACGATGACCATCTTTAAGCATATAAAACAAAATAAATGGAACGGTAATAATCAACATGGCCGCAGAAGCAATCGTTGAAAAGACAGAACCTAGACTAATGGCTACCCCACTCATAAACTTCTGAATAATTGCGCCATAGGATAAGTTGAGTTTTGCGAGCTCTTGATTGATATCTAAATGTTTTAAAGTTTCATTTTTAGCTAGGCCTTTAATTGCCAACTCGATTTGCTGAATCAGATCCGGAATATTTGCGGCTAATTGCGTTAATTGTTTAATTAAGTTTGGAATGACAGCCATCACGACCAAAGCAAGCACACCAATCAGCAATAAGAAAACAAAAATAATCGCGAAAATCCGTTTTATTTTTAATTTTTCAGTTAAAAATTCCACTAGAGGATTTAGCATATAATACAGAAATCCCGAAATTAAGATTGGCGCAAATAAAGTTGAAAAAAATACGCCTAATGGTTTTAATAGGAAATCAACTTTGGTCAATACAAAAACAAGTGTGGCTAATACTAATAATTCGACGGACCAAAAAAATAGCTTAGATTGTCTTAATTTTTCAAACATGGTTTACCTCCCCTTTTTTTAATATTATAACTGATTTTAGCGGTAAAAAAAAGATGAGTAAAATAATTACCCATCTTTTTTTCATCATTTTTGCGACAATTGCTTGTAGCGGTTATACCAAATATCGACGTAGCTATCTGAGAAGGGACCTTTACCATTATTAATCCAATCAACTAAGATTTTGACATTTTCCTTTAAGATAAAATCAATGTCTTGTGGATAATGCATAATCTTACTATGTAATTCATATTCATCCACATCTAACAAGCGTTTCTCTCCATCAGGAAAAACTTTAATATCCAAATCATAATCAATATACTTCAACGCTTCCTCATCTAAAAGGAATGGTGAAGCCAAATTGCAATAATATGACACTCCCTTTTCTCTAATCATTGCTATTATATTGAACCAATACTTCTTATGAAAATACACAATGGCTGGCTCTCTGGTTACCCAACGCCGGCCATCTGATTCAGTCACAAGGGTATGGTCATTTACGCCGATAATTGAATGCTCACTAGTCTTCAATACCATTGTATCACGCCACGTTCGATGCAATTTGCCGTCATGTTTGTAGCTTTGAATGCTGACAAACTCACCTTCTTTTGGTATTCGCATCTTAACCCTTCCCTCAGCAGCTTTTTGTGCATTTGTTCGGGTGTTATCCACCTACGTCAAAATCATTATAGCAATAATTTGCGTGAATGGCTAGAAATCTTTTTTAAGTTTGTACATTTTATTTAATAATTTATGCTGCATTTTGGGCAGTGGCAATTCTTTCATTTGCTGCATCGTATAAAAATCATCATTTGCAGTAGTTTCCATGAGCTTACCTTCAAATAATAGAATATGCCATTTTAAATGCGTAAATATGTGTGTAATCTCTCCTAAATGAGCTGGATTCCACAAAATTTTTGCTTGATTAAATGGTAATTCGGATTTAGAAAACAGGGTTTGTATCGTTTGTGAACGCGGAAGTAGCTCAAAGCTAGTTTGATGCTCAGCAACGAGTGTATCCTCATCAAAGAGCGTAGGTTGTACAAAAGGCTGCTTGAAATCAAACGGTTCTTCTGAAAAATTTTTTAAAAGATTTTTGTATTCTTCTTGCGCTATTTCGACAATTGGAAAATGAAGCATATCTTTTAAAAGTCTGCCTGCTGCTCTTTTCTCTAATAAATAGGCGTCTTTCGTGTTTTCAAGGGCAAAGGCTACAAAATATTGATCCTTAGGCTTGGCTTTTTTGCTTTTCACTGGAAACTGTTCTTGAAGACCTTCTTGCTTAGAAAGACAAAAACTGCTTAAAGGACATTCAGTACACTTCGGACTTGTCGGTGTACAGATACTAGAACCCAGGTCCATAAAGGCTTGGTTAAATTCACCGGGATATCTTTCTGGGATTATTTTTCTCACCGCTTGATCAAAAACTTTCCGACTACTCGCTTTAGCAATATCTTCCTTGATTAAAAAGAGTCGACTCACCACCCGCATCACATTTCCATCAATGGCTGGTTCAGGTAGATGAAAGGCAATACTACTAATCGCCCCGGTAGTATACGGTCCTATCCCCTTTAACTTACTAATCTCAGTAGGCGTTTGGGGAAATTTTCCATCATATTCATCCATAATTTGATTGGCGGCTACTTTTAAATTACGAGCTCTAGAATAATAGCCTAATCCTTCCCAGACTTTTAAAAGTTTTTCATCATCTGCATTAGCTAAATCTTTTATTGTTGGGAAAGTTTGCATAAAACGATGAAAATAATCAATGACCGTATCCACCCGAGTCTGTTGTAACATAATTTCAGAAATCCAAATGCGATAGGGATCACGATTTTCACGCCAAGGCAAATTTCGAGCATGCATAAAATACCAGTCTAAAAAATTTTTTTGTAATTGTGCGACTTCATTTGTCGAAAGTTGTTCAAAAGTATTATTCATCTAGCCATTCCTCATCGATATATTGTTGAATCAAACTTAGGTCAAAACCTTTTTGATAAAGTTTTTGTTTAAATTTTTGCTTTTTCTCATATTCATTTTTCCCTTTGATACGATGAATGATTTTTTCTGCTTCTTTCACTAATTTGGCGTACTCTGCTTCTTCATCGACTTCTACTTCAATTTGTTGCATCGCCTCATCCACTACTGCATAGCTAAACCCTTTTTGCACCAAAGATAATTTACACTTTTGTAGGATTTGATAGTGGCTTTGATTGCTTTGCCGTTTTAACATTTTTTCGGCCGCTTTTTTGGCAATCTCTATTTGCTGCTCTTTCGTATAAAGAGGCAAGACTTCCTCAATAATATTATCCGCAATTCCTTTTGCCTTTAATTTATTCGCAATCACTGTAGGCCCCTTATCATTTAAGCGTAAAGCCGTTTGCAAATAACTTTTCGCATATTGCACATCATCAATCAAACGCTGATTTTTTAGATACTGACAAATTTTTTGGATATCTTCAGCGCCAATTTCTTTCTCTTTCAGATAAGCTGCGATTTCTTTTTCAGTACGTAATTGATAACTTAAATAATTTAAAGCCTGCTGCAAACCGATATCATATACACTTGCCTTTTTGATTTCGGCTAACAATGACTCATCGACTTCTTTTCCCTTTAATAAGCGAAATTTCACCAAGACGTCTTCAGATACGATAAAAGTCCGTTGATCATCAAGCGTAATTTCATAACTTTTCGCCTTTTTTTGCGTCATTTTTTGAATAATCATTCTTATCAGTCCTTTCGCATACTTTTATTATTGTAACATATCTCACTAAAATAATAATCTATCTGAACTGTTGAAAAAAACTTAGCATATGCGTTATGATGTTACTAGCAAATGTGAAAGGAAAAGTACATGGTTCAACTTAGAGAAAAGCAAAAATTTCAAATCAAAATCAAACGTCTCGGCATTAACGGAGAAGGAATCGGCTATCACCAAAAAATGATTATATTTGTTGCCAATGCGCTACCTGACGAAGAAGTACTCGTACAAGTGACAAAAGCAACACCTAAGTATGCCTATGCGAAAATCATCAAAATATTAAAGCCTAGCAAAGACCGCGTACAGCCAGCCTGTGCCTATTATGATGCATGCGGTGGTTGTCAGTTGATGCATTTAAGTTATCAGGCCCAACTTGATTTCAAACGCGATTTACTCAAACAAGCACTAGAAAAATTCAAACCCACGGGCTATCAAAATTATGAATTACGTCCAACAATTGGCATGCAAAATCCTTGGCACTACCGCAATAAAGCCCAGTTTCAGTTACGTTTTAATCCAAAATTGAAAAAAATCGAAGCCGGTCTCTATAAAGAAAATTCACATCAGTTAGTTGCTATCGAAAATTGCCTAGTACAAGAAGAAATAACGCAAAAAGTACTAAATACGGTTGTGCGCCTGTTGAATCGTTATCAAATTCCTATCTATAACGAAAAGAAAAAGACAGGTATATTGAAAACCTTGATGGTACGCGTGGGGATTGAAACTGGTGAAGTCCAATTAGTCTTAATTTCAGTCAAACGCCAAATTCCTAACTTAAATAGTCTTTTACGTCTGATTCAAAGTCAATGTCCTGAAGTGGTGTCTATCATGCAAAATATTCAAGCCAAACAGACATCCCTAGTTATGGGCGACGAAACGATTCATTTAGCAGGAAAAGAAGCGATTACCGAGCAAATCAATGAAGTCGTCTTTGATTTATCTGCCAGAGCCTTTTTCCAATTAAATCCTACACAAACAAAAATTTTGTATGATGAAGCAATCAAAGCCTGCACGCTTACAGGAAACGAAAGCGTAGTAGATGCTTACTGTGGGGTAGGTACAATTGGTCTAAGTATAGCCAAACAAGCCAAAGAAGTTCGTGGCATGGATATTATCCCAAGTGCGATTGAAGATGCCAAAAAGAACGCCCAACGCCTCGGAGTAGCAAATACCCATTACGAAGTCGGAACAGCTGAAGATTTACTCCCTAAATGGTTAGCTGAAGGATTTCAAGCAGATGTCATTATTGTCGATCCGCCAAGAACAGGATTAGACGAACAATTATTAAATGCATTATTAAAATATCCTAGCCAACAGCTCGTTTATGTCTCTTGTAATGTGTCCACCTTAGCGAAAAACTTAGTCACACTCAGTCAGAAATACCGCGTCGAATATCTGCAATCCGTGGACATGTTTCCTCATACCGCTAGATGTGAAGTCGTCTGCAAATTAACCTTAAAATAAGTACAAAAGGATGAGAACCGCCATTTGAGGTGACCCCCAAAAGTTAGACTTTTTTACGAGACGACTCCGGTCGTCTCGTTTTCATTATGCAGCTAAAAGATGGAGCCTATATTGAACAGGACTCATCCATCCTAACTTTTCTTTTATTCGTTGTTCATTATAATACTTTATAAATCGTTCTATTTCCATTTTTAATTCCTCATAGCTATAGTAATTAACGCCATAGTATATCTCTTGCTTAAGCAGACCGAAGAAATTCTCCATTACGGAATTATCTAGACAGTTGCCCTTTCGAGACATGCTTTGAAATATTCGTTCTTCTTTTAGCCTGTGAGAGTATGCCTTCATCTGGTATGCCCAACCCTGGTCAGAATGGAATGTTCGTCTATAAGGGCAGTCTGAAGTGATTTCAATGGCTTTATCCAAGGCATTCATTACATTCTTTGCTGAAGGTTTCTTATCGATACCGTAACTTAGTATTTCTCCATTACACATATCCATAAATGGATCTAAATACAGCTTATGCATTGTCATATGTCCTTTGACATCAACTTCATAATACTTAAATTCAGTCGTATCCGTTGTGATTTTTTGATGGGGTATGTGCGTATTAAAGCGTCTGCGAATTCTGTTGGGTGCAATGGTACCAGTCCTGCCCCTATAGGAACTATATTTCCTACTTTTGCGTGTGTAGGATGTCACCTGCAAGCCAAGTTTTTGAACTATTCGCTGAACCTTCTTTTTGTTGATGAGATATCCCTGATTATGAAGCTCTCCATGTATTCTACGATATCCGTAATCCTTATTATTCTTACGGATTTCTTGGATTTTTTCTTCAAGTTCTTTGTCAGGATTTTCTCTATCAAATCGTTTTTGCCAATACATATATGTTGCTTTAGGCATGCCTGTATAAGAGAGAAGGTCTTTTAGTTTGAATTCTCGTCGGAGATTGTTGATGACGAGTGCCTTTCTCTCATTTTTTCCTCGTCCTCTAAACGCAGCCTCCTCAGTTCTTTTAAAAAGGCATTCTCAATTCTCAATTTAAGAAGTTCCTCTTCTAGCTCTTTTACATGTTCTGCACTTGTATCAACAGAAGATTCTTCAACTGGTTTGTTTTGTGTATTGCCATTAGTTGTATTCAATGTTTTCTTTCGTCCCTTCTTGCGTGGTCTTAGGGCATCAGGACCAGCTGCACGAAAGCGACTCACCCAATTTGCGATCATACTTGGATTAGTAATTCCTTCTTGCAGAGCTAAATCTTGATATGAGATTTCACTTGATAAATATAACTCTACTATAGAAAGCTTCTTTTCAAAAGAATAAAAATCTTTTTTTCTAGAACGTTTTAATCCTTCATCGCCAAATGCATTGTAATTATCCACCCATAGTTTAACTTTATTATCAGATGGAATGCCGAACTTATTTGCAAGATAAGTATAACCACCTTCGCCATTAAGATAAGCATTTACAACTTGCTTTTTAAACTCAAAAGAATATTTGGACATAAAAATACCGACCTCCAATTGTTAGATTTTATGGTCTAACTTTTTGGGGTCGGTACAATTTAGCAGCTCTCACCCTTTTATATTATAAGTTTTCAATCATTTGTGTCAATTTTTCAGCAAAACGACCAACATGTAAGCCGTCTACAAAGCGATGATTGACTTCCAATGAGATCACTAATTCAATTTTGTCCTGATTTTTGCTATATTTTCCCCAACTAATTCGCGGGATATTGTCATCTTTTGCCTTAGGATTCGCTAAATCACGCTCATTGGTTAAAGCAGTCAAATCAATCCATGGCAAACATGAATAGTAAATCAAGTTTTCTTCATCATAAGGTTCAATAAAAGTTGCTTGCTGACTTGATTGGACCTTAGCTTGCTGGCAAAAATCACGTAAATCTGCTTTCAAATCCATTGTTACAATATAAAATTGATCACTGTCTTTTTTCAAATCGGTAAAACTAGGAATCCGTTCAGAATATAGATAGACCTCTTCGTCTTTTAAGAAATAGCGAAAATTTTCTACCTCATTCATCGCTTGGCAAGTAAGATAAATCAAAGCATAATAAAAAGATAGTTGCGACTCTTTACAATATTTTACTAAGTTTGTCACCTCTTGCTTAAAGCTCACCATGTAAAAAGGATTGGACATTTGAGAAAAAAAGGAAAAAACTTCGCGTCGAGGCCAAGTAGCTAAGTCAATTTTTTGCAACATAAAGATTCCCCCTAAAAGAGATTATCAAATAAAGAAAGTTGGTTTTCTTCAGGTAGGCCATCAAGTACCCCATGTTCAGACATATATTCAATCAAAGTTTTTGAAACCTTACCACGAGTGGCTAAGTCTTCTTTAGATAAAAACGCGCCTTCTTCACGTGCTTGGACAATTTGTTTGGCCACGTTAATTCCCAAACTTGGCACTGCTCGAAATGGCGCAATTAACTTATTCCCATCAATGACAAAGTTCACGGCATCTGATTTATAAAGATCAATCATCCCAAATTCAAAACCGCGTTCTAGCATTTCATTGGCCAATTCTAAGACCGTTAACAAGTTCTTTTCTTTGGTTGAAGCTTCCATTCCTTTTTCATTAATTTCATCCATACGTGCTTTTACTGCTGCTTTTCCTCGAGACATCGCCACCAAATCAAAATCATCGGCCCGTACAGAAAAATAAGCACAATAATAAAGAATCGGGAAGTAAACCTTAAAGTAAGCCACCCGTAACGCCATTAAGACATAAGCTGCAGCATGGGCTTTCGGGAACATATATTTAATCTTCAAACAAGACTCAATATACCACTCTGGAACTTCTTGTTTACGCATTTCCTCTTGCCAATCATCTGGAATCCCCTTACCTTTACGCACACTTTCCATAATCTTAAAGGCCAGACCATTATCTAGACCCGCATGCATCAAATAAACCATGATATCATCACGACAACCGATAACATCGGCTAGCGTTGTGGTACCATTTCGAATCAGTTCTTCAGCATTTCCTAACCATACATCGGTACCATGTGATAGCCCCGAAATTTGAAGCAACTCAGCAAAGGTATGGGGTTTGGTTTGTTCTAACATGCCACGAACAAAACGCGTCCCAAATTCTGGAATCCCTAATGTCCCTGTTTTTGAACCAATCTGCTCTTCGGTAACGCCTAATACTTCCGGACCTTGGAAAATTTTCATTACTTCAGGGTCATCTGTCGGAATGGTTTTCGGCTCAATTCCGGATAAATCTTGTAACATCCGAATCACGGTAGGATCATCGTGACCTAGAATATCAAGTTTTAAAATATTATCATGAATCGAATGGAAATCAAAGTGTGTGGTACGCCATTCTGCATTAATATCGTCAGCTGGATATTGAATAGGGGTAAAATCATACACATCCATATAATCTGGAATAACGATAATCCCACCAGGATGCTGACCAGTCGTACGTTTCACACCGGTAGCTCCTTTAGCCAAACGATCCACTTCAGCACTACGGTAGTGAAGATCATTATCACGCTCATAGCCTTTCACAAATCCGTACGCTGTCTTATCGGCTACCGTACCAATCGTTCCTGCGCGATACACATAATCTTCACCGAACAAGACTTTGGTATAGTTATGCGCTTGGGGTTGATATTCACCTGAGAAGTTCAAATCAATATCGGGAACCTTATCTCCGTGGAAACCTAAGAAAGTCTCAAACGGAATATCATGCCCATCTTTTTTCAAACGAGTACCACATTTTGGGCAGGCTTTTTCCGGCATATCAAAGCCAGAACCAAATTCACCATTAATATAGAACTCCGAATACTGACAATTTGGACAATGATAATGAGGTGCTAACGGATTCACCTCAGTAATTCCCGTCATCGTAGCAACAAAACTCGAACCCACGGATCCACGGGAACCAACCAAATAGCCATCCTCGTTACTCTTATGCACTAATTTTTGAGCAATCAAGTAAATCACTGAGAATCCATTCCCGATAATCGAATTTAATTCTTTTTCTAAACGCTTTTCAACAATTTCAGGTAGTGGATCCCCGTATAATTCTTTGGCCCGTTTATAACTTAACTCCGTAATTTCTTCTTCTGAACCAGGAATTTTTGGCGTATATAAATCATCTTTGACCGGAATGACGACTTCACACTGCTCATTAATCAAATTAGGATTCGTCACAACAATCTCTTGGGCTTTTTCCGCTCCTAAAAATTGAAACTCAGTTAACATTTCATCAGTCGTTCTAAAATGAACATCTGGTAAATTATGACGATTTAATGGATTACCCGGTCCCATTGAGTTAATCAAAATCTTGCGGTAAATGGCATCTTCTTTATTTAAATAATGGACATTTCCGGTTGCTACGACAGGCTTACCTAATTCTTCACCAATTGTAACCAGATTTTTGATAATTTCTTCTAAGTCTTTTTCATTTTTCACTAATTCTTGCTCAATCAAAGGGGCATACACTGGTTTAGGCATGACTTCGATAAAATCATAGAATTGTGCCAGTTCTTTTGCCGCAGCACGACCTTTTTGCATCATCGCGACAAAGACTTCCCCTTTATCACAGCCAGTACCGACTATCAATCCTTCTCTTAAGCGTGTCAATTCTGTTCGAGGAATGCGCGGTACCTTATCATGGAAATATTTCACATTAGATAAAGAAATCAATTTAAATAAATTTTTCAAGCCAGCTTGTGTCGTTACTAAGATCGTCGCATGGAAAGGACGTGCCAATTTATAAGCATTTTCGCCACCAACACCACGATTTAAATCTTGGTGTAACTTCATATCATGCTTTTCCATTGCCTCTTTAATAAAAATCCAAGCTAGATGCGCCGTTGCTTCTGAGTCATAGATTGCCCGATGATGATGCTCTAAGCCAACGTTAAATTTCTTAGTCAAAACACCTAAGCCAAAACGTTTGAAATCTGGATACAAATAACGTGCAAGTTCTAACGTATCAATGACTGGATTCGTTGAAATTGGCATGCCTTTTTTATCATAGCTCGTATTTAAAAAGCTAATATCAAAAGAAGCATTATGGGCCACTAAAATCGCATCACCCGTAAACTCTTTAAACATCTGCAAGACTTCTGCTTCTGATTTAGAGCCGCGAACCATATCATCGGTAATACCAGTTAATTGAATTGTAGTATTCGATAGTGGATGCCCTGGATCAATAAACTCATCAAAGGTATCAATAATATTGCCTTTATGCATTTTGACAGCCGCTAATTCAATAATCGTATCGTAGACAGCTGAAAGTCCGGTTGTTTCCACGTCAAACACGACATAAGTAGCATCTTCTAAATCGATAGGTGCTGGATTATAAGCCACTTCGACACGGTCATCAACAATATTCGCCTCAATTCCGTAGATAATCTTCACACCAGCCTTTTTCCCAGCTTGATGCGCTTCTGGAAAGGCCTGAGCACCCCCATGATCGGTAATGGCAATCGCTTTATGCCCCCATTTTCCAGCTTGGGTAACTAAATCTGTAATCGAATTGGTCGCATCCATGGTTGACATATTCGAATGTAGATGTAATTCTACTCGTTTTTGGTCCTCTGGTGCATAATCTTTTCTACTTGCATGGGACACTTCAGAAATATCTTGAGCCATCATCGTTAACTCATGTGAAAAACTATCTTCTTGAATACTTCCACGCGCTTTTACCCACATGCCTTTTTTCAGCGCGTTAAACAGTTCTACATCTTTATCATTATTTGAAAAGCGTTTAACAATGAATGAAGAAGTATAGTCAGTAATTTTTATTTGTAACAAGGAACGCTTCGAACGCAACTCACGAATCTCAATATCAAAAATATAGCCTTCAAAGAGCACGCGGTTTTCTTCTTCAACAATCTCAACCATTGGCGTAATTTCATCACTCGGATTAATTTCACGTCCCAACTGGATAGGTCCAGAAAAGCTCGCTCCTTCTTCGACCTTTTCTTGTTTGCGTTTTTCTTGATTGGCAATGGCTTTAGCGGCATTTTCCATCATGATTTGTGCTTGGGCCTGTTGATGTTCTTCGTAAGCTTGTTGTTCTAAACTAGCTAATTCGGCATCCAATTGCAAATTTAAACGGATTCTAGGAAAACCAAACTGCTGGTAATTTTTCTCAATCTTTGGCAAATATTGCTGGCTTAATAAAGGCATAATAGATTCAGAACTAACCGATAAATAAATCTTATTCCCATTTAGAATTGGTTTTTGTCCCTTTAAAGCTTGTTGTAACATTGGGGTATCACATTGCGCCTTCACAAGTGCCAAGGAATAATAATCTTGCAATAACTGTTGATTAAATTGCGTATTCTCAGCTTCAATAAACAACTGAACTTCTGCAATATTCTTAAAAGCCGCTTCTAAATGACTCACAAATGAATGATAAAGTTCAAAAGGTAAAATCTCCGCAAACTGTAGATAAAACAGCCATTTACGTTCAGCTTTTAAGACTTTGACTTGTTTCATCTGACCTTGCTTGATTAAAGGATGTTGCAAAATTTCAGGTGATAATTTCATTTGTTCAAGTAAGATATGATATTTTTCTTGTTGGATAGACAAAACAGACACCTCTTTTTTTTAACAATAAATAAACGTACAATCTATTATAGCAAAAAAAGCGATAGTCCGCGAAAGAAAATTCACGGCTACCACTTCTTATTCTGCATTTTGAGATAATAGAATTTCTAATGTCCCGAGTAAGTCATCTAAACGCACTTCCACCTTAGATTGACTAGACATAATTTCTAATTCCACGACTTGATCGGCTGCTTTTTTACCGACAACGATGCGAATCGGACAACCAATCAAATCCGCTTCAGCAAATTTCACGCCAATACGTTCCTCACGATCATCGACAAGTACTTCATAATTGGCCTGAATTAATTTTTCCTCAACAAATTGCATCAATTGCTTTTGATAATAATCTTGAATTTCCACAGCAATCAGATGCACATCAAAAGGCGCAATAGCACGAGGCCAACTCATTTTTTGACCCACACGCTTTTGATCGACAATTAAAGCAAAGATTTCTGATAAATTCATCGCAAAATGGCCTAATTCGATCTGAACACGCTCATTTTCATCATTGGTCACGTGAAAAACGGAAGAATCAATCGCACGCATATTTTCCACACGAGCAATTCTAACAGCCGAACTTGCCTCTAGTATTCCTTGACTTTCAATAGCTGTTTCACCAGAGTGCACCAAACGCAAATCAACAAATTGAACTTGTTCAAAATTTGCTAGATTGACATTTTGATAGTTCTCAGCAAGAAATACACAATCTGCTAAAAGATAATTTGCTTGCGTTAAGACGGTCTCATCCGCATAAATCTCACATTCAGTCAACAAATCATCCAAACTGGCAAAAACCTTCTCACCTTCAAAGTCTACTATCTCTTCAGTTGCTAAAACTTTATGCAATTTAACTACACTTAATTCATCCTCTTGACGCATAAAGACGGCAATGATTTTCTCTGCTTGTTTGAATAGCTGAATTTGTAGCCTTGGCGCATCCTTTTCAATAGATTGAATCTGCTCCAACGCCAGATAATTTTTAGCACTCACCTTGTTACTACCTTGACTAATTGCTAAAGTCTGTAAAGCTGCATACGAACCTAAAGAAGCCTTCAGCACTGTCTCATAGCCATTTTCGGTATCTCCGGTAAAAACTTTTGATTGTAAGGCATGAATACCATCGCCAGTTAACATCGCAAAGTCAATCTCACATTTACTTAAAAACTGGCTGATTGCCTTTAGTAGCTGCTGATAAATTGCTTCACGTCCTTCTTTTGTTGGATGAAGAAAGAATCCATCGACAAAAAGTTCATGCGTTTCTTTTAATAAAGAGTGCATTCGCTTAACTTCATCTACCGCAATGGTTTGTACTTGATAAAAAGTAAGTGGTAGTTGACGATAAGACTGAATTTCGCGACTTAATAACTGAATCACCGAAAAATCAGTTAAAGCTAAATCAGTCACCAGCTGCAACTGATTATCGGTTAAGACACTTTCCTGTTGTGCCAATTGATTCGTCACACTAAAACGTAACTCATTAGCATCTAAAGCACGTAATTCAGCACGCAATAATAATTCTAGCTTTTGAATAATTCGATTGGCTAAGGGCAGGTAAGCAAAATCATGACTGCCTACTTGACGAATATAGCCACCTTTTAAAAGTAACTGAATATACTCTGCCCCTTCTGTAGACGAATCTTTCAAAGTTGGAATAAATAAATTTGACTGTTTCATTTTTAACCCCTAAAAATTATCTAAAAAACATCCTTTGAATATCATTCCAAGTGACTAAAACAAAGAGCAATAAAATCATCCCTACACCAATCATGGTAATAATACCTTCGTGTTCTGGCTTTAAGGGTTTGCGACGAATCGCTTCTAAAATATTTAATACGAGCTTCCCACCATCTAAGGCTGGAATTGGAAGTAAATTAAAAATCCCAATATTCACTGAAATCAACGCCATATACGCAATAATCGTAATGAGACCTTCATTGGCTACCTGCGCAGATTGTTGGAAAATTGCTACTGGACCACCTAACTTATTAATATCAGGCTGGACAATAATTGATTTCAAAGCTTGGAAAATCTGAGTGGCCATATTTATCGACACTTCAAAACCACCTGTAATCATTGTCATCACACCAGTTTTCTTATACATGGTAATCCCAATTTGGCCAACTTTTTCATCATTGACCGTCACTGTTTTAGGTGTTAAGGTCGTGGTTTTGGTTTGACCATCGCGTATATATTTGACTTTAAGTGATTTTCCTGGATTTTTTTGAATTTCATCTACCAAATCATTCCAGTTACTAATTTTCTTGTTAGCAATTGTTTTAATTTCATCCCCTTGTTTCAATCCCGCTTGACTCGCAGGGGAATCAGGCATAATTTCGCCTAATTTGGAGGTGTTCGGATCACTCATCCCACCTTGAATAAAGACCAAAATCACACATAAGACAAAAGTTAAGATAAAATTGTTTAACGGACCTGCAAAATTAGTAAGCATGCGTTGCCATAATTTAGCTGACTGGAACTGTACATCTCGTGGTGCGATGCGAATCTCCGTACCATCTGATTCAATCACGGTTGCATCATGATCGACAGCAAAACGTACAAGATCGCTATCGTCTCCATTGACATAACCTTCAACATAGAGCTCATCTTCTAAATCACTATCGGCAACCTCAAACGGAATACTATTTTCCAATTCCACTTTTTCGCAGCAATTCATCTTGTGCACGACATTGTTTTCATCCACTACTAATGAAATAAACATCCCTGGTGTTAAGTCTCCACCTTCGTCTGCACCAGCCATGCGCACATAGCCGCCTAATGGAAGCAAGCGAATCGTATAGGCCACCCCATCTTTTCCTTGTTTGGCAAAGACTTTCGGACCCATCCCGATTGAAAATTCACGCACTAAAATACCAGATTTACGTGCAAAATAAAAATGTCCAAACTCATGAACAATGACGATAACTGAAAAGATAATCAAAAATACTAGAATCGATTTCATCTCATCACTCGCTTTCTCAAAAATTATTTTTAATCTAAACAAATTCTTTGGTAAACACCTTTTCTTACTTATTACCCATTTTACAGTTTCTTATCTTATTTTTAAAGTTTTTTAGCTAAATATTGCGAAGATTTAACAGAGTAGACATGATTTTGCAAAGTTAAATTTGCGACAGATACGTATAAATATCAGCAAAAGTCACCAACTCAACATTGTCTAATTGCTCAGCCCGTTCTTTACAAGCTAATGTAAATCCTGTTTTGCTAAACAAGAGATAATGATTATCCACATAAGGGAACATTTGACTACGGTGGATTAATTGATCTAACACCGGTGTATCAACCAGTTCATTTTTCCACTTACATTCACCAAATACTGACGTGTGCCCGGAAGTTCCCATAATATCGATTTCTTCTTGCTTTTTCGTTTGCGGATTCTTGCCCCACCAACTGGCTAAGTCTAAAAAGGAAAAACTCAAGTCATTTTGAAGCAGTCTTTCCCATAAGTATTCGGTACAGATTTTTTCAAAAATAGAACCCATATATTGATCAAGGTGTGGCTCAATATATCGATAGGCTTGCTCACTGGCCCCTCTGGAAATCAAGCTAGTTAGTTGCGGGATATTTAGTATATCATAAACTACTAAATTATGTTCTACTTATTCGCTAGTCAAAAAAAGATAGTTAATCTCCATCGCTGAAAATTAACTATCTCAATATTTAAATTAAACCTAATAAATGCATGATTGGAAATACAAACAACATGCTATCGAAGCGGTCTAAAATGCCACCATGCCCTGGCAAAATCTTACCTGAATCTTTCACACCATAATGACGTTTAAAGGCTGACTCTACTAAATCACCAAATTGACCTACCACTGATAAAACAATCGTCATCAAGGCTACAGTAAATAAAGAATGGTCAAAATACTGTTTAGCAGGGAAAATGATTAAGTAAATCACTGCTACAACAACCGCAGATAAAATACCACCTAAAGCCCCTTCAACCGTTTTGTTTGGCGAAATTTCAGGCCATAATTTGTTTTTACCATATTTACGTCCAAACATATAAGCACCAATATCAGTAGACCAGACAACTAGAAAGGCAAACATTAAAACGATTAGCCCATCTTTATCCATACGTGCGGATACAAAATTACCAAAGCCAATCCCGACATATAGACTGACTAAAACCGGGAAACAAGCTTCATCAAAAGTATAAGTATTTTTGGAAATCACACTTAATCCCAAAATCAGCATTACCACAAAATAATAAAGCATCCATTTTTCCGTATTTACTGGTAAAAAGCTAAACCATGGATTTTTTGGCAAGACGAGCACGATTGCACCGAGGGCCGCCAATACTCCTTCATAGCTTAATAACTGGATTTGACGCATTCTAAATAATTCATAAACGCCAATCACTGCTAATAATGCTGCCGTTAATTGCAAAATCGTACCACCAATAAATAAAATTGGTAAGAAAATCGCTAAAGCTACCACGGCAGTAATTACACGTGTACGCATTTATTTCTTGTCCTCCTTATTATTTAAGCCACCAAACCGACGATCTCTCATTTGGTAACTCGCTAAAGCCTGCTCTAATGCTTTTTCATCAAAATCAGGCCAATACGTATCAGTAAAATAAAATTCACTATAAGCAAATTGCCATAATAGAAAATTACTAATTCGTTCTTCGCCACTGGTTCGAATCATTAGTTCAGGATCACGATATTCACTTGGTAAGAAACTAGTCATCAAGTGATCGGCAAATAGCATATCATTAATTTCTTCAGGTGCTATTTTCCCCTCTTGAACTTCTTTAGCGATATGACGAACCGCTGTTAAGATTTCTGCACGCGAACCATAATTAAAGGCAAAGTTAAGCACCATCCCTGTACAATGAGCCGTTTGTGCCATCGCCCGTTGAATCGCATCATAGGTATGTTTAGGCAGGGCGTCTAGATACCCCATCGCATGCACACGAATATTATCTTCAATTAATTCTGGCACAAAAGTATCAAAAAAATCCACCGGCAATTTCATCAAATAATTGACTTCATCTTCTGGACGTTTCCAATTCTCAGTCGAAAAAGTATATAAAGTTAAGGCCTTTACCCCTAATTTTGCTGCATGCTTCGTAATTTTTTTAACATTGTCCATTCCTGCCTTATGTCCTGCAAAACGTGGTAAGCGACGATTTGTAGCCCATCGTCCATTACCATCCATAATAATCGCGATATGCTGAGGAACACCTAATTCAGGTTGAAAGGTAAATTCTTCTATTTGACTTGATTTTTTCTTCTCAGGAAAAAAACGAAACACCTAGTTCGCCTCCTATCAAAATGTATCTATCTAAGTTATTATACCACAAAACCATACGCAATTACCCACCTTTTTCACGAAATAAAGAGATAATTAAAAAGTGAACACCAGGACAGACCTAGTGCTCACTTTTTAAGCATTAATTATCTTTGGCTATTTTCCGTTCATAATAATCCGACTTTTTGGTAACTTCATCTTCAAAGTTTTGATAGCCCAAACGTTCTGGAACCGTCTTAGTCCCAGAGAATAAGTTTGTACCTAAACCTAAACGATTACCTTCAATCTCAACACCTAAAGCAGCCAAAGTAGTAGGATACAAATCAAAGGTCGTAAATTGTCGATTTTTTGTATATTCAGCTTGAATCGGTGCATTGATGACTTCGTTAAAGACTGTTCTTTGATACTTATCAGAAATATCATTGAAGTAATCCTTGTCCATACTTAAATGATCTCCAGAAATCACAATTGTTGTATTTTCATAGAAAGGTTGTTGCTGTACCCAATTAATAAACTCATTTACCAATTGATCAGAATAATGAATGACATTGGAATATTGATTAGCGTATAATTTCGGCGTTTCAGCTGACATATACCCATCTTCAAAATGCGTATCAGCCGTTAGCATGGTTAAATTAAATGGTTTATCGGATGAAGCTGCTTGAGTCACTACATTTTTAGCATTTTCAAAAAGCTTTTTATCTTCATATCCCCACCAAACATGATAATCACTTGGTATCCATTTATTCTCAATCGCATAATTATAATCTAGAATTTGATAGTTTCCATGTTGTTGGAAATAAGTTTTTCGTCCACCAAAATTCGCATCTGAACCTAACAACAATAAGTTTTGGTATCCATTCTTTTCTAAAATATCCCCTAGCGAATAAGCACCAGGCAAGAATTGCTTTAAATTTTGATAATTAGAATTGTTATCCAATGTATTATTATCTAACGAAGTACGAACAGGAACACCAGCAGATTGAGCTACCATTCCACCAACCGTAAATCCCGTTAAACGAATAGGTAGCGCACCACCAATGGTATCAGTATTAGAAAAGTTAATTGCTTCTCCACTTTGAATACGATTGGTCAAATTTGGCAAAAGATTTTCTTTCTGTGCACCACCTAAATCTTTTGAAATATAGGTAGTTTCCATGGACTCCATGAAAATATAGATTAAGTTGCGTTTTTTCTCTGGAAATGTTAGTTTTACTTTTTTTGGATTAACGTATGCCTTCTCATATAACCCGCTTTTTTCGAAAAAATAAGATTTGACTTCAGCATATCCAATTTCATTAATACTTATAAAGAAGCCAAAAATCAAAATTACTACCGATAATACACTCATCAATAGTTTTTTGAACCTTATAAATTCAAAAACAGTAATCCCTTTTTTTAGTTTTGTTAAACGATTAATACCGTAAAAAATGAAAATTAAGATAAAAATAAAGAATAAGCTTTGCATTAAGGGCCCAAAAATATACGAATCAATTTGTGACTGATCAGTACCTTCAACTGGCTGGGTAAGCGTGAAAATAATTTGATTAATAGAAATTCCCTGGAAATGATTCATCGCCCAATTTGCACTCAATATGCAAAGTAATGCAATCCAAGAACAAAATGTAAATATCCCTACAAAGATTTTATCTATAGTTTTTAATGTTTGATGTTGTGTATATAACTCTTTTTTATTCAGAATATATACGATTAGAAATATAGCTACCGAAACCATTATATATATAAAATAGCAATATATATTTTGAGAAAAATTTTTCAAGCGAAATAAATGAATTAACTGAAAATCATCAACTTTAAGCAAAATAAGGTAGACAGAAGTACCCAAACTGCCCATTCCCCAATATAACGAAAAGAAAAATCTAGAAAACACATTTTCTTGTTTTGAAACATTTACGATAAATAGCACTGCTATCAATAATATTGGAAAAAGTATCATTAAATCATCTCCATTTATTTTTTATCTCGTTCTTTAACAATATAAATAGGTCGTTTTTTCGTTTCTAAGAAAATTTTACTAATATATTTTCCAACAATACCCAGGCATAACAATTGTATACCTCCAATGAAAAGGATAATACAAACCAATGAAGGCCATCCAGAAGTAGGATCTTTAAAAATCAACGTTTTAACAACAATGAAAATCATTGCAATAATCGAAGCAAAACATGAAAATGCGCCCACAAATGAAGCGAGATTTAGAGGTGCTTCCGAAAAGTTTACAATGCCATCAATTGAATACTTAAACAGACTCCAAAATGACCATGAAGTTTGGCCCGCAACACGTTCTCGATTTTCATATTCAAGATACTTAGTGTTATAGCCAACCCAGGCAAATAATCCTTTAGAAAAGCGATTGTACTCCGATAATTCTAATACAGAATCTACCATCTGTCTAGTCATTAATCTAAAGTCACGCGCTCCATCCACCATTTCTACTTCTCCTATATGATTAATAAGTTGATAAAATTTTCTTGCAAACCAGCTTCTGATTGATGGTTCGCCTCTTCGATTAATTCTTCTTGTGCCAACACAGTCATATTCACCCCGTTCTAAAATTCGAACCATTTCAATCAATAGCTCAGGGGGATCTTGTAAATCAGCATCCATGACTGTCACATAATCTCCATTAGTCTCTTTTAATCCTGCATATAAAGCAGCTTCCTTACCGAAATTACGAGAAAACGATAAATAATGTACATTTTGTTTTTTAGAAAGTTGCCTTAATTTCAAAAGTGTATCATCAGTTGATCCATCATTAATAAAAATATATTCAAAATAAAAATCTTGTAACTTCCGGTCAACCTGTACTAATTCTTTATAAATTATCGCTATAGTTTCTTCTTCATTATAGCATGGAATAACTATTGAAATTTTTTTCAACATAATTCTCCTATTTATCAATAATTTCTATTAATTATAGCATATTAAAATAAAAAGTATAAAGGATAACATAGTATATCTGTCATCCTTTATACCAATTTTAAGATATTAATTATCTAACTATTTAATAGTAATTGCATTTCCTGCATATTCTTGATTAAATTATGCAACTGTAATCCAATGAATTGCTCCACGTGAATAAGTTTTATTTTTTCCGCGTGAACCAGGGCCATCAGAAGCTCGCATATAAAGTGGATCATGTACTTTGAATTTACCATCTTTATAGCCTACAATTACTTTACAGTGATTACGATTATAATCTCCAGGAACTTGATATCCAGAAAAACCGTAATAAAGAACTGGTTGACCATTTAATATAGTATCAATAATCTTTTGTGTTGATGATCCAGAAATATCATAAACAGCATTTGTCCATTTATGTGCATGTCTAACTAATCCAGAAGGTTTAATTACAAATCCAAAACCTGCACCAGTATAAACATCACCTAATTGTCCATCTTTATTTGCTGGATACATAGGTAATGTATCTTGAGCATATTTTAGGTCAACATGAATACCACGAGATTCAATTAACATCGCCATTGCAGCAGAAGCACAACCCCATGGTGCAAATACTGGTCTATATTGACTAATCCAAGGAACATTTGTCATCTCAATTCGATTGTAAGTTCCAGTAAGACCAATAGGCGCTATAACTTTTTTGTATTCTTTATTCAAGTTATTTATCATGTACGCATGGACTGAATATTTTCCGTTATTATAGTGATGATTTTTTACATTAATTGATGCTTTAAATTTATTAGTTCCAACTTTTGTAGCAGAATACCATACTAAATCACTCTGGTTAGAATTGTGCCAAACTGGAATCCTAACGTTTTTAACACCTGAATTAGATCTAGTATACACAACTACATCAAAAGTACCTTTATTTTGGTTAACGTTTATTATTTCAGCAGATAGGTCATCAGTCACTAAGTTTGCAGAAACTTTTGTTAACGGTAAAACTATACCATGATATTTTCCGTTATTTCCATACATGTAAACATGCGTATTATACATTCCAGTGTTAAATTGATGATTACCATAATTCATATGCACAATATAGCTTCCATCAGCTTGCTTACTTGCCTTGTACCACTTAATATCATTTTGTTTTTTATCTGACCATATTGGCACTAAGATTTCTCTTATCCCCGAATCGATTTGCCCTTTGACAATTACATCATAGCTACCTTTGTCTTGATTAATATTTTTAATCTCACTTCCATTGAAACTGTGGTTGACTTGCGTAAAATCTATTCTTCCCCACAAGTATTAGGTCTTATTCTCACTTATCATGTGAACTATGGCCTTTCCGCAGAGAAGACAGCTGCCCTAATGTATGATGTTCATCAAGTCAAAATTTCCGGCCAGACGATACGTAATTACGCTCGTTCTGTCGGTGCTCATATGCAGCCTTTTACGACTTACTATCCGTATCAGTTATCCGACCAGTTGTGTGGAGACGAAACCTATATTCGCGTGCTAGGTTCTTGGAATTATATCTACTTTTTCTTTGATACGAAAAACAAGATTATTCTATCTCATCGATATTCACCTAATCGCGATACACAGACTGCCATCAAAGCCATTTATGATGTCATCAAGGATATTTCTGAAAATCTTAATCTTGTGGTTGATGGAAATCCTATTTATTTACTTGCACAACAGTATTTCCAACGTCACGGCATTGATTTTGATGTCACACAAGCTATCGGACTAACCAATGAAGATCCAGTATCCAAGGAATATCGTCCATTAAAGCAGATAGTAGAGCGTTTAAATCGTACATTTAAAGCCAACTATAAGCCTTTAGGTGGTTTCGGTTCAGAGTCTGGCGCAATTGCACAGACTGTTCTTTTTAGCACATTCTTCAACTTTTTACGGCCGCATTCTGCCCTAGAAAAAGGACGTATTCCTGTACAGCTTGAGGAGCTAAATCAGTGTCAAGATATGCCCTCAAAATGGATAAAACTTATACAGCTAGCTAGCGAATTTAAATACGAGCTTCCAGCAAGCTAAATGGCTTTCTTTCGGTATCGAGAGTCCTGAAAAAGAATCGCTTTATACACCCTTGACAATTCTGCCAAGCCCAAACTCGTGAGAGGGGCTTGGGGATAAAATGGCTTAAAATGGGCCGTGCAAGAGTGAACTTTGTCATGCTTTCTTTCGTATATCGGGTCACCCTGTGCTTAAAAGGCAAGCCATTTTACAGAATTAGTCAAGGGCGATTCGTCAAAATAAGACCCTTCGAATTAAATGACAAACATAAAAATTGTTTACTCGTTCAATAATATTTGTTTTTCATAGAACTTTTTGAATTACCCATATAATGATTACACCTATATTTTATTCAATATACACGTAATTTTTTAGGGGATAGCTCAAAAATAAAAAAAAACAGGTATTCTATTTGATTTCTAATCAAACAGAATACCTGTTTAACAATTAACTATTCTGTACCCATACTAAATAGATAAACTTTAGAATATGGTGTACCAGAATAAATATGGCTTATCTTATTAATCTCCATTTGATGCCAAATTTGATTGTGTCCTGGGTAATCACCCCAATAAATACCAATATGACAATCATATGCATAATAAGAGTAATCAGGTTCAAAATAAATTAAATCACCTTTTTGAGCTTTTTTGCTTCTCAACAAATCATTTACGTTATTAAATGTATAATAACGCACAGTTTTTGTAAGTGCATCACGCCAGTTATATGCGTTAGCCGCTCCGCCAAAAGCATTTGCTAATCTAGTAACTTTGGATAAATCTCCACCAGAATTTCTAATTACAGTTGCCACAAATCCTGTACAATTCATTCCAACTCCAGGACGCATAAATAATGCTGCATTATTTGAACTTAGACCTCTAAATGGCGTACCTAAATAATATCTATCATGACGATGTTTATTAAGTTCATTGATAATCTTTTCACGAGAAGTACCTAGATAATTAACTTTTCTTGAAGCATAATTTCCGGTTAAGTTAACATCACCAACAATAATAAAATATTCCTTACCATTCGATGCTGTTGAATAAGCATGTACATGATAATTACCACTTGCATAACTATGATTTTTTATATCGAATGTAACTTTATAAGTATAATCATTTATCCATACCGCTTGATACCATTTGATGTCACTTTGATCTGACTTATGCCAGATTGGAACCTTAACATTTTTTACAGTATTTCTAGAAAATGTATAAATATATACTTCAAAAGTGCCCTTTTGCTGATTAATATTTTTAATTTCACCTGATAGCGCTTCTGTAATCTCGGATGCAGATAAATAAAAACTATTTAAAGCAATTGATTTTTTATTTCCGCAATTTCCATACATATACACATGTGTTGTATACGTTCCACGATTGTATTTATGGTTCGCGATACTCATGTGAACAACATAACTACCATCAACTTGTTTACTTGCTTTGTACCACTTGATATCATTTTGATCTTTTGCTGACCATATTGGTACTAGAATTTCCTTAATTCCTGAATCAATTTGACCTTTAATGACTACATCATAGCTGCCTTTGTTTTGATTAATATTTTTAATTTCGGCATCTAACTTCGTATGGATATCTGGCAATGCTGTATTACCTACAACCATTCCATGTTGTTTTCCATTATTACCATACATATATACATGTGTTGTATACGTACCACGGTTATATTTGTGGTTTGAGATATTCATATGCACAACATAGCTACCATCAGCTTGCTTGTTTGCTTCGTACCATTTGATATCTTTTTGATTTTTATCAGACCAGATTGGTACTAAAATTTCTCTTACTCCAGAATCAATCTGACCTTTGATGACTACATCAAAGCTACCTTTATCTTGATTAATATTTTTAATTTCGGCATCTAATTTCGTATGGATATCTGGCAATACTGTGTTACCTACAACCATTCCATGTTGTTTTCCATTATTACCATACATATATACATGTGTTGTATAAGTTCCACGATTGTATTTATGATTGGCAATATTCATATGGACAATATAGCTACCATCAGCTTGTTTACTTGCTTTATACCATTTGATATCCTTTTGGTTTTTATCGGACCAAATTGGTACTAAGATTTCCTTAACGCCAGAATCAATTTGGCCTTTAATAACTACGTCATAACTACCTTCGTCTTGATTTACATTTTTAATCTCGGCATCTAATTTGGTATTTACATCTGGTAATGTTGTGTTACCTACAACCATTCCATGTTGTCTTCCGTTATTACCATACATGTATACATGTGTGGTATACGTTCCACGATTGTACTTATGGTTCGCAATATTCATATGCACAACGTAGCTCTCATCAGCTTGCTTTTCAGCTTTATACCATTTAATATCATTCTGACTTTTTGAAGACCAAATTGGAACTAAAATTTCTCTAATTCCGGAGTTAATTTGACCATTAATGACTACGTCATATGTTCCTTTTGCGATATTTATATTATTAATTTCTGCCTCTAATTTTGTTTTGACATCAGGCAAATTGATATCATTAACTACAATAGCCTTACCTGTATGGTCATTATTATACATATACACATGTGTATGATAAATCCCACGACGATAGTTATGATTAGCAATGTTCATATGCACTAAATAGCTTCCATCAGCTTGTTTAACTGCATCATACCACTTAATATCACTTTGATCTTTTGCTGACCAGATTGGAACTTTCACATGATGAATTCCCGAGCTACTACTTCCATAAACAATTACATCGTAACTTCCTGTTGATGTATTTACATTCTGAATTTTAGCACTCAATTTCGTTTCACGAGGTTCAATAGTAGTATCATCTAAAACAGTTTTAATATCATGTTTTTTGTCGTTAGAATATACATAGACATGGGTATGATAAGTTGCTCGATGATATTGATGTTCAGAAAAATTCATATGAACAATCCATGTACCATCAGCTTGTAATTTTGCTTCATACCATTTGATATCTTTTTGCTGTGCATCTGACCAGATTGGAACAAATACATTTTTAATGCCTGACTGTACATTTTCATTCACTTTTACAACGACATCGTAGGTACCATTTTCTTGGTTTACATTTTTGATCGTACCTTCAATTGGTTTAATGACTTGAACAGCAGTTTGTGCTGCTACTTCATCAGCACTATTTGCTGAACTACTTTGAGTTGTTGTCGTTTCTGTTGACATAGCACTTGTTTCCGTAGATTCCGTTTCAGGTGCACTTGAGCTACTTGAAAGTGTCACTGTTGAACCAGTTGTTGTATTCATTGTTTGGGTTTCATCAGCAAAATTATTTGTTGCTAAAAACAATGATAATGTTGCTGCACATACACTAAAAGTAATCCATTTTTTTGATTTTTTCATTTTCCCACTCCTAAAATCAATAAAAATATATGTAAAATTTTATCGAAGTTATACCCTATTTTTTCAGGTGTAAGTAAATAACTATAATTATTTATTGGCAAAAAATATACACGGTCTTGATTCGAAAAGAAGACAAGACCATGTATAATTATACTTCTAATAATTCTTTTTCTTTGTCACTAGCAATCTTATCTAGCTCTTTGATACTCTTATCTGTTAAGTCTTGAATATCTTTTTCAGCTGAACGCAAGTCATCTTCAGTTATTTCACTATTCTTTTGTTGTTTCTTATATTCATCGATTGCATCACGACGAATGTTACGAATAGCAACTTTTGCTTGTTCAGCTTCTTTTTTCACTTCTTTTGCTAATTCTTTACGACGTTCTTCTGTAAGTTGCGGAATGACTAAGCGAATTACATTACCATCGCTTGTTGGTGTAATTCCCAAATCAGAAGCTAATAATGCTTTTTCTACTTCTTGAACCATTGATTTATCAAATGGTGTAATCATCAATACACGTGCTTCAGGAATAGTGATTGATGCCATTTGGTTTAATGGAGTAGGTACCCCATAATAAGTTACTTGAACTCGGTCTAATAATGAAGCATTTGCACGTCCAGCACGAATTTGACCTAAATTGCGTTGTAAGTTTTCGGCTGCTTTATGCATTTTGTCTTTTGCTTCGTTAAAAATTGCGTCTGCCATAATAATCTCCTCTTATCTATATTATCTTGGTGACTGAAATCCACCACTCAACTAAATTTTATCACAAAACGTATTTGAACGCTATGAAAATTTAAATGATTGTTATCAAAAAAAGCCTCTCCCACTAGCAAAAGTAGGAAGGCTTAATCTTAGTAAACGAAACTTATTTTCCTTTAACTGTAGTACCGATATTTTCGCCCATGATTGCCCGACGAATATTACCAGGTTGGTTCAAGTTAAAGACTACTAATGGGATATCATTATCCATACTTAGTGAACTAGCTGTAGAATCCATTACTTGAAGTCCTTTAGCAATAACTTCAAGGTGTGTTAATTTCTCAAACTTAACTGCATTTTCATCTAATTTAGGATCAGCAGAATAAACACCGTCTACATTATTTTTCGCCATTAAAATAACGTCAGCATTGATTTCAGCTGCACGTAAAGCTGCGGTTGTATCTGTTGAGAAGTATGGATTACCCGTACCACCAGCAAAAATGACCACACGATTTTTTTCTAAATGACGTTCAGCACGACGTCGAATATATGGTTCTGCAATTTGACGCATTTCGATTGAAGTTTGTACACGAGTTGGTACCCCTTCATTTTCAAGGGTATCTTGTAAAGCCAATGCGTTCATCACAGTTGCTAACATGCCCATATAGTCAGCCTGTGCACGTTCCATTCCCATTTGCGCACCAATTTGTCCACGCCAAATATTTCCACCACCGACTACAATTGCTAATTCAACACCTAAATCATGAACTTCTTTTAATTCTTTCACGATTTCTTTAATCGTTGGAGGATTAATACCAAAGCCTTTTTCACCAGCTAGAGCTTCTCCACTTAATTTCAAAATGACACGTTTATATTTAGGTTCAACCATTTTAATTCCTCCTGACTAAAAAAATTACTCGACTAATTATAGCATATAATCCAGTAAAACCAATCGATTCACTGAAATTTTCCAAAAAAAAGGAGCGCATAATAATCTATGCGTTCCTATTTAAATGAATGAGCTTATTGTTTAATTTGGCTCATAACTTCTTCTACAAAGTTATCAACGCGTTTTTCGATACCTTCACCAACTTCAAAACGAGTGAATGAAGCAACTTTAGCGCCTTTGTCAGCAACAAATTTACCAACAGTCATATCAGGATCTTTAACGAATGGTTGGTCAACTAATGCAATTTCAGCTTTGAATTTCTTCAAGCGACCTTCAACCATTTTTTCAACGATGTTAGCTGGTTTTCCTTCATTTAATGCTTGTTCAGTAAGGATAGCTTTTTCGTGATCTAATTCTGATTGAGGAATTTGACTTTCATCAACATAACGAGGATTGATAGCTGCTACGTGCATTGCAACGTCACGAGCTACAGTTTCATCAGTTGTTCCTTCTAAAACAGTTAATACAGCGATACGTCCGCCCATGTGTAAGTAACCACCAAATGCATCGTTGTCACCTTTTTCTACTACATGGAAACGACGGAAGCTAATTTTTTCACCGATAACTTGAGTAGCTTCAATTAAAGTAGCTTCTAATGTACCCTTAGATGCTTCTAATTTTAATGCTTCTTCCATGTTAGCTGGACGATGTTCTGCCATTAATTCAGCGATTTCTTTAACTAAGTTTTGGAACATTTCGTTTTTAGATACGAAGTCAGTTTCTGAGTTAACTTCTACGATTGCAGCCACGTTACCTTTAATCGCAACAGAAGCTAAACCTTCAGCAGCGATACGGTCGCTCTTCTTAGCAGCTTTAGCCATCCCTTTTTCACGTAATAAATCAATTGCTTTTTCGATAACACCTTCTGTTTCTACTAAAGCTTTTTTAGCATCCATCATCCCTACGCCTGTCATATCGCGTAGTTCTTTAACTAGTTTAGCAGTAATTTGACCCATTTTGATAAATTCCTCCTATTTCATTTCAAAAAAATTATTTTGCTTTTAAAAAAAGCTGCTTCAAAGGAGAGTGAGGCTCCTCACTTAGCCCTTGAAAACAGCTCCATTTTGTACATCTAATTATTCAGCTGATGCGTTGTCGCCTTCAACTACTTCAACGATTTCTTCGATTGAAGTTGCGTTTTCTTCTGTTGTTTCGAATAATACTTCTTCAACAACTTCTTGGTCTTCACCTTGGTTACCTTCGATGAAAGCATCTGCCATTTTAGCTGTAATTAATTTAACCGCACGAATTGCATCGTCATTTGATGGGATAACTACGTCGATTTCATCTGGATCGCAGTTTGTATCAACCATTGCTACGATTGGGATATTTAATTTACGAGCTTCTTGAACAGCAATGCGTTCCTTACGAGGGTCTACGATGTACATTACATCAGGAATACGTGGCATTTCAGCGATACCACCTAAGAATTTTTCTAAGCGTTCACGTTCTTTGTTTAAGCCAGCAACTTCTTTTTTAGGAAGTACTTCAAAAGTTCCGTTTTCTTCCATTTCGTTGATAGCTTTTAAGCGGCCAATACGTTTTTGGATAGTATCCCAGTTAGTTAAAGTACCACCTAACCAACGATGGTTTACATAGTACTGACCAGCACGGATAGCTTCATCTTTAATTGCTTCTTGAGCTTGTTTTTTTGTACCAACGAACAATGCAATACCGCCATCTTCAGCGATTTCTTTCATGTATTCGTAAGCTGCATCTACTAATTTAACTGTTTTTTGTAAGTCAATAATGTAGATTCCATTTCTTTCTGTGAAGATGTATTTCTTCATTTTTGGGTTCCAGCGACGTGTTTGATGACCAAAGTGTACGCCGGCTTCAAGCAATTGTTTCATTGAGATAACTGCCATGTTTAAATTCCTCCAATTTGGTTTTTCTTTCTTCTTCTTATCTTTAACCTTGCTGGCAAACTATTACTAGCACCTACCAACAATCCAATAAGAATGTATGTTTAGTGTGAATGCCACACCCTTGTTAGTATACACTATACTAATATTAAAATGCAATAGAAACACATAATTTGTATGTGTCTGTAATTTTCCCGGAAGCTCTTTTCTCCCGTAAAAATTAATTTTAGATTAAAAATGCACTGTGTGTGCACTTTGTATCTATTGTTATTTTATTTACTTTTGATTATTTTCTTTATCGATTTCTTCCCTTTTACTTTAACATATTTCACTCTTTTTGCAAGAGAGAAGTTAGAAAAAAATCTCTAACTGTTTTATTTTATAAACAAATAATTGACATTTAGTCTTGAAAATAGCTCAAAAACAAGGTAAAATTAATCTGTAAAAATTAATTTTAGATTTAGATTAGTCGCAGTGCATGACTAGTCTGCGTGGCTCTTTGTTTCTTTACAAAGAGTCTTTTTTTAGTTTTCATTTCCTTTATACCAATCCAATCGCTCTTTAGTTTGTTTTGAAGGTTTATGATAGTTTATGGCATAGTTTTTTATATTGTCTACTTTTTGCCGTTCATCCTCGAAAAAGTGATTTGGGCACTTTCCTAACTCTGCCACCAATCGATCATCCAACGCAAACGCTTCTTTCCACTTCTCTAAAAAGATTTCTTTTAGTGTACCATTGCGTTTTGTGGTCAATAACGAAGCCATTGCCTCTAAACCTTTTCCCCAATACTTACTATTGCGTTTCATCCGGAAGGTCAAGATTCGGTGTAGACTCTCCATAATACCGATTCCTTGTTTTTCACCTGATAACTCGCGCAAGTGATACGGCTTGATAATTTTCCAAATTCGCCGCAAATACGCTCTTAACTTTTTGACATGAGTTTCTTGTTCTTTGGTTTCTACATGCGATTCTAGTGTATCTAAGGCACATTGCAAATCTCTAGTAGAATAATTATTGATTGCATTCTGAAAAACAGAAATTAATTCTGGTACAAAGACACGTTGCTCTAATTTTAATGAGATATGATAACGATCTAAAAAGTGTTCATGTCCTTTTACTACTGGCAAAAGACTTTTAAACGTTTTTTGGCTATACCCTTTTCCACCGTCTGAATTGGTCACAATAACGGTGTTTTTCAAATCATAGGTACGATACAAATAATTTTCTACATGATTCAATGTTTTCTGATGACCTAAACCGACAAATTGTTTGAGGTTTTTAGCCATTTTCCGTTGACCGTTTGTCTCTATTCCTTCGTGAACGATAAAATGTGCCAATTCTTTGTTTGTTCCATCTTTGCCACCTACAAACACACCATCACCTTCGATATAAAGATAGTCCACTTTACACTTTCCTTCTGTGCCATATTCTTCTAGATACGCTTCATGTTCTTTGTATTTTGTCTCGTATTCATGAACAACTTTCATGACGGTATCTTTTGAGGCTTGAACATTACCAACCACCTCAATCAATTCTGACGCCTTCCGGTAAGAAGTTACCATACTTAACTCTGCCAAGGCGTATTTTGTTCGTAAGGAATAGCGATCATATCTCTCTAAACCAAGCAAATTATCAATCGGGTAAATAATGTGTCCGTTTCTTTCAACCGATTTTCTTGTATACGTAAGCACGCCAAACAAGAACTGCACACTACGTTCGACAGCTTTTCCAACGGTATATCCTTTCACTTGATAACTTTGAATCAATTGTGGCTCTTGCCAATTGATCCATGATTGAATAACACGATTCATGAGATTAGAAGAGTAATTCATTAATTGTTTCTCTTTCTCTAAACCATCGTTGTCGGTGCGTAAAATTTCATGTAAGTCTGTCAAAAAAGCGGCAAACATATTCTTCTTGTCCTTTCTGTATTCATTACTTATGTATTACCAGGTAAAACTTAGACCTGGCAGGTTGTTTTGTGCATCGGTCCGATCATTTCAAGTAATACTTGTAAAAGTTCTTCCGGCGTATAATTTTCAAGTAAGCTTTTTAACATCTCTTCTAATTGCCTACGTTCTGTTCGAGATAACTCAGACTGTGTTAATACATTGTTGATATGTGATAAAAAACTTTCATTTGTCATGGGTAAATTTCCTTTCTGATTCGATCTTCTGGTATTTTGAAAGCTGTTCGATACACAACCGCAAAAACGTCTCTTCTGATATGATTTTCACCTGTTTTTTCAGGGCTTGTTTTCTTTTCAGTGATTCTCCAAAATCAAACAGCGTTACTGGTTGTTTGCCAGCAACTAAGTAAGTTGTTTCTTTCGTGACTGACTGTTGAACGCGACTACCTAAAGCAAGCACTAACTGTTGTGCTTGTTTGCGCGTAAAACAGTCCAATGTTCCGGTAAACACAAAGACCTCATTCATTTTTCCTACCTCCTATAATTGACGAATCAACGCTGTAAAAAATGCGGAAGCATTCGGGCGCCCTTGGGGAGTAACATAACCTGCTTGTTTTGCTAATTCATTTAATTTTTCTCGATCAGAAGGATACAAAGAAAACATATAATCTTTCTTCTGCTCTTTTTCTTGATTCGCCATCTTTTTTATCGCATTGGAGGGCTGAACAATATTTTTGGTCATTTCTTGCTTTCTTGTAGTAACTTTTTGTTGAATGACTTCAAAGTGATTCATGCGATCAATTCCTTTCTCTTTATAGTCATTGTAATCTGTTTAATCATTTTTTTAACAAGTTCATTTTATTTTTTATCTATTTATCTACAAATAAGAACCTTCTGTAATAGATGGAAAAAAGTTTTTCTCTTTTTATTTATTTCTTCCAATCCTGTTTTGTCCCAATAAGCTCCCCATAATCTAATCGAAAAATTCCATATTCTAGTCTAGAAAAAATTAATTCATCCAAATGCTTTCCTAAACTAGTAATTAACTTAGTAAATGTTAATGATCGTTCAGATTGATTTTTGGGAAATGGAAGGGATTCTGAACTGCTGATTAGAACAGCAACTTTCACCTGATTTCCTTCTTGTTCTAATACAAAATAATCTTTAAAACAAACAGAAATTAAAGTCATTCGTTTTAAATCAAAATAGTAATAAGCTGTTCCTTTGTTCATTTCTAATTCATATAAGCAATCATACCATCCACATCGACTATCAAATACACCATAAGCAATCGTCAAAATTTTTTCTGATTGTTCACTAGTTAAGCTGATTCTTGTACTCTTTTCTTCTAAAAACTCTAACTCTTCTGCACTAATCAAAAGATTAACACCTTCCATCATCTCCCAATAAGCATATTGCATACCTATTATTTTATCTGGATACATTTTTTCTAAATATTCCTTTTGTCTGCATATCTCACAACTACATGATTTTTCCTTCAAATTTTTTCCTCTTTTCATCTTTTCTATTTTCCATAGGGATTTTCCATAGGGATTTAGGAGGCATTGCTTCGCTCGCCTCCTAATCACCATCAATACAAGTTTTGATCTTATCTAACAATTCATACGTTTGCTTCTTGAACTCCTGGTATTGTTTTTGTTGGTACTTTTCTTGTTCAAATAAGTCTAATAAAGAAATACGCTGTAAACTAGCTTCGTTGAATGCGGTACGATCCTGGAAATAACCTAAAAACATATCATTTCCTGAAATAATTTGTTTGAATTGCCGAGAAACGTCGGTATTATGCGCAATTTGGTTTCCTATATAGCGTACCTCCGCATGAACATAGCTTTTTCCAGTAAACACATCTGTTAATTCATTCGCTAGATACTCGATATGTCCATTTAAGTTTAGGAGTGCTTCGAAACCGTCTGCGCTTGGATCAGACACACCTAAAACGAGATCAGAAGCTGCTAACATATTATTCGTGATAATATTGCTATCGTTTCGTGTATCGATTACAACATACGCATACTTCTTGAATGTATCAAATTGGCGTAAATAGCTACTAAAGATCAAGGTATTGTTGATTCGCTGAATCAATTCCGTATTTACTAGCTCTAATTCAGCTGTACCTGCCACTAAATCCAACTGCTCTCTTACTGCCATTGGGACCACTTCTTGACGTCTAAATAATCGTGTCAATTCTGCTTATTCCTCGATTTCTTCGGTAAACCGTTTTGTTGCATTTCCGCTTTCGTCGGAATCAATCAAGCATGTCTGGCCAAATCGTGAAAGATATACTGCTAACATACAAGATACACTTGTTTTTCCTGTACCGCCTTTTTTATTGTTTACTGCAATATACTTTGTCATTGTTTTCCCCTCTCTTTATTATTGATATTCTAGGCGTTCCTTTTGTCTTAATTGTTTTCCTTCTCGTACGCCTTCCTGAAATGCTCCCAGATCTTTTATTTTCTGAGATATGTCTTTTCCTGATACTAGCGATAATTCGTTAAACTCTTTTTGTACATATTCTGGTACTTGCAATGCCAATTCATACCCATTTGTTTTTACTTGTTCCCAGAACTGTTCCTGCAATCCTGCAAGATATCCTTGAATATAATCTTGCTTTAACTGCCATTTTCGTTTTCTTTTTCGCTTGATTTCTGGCCGTTGCATGTACGTTCTTGCACAATAAGCAATACTACCTTTCGCAAAATGAAACGTAATATCCGCAATTTCTACATCTGATTTTGTTCCTAAAAAATGCAATTCAACTGGTGTACCTGCTACATAGTAATATTTCACGCGAAAATTCCAATAAATAACTCCTGCTAAGAGATATACCCATTTCTGCGGCTTTCCTTGATAGACAACAAAATCAACCACTTTCTCTTCAAAAGAAGATTGTTCACAATCAAATAGTTGTTCTTCAGATACTCCGTAAGCAAGCATTAACTCTTGTGCTTTAGCTAATGCACTCATGGATTCTTCGTCATTTGCATCATTCGCTAAAGCTAAAAGCTTTTGAATTTTCATAAATCGTTTATCGCTCATTTTTTATCCTCCTTCCTTGAATACCAAATGTTTTCATCACTTGATATTCTGCTCGAATCATTCGTTCAAGTGTATGAGCTGGAAAATACCTCATGTTACTTTCTGCTCGATCTCTTGCGACAATCTCCTTCCACATTTCTTTCACTTCTCTTGAGACTAAGCAATCAATTCTTACTTTTTCTTCCACATGTGGAGCTTTTACCTTCACATGTGGACTTGAATCATCTTTTTTCATTTAGAAAACTCCCTTCTTTCTTCTACTTCATACTTATACATATACTCGTCCCAGGACAAAAACAAATAAATGAATAAACTAGCAAACAGTCCTAGTTGAATCATGCCAGGTAATAATCGTGTAACCATCCCTACTAAAATAAGTGCAACAATTAATCGTTTATTCATCTTGAAATTTCACTCCTTTGATAGACTCGGT
The DNA here is from genome assembly GCF_000407565.1 of Enterococcus cecorum DSM 20682 = ATCC 43198. Taxonomy (GTDB): domain Bacteria; phylum Bacillota; class Bacilli; order Lactobacillales; family Enterococcaceae; genus Enterococcus_E; species Enterococcus_E cecorum. The sequence goes on from NZ_ASWI01000004.1 coordinate 1,155,379, forward strand.
GATAATTTTGTTCGATACTTCTTTTCCATCGATTTCCCTCCCTTGGGTCATTTTCTTTTCATTCCTGCATAAAAACCGGCACAATCTATCTCAAATCGTTTTTTTAATACGTTTAAACAATAGTCTTGTCTTTTTTTCGACTGACGAATATTTAACTCTTGATATCCATATATGCCAGGGCAATTATTTTTGAACATTTGGCTTGCTAAGTACCTTTCACGCTTCAAAATAAACCGATAATCTTCTTCTGTGTATTCACTAGCTTTCAATAACCCGCTACTTTTTACATCATTTAAGTAGTATTCAAGAAAATCTTGTTCTGAGATCACTCGTTCGTTTTCCTGAAACAACTCTGAACGATTGATTCCCCATTCTTCAAAATACTCCATCAACACATGATAGTCTGGTTTACGTTTGTGCTTGGCTACGTAACAATCATATTCTTGTACCGCAAACAAATACTCATTATGCAAAAGATTCAAGGAGCGCCGACTCGTCAAATCACATTCAGGATATAGACGAGTCACACCTGTTTTAATGATTTCAATATAACGATCAACATACTCCTCCAATTCCATCATTTCACCTCTAAATAAAGACTTTTTTCTAAGAAAGGCGTTCAAACTGCCTTGTGCCTCGTATTAATTGATACTTACTTTTACAGCTGGGACATTCCCAAATATAGGTTGGATAGAAATTTCCTCTACTTCTTCTTATTTGGTGTTCTGCCAACTCGGAACAATCATATTTTATATGGCTTGGCGGCCAATGATGGTGCTGATTAAACTGATTGACTGGAATCAAATATCTCCCATTAAAACACTCGCGATTTGAAAATTGATACATCTTTCTCCCTCATTTCTTCATAGCATCTTCATACCGATCAAAAATATGGACTTTTTCGATCGGTAGTTTTCCAGTTTGTTTTTCGATCAGTTTGGGCAAGATTGTTTTTAACCATTTTTGATCTGACACATAGTCCGGGAAATTGCCGATCGTAGTAAGCACTGTATCATCTGTTGTAAAATCAACGAGCAAAATATTTTTGTAAGGTGGAATACTCGCAACATAATTAATGATATTTTCATTTGTATTCTCAAAAGATCCAATATAGGTAAACTCGTGGTAAATATCTATCAAACCCATCTTTTTCCCTCCCATCCTTTTATAGAACGATTCGCGTATTAATGTTCTTTGGGTTCAATACTTCATCATCAGTAAACAAAATCATCTCTACTATTTGAAGGCTACCGTTAAAATCTTTGAAAGGGGGAAAATCCCCCTTAATAATAGCTACTTTCATATACTGGTTGACCATCATAGCGATAGAAAGTGTCCCAACTGCGATTACCATATAACTCATTAGGGTATAGTGCTGAATTGATTCGTTTTCTAACAATGCTGTCTTTTGTTCTTGCGAGCGGATAATCAATAAACTCATTTGGTATGGGCGCAGTCGTTCCACTCATTGAGGTATATGTTTTGACAGTCTGCTTTTTTAATGGTCGAAACCAGGCGGTTTTTTCCGTTAATTTCACGATCTGCCAGAAAGTAACATTGGTTTGTTCATAGCCCCAGGAGCTATAAAAGATGTCTCCGACTTGATATGGTGTGTTTTTTGTTTGTGTGATCATAGTTGACTCCTCCTAAAAATAAAGTTTTTTATTTTTTTGAAAGTTGTTCTTCCCTCCAACCTTTTCGGTGGAGGGAGTTGGCTAGGGTGTTAGGGGCAAAGCCCCTAAGGTTTTGATTTGAGTGACTTTCATAGTCAGCTGAAAGATTAAGAAAAGGTATTCTGTTGTCAAAGATCAAAAGTGAAAATTCTGATTAGATTTTCTTTTCGTGCGTCGGTCGTTTGGCATAACCGGCTCGAAACCATGTTCTGACGATTGCCAAGGGCGCGCAGCGTGCATTTTACCCTTGGCGATTGACAGGTTATGGTTTAGGTTATACTAGCCAAATGACTGATGCATGAATTAGAAAATCTTCTGACTTTTCACTTCTTTGACAACAGAATACCTTGATCCTATTCATAGCTTGAAAATCATTCAAATATTAGGAGCTTACTCAAAGCTTTACAATAAGTGGTTCTATAATATTTTGTGTTGGTGGAAAATCGAAGGCGATTTTCTACTAACACTTTTTCTTCGTTTCAACTCAAAAAGAGACTCACTTTTGGTAAAATTTAGTCGACCAAAACGTCATCCTACCAAAGGAGTCTCTCAATGGATAATCATACTAGAAAATTACTCGGATTAACAGATAAACATTTATTTTTTGATGAAGAATGGCTGATTGAAAAAGAATATAAAGGCGTTCAAGCGCAGTTTATTAAAGGAAAATTGGATGACTCTCCTTCCTATTGTGAACACTGTCGATCGGTTCGTATTATCCGCAACGGTTCCTATACGACACGCACTCAGATGTTGAAAGTCAAAGAAAAGTTGACTATTTTAGAATTAAAACGTACCCGTTTTCTCTGCCATGATTGTGGAAGGACCTTTTCTGCGAAAACGGACTTAGTTGATGAACATCATCAACTAACAAAGGAACTGAAGCAGGCAATTCTCATGGAACTGTACGAAAATCAATCACGTAAACTAATCGCTAAGAAGTACTTCGTCTCGGATGGGACA
>NZ_ASWI01000005.1 GCF_000407565.1 Enterococcus cecorum DSM 20682 = ATCC 43198
GGCGCCCAAAGGTTCCCTCAGAATGGTTGGAAATCATTCGCAGAGTGTAAAGGCAGAAGGGAGCTTGACTGCGAGAGCTACAACTCGAGCAGGGACGAAAGTCGGGCTTAGTGATCCGGTGGTTCCGCATGGAAGGGCCATCGCTCAACGGATAAAAGCTACCCTGGGGATAACAGGCTTATCTCCCCCAAGAGTCCACATCGACGGGGAGGTTTGGCACCTCGATGTCGGCTCGTCGCATCCTGGGGCTGTAGTCGGTCCCAAGGGTTGGGCTGTTCGCCCATTAAAGCGGCACGCGAGCTGGGTTCAGAACGTCGTGAGACAGTTCGGTCCCTATCCGTCGCGGGCGTTGGAAATTTGAGAGGAGCTGTCCTTAGTACGAGAGGACCGGGATGGACTTACCGCTGGTGTACCAGTTGTCTCGCCAGAGGCATCGCTGGGTAGCTATGTAGGGAAGGGATAAACGCTGAAAGCATCTAAGTGTGAAGCCCACCTCAAGATGAGATTTCCCATTTCTTTAAGAAAGTAAGATCCCTGAAAGATGATCAGGTAGATAGGTCAGAAGTGGAAGTATAGTGATATATGGAGCGGACTGATACTAATCGATCGAGGACTTAACCAAAATGACTCGGAAAGTAGTACTTTTCAATGCCAGTTTTGAGTGAATAAATCACTCAGTAAAATAGTGTGGTGGCGATAGCAAGAAGGATACACCTGTTCCCATGCCGAACACAGAAGTTAAGCTTCTTAGCGCCGATAGTAGTTGGGGGTTTCCCCCTGTGAGGGTAGGACGTCGCCACGCTTCATTCCGGCATAGCTCAGTTGGTAGTAGCGCATGACTGTTAATCATGATGTCGTAGGTTCGAGTCCTACTGCCGGAGTATCTCATTGAGAGAGAAAGAGTATTGCGCTCTTTTTGCCTGGAGAGTTGTCCGAGAGGCCGAAGGAGCATGATTGGAAATCATGTAGATGGTTAATAACTGTCTCAAGGGTTCAAATCCCTTACTCTCCGTTTTTTAATATTGGTCCGTTGGTCAAGTGGTTAAGACACCGCCCTTTCACGGCGGTAACACGGGTTCGAATCCCGTACGGATCATTTGGAGGTTTAGCTCAGCTGGGAGAGCATCTGCCTTACAAGCAGAGGGTCAGCGGTTCGATCCCGTTAACCTCCATTGTCGGTTCCGTGGTGTAGGGGTTAACATGCCTGCCTGTCACGCAGGAGATCGCGGGTTCAAATCCCGTCGGGACCGCCATTATTAATTAAATATTGTGGCTCGGTAGCTCAGTTGGTAGAGCAATGGATTGAAGCTCCATGTGTCGGCAGTTCGATTCTGTCCCGCGCCACCATCGGAGGAGTAGCGAAGTGGCTAAACGCGGCGGACTGTAAATCCGTTCCTTTTGGTTCAGTGGTTCGAATCCACTCTCCTCCATTTATAGGGGCATAGTTTAAAGGTAGAACAGCGGTCTCCAAAACCGTTAGTGTGGGTTCAATTCCTGCTGCCCCTGCCATGGCGAATGTGGCGAAGTGGTTAACGCACCGGATTGTGGCTCCGGCATTCGTGAGTTCGATTCTCATCATTCGCCCTTTTATTGGGGTATAGCCAAGCGGTAAGGCAAGGGACTTTGACTCCCTCATGCGTTGGTTCGAATCCAGCTACCCCAGTTAGTAAAACATATATGGCGGTATAGCCAAGTGGTAAGGCAGAGGTCTGCAAAACCTTCATCACCGGTTCAAATCCGGTTACCGCCTTATATGCCGGCGTGGCGGAATTGGCAGACGCGCTGGACTCAAAATCCAGTGCCCGTTGAGGGCGTGCCGGTTCGACCCCGGCCGCCGGTATTAGAGACAAGATTAAATGCTTGTCTTTTTTTTTGCTCTAATTTATACGTTTATGCGATTTTTTGTCAAGAAACCTTATTGAGGGTTACTAACAGTTTCAGAAGATAAGAGAGTGCGTACTGCGAAACAGAAAGGAAAAGGTATGTAGCTACAGATACGATTAGGTATATTTTCTTTTTAAATCAACTTAGCATGTTCAGTGGAAAAAAATAGACGGATATTCTCTATAAAGAAAATATCTCGTCTATGTATCATTTGTATAAAACCCATAGATGTGCAGCTTCGTTTTGCAATTCTTCAGGTGTAA
>NZ_ASWI01000006.1 GCF_000407565.1 Enterococcus cecorum DSM 20682 = ATCC 43198
ATGGCGAATGTGGCGAAGTGGTTAACGCACCGGATTGTGGCTCCGGCATTCGTGAGTTCGATTCTCATCATTCGCCCTTTTATTGGGGTATAGCCAAGCGGTAAGGCAAGGGACTTTGACTCCCTCATGCGTTGGTTCGAATCCAGCTACCCCAGTTAGTAAAACATATATGGCGGTATAGCCAAGTGGTAAGGCAGAGGTCTGCAAAACCTTCATCACCGGTTCAAATCCGGTTACCGCCTTATATGCCGGCGTGGCGGAATTGGCAGACGCGCTGGACTCAAAATCCAGTGCCCGTTGAGGGCGTGCCGGTTCGACCCCGGCCGCCGGTATTAGAGACAAGATTAAATGCTTGTCTTTTTTTTTGCTCTAATTTATACGTTTATGCGATTTTTTGTCAAGAAACCTTATTGAGGGTTACTAACAGTTTCAGAAGATAAGAGAGTGCGTACTGCGAAACAGAAAGGAAAAGGTATGTAGCTACAGATACGATTAGGTATATTTTCTTTTTAAATCAACTTAGCATGTTCAGTGGAAAAAAATAGACGGATATTCTCTATAAAGAAAATATCTCGTCTATGTATCATTTGTATAAAACCCATAGATGTGCAGCTTCGTTTTGCAATTCTTCAGGTGTAAACCAGGTGAGAGAATGTTTTTTCTTGGCGTCATCATTGGGATCCAATAGCCGAATTTTTTTGCCATTGTAGGCGGATAAAACCATGATATGACCATTTGGTGTAAATTTTCCTGGATTAACGGAAATAAGTACTGGAATTCCTTTTTTCAGATAAGGGAGGGCATTTTGAATTCTGTCGCTTAAATCAAGATATTGGTAGTTGTTTTGTTGGGCATATTGCGGAAATATTGCCCAAGAAGTACCTTGATCAGTGTAGTAATCATCTTTCGCCCAGGAAAGTACAGTAGTTGGATTTATTAGTTTTTTTTGCCAATAAGATTCAATCATTGCTAAAGAAGCAATTGCACAGCCATTTTTAGCAAAAGTCGTATCTTCTCCCCAACCATATTTTTTCTTGGCCCATCGTTCATCTGTTTGAAGAATAAGGTAAGAATTTAAGCTTTCCTTGGCTAATTTTTTGCGTGTCTTTTCACCATATGTTCTTTGTGGGTTCTTTTTTTCGAAAGCTAATTGTTTTGCTTTTTCTTGTTTTGCTTTGGCTTTTTTCTTTAAGATTTTTTCTTGTTGTTGTGCCTCAATTTGTCTTTGATGTAAATGATTTTTTACTGAAAAACCAATCAATAAACAGATACATGCAAGAATCAGTAATAAGACTCTTTTCACTTTTTTCTTAAGTTTCCGCCGTTTTTTCTTCGGTTTTTTAGGCCCTATATTTTTTCCTTTTGGTAAAGGCTTCGTTTGCTTTTCCACATGATTCCTCCCATATAAATTGTTAATATGATTTTTACATATTTTAAAAGAAATTGCAATTTTTTTATAGACATAAATAGAAATTGATGTTATACTATCTATTGTTCGGTTAACGAATTAGTTATTAATATGGCGAATGTGGCGAAGTGGTTAACGCACCGGATTGTGGCTCCGGCATTCGTGAGTTCGATTCTCATCATTCGCCCTTTTATTGGGGTATAGCCAAGCGGTAAGGCAAGGGACTTTGACTCCCTCATGCGTTGGTTCGAGTCCAGCTACCCCAGTTTGACAGCTTTCATGAAGGCTGTCTTTTTTTATTGCTATTTTATTTATAAATATATAACGAGCCCACTTATATGTTAGGATAAGTGGGCTCGTTTTTTTACTTCGTTAATAGTAGCTTATCGTCATCTAATTGTGAACCGCTATTTTTTTGGAACATTTCCATCAATTCAGGAACAGTTAGCTTTTCTTTGGCTTTTCCTTTAACATCTACAACAATTTGTCCTTGATGGAGCATGATTAGTCGATTACCATATTTAATTGCATCGTTCATATCGTGTGTTACCATGAAGGCAGTTAATTGATGCTCTTGAATTAATTTATTGGTTAGTTCCATTACTGTAGCTGATGTTTTTGGATCAAGTGCTGCAGTGTGTTCATCAAGCAAAATTAACTCAGGTCTTACTAAAGTCGCCATCAATAGCGTAATTGCTTGTCGCTGCCCACCCGAAAGTAAACCAATTTCTGCAGTTAGGCGATTCTCTAAGCCTAAATTTAAGCTTTGAAGTTGTTCACGGAAAAATTCGCGATTTTTGGCTTTCACACCTGAACTAAAGCCGCGTTTTTGTCCGCGTTTTAATGCAATAGCCATATTTTCTTCAACCGTCAATCGTACTGCCGTGCCAAGTTTTGGATCTTGAAAGACACGACTGATTTGTCTGGAACGCTTAACAACGGATTGTTTCGTGATGTCTTGACCATTTAATTCAATCTTACCTGTTTCAGTAGGAATAGCACCGGCAATACTATTTAGTAAAGTTGATTTCCCTGCACCATTACCACCGATAATGGTGATAAAGTCTCCTGATTCAATTTCTAAGTCAATACCTTTTAACACATGATTTTCATTAATGGTTCCTTTTTCAAAAATTTGATGGAGATTCGTAATTTTAAGTACAGTACTCATTATTTTTTACCTCCTTTTTTGAAAAGCGTGTTTAGCCATAATTTTTGTCTTAATTGTGGTAAAGATAGACAAACCACTAAAACAATGGCAGATGCTAGTTTTGAGTCACTTGGTTCGACATTAAATTCAAAGACTAAGGCTAAGATGAAACGATAAATAATTGTACCAGCGATAATTGTTAAAAAGCGTATCCATAGAGGTTTGTTAGCAAATAATACCTCTGCAATAATGATTGAAGCTAATCCAATAACGATGGTTCCAACACCTGAGTTTAAGTCTGCAAAGCCATTATTTTGGGCAATTAATGCACCTGAAAGGGAGATACAGCCGTTAGAAATCATATAACCAATCAATTTCATCGAATCAGTATGAATACCATTGGCCTGACTCATATCAATATTATCCCCGGTAGCACGAATCGCTAAGCCTATTTCAGTACGAAAGAAAAGGTGCAATAGTAAAATCACTAATAAACTAATGATTAAGCCCATAATGACTGCGGCATTGACTTTTGTTAGTCCCATGTTTTGTAGCCAAGAAAATAATGTATCTTCTCCTAAAAGCGCAATGTTAGGTGCACCCATCACACGTGAAGTCACCGAGTAAAGGCCGGTCATCGTAATAATTCCGGCAAGCAGGGCAGGTATTTTTAATTTTGTATGCAAGATACCCGATACTAAGCCAGCAAGTACGCCTCCTAAAAATCCTAAGAGGGTAGCAACAACTGGTGAAAGGCCGTGAACGATGCTAATTGCTGCAATCCCGCTACCTAAAGGAAAACTTCCTTCTGCGGTTAAGTCAGCAATATCTAGAATTCTAAATGTAATAAATACCCCAATTGCTAAAAGCGACCATAAGACACCTTGAGAAGCTGCTGATTGTAAGAGAAGGGGTAAGTTTGAAATAATACTCATGAAATAATCTCCAATCTATTTAGGGGCAACAATACTTGCTGGATCAATACCTAATGCTTTAGCCATATCTTCATTGACAACAAGTTTTAGGTTTTTTGCTGATTCGATTGCAGTTGTTGCAGGTTTTTCTTTACCATCCAAAATTTTAGCGGCCATTAAGCCAGTTTGTTTTCCTAATTCTTTATAATCAATTCCGTAAGTTGCTAAACCACCTGTTTCTACTTGTTCTACTGATCCAGCAACGATAGGGGTTTTGGTTTGTTTGGCAACTTCACCAATTACGGCAGCTGCTGAGGCGAAAGTATTATCTGTTGGAATGTAAATACCATCCACATCTTTGGCAAGACTAGTTGTTACTTGTTGTACGTCGTTGGTAGTATTGGCAGTTAGGACTTTAACTTTCACATTAGCTTTTTTCAAGGCTTTTTCAGCTAAGTCTGCTTGAATTTTTGAGTTTGCTTCTCCTGAGTTATACATAATACCGATTGTTTTAGCATCTTTGACAATACTTAATAATAATTCGATTTGTTTATCAATCGGTACCATATCAGTTGTACCAGTTACATTTGTACCAGGTTTTTTCAATGATTTGGCCAATTTGGCAGCAACAGGATCGGTCACCGCAGTAATCACAATTGGAATATCCTGTGTTTCATTGGCCAAAGATTGAGCAGATGGAGTAGCGATACCTAGTAATAAATCGGCTTTTTCTTTGACTAATTTTTCACTCATACTTTTTAGATTATCTTGGTTATTTTGCGCATTTTGATAGTCAAATTTCACATTTTTACCTTCTGTATACCCGCCTTCCTTTAAGCCTTCTTTAAAGCCTTCATAAGCTGCATCTAAAGACGGGTGTTGCACGATTTGTAAGACACCAACAGTTTTTTGGGTATCTTTTTTGCTTTCTTTGTTCCCACAGGCAGCTAATAATAAAGCCGCACTCATCACAAGTAGGGTAGTCATTATTTTTTTCTTTTTCATTTTTTCAATCCTTTCATGATTCAAAGAGCAATTTTCTAAATAAAAAAACCATCTAGGAATAGCCTAAATGGTTGAAAATTCAATATTCATTCAGCCATTCAGGTTAAATGGCTAAATGCAATCAAAAAATCCTTAGCCATTATAGATACTTTTTCTTGTATCCATAATGTGTTATGAATACAAGTCTATCTAAAATAGCTAAAGTAGAAACGATTCAACTGACTAATGTTTTTCAATTGCGTCTTCATAGAAATGTTCCTCTCCTTTTGGAATTAATTGAATTATAGTTAAATTTTTATTAAAAGTCAATGATAAATATTAAGATAATTTAAAAATAAAAAAGAATTCTCTTAAATAGATTAACTAAATAAGAGAACTCTATATTTGTCATTTTTTATAATAACGGATATGATTTTCCACTTTTTCAATACTAAAGCGTGTTTCATCCGTAAATACTTGGTCAATGCTTGGATCTAAATGTTCATTAAGACAGGTTTCGTATTCAGCAAAAGTGAGGCGATGACGCTTGTTTAAAGTTTCTTGATTTTGCGTGGTGTGTAAGTGTTTTTGATAGCCTTCCACGACATGTGCTTGGAAAAATTCTCCAACCATTCCTGAACCATAGCTAAATAAACCAATTGTGTCTTCAGGTTTTAATGTTGCGACATGGTCTAGATAAGAAATGAGCCCTAGATAAAGTGAACCGGTGTATAGATTACCAATTTGACGACTATAACGAATACTTAGCTCATAGTTGTCAATAAATTCTTTTGCTATAGCTTCATCGACATTTTCCAATAGGTGATTCAAAGCTTTTCTACCCATTTTTGTATAAGGGATATGGAATAACAAGGCTTTGTAATCTGTCAGGCTTTGTTGATACTTTTGATTATACGCTGTAAATACATCACTAAAGGCGTTGATATAGGTACTATTGGATAATGGGCCATCTACAAGCGGATATTTTTGATTAGTTGGTCGCCAGAAATCATAGACATCTTTGGTTAATGCGAGTGTTTTTTCTTCAATTACAAGAATACGAGGCTCTTTGGTAATTAACATTGCAACAGCCCCCGCTCCTTGCGTAGGTTCACCACCAGAATTTAAACCATAACGCGCGATGTCAGTAGCAATGACTAAAGCTTTACTTTCTGGATGTAAGCGGACATGGTTGACTGCCATTTGTAATGCAGCAGTGCCGGCATAGCAAGCTTCTTTCACTTCGATGGCTCTAGCATAAGGTTGAATACCTAAAAGACGATGTAAGATGACAGCACTTGCTTTTGATTCATCAATGCTAGATTCCGTACCAACAATCACTAAATCAATTTGCTCTTTGTCTTGGGCGGTTAAAATTTTTTCAGCCGCATTGGCACCTAGAGTAATGATATCTTGGCTTTGTGGATTGATGGCCATCTTTTCTTGACCAATTCCGATTAAATATTTATTTGGATCGACATTACGTGCTTGGGCTAAATCAATCATGTCTAAATACATTTGAGGTACGTAAAAACTGATTTGATCAATACCAACGTTCATTTGTTTATCCCCTTTCAACGTTCTACTATAATAAAATAGCACATTTTGAAGAAAAAAAGAAAATAATTGCATGTTTTGTTAAGATTTTTTTAGAATAACTAGCATTTTGATTCATTTATATTTTATTTTTTGTCAATAAATGATATATTTCCATTGGAGGTGTTGATGTGGAACAAGTAGTAATCATTGACGCATTAAGAAGCCCGATTGGTAAATATCGAGGGATGTATAAAAATATTAGTGCCAAAAAATTAGCAGTAAATGTTGTAACTGAGTTATTTAATCGCCACCCTAAAATAAAAGGTGCTGTCAATCAAGCCATTTTTGGACAAGTATTACAAGCAGGAAGTGGCCAAAATATTGCCCGGCAAATTGCTTTAGAAAGCGGCTTGTCACAAACTGTTCCGGCAATGACAGTAAATGAAGTTTGTGGTTCAGGTCTCAAAGCGTTGATTTTAGGGATGGAGCAGATTCAATTAGGAAAAGCCCAAGTTGTTTTAGCAGGTGGTTGTGAAAATATGACACGTGCGCCATATATTAGTGAATATGATAAACAAGCCGATAGCTACTCTACGCCACAGCCAGTGATGATTGTCGATGGTTTGACAGATGCATTAAGTGGCAAACACATGGGCTTAACCGCTGAAAATGTAGCAGAGAAATATCAAATCACCCGTCAAATGCAAGATACTTATGCTTTACGGTCTCATCAAAAGGCTGCCACGGCAAGGAGAAAGGGCTATTTTGAAAGTGAGATTGTCCCTGTAGAAGTTGAAGGTACAGTGATTACTTGTGATGAATCGGTGCGTCCAGATACTTCTTTGGATAAATTAGCTTCATTGAAAACTGTCTTTAAAGCAGATGGGACTGTAACTGCTGGAAATGCCTCGCCGTTAAATGATGGGGCCAGCGCAGTACTTTTAGCAAGTGAAAGTTATGCAAAGGCGCATCAATTGCCTATCTTAGCAAAAATTAAGGCAACCAGTGAAGTAGGTATTGATCCACAATTTATGGGAATTTCTCCTATTGAAGCCATTCAACAGTTAATGAAACAAGTTGATTTAACCTTGGATGAGATTGATTTGTTTGAAATTAATGAAGCTTTTGCGGCCTCATCAATCGTCGTTAAAGAGCAACTACAGATTCCCGATGAAAAAATCAATATTGCCGGTGGAGCTATTAGTTTAGGTCATCCAATTGGTGCGAGTGGGGCTAGAATTGTCACTACTCTTGCGCATCAACTAAAAAGAACCAATAAACGCTATGGGATTGCCTCTTTGTGTATTGGCGGTGGCTTAGGTTTAGCTATGTTAATTGAAAACTCTCAGGAACAGGCAAATAACGAAAAAAAAAAGTTTCAACAACTAACCATTGATCAACGTCAAGATTTCTTGCGTGAAAGTGGTCTAATTGATGAGACGGTCATTGCTCAATGGCAAAATCATAGTTTAGATGAAAAAGTAATGACGCATTTAATTGAAAATGTTGTCACTGATTTTGCTTTGCCAGTAGGGATTGTCCCTGAATTTATTATGAATGAAAAAACTTATTATCTACCGTTTGCAACAGAAGAACCATCTGTTGTTGCAGCTTGTAGCTATGCAGCAAAAATGACTAAACAAACCGGGGGCTTTCAAGCAGAAGTTCAAAATCGTTTGGCGCAAGGACAAATTGTATTACAAAATATTGCTGATGTTCAGGCGATTGCTAGGAAAGTAGAGGCGTTATTGCCAAAATTAAAAGAGGTGGCACAACAAGCTTATCCGTCTATTGTCAAAAGAGGCGGTGGTGTTGTGAAGCTTGCGACACGTACCTTTAATAGTGAAGCATTTTTATGTGTGGATGTTTGGATGGACACCAAAGAAGCTATGGGTGCCAATATGTTAAATACGGTATTGGAAGCAATGGCCACTGAATTAAGGCGTCAACTATCTGTGGATGTATTAATGGCCATTTTAACGAATTATACCCCTGATTCTTTAGTGACAGCAAAAGTGGCAGTTGATTTTAATCAATTAGATAAGTTGGGCAATGGGCGACAAGTAGCTCAAAGAATTGTTCAGGCGAGTCGTTATGCACAGCTTGATCCATTTCGTGCAGTCACTCATAACAAAGGCATTATGAATGGGATAGAAGCACTATGTTTGGCTCTTGGAAATGATACCCGCGCCTTATCTGCTAATATTCATGCTTTTGCCAGTCAAGACGGTCAATACAAAAGCTTAAGTACTTGGGAAATTGTTGAGAATCAGTTGGTTGGTAAAATTCAACTACCATTGATGATTGCTAGTGTAGGGGGGGCGACTCATGTATTACCTAAAGCGGCTAGTTTCCATCAATTATTGCAAAATAGCGATGCAAAAACATTATCGATGCTACTAGCGAGTGTGGGATTGGCCCAAAATTTGGCAGCCTTAAGAGCCTTAGTTAGCGAAGGAATTCAAAAAGGACATATGAAAATGCAGGCACGTAGTATAGCAATGAGTGTTGGTGCTAATGAACATGAAATAGCTAGTGTGGTTGAGGCATTATTGCAAACGACGATGAATCAAGAAAATGCCCGTCAAATCTTAACCCAAATAAGAAAAAGTAAGTAAAAAAACGAGTGAAATCAGCTTTTGTGGATTTCACTCGTTTTTATGATGATTATCGATTTTCAAGTGGTGTGTTCGCAAAGTCTTCAATAACAGGAATGACTTCAAGTTTTAATTTGTATTTACGCTCTAAAGCTGATTCAATAGTGAATTGTCCGACTTGTGAAGTTGAAATCGTTGCTAATAGACGTTCGTTCGCAGCTTGTTCAATCACTTGAATTTCATCTGCTAATTTTTTGACAGTAAATTTTGGAAAAGCAGTGATTTTTTCAACAAATTCATCGTAACCACTGTGAGCCGCTTTTTCTTTTTCATCAGTAGTATCAGTTGTTGGTGCTACTTCAGCTATTTTTTCTTCTTTTACTTCTTCTTGCACTGGTGTTACTTCTTGGGCTACTTCAGTTGATGCTTGTTGATTTTCTGTATTTGGACGTTTTGGTGCTTGATACCAATATGTAACGATTTCTTCTACTAAATTTGAACTAAATTGCTCAAATAAGCCTGGTTCTTCATTTTGAATACGTTTAATGATGGTGTCAAACGTTTTATCAAGCGGCACAGTCAATAATTTATCCTTTGTTGTTTGGCCAAGAAATTCGATAAAAAGTTCGTTTTTCCGATTTTTATAAGTGTACACTTTAATCGGCATTTGATATTGGTTTAATGCTTTATTTTCTAATTCACGGAATAATCGATTTTTGGCTTGTTCCATTGATGGTCGAAAATTTTTCAGTAATTTTTTTAAGTTTTTCTTTTTCATAAAAACTCCTTTCAATCGTTCATAAATAATTATTCATCAGACAAAGATGTTTGGTTAGATGTTTCAATCGTTAAATCAGAAAATTTAGGAATAATAGCATAGCAATCCATCTCTTTTTGGTATGCTACAGCCATGTTTTCCCAAGTGAATAATTCATACTTTCCTAAGCGTTGATTTAATTCATTGATAAATTGTTGCTTGGAATAGTTTCTAGCAGGAAAATGTTGAATTTTTTCAGGATAAATCAAAAAGACAAAATCAGCTGAGAAGGCTTTTTTGATATATTCTGGTAATTCTTCAAGTCTTGTATACATGGACCATCCACTTCTTTCCACAAAAAATAAAGCACATCACACAATAGTTTATCAATAAATAGGTAAAAAGACAAATATTTTCTTTGACTTTTCATTGCAGTCTCTCTTTTTAAAACTTCATTAAGTCTGTGGATTTTTCTTTTCAAGCAATGAATTTTTAGGTAAACTAGTTAAATGATAAAAAAGAAAGGTTAAACAAATGGATATTTATTTAAAAGAAGCATATTTACATATTGCCGATCGTCAGGCGGGAGATCCAGTGTTATCGGAGTTACCCCTAGATTTAAGTAAAGATTATTTACGTGAATATATTGAAAAGAAAATCGCAAAAATGTATTCTCCGCAATCTAAAGCTGGTCAGATTGATTTAGCTAGTGACATCGGGAAAATTCTAACACAACAAACGGAACTAAAAATGATGAGTCAGCAATTAGTTAATCTCTGGTATCAAAGCTATCAGCAAAGCACGGATGCCCCGTCTTGTGATATTATCGTAGCTAAATATGAGTTAGATACGATACCTTATTTAGCTTTTTTGAAATTGAATTATTCACAAGGGTATACGCATTTTCTAGATCAAACAGAAGAAGGTTTATACAATCAATTTATTTTGCACCAAGCGATTTTGCCAAATAAAACGCAAAAAGTTGATGAAGGCGTCATTATAAATTTGCTGAGCTTTGATTTTCAATTATTAGAGAAACGCTATCAGTTTTCAGGTGAGAAAAAAGCGTATTTCTCTACTGAATTTATTGCTCAAGTACCAAGCCTTTCTTTGGAGGAAAATGTCAAAGCAATCAAAAAAGTAGCTAGTAAAATCGGCAGTGAGTTTGCGGATGATGATTATCAAGTTGTGGCAAAGGTCAAACAAGCAATCGTTGAATCCATTGATCAAAATGGCTATATTGAACCAAAAGAAATTGCTGAATCTGTGTTTAAAGAAAACATTACTGCGCAGTTAGCCTTTCAAGAAAAGGTTGCTGAAAAAGGAGTTAGTGCCACTGCGCCTTTAATTGCTAATGTCAAAGAGGTCAGTGAAAAGAAATACAATAAACAAAAGCTAAAACTATCAAACGGTATTGAAATGATTATTCCAATGGATGTTTATCAAGATCCTAATTTATTGGAGTTTGTCAATCAGCCAGATGGCACGATTTCAGTGATGATTAAAAATGTAGAAGATATATCAACAAAATTATAGTTGTATTTGGGAAATAAAAGAAGCGAGCAATTATACGATGAAAAAAATAGTTAAAAAGTTCATGCTGCTTGTGCTTGTATCTTTCATTTTTTTAGGGGGATTTATTATTTATCAACGCGTACAAGTGATTAAGCATGTGCGCACTTATCAAGGACTTGTCGCAAAAATTACCAAAGAAGCAGGCATTGAAAAATATCAATCGACCATTTTAGCGATAATGATGACTGAAAGTAAAGGAACTGGTCAGGATGTGATGCAAAGTTCTGAAAGTCTCACAAAACAAGTCGGACAATTAAAAAATCAGGAGCAAAGTATTAAACAAGGGACCAAGCATTTCAAAGAATTATTAGATTATGCGCAAGTTCGTGGCTGTGATTATTCTACGGTACTTCAGGCATATAATTATGGGATGGATTATATTGACTATGTGGCCAATCACGGCAAGCACCATACGCAAGAATTGGCAGAAAAATATTCAAAAGAGGTTTTGGCGCCAGCGTTAGGAAATACTGAGGGAAAACGTTATCGATATCTTCATATTTTTTCAATTTTTCACAATGGGGGGTATCTCTATCATAACGGTGGGAACTACTATTATGCCAAAATCGTCAAGTGGAACCAATATCAATATGAAAGTTATGAAAAAATAATTCATTTAATTGAGTGAATTGCTTGAAAAATAGCAAAAACGCGCTTATAATGAATAGCATGGTATATTGTCTAGATTTTGAAAATGAAATCATATAAAAGTGACACCAACTTGTCTAAGATGACAAATTCGCGTCCTAGTACAAATTTGAGAAAAATTTCGTCTAGGGCGTGATTTTTATGAGATTTATATTCTAGGTTAATGAAAATTCATGATAGGTTTAGCGCATTTTTTATCATTTATTCGTACATATTTGGCGTATTTCCTTCTCGTGAGACCTAATCATTAGCAATCTACAAATAATGATTGAAGGTGACGAAATGGCAAGAATACCACAGCAAGTTATCGATGAAATTCGTGAAAAAACGGATATTGTAAACATTATTGGGCAGTATGTTCAGTTGAAAAAGTCCGGGAAAAACTACACAGGATTATGTCCTTTTCATGAAGAGCGCACACCTTCTTTTTCTGTAGCAAGTGACCGTCAATTTTATCACTGTTTTGGCTGTGGACGTGGCGGTAATGTTTTTAACTTTATTCAAGAATTAGAAGGACTTAGTTTTCAAGAGGCGGTTGTAAGGGTAGCTGAAATGGAAGGAATTCCGTTAAGTAGCCAGTATATGACTGCATCAAAGCAAGTCGGTCATAATAAAAATGATTCCTTATATCAAATGAACCAACAAGCTTGCGAAGTCTATCAACATATTTTGAAAAATACCCAAATTGGCCAAGCAGCTCGAAATTATCTAGAAAAAAGGCAGTTGGATAGTGAATTATTAGAAGAATTTCAAATTGGATTTGCTCCAGATCGTCGAGATTTCTTGGTTAAAGTTTTTGAGCAAAGAGGTTATACCAAAGAGCAGATGGCCGCTTCAGGTCTTTTTGTACAGCTTGAAAACGGTAACTTTATGGATCGTTTTTATTCGCGCGTCATGTTTCCAATTCAAGATGAACATGGCCGAATCATTGCTTTTTCTGGCCGCTATTTACCAACAGATAATGAGGCCGATGATAAGCGTCAACCTAAGTATTTGAATAGTCCTGAAGGCGAGATATTTAATAAGCGTGAAGTGCTATTTAATTTACATCGAGCAAAGGGTACCATGCGTAAAAATCAGGAAGCCTATTTATTTGAAGGCTTTATGGATGTGATTGCAGCGTATAAAAGTGGCATTCCCAATGGTTTGGCATCAATGGGTACTAGTTTAACTGAACAACAAATTCGACGTATTGATAAATTAGTCCATCAGGTCGTTCTTTGCTATGATGGCGATCAGGCTGGGCAACATGCGATTTATCGTGCCGTTTCTCTGTTTGAAGAACAAAGTCAGTTAAAAATGTCGATTGTCAGCCTACCTGAACGTTTGGACCCAGATGAGTACGTCAAAAAATATGGAGCGGAATCTTTTGTACAATTAGCGCAACATTCACGGCAATCAGTTTTTCAATTCATGAGACAATACAAAAGAACTGGCCGGAATTTAGAAAATGATCAAGAGCAAATTACCTATTTAAATGAATTGTTAATTGAGTTGAAAAAAGTCGATTCGGTGATTGAACAGGATAAATATTTAAATCAGTTAGCACTCGAATTTAATGTTAGTCGCGATGCCTTACAGCAACAACTGTCTCAGATTCAATTACCTAGCCCTGTTGCAACGGTACAGTATGATTTACCAGTCGAACCTGACGCATCCGTTGCGCAAGTGCCAAAGATTTCGGTTCAAGTAGTTGTGAAAAAAACACAATTACAAAAAGCACAAGAACTCTTGCTTTACCGACTGTTCAATGATCCTAGTCTAAATAAACGTTTAAAAGCCGATGAAGTATTTTTTATTGATGAGATTTATCAAGAAATATATGTCTTATTTGATAGTATTCTTGAGGGTCAGGGTTCTTTTACCATCCAACAATTTTTGGATGTCTTACAGGAAAATCATTTGCGCGGAAAAGTTGTTGAAATTGCCAGTATGAATGTTCCTAAAGAGATGAGTGACCAAGAATGGCATGATGTTATCACACTAATTAAGGAACATCGCATTCAAGAACTACTGATTACCAAGAAAAATGAACAGCAATTAGCTAGACAACAGCATCAAACAGATTTAGAATTAAAGTTAGCTGTTGAGATTATTCAATTAACGAAACAATTGAAACAAATGAGTCAATAGATGAAAGGGGACTTCTCAATGTCTGAAAAACCACAAAAATCATATGAACAAGCCGTTGACCAATTTATTCGTGAAAATCGCTATAAAGGTCAAGTTTTGTATGATGACTTATCAAATCAATTAGTCGTACCTTATTCTTTAGATGCTGATGCGATGGATCAATTAATTCAAAAAGTGGAAGACTCTGGAATAAGTGTAGTCGATGAAAATGGCGAACCATCTATTCACTCACTAAAAAGCAATCAAAAACATGCAGAAGAAGAGAAAGTAGATGACCGTGATTTATCTGCACCTACAGGAGTAAAAATTAATGACCCTGTAAGAATGTATTTAAAGGAAATTGGTCGTGTACCATTATTAACAGCAGATGAAGAAGTTTCCTTAGCCTTAAAGATTGAACAAGGAGATCAAGAAGCAAAACAACGTCTAGCTGAAGCCAATTTACGATTAGTAGTAAGTATTGCTAAACGCTATGTTGGGCGTGGTATGCAGTTTCTTGATTTAATTCAAGAAGGAAATATGGGCTTAATGAAGGCCGTTGAAAAATTTGATTACCGTAAAGGATTCAAATTTTCTACCTATGCTACTTGGTGGATTCGTCAGGCAATTACGCGCGCGATTGCTGACCAAGCGAGAACCATCCGTATTCCAGTGCATATGGTTGAAACAATTAATAAATTAATTCGTATCCAACGTCAATTGTTACAAGAATTAGGTAAAGAACCTACGCCAGAACAAATTGCCGAAAAAATGGAAATGCCAACAGAAAAAGTACGTGAAATTCTAAAAATTGCGCAAGAGCCAGTCTCATTGGAAACGCCAATTGGTGAAGAAGATGACTCGCATTTAGGTGACTTTATTGAAGACCAAGAAGCCACTTCACCAGCTGAACACGCGGCTTATGAACTCTTAAAAGAGCAATTAGAAGATGTACTTGATACGTTGACTGATCGTGAAGAAAATGTCTTACGTTTGCGCTTTGGTATTGATGATGGGCGTACACGTACCCTAGAAGAAGTAGGAAAAGTATTTGGGGTAACGCGCGAACGAATTCGTCAAATTGAAGCAAAAGCCTTACGTAAATTACGCCATCCTTCACGTTCAAAACAATTGAAAGATTTCTTAGAATAATATTTAAGGACTTACCAATTCCCTTATTGTTGGAAGGTAAGTCCTTTTGATTTGACGCATTTTTAATCAATTTGAAATATAATTTTTTATAAAATGCATTGGTTTTTACTTATAAGTTGTGATAAATTAAAGAGTGAAAGTTTAAAAAAAGTATCATTTTGAACTAATAAATGATTTTATAAATAAGGAGCGATTTTTTTGATTCATCGATGTCCAAGCTGTGGCTATGAACCGGTTGATCAATCACTTATCTGTCCAAATTGTGGTGCAGAAATAGTCGAAAATGTCACCGAAAAACTACAGCATGAAGAAAACCTGCAAACGGATTTATCTTCAGTTGAAAACAAAGTGGATGATTCTACCGTAGAAGTGATTACATTTGAGGATACGGATGAAGTAAATGATGATATTGTCTGGTCTGACTTACAAGAGCAACCCATCGGAGAGGTCATGAAAGAGTTAGCTAAAGAACATGATGTCCCTTTGTCTAAAGCTGATTTAGCAGCAATTAATATAACGCTATCTGAAGAGGAGCAAGACAATTCTGAAGATAATCAATCCGCTCAATTGGCTGACCTTGTTCAAGAACAACAAGAAAAGCAAAAAGAAGCTGAGGATGCTGCCCTTGAAGAAAATCCAATTTTAGCGAACTATATTGAAATGCATAATGCTCAAAAAGAAGCCCAACGTTTGGCAGAACAAGCTGAAAACCAACAGGCCGAGTCAAATGTCCAAGAGCCACAAGAAGTAGCGTCACAAGAAAAAAGTAACCAGCTGTCAGATACAGAAAAATCAACCAATGCTTTAGACGATGAGGTCACTGAAGCAGAAAAAAATGTATATACTGCTGCAAGTAATCATATCTTACAAGATTCAGTTGATAATCAAGAAGCGGATGAAGAACAAGCGAAACCATCAAAAAAATGGCGTCATTTAGCATTGGCCGGCGCAGCGCTTTTAGTTGTTGGGGGCGGTTTTTATTATGCACATGTGCAGCGTCAAGATACGAACAAATCCCAAGTAACGCAAAAAGCGGACAGTCAGTTAAGTAAATTATCTGTTAAAGTGACGCAATTATTTACCACAAACAAAGTGGAATTTTTAAAAGCTACGGTGACGCTTGCGCAAATAGATGATTTAAGTAATCAATTGGAAAAGTATAAAGATGATAAAGGGTATACCAAATTACATCAACAATTAGCTAGTGCAAAACAACAATGGCAAAAAGTATCTGAAGTCAACGGTTACTTTACTTCGCCAATTATTGAAAATGGACAGCTTAAGGAGCAAGCTACTTTAGATTATTCACAAAAGTTTGCTGTCAAAGCGATTGCCAATCCGCAAGAACCATATGAAAAATTGGTAAACGAAGCGGTGGCAATTGGGCAAAAGGCGTATGAACAATATGAAAAAGCCCAATCTGCTACCAAAGAATTGATGGATGGCTATAAGAACCAATTATTAGCAAGTTCAGTTACTAGAGAAAAATACCAAAATGCAAAAAAAATGGTGGATCAATTAGCAAAAAGCAAGCAAAAAGAATCTCTTAGTAAACAATTAGCAACAATTGATCAAGCATTAACTAAAAAAGAACAAGAAGAAAAACAAGCTAAAGCAGCCAATACTAAAACTTCGAACCAAACAGAAGCTGTGGCAGAAAAACCTGTAGAAGCCAATCCTGTAAATACACAGCCGATTTATACAACTAGAACAAGTGAGCAAAGTGAAGTATTATCCCCAAAAAGTGTACATCAAGGAGATAATCAAGCATTAATCTCAACTCGACTTTCGGATTTACAAGATGTGAATAATCAGGCTTGGCAGTGGAATCCAGAGGTTAAAAATCAAGTCTTACAAGCTTGTTTATCTCGTGGCTATATTGTCGATGGCGGCTATGTGCTAGAACGTGCCCGCATCGAAAACAAAGAAGGCTACTATAATTTATATGCAGTGGCGCCTAGTCAAAGATTTAGCTATGCAAGTGCTAAAAATCCAGTCTATGTCGTAACAATTAATGATAAAACTGGATTTTATAAAGGAAATGGGAACGACCACACGATTCGCTAGTCGTGATCAATAATTTCATATTGCCAGAACTCTCTTTTTTCGATATGATAAAAACATCATATTTGAAAAAGGGAGTTTTTTATGCAGTCAGGTTTAACATTTAGACAAGGTGTGAAAGATTGTTTACCTACTGTACTAGGTTATATTGGTATTGGTTTTGCTATGGGAGTAGTAGGGAAAGGTGTAGGTCTATCAGTGATACAAGTAGCAATGATGTCTATTCTAGTCTATGCTGGTAGTGCTCAATTTATTATTTGTGGTCTGTTAGCTTTAAATGCGCCAATATCTAGTATCGTATTAACTGTCTTTATGGTTAATTTCCGTCATTTTTTGATGAGTTTATCCGTAGCCCAACATTTTAAACAGGTAAATTTATTCAATCGCATCGGTTTAGGAACGTTATTAACAGATGAATCCTATGGTGTCTTAACTGTCGAATTATTAAAAAATAAAAGTGTGACGAGTCAATGGCTGCATGGACTTAATCTAACGGCCTATCTGAGTTGGATTTTTGCGACGATGGCAGGGGCATTATTTGGTGGATTTATCCATAATCCTAAAACATTTGGTTTAGATTTTGCACTCGTTGCGATGTTTTTAGGTTTATTTTTATTCCAGGTAGAACGACCATTCAAGCAAAAAACAATCCAAACAAGTATTTTGCTTTTAAGTATATTTTGCTCATTAATCATCTTGATGCGCTTTTTCTCAGCTGAGGTGGCTGTATTAGCTTCTACATTAATTGGTTGCTTTGTGGGGGTGATGTTGCATGAGTCTTGATTTTCTAGTACTGATGGCTTTATGTGGTTTAGTCACTTGGCTACCAAGAATTTTACCATTTGTATTTTCTAATAAAATTCATTTTCCTAAAAAGATAGAACTGTTTATGAGTTATTTACCTTTAAGTATTTTAGCTGCCCTTTTCTTCCAAAGTTTATTTACCTTTCATGAAAATCAGTGGCCAGAGCTGAAAATTCCTGAATTGATTGCTTGTATTCCCACGCTTTTTGTAGGATACTATAGTAAGGATTTAATGAAAATTGTTGTGACGGGTATTATATCGATTGCTTTGATTAGATTATTTTTATAAAGGAGAGTTTATGAATCATTTATTAGCAACTATCATCAGTGGTTTAGTGATTGATGAAAATGAAAATTATTATTTTGTTCAAAAAGAGGGTCAAACTTTTCGTCTACATAAAGAGGAATTACAAACCTCTCTTGGTCAGATGGTAGAAGGGTTTACTTATGTGAATCAAAAACAACAATTAGCGATGACAACTAAGATTCCTAAGGTACGTCAAGGTCATTATGCCTTTAGTAAAGTAACTGAAGTGCGTAAAGACTTAGGTGTATTTTTAGATATTGGTTTACCGGATAAAGAGGTAGTATTATCCTTAGATGAACTACCAACCTTAACCAGTCTCTGGCCAAAAGTAGATGATGAACTCTTAGTTGGTTTACGTATTGATGATAAAAATCGTATTTGGGCTACCTTGGCAGATGAAAAAATCTTTAAAGCTATGAGTAGAAAAGCAACCGAGCAAATGCATAACCAAGATGTAAAAGCACGGGTTTATCGTCTAAAAATGGCTGGTACTTATGTTTTAACACAAGATTATTATTTAGGCTTTATTCATCCGAGTGAACGTTATGCAGAACCTCGCTTAGGAGAATTAGTCGATGCACGGATCATTGGTTTACGTGAAGATGGTGTGTTATATTTATCCATGAAGCCAAGAAGTTATGAAGCCATTTCTGATGATGCCCAAATGATTCTAGCTTATCTAAACCAATCTGGGACTAAATCTATGCCTTATACAGATAAGAGTTCACCAGAAGAAATTAAACAATTATTTGGTATCAGCAAGGGACAATTTAAACGCGCGTTAGGCCATTTAATGAAACAAAAATTAATTGAACAAGTTGACGGCAAGACAAATCTACTATAAAATTTTTATTGAGCATTTTGTGTAAATGGTAGGGGGTACATGTCATGAATACAATGGCAACCTTAAATAAAATAAAGAAAATGTTGCATGATGCGGGTTTTAAGTTAACACCCCAGCGTGAGGCAACGTTATTAGTTTTGCTTGAAAATGAGAAAGATCATCTCTCAGCAGAAGAAATCTACTTTTTTGTCAAACGTAAAAATCCTGATATCGGCTTAGCTACTGTATATCGTACGTTAGAAATCTTAACTGAATTAAAAGTGGTGGACAAAGTTAGCTTTAATGATGGTGTCGCACGTTATGATTTGAGAAAAGAAGGTGCCAAACGTTTCCATCATCATCTTCTTTGCTTGGAATGTGGTAATATTGAAGAGATTGAAGAGGACTTATTAGGAAGCGTTGAGAAAGTTGTGGAAAAAAGATATCATTTTCTAGTAAAAGATCATCGCTTAACTTTTCATGGCATCTGTAAAAACTGTCAAGAAAAACATCAATTGGAAGGGAGAAGTTAAAGGAATTTTCCTTACTTCTGCCCTTTTTTCAGGATAGGGGTTTATAAGATGGAAACTCAATTGCGTGCATATCTTCATTATTTAACGACAGAAAAACATTTAGCTCAAAATTCATTAGTGAGTTATGAGCGGGATTTAAAGCATTATTTTGCATTTTTAAAAGAGAAAAACATAACCAATTTCGAACAAGTGCAAAAAGCCCATGTACAGCAATTTTTACGCAAATTACAAGAGGATAAGCGTGCGACTTCTTCTATTATGCGGATGTTAAGTAGTATCAAAAATTTTCATTTATATTTACAACTCCAACAAATCACTACACATAATCCTGCAAGTAGCATCGAGATGGCAAAACTTGCGCCTAAAGTTCCCGAGTATTTGACAATTGAAGAAGTGAATCAATTATTGCAATTGCCAGACACCAAAAGTTTGCGAGGTGTTCGTGATCGGGCTATTTTAGAGCTGTTGTATGCTACGGGAATAAGGGTCAGTGAGTGTATCGCTTTAAAGGTTGAAAATGTACATTTAGAGTTAGCTTATCTTGAATTTGAAGGAAAAGGACAAAAGGTGCGTATATTACCCTTGGGCAGCGAATGTGTCAAATGGTTGAGAACGTATCTATCCCATGTACGGCCATCTTTAATGAATCATCAAGAAAATCAGATTCTTTTTTTAACCCAACAAGGAAAAGCATTTACAAGACAAGGCCTGTGGAAAAATCTAAAAAAATATGTCGCGCAATCAGGTATTCAAAAGGTTGTGACCCCACAGACTTTACGGCATAGTTTAGCCATCCATCTTTTACAAAATGGCGCTGATTTAGCCAGCGTGCAAGAATTACTAGGACATGTGGATTTATCAACGACTCAAATGTATGTGCAAGCAACAAAACGCCGATTAAGTGAGTCTTATCAACAATTTTTCCCGAGAGCATAGAAATGAGGTATCCATTTGGAATTACAATTTAAGCTTGAAGGTTTTGAGGGACCTTTAGACTTATTATTACATTTGATAAACAAGTTAGAAATTGATATATATGATATTCCGATTGCTGAAATCACGGAGCAATATTTAGAATATCTACATGCCATGCAGACTTTTGAACTAGAAATTGCTGGTGAATATATTGTGATGGCGGCAACCTTAATGGCAATGAAAAGCAAAATGTTATTACCAACGCAACAAGTGGATTTTGATGAAGATTCGCAATATGAAGAAGACCCCAGAGAAGCTTTAGTGGAACAATTATTGGAGTATCGTAAATATAAATATGCGGCCAAAGAATTATCTAAAAAAGCCGAAGAACGGAGCCAATATTATACGAAGCGTCCCTCTGATTTACAAGAGTATCAGCAAGAGGTACGCCTAGATTTAAATCAGGCCAATACGATTGATTTATTTTTAGCTTTTCATCATATTTTGGAAAAACAAAAACGTAAAATGAATGTCGAAGCTACTGTGGTGGCAGATGAGTTTAGTATTGAAGATAAGATGGTCGAAATTCAAGAAAGATTGTTAAAAGTCCCAATAAAGCAAGGCGTCACACTAGATAGTTTATTAACAACGTATAATCGTAGCGAAATCGTGATTACTTTTATGGCATTGTTAGAATTATTAAAACACCAACAAATTAAAGTACAACAAGCAGCAAGTTATGAGCCATTATATTTGTACCGAGTAGAGGAAGTGTAATTTTGGATATTAGTCAATTGGAAGCTTTATTATTTGTAGCAGGCGATGAAGGGATGAGCATCAATGAACTTAGCTATGTTCTTTCTTTATCGGCTGAACAAGTATTTGAAGGCTTAGTACAATTAAATCAAAAGTATAAAGAAGATGAAACATGTGCCATTGAACTGAAAGAGTATGCCAATCGATATATGATGACTACCAAAGGAAAGTATCAAAACCTTTTACAAAAATATAGTCAGTCACCAATGGCCGCTCGCTTATCTCAAGCTGCGTTAGAAACTTTGGCTGTAATCGCGTATAAACAGCCTTTAACGCGTATGGAAGTAGATCAAATTCGAGGGGTTAATTCCAGCGCATCTATCCAAAAATTACTAAACTTTCAGCTAATTGAAGAAAAAGGTCGCTTAGAAGCACCAGGTCGTCCTAGAATCTATGGAACAACCGCTTATTTTATGGATTATTTTGGTTTGAAAAATATAGAAGAGTTACCAGATATTTCTGAAATGGAAGCTGATTTAGCTCAAAATCAAACGCAGTTATTATTTAAAGGATTGGCCGAAGAGGAAGAAGAAAATCCTGAAAACTTAGAACAAGAATAATGGAAAAGAGGAAAATGATGGAAAGACTACAAAAAGTAATTGCTCACGCCGGGGTGGCTTCTAGACGTAAAGCTGAGCAACTAATTTTAGATGGTAAAGTAAAAGTCAATGGTCAGACTGTGACAACACTTGGCGTCAAGGTCAGTGCTACAGATGAAGTAAGTGTCGATGATGTCCCGATTTATCAAGAAGAACCAGTATACTACATGTTTTATAAACCACGTGGAGTGATAACAGCTGTTGAAGACGATAAGGGTCGTGCCGTTGTAACAGATTATTTTACGGATGTGGCACAAAGAATTTATCCAGTAGGACGATTAGATTACGATACATCTGGATTGCTTTTATTAACGAATGATGGTCAATTTGCCCAACGTCTAACACATCCTAAGCATGAAGTGGAAAAAACATATGTTGCCAAAGTCAAAGGTTTAGCTGATTCTAAAAAGCTTTATCCTTTAACAAAAGGTTTACGCTATGAAAAAGTGACCTATGCACCGGCTCGCTATGAAATTTTATCGACCAATCAAAGCAATGGAACAAGTATTGTGAAATTAATGATTCATGAAGGAAAAAATCACCAAGTCAAAAATATGTTCAAGGCTTTAGATTTACCAGTGATGAAATTAAAACGTGAAGGCTATGGTGATTTAACATTAGGTAATCTTCGTCCAGGACAATATCGCCCATTAACTAATAAAGAAGTCAAACATTTACTACATTTATCAAAATAACCATTTGTAATTTATTTCACATAAATTGAGCAAAAAGGTTGTTTTATTTCTGAATAGGTGTATAATGTAGCTGAACTTGAAAAAATATAGCATAAGGTTCGTCTTCAGGGGCAGGGTGTAATTCCCGACCGGTGGTGATAGTCCACGACCTGTTCAGTGAGTTTGTTTATTGGATGGCTGATCTGGTGAAATTCCAGGACCGACAGTATAGTCTGGATAAAGAAGATTGGCGTATTTGATTTACTCTATTTTTGTGTAATGATGTACCCTATTTTTCCCCTGGAAAAATAGGGTATTTATTTTATGGATGTGAAGCGACTTATTCAGTCACGAGCGGATAAGGTTTTCCAACACGTCGGGAAAGTCGAAAAAGATAAGACTTTTCCAGACAGGGTGGCTTATACGTCGAAGTGGCTAGTCGCTGAACACAGATTACATTATGGGTGTGAAGCAGTTATGTTAGCTGTGCAGCTATTTTTAATGAAGTAAACGATTTCTTATTTACACAAAAAGGTAGTTAGATAGGTTCATTCATGGAGATGAATCCTTGTAAGGAGGATTAATTTTATGAAGAATAGTAGAGTTCAAAAATTAGTGGGGGTAGCTGTTTTAGCTGCGATGGCGTTAGTATTACAATATTTAGCTTTTCCAATACTTCCAGCCTTTAGTTTTCTTAAGATTGATTTTAGCGATATTCCAGTCTTATTGAGCATGTTTTTATTCGGTCCTTTAGCGGGTGTAAGTACAGCATTTATTCGTTCGTTCTTGCATCTATTAACGACAGGGATTGCTGATCCAGCCAATATGGTTGGTGATGTAGCTAGTTTTTTAGCTAGTATGGTTTTTGCCTTACCAATCTACATGTTTTTCAAAGATGCAGCAAAAAAATCAAATCGTTATTTAGGTTTATTTGTAGGAATTTGCTCATTGACGATCTTTATGAGCGTGGCAAATTATTTTGTCATTACACCACTTTATTTACATTTCTACTCACTATCTGCTAATCAAATGTTAGGCATGGCATTAAGTAAGTATATTGCTATAGGAATTATCCCTTTTAATATTATTAAAGGGGCTTTAGTTTCCGTAGTGTTTGTCGTTTTACATGCGAAATTATTGCCTTGGCTTTCACGTAAAACCGTTCGAAAAACTAGCGTAAATATTCATTGATTAAGCTGAAGCCCTCTGTTTTTAGGGGGGCTTTTTTGTATACTCAAATTGTGAGCGTTACTCACTAGATATTTTTCATATCTAATTAGTCAATTTTTACTTGACTAAATCTCTATCAAAGTACAGAAAATCAACAGGATGATTTCGTACTTTATTTATTTCCTTACATGGCCACGAAATAGAATTTTCCTTCTATTTTGTGGTTTTTTTATGCTGCATTTTCTTTTAATAAGTCAGTTTGTCTACATAGTTTTTTTAAGTAAACTATGGTAAAATATTATTAAATTAAATAATTAATTATATTATTTAATTAACAACTTTAGAGGTGGGGAAGTTATATCATTTAATTGTTTGGGGATGGATAAAATGAAAGACAACCGATGGCGATTATTAGATATATTTACACAATTATTGGAAGGAAAAGCCATTAAAATTAGTGAATTAGTTGAGAAAAAATATGGGACAGAAGATACGATTCGCAAAGACAAAGATTCGATTCGTGAATTTTTAGCTGAAAAAGATTTAGATCGTGGATTATTTGGTCAGATGGAATATCAGCATGGAATTGGTTTTTTTCTAGACCGCTCTTTTACCTTAACTGATGATGAAAGAATAGCGATGATTAAGGTATTGCTTTCAAGCCGTGCCTTACATCGTGAAGAAATGTTGCCGATTGTGGATAAATTAATTAAACAATCAAGTGAACCCAAACGCTTAGAAGGTATGGTAAAAAGTGAAAAATTCACCTATAATGGCGTACCAAAAAGTGTGGATATGCTTGAACGGATTAAATTAATTCAATATGCCACGGAACATCAAATTCCGGTTTCTTTTACCTATCAAAAGAACTTTCAGACTTTTGAATATAATCGGATTCCATTAGGTGTGGTATTTATTGATATTTATTTTTATATGATTTCTGCTTCACACACTTCTGAAGACTTTTTAGATTTCGAACATGCCAATAAATTTAGAATTAATAATATGTCCAATTTACGAATTGATGAAAGTGTATCAGTTCCTCGATTGCAATATTCACAATTTCCTAAGTTAGGTGAACTTAGAAATCAAACGGGTCGCTGGGCATTTTTAGGTAAACCCATTGAATTAGAAGTAGAATGTTTATTTGATCCAGCTTATATTTTAGATAGATTCCCAGAGTCAAGGATTATTTCTCAAGATCCAGAAAAGAAAGTGGCCAAGATGGTGATTCCAACAAATGATGGGTATGGAACGAAAATGTGGATTTTAAGTCAATCTAATTCTATGAAAGTCAATAAGCCTAACTATATGCGTGCATCAATCATTCAAATATTAAATCAAATCGTAAACTTATATGGCTATGAACTCGTAAAAAAAGTCGATAAATAAAAATCTGTCAGGAATTTTCTTGACAGATTTTTCGCGCTTTTTTTATTTTTTTGCGTATTTATATGATAGAGCGATTATTTTTCTAGTAAAATTGCTCGCACTGGACATTTTTGGTAAGCTTGTAATACAGATGAATACGCCTCATTTGGAATATATTGATGATTGGCCTCTTTTTCTTGCTTGAAAAGAACGATTCCTTCCTCATCATAATCAAAAATATCTGGGGCATAAAGCGCACAGAGTCCACAGGCAATACATTGTTCTGGAATAATTTCGCAGCGTTTGGTACGCATTTTCTCACTACTTTCTGGAGGTTATTATGGATGAATTTATTTTAGCTTTGTTTGGTGAAAATGACAAGTTAAGGATGAATACTTTATATCAAATCTTAGTAGGAAAAAAATCTGCCTCGATGTTGTACTATGCTTATGGTCATCAATTATTAAATATTGTAGGTATTTTTCCACATTTATCAAAAGCAGAATATGAAAAAATAATCCAACGCTTGGTCAATCAAAAAGCAGTAGTCATTCTTGAAAATGAGCTTGTACGTGTAAAAATCATCCCATCTTTATTCACACAAGAGCCTTATTGCCATCTGAATCATTTTCGTCTCAAAAATAGTCTTACATTATGGCGCATGCTGCAATTATTTCTTTGTCGTCTTTCTTATTGGCCAGCAGATTATCAAGGACCAGTATTAGAGAACAGTCCATTTTATTTGCTAAATGTGGATCAAATGATAGCGCAAATGGATGAAGAGCAAAAACAAAAAATTCATGAAGAGCTGAGTCATGTTTTCTCGCAGATGCCGCAAGACCAGGCTGATTTTTTAGCAAATACTTTTTCTGGAAAACAAATTTCTGGAAAAACTTTCTATCAAGTATTACCTGAAGATTTGCATTCGCCCTTTGATATTTGTTACACCTTGGCATGTGTGGAAAGATTTTGGTCTTATTTGATGACACATACGGAGCTAGTATTATTTCAATTATTCAAACCTTTTATTTTAGAAAATTATAAACAAAGTATGCTTGTTACGCGTCAATATTATAAATTTGGTTATGACGTAGAGAAGATTGCACAAATACGAGGCTTGAAAGAAGGAACAATAATAGACCATTTAATTGAATGGGCAATTTTGGATGATAGATTTCCATTTGAAGATTTTCAATTACTGACACAAGAGGAAACATTGTTAGATTATCGATATAAAGACCTTGTAGAAGAAAACCCTGAAATTTCATTTTTACAGTATCGTTTAAGTCAAATCGCAATATTGAAGGGAAGAGATAACTATGAATGAGCATATACAGCAAGTATTAGAAGAAAATTTTGGATATGATTCGTTCAGAGGTCTACAAGAAGAGATTATTCAAACGGTACTAAATCATCAGGACTGTTTAGCAATATTACCAACAGGGACTGGAAAAAGCTTATGTTATCAATTACCAGGTGTATTGCTCGAGGGAATGGTTATCATAGTTTCACCGCTATTATCTTTAATGGAAGATCAAGTGAATGGTTTACTACAAATGAAAAAGTTTTCGGCAGTGGCAATCAATAGTTTATTAACGAAATCTGAAAGAGAATATGTTCTCACTCATTTATCGGAGTATCAATATATTTATTTAAGCCCCGAGATGCTCTCACAGCCTGAGTGTATTCAAGCACTTAGCAGACAAAAGATAGCCCTTTTTGTTATTGATGAAGCCCATTGTCTTTCTCAGTGGGGTGTGGATTTTCGACCGGAGTATCGCAATTTAAAATGGGTGAAAAAGCAATTACATGATCCGACCACTTTAGCTTTAACCGCAAGTGCACCCCCAAAAGTTAAAGCGGAAATTCAAGAGTTGTTGCTATATCCTGATGCTCAAGTATTTGAATTGCCAGTGAACCGTCCAAATATCTATTTACAAGTTGAAAAAACAAATGATAAAGAAGCCGTATTGTTGAAATATTTAAAAGAATTATCGGGGACAGGGATTATCTATTGCGCTACCCGTGTGCAAGTGGAAGAATTGTATGAACGTTTAAAAAAAGATTATTCGATTGGTTATTATCATGGAGGCCTTTCTAGTAATCAACGACGCTTGCTGCAAACTCAATTTCAAAAAAATCAATTGCAACTATTGGTAGCGACGAATGCATTTGGAATGGGAATCAATAAGCCAGATATTCGTTTTGTGATTCATTATGATTTGCCGGATAATTTGGAAAGCTATGTACAAGAAATTGGTCGGGCCGGACGAGATGGCGAGCCGAGTATTGCGATTTTACTTTATCAAAATCATGATGAACAAATTCATTATTATATGCAAAATCAAACAAGAAATGAACGCGAAGTCTTTGAATTATTAGATGTACCTAAAAATGGCGCACAAAAATATTTTAGCGAATTACAGCAAAAATGGTTTCGCCAAATTCAGCGTGAAGATTATCATTTATTTATGGAAGAAATTAAAGCCAATGAAAAGGTAAAGCAAGCACAGTTACAGACGATGTTAAGCTATATCCATACGAATCAATGCCGGCGTGATTTTATTGCTCAGTATTTTGAAAACCCATTGCCAGATAAACAAGCGCTATGTTGTGATAATCATGGCCCGTTTGATTATCAATTACTGGTGAATTCAAACATTCAAAATGAAAAAATAGCGAATTGGCAAGAGGTTTTGCTAAAAATTTTTTAAGTTAATCGATTCTTCTAAATTTTTTGAACACAAGTAATCTTTGCTATGATATAATGAGACGGAAAGACTGTAGGAGGGATTATTTTGCGAAATAAAGATAAGAAAAAAGAAACAGAAAATCTAAATGAACCATGGGAACAACCTATTTACAATGTAGAAGGTCAAGAAGATCAAATGCCTAGTCGCATACAACAAGGCAGAAGAAAACGCGGGAATAGCAAATTTTTAACGATTGTCTTACTTTTGTTATTCTTAATTGCTGCATGTCCAGCCGCATTTGGCATTTGGAAACATTATGTAGATAATCAACCCAAACAAACGCAAACAACCAAATCAAGCACGAAAAAATCAAGTACCTCACAAACAAAAGAAAGTTCAGCAACTACGAGTGAATCAACCACTCAAACTGAAGAAACCCAAACAAGTTCAAGTGAAGCAACCATTGCAGAAAACCAAGAAGCAACTGAAAATGCTGCTGAACAAAATACCCAAGAAAATCAAGAGGGCCAAAATAGCCAAAATGGTGAAACAACTACTGAAAATGGCGCAGAATATACAACTGTTCAAGCTGGTGAAGGTCCGGCAACAGTTGCTAGTCGAACAGGTGTCAGCGTAGAAGATATTTATCGTTTAAATGGAATGACTGCTGATAACTTCCATTTAACACCAGGACAACAAATTCGAATTAAATAAAAATAGAGATACTGGGGGCGTGTCTCCTCAGTCTCTTTTTGTGTAAATAGTGATTTAGTTAGGGGTAATGGAATGAAAAAAATAAATATTGCAATCGATGGTCCGGCTTCATCTGGGAAAAGTACCGTTGCGAAAATAATTGCCAAAAAATTAGGATTTATTTATACCGATACAGGAGCGATGTATCGTTCAGTGACCTATCTAGCTTTAAAACATCAAGTCAGTTTGGATGATGAGCAAGCTCTAGTTTCACTTATTTTACGCTTTCCTATCACTTTTAAACAAGGAAGTGAACAACAACTTGTTTTTGTGGATGATCAGGATGTGACTAAGGAGATTAGGATGCCAGAGGTAACCAAAAATGTCTCCAAAGTGGCTGCTTACAAGTTAGTCCGTGAGCAATTAGTGAAACAACAACAAGCCATTGCTAAAGATGGTGGGGTCGTCATGGATGGCCGTGATATTGGGACCGTGGTTTTACCTGATGCGCAAGTGAAGATCTTTTTGGTCGCTAGTGTTGAAGAACGTGCGAGAAGACGTCATAAAGAAAATCTAGAAAAAGGCATTCCAAGTGATTTTGAAGAATTAAAAGTTGCCATTGAAAAAAGAGATTATTATGACTCTCATCGCGAAAATTCGCCACTTGTGCAAGCTGTAGATGCGGTAAGTATTGATACAACGGGAATGAGCATCGATGAAGTCGTTCAAGCTATCATTAATTTAGTAAATGACGAAAATTCAGCAAAAAAATAAAAGAAATTATTGGAAATCGCTTTATTTTTTTGTGAAATTGCAATAAACTAGATATTGTAGTGTATACATGAACAAATGTTGGTCAGGAGGAAATTAGGTATGACGGAATTTGAAGGACAAGTAACAGAAACAATGGAAGAGGCTTTAAATAGCGTACAAGAAATTCATGTTGGCGATATTGTTAAAGGTGAAGTGTTAGCTATTGAAGATAAGCAAGTCATTGTTGCGATTTTGGGAACAGGCTTAGAAGGTGTGATCCCAGCAAAAGAATTATCTACAACACCAACTGATGATTTAGAGTCATTAGTAAAAGTCGGTGATGAATTAGATTTAGTAGTGATTTCAAGAATCGGTAATGATAAAGAAAATGGTAGCTACTTATTATCTAAACGTCGCTTGGATGCTAAAAAATTATGGGAAGAAATCGAAGCAAAATATGCTGCAGGTGAAGTCGTTGATGCAACTATTACCAACGTGGTTAAAGGTGGTTTAGTTGCAGATTTGGGTATTCGTGCATTCATTCCTGCTTCAATGGTTGAAGACCATTTTGTTAAGGACTTTAGTAAATATAAAGGACAACCCTTAAAGTGTAAGATTGTTGAAATCGAACCAAGCGAAAATCGCTTAATTTTATCACATAAAGTTGTTGCTGAAGAAGAAAAGCAAAAACAAAAAGAAGCGGTATTTGCTTCAATTCATAAAGGAGATCAAATTGAAGGGACTGTCGCTCGATTAACGAACTTTGGCGCATTCATTGATTTAGGTGGTGTTGATGGACTTGTTCATGTTTCTGAAATTTCTCATACACATGTAGCCAAACCAAGTGATGTCTTAAAAGTCGGTGAAAAGGTAAATGTTTTAGTTTTATCTGTTGATCCAGCTAGCAATCGTATTTCATTATCTATTAAAGATACTCTACCTGGACCATGGGATGATATTGAAGATAAAGCCCCCGTTGACAGTGTGTTAACAGGGACAGTGAAACGCTTGACAAGTTTTGGCGCTTTTGTGGAATTATTCCCTGGTGTAGAAGGTCTTGTGCATATTTCACAAATTGCGCACAAACACATTGCTACACCACATGAAGTCTTAAAAGAAGGCGAAGAAGTTAAAGTTAAAGTCTTGGAAGTATCTCCAGAAAATCAACGTATTGCTTTAAGTATTAAAGCACTTGAAGAAAAACCAGAACCAAAAGTTGAAGAAGTAGTCGCTGAAGAAGAAAGCTATGAACTACCAGAAGAATCAACTGGTTTTACTATGGGTGATATTTTAGGAGAAGCTTTAAAAACTGAAGAATAATTCTTTAGATAAAAACCAACTAAATTTTCTTGTTCTGTATACCAAAAAGAATAGTAAAGGCGCAATTTATCCATTTTTCAAGGTATTGCGCCTTTTTTTACTTGCAAGATGATGAAAGTTTCGGTAAACTAATTGAGATTGAAAAAAATGGAGGGAAGAAAATGGCAAATCCAACTATTGCAATTGTCGGTCGTCCAAATGTCGGTAAATCAACCATCTTTAACCGAATTGCCGGAGAACGTATTTCAATTGTTGAAGATACTCCTGGAGTGACGCGAGATCGTATTTATGCAACAGGCGAATGGCTAGGTCGTGAGTTTAGTATTATTGATACTGGTGGGATTGACCTAGGTGACGAACCATTTATGGAGCAAATTAAAGCCCAGGCCCAAATTGCGATTGAAGAAGCAGATGTAATTATTTTTATTTCCAGTGTTCGTGAAGGGATTACGGATGCGGATGAAATGGTTGCACGCATGCTTTATAAAAGTAAAAAACCTGTGATATTAGCAATAAATAAAGTAGATAATCCTGAATTAAGAAATGATATCTTTGAATTTTATGCGCTAGGTTTAGGCGAACCATTTCCGATTTCAGGGAGTCATGGTTTAGGAATAGGGGATGTCTTAGATGAAGCTGTCAAACACTTTAGCACTGAAATCGAACCTGAAGATGATAGTGTTATCAAATTTAGCTTGATTGGACGTCCAAATGTCGGCAAATCATCGCTCATTAATGCAATTTTAGGGGAAGAACGGGTCATCGTTTCTGATATCGAAGGAACAACCCGTGATGCCATTGATACACATTTTATCAGTGAAAATGGTCAAAAATTTACCATGATCGATACAGCCGGAATGCGCAAACGAGGCAAGGTCTATGAATCAACAGAAAAATACAGTGTCATGCGGGCGATGCGAGCAATTGACCGTTCGGATGTGGTATTATTTGTCATTAATGCAGAAGAAGGCATTCGTGAACAAGATAAGAAAGTTGCTGGTTTTGCACACGAAGCAGGAAAAGGTGTCATTATCGTGGTGAACAAGTGGGATCTTGTCGAAAAAGATACGAATACGATGCGCGATTTTGAATTAGAAATTAGAGAAGAATTTCAATATTTAGATTATGCACCGATTATTTTTGTATCAGCGAAAACAAAACAACGCTTGAATAAGTTGCCAGCAATGATTGAAGAAGTAAGTGCAAATCAAAACTTACGCGTACCTTCTGCAGTCCTTAATGATATTATTATGGATGCTGTGGCTATTAATCCAACACCAACAGATAAAGGTAAACGTCTCAAAATCTTTTATGCGACTCAAGTTAGTGTGAAACCACCAACCTTTGTCATATTCGTAAATGAGGAAGAATTAATGCATTTCTCATATGCACGCTTTTTAGAAAATCAGATTCGCAAAGCATTTACTTTTGAAGGTACACCGATAAGAATTATTGCACGAAAAAGAAAATGACGGGAATACTTTCAATTATTTTCTTAGTTTGTAATCAAAATGAAACAAACAACCCACGAAAGTACAACGAAAAGTCTTGATATTAAAGGCTTCTTATGATAACTTAGTAACAGGATATTGATTCATTATTCAATATTTCTCACTAACCTTGGACCACTCAAGGATGGTGAATGGTGTTTAACATCACATCAAAAATCAGGAGGTGAATCATCCATGGCAAATAAAGCAGAATTAATCGAAAAAGTTGCAGCGGCTACAGATTTATCCAAAAAAGACGCTACTGCTGCAGTAGACGCTGTATTTTCAGCAATCCAAGACGCTTTAGCTAACGGTGAAAAAGTTCAATTAATCGGTTTTGGTAACTTTGAAGTTCGCAATCGTGCAGAACGTAAAGGACGTAACCCTCAAACGAACGAAGAAATTATTATTCCAGCAAGCAAAGTTCCTGCATTCAAACCAGGTAAAGCTTTGAAGGAAGCCGTTAAATAAGGTGTTCTATCTATGGAGCTCTTGATGATTCAGGGGCTCCTTTTTTATACTTTTTTCGAGGTTAGATGATGATTGGTTTAGGAACAATTGTAAATGTATTCGCAATTATTTTCGGCGGAATTTTTGGTTTATTTTTTGGCAAACGATTAAAAGCCTCTATGCAGGAAACTTTAACGAAAACAGCTGGTTTAGCCGTGTTGATGTTAGGTTTAGGGGGACAATGGAAAAAATGCTACAAGTAACCAAAACTGGCTTAAGTAGTAAAGGCAGTATGATGTTGATATTTTGCCTGACAATCGGCGCAATGGTTGGAGAATGGCTTGATATAGAAAAGCGATTGGTTCAATTTGGGACATTTTTAAAGCAGAAAAGTCATTCCGAAAACGATTCTCAATTTTTAGAAGCCTTTGTGACTAGTTCTTTAACTGTTTGTATCGGGGCTATGGCGGTTGTCGGGGCTTTTGAAGATGGATTACACCATAATTATGCCATTTTGTTTGCTAAAGCGATTCTTGATTTCATTATTATCTTGATTATGGCGAGTTCAATGGGAAAAGGAAGTTTATTTTCATTCATACCTGTGGGAATTTTCCAAGGGAGTTTGACTTTACTTGCCCATTATTTAGCCCCACTTATCAGTAATCAAGGCTTGAGTCAATTATCATTCATCGGCTCCATCTTAATCTTTTGTGTCGGTGTCAATTTGTTTTTTGGACCGAAAATAAAGGTTGCGAATCTACTGCCGAGTTTGATATTGGCACTACTTTGGCAATGGTAAAAGAAATGTGCTTTCGAGGGTTATCGAAGGGGCATTTTTTTGTTTTGAAAGAAATAAGGAAAATAATAAAAAAATTCAGAAAATTAACCGAAAAATTAAAAAATATTTAGAAAAGATATTGACATTTAATTAAATTAGAAGTATATTGTAAAAAAATTAAAAAATACATTGAATTGTAAGGAGACGATTCATATGCAACAAAAATTAACAGGATTATTATTAATTGTCATTATTACCTAGAGGACTTAGAACATGGAAAAATTACCCACATGTTTGAGTCCTATTTGTGCATTGTGAATGGGATTCTTACTAAGCATCCCACTCACTGATAAATCTTTGGGTGGGATTTTTCTTTGTTTTTAAGAAAAATCTTGAGAACTAAAAAGTACTTCAAAATGAAACACAAGCTGTAATAATGATTTTAGCTTTGAAATCAAAATTTTGATAAACGGAGGAAATGCAATTGAGAAGTGATCAAATCAAAAAAGGTATTGATGCCGCACCAGCAAGAAGTTTGCTATATGCGACAGGACAAGTAAAAAGCGCAAGAGATATGGAAAAACCATTTATTGCTATTTGTAATTCTTATATTGATACTGTTCCCGGACATGTTCATTTAAGAGAATTAGCTGAAATTGCCAAAGAAGCGATTCGTGAGGCAGGTGGCATTCCTTTTGAGTTTAATACAATTGGTGTCGATGATGGAATCGCAATGGGCCATATTGGGATGCGCTATTCACTACCAAGTCGTGAATTAATTGCCGATGCTGCCGAAACTGTCATAAATGCGCACTGGTTTGACGGCGTATTTTATATTCCTAATTGTGACAAAATCACTCCTGGAATGATTATGGCAGCCA
The DNA here is from genome assembly GCF_000407565.1 of Enterococcus cecorum DSM 20682 = ATCC 43198. Lineage (GTDB taxonomy): Bacteria > Bacillota > Bacilli > Lactobacillales > Enterococcaceae > Enterococcus_E > Enterococcus_E cecorum. Next base: position 33,971 of record NZ_ASWI01000006.1, read on the forward strand.
TGCGAACCAATGTACCAGCTATCTTTTGTTCGGGTGGTCCAATGAAAGCCGGTGTTGATCCTCGAGGACATCAAATGACTTTATCAACGATGTTTGAAGCAGTTGGTGCCTATAAAGCTGGTAACTTAACGAATGATGAATTTCAATTTATGGAACAAAATGCTTGCCCAACTTGTGGTTCTTGTGCGGGCATGTTCACAGCAAATTCAATGAACTGTTTATTAGAAATTTTAGGACTTGCTTTACCAGGTAATGGCACGACTTTAGCTGTTTCACAAGACCGTCGTGATTTAGTTCGTCAAGCAGCCTTTCATTTAATGGATTTAGTGAAAAAGCAAATCAAACCACGTGATATCGTCACGAAAGAGGCCATTGGTGATGCCTTTGCCTTAGATATGGCGATGGGTGGTTCTACCAATACAGTGCTACACACACTGGCCATTGCGAATGAAGCCGAAATTGATTACAACTTAGAAGATATTAATGAAATTGCCAAACGGGTACCTTACTTATCAAAAATTGCACCTTCTTCAGCTTATTCGATGCATGATGTTCATGAAGCGGGTGGGGTGAGTGCGATTATTCGTGAATTAATTGATGTACCTGGTGCTATCCATCCAGATCGTATCACCGTCACAGGTAAAACGATTCGTGAAAATGTTAAGGATGCTAAAATCAATAATCCAGAAGTGATCCGTAGCAAAGAAAATCCTTATAGTCCAGTTGGTGGTTTGTCTATCCTTTATGGAAATATCGCGCCAGATGGTTCAGTGATTAAAGTGGGTGGCGTAGATCCAGATATTAAGAGCTTTACTGGTAAGGCAATTTGCTTTAATTCTCATGATGAAGCCGTGGCAGCCATTGATGACGGTCGCGTACAAAAAGGTCATGTCGTGGTTATTCGCTATGAAGGACCAAAAGGCGGACCAGGAATGCCAGAAATGTTAGCTCCAACTTCAAGTATTGTTGGTCGTAGTCTAGGTCGTGACGTGGCCTTGATTACGGATGGTCGTTTCTCAGGAGCAACACGCGGCATTGCGGTTGGTCACATTTCACCAGAAGCCGCTGCGGGGGGTCCATTAGCTTTAGTAGAAGATGGCGATGAAATTACCATTGATTTAACGAATCGTACCTTGAATTTATTGGTTAGCGAAGAAGAGTTAGCCAAACGTCGCGAAAACTTACCAAAATTTGAATTTAAAGTTAAAAAAGGTTGGTTAGCACGATATACAGCCTTAGTTACTTCAGCAAATACTGGCGGAATTATGAGAGTAACGGAGTAAATAAAAGAATAGAGGGGATTATATGGAGAATCAAACAAAGCTAAATGGTTCCGAGCTTTTGTTAGAATGTTTGAAAAAAGAAAAGGTTGAATTGATTTTTGGTTATCCTGGCGGTGCGGTCTTACCATTATATGATGCCATGTATGATTTTGAAATTTCAAATGTATTAACCAGACATGAACAAGGAGCCGTACATGCAGCAGAAGGGTATGCCAAAGTAACGGGCAAACCTGGTGTCGTGGTTGTTACATCTGGTCCTGGAGCAACCAATGCGATTACCGGAATTGCTGATGCGATGAGTGATTCGCTACCTTTAGTCGTGATTACGGGTCAAGTTGGCACAGGTGGAATTGGTACCGATGCCTTTCAAGAAGCTGATATTTTAGGGATTACTTTACCGATAACCAAGCATAACTTCCAAGTGCGCGATGTTAATGATTTACAACGAATTGTTCATGAAGCTTTTCATATTGCTTCTACGGGGCGTCCTGGTCCAGTAGTGATTGACTTACCAAAAGATATCAGTCAATCGATGGGGGGATTTCTTGAACATTTTGAAGTGGATATTCCAAGTTATCAACCAAATACTTCAGCTTCACTGCCACAAATTGAAAAAGCCATGAAACAATTAAAACGTGCGAAAAAGCCATTACTTTTAGTGGGAGCTGGTGTTAGTTATGCCAATGCAACCGAGGAATTACGTACCTTTGTCGATAAGTATCAAATTCCAGTCGTTGAAACCATGATGGCTCTAGGAACAGTACCAAGCAAACATCCACTCAATTTAGGAATGGGTGGTATGCACGGAACTTATGCAGCAAATATGGCTTTATCAACTTGTGATTACTTGATAAATATTGGCTCACGATTTGCAGACCGTTTAGCTACTTCGCCAAATAGTTTTGCCCCAAATGCGAAAATCGCCCATATTGATATTGATCCAGCAGAAATTGGTAAAGTCATTCGTACCGATATTCCTGTAGTAGCCGATGCCAAAGATGCGCTAGAAAAAATGCTCGCTCTTGATACAAAACCAGGTGATTACAGTGGATGGATTGCAGAATGTCAAGAAAGAGAAGCGAAACATCCATTATATTATGATGAGACAGATGAAGAAATTAAGCCCCAACGAGTGGTTGAAATCGTGGGTGATATTACCGATTCTAAAGCTTATGTTGTTACCGATGTTGGTCAGCATCAAATGTGGGTATCCCAATTTTATCCATTTAGTTTCCCTAGACAAATGATTACTTCTGGTGGCTTGGGAACGATGGGGTATGGTATTCCTGCAGGGATTGGGGTGAAATTTGCTCATCCAGAAAGCCAAGTCGTCGTATTTGTAGGCGATGGTGGTTTCCAAATGACGAACCAAGAATTTGCGATTTTAAATGAACATAACTTAGATATCAAATTTGTGTTAATGAACAATCATGTGCTGGGCATGGTGCATCAATGGCAAGAAAAATTCCATGGCGCACGTTTTTCATCCTCTGAATTTAAGACTCAGCCAGATTTTATGAAGCTTGCTGAGGCCTATCATGTCAAAGGCGTACGTTTAAGTAATCCGAAAACGATTGAAGAAGACTTAAAAGCTGCCTTTGCCTTAGAAGGACCAGTCTTAATTGAAGTCGAAATTCCAGCTCAAGAACATGTATTACCAATGGTTGCCGCCGGAGCACCGAACCATAAGATGATTGGGGTGAAGTAAATGAGAAGAACCGTTACAGCAGTTGTCTATAATCAAGCGGGGGTTTTAAGTCGCATTACTAGTACCTTAAATCGTCGCCAAGTCAATATTGAAAGTATTTCTGTTGGTACTGTGGAACGAAAAGACATTTCACGCATGACAATCTCTTTTAATGTCGAATCAGAAGCTGATGCCGAACAAGTCATCAAACAGTTAAATAAACAAATAGAAGTGCTGAAAGTGACTGATTTAACACATACGCCACATGTTGAAAGAGAATTGGCCTTAATTAAAGTCAATGCACCAGCAAATACAAGATTAGAAATTCAAGCAATGGTTTCTCCTTTTAGAGCAGATATCGTGGATGTGGCTGCTTCAACGATTACGATTCAAGTAGTCGGACATCCCGATAAAGTAGAAGCTTGTATTGAAATATTAAAACCTTATGGCATTAAGCGGATGGCAAGAACAGGAGTCACAAGTTTAATTCGTGGTTAGAAGCAACTTTGCTTTTAATATAAAAAATAAAAAGGAATATTATTGGAGGTATTCAAATGGTTAAAGTTTATTATGATGATTCAGTAGAAAAAAATGCATTGGAAGGAAAAACAATTGCGGTTGTAGGTTACGGCTCACAAGGTCATGCCCATGCACAAAACTTACGCGATAATGGGAACAAAGTCGTTATCGGTGTACGTGAAGGAAAATCAGCGCAAAAAGCCCGCGAAGATGGTTTTGAAGTCTTTCCAGTATCAGAAGCAACGAAAAAAGCGGATGTAATCATGATTTTAGCACCAGATGAAATACAAGGAGCCCTTTATGAAAATGAAATTGCGCCAAACTTAGAAGCGGGAAATGCCCTAGCTTTTGCACATGGCTTTAATATTCATTTTGATGTTGTTCACCCACCAAAAGATGTGGATGTCTTCTTAGTTGCCCCTAAAGGACCAGGTCATCTTGTTCGTCGTACTTTTGTGGATGGCTTTGCTGTTCCTTCATTATTTGCGGTCCAACAAGATGCTACCGGCAATGCGCGTGATATTGCCTTATCTTATGCTAAAGGAATCGGTTCAACACGTGTTGGGGTGTTAGAAACGACCTTTAAAGAAGAAACAGAAACCGACCTATTTGGTGAACAAGCTGTCCTATGTGGTGGTTTAACAAGCATGATTGAAGCTGGTTTTGAAACCTTAGTGGAAGCAGGCTATCAACCAGAACTAGCTTACTTTGAAGTGTGTCATGAAATGAAATTGATTGTAGACCTTATCTATGAAGGTGGCTTTGATAAAATGCGTCAATCTATTTCAAATACAGCAGAATATGGGGACTATGTATCAGGTCCACGCGTCATTACAGAACAAACAAAAGCGAATATGAAAGCTGTTTTAGCAGATATCCAAAATGGTTCCTTTGCCAAAGGTTTTGTTGAAGATAACAAAGCTGGTTTACCTAAATTTAAAGAAATGCGCGCGAAAAATGCAGGTCATCCAATTGAAGAAGTGGGCGCGAAACTACGTAAGATGATGCCATTTGTGCAAAATCCAAACGACTAGAAAGTAGGAAGTGAGAGAAGTTGACGCTAATAACCAAAGAATCGGTAGAACAAGCCTACGAGGTACTAAAAGAGGCGGTTAGTCATACCCCTTTGCAACATGATCGCTACCTTTCAGAAAAATATCAAGCAAATGTCTATCTAAAAAGAGAAGATTTACAAAAGGTCCGTTCCTTCAAATTACGAGGGGCTTATTACGCAATCAAAAATCGACCTCAAGCTGAATTAGCAAATGGCGTTGTTTGTGCGAGTGCGGGTAATCATGCACAAGGCGTGGCTTATACTTGTAACGAAATCAAAGTTCGAGCAGTCATTTTTATGCCAACAACAACACCAGCACAAAAAATTTCCCAAGTCTCCTTTTTCGGTGGCGACTATGTTGAAATTAAACTAGTGGGGGATACTTTTGATGCCTCCGCTCAAGCAGCCAAAGATTATGCAAAAGAAAATCAAATGGCCTTTATTGATCCGTTTGATGATGTAGATATCATTGCTGGACAAGGGACATTGGCTTTAGAAATGATGAATGATTTGGCTGATAAAAATCTAACAGCTGATTATGTCTTAGCAGCTATTGGTGGTGGCGGCTTAATTAGTGGTGTGAGTACTTATGTAAAATCAGTCAGTCCGGATACAAAAGTCATTGGTGTTGAGCCAACGGGAGCGCCTAGTATGCAAGCGGCTTTTGCAACGGGACATCCGGTGAGATTGCCACGTATCGATAAATTCGTTGATGGGGCAGCTGTTCAAGAAGTTGGCCAACATACCTTTGAAATTGCTAAACTTTTTGTTGATCGCCTAATTAGTGTGGATGAAGGCTTGGTTTGTTCCACTATTTTAGATCTTTATAGTAAACAAGCTATCGTAGCAGAACCAGCCGGCGCATTGAGTGTAGCTGCTTTGGAATTGTTGAAAGATGAAATAAAAGGCAAAACGGTCATTTGTGTCATCAGTGGTGGTAATAATGATATTAATCGTATGGCTGAAATTGAAGAGCGAGCTTTGATGTACCAAGGATTAATCAATTATTTTGTGGTAAACTTCCCACAACGACCAGGTGCTTTAAAAGAGTTTGTTACCGAAGTTTTAGGTCCAAATGATGATATTACCTTGTTTGAGTACACGAAAAAAGTCAATCGCGGAACAGGACCGGTTGTCTTGGGCGTTTTATCTAAACAAAAAGAAGATGTTCCCGGTTTATTGGTTAGAATCGAACAATTTGATCCAAACTTCTTGAAATTAAGTGAGCATCCAACTTTGCACACCTTGTTAGTATAATGATAATGCATAAACTAAGAGAAGAAACGATTCTCTTGGTTTATGCTTTTTTTACGATAATCTAAAAATAATAAATAAGAGCATTGCCAGTCAAATTGTGGTAAAATAAAGCTAGACTAGATTAAAGGAGATATACGATGTCTTTTAGTGAAAAAATGTTACAGTCGTTGTCTGATGGTGATTTAGACGGCGCTGATTTATTATTACAACAAGCCTTAACCCATGATGAATTACCTGTATTAATTGAGTTGGGTGAAGTATTAATTGAAAAAGGATTCTTGATTGAGGCTAAGGAAGTCTTTTTAGATTTAGTGGAGCGTCAAATACCTGAAAAAGATTTGGTATTAACCTATTTGGCTGAAATTGCAATTGAAGAAGATGATTACGAAAGCGCCTTTGAATACTTAGACCAAATCAAAGAGACGAGCGAATATTATCCACGCGCACTCTTTATGATGGCCGATGCTTACCAAGCGATTGGATTTATCGAAGTAAGTCTGGCTAAATTACAAGAGTTGCTTGCTTTATTGCCTGATGATGAAACCGTTCAATTTGCCTATGCAGAAATTGCTTTGTTAGCCAATAAATTGACGCTAGCGCAAAATATGTATGAACTTTTATTAGATGCTGGCTATACGGAATTTTCTAATGTGTCAATTTTAGAGCGTTTAGCGACCACACTTGCACATCAAGGGAAGTTTGAAGAGGCTTTAGACTACTATAAAGAAGCTTATCGCCACAAGAAGAATGATCAAATCCTATTAAACTTAGCTCGTTTGAATCAACAAATGCATGAAATGGATGAAGCGATTATCTATTATGAAGAGCTAATCAAAGAAAATCCGAATATTAAAGAGGCTTATCTAGAGTTAGCGGATATCTATGTTCATGAACAACAGCCAGTAAAAGCAGCGCAATTATTGGAACAAGCGATTAAAGAGAATCCGTATTATGTGCATTTTTACTTACATTTGGCTGAAGTGCTAGAAGAGTTGGAAGACTATCAAAAAGCCAACCTTTATCTGAATCAAGCGCTCTTATTAGATGAAGAGGAAGATAGTGTGCTGACTGCTCTAGCTAAAAACGCCTTTTATCAAGGAGAATATGAGCAAACATTGCACTATTTTGAACGAATCGAAAATGCCTATCAAGGCGAATTACTTTGGATGGTTGCTCGAATCTATAATGAAGAGGAAGAGTTCGAAAAGGCAGCCCATTACTATGAAATGGCTTTAGAAGAAATGCAAGAAGTTCCTGAATTTATTCGCGATTATTGTTACTTTTTACGTGATGAAGGTCGCTTAAAAGAGGCATTGGCATTACTTGAGAGTCATTTAGCCAAAGAAATACATGATGAATCTTTACACCAACTCTATGATGAATTAAAACAAAGCGATTGGGATTACTAATAAAGAAGGTGAAGCAAATGGCAATCACATTGGCACAAAAGAAGAATTTTCTGGCTTGGTTTGTTACGAGTCAATCATTTACACGTCGCGAAGTTTCATGGTTAGTCAATTATTTAATTAGTCACGAAGCCATTTTAGAAAACGTCCACTTCGTTGAAAAAGCAGAGGTAACACCAAGAGGATTAGTCATTCAAACAGCGGATTATTCTGATACGCCCATTCTTTTATATAAGGAAAAGATTGAATTTGCAGATGTGGATCAGATTTTCCATGAGATTCGTTTCCATTGGCAAGAGGATTTGTATTTAGAATGTCGGTTTAAAGATGCCTGGCAAGAAGCCATTTATCTGGGTGTTTTGGAAGATAATCCCTATGCTAGTTGGAACGAAACCTTAGATCCACAATTTGATCGCCAAGTAGAAGATTACTTTAATGAATTAGCAAGGGAAAGTCAGAAGAAGGAGTTATTGTTACGAATCAATTTAGCATTGGAAGAAAATGATCAAGCAACCTTTGCTCAATTATCTTCTGAATTAAAAGCATTAAGTTAACAAAAAGGCCACAGCATTTGTTTTGAGCTGTGGCCTTATTTTTATTTATTTTTCTTTAGCACGGTTTTTTTCGGTCTAAGATAAGTAAATCCTTCGCCAATCACTTCATGAACATTGATAATAGAAATAAAGGCTTTTTCATCCACTTCATGAATCATTCGCTTAATGGCAGGTAATTCTCTAACGCCGACTACCATATAAATGATATCTTTTTGGACTTTCGAGTAAGCTCCTTCTCCTTTAATATAAGTAATTCCGCGCATCACGTTAGCCATCAAATATTCAGTGATTTCATTGCTTTTATCTGAAACGACTAAAATTCCTTTTTCAGAATAACCACCATTGATGACTGCTTCAACGACACGAGAGAAGACGAAGCTAAAAATCAAAGTATAAATCATGCGGTGTAAATCAACATAAGTCAAGGAAGCAACTAAGACTACCACATCAAATCCAAAAAGCCCACGTCCTAAGGGAATCCCAAAGTTTTTATCTAAAATTCTCGCAACGATATCACTACCACCAGTGGTTCCACCCACGCGATAGATAATCCCGCTACCAAAACCCATTACAATCCCAGCAACGAGTGCGACAATTAATAAGTCATGATCTAAATCAATTACAATTGGAATTTTTTGCCAGAAATCTAACCAGAAAGAAACACCAAAAATACCAAAAATTGTATAAATTAATGTTTGACGTCCTAGAATCTTGCCACCTAACAATACAATAGGAATATTTAATAACAAGTTTGTGATAGCAGGATTATAATTAAATAAAGCTTTTAAAATCAAGGTAATCCCTGCGATACCACCTTCAGCTAATTTGTTAGGAATGTTAAAAAAAACAAGACCAAAACTAAAAATAGCTGTTCCTAAAATAATGACAAAGATATCAAAAAACACTTTCCAAGATAAATTCTTTTGCATTCGAATACCTCCCCTAAAATTTACTCAACGATATTAATGTAGCAGAAACAACCATGAAATACAATAAATGTGTTAAAAAATACTGAAAAATAAGTAAATCTCTCATTTTCTAGTTTTTGATTGTTGCTAGTCAAAATGTAAACTTATGTTATAATGATTACGGACTTACTGAAAAACGTATGAAACGAATAGAAAGGAAGTAGCAATGCGAATAAATAACTTACCTCAAGAGTTTAAAAAAGCATTACCAGTTATTGACAAACTGAATCAAGCAGGCTATGAGGCATATTTTGTTGGCGGCAGTGTCCGTGATTGCATCTTAAACTTACCGATTCATGATGTTGATATCGCCACTAGTGCTTTTCCGGCTGAAATTAAAGAGGTCTTTGAAAAAACAATTGATGTTGGCATTGAGCATGGTACGGTTTTAGTTTTGCATCAAGATGAAAGCTATGAAATTACCACTTTTCGTACAGAATCGACCTATCAAGATTATCGTCGACCAGATCATGTGGATTTTGTTCGTAGTTTAGAAGAAGATTTAAAACGACGTGATTTTACGATTAATGCATTAGCCCTAAATGCCCAAGGCCAGATTATTGATTTGTTCCATGGACTAGAAGATTTACAAAATAAAAGATTAAAAGCAGTGGGGATTGCTGCTGAACGCTTTCAAGAAGATGCTTTGCGGATGATGCGTGGCTTACGATTTGTTTCGCAATTAGGCTTTGATTTAGAAGAAAAGACGCAAGCAGCTATTACGACGCATGCCCCATTATTAAGTAAAATTTCAGTTGAACGAATTTGTATTGAGTTTGAAAAATTATTATTAGGCCAAAATGTACAACAAGCTTTCCAATTATTTATTGCCACGGATTGTTTTAAATACTGTCCAGAACTGTCAGATAAACGGCATCTTTTACGACAAATGAGTGAAATTTTACGTTTTCCAATTGAGGATTTATCGGTGGCTTGGGGGTTATTAATCGATCAAATAGCCATTGACAGCAAACATCAAAAAGCATTTTTAAAAGAATGGAAGCTATCCAATCAGAGAATACATGAAGTACTACTTTTACGTGAGGCGCTAGAAATAATCAAACAACGACCATTGGATGTCTTGGATTATTATCAATTGAATGAAACTTGTTTGACTCAACTTTTCTATATTGCTCCGTTTTATGATTTAGCCTTATCAAAAGAAAGTTTGCTGAATCAATATCGTTTGCTTGTCATTCATTCGCTCAAAGATTTAGCAATTAATGGGAATGATTTAATGCGAGCTTTGAACCGACGTGGTGGCTTATGGTTAAAAGAAACCCTTGCACACTGTGAGCGAGCCGTCCTATTAAAAGAAGTGGCTAATGAACGTGAGGCATTGCTAAATTATGCCCAAGAGTTTGTGAATTTGCGTAATAAGACTGCTGACTAAGAATTTTCTTATATTTTGCTTTGTTATCTATCAATGACTATAAAAAGATAAAAAATACCGAATTATCACATTTGTAATCTTTATTTATTTTAAATAAAAATTATTTTCTAAAAATCGTTTTTTTGTGAAGATTGCACGTTGTTTACGTTTTCTAAAACCTATGCTAAACTAACAGTGTAAGAACTTTCAGATAGCGCTTTTTTGGTGCTGTCTTTTAATTGAAGGAGTGACCTTTTTATGGCAAGAGAAATGAAAGCACTAAAATTTTTATTTAGAAATGGTGAAACATGGACGATTGAACGCCGTCATATTGGCGATTTGTGGATTAAACAAATCACTACAAGCTATGGTCGTATCAATGGTAGTGAATTTGTAGAAATCCATCCATGTGCCGGTTTCAAGATTGAAATCTATCCTGAAGCTGATAATGTGGCAACAACGGATATCAACTTAGGCGGTCTTGAACTTGGTATGTTTGATCGCGCTTTAAAATATGAAGATATTGAAAGAATGGAAATTATCTATCGTGCTGGTACGCCAGATATTGTTTACTTCCCATATGAAGATAAAGATGGCGACGGTTTAGATAACGTACATCAATCAACAAAAGTTAGTGAAAAGAATGGTTGTCTATATATTGTTATTGATCCAACTAAAAATGTTGATGACGTTTATGGCGCAAACTTCTAATAGTTTTTTAAAAGAGGGGGCAAGTACTCCTCTTTTTTTTGTGCGAACAAGGATTCTTGGACTAGACAATTCAATAAAAAATTGGTTAAATGGAATCGTTACTTCTTTTAGAAAGGATGAAGCATTTGAAGAAAAAACACAGTCTAGGTGCAACGATTCTTCTAATCATTATTGTAGGAATATGGTATGTCTTTTTTGACCAACCAAGTCAAACCACATCTAATAATCATCAAGTGGAAGTTACGCAAACGACCAAAGCCCAAAATATTGATAATACGGATCAAATTCCTATCTTTAGTGGGGAAATGGTACTGCAAGTCAATCACAATCAGCCGACTTTTAGCAAAGCAGACTTGTCCTTAAAAAATGGGAGTTGGCAAACTTTTAGTGATTTGGACCGGTTAAATCGTGTTGGTGTGGCCAATGCGATGTTAGGAAAAGATTTACTGCCTCATGAAAAACGTGGCGACATCTCAAAAGTGTATCCAACCGGTTGGAAGCAAAAGAAAATGAGTAATGGTGAGTTTCTTTATAATCGCTCCCATTTAATCGCCCATCAATTAACGGGTGAGGATGCCAACTGGAAGAATTTATTTACTGGCACAGAGTTAATGAATCAAGAGTATATGACGATTTATGAACAGCAGGTAGCCAGCTATGTGAAGAATACTGGCAATCATGTTCGCTATCAAGTGAAGCCTATTTTTGTTGGCGATGAACTTGTTTGTCGAGGCGTAGAAATGCAAGCGAAGAGCATTGAAACAGATGAAATTAGCTATCATGTCTTTATCTATAATGCTGAAAAAGGCTATGAAATTAATTATTTGACCGGCGTGGCTAAGAAAGCCTCTTAAAATTTCGAGCGTCAAGTAAAATTACTTAACATTTTTTTAGAAAAAGACTAGCATTCTTTCTTTAAACATGGTATGATAATTCAGTCTGAGAGATTTCTTAGAGTATTCAAGTACGAGGAGGGAATAACATGCGCGTAAACATTACTTTAGAATGTACTTCATGTAAAGAACGTAACTACTTAACAAGCAAAAATAAACGTAACAATCCAGATCGTTTAGAAAAGCAAAAATATTGCCCACGTGAAAGAAAAGTTACTTTACACCGTGAAACAAAATAATTGAAGTAAGCTGGGATGGGTTAAACCATTCTAGCTTTTTTTCTTTTTTAAGGGTATGATAAGCACAAAAGGTTGGTGAACAAATGGAAAAGAAAGCCTTAAGACAACAAGTATTGCAGCGTTTAAGTCAATTAAGGGAGTGCACGACTGAAAAAAAACAACGTCAAGCAGCGATTTATCAAGAACTATTTGCTCATCCTAAATGGCAAGCAGCTACTTGTATTGGCATGATTCGCTCAACGGATTTAGAATTAGATACCAAACCTATCATGCAACAAGCTTTTCTAGAAGGAAAAAAAGTAGTCGTACCAAAAAGTTTGGCAAATCACCAAATGATTTTTTATCAAGTAACTGAAAAGACAGACTACTACGTGACAAAATTTGGGGTAGAAGAACCGCATAGTAGTCATGAAGTTACAGCTGAACAAATTGATTTATTAATTGTACCGGGAGTCGTCTTTCGTAAAGATGGTTATCGGATTGGCTATGGTGGAGGTTATTTTGATTGTTACTTAGCAAATTACCCTCATGATACATTGAGCTTAGTATTTAAAGAGCAGCTTAATGAAAATTGGCAGGCAGATGATTATGATGTGCCAGTTAGTGAACTCATTATAGGTTGAGAGGTGAAGAAATGTTAGAAAAATATAAAAACGGTCCTTTTATTACTTACACCTTATTTGCGATTCAAGTAGTCGTATTCTTATTGGAGTACCTTTTACCAGTGAAGCAATTAGGTAGCATGTATGGTCCACTTGTTGCCTACTTACATGAATATTGGCGTTTTGTTACCCCAATTTTTATTCACTATGGCTTGATGCACATTGTCTTTAATTCAGTGGTTTTATATTATATGGGACAACAGCTTGAAGCGATTTATGGGCATTGGCGTTTCCTAGCCATTTATTTATTGAGCGGGATTTTAGGTAATATGACGAGTTTTGCCTTTAATCAGGTAAACGTCTCATCTGCTGGGGCTTCTACTGCTTTATTTGGGGTATTTGGGGCATTTGTGGCGATGGGCATGCACTTTAAGCACTATCCTGGCTTTAAAGAACTAACGCAACAATATTTAATTTTAATCGGAATCAATCTTGCATTTGGCTTAGTAGGAAACGGCATTGATATCTTTGGACACATTGGCGGGGTGCTAGGAGGCTTCGTTTTAGGGCAAACGATTGCGGTGCCTTATCAAAAAGACAGCTATCGAAAATCTATACAAGTATTATTTGGTTTAATTTTTGTCTTTTTATGCATTTTTTGCTTATTATATGGTTTCAAAAAATATCAATTGCTAGTATAATGGAAAGGTAGTGTGTCAGGTGAAAACTTTGTATGATGTGCAACAGTTGCTTAAACAGTTTGGCATTTATGTCTATGTAGGTAAGCGGATTTATGATATCGAGTTAATGAGCATGGAAGTGAAACAGTTATTTGACAGCCATCTGATTGACAAGGAAACTTATCTGACTGCATGGGCGATATTAAAACGCGAACACACACTTGAGGAAAGTAGAGGAGATGAATTTAAATGGCCAAAAAAATAATCGGGATTGACCTAGGTGGTACCACGGTTAAATTTGCAATTTTAACATTAACAGGGGAAATCCAACAAAAATGGAGTATCCCAACGAATATCTTGGACGAAGGTAGCCATATCGTACCAGATATTATTGAATCAATTAATCATCATTTATCTTTATATGACTTAAAACCAAGTGACTTTATCGGTATCGGTATGGGGACTCCAGGTAGCGTTGATCGTGAAGCTGGTACGGTCATCGGTGCTTACAACTTAAACTGGAAAGCATTACAACCAGTTCGTGAACAAATCGAAAAAGGAACTGGCATTAAGTTTACTTTAGATAATGATGCCAATGTTGCGGCTTTAGGTGAACGTTGGCAAGGTGCCGGTGATAATAATCCAGATGTTGTGTTCGTCACACTAGGAACAGGTGTTGGCGGCGGTGTGATTATGGATGGCAATCTATTACACGGAAAAGCTGGTTGTGCTGGCGAAATCGGCCACGTAACAGTTGATCCACACGGCTTTGAATGTACTTGTGGTAAGAAAGGTTGTCTAGAAACAGTTTCATCTGCTACAGGTGTTGTTCGTGTTGCACGTAAATTAGCTGAAGAATATGCTGGTGATTCAGAATTAAAACGTCGCTTGGATGATGGCCAAGATATCACAAGTAAGGATGTCTTTGAATTAGCCAACGATAATGATCCATTAGCCTTAAAAGTAGTGGACCAAGTTTGTTACTATCTTGGTTTAGCTTTGGGTAATATCGGAAATACACTTAATCCAGCAAGCATCGTGATTGGCGGCGGCGTTTCAGCAGCTGGTGAATTTTTACGCAGTCGTGTTGAAAAATACTTCCGTGAATTTTCTTTCCCACAAGTACGTCAAAGTACAGAAATTAAATTAGCGCAATTGGGTAATGATGCTGGTGTAATTGGCGCTGCATCTTTAGCCTTACAATTTATTGAAAGTGTGAAAGAGGTCTAATCAATGTCAGTTTTATTTTGGGTAAATATCATATTACTTGCTATCTTAATAGCGTTGATTTTGAATTGGGCGTACTATAAATATATGGCACGTCGATTCGCAACAGTATTAGAAGAAGATGAATTTAAAGAAGGAATGCGTAAAGCACAAATTATTGATGTACGCGAAAAAAATGAATTTGATAGCGGACATATTTTAGGTGCGCGTAGTATTCCTTATCCAATGTTGATGCAATCTTTGGCTAGCATTCGTAAAGACCAACCTGTATATCTTTATGACACCCGTACAGCTTTAAGTACCCGAGCTGCTAAAAAATTACGCAAAAACGGCTACAACAATATCTTTATTTTAAAAGACGGTTTTGAAGGCTGGACAGGCAAAACTAAAGGAAAGAAATACGAATAAAAAAAGACGGTTTGTCGTAAATGACAAACCGCTTTTTTTAGAGATTATCGATCGCCTCAGACGGTGTTCGAAGGATAGCTACCTCGCATCTAAGCCGGCCTGTCTAGGAAAATCTTTAAACATGATGGATTTTCCTGCCATTCCGGATAAATTTAGCTTTCTCGGTATCAATCAACTAAATACTCGGAAAATTCACCCTCCTGCTTAAGAAAATCTCCTTTCATCCGATTTTCTTAGCAGTAGGTAACACATGAATTTTCTCGTATTTGACCAAGTTGATTGATAACCTTTTGCTTGTAGCTGGTCGCCCCTTCTTACAACCTTTATCGTGCAAAGCTTTTTCGGTGTGCGCGACGTCGTTTTTCTTCTAATTCTTTTTCCTTTTCTTCCATTGGTTCAATATAAACTTTTTTCACCAATTTCGCAGTACCTAATGCAGCTAAAACAGTTGCTGCAGTACCTGTTAAAAATCCACTAAAAAATTTTTTCATTGCAATCACCTCATTTATTTCCTAGCTCTATTATAACAAAAGATAATATATAACTCCATTTATATCTCATGAATTTAACAAAAAATGAAAGCCTTTAATTTTTTTGATAGAAAGCTATTGAAAATATTTAGTAAATAAACTATAATAAATTTACTAAAACTTTTATAAGTGAGGCGTTCATAATGGAAAATGAATTAAAAGCAATCTTTACTGAACAATTTGGCGTTGCACCAACTGGAAGTTACTTTGCACCAGGTCGAATTAATTTGATTGGTGAGCATACGGACTATAATGGTGGACATGTTTTTCCAGCTTCTATTACAATCGGAACATATGGTCAAGCGCGCAAACGAGACGATCAAAAAATCCGCTTATATTCTGCCAACTTCCCAGAAAAAGGGATTATTGAATTTGAATTAGCAGATTTAAGCTATCAAAAAGTGCATGATTGGGCTAATTATCCTAAAGGGGTAGTGAAGTTCTTAATCGAAGCTGGCGGTAACATTGACTCAGGTTTTGAAATTGCCTATAACGGAAATATTCCAAACGGTGCGGGGCTTTCTTCCTCTGCATCGATTGAGTTATTAACCGGAGTCATTTTACGTGATTTATTTGATTTGCCATTTGAAATGATAGATTTAGTAAAAATTGGTAAAAAAGTTGAAAATAAATTTATCGGTGTGAATTCAGGTATTATGGATCAGTTCGCTATTGGTATGGGCAAAAAAGATCATGCCTTATTACTAGATACCAATACTTTAGAATATGAAGTGATTCCAGCAGCGTTCGGTGAATATGTAGTAGCGATTATGAACACGAATAAACGTCGAGAATTAGCAGACTCTAAATATAATGAACGTCGCGCTGAATGTGAAGAAGCTTTATCCCGTCTACAAAAGAAATTAGATATTCAATCATTGGGTGATTTAGATGAGGCAACCTTTAATGCCAATACAGATTTAATTGGGGATGAAACCTTAATCAAACGAGCAAAACATGCAGTAACTGAAAATCAAAGAACATTAAAAGCAAAAAATGCATTACAAACTGGAGATTTAGTAAAATTTGGGTTATTATTAAACCAATCACATGAATCTTTGCAATATGATTATGAAGTAACTGGGGTTGAATTAGATACTTTAGTCGCTGCGGCTCAAGCAAATCCTGATGTTTTAGGCGCGCGTATGACAGGTGCTGGTTTCGGTGGTTGCGCGATTGCTTTAGTGAAACAAAGTGCGTTTGATTCCTTTGCCGAAGAAGTCAAACATAAATATCGTGAAGTCGTTGGTTATGATGCCGATATTTATTTAGCGAAGATTGATGATGGTGCACGTAAATTAAGTAAATAAGTTAAGGGTGAAAGAATCATGTCAATTTTAGTTTTAGGTGGGGCAGGCTATATCGGTTCACATGCTGTAGATCAATTAATAAATAAGGGTTATCAAGTGGTGGTTGTTGATAATTTATTAACTGGTCACCGTCAAGCTGTACACAAAGATGCTACTTTTTATGAAGGCGATATCCGTGATAAAGCATTTTTAAATCAAGTGTTTGAAAAAGAAAGTATTGATGCAGTCGTGCACTTTGCAGCTAGTTCTTTAGTTGGTGAATCGGTTGAAAATCCATTAAAATACTTTAATAACAATGTTTACGGTATGCAAATTTTACTTGAAGTGATGGAAGCACATGATGTGAAGAAAATCGTCTTCTCTTCAACAGCAGCTACATATGGTGAGCCTAAAGAAAGTCCGATTACTGAAGAAACACCAACCAATCCGAAAAATCCATATGGTGAAAGTAAGTTAATGATGGAAAAAATGATGAAATGGGCCGATAACGCTTATGGCATGAAATATGTTGCTTTGCGCTACTTTAATGTCGCTGGGGCTAAAAGTGATGCAAGTATTGGTGAAGATCATACGCCAGAAACACATTTGGTACCTATCATTTTACAAGTCGCTTTAGGTCAACGCAAAGAATTAAAAATCTTTGGTGATGATTATCCAACACCAGATGGTACTTGTATTCGTGATTATGTACAAGTGGAAGATTTAATCGCGGCCCATATTTTAGCGCTTGAATACCTAAATGCTGGTAATGAAAGCAACTTCTTTAACCTTGGTAGTAATCAAGGATATTCAGTAAAAGAGATGTTAGAAGCTGCTCGCAAGGTAACGGGGAAAGAAATTCCTGCTACGATTGCCCCAAGAAGAGCGGGTGATCCAAGCACTTTAGTAGCATCAAGTGAAAAAGCAAAGAAAATTTTAGGCTGGCAACCACAATACACAGATATCGAAAAAATTATTGAGACTGCGTGGAATTGGCATGTTTCCCATCCACATGGTTACGACGACAAAAAATAACGAGTGTTAAGCGATAATCTATTTTAGGTTATCGCTTTACTAAATAGAAGGTGAAAAGATGTCAATTAGTCAAGTGATTACTGATTTTACAACAATTGCCATTCAAGCAGGTGGCTGGATGGAAATGGACAGAATTTATGTACAAAACCGATTATTGCATTTAATCGGTGAAGACGCGTTAGAAAATACCCAAGTGCGCCCGGTAACACAATCTTCTTTGGAGTTATTGGATCAATTATTAGAACGAGCTTTAACAAATCAGGTCATTGAAAATAGCCAAAGCGAAAAAGAACAGTTAACAGCACAGATAATGGACTTTTTAACGCCACCGCCATCTGTTGTGAACGCCTTTTTTGCACAACATTATTCTAAGTCACCAGAAGCGGCAACGGATTATTTTTATCAATTATCTAAGCAAAACGATTATATTAAAACGCGTGATATTGCTAAAAATATTGTTTACACCGCACCTACAGAATATGGGAATTTAGAGATTACGATTAATTTATCTAAACCAGAAAAAGATCCTAAAGACATTGCGAAGGCGCGTGAAGTTCAGTCTGTGAGCTATCCGAAATGTATGCTTTGTATGGAAAATGAGGGATATCAAGGTCGCAGTAATTACCCAGCTAGAGCCAATCATCGCATTATCCGTATGAATTTAGATGGCCAAAGTTGGGGATTCCAATACTCGCCATATGCTTATTATAATGAACATTGCATCATCCTTTCTGAAGAACATCGCCCAATGCAAATTAATGAGGCAACGTTTGAAAGACTATTGCGCATCGTTGAAGTATTGCCGCATTATTTTGTCGGTTCGAATGCAGATTTGCCAATTGTGGGTGGTTCGATTTTAACGCATGACCATTATCAAGGAGGCCGCCATGAGTTTCCAATGGCCAAAGCTCCCATTGAAAAAGAAATCAAATTAGAGAAATTTCCGCAAATCAAAGCGGGTATCGTGAAATGGCCAATGTCAGTGATTCGTTTGCAAGGTTTGGAAAAAGAACCTCTCGTGCAAGCTGCGAATGAAATATTAGGCAAATGGCGTGAATATAGTGATGAAAGTGTGCAAGTTGTAGCAGTTACGCCAGATGGTACGCCACATCATACCATTACACCGATAGCTAGAAAACGAGAAGGCTTGTTTGAATTGGATTTAGTATTGCGCGATAATAACGTCTCTGAAGAACATCCAGACGGTATTTTCCATCCACACAAAGAAGTTCATCATATCAAAAAAGAAAATATTGGCTTAATTGAAGTGATGGGCTTGGCAGTCTTACCACCAAGACTAAAAGCAGAATTAGTCGAAGTTGAAAAATATGTGTTAAATCAAGAAAATGAGCTAGCTGATTATCATCGTCCTTGGGTAGATGAAATGAAGAAGAAATATTCATTCACCAAAGATAATGCAACGGAAATCATCCGCCAAGAAGTAGGACAAATTTTCTCACAAGTTTTAGCAGATGCTGGTGTGTTTAAACGTAATGAACAAGGTCAAGCAGCCTTCATGCGCTTCATTCAAACTCTTTAGGAGGGGAAACTATGGCAACAATCAAGGATATTGCAAATCTTGCCCAAGTCTCACCAGCCACGGTGTCTAGAGTACTTAATTATGATATGGAGCTTTCGGTGAGCCAAGAAACACGTAAAAAAATCTTTGAGGTTGCCGAACAGCTCAACTATACCAAACATAAGAATAAGAAAAAAGAAGTCATGACCTTTCGCTTAGTGCAATGGTATGACAGCGAAGAAGAACTTGCCGATCTTTATTATTTAGCGATTCGATTGGGTATTGAGAAAAAAGCTGAAGAACTAAATATCGGTTTGTTAAAAGAATCTTTACATCATTTATCAGAGCAAACCACCGATGGCATTATCGCTTTAGGAAAATTTGAATCTCAAGAAATCAAACTACTTGCACAAACCAATGAACCGATTTTATTTGTCGATTCAGATGAACTGATATCTGGGTATAATTCTTTAGTCATCGATTTTGAACAAAGTGTGGCCCAAGTGGTGGATTATATCGTGAAATCTGGTTATGAAAATATTGGTATGCTCAGCGGAGTAGAATATACGAAATCCAATCACCATCAAGTAGCAGACAAACGATATCAATATTTTAAAGCAAATTTAGAACGTTTAAAACTCTCACGTCAGGAAAACTATTTGTTTGCACCTTTCACAGTAGAGGGTGGCAAACAAGCGATGCGAAAATTTTTAGCCAAACAGCCTGATGTGTTACCAGATGTGTTTTTTGCTGCTAGTGATGCCTTGGCAATTGGTGCGATGCAAGCAATTCAAGAACACGGGTTAAAGGTACCAGAGGATGTTGCTGTGATAGGATTTAATGATATCTCTGTGGCTAAATATGTCAGTCCTAGCTTAAGTACCATCCAAGTGCCTACCGAATGGATGGGAGAATTAGCACTGGATACGATGGTTCAGTTAGCAAAAGAGAATGCCCCATTTCCGCGAAAGATTACTATCGCAACAAAATTAATTTTACGCGATTCAACAAAATAAAAAATAAACACGTGCTTTTCATCAAGTGCGTGTTTTTCTATTTTATTGCAAAATCTAGTTCTTAGGTTTGATGACTAATGTTTGTGATATATGGTACAATTATTCTATATTGACAAGGAGTGATGAAAAATGATTGAAGTGATTCATGCGGATAAGTTTTATGACCAAAAACGAGCGCTCAAAGATGTGAACCTTACAATTAAAAATGGTACGGTGTTTGGTTTGTTGGGGCATAATGGTGCGGGAAAATCCACACTAATTAAGAGTTTAGTCAGTGCCCATGATTTAACGAATGGCAAAATTAAGGTAGATGGCCAAGAATTAACGACACATCGCCAAGAAATTAAGCAAAAAATTGGCTATGTACCTGATAGTCCTGACCTCTTTTTACAATTAACAGCGATGGAATATTGGCGGTTAATGATTGATATATATCGCCTCAATTACCAAGATGTGGCGGCCAAAATGCAGGAATATATCCAACTTTTTTCAATGGAAGCCGACCAAAATACGTTAATTTCTAGTATGTCTCACGGAATGCGCCAAAAGGTAATTTTAATTGGTGCCTTGACATTGGATCCTGATATTTGGATATTAGACGAACCGTTGACAGGATTAGATCCTCAGTCAGCATTCGAATTAAAAGAATTGATTAAAAAACATGTAGAAAATGGTAATACAGTTATTTTTTCAACACATATCTTAGCCATTGCCCAAGAAGTTTGTGATGAATTGGCTATCCTGAAAAAAGGAGAAGTCATTTATGCCGGAACTGTGGAGGATTTATTAGCTAGTCAACCAGGAAAAACATTAGAAGAAATCTACTTATCGATGACTGGTGAAGAAAAAGTAGGTGAGGCACATGAATAAACAACAATTTGTTGCGTTACTCAAACTGGGATTAATCCAAAGCAATCCCCAAATGACCAATCGTCTCCGTAGTAAAGGAAAGTATGGCGATGATTTAATCAAAGGTTTGTTGTTACAAAACCTGATATTCCCGATTTTTATTGTTATTTTGTATGGCGGTATATTCATGGTACAAAATCTCTACCAATATCCCGGACAATTTAATGGTTTGTTTTTGGTTTTAGTAGGCATTTCGCTATCTCAAGGCATTTCGCTTATTTACAATACTTTCTTTGATAATAATGATTTTGACCATTATAAAACCTTGCCCATTCCGCTAAATTTAGTGATATGGAGCAAGTCTTTTATTACAGTCTTTACGATAATCATCTATCTGTTCCCTTGTTTAGCTGCCTTTATAAACTACAGTCTACACTCAGGGACGAATCCTGTACTTGCTATCATTCTTTCCATCTTTTTATGGATTGTACTTATCGTTTTTATATTCTTGCTTTCATTATTGCTGCTTTTTGGTTTGAGTTTGATTCCGGCTTTCAAGCATCGCCTCAAACAAGTAGCAAAGGTTATGATGATTCTTACCTCAGTATTAGTTGTAATTGCCATCTTAATGAATAGTTACACAGCGCAAAATTTAGAAGCTGCACCAGTTTTCTTTATCCGTCCATTGTTATTTGCACTAGCACAACCTTTTGCCATTCCAGGAGTGAGCAGTCTGCTTGGCCTTGTGATGGTGGTTGCATTGATGGTTATTCTTACACGCAGCAAAATCTATCCATTATTGAGCCAAAATGAAGTCAATGTCGTAACCAAAGCGACGAAAAAAGCAGTTGGTCAAAAAGATAACGCCCATTCTATTCTTTGGCGCTATCAATGGCGATTAATAGGAGAAAGTACTTTATTATTTCAAATTTTTAGTGCGACAATTTTATTACCATTATTTTTTGGCTTTAGTTTTATGCAGGTAATAGCAGAATTAAAAGCTGGCACTGAGTATTATGGCATCTTTTTATTGGTAGGTGTATTATTGGCTAGCTTAATTGTTACACCAAATAGTTTACCGGCCATCTTAGTTTCGCTTGAACGGCAAAATTTTCACTTTTTGGCTACTACACCACAAGATATAAAAAAATATTTGCGCTTGAAATTCCAATTTATCTTAATTATTCAAGGAGCGCTAACACTTCTTATTCTACTTGGAATTGCATTGGTTGGTAAATTTACGTTATTAAGTGCAACCGTATTTGTTTTAGGCGGTGTTTTATATACGATTCCAGCAACAGCCAATTATTTACTAAAAGATTATCGTCAACCGTTCTTTGAGTGGAGTGATTATATCCAGTTAATTAATCGTGGTCGAAGTAATGCCAAGATGGTTTTAATTATGTTTGCTAAATGGATTGTGACAATTATCGCAGTGGTGGTTGCGGTTGTTTTAGTTGCGCTTTTTGGTGCTTTTTGGCCCAATATGCTCTTGTCATTACTAGTCGTTGGAGGAATTCTTGCAATGTATATTTGGCAGATTCTAAAATGGCAAAAAATCTAATCAATTCAAACCGAACATCCAAACTGTATGTGAATTTGTATACAGCAGATGTTCGGTTCTTTTTTTGTTGATGAAAGATTGTTGTATGTTTACTTTATTGAATAATGTAAGAATTTGAAATCCTTTAATGAAAGTTAGTCATGGTCACAGTTTTCTGTTATAATAGAAAAGACATTGAAAAGGTAGGGAAAAAACATGAAAATTTTAGCGATGGATACTTCAAATGCAACCTTGGCAGTGGCTGTACATGAAGATCATCAACTACTCGGTCAAATTCAGACCACAGTAAATAAAAATCACAGCATCTCATTAATGCCAGCAATTGATCAATTAATGCAAATGGTCAATATAAAACCGACCGATCTTGATCGCATTGTTGTGGCACAAGGACCAGGTTCATATACCGGTCTACGCATTGGAGTGACGACGGCCAAAACATTAGCGGATACCTTAAATATTGATTTGGTGGGCGTATCCAGTTTGAAAGTGCTCGCTGCAAATTGTGTCAATATTTCAGAAATTATTGTACCGATCTTTGATGCACGTCGTAAAAATGTATATGCTCAAGCTTTTATTTGGCAAGATGATCAGCTAGTAGAAGTCATGCCAGCCGGACACTATCCAATCGTTGAAGTGTTAGCGCATTTTAAAGATCAAGCCATTTATTTGGTCGGCAAAGATGTAGCAAAGTTCACTGATGAAATTGCGCAGTATGCACCACAAGCGAAAGTGAATACCATCGAAAACTGGCAATATCCCAGTGCAAGTATATTAGCACAATTAGGTTGTACTCAAACACCAGTAGCGGATGTAGCTAGCTTTTTACCAACATATTTGAAGTTAGTAGAAGCTGAGGAGAAGTGGTTGCAGACCCACGCACAAGAAAAGAGCGATCAGGAATATGTGGAAAAAATCTAAAAATTTCATCTTTTCATTCATTACTCGTAGAAAACGCAAATATCACGCCAAACTCGTACGCTTTAATGCACTTGATTATTTGGTGCGCGAAATTTTCCCAACAGATATGAAAGAATTATTACGGATTGAACGTGTGGTGTATGAAGGTGATTTACCATGGACGAGAAGTATTTTCTTGTCTGAGCTCTATTCGAAAAAGCCACACTTATATCTTGGCGTGTTTGATAAGCGTCAATTAGTCGCTTTTATCGGGATGCGTGTAGATATTTATGATGGACATGTGACCAATTTAGCGGTTTTACCACAATATCAAAAACAGGGGATTGCTTCTTTTTTATTAGGAGAAGTGGAGAAATTTGCCCGGAAAAATGTCTGTATGCAAATGAGTTTAGAAGTTCGTGTGACCAACTTAGATGCCCAACGCTTATATCGCAAATTTGGATTTATTTCCAGACGGCGCTTACCACGTTATTATGATAAAAATCATGAAGATGCCTTAGAAATGGTGAAAATGTTAGATGATTAGCAAAATTGATGAAAAAAATACAGTTAGCAAGATACAATTTTTAGAAGAACAAATCATTCAAATCTATCAAAAAATGAATCAAGCCTTTACGCATGGGGCACCTTGGACGTTGGAACAGTTTATGGCTGATTTGAATAGTACAGAGACCAATTATTTGTTTTTGGAAATACAAGCAAAATTGGTTGGCTTTGTTAGTTATCGTCAAATTCTTGATGAAATCGAAATTGATGAAGTCCTAATTTTCAAAGAGTTTCAACATCTGGGCTTTGGCTATCAATTGATGCAAAAATTTCTACAAGAGTCTTTTGAAAAACAAGGGCAAACTATTTTTTTAGAAGTCCGTCAAAGTAATCTGCCAGCCATTGCGCTATATGAAAAATGTGGGTTTAAACAAATAGCTAAACGTAAAAATTATTATCAACATCCAGTAGAAGATGCTTGGATTTATCAATATCAAAGAGAGGATTAGTAACAACATGAAAGAATTAATCTTAGCTATTGAAAGTTCTTGTGACGAAACTTCAGTGGCTGTGGTTTCTAGTGAGGATGAAATATTAAGTAATGTGATTGCTTCTCAGATAAAAAGTCATCGTCGTTTTGGAGGGGTTGTGCCTGAAGTAGCCAGTCGCCATCACGTCGAGCAAATCACCTTATGTATCAATGAAGCATTAAGTGAGGCAAACGTGAAACCCAGTGAGTTAAAAGCGGTGGCCGTAACGTTTGGACCAGGCTTAGTAGGTTCGTTACTCATTGGTTTGTCAGCGGCTAAAGCTTTTGCCTGGGCGCATGGACTACCTTTAATTCCAGTCAATCACATGGCAGGACATATTTATGCCGCCAAGTTTGTGCAACCACTAGAGTTTCCCTTAATGGCTTTATTGGTTAGTGGCGGTCATACAGAATTAGTCTATATGCAAGCAGATGGTGAATTTGAGATTATTGGCGAAACCCGTGATGATGCCGCTGGAGAAGCCTATGATAAAGTCGGTCGTGTGATGGGCTTAAGCTATCCAAGTGGGAAGGAAATTGATGAATTAGCTCATCGTGGGAAAGATACTTATCATTTTCCAAGAGCGATGATTCATGAAGATAATTTTGATTTTAGTTTTAGTGGCTTAAAGAGTGCCTTTATCAATTTGGTACATAATGCCAAACAGCGTAATGAAAGCCTTATTCAAGAAGATTTAGCCGCAAGTTTTCAAGCAAGTGTCGTCGAAGTACTAGTAACGAAGACCATTCGTGCTTGCCAAGAATATCCTGTGAAACAATTAATCGTTGCAGGAGGTGTGGCTGCTAATCAAGGACTAAGAGAAGCACTACGAGAAGCCATGACCGAAGCATTACCAGAAGTGACCTTATTAATTCCACCATTAAAATTATGTGGAGATAATGCTGCGATGGTGGCTAGTTACGCTTTTACTGCTATGAAAAAAGGCGATTTTGCTGATTTAAGTCTTAATGCGAAACCATCATTGGCTTTTGAAAGAGAAGAATAGGAAGAATTTATGGAAAAAGTATTGATAAGCATTGTCAGTCATAATAGTAGCGATATATTTCGGACGCTTGATTGTCTACAAAGAGAAGTGGGTCAAGATGAGCGGTTTGAAGTGGTCGTTTATGATAATGCCTCAGAGGAAAGCTATCGTGAAAAATTACGAAAATATCCGTTTATCCGCTTAATTGAAGCATCGGA
The DNA here is from genome assembly GCF_000407565.1 of Enterococcus cecorum DSM 20682 = ATCC 43198. Taxonomy (GTDB): domain Bacteria; phylum Bacillota; class Bacilli; order Lactobacillales; family Enterococcaceae; genus Enterococcus_E; species Enterococcus_E cecorum. The sequence continues at coordinate 59,770 of NZ_ASWI01000006.1, forward strand.
AAATCTAGGTTTTGGTCACGGACATAACCAAGTCTTGCTAAATACCTCAAGTAAATATGCGTTTATCTGCAATCCAGATATCATTGTGACAAAAGAAGTATTGACACATATGTTGACGTTGATTCAAAGAGATAAAATTGCTGCCGTGAGTCCAAAAGTCTTAAATGAAGATGGTACGACCCAACATTTGGTACGGCATAAGTTAACGGTTTTCGATTATTTTTTACGCTTTGTGCCTTTTCAATTTGTCAAAAAGCTATTTGACGCGCGGCTAGCGGATTATGAGTGTCGCAATTTACCTGATGATAGAAGTAGTATTATTACAATGGGCTCGGGCTGCTTCATGCTAATAGATGTCGATGTATTTAAACAAATTCAAGGCTATGATGAACGCTTCTTTATGTATTTTGAAGATAATGATTTTTGTTTACGCCTGAATCAAACGGGCAATCATATTTTGTATTCACCATTTGATACGGTGATTCATTTATATGGTAAGGGTGCACATCGTAGTCGAAAATTATTTATGGTCTTTATGCAATCAATGGCAAAATTTTTCAATAAGTGGGGATGGCGATGGTTTTAACATTACCTTATCTGGTGCAAGTTTGTTACGAAAAAAATTGGCAAGACATACCAAATATCAAAGAAACAGCCCAACAAGTCGGTCAAACGATTAGCGGCTATTTATTGATTGATCATAGTTCAGTTGCGCAAAAAATACCGGCTGATTTACCGATTACGTATATTCATCGCCCTGAAAATACCGGATTAGCCCAAGCATATAATATAGCCCTTGAGAGGATGGGGGATGCGCAATGGCTTATCTTACTAGATCATGATACCGCGATTACAAGTGACTATTTTCAAGAAGTTTTTCAACAAAGCCAACACGTACCACAAGATTGTGTCGCGCTTTGTCCACAAGTCTTTGAAGAAAAGCGTCAAATCTCACCCATTCAAGCAAATCAATATATTAATCGCCATTTTCAAACATTAACTCCCGGACTATATCAGCAAAGAGTTATGGCTGTTAATTCTGCGACTGTTTTTCGTAAGTCTTTTCTTTTGCAACTCGGGGGATTTAATACACTATTTCCACTAGATTTTTTGGATCATTGGCTATTTTTCGAAATTTTTCAGCAACAAAAATCAGTTTATGTCCTTGAATCTAAACTACAGCATGAATTATCAGTCATGCATTATGAAAGCATGACAACCAAACGCTACCAATCTATTTTACAAGCAGAAAAAAATTATTATCAAAATTATGAAACACAACAACTTGACAATCATCGCAAACAATTATTAAAACGAACACTCAAACAATGGGTGAAGGTTAAAAATCGCCAAATTTGGAAGATGACTTTACGAAGTTATTTTGAGTTGAAACGAGGGAAGTAACTATGATTTCGGTCTGTATGACGACTTATAATGGAGAAAAATATTTAAAAGCACAGTTATCAAGTATCCTCAGTCAGCTTTCTTATGATGATGAGTGTTTAATCTCTGATGATGGCTCCACTGATTACACGATTGCAATTATTCAAGAATTTCAAAATAAATACCCACAAATTCGCTTGTTACAGGGGCCAAGAAAAGGCGTTATTGCTAATTTCAACTACTGCATCTCTCAAAGTAAAGGAGATTTTATCTTTTTAGCGGATCAAGATGATGTCTGGCATGCAGATAAGGTAGAAAAAATATTAGCTTTATTTCAACTGCATCCACAAACCAAGTTGATTTTAAGTGATTTAGCCATTGTCGATTCTGATTTAAAACTTGTGCATGCTTCTTATTTTAAGTATAAAAAGGTTAAAACAGGAACGATTGCCAATATTATTCGCAATCGCTATATCGGTGCAGGGATGGCCTTTCGCGCAGACTTAAAGCACGAAATTCTACCCATTCCTAAACATGTACCGATGCATGATATGTTTATCGGAATTATGGCTGAACCAAATGTTGCGCTTTTACCAGAAGTTTTGACCGATTATCGTCGTCACGAGGACAATGCGAGCCAATTACAAACCAAATCGTCCAAATTACAGCAACTTATCTGGCGTGTGAATCTGATTTGGGCCATTATTTACAAGAAATTCATTAGAAAATAAAAATTTTTTTACATTTTTTTATCAAAATCTAGAAACTTGTGACAAATGTTTGGTAAAATGAGATAATCAGATAGTAAATAAAAGTTGAAGGAGATTTTTACTTATGAAAGGAATTATTCTAGCTGGCGGAAGTGGCACACGTCTATATCCATTAACTCGTGCAACTTCAAAACAATTAATGCCAATTTATGACAAACCAATGATTTATTATCCAATGTCTACTTTGATGTTGGCAGGAATTAAGGAAATCTTGATTATTTCTACCCCTCAAGATACACCACGATTTGAAGAATTATTCGGTGACGGTCATGAGCTAGGAATTCATATTGAATATGCTGTACAACCAAGTCCAGATGGATTAGCACAAGCCTTCATTATCGGTGAAGAATTTATCGGTGATGATAGTGTCTGCCTTGTTTTAGGAGATAATATTTATTATGGTGGCGGTTTATCAAAAATGTTGCAACGTGCTGCTAGCAAAACAGAAGGTGCGACGGTCTTTGGCTATCATGTCAACGATCCAGAACGTTTTGGTGTGGTTGAATTTGACGAAAATATGACAGCTATCTCAATTGAAGAAAAACCAGAACATCCAAAATCAAATTATGCAGTAACAGGTCTTTACTTCTACGATAATGATGTGGTTGAAATTGCTAAAAATATTAAACCATCTGCGCGTGGTGAACTAGAAATTACTGATGTCAATAAAGTATATCTAGAACGCGGTAAATTATCTGTTGAAGTGATGGGTCGTGGTTTTGCATGGTTAGATACAGGCACACACGAATCTTTATTAGAAGCTTCTACCTTTATCGAAACCATTGAAAAACGTCAAAACTTAAAAGTCGCATGTTTAGAAGAAATTGCTTATCGTATGGGGTATATCGGAAAAGAACAATTGGTTGAATTAGCACAACCGTTGAAAAAAAATCAATATGGACAATATTTATTACGATTAGCTGCGCAAAACTAGGAGGATTTGTTGTGAAAGTTTATGATACAAAGCTACAAGACGTAAAAATCATTGAAATGGACGTCTTTGGAGATCATCGTGGTTTCTTTACAGAAAGTTATTCAAGAGCCAAATTTTTAGAACATGGTTTAGACTATGATTTTGTGCAAGATAATCATTCCTTATCTTCACAAGCGGGTGTCTTACGTGGCCTACATTTCCAAAAAGGAGAAGCAGCACAAACTAAATTAATTCGTGTCGTCACTGGTGCTGTATTAGATGTGATTGTGGATATTCGTAAAGGTAGCCCAACTTATGGACAATGGGAAGGTTATATCCTTTCAGAACACAACCATCGTCAATTACTTGTACCAAAAGGCTTTGCGCATGGTTTCGTGACTTTAACTGATAATGTGAATTTCTTATATAAATGTGATAATTATTATAATGCCCCTGCAGATGGTGGAATTGCTTTTGATGATCCAGATTTAGCAATTAACTGGCCAATCGATATTTCTAAAGCGATTCTATCTGATAAGGACAAAAAACATCCTACTTTGAAAGAATTTGAAGCAGAAAACCCATTTGTATATGGTGAAATTTAAGGAGAGACTTATGAAAAAAATTATCGTAACTGGAGGAGCCGGATTTATCGGTTCAAACTTTGTACATTATGTTGTCAATAATCATCCAGAAGTGCATGTCACTGTTTTGGATAAATTAACCTATGCTGGGAATAAAGCAAACTTAGCAGGACTACCTGAAGACCGTGTACAATTGGTAGTTGGTGATATTGCGGATGCGAAATTAGTCGATGAATTGGTGAAGGATACAGATGCAGTTGTTCATTATGCTGCTGAATCACATAATGATAATTCCTTAAAAGATCCATTCCCATTTGTGCAAACCAACTTAATCGGTACGTATACTTTGATTGAAGCATGTCGCAAACACAATGTACGTTTCCATCATGTTTCAACTGATGAAGTATATGGTGATTTACCATTGCGCGAAGATTTACCAGGTCATGGTGAAGGAGAGGGCGAAAAATTCACTGATAAAACACCTTATAATCCTTCAAGCCCATATTCTTCAACTAAAGCTGGTTCAGACCTTTTAGTAAAAGCTTGGGTTCGTTCTTTTGGTTTACAAGCAACAATCTCAAACTGCTCAAATAACTATGGTCCTTACCAACATATTGAAAAATTCATTCCACGTCAAATTACCAATATTTTAAGTGGCATTCGTCCAAAATTATATGGTGATGGTAAAAATGTACGTGACTGGATTCATACCAATGATCATTCATCAGCTGTATGGGCGATTCTTACCAAAGGCCGTATTGGTGAAACTTACTTAATTGGAGCTGATGGTGAGAAGAATAATAAAGAAGTTATCGAATTGATTCTTGAATTGATGGGTCAAGATTCAAAAGATTATGACCACGTCAATGATCGTCCAGGGCATGATTTACGTTATGCCATCGATTCAACCAAACTTCGTGAAGAATTAGGTTGGCAACCACAATTCACTAACTTCAAAGATGGTTTAGCTGATACAATTAAATGGTATCAAGAAAATCGCGGTTGGTGGGAAGCTGAAAAACAAGCTGTGGAAGCAAACTATGCAAAAAACGGCCAATAAGCAATCTGACTGATAAAAAACTCAATAAAAACTTTTAAAAGGCTCGCTCGAATCATTCTGAGCAGCCTTTTTCAACGATTTAAAGCATAAAGTCATTTAAAAGATTTTTAAAGGAGAGAAAAATATGATTTTATTAACTGGTGGAACTGGTCAATTAGGTACCGAATTACGTCATTTACTTGATGAAAAAGGAGTGAAGTATGTCTCTACTGATGCCAAGGAAATGGATATTACGGATGCTCAAGCGACAATGGATTATATCACTAATCTAAAACCAACTGTTATCTATCATTGTGCTGCTTATACTGCAGTAGATAAGGCAGAAGATGAAGGAAAAGCATTAGATGAAAAAATCAATGTGGATGGTACACGTAATGTTGCACTAGCAGCTAAAGAAGTAGGTGCTACATTAGTTTATATCAGTACGGACTATGTATTTGACGGAAAATTAAAGGATGGCGAATATGCAGTAGATGCCCCAATCAATCCATTAAATGAATATGGACGTACCAAAGCTTTAGGAGAAAAAGCGGTTCAAGAAATAATGGATGATTACTACATTATCCGCACTTCTTGGGTATTTGGTAAGTATGGTCACAATTTTGTCTTTACGATGCAAAAATTGGCTGAAACGCGTGATGAACTCACAATCGTTAATGACCAATTCGGCCGCCCAACTTGGACACGTACATTAGCTGAATTTATGTATTTTGTGATTGATCAAAAAGCGCCATTTGGCATTTATCACTTATCAAATGACAACGCTTGTTCATGGTATGAGTTTGCTAAGGAAATTTTGAAAGATACGGATGTTAAAGTTTCACCAGTCACTTCAGAACAATTTCCACAAAAAGCAACTCGCCCACAATATTCAGTTATGGACTTATCTAAAACTAAAGCACTTGGATTCCATATTCCTACATGGCAAGAAGCACTTCAAGGCATGCTAGCAGCAGTTGCACAAGGCGAATAAAAAATTCGAGAATGGGAAAATGATATTGGGAGGAGAAAAGGGCTTATGAAAATGAAAAAATGGATGACTTTAGGCGTTTGTGTCACAACACTTTCAATGCTAACAGGGATATATCCGACTTTTCAATCTGTACATGCCGATGATACGCAATCAACGAGCACAACGAATACATTAAATGAAACTTCGACTACAACTTCCACAACCTCAGTTACCAAATCTGAGGAAACAATTTCTATTACGCCAAACACTGCCAATACGACTTCTGAGGTAGCCGTCCAAGCCGCTGTTCAGTCAGTTAAACCAATCGAAGGTACTATCAAGAATGTGAACCAAGAAAATGGTACCTATGATGTTGTTGTAAAAGTGAATGAAAATGTGCAGTCAGGTATTAAACAAGTATTAGTTCCAATCTGGTCAGATGCACAACAAAAAGATATCAAATGGTATGAAGCAAAATTACAAGATGATGGTACGTGGATTGTTCATATGAATTTTTCTGAACATCAGTATCATCGAGCAACTTTTCATACCCATGTCTATGTGTACTCAAACGATAACAAGCATAATATTGGCACTGTTTTAAATGATACTACTATTGAATCTCGTGAAACAAAACTGAGTGCTAAAATTCAGAATGTAAATACATCAAAAGGAAGTTATGATGTTGTCATTTATGGAAGTAGTAGTTCGGGCATTCATCATGTAAAAGTTCCAATTTGGTCTTCAAAAGATCAGAGTGACATTAAATGGTATGATGCAGTTAAACAACCTGATGGTAGTTATTTAGTTCATATGAATATTGCTAATCATAAATATCATCATGGAGTTTATCATACCCATGTATATATGTATAATAATGACCATTCAGGCAGAGCGATTGTAGTTAATGATACTAATTTGCCAGAAACCAATAATACGAAATTAGATGCGAGAATTACGAATGTAAATATTTCAAATGGCTCATACGATGTAATAATTAAGGGGCAAATTGATTCAGGTGTAAGAGAAATTTTAGTACCAATCTGGTCTGATGAAAATCAGAAGGATATCAAGTGGTACAAAGCAAGTAAGCAATCTGATGGATCTTATGTTGTGCACATGAATATTGCCAATCATAAATATAATCGTGGCACCTATACAACACATGTATATATGTATGGTAATAATGGAAAACAACACGGAATGGTTGTAGGTAATACAGCTCTACCAGATGTTAATACGAAATTGGATGCCGAAATTAAACATGTTAATAAAGACAAGGGTAGTTATGACGTTGTCATCAAAGGTCAGATTGATTCTGGCGTAAGAGAAATCCTGGTACCAATTTGGTCTGATAAAAATCAAAAAGATATCAAATGGTACAAAGCAAGTAAACAAGCTGATGATAGCTATATTGTGCATATGAATATTGCGAACCATAAATACAATCGTGGCACTTATACGACACATGTATATATGTATGGTAATAACGGAAAGCAACATGGAATGGTTGTAGGAAATACAATTTTACCTGATGTTCATTCAAAATTAGAGGCTGAAATTAAGAATGTCAATCAAGCTGAAGGTAGCTATGACGTAGTTATTAATGGCCAAATAGATTCAGGTATTAAAGAAATATTAGTACCAATTTGGTCGGCAAAAGACCAAAATGATATCAAATGGTACAAAGCTGAAAAACAGGTTGATGGTAGTTATGTTGTGCATATGAATATTGCGAACCATAAATATAATCGCGGGACGTATACAACACATGTTTACATGTATAGTAACAACGGAAAACAACATGGTATTGTGGTTGGCAATGTTGAAATAAAAAATATACCTAATACATTAAGTGGGAAAATAATAAATGTTAATCAAACAAATAGTAGTTATGATGTTGTCATCGATGCTTTTTCAAATTCTGGTATTCGTGAAATTTTAATTCCAATTTGGTCTAGAAATGATCAAAGTGATATAAAGTGGTACAAAGCTGAAGAGGGTGCAGATGGAAAATGGCATGTTCACATGCAAGCTGCAAATCATAATTTTAATTCCGGGGCATTTTATACACATGTTTATATGTATATGAATAATGGCAAATTTGAGTTTTTGAATTTAGGGCAAACCGTACTAAGTGATATTTCAAAATCAAGTGGGAATTCTGCGCGAATTGTTAATGTAGACTTCGATAATGGAAATTATGATGTATTAGTAAAAGTTGATAATAAGTTAAATGTGAGTAAAATCTTGGTTCCAACGTGGTCAAGTATTGATCAATCAGATATTATATGGCATGAAGCGAAAAACATTGGAAATGGCTATTATAAAGCTCATATTTCTGTCATGGATCATCAGCTTCTATCAGGAATATATAAATCTGATGTATATATTTATCAGTTCGGAGTAAAGAACCCAATTGGTTTACCTGCAGGGAGTATTAATCTATCGAAACCATATAAGATAATAGATATTTCTGAACATCAAAAACCTGATTTAATCAATTACGATGAATTAGCAAAGCATATTAGAGGAGTTATCGTTCGTATTCAATATGGTCAAAATTATGTTGATATGCATTATAAGAAACATATTACAGAATTAAAGAAACGTAATATTCCAGTAGCAGTATATGCTTGGGTTAGGGGTCAGGACTATAATCAAATGGTCAATGAAGCAAAATTGTTTTATAACAGAGCAAAGGAGTTTAATCCTTCTTTTTGGTGGTTAGACGTGGAGGAACCAGGGTTAATGACTCAAGCTAATAATAATGTTAGAAGTGGCGTTGAGTTATATAGGTCAACGTTATCGAACTTGGGTGCTAAAAAAATAGGTTTATATATCGGTAATGATAAGTATAAATTATACAATGTGGATACAAGCAAATTTCAAGGTATTTGGATTCCAACTTATGGATTAGATAACGGTCTCTATCAAGGGTATAATCCTACCAGTACAAACGTATATGACTTACATCAATACACTTCTAACGGTAAAATAAATGGCTATGGATATAATTTAGATATTTCAAGATTAGTTAATAAAAATTTTGATTACTTCTTTTAGTTATAGGACAGAAAGGAAAAAGTTAATGGAAGATAATAAGATTGCTATAATGATTCCGTGTTTTAATGAGGAATTAACGATTAAAAAAGTAATAAACGATTTTCAAAGAGAACTTCCTCAGGCGAGTATTTATGTTTATGACAACAATTCTACAGATGCAACTTACTCAATTGCTGTAGAAGAAGGTGCGATTGTAAAAAAGGAGCCCCGTCAAGGTAAGGGAAATGTTATTCGACAGATGTTTTTTGATATTGAGGCTGATTATTATATAATGGTTGATGGAGATGATACTTATCCAGCAGAAGCTTGTCATTCATTAATTGAAGGATTAAAAGAAGGATATGATATGGTAATTGGAGATAGGTTATCTAATGGCACATATTATTCTGAGAATAAACGAGCTTTTCATGATTTAGGAAATAATTTTGTAAGAGATTCTATTAATAGTTTATACAAAAGTAGTATTAAAGATGTTATGACTGGATATCGAGCATTTAATAAAATTTTTGTGAAATCATTTCCAGTAATGAGTTCTGGTTTTCAAATTGAGACAGAATTCACAATTCATGCATTGGATAAGAGATTTAAACTTCTAGAGATTCCGATAGAGTATAGGGATCGGCCGGAAGGAAGTGAGTCGAAACTAAATACTTACTCAGATGGATTAAAAGTAGTCTTTACAATCTTAAAAATGTTTAAAGATTACAAACCGCTATTATTTTTTGGATTTTTTTTCCTATTGTTTTTCATTTTAGGTTTATTTATTGGGGGGCCAGTAATTTATGAGTTTATGGAAACAGGATTTATAACTAAGGTTCCTTCTGCACTATTGGCAACTGGATTAATGATAATATCTTTTTTATCATTATTTACTGGTTTAATACTTGATACTGTAGTAATGAATCAAAAAAAAGACTACGAGTTACAACTACAAGGTTTTTACGCTAATTATAAAAAATAATATTATCGCCTAAGAATATTTGTTTAACAAATTATTATTCTTAGGCATTTTTTCTTAAATTGTTGCGTATTATTTAAACTTGGTTACATTTTTGCTAATTACCTTGCTATTAGTATTTTCATTATGTAAAATAGGACTGTTAATTATCTTACTTTTTTTTAATATACTGAATGACTTCGAAAGGAATATAAGGATGATAAAAGATTTGTTTTCTATTTTTAAAGATGTTTTGACTAACAAAAAATTATTAATGCAATTTTCGTATAATGATTTTCGTTCGAGATATGCGAGTTCTACGTTAGGTATTTTTTGGGCATTTGTCAATCCAATCGTAACGGTGTTGACTTATTGGTTTGTTTTTGATGTTGGTTTGAAATCAGGATTAACAGATGGAAAATATCCGTTTATCTGTTACTTACTGACAGGGATTGTCCCATGGTTTTATTTTTCTGATGTCTTGGGTTCAGCAACCAATGTTTTTAGAGAATACAGTTATTTAGTTAAAAAAGTTGTCTTTAATATTCGAATTTTGCCGACTTCAAAGCTGATTTCTAATTTATATATGCACATTTTTTTCTTGGCAATTGCATTTCTAGTAACGATTTTGAATGGCTTTATTCCTAGTATCCAAACGATTCAAGTAATCTATTATGGCTTTTGTATGATGATGTTCTTAACTGGCTTGACTTGGATTACAGCCTCTATTCAACCATTTTTCCCTGATATCAATCAATTTATTGGTGTCATCATGCAAACTTTGATGTGGGGAAGTCCGGTACTTTGGAGTGTGAGTGCTTTTCCACCAGTTGTTCAAACTATTTTAAAATTAAATCCACTATTTTATGTGATTCAAGGATACCGTAATGCATTCTTTAGTGAAGGTTGGTTCTGGCAACATCCCGCTTTAAGCATTTATTTTTGGGTTTGGACACTTGCGTTACTGTTAATTGGTAGTGTCGTCTTTAAACGCTTGAAACCACATTTTTCTGATGTATTATAAGGAGAGTTTCTATGAGTGAATATGCAATTGAATTAAAACATATAACAAAAACCTATGCGATGTATGCAAAGCCAACTGACCGATTAAAAGAGGCACTTGATTTTCGTCGTAGATCTTATCATGACATTTTCTATGCCTTAAATGATGTGAATATTCATATCAAAAAAGGCGAAATGATTGGCTTCATCGGTGAAAATGGATCTGGCAAATCAACTTTGTTAAAGATTATTACGGGTGTTTTGACGCCAACAAGTGGTGAAATGCAAATTAATGGGAATATTGCTGCCTTACTAGAATTAGGTTCTGGTTTTAATCCTGAATATTCCGGTTATGATAATATTTATCTAAACGGGATGGTACTTGGATTTACCAAAGAACAAGTGGATGGAATGGTAGATGATATCATTAGTTTTGCTGATATTGGCGATCATCTATACCAACCAGTGAAAACCTACTCAAGTGGGATGTTTGTCCGTCTAGCTTTTGCAGTGGCGATTAATGTTGATCCGGAAATCTTAATTGTCGATGAGGCCTTAGCGGTGGGCGATTTAGAGTTTCAGTTAAAATGTATGGAGAAATTTACTGAGTTTCGAAATGCAGGTAAGACGATTCTCTTTGTTTCTCATGATGTAAATGCGGTTCGTCGTTTTTGTGACCGGGTGTATTGGTTGAAAAATGGCGTTGTTGAAAATGAAGGCGAAACAATGGAAGTGACTGAAGAATATGAGAACTTCTTAAAACGTAAATCATTAAAAACGGTCGATCGTGAAAAGAGTGTAGTAGAAGAACATAGTGCACCAGAAATCGTAACGGTTGATTCAGCAACACTTTTAGATGGAAATCTTGAACCAGTAGATATTGTGGAACAAAATTCGACCGTTTATGTCAAAGTTGAATATACGGTTAAAGATGAAAGTCCGAAAAATCCCGTATTAGGTGTGGCCATTCGTACAGTGCAAAATCATTATGTCTGTGGCTTAAATACGCTGCTAGATAAAACGGTTATTCCATGGAAAAAAGGGAAAAATGTTTTTTACATCAAATATCCAAATATGTCTTTACTAAGTGGTGAATATTACTTTGATGTGGCCTTCTTTGAGGAAAATGCCACCGTCCCATTTGTTTATAAAACCAAATACGTCACCATGTTTATTACAGGGAAATATGTTGGTGAAGGAATTGTGGTCCTTGATCATGAATGGAAGGAATCGATTTAGATGAAATACGATTTTGAGCTTTCTTTAGATGAGCACACAAGTTTAGGAAAAATAGTTAAACAGATTAAACCTCATAGTAATGTCTTGGAATTTGGTCCCGGCAATGGGAGAATGACGAGATATCTAATAGATGTGTTACATTGTGAAGTTTCTATTGTTGAGTTTGACAAAGAGTTATTTGATTTTGTCATGACTTTTGCTAAAGATGGTGTTTATGGCAATATTGAAGATTATCATTGGGTTGAAAAGTTTAAAGGTCAAAAATATGATGCAGTTGTTTTTGCTGATGTTTTAGAACATTTAACCAATCCTGAAGAAGTGTTAAAGCAAGTCGTGCCTTTCTTAAAAGAGGATGGACAGGTTTTAATTACTTTTCCTAATCTGGCACATAATTCGGTATTGATAGATTTATTTAATAATCAACTAAATTGGAATCAGTATGGATTATTAGATGCCACTCACCACAGCTTCTTTACAGAAAAAGGGTTTTTAGATTTATTTCAACGGGTGGGCTTAAATGTCGCAATTGAGGACTTTACTTATTCACAAGTTGGGCAAAATGAAATTGATTCACATTACGAAGACTTACCTTTAGATGTTCAATTTGCTTTTAAAAATCGCTTATTTGGTGAGGTCTATCAGTATTTCTTTGCTTTACAAAAATCTCCGGTTGCACAGCCAATTTTGGAACAGCCAGAGAATTCAAGCTTTGTGAAACATGTGAATATATATTTTGAGACACCTTCAGGCATTACTTCGCTTACTTACACGATGAATAATCGTACAGGTGAAAATCGTCGCTATGACCTACAAGTGGCAGAAGATGTGCAAAATGTGTATGTCGAGCCATTACGTGGGGATGGCATTGTGAGTTTTAAAGCCTACATCAATAACCAACCTTATCGACGCTTTACGCAAAAAGCCATGTGGAATAAAGATGGTATCTATCTATTTTCAAATACCGAGTCAGAAAATCATTTTGTTTTTTCTGGCAAAGGGGTCGCAAACAAGACATTGAGTATTGAATTGGAATATTTATTTGACGGAGAATTCAGTGAAATTCAGCATGTCATTTTGAATGATTTTAAACGTCATCGCTTGGAAAAAATGCGTATCGAACAACAACGAGCTGAATATGAAAAACAAGTACAAGCTCGCTATGAATCAATGGCTTTACGCTATAATCAAGTGGTAGAATCCAAAGCATGGCAACGTCATCGAAAGTTCAAACAGTTTCGTGATCAATTATTTGCCAATCGCAGTCATAAAAAATTACGCGATGAGCTGATTCATCTAAATATCGAATCAGTGGAAGTAGACAGTGAATTACACACTACGATTATTAAAGGGTGGGGATATTCCAAAGTAGACCACGAGCCGCTGAATTATCAATTACAGTACGACGAAGGCTGCTTTTATAAAGTGACCCCCTTATATCGTAAAGACGTCAATGATGCTTTAAAACTACCTGATAAGAAAAAATATGGTTTTATTATCGAAGTAGAACATTTTGAAAATCAAGGCAATGTACATCTCTACGTGCAAACAATTAATGGGGAGCAGATTCCAGTCTTAATTGATCGTCATAATTTATCCAATGCTTCTGTGTATCGACGTGTGCGCTATTTACTTGGTATGATGCGCCATTTAGGAATTAAAGGAACGATTCAGCACATTAAACAACGTAAGAATAATCAAGATGCCTATGATCGTTGGATTGAAGAAAATGAGTCGTATGATATCAATCAAATCAAGCAGGAAATTGCTACATTTAGTTATCAACCAAAAATCTCAATTGCGGTGCCAGTGTACAACGTAGAAGAAAAATGGCTAAGAGCTTGTGTAGATTCCCTTAAAAATCAATACTATTCGAACTGGGAATTGTGTATCGCAGATGATGCTTCAACACAAAGTTATATTCGTCCGCTACTTGAAGGGATGATGGCGGAAGATGAAAGAATTAAAGTTGTATTCCGTAGTGAAAATGGTCATATTTCCGAAGCCACCAATTCAGCTTTAGGCATCTGTACTGGAGATTACATTGGGTTCATGGATAATGATGATGAACTAGCGCCAAATGCCCTATATGAAGTGGTCAAAGCTTTGAATGAAGACCGAGCTATCGAATTTATTTATACGGATGAAGATAAGATTACGACCCGTGGCAAACGTTTTGATCCATTCTTTAAACCAAATTGGAATGAGACTTTGTTACTAGGACATAATTATATTACGCACTTTGTTGTGGTTAAAAATGATCTAGTCTTGCGTGAAGTGGGCGGCTTAAGAAAAGAATATAATGGTAGCCAAGATTACGATTTTGTCTTGCGTGCAACCCAAAAAGCCAAAAAAATTCATCACATTGCCAAGATTTTATATCATTGGCGTACCGTTGAGACTTCTACGGCACTTGATCCGCAAACAAAGGAATATGCTTATGTGGCAGGTAGAAGAGCCTTAGAAGATCATATTTTACGAATGAATCAACGTGGCAAAGTTACGATGACGAAAAACTATGGGGCTTACAAGATTGATTTTGATCATGGTGATAAGGCTAAGATTTCTATTATTCCTACCAATCCGGAATTGGTGGATGCGACCTGGGCGAAGGCGTTGTTGGAAAAGACTAATTATTCGAATTGTGAATTACTCTTGCCAGCCAAGGTAGCTGACCTTAAAAATCCACGATTGACATTAACATCAGCAACTTCAGTGGAACAATTGATTGAAGCTGCTACAGGTGAATATTTTGTGTTCATTGATGCAAGATTACTACCGGCTGATTATCGTTGGTTAGAAGAAATGATGAACTTCATGAAACAAAAACATGCTGGGTTAGTGACTGGTAAGATTGTGAATCAGGATGATTTCGTAATGAATATCGGTGTAGTAGTGGATGCTCAAGCAAAAGAAATCCAATACGAACAAGCTGGGGTTTCTAATAAAACAATTGGTTATTATTTCCGCCCAGTTTTACCTCGGGAAATTTATACAGCAACTGAGGATTGCTTGATGATTAGTAAAGAAGATTATCAAAGAATTGGCGGCTTTGATTTTACTTTAGCGAATCAGCTTCAGGGGATTGATTTAAGCTTGAAAGTACAGGATTTAGGTAAGAAAGTCATCTTTACACCGTATGCAACATTAGTAGAACAAACGAATATCAATCGTCAAATCGAAAGAAAAGCAAAAGAAAACTTTATCGATACGCATCAATCACAAATTTTAGCAGATTACTATCAAAATCCCAATAAGCTAGGTTAGGAGTGAAAAAATGGCAGATCAATATACAATTTACATTGACAGTATTTTACGCAATGGGAACAATAATAGCATTGTCATTAGCGGTTGGGCTTTGAATGAAGAAACGAAAACCGTCCCTTCCATTCATGTTGAAGGATTTGATGGTATTGTCCAAATTTCATATGTTTATCGCGGAGATGTAAATGCATTACACAAGTTAGCCTCGAATGTTTCTGCAGGTTTTCAAGTTGAATTAGACGGAAATCATAATCATAGTAATGTAATCCAATTAGTTTTTGAAGGAAATAATCATACAACAAAAAAAGAAGTAAATTTGAACCAAAAATTTCCACTTGTTCCCGGGACAGAAGGAAAGATAGTCCAAGGATTGAAAAAAATTAAATGTGGTTTGGGTTATTTTCGTAGGAATGGTCTAATGTCTACTCTACGAAGATTAAAAATGGATCAATCACCGGGAAAGAGTGTACAAGATTATCAAGTTTGGATTTCACAAAATGAGAACTGGGATGTTGAAGCAATTCAGGCAGAAATTCAGAATTTTAAGTATCAGCCCAAAATTTCCATTTTAATGCCGGTTTATAATGTTGAACAGAAATGGTTAGAAAAATGCATTCAATCTGTACAAAATCAGTTCTATTCAAATTGGGAATTATGTATGGCAGATGACTGTTCGACGGATTCGAGTGTTAGGTCAACATTAGAAAAATATGCAGCAAGTGATGAAAGAATTAAGGTTGTATTTCGTGATGAAAATGGGCATATTAGTAGAGCAACTAATTCTGCTTTAGAAATTGCTACGGGTGAATTTGTGGCACTATTAGATAATGACGATGAACTTGCACCTATTGCATTTTATGAAGTGGTGAAAGCCTTAAATGAGAATCCCGAGTTAGATTTAATTTATAGTGATGAGGATAAAATTGATACGAAAGGCAATCGATTTGATCCTTCCTTTAAGCCAGATTGGTCACCGGATTTATTATTAGGCACCAATTACATTTCTCATTTAGGAGTATATCGACGTACAATCATGAATGAAATTGGTGGCTTTAGACCAGGGTTTGAAGGTTCACAAGATTATGATTTAGTATTAAGATTTACAGAACAAACAACAGCTCGAAGAATTCATCATATTACAAAAATCCTTTATTATTGGCGTATTTTACCAACCTCAACCGCGGCCAATCAATCTACTAAGGGTTATGCGTTTGAAGCTGGTTTGAAAGCTGTTCAAGAAGCTCTGGTTAGGCGTGGTATTAAGGGTACTGCTCATCATGCTGCAGGAAACGGGCTTTATGATGTTGATTATGCTATTTTAAGTGAAGATTTGGTAAGTATCATTATTCCGACACGTGATGGTTATGATGATATGTTACGTTGTTTATCTTCTATTGTATCCAAAACAAGCTATCAAAATTATGAAATTATAGTGGCAGATAACGGTAGTACTGATGAACGGATGGAAAAGTTGTATGCGAATTTTAAGGGACAGCTAGGTGAACGCTTCAGAGTAGAGTCGATTAATATTCCATTTAACTACTCTAGAATCAATAATTTAGCAGCTCAAAAAGCAAATGGTAAATATTTATTATTCTTAAATAATGATACAGAGGTGATAACTCCTGATTGGATTACAAAGATGGTCTCATTTGCTCAATTTGAGCGAATTGGAATTGTAGGAGCAAAACTTTATTATCCAAATCAAACTATTCAACATGCAGGTGTCATTGTTGGATTAGGAGGAGCTGCAGGACATTGTCATCATACATATCCCAAGGGTGATTTTGGCTATTTTGGTAAATTGGAGATTAATGTCAATTATCTTGCAGTTACGGCTGCATGCTGTATGATTCGTAAGGCTGATTTTGAACTATTAGGCGGATTTGAAGAAGAACTTACTGTTGCTTTCAATGATGTTGATTTATGTTTACGTGAATATGAAACTGGTCATGATAATGTTTGGTTACATGGTGTGGAATTATATCATTATGAGTCTCAATCTAGAGGGTATGAGAATACACCTGAAAAACAAGAAAGATTTAATAAGGAAACAAAATTTATGGAGAGTCGATGGGCGAAATATATAGAAAACGACCCATTTTACAATCCAAATTTATCTCGTGTAGGTGGCCATTTTGGGGTTAGAATTGAAGAATAATAAGGAGAAATCAATGCTGTATAGATTCAGATATATTATTGGATGTATTATTGTTGTACTGGGTGTATTATTTAATATAAATATGAGTTCGATTGGAGTTTTTAATTCTGTCTACAATGATTCAGATGAATCTACTACAATGATTGGTGTTCCTAGAGAAATAAGAAGTGATGAATGGTTAGTACAAACACCATTTTATTTTTCTCAGTCTGAGGATAATTATCAGGTTTTAAATGATAAAATAAATGAAAATGCGATAATTATGTATAATGCACCTGTTAAGGATATTACAATTATTGGTAAGCCATTCAATTGGGGTTTTCTTTTTTTACCAAAAGATAGGGCATACTCATTTTATTGGATGTCTAAACTAGTGATTCTATTTTTGGTAAGTTTTGAATTTTGTATGATAATTCTCAAAAGGAACAAAAAATTGTCGCTATTTAGTGCATTAATTATTACATTTTCTCCAGGTGTCCAATGGTGGTTTATGCAGCATTTGGGCGACTTAATTCTGTTTACTTTAGGTATTATGACAATGTTATATTATTTTTTAGCAGTAAATAAAGAGTTGTGGAAAGATGTTTTGCTTGCTATAGGATTAACAATATTTTCTATAGGGTTTATTTTAGTAATTTATCCTGCATTTCAAGTTCCTTTAGCATATCTTATTTTATTTTGGCTAATAGGAATAGTAATTATAGAGACTCCTAAGTTTAGTGTAACAAAATTAGCTATAATACTTGGTTCTATTTTTGCTATAAGTATGGTTTGCTATCATTTTTATGTAGTTTCTGCTGATGCACTCAAACTATTGTTAAATACAATTTATCCTGGTGCGAGAACATATAGTGGTGGTTCTTTTAGTTTAATAGATTTTGCGGACCCAATTTCAAATATTCTATTACCTGTTAAATCTATTTCTAATATTTCAAATAATTGTGAGTCAGCTGCATTTTTTAGTTTAATGCCATTTGTACCAATTCTGCTTTGGAATAAAAGAGATTATGATAAAGTAGATAAGTATATCTTTATCTTTTATGTTTATTTAATATATATGTTCTGTTTCTTAGTTGTTGGTTTACCACACATTGCATCAAAAATTTTACTATTGAATTTTACAATTGATACAAGATTAGCTACAATTATTCATTTTGTATCATTGCTATGTACAATAATGTTGTTAAATAATTTAGTGATACTTAAGAATATTGATACTAGGAATAAGATAGTTGTCACCCTATTGTTTGTACTATTTTGGGGTTCCTTAACAGTTCTTTCTGGATACAATACTTACTTTGGTAAATCATTATTTTGTATTTTATTAGTGTTGTTAGGTGTATTTATGTATATGCTTTTATCTTATCAGAAAATAGCCATTGCTATGATATTCTGCTTGGTTATCATATCTGGAATGATAGTTAATCCAATAGTAATAGGAACTGGCCAAATTGATAATCTAAAAATTGTTAAAGAAATAAAAAATATAAATAAACATGATAAAAATGCAAGATGGGTAAGTGAGACAACTTTTGGGGATGGAATATTAACCGCCTCAGGTGCGAATACATTTAGTTCTGTTAGATTTTATCCTGATATGAAAGAATTAAATTCGATATCAGAAAATATTCAGAGAGATGAACAAATATATAATAGATATCATCGAAGAAGTATTGAAATTACAAAAGAAAAAAATACAGTTTTCGAACTTATTGCTCCGGATAATATATTAATTAAAATGAATATTCAAGATTTGAGAAAATTAAAAATTAATTATGTTATGAGTGATAAGGATTTAGGTAAAATCTCTAAAAAATTTAAGTTAGAATATGGCCCAGATAAAAATGGCATTAGGATATACAAGCTTAAATAATTTTATATGCCAAATTGGATATAAATAAAAATTATGTGTAAGTGTCTAATTTTTACCTGAATGCCAACCGTTAAATTAGAAATTTCTAATAATTGGAATTCTCTCAAAAAATTAAATAACAATGATTAAAAACTCTGTGTAAGCAACCTTATACAGAGTTTTTTGTTTGCTCAATTTTAAAACAGAAGTAAGCGCCCAATAACGAGGTATATTGAAAATCTCCAAAGTCACTCGACTTTGGAGATTCTTTTCTTTATTTACAATTTGCTTGTACAGTTTCTGACCATGGCAAATAAGCTTCTAGAACTGCTTTTTTTGCGAAAGACTCCTCATTTGGCAACTTCTCCAAAAGATAGGTAAGATATTTCTCTGAGTCTAAGCCATTTCGTTTGGCAGTTTCTAAAAGAGACAGGATGATTGCACTAGACTTGGCTCCTTCAAAGCTTTGAGAGAAAAGCCAATTCTTCCGTCCCAGGACTAAACCTTTAATCGCACGCTCAGCTAGATTATTGGATAATACTAATGAGCCATCCGCTAAAACTGTTTTGAATGTTTCCTCATATTTCAACGCATAGGTAATCGCACTACCTAACTTTGATCCTGGGAGTACTGATTGATTGCGACACCAATCAAAGAAAGACATCATTAGAGGGGCTAATCTTTCTTTACGTTTGCTCAATCTTTCATCTGAAGGCAGTTCAGCCCAAGAGGCTTCTAGTGAAAACATCTGGTCACAATAATCTAATCCCTTGCGTCCCAATGACTGCTTATCTGCTTGTTTCGGCGTTGCTTCAAAAAATTTTCGACGTACATGTGCCCAACAACCTACTAACTTTGCTTTAGGTAGTTGGCGATACGCTGACCACATATCACAGTGAACATAGCCTTCATATTCACCAAGAAATTCTTGAACAGCCAAACCGCTTCTGCGCCGATCATGATGATAGAGTGTAATTGGCTGTACTGTTTGTTTTCCTGAAAGGAATGTCCAGTAATAGGTCAAAGAGGTATCATTCTCTAAAACTCTATAGGCTGTCTCATCCGCATGAAGAAGGCTTTGTGTTAATAACTTTTCACGCAGTAATTCATAGAGTAGTTCGAAATAATACTGACTAGACTTGATATGCCAATTAGCCATCTCTTTACGACTAATCGGTAGCCCCATTTTCTGCCAATCCGCTTCTTGTCGATAGTTTGGCACTTTCAGTGTGAATTTCTGATGAATGGTGTGCGCAATAACAGAAGCTGAACCCAGACTATGCGCCAAGGGCGCCTTAGGTATAGGGGCCTTGATGATTTTATCTGTCGCATTTTTCTTGCTACAAGCAACACATTTATAGGCGTGCTGAATATGATCCACTCGTTTTAACTGTGCAGGAACATAGACTAATTCTTGTCGTTGCACACACGAACCGATCTCTTTTAACTTTTCATGACAATCTGGACAAGTACAAGCTTCTCCCGTCAATTCATGGTGGATGACTTCTGGTTTAAATTGTTGAAAAATGGCTTGCCGTTTGCCTTTCGCTTTTTTCCGGCGATAAGTAATGGTTTCTTCTTCTGATTTACCTGGGACAGTCACTTTCTTCTTCAGGAAGTTCCATGTCATCAAACAGGCTCAATTGATTCTGATTATAGTCACGCTTTTCAGAGGATTTACCATAAAGTTTTTTGGTAAGGTAAGCGACTTGTTCGCGCAAAAGCGCAAGTTCATTAGACATTGCTTCAATTATTTTTACTTGTGTTTCAATTGTTTTTGTCAGTCTTTCAATCGTTTTTTCTGATGATGACATCTTCGTTAACTCCTCAAGATTTTTCTTTATTATACGCGAAAAAAAGCCGATATTTCAATAGAAATGTCGACTTTGACTCTCTAAAATTTTCGGTGTAATAGAGAATCCTTTCATTAACCATTCGACTTGTTCAGGCGTTAAAGCCTGAACCTCCGTAGTACTTCTTGGCCAAGCTAACTGTCCATTTTCAAAACGTTTATAAAGCAACCAGAAACCTTCACCATCCCAGTAGAGGGCTTTAAATCGATCACTTTTTCCACCACAAAAAAGAAAGACGGATTTTGAAAAAGGGTCTAAATCAAATTGTGATTGAATAAGGTAAGCCAGTGAATCGATCCCTTTTCGTAAATCCGTTTTTCCACAAACAATGTAGACAGGACCCAGCTCACTCAAGTTTAGCCCCATAAGAGAACACCTTTTCTAAAATTTCATTTCGTTGAGATGCGTCAAGTGATGAGAAAAAGCTGAGTTCAAGTGACCCCACTTTACAACGAAGCAAGAGCTCATTTTTGCTTCGTTGCTTGAAGTGATTCCTTTCATTTTTGGAGATCTCTAAAGGGACAATTGGTTGTTTCGTCATAAAAAATCCTCTCCAATCTTCTGTTTGAATACAGTATAACTGGAGGACTGGAGGGATGCTATACACCTTGTTATTGGACGCTTACCCAAATGAAAGGAGCATTAAGAAATATGAATAAGAAATTAAAGCGATTGCTTACAGGTATGCTTACCCTTGCAACCGTATTTACCGCCCTGCCAGCTTCGGCAGTCCATGCGTCAGAAAAGCAATACTGGACGGACGCAGAGGAAAAGGCAGGATATGTAGAAAAGGTTATGAATGACGGCAGTATCGGTTCTACATTCCATGAAAGCATTATGCAGGTGGAGGGCGAAACGGCTTACTGTATCGACATCAACACCTCTTTTGAAAATGGTTATAAAACACGTTCTGACGCAAGCTCACGCATGAGTGCCGACCAGATAGCGGATGTTGCCCTGTCCCTTGAATACGTCAAGCAGTATGGGGCAGGCCATAAGGGGCTGAACCATAAACAGCTTTACTTGCTGGAACAATGCGTTGTGTGGCAGAGGTTAAGCGTTCATCTGGGCTGGCAGTGTGATAACGTCAGAGCTTCCTATGATGAAATCTCAAAAGCCGTGTAAGATGAAGTCTATGCTGGGGCAAAGGCACAGGAAGCAGACGGAACGGTGGACGCTGAAACCATGACAGACACAACGGCATTTCTGGAAACGTTCTTCAAGCTCTATCCAACCGCTACGGAAAAGGAACTTGCCTATTACGTGGCTGGGAATGCCCTTGAACCGATAAACGGCGACTATCTGTATTCAGAGTTGATAAACCCTATATTCACGCAGGATGGGGAAAATGTGAAAGTGAGCGTGTCAGTGAAATTCCTTGACAATCAAACAAAGGCTACACAGATTTCACAGTTTGAGCTTGTACTTCATAAAGATAGTAATTGGAAGATTATAGGATAACTTTAGATAATTAAGGCTTGCAAAATATTAAACTGTCATTTTTGCAAGCCAGTTCTAATTACATATACGTATGATTGACAAATACAAAAAAATTGATTATACTGTTTATAGTGAATATGAACACTAGAATGTTAGGGGGTGGTAAATTGAAAATTATTATACAAAATTC
The DNA here is from genome assembly GCF_000407565.1 of Enterococcus cecorum DSM 20682 = ATCC 43198. GTDB lineage: Bacteria > Bacillota > Bacilli > Lactobacillales > Enterococcaceae > Enterococcus_E > Enterococcus_E cecorum. The sequence goes on from NZ_ASWI01000006.1 coordinate 82,433, forward strand.
ATCTGAAGTACCCATTTATCAACAAATATATGAACAATTAAAAGAAGAAATACTTGCAGGTAAGATTGCACAGGGAGAAATACTTCCTTCAATAAGACAATTATCAAAAGAATTAAAGGTTAGTGTGATTACAACAACAAGAGCTTATACTGATTTGGAGAATGATGGATATATTATGATTGTTCAAGGTAAAGGCTGTTTTGTAAAAGAAATTAATCGAGATATACTTGAGGAAAAAGTATTATCAATTATTGAAGAACATTTCACGGAAATATGGAAATGTGCAAAAATGTTGGGTAAATCTAATGAAGAATTATTTGAAATTATCAAAACTTTAACGGAGGAATTAAATAATGAAAACTAAAGCTTTAGAAATTTGCAATTTAACAAAAACATTTAAAGATTTCAAATTAGATAATGTTTCATTTACTTTACCAGTAGGCTTTATAATGGGTCTGGTTGGAGAAAATGGTGCAGGAAAAACAACTACCATAAAACTGATTTTTGACCTATTGGAAAAGGAAAATGGTGTGGTAAAGGTATTTGGAAATGATACTAAAAATGGTCATAATTATAAACAAGATATTGCTGTTGTGTTTGATGATTTATTTTTCGTAGAGGATTGGAAAATTTCTGATATAGAAAAAGCAGTTTCACCTTTTTATTCAAAGTGGGACACAAAATCTTTTCATACTTATTTAAATAAATTTAATATCAGTATGAATAAAAAAATAAAGGAATTATCAAAAGGAATGAAGATGAAATTAAATCTTGCAGTAGCACTTTCCCATCAAGCTAGATTATTAATCTTAGATGAACCAACAAGCGGTTTAGACCCTGTTGCTCGTGATGAATTACTAGATATTTTACTAGAGTATATAGAAAATGAAAATAATAGTATCCTTTTTTCTACACATATCACTTCTGATTTAGATAAAATCGCTGATTATCTTACTGTTATGAATGACGGTAAAATATTTTATACTGGTGTGAAAGATGAACTATTCGACAAATATTGTATAGTTAAAGGTGGGATTGAGGATTTAACACCTAATATAGAAACAAAATTAATAGGGATTCAAAAAGGTAAAACAGGATTTACAGCATTATTAAATGTGGTAAATATGAAATATATTTCCGATAGTATGATTGTAGAAAAAGCTACACTTGATGAAATCCTAATTCATATTAACAAATAAAGGAGTATGATTAAAATGACAAAACAATTAATAAACTTAGATTTTTACGCAATGAAACCATTATCCAAATTTATGTTTCCGTTTTTGCTTGTTCCAATTATTTTAGGAATAGTAGCAGACTTAGGAACAAGTATTATGGTAACTCTTACTTTTGTAGCCTTTATGCTGAATGTTTTATTTTCAATTACAGAGCGGAGTAATTTTAATAAGTTGTATGGAACTTTACCAATAAAAAAATCAGCTCATATTCTAAGTCGATATTTATTTTCTCTTATTATTATAGGGATAACAGCTATTGTGTCCTTTATTATCTTTACTGTACTTTCTATTCTTATTAAAGGAAATATTAATTGGTTATATGGCATTCAATATTTATCACTTTCAATATTTATAGCAATATTTTTTATCAGTATTCAATATCCGTTTTATTATAAATTTGATTATATTAAAGGTAGTGTTATGGCTATATTACCGTATATTGCTTGCTTTGCCATTGGTATTCCTCTTATAAATCAACTAATGAAAAATCTGGTTTTTTATGAGAATGTAATGGAAGTCATAAGTTATTTCCAATCAAATACAGTGGTTCTAATTTTAATGGTGCTTACGCTTTCTCTTGTCTTGATAATGAGTTCTTATCTGTTATCAAAAAAAATACAAAAAAAAGAATTTTGATTTATTTATGAAGATATAAAAAGAATTATTTATATAGTGAGAGGCGGTGGTATTTATGGGAAGTTATTAGTAGTTTCGTTTGATGATAATGAAGAACACTTGTTTCAGCAAACTGTTAAATGGCTATCTTCTAAATTTGAAAGTAATCCTATACTTATTGAGAAAAGAGTAACTGGTTTTGATATAGATGTGTATACACGTACTTTTACAAATGAACATGGAAAATCTATATATCTAACTTCAAAAGAATTTGACCTGTTATATTTTCTCTTTTGCCACAAAGGGCAGGTATTTACGAAAGACCAACTATATGAAAATGTCTGGGGCTTCCACAATGCCCCAGAGGGAAGCAATCTCACATCATTCATACGGAAACTAAGAAAGAAGATAGAGCCGTTTCCAGACAATCCGCAGTACATATTAACTGTCTGGGGTGTGGGCTATAAATTCAACGAAGAAAAACCGTAGCTGTAATTCACATTCATGTGATCTACACGCTACGGTTTTATTCGCTCTTGTTTATTATGTTTTCAAACAGCTTCACAGTTCGCATGGAAGCCTTTGTTGCTTTCATCACGTCCACCAGAACACGTATTTCATATTCGTTGCAATCGCTGAACAATTCTTTTGCTTCCTTTTCAAAGACTGGCTTTGACATTAAGGTTGTATCACATAGCAATTCATCAGCTGACACTTTCAGAAGATTTGCAATCGCAACAAGTGTTGTTAGACTGACACTGGAATTTCCAGTTTCGATATTACTGACGTGTTGTGGAGTGACACCTATTTTGTCAGCAACGGTTTCCTGTGTCATGTTCTGGTTTATTCTCGCTATTTTTATTCTTTTTCCTATGGCTTTAAAGTCAAGCTCCATAGCTGGCACACTCCTTTCATTAAAAGTATTCCTCTATATTGTAACCTTTGTAAAAATGTATTATAATGGTGTCATAAAATAAATCATTCCATGAGTTATAGTGACGAATGCTATAACTGAAATGTATATAAGAAATGAGGTATGTATATGATTGGCTTTAAGAAAAGAGATACAAAAGACCTGTTAAAAACTATTGCCCGTCAACATGGTATTTCCGTCAAGGAAGTAAGGGCACAAATGCAGAAAACCATTGATGAAGCACGGAGCAATCCAGACCCAGAAAAACAGGCAGAGTTCAGTAGATACTTTGGGGACAGGACACCTACCCCAGAAGAATTTATTTATGTGGTGACAAAGAAACTAAAAAGCAAAGTATAATATTGCGGAGGCAATATATGGAGTTGTTGGAAAAAGAGGAAAGCACGTTTTTATCGTTATGTAGTCCGCATGACCGTGATTTGCTGACAGGACGTGCGGAAATGACATTGCAGGATTTTGAGCGGATAACCTATCTTATTATGACACTGGGTTTTTCCGTATATGCACACAACCTGCACAAGCAGTATATGGATTTTACAATCCAACTGACAGAGCAGATTGACAGGGAGCATGAAATACTGGCAGACTACCCCAATTACTACCTTGACGAACAGGTATTTGAGAAGTGCCAGAGATGGATTGATGACTTCTGCAACCATATCCCTGCTGACAAACAAAAGTATTATCGGGATAAATTAAACGCACAAACAGATTTGAGATAACAAAGGGTTATTGCTCCAGCGTATGCTGACCTGCAATAACCTTTTTCTATATCCTGCTAAAAAACAATATTATTGACGGAATTAAGACGGATTTTTCCTTTATGATTTTGAAGTGGAAAATTGCCTTTTCATATCTGGCATTTTCTACATGGGAGGTCATATCATGGGAAGAAATTACAAAAGACAAACATTGCTACATAACAGTTAAAAAAATCATTCCACACAGAAAGGGGCTTTGCACTAAAAACCGTGTAGAATTTTATCGGAAAGATTCAAAAAAAAATACTCTCTTCTAATCAAAGTTTTAATCTGATTTTTGAGATGTACATCGCTTTCATGTAAACGTAAATGTGATAAAAATCAGAAAGTTATAGCTGTTTTTCTTATAAAAAATCCAAAAGAAAAGAACGAAGTTGAACTTCGTTACAGACTGTAGACAAAATCCAATTTATGGATAAGGTCTACAGTCTTTTCTTTTTTATAGTAACTTATTGGCTCTTTGTCAAATCGTGTTGGTGAAGACAAATTTGAATAAAACTTAGTCCGATATGCGGCGCGTTCTGTGCGCCGCATATTTTTTTAGTTTTCAAAGATCAGACCTTGTTGTAAATAGATCCGTGCCCGAAAGTTATAAAAGTTGCGATAACCAAACGCAATTCGTTTAATCAGCTTGATCTTGTTATTCAGCCCCTCAGTGACGCCGTTTGAGTGGGACACCTTAAAGGCATTTGAAATACCCGATTGGTAGCGATGGAAGATCGTGAATTTCTTTTTAAACGACTGAGGTAACGTAGATGAAATTGT